>NZ_JAHRWL010000001.1:1035000-2252324 GCF_019104745.1 Thalassococcus arenae
GGGTCCGTGTCGACCGTTGTTTGATGAATCGAGGTCTCAGGCCGAGCGTGCAGCCCGGCCCTGTCGTTGCGCGGTCCCCCGCAGCACCAGCAATGCCAGGATCACTGCCAGGTAGATCAGCGGTTCAAGCTGAAAGCCCTTGCTCAGCATTACAAAGTGCGTCGCGCCCAGCAGCCCGACCGCGTAGGTCAGCTTGTGAAGCGCACGCCAGCGCGTACCCAGTTTGCGCACCGACCAGTTGTTCGATGTGATCGCCAGAGGAATCATCAGCGCGAACGCGACCATTCCGACAGTGATGTAGGGTCGCTTGACGATATCGGCCCATACCTGCCCCAGTATCTGTACGTCCAGCACCAACCAGACCAGCAAGTGCAGGGTGACATAGAAGAACGCCAGCAAGCCGAACGCACGCCGGAACCGGATGAGGTTGATACCCAGAAACCGGCGCAAGGGCGTGATGCACAAACCGATGACAAGCAGCTGAAGCGCGATCTCGCCGAGTTCATGTTCCAACGCCTTGATCGGCTCGGCGCCAAGTCCGCCAGTCATGCCAAGATAGAACAGCCAGGGAGCCGGCAGCGCATACAGTATATAAAGGGTCCAGTTCGGGATGCGCCTGACCCAGCTGTTGATCCGATCGACAAGCATCAGAAGAATTCGGTCAGGTCCATGCCGTCATAAAGACTCGCGACTTCGTCTTCGTAGCCGTTGAACATCAGTGTCGGCACCCGTTGCGCGAACAGGCCACCGCCGATCTGGCGTTCGGTCGCCTGGCTCCAGCGCGGATGATCCACGTTCGGGTTCACGTTGCTGTAGAACCCGTACTCGCGCGCATTGGCCTTGTTCCAGCTGGTCGGCGGCTCGGTGTCGGTAACGGTGATGCGCACCACCGACTTGATCGACTTGAAACCGTATTTCCACGGTACGACAAGACGCAGCGGCGCGCCGTTCTGGTTCGGGATCGGTTTTCCGTAGATGCCGGTGGCCATCATCGTCAGTGGATGCAGCGCCTCGTCCAGGCGAAGCCCTTCGACATAGGGCCAGTCCAAAACCGGGAACCGCGTCCCTGGCATTTCCTCGGGTCGCAGAACGGTTTCGAAGGCGACATATTTCGCGCCCTCCTGAACGCCTGCGAGATCAAGAAGGTCGGCCAGCTCGAACCCGTTCCAGGGCACCACCATCGACCAGGCCTCGACGCAGCGGAAGCGGTAGATGCGCTCTTCGACGGTCATTGCGGCCAAGATCTCGTCAAAGGCATAGTCGCCCGGCCGATCCACCAGGCCGTCAATCGTCACCGACCAGGGCGACGTCGTCAGCAGGTGCGCGTTCTGCGATGGATCGCTCTTGCCGGTGCCGAATTCATAGTAGTTGCAGTAGCTGGTGATGTCCTCCCAGCTGTTGGGCTCAAGCGCTTCTTGCGCGCGGCCTTGACCCGCGGCCATCGCAAGGCCGCTTGCCCCCAGGCCAGCCAGAATCTGACGGCGGTTCAGAAACACCGCCTCGGGCGTCGCATCCTTTCGGGTTAGGGTGTTCTTCCAGCGGTAGGCCATGGGTTTCTCCGGCGTGTTTGTGTTCTTCCACAGATGACGCCACGCCCTCTGCAAATCCAGTCACCCTCACGCACAGTTTGGCTACTGAAACAATCGGGCGATAGCGCGAAGGGTGTTCCGATCAACCGCGCTGACGCCGATGTGATGCGTGGATTCAAGCGCTTTTTCGCCTGTATTTCAAAAACTTGGCAACAATTCGCACATCGGCGTGAAGCAATGATCCAAGCGTCTATATCACCCGTATCCTGCATATCCCAACACGCGGGACCCCTTATGTTCAAAAGGAGTTGAACACATGCTTCGCAAGACCGTTCTGTCCCTGACCGCTGCGACCGCACTGGCCACCGCCGCCATTGCAGGTTCGATGCAGAAAGATATCGTCGACACCGCAGCTGCAGCGGGCAGCTTCGAGACGCTGCTTGCCGCCGCCACCGCCGCCGGCCTGGTCGATACCCTGAAGGGTGAAGGCCCGCTGACCGTTTTCGCCCCCACCGACGAAGCCTTTGCCGCGCTGCCGGAAGGCACCGTCGAAGACCTGCTGAAGCCCGAGAACAAGGACAAGCTGGTTGCCATCCTGACCTACCATGTCATCCCGGGCAAAGTGATGTCGACCGACCTCCAGGACGACATGACCGCAGCCACCGTTCAGGGCGGCAACATCATGATCGATCTCGACAACGGCGTGATGATCAATGACGCGTCCGTGGTCACCGCCGATATCGAAGCGTCGAACGGCGTCATCCACGTGATCGACAAGGTGATCCTGCCCGCCGAGGGTTGATCCGCTTTCCAGTCACGATCCCAGCGGGCGGCCCCAGTGGCCGCCCGTTTTCGTACAGGTCGCAGCGTTCGTTTCTTGCCGCGGACCCCAGTTTTTTCCAACGCGTTCCGGCCCTGTTCACATGCGTCGTCCAGCATGTGTTGATCTGCCTCAAAGGCAACCGCCAAGTCCACCGGTATCAAGCAAAGGTCGGAAGGCCGCGCGCAAGCCCGGTCGCGACCTGAATGGGAGGGAACCATGTTCAAGACCTTGTTGGCAGCCGCCGTCGCCTCGCTGGCATTCGCCGCGTCGGCGGCAGAGGTGATCACCTATGACACCGATGAAAGTTTCGAAGACGTCGTCTTCGGCCTGGAAAGCGCGATCACGAACGAAGGGCTTGTGATCGACGCCGTTTCCCACACCGGCGACATGCTGGAGCGCACCCGCGCCGATGTTGGATCCGACACGGTCCTGTTCGAGGAGGCCCAGATCTTCAGCTTTTGCTCGGCGGCATTGTCGCGCAAGGTCATGGAAGCCGACCCGATGAATATCATCTACTGCCCGTACGACATTTTCGTTTTCGTGCGCCCGGACACACCGGATGTCACCACCATCGGGTTCCGGACCTTCCCGGCGGGACCGATGGAGGAAATCCAGGCCTTGCTGGACCGCATCGCGAAATCGGCCATCGGCCTGGACTAGACACCGCCAGCACGCACCGGTCACGGCCCGCTCTCCAAGCGGGCCCTTTTCATGCCGCTTTGCTGCGCGATCCGTCGTCGACGCCCGGTCGGACATCGAACCAATTGATCTCGAACCGGACACATTGCGGCGAAATCGGTGAATTTGTTGCCCCGAACATACCTCTTATCCGTCCAACCACCGCCATTAACCAAACCTAGGAACGCCTTACCGAACGCAACGATCCGTAAAAATCAAGCGGTTACGGGGCGACGAAACGAAACCTGAGTAGCAGTGGGTAAGGACATGGCAACGATTTTCGAAACCGCGGACGCAGCGGGCGATCCGTTCACCGTATACAGCAACTACAACATCACATCCGGGGACACCTTCGAAGGCGGATTCGGCGTCGGAGACACCGACGATCGCATCAACGCAACCAACCTGATCGCCGGCGAGACAGTGACCTTTTCGCTGGAAGTCGACAGCTGGTCAGGCACGTTCGAATTCGCTCTCTACAACCCGGCGAACTACCATGCCTTCCGCCTGTTCGCGGATGAAAACGGGATCGTTCACCAGACGCCCGGAGCGACTTCGTTCGGGCAATTCACGAATTTCAGTTTCACCAGCGGTGTGCTGCGCTTCGACTTCACGCCCGACAACACCATGACCGGGGTCATCCAGGTCATGAACCATACCGGCGCACCGGCGACATATTCGGTCGATGTGGCCGTGGCCGATCCCTATGGCATTACCGAAGGCGCGGACAACGTCACCGGCCTTGCCTCGGCAGATGACGTGGACCTGCTTGGCGGTGACGATACGTTTGCCGGTGGCGAAGGCAACGACAGCGTGCGGGGCTCGGCTGGCGCCGACAGCATTCTGGGGGAAGGCGGCGATGACGAAATCGACGGCGGAACCGGCAGGGACACGATCGACGGTGGCGACGGAAACGACACCGCATTCGGTGGTAACGGAACCGACAGCCTGAATGGTCAGGCCGGAAACGACTACTTGCACGGCGGTGCCCATGACGATGTCCTGAACGGCGGAGAAGGCAACGACACGCTGATCGGCGCCAGCGGTAGCGACGTGCTTTCGGGCGGTGCGGACGACGATACGCTGAACGGCGGCAACAGCGACGACACCCTGTCGGGCGACGCAGGCGCCGACAAGCTGTTGGGCGGCAAGGGCGACGACGTCCTCGACGGCGGTGATGACGCCGACCACCTCGACGGCGGGTTCGGAAACGACACCATGACCGGAGGAACCGGCGCAGACGTGTTCAATATCGGCATCGCGTCCGGACAGGACCGCATCGAGGACTTTGAACTGGGCATCGACAAGATCGACGTCACCACCCTTGGTTTCGACGGTCTTGACGACATGGCGTTGTCCCAGGTCGGGGCCGACGCTCTTGTCGATCTCGGTGGTGGCAACACGATCCTGTTGGCTGGCATCGACTCGGCAACGCTGTCGGCGAACGACTTCGAGCTTTTGCCCAGCCAGATCACTGGTACGGCCTTCAAGGACAACCTGGTCGGTAGCGCCGTCAACGACGTCATCAGCGCAGATGGCGGCGACGACAAGATCCAGGGATTGGACGGCGACGATGAGCTCTACGGCCAGGGCGGGCGCGATCTGATCTACGGTGGTGCAGGCAATGACACGGCCATCGGCGGCAACGGCAATGACCGCATCTTCGGCGGCCAGGGCGAGGACAACCTGGCCGGCGGTTACAACAACGACTCGCTGTTCGGAGACGAAGACAACGACACCCTGTCCGGCAATCACGGCAACGACCGCCTGGATGGCGGCGCGGGCGACGATGTGCTCAATGGCGGTATCGGACACGACTACCTGACCGGCGGCAGCGGCGCGGACAGCTTCGTGTTCAATGCGAATTCCGGTCGCGATACCATCACCGACTTCGAAAACGGCGTCGACGTGATGAACTTGCAGTCGCTGGGACTGACCGGGTTCGGCGACCTTGCGATTTCCCAGAACGGGGCCGACGCGTTCGTGTTGATGCCGGGGTCAATGGCCAACAGCATCACGCTGACCGGTATCGACATCAGCGATCTCGACGCCGGCGATTTCCTTTTCTGAGAAAGCCCGGGGGGCAAAAGCAAGGCCCGCCGTTTCGGCGGGCCTTGTTGATTTCAAACGGCGATCAATGAACGACCGCGTCGTCCGGACGGGGGCGGTTCGATGCCGCGATCCGATCGCCGATGATCAATCCGTCGGCTCCGGCGCTGACAGGCACGGTATCGCCGTCTTTGATGTCTCCTGCCAACAGCATTTCGGCCAGCGGATCCTGCAGGGCGCGCTGGATCACACGCTTGAGCGGGCGTGCGCCGAAGACAGGGTCATAGCCTTCTTCCGCCAGCCAGGTCTTGGCGCCGCTGTCCAGTTCCAGCATGATCTTGCGCGCCGCCAGACGCCGCAGCAAACGTGCCAACTGGATATCGACGATCCCGTCCATGTCTTCGCGCTTGAGCCGGTCGAAAATGATCGTCTCGTCCAGTCGATTGAGGAATTCGGGGCGGAAATGGGCCCGCACCGCATCCATCACGTCGCGCCGCGCCTGAGCGCTGTCGGCCCCGTCCGGGAGCTGCGACAGAGCCTGCGACCCAAGGTTCGACGTCAGCAAGATCAGCGTCTGCTTGAAGTCGACCGTGCGGCCCTGACCGTCGGTCAACACGCCGTCATCCAGCACCTGCAACAAGACGTTGAACACATCCGGATGCGCCTTTTCGACCTCGTCGAACAGCACGACCTGGTAGGGCCGGCGCCGCACCGCTTCGGTCAGCACACCGCCTTCGTCATAGCCGACATAGCCCGGAGGCGCGCCGATCAGACGGGCGACGGAATGCTTTTCCATGAACTCCGACATATCGACCCGCACCATCGCGTGTTCGTCGTCGAACAGGAACTCGGCCACCGCCTTGGTCAACTCGGTCTTGCCCACGCCGGTGGGGCCCAGGAACAGGAAGCTGCCCAGCGGGCGGTTCTCGTCGTTCAGCCCGGCGCGTGCCCGGCGCACGGCATTCGACACCGCCTTGACCGCGGCATCCTGGCCGATGACCCGCCTGTGCAGGTCATCTTCCATCCGCAGCAGTTTCTCGCGTTCGCCTTCCAGCATCTTGGCCGTCGGGATGCCGGTCCAGCGTTCGACGACCGATGCGATATGTTCGGGGCGCACGGCCTCGTCCACCATCACCTCGTCGCCTTCCTCGGCTTCCTTGAGCTGCTTTTCCAAACCCGGGATCACGCCGTACGACAACTCGCCCGCGCGGGCCAGGTTGCCCTCGCGCTTGGCCTGGTCGAGCTCTGCGCGCGCGCGGTCAAGCTGTTCCTTGATGTCACGGGCGCTGGCCAGCTTGTCGCGTTCGGCCTGCCATTGCGCCGTCATCGCGGCAGATTGCTGCTGCAGATCACCCAGTTCCTTTTCCAGCTTTTCCAGCCGGTCCTTGGAGGCCTGGTCCTCTTCCTTCTTGAGCGCCTCGACCTCGATCTGCTTCTGCAGGATGTCGCGGTCCAGCGCGTCCAGTTCCTCGGGCTTGCTGTCGACCTCCATACGCAACCGGCTGGCCGCCTCATCCATCAGGTCGATGGCCTTGTCGGGCAGGAACCTGTCGGTGATGTAGCGATGGCTGAGCATTGCCGCCGACACCAGCGCCGAGTCCGAAATCCGCACGCCGTGGTGCAGCTCGTACTTTTCCTTGATACCGCGCAGGATGGAAATCGTGTCTTCGACCGTCGGTTCTTCGACCATCAGGGGCTGAAACCGGCGAGCCAGCGCCGCGTCCTTTTCCACATGTTTGCGGTATTCATCCAGCGTCGTGGCCCCGACGCAGTGCAATTCGCCCCGTGCCAGCGCCGGTTTCAGCAGGTTCGACGCGTCCATCGCGCCATCCGCCTTGCCTGCGCCCACCAGCGTGTGCATCTCGTCGATGAACAGGATGATCTCGCCCGCCGCGCCGGTCACTTCGGACAGCACGGCCTTGAGCCGCTCTTCGAATTCGCCGCGGTATTTCGCACCGGCGATCAGCGCGCCCATGTCGAGGCTGAGCAGTTTCTTGTTGCGCAGGCTTTCGGGCACGTCGCCATTGACGATGCGCAGGGCGAGACCTTCGGCGATGGCGGTCTTGCCGACGCCGGGTTCACCGATCAGAACCGGGTTGTTCTTGGTCCGGCGGCTGAGCACCTGCATGGCGCGGCGGATTTCCTCGTCGCGGCCGATGATCGGGTCGATCTTTCCCTCGCGCGCCGCCTCGGTCAGATCGCGGGCATATTTCTTCAGCGCGTCATAGCCTTCTTCGGCGCTGGCCGTATCCGCGGTGCGACCCTTGCGAATGTCGTTGATAGCTTCGTTCAGCTGCTGCGCAGTGACGGCCCCGGCTTCGAGTGCCTCCTTGGCGGGGCTTTTCACCATCGCCAACGCCATCAGGATGCGCTCGACCGGGACGAAACTGTCGCCGGCCTTGGTCGCGATCTTTTCCGCCTCGTCCAGCACGCGACCGGTCGCCGAATCCAGATAGATCTGCCCGGCATCACCGCCGACCTTAGGAATCTTGGCCAGCTTGGTATCCAGTGCCTGCCGCACGCGTTCGGGCGCACCGGCCGCGCGGGTTATCAGGTTGCTGGCCAGCCCCTGGTCGTCGTCCAACAGTGCCTTGAGAATGTGTTCGGGGGCCAGTTTCTGGTGGCTTTCCCGCATGGCGATCGTCTGAGCGGCCTGGATAAAGCCGCGCGACCGCTCGGTGAACTTCTCCAAGTTCATCGGTCTCTCCTTCCGTTAAGCGCCCGTATCACCCGCACCTGCCGTCGCAGCACACGGGTTTGTGAGCCTCGCTTTCTAGATGGTCAGCCGGGGGCCGCGGTTCAAGACCGGTCTTGACGCGCCCCTGCCTGATCGCCATCACCGCCTAAACCGACGGAGCCCACCCATGTCCGATGACCGCCTGATTGTCGCCCTCGATGTTCCCAATGCGCTAGAGGGCCTGCAAATGGCCGAAACGCTTGGCGAGGCCGTTTCGTTCTACAAGATCGGGCTGGGGATGCTGACAGGCGGTGGCCTGGCGCTGGCCAACGAGTTGAAGCAAGAACACGGCAAGCGCGTTTTCCTGGACATGAAGCTGTTCGACATCGGCGCCACGGTCGAAGCGGCGGTGCGCGGTCTGGCGCAATATGATCTGGATTTCCTGACGGTGCACGGCGATCCGCATGTTGTCAGGGCGGCGCGCGAAGGCGCGGCCGGCTCGAATCTGAAAATCCTGGCTGTCACCATTCTCACTTCGCTTGACCGGGCCGATCTGGACGCCAGCCTGATCCGCGAAGGTGCCGTTCCCGATCTTGTGGCCGAACGCGCGGAACGCGCCTTTCAGGCCGGGGCCGATGGTGTGATTGCCTCGCCCCACGAGGCGGCGATGATCCGCGCGCTGCCGCAAAGCGCAGGCCGCTTGATCGTCACCCCCGGCGTGCGTCCCGCTGGCGCCGATCTGGGCGATCAGAAACGCGTGGCAACGCCGGCCGCTTCCATTGCCGCTGGCGCCGATCACATCGTGGTCGGCCGTCCGATCCACCGCGCGTCCGACCCGCTGGCCGCCGCAAAGGCGATCGTCGCAGAGCTTGCAGCGGCGCGAGCCTAGCCATTCGGTACTTCCACATGCTGCAACTGCACGATTTCGTGTGGGATGTTGGCGCGGCGGAACGGAATGCCCACTTCCGAGTTATCCACAGGACAATGTGAATAACCCGGAGGCACGAGCATGTCCGATATCAAGACCCAGATCGGTGAGATCGCATACAATCCATCCGGCGCCTGTTTCGAGGCATTGGTCACTTTTCACGCGCCACTTGGCCGGTTCAGCGTCGCGGCGAGCCACGAGGCACCGCTGAGCGCGGAATTCGACGCGATCAGCGACGGGTTGCTGCGCGACGCGCTGGCCGCGCTGAACGCGCCAGGTCGCCTGGGCGCGCGTGTGGCCGAAGAAGAAAGTGACGAAAACTGGGAACCGCGCCGCGCCGCCTGAGTTACAATAGCTGTGACCCGGTTGGTCCGAGCGCTGCCTGTCTCGACCGACCCGCGCTGATCCCTCACTGTCCCTCGGGATCAAGCCTCACTAGCCGGGAGGTTCGTCCTCCCGGCTTTTTTTCATGTAGTCGCGCAGTATCGACCGGAAATGCGGAATGGCATGGGGATGCTGGATGAACAGCCCGGGCGGCATCGTCAGCCACCCCGCTCCTTCACCGCCAAAGCGGACGGCATCGCGTGCGGAACCGGGCAGGTGCGTTGCAAAAAACCAACTCACCCCGCTGCCGACGTCGCGTAGATGCGCAAGCGTCAACGCCCGGGCGTCCAGCAGCAGCCCCACTTCCTCTTCCGCCTCGCGGATCGCGCAGGCTTCTGGCGTCTCGTCGCCGTCGCGGGCGCCACCGGGAAAATCGAGAAATCCGGGCCACGGAATGCCGGGACTGTGGTCACGTTGCAGAACCAGCAAGTCGGTTCCGAGAAACACCATCACCTTGGCGCCGGCGAACTGGGTTCGGGGATCGGGCATGGTCACGGCATCAACCCTTGGATAGACTGAAGCTTACGGAATCCGATCTCGACATCATGCCAGCCCTCTGCCGCGATTGCCTGAGCCAATTCGACACGGTCCCGACACCGCCGGGCCGATGCCCGGCCTGCGGGCGCCGCCGCGTGCTGGCGCATGACGAATTGTGGAACCTGTCCATTGCCCATATGGATTGCGACGCCTTCTACGCCAGTGTCGAGAAACGGGATAACCCGGATCTGGCGGACAAGCCCGTCATCATCGGCGGCGGGCGGCGCGGCGTGGTGTCGACTGCCTGTTATATCGCCAGGATTCGCGGCGTGCGGTCGGCAATGCCCATGTTCAAGGCGCTGAGCCTGTGTCCCGACGCCGTCGTTCTCAAGCCGCGGATGCAGGTCTATGCCGAGGTCTCGCGCCAGATCCGCGAGATGATGGAGGCGCTGACCCCGGCCATCGAACCGCTGTCGCTGGACGAGGCGTTCCTGGATCTCAGCGGCACCGCTCGGCTGCACAACGCACCGCCCGCGGTCATGCTTGCGCGTCTGGTCAGGCGCATGAAAGCGGAATTGGGCGTGACCGGGTCGATCGGGCTCAGCCACAACAAGTTCCTGGCCAAGATCGCCTCGGATCTCGACAAGCCGCAGGGCTTTGCGGTGATCGGCGCCGCCGAGACCGAGGCGTTCTTGCGCCCCAAGCCGGTGCGGATGATCTGGGGGGTCGGGGCGGCAACGCAGGAGGCGCTTGACCGCGCGGGCATCCGGACATTCGACGACCTGTTGCGGTGGGACAGGCAGGACCTGACCGCCCGGTTCGGATCGATGGGCGACCGGCTCTGGCACCTGGCGCGCGGCCAGGACAAGCGACGGGTCACGCGCCACGCGCCGATGAAGTCGATCTCGAACGAGACCACCTTTCACGACGACACCGACGATCCCGACATTCTCGACGGGCATCTTTGGCGGATGTGCGAAAAGGTCGCCGACCGCGCAAAGGCCAAGGGGCTGGCGGGCCGCGTCGTGACACTGAAGCTCAAACGGGCCGATTTCACCCTTCTGACACGACGGCAGTTGTTGCCCGATGCGACGCAGATGGCCGACCGCCTCTATCGTGTCGCGCGCAGCCTTTTCGACCAGGTCGGCGACAAGGGGCCCTATCGCCTGATCGGCGCGGGTCTGGGCGATCTCGTGCCCGAATCCCAGGCCGACCGCGAAGGCGACCTTCTTGACCCACAGGCTGGTGCACGCGCGGGCGCGGAGCGGGCAACCGACAGTATCAGAAGAAAATTCGGGCCTAACGCGATCATGAAGGGGCGCTCCCTGCGATAGGCGCGCCCCTCATGACAGCCGCAAACGCGGCTCGGGGGGATCAGATCTTGACGAACGGCTGAACCAGACGCGGCAGCAGTCCACGGAATTGCAACGGTGCGTCGGTGACGGCAAGGCAGATGCAATCCTCTGACAGATCGGCGATCGGGGTATGATGCATGTCCTCGCTCGCGATCTCGATATCGCCGCGCGCGAAACGCCCGTCCTCATCCTGGAATGCGCCTTTCAGCACCAGGGTCAATTCCATTCCGTTATGGCCATGATCCGGGATCGCCGTGCCGGCCGGAATGAACAGAAGGCGCGCGGTCGCCTCGGGAGACGTCTTGAGGATCGCCTGTTTGACCCCCATGCCAACCGAGCGCCACTTCACATCGTCAAGCGACCCGCCAACGTAATCCAGAAGCGGCGCCGGAAGAACCGGATCGTTGCGCCGTTTCTTTTCGGATGTCGCACCCGTGGCAGGGGATTTGCGGATGAGGGCCAGCGCGCCATCAAGGCAATCGTCGGAGACCGCGACCGTGTCCGCCGTCTCGATGACGGCACCGCCCACGGCATCATAGCTTTCGACCGCTGCGCGGCATTCGTCGCACAGTGAGATATGGCTGGCCACGATCAGGTTAACTGCTTCGGTCAACGTTCCGGCGGAGTAGCCCAGGATCAGGTCATCGGTAAGGTGGTGGGTAATCTTCATCGTCGTCATCTCTGGTCCATGGCATGGCGCAAGCGGTCCAGTGCCAGCCGTATCCTCGACTTGATAGTGCCCAGTGGCAGGCCCGTCTGTTCGGCGATCTCGGAGTGGCTGAGGTCGCCGAAATAGGCCTTCTGGATCAAGTCTCGTTGCTTTTCAGGCAAAGCCGCGATGGCCGCACCCAGTTTCTCACTCTCCTGTTGCAGGCCGATTATTTCGGCCTGATCCGGCTCCGACTCGGGCCCCCAGGGGAGGTCTTCGGGTTCGGGCCGCCGCTGCTTGCGCAGCGCGTCGATCTTCTTGTTCCGGGCGATCGTGAATATCCACGTCGCCACCGATGCCCGGCTCGGGTCGAACAAGGCCGCCTTGTTCCAAACCGTGGCCAAAACTTCCTGAACGCATTCCTCAGCCAGCGCGGCGTCGGCGCCCGATCGCATCAGAAATGCCTTAACCCGCGGCGCGAAATGCCCAAACACCTCGACGAACGCGGCTTCATCCTTGTTGTCGCGAATCCGGACGATACGCTCGACCCATTCCGCACTGTCTTCACGCGTCTTTTCGGTCACGCGTCGCGTCCTCGCAGCTGACTGTCCCTTGGCATCGCAGGTTGTGTCGCGCGGCGCAACCGCGGCGCTGTGGTCTGCATCCAGGATGTCAATGCTGCCTAACATGGACTGAATACGCCGCCGTTCGGGAAACGGATCAATTTTTTTTTCTGAACTCATTTTCATCCGAAGCCTACCGCGCGCCGTAAGTTTCGTTAGACAAAAAGAAAAGCAAGGAACCTGACACATGCCATTCGAAGCCCGCGCCGCCTCGCCCCGCCACATCGCCGTGATCGGGGGGGGTATTTCCGGGATGGGCGCCGCTCACATGCTGGCCGATGACAACCGTGTCACCCTGTTCGAGGCCGAGCCCCGGCTGGGCGGTCATGCACGGACGCGGATCGCCGGAAAGAACGGCGACCAACCGGTCGATACCGGGTTCATCGTCTTCAACTATGCGAATTATCCGAACCTGACCGGGCTGTTCGATCGGCTTGCCGTGCCGGTGATGAAATCGGACATGAGCTTTTCCGCCAGCCTGCGTGGCGGCGCGATCGAATACGGGCTTGCCAGCCTGGGTGCCCTGTTCGCTCAGAAACGAAACGCGGTGAACCCGCGATTCCTGCGCATGGTCCGCGACATCGTGCGCTTCAACGCGCGTGCGCTCGATGCGGCCAACGACAGGACGCAAAGCCTGGGCGATTTTCTGGACGCGATGGGTACCGGAGACTGGTTCCGCGATTACTACCTGCTGCCGCTGTCCGGCGCGATCTGGTCGACGCCGACCGACAAGATCCTGGATTTCCCGGCACATGCGCTGATCCAGTTCTTCGAGAACCACGCGCTGTTGCATCACGCCGGCCAGCACCAATGGTATACGGTGCGCGGCGGGTCGACCGAATACGTGAGCCGTCTTGCCGAAGCGATGAAGGTTCAGGGTGTCGCATTCCGCACCGGCTGCCCGGTCGAGGCGGTGCGCCGCACCGTGACGGGTGTCGAGATCAAGGCGAAAGGCGGCGAGTGGGAAATCTTCGACGACGTCGTCTTCGCCACCCATTCCGACGACTCGCTGCGCTTGCTGACAGACGCCACGAAGGTCGAACAGCGCGCATTGGGCGCCGTCGCTTATCAGCCGAACAAGATCGTTCTGCACGCCGATGCCAGCGTCATGCCCAAGCGGCGCGTTTGCTGGTCGTCCTGGAACTACACCGAAGACGCGGTGAAGGAGATGAACCAGATCGACCTGACCTACTGGATGAACAAGCTGCAACCGGCCATTCCACAGGACGATCCGATGTTCGTGACGCTGAACTCGGCCCGCCCGATCCGCCAAGAGTTGATCTATGACGAGGTCACACTGCGCCACCCCGTCTATGACCTGGCCGCTCTCGAAGCGCAGGACGTGGTGCGGGCGATGAACGGAACGCAGCGCACCTGGTTCTGCGGCGCCTGGATGAAGAACGGCTTTCACGAGGACGGTCTGTCATCGGCTGTCGACGTCGTGCACGCCATCCGTGCCCGCGACGCGGTCGCCACCGCGGCATGAGCGCTGTCGAACATATCGCGGGTCACACCTACCATGGCCGCAAAGGGGCGATCGAAAACGCGTTTCGCTATTCGATCGACTATCTTCTGCTGGATGCCGAAGTCGATGCACGCGGCCCCGCGTTGTTTCGGCGCAACAGGCGTGGCGTGACTGCGCTGCATGACCGGGATCACGGCGGCGCGCCCGGAGCGGGCAGCGGCCCGGTCTGGGCACGCGAGGTGCTGAAGCAACACCAGGTTCACGCGCCGGGTGCCTTGCTGTTGCTCGCCCAGCCGCGCGTTCTGGGCCATGTCTTCAACCCGGTGTCGTTCTGGCTTTCGCACACCGCTGACGGCAAGCTGATCGCGGTCATCGCAGAAGTCACGAATACCTTCGGCGACCGGCATTCCTACCTGTGCGTCAAGCCGGACCGGTCCGAGATCCTCCCCTCGGACCGGCTCGTGGCGACCAAGATCTTTCATGTGTCGCCATTCCAGCCCATCGCCGGCGGTTATGTCTTTCGCTTCGACATCCAGCCCGACCGGATCGGGATCTGGATCGAATTCAGCCATGGCGACGGGGGTTTGATCGCCACCCTGACCGGCACCCGGAAACCCCTGACCAATCGCGGCGTGGTTGGCGCGCTGTTGCGACGGCCGTTCGGGTCGCGTCGCGTGCTGGCCCTGATCCATTGGCAGGCGTTCAAGCTCTGGTGGAAAGGCGCGCGCTACCGGCCCCGTCCCGAACCGCCGCTCGAGGACGTCACCCAGTGACGCATTCCGCCCGACTTCCAGCCTACGCCGTTTTTGCCGGCGTATTGTCGGCGGCTGGCCTGCCCATCTACATACACGCACCGAAATTCTACGCCGACGAATTCGCCGTCAGCCTCGGAGCGCTCGGCGCGGTGCTGTTCGGGCTGCGCCTGCTGGATGTCGTGCAGGATCCGCTGCTCGGTCGTCTGGCCGCGGCTCTGTCGAACGCTCGGGGGATCGCCGTTGCGATCGCAGCGGCGATCATGGCGGGCGGGATGATCGGACTTTTCGCGCTGCCACCCCTGCTGCCCCCGCTTTGGTGGTTCGCATTGATGCTGACGCTGGTCTTTTCGGCCTTTTCCTTTCTCACCATTGCGTTCTACGCGCGCGGCGTCACCAAGGCCGGCGACCTGCCCGGCCAGGGGCATTTCCGGCTGGCCCGCTGGCGCGAAACCGGTGCCCTGACCGGCGTCTGCGTGGCATCGGTTCTGCCAACCCTGTTTGCAGCCACCGCATTGCCGCCTTTCGCCGCATTCGCGGTGGTCTTCGCGGCATTGACCGCGCTTGCCGCGCTGCTGATGGCACCGGAATGGCGCGGGCGCATAGCCCTGCCGCGCTCCGGCTTCGGAACCATCCTGTCGGACCGCACCGCGCGGCGCTTGCTGATGATCGCCTTCGTCAATGCCGCACCTGTCGCGGTCAGTTCGACGCTGTTTCTGTTCTTCGTCGAAAGCCGCCTGGACGCGGCGGGCTGGGAAGGGCCGCTATTGCTGCTTTTCTTCCTCGCAGCCGCGGGCGCCGCGCCGCTTTGGGGCCTCGCAGCCGAACGATATGGCGCGCAACGCGTGCTGCTGGCGGCGATGGTCCTGGCCATTGTGGCGTTTGGCGGCGCACTGGCCCTGCGCGCTGGCGACACCTGGCTTTTCGCGGTGATCTGCCTGGCGTCGGGCGCGACGCTGGGTGCGGACCTGACGCTTTTGCCAGCGCTCTTCGCCCGTCGCATGGCGCGTGTCGCCCCGAATGCCGCCGAAGGCTTTGCACTGTGGTCGTTCGTGTCGAAATTCACGCTGGCTTTTGCAGCCGCAGCGCTACTTCCTCTGTTGGAAATGCGCGGTTTCCAGCCGGGAAACCAGAACAGCGAAGACGCCCTTGAAACGCTCGGCCTGCTTTATGCGGGCGTGCCCTGTTTGTTGAAACTGGTGGCAATCGGCCTGCTGGCCACCACCCAGATAGAGGAGGACTGACATGGAAGCCCTTCTTTTCGTCCTGTTCGGTGCCATCGCCGTCGCCGGGCTGACCTGGTTGGTCAGCCGCAAGGCAGGTTTTCTTGCGCAGAAGCCCGAGGACTATGCCGATGTGCCGGGCCGCAGCTTTGACCTGCGCATCCACCTCAACGGTCCGATCACCTGCGAAGGCGTGATCTACGGTCCCACCGGGCGGGTGACATCGCGTTTCGTCGGCGAGTTCGATGCGCAATGGGAAGGCAACCGCGGCATCATGAAAGAGCGCTTCGAATATGACAGCGGCAATGTTCAGCATCGCGAATGGAACCTGACGCTGGGAAATGATGGCCGCATCAAGGCGACAGCACCCGACGTGGTAGGCGAAGGCGAAGGACAGCAATCGGGCCCGACAGTGCAACTGAAATACCGCATCAGGCTGCCCGACGATTCCGGCGGCCATGTTCTGGACACCACCGACTGGATGTATCTTGCGCCCAACGGCACCATCGTGAACCGCAGCCAGTTCCGCAAGTTCGGTATCAAGGTCGCCGAGCTTGTCGCCACCATGCGCCCGCGTGAGACCGCATGAGAGAGTGGGCCGGAAAACGCTATTGGCTGGTCGGCGCGTCTGAAGGGCTTGGCGCCGCGCTGGCACACCGGATGAGCGTCGCCGGGGTCGAATTGGTTCTGTCGGCCCGTTCCGAAGACAGTTTGCGCGCGCTTTCCGAGGCGCTGCCGGGAAAGGCGCATGTTGCACCCGTAGACATCACCGATGCGAAGGGCCTCAAGACGGTGTTGGACGAAGCGGGTGAAATCGACGGTGTCGTTCACATGGCAGGCGTCTACTGGCCCTTCGGCGCCAAGGAATGGGATGCAGAGCAGGCCAACCTCATGGCCGATGTCAATTTCACAGGAGCGATGAAGCTGATGGGGGTCGTCGTGCCGCGGTTCGTCGAACGCGGCCACGGCCACATCGTTCTGACCGGGTCTTTGTCGGGCTTTCGCGGCCTGCCCAATGCGGCGCCCTACGTCGCATCCAAGGCCGGCGTCATGGCTTTGGCGGAATCGTTGCACGCGGATCTGCATCGCAGCGATATCGACGTGCAGCTGGTCAATCCCGGTTTCGTCAAGACGCGGCTGACCGACAAGAACAGCTTTTCCATGCCGTTCATCATGGCGCCCGAAGACGCCGCGCGCGCCTATTTCGAGCACATGACCAGCGATCGGTTCAAACGCAGCTTTCCGACCCTCTTTTCGCTGGTGTTTCGCGGATCGCAGTTGCTTCCGGACTGGCTCTACTATCGGCTATTTGCGTAAGATCAAGGACGGGGACGCACCGGGAATGCACCTTTTCCCGGCAAGGAGGAGACCCGTCATGGAAAGCATCTCTGTCAGAAAGGTCGCGCAGGTCATCGTGATGGCACGCGAACTCGACCGCGCCGAGGGCGAATTGCGGGCCTTCATCGACCGCATGGACGAAGAAGAACAAGCGGGGCTGGTCGCGGTCATGTGGGTCGGACGCGGGTCGTTCGAAGCCGAGGAATACACCGAGGCCTACCAGACCGCCTATGCCGAAGCGACCACACCGACCGCAGACTACCTGATCGGCACACCACACCTGGCCGACAATCTCGAAGCGGGTCTCGACGCCCTGGGCTACGATGTCTCGGAAGAGGAAAACGCCGTCATCGGGCGGTGATTGCAGCCTGTCGATGTCGCCCGGGCGGTGTGCCGCCCCCATGACCGCGCGGCATGAACGCGATGACGGTCTGGCGGTGCAGCCGCGCCTTTCGGCAACGGCTGCACCGGACGTCGCTCAGTGCTTGCGCTTTTTCGGCGGCATCAGGTCTGTGATCGTGCCCTCGAACATCTCGGCGGCAAAGTTCACCGTTTCCGACAACGTCGGGTGCGGGTGGATCGTGTGGCCCAGATCGACCGCGTCGGCGCCCATCTCGATGGCCAGCGCGACCTCGGAAATCAGGTCGCCCGCATTGGTGCCGACGATCATGCCGCCGACGACGCGCTGATCCTCGGGATCGAACAGCAGCTTGGTCACGCCTTCGGACCGACCGTTCGACAGGCTGCGGCCCGACGCCGCCCAGGGGAAGACGCCTTTCTCGACCTTGATGCCCTTGGCCTTGGCTTCGGTTTCGGTCAGACCGCACCAGGCGACCTCGGGGTCGGTATAGGCGACCGACGGGATCAGCTTGGCGTCGAAATGCCGGTTCTCGCCCGCGCAGACCTCGGCCGCCACCTTGCCTTCGTGCACCGCCTTGTGCGCCAGCATCGGCTGGCCCACCACGTCACCGATGGCGAAGATATGCGGCACGCCGGTGCGCTGCTGACTGTCCACGGCGATGAAGCCGCGTTCGTCCACCGCCACGCCGGCCTTATCGGCATCGATCAGCTTGCCGTTGGGCTTGCGACCCACGGCGACCAGCACCTTGTCGAAGGTGTCCGAGAACGTCTCGCCCTTGTCATCCTCAAAGGTGACCTTGAGCCCCTTCTTCTGGGCCTCGACCGCGGTGACCTTGGTCTTGAGGAAGATGTTTTCGTAGCGACCCTTGATCCGGGTCATCAGCGGCTTGACGATGTCCTTGTCGGCGCCGGGGATGATCTGGTCCATCAGTTCGACCACGGTGATCTTGGAGCCGAGCGCGTCATAGACGCAGGCCATCTCCAGCCCGATGATGCCGCCACCCAGCACCAGCATACGCTTGGGGATGTCGCGCAGTTCCAGTGCGCCGGTGCTGTCGATCACCCGTTCGTCGTCATGCGGGATGAAGGGCAGCGTGACCGGTTCGGAACCGGCTGCGATGATGCATTGGTCAAAGCTGACGGTCGTCTTGCCGTCGTCGCCCTGCACCTCGATCATGTTCGGCCCGGTGAACTTGCCCATGCCGCGCACGACCTGCACCTTGCGGCCCTTGGACAACCCGTCCAGACCGCCGGTCAGCTGACCGACCACGCCATCCTTGAAGGCGCGCAGCTCGTCCAGGTCGATCTTGGGCTTGCCAAAGCTGATGCCATGCGCGCCCATTTCCTCGGCCTCGGTCATCACCTTGGCGACGTGCAGCAGCGCCTTGGAGGGGATGCAGCCGACATTGAGGCAGACCCCGCCCAGGGTCGGGTTCTTTTCGATCAGAACGGTTTTCTTGCCCAGGTCGGCGGCGCGGAACGCCGCGGTGTAGCCGCCGGGGCCCGAGCCCAGCACGACCACCTCGGCATGCACGTCGCCGGCGCCGGTCGCAGTGCCCGTGGCGGCCACGGATTGCGGCGCAGCGGCAGCGGGCGCCTCGGCAGCCGCGGGTTTTTCGGCCGGGGCATCGGCACCTTCCAGCGTCAGGATGACCGAACCTTCGGAGACCCTGTCACCTTCCTTGACGGCGATGGCGGTGATCTTGCCGGCGGCGGGCGACGGCACTTCCATCGTCGCCTTGTCGGATTCCAGCTCGATCAGCGCATCCTCGGCGGCGACGGTGTCACCGACGCTGACCAGGACCGTTACGACCGGCACATCCTTGAAATCGCCGATATCGGGGACTTTGACTTCCATCAGATCGGCTCCTTACCACATCAACTTGCGCATATCGCCAAGCAGCGTCTTGAGCGTCACGCAGAAACGCGCGGCCAAGGCGCCATCGACGGCACGGTGATCGTAGGACAGCGACAGCGGCTGCATCAGGCGCGGCACGAATTCCTCGCCATTCCAGACCGGCGCCATCTTGGACCGCGTCAGGCCCAGGATGGCCACTTCGGGCGCGTTGACGATGGGCGTGAACGACGTGCCACCGATCCCGCCCAGCGACGAGATGGTAAAGGTGGCGCCCTGCATGTCGGGGCCCTTCAGCTCGCCCTTGCGGGCCTTGGCCGACAGCTCGCCCAGCTCCTGCGAGATTTCCACCAGGCCCTTGCGGTCGGCATCCTTGATGACCGGTACGACCAGACCGTTCGGCGTGTCGGCGGCGAACCCGATATTGTAGAAATGCTTGCGGATCAGCTTGTCGCCATCGGGATGGATCGAGCTGTTGAATTCCCAATGGGTTTTCAGCGCGCTGACCGACGCCTTGATGACGAAAGACAACAGCGTGACGCGATAGCCGTCTTCCTTGGCCATCGTGTCCATCTCCTTGCGGTACTTGTCCAGCTCGGTGATGTCGGCCTCGTCGTTGTGGGTGACATGCGGCACGTTCAACCAGGACCGGTGCAGCGCGGGGCCCGAGATCTTCTTGATCCGGGGCATGTCCACGTCCTCGACCGGGCCGAACTTGGAAAAGTCCACGACCGGGATCGGCGGAATGCCCATGCCGCCCGCGACGGCACCACCGGCCACGGCGGGCACGGTCTGGGATTTCAGCGCCTTCTCCACGTCCTCGCGCAGGATGCGGCCCTTGCGGCCGGAACCGTTGACCTTGTTCAGGTCCACCTCGACGCGGCGGGCAAAGGCGCGCACCGATGGTGATGCGTGAACCTTGGAAAAGCCCGCATCGGTCACGGGCGCCGGGGCCACGGCGGCAGCGGGTGCAGCGGCGGCCGGAGCGGCGGCGGGCGCGGGTGCCGCTTCGGACTTGGGCTCCTCGGCGGGCGCTTCGGCAGCGCCGGAGCCCTCGACGACGAGGATGACCGAGCCTTCGGACACCTTGTCGCCTTCGGACACCTTGATTTCCTTGACCACGCCGGCGGTCGAGGACGGCACTTCCATGGTGGCCTTGTCGCTCTCAAGCTCGACGATGGGGTCTTCGACGGCAATCGTATCGCCCACGCTGACCAGGATGGTCACCACCGGCACGTCCTTGAAATCGCCGATATCGGGGACTTTCACTTCTGTAGTCATTGGTCTTGTCTCCTCGTTCCGCGCTTACACGAGCCGCGGGTTCGGCTTGCCGCCGTCGATGTCGTATTTTTTCAAAGCCGTCGCGACATCCTTTTCGGACACCGCGCCCTCGCGCCACAAGTCGACCATCGCCGCGGCGGCGATGTGGTTCGCATCAACCTCGAAGAAGCGCCGCAGGTTCACCCGGCTGTCGGACCGGCCGAAACCGTCGGTGCCCAGCACCGTGTAGCGGCCCGGCACGCAGGCACGGACTTGCTCGGCATAGTTCTTCATGTAGTCGGTGGCGGCGATGATCGGACCTTTGACGCCGTCCAACTGCCTGGCGATGTAGGACTTCTTTGGTTCCGCGAACGGGTTCAACCGGTTGAAGCGTGCCGCGTCCTGGCAATCGCGGGCCAGCTCGTTAAAGCTGGTGGCGGACCAGATGTCGGAAGTGACGCCGAAATCCGTCTCGAGCATCTCGGCCGCCTGCATCGCCTGCACCAGGATCGTTCCCGACCCCATCAGGTTGACGTGTTTCTTGCCCGGGCGGGTCGTCTTCTTCAGGCGATAGAGACCCTTGATGATGCCCTCTTCGGCGCCCATCGGCATTTCCGGGTGGCGGTAGTTCTCGTTCATCAGGGTCAGGTAGAAGAACACGTCTTCCTGATCCTCGAACATCCGCTTGAGCCCGTTCTGAACGATGACGGCAACCTCGTAGCTGAAGGTCGGATCATAGCTGATGCAGTTGGGGATCGTGCCGGCCAGGATGTGGCTGTGGCCGTCCTCGTGCTGCAGGCCTTCGCCGTTCAGCGTGGTGCGCCCGGCAGTCCCGCCCAGCATGAAGCCACGCGCGCGGCTGTCACCGGCAGCCCAGGCCAGGTCGCCGATCCGCTGGAACCCGAACATCGAATAGTAGATGTAGAACGGGATCATCGGCACGCCGTGGTTGCTGTACGCCGTGGCGGCGGCGATCCAGTCGGCCATGGCACCGGCTTCGTTGATGCCTTCCTGCAGGACCTGACCGTCCTTGCTTTCCTTGTAGAACATCATCTGGTCGGCGTCCTGCGGGGTATAGTTCTGCCCCAGCGGGTTGTAGATACCGACCGACCGGAACAGGCCTTCCATGCCGAAGGTGCGGCTTTCGTCGGGCACGATCGGCACGACGTTCTTGCCCACCTTCTTGTCGCGCAGCAGCGTGGTCAGGATGCGGACAAAGGCCATCGTCGTCGAAATCTCGCGGTCGCCGGTCGATTCCAGCTGTCCCTTGAACGACTCGAGCGGCGGCACTTCCAGCTTGGGTGCGACGGTGTTGCGTTTCGGGAACTCGCCCCCCAGAGCCTGGCGCTTTTCGGCCAGATAGGCCTTTTGCGCGTTGTTCAGCGTGACAAAGGGGATGTCCTTTTCAAGCTCTTCGTCGGTGACCGGGATCTGGAACCGGTCGCGCATCGCCTTGAGCTGGTCCAGCTGCATCTTCTTCTGCTGGTGGGTGGTGTTCTGCCCCTCACCGGCGGTGCCCATGCCATAGCCCTTGACGGTCTTGACCAGCAGGACGGTCGGCTGACCCTCGGCCTTTGTGGCGCGCAAAAACGCGTTGTAGACCTTCTTGGGGTCGTGGCCGCCGCGGCGCAGCGCCCAGATCTGATCGTCGGTCCAGTCTTCGACCAACGCCGCGGTTTCGGGATACTTGCCGAAGAAATGCTTGCGGATATAGGCGCCGTCCTTCGACTTGAACGTCTGGTAGTCGCCGTCGATGGTTTCGTCCATCAACTGGCGCAGCTTGCCGCTGGTATCCTTTTCCAGCAGTTCGTCCCAGCCCTTGCCCCAAAGCAGCTTGATGACATCCCAGCCCGAGCCGCGGAAATTGCCCTCGAGCTCCTGCACGATCTTGGAGTTGCCACGCACCGGGCCGTCCAGGCGCTGCAGGTTGCAGTTCACCACGAAGATCAGGTTGTCGAGCCCTTCGCGCGCGGCCAGTGCGATCGCGCCGAGCGATTCCGGTTCGTCCATCTCGCCATCGCCGAGGAAGGCCCACACCTTGCGGTCGGCGGCGTCGATCAGGCCCCGGTTGTGCAGGTACTTCATGAACCGTGCCTGGTAGATCGCCATCAGCGGACCCAGACCCATCGACACGGTCGGGAACTGCCAGTAATCCGGCATCAGCCATGGGTGCGGGTAGGACGACAAACCGCCACCCGAAACCTCGGAGCGGAAGTTTTCCAGCTGGTCGACGCTGATCCGGCCTTCCATGAAGGACCGCGCGTAGATGCCGGGCACAACGTGGCCCTGGAAGAAGACCAGGTCGCCACCATGGATCGCCGACTTTGACCGCCAGAAGTGGTTCAGTCCGATATCGTAGAGCGCCGCAGAGGATGCGAAGGACGCGATATGACCGCCATATTCGCTGCTTACCTTGTTGCGCTTGACCACGGTCGCCATGGCATTCCAGCGATTGATCGTGCGGATCCGCCATTCCATTTCGGTGTCGCCGGGGATGTCGACTTCGTCATCGGTGGAAATGGTGTTCTGATACGGCGTCGTCGCCGAAAAAGGCAGCTTGGCGCCCGCGGCGCGGGCCTGCTGCACGGCTTTGTCGAGCAGGTAGTGCGCGCGATCCGCGCCGTCGCGCAGGATGACGTCTTCGATAGCTTCCTGCCATTCCTGGGATTCGACCGGATCGATATCAGGCTGGTCCTTCATGAGTCCTCTTCCCTAAGGGCGCTGTTCGGCGCGTTGGTTGGTTTACCCTTAAACAAACAACCGATTCGCGCGAAGCTTCATCGGGTCAAATCACTATACCGGAGTTCGCCTCCGGAATTGAAACGCGGAATATCAGGCATGCTGACCTAGCGGCAGATGCCGCAGCGCAGAACCGCCATGCGCCTGACGCATGCCGGTTTGTTTAAGGCTAAACATTTCTGCAGCGCAGCGCGCGTTCCGCGGTCAGG
This sequence comes from Thalassococcus arenae, assembly GCF_019104745.1. NCBI lineage: Bacteria > Pseudomonadati > Pseudomonadota > Alphaproteobacteria > Rhodobacterales > Roseobacteraceae > Thalassococcus > Thalassococcus arenae. Next base: position 1,058,374 of record NZ_JAHRWL010000001.1, read on the forward strand.
ATGACTTTGGCAGCTTGACGACGGAAGAGTCGCCGTCCTGCCCAAGCTCTTCGAAATCGAAGTTGTCCAGTCGCCGTGCGCGTCGACCTGCCTTGTCGGCGCTGATCTTGATATCGGCGATATCCTTGGCGGCCTGACCGAAATGCCGGTCCAGGCTATCCACGCGTGTGCCCAGTCGTTCCACATCCTGGAACAGCAACGCCAGTTCCCGGCGGATGGTTCCGGCCTGTTCGCGCATCCGCGCATCTTTGAGGATCGCACGCATCGTGTTCAGCGTTGCCATGCAGGTGGTCGGTGACACGATCCAGACCCGCGCTGCGAAACCGTCGCGAACGACTTCGGGAAAGTTGGCATGCAACTCGGCGTAGACCGCCTCTGAAGGCAGAAACATCAGCGCACCGTCGGCGGTTTCGCCTTCGATGATATACCGCTCGGAAATGTCGCGAATGTGTTTGCGGACGGCCAGGCGCAGCGCCTGCGCGGCGCGGTTCACTTGCTCCTGCGTCTCGGCCCGGCGCAGCGCCTCATAGGCTTCCAGCGGGAACTTGCTGTCGATTGCAATGGGGCCGGGCGGATTCGGCAGGTGGATCAGGCAATCCGCGCGACGACCGTTCGAAAGCGTCGCCTGGAAGGTATAGCTGTCCGATGGCAGGGCCTTTTGCACGATATCGTGCAACTGGATTTCTCCGAACGCACCGCGGGTCTGCTTGTTCGACAGGATGTCCTGCAGCGTCAACACATCGCCGGACAGCTTGGTGATGTTGTCCTGCGCCTTGTCTATGGCCACCAGCCGGTGCTGCAATTCCCCAAGCGATTGCGCGGTGCTGCGGGCCGAACCCGAAAGGTTCTCGGTCATCCGTTCCTGCACCTCGGCCAGGCGCCGCTCCATCAGTTGCAGCATCGCGCTCTGGCTTTGGGCCTGCGCCTCGGACACGTGGGTCAACCCGCCGGTCAGTCGTTCCTGCCCTTCTCCCAGCCCCTGCACACGCTGGCCCAGTTGCGCGATCTGATAGGCCAGGGGTTCGGCCAGGCGTGCCGACCGGCCTGCGGCGCGCACCGCAAGAATCAGCAGAATCAGAATGACGATCGATACTGCGGCCGCGGCGAGCGTGGCCAGCACCAGCGGGTCTTCGAGCGAGAACGAGGCGTTACCGACCTGGATCATGTGCGTCCGAACAGCCGTTCGATATCGGCCAGCTTGAGTTCGACATAGGTGGGCCGGCCGTGGTTGCACTGGCCGGAATGCGGCGTCGCTTCCATTTCCCGCAGCAGCGCGTTCATCTCTTCGGCGCGCATCCGGCGGCCCGAGCGGATCGACCCGTGGCAGGCCATGCGCGACAGGATCGCTTCGACCCGCGCCTGTACGCGGCTTGACTGGCCGAGATCGGCAAGGTCGTCGAGGATATCCTCGACCAGCTTGCGCGCGTCGACTTCGCCCAGGATCGCCGGGGTTTCGCGCACCGCAACGGCGCTGCCGCCAAAGGCTTCGACGGTCAGGCCCATCCGCGACAGGTCCTCGGCAGCGTCCAGCAACCGGGCGCGATCGTCCACCGAAAGGTCGACGATCTCGGGGATCAGCAGCGCCTGAGCGGCGACACCCTTTTCCGCCATCTGTCGTTTCAGCCGCTCATAAGCCAGGCGTTCGTGCGCCGCGTGCTGGTCGACGATGACCATGCCATCGGCTGTCTGGGCAATGATGTAGTTCTCGTGCACTTGTCCCCGTGCGGCACCCAGGGGCAACGTTTCTTGCGGGGCTGCATCTGTCCCGGGCGCATCCGGCTCGACCACTCGGCCGGAAAAATCCTGCGCCATCTCGGCAAAGCCGGGCGACGGCGACTGGTAAGGCGTCGGCCGCGCGCCCGAAAACGGGCGGTCCATCTGATAGATACGGGGCTGCGTCGGTTCAGGGCGCATCGCCCCCAGCGTACCCCCGGCGACCGTGGTCGAAGCCCGGTGCCCGGCCTCGGCCAGGGCATGGCGCAACGCGGTGACGATCAGTCCGCGCACCAGGCCCGGTTCGCGGAACCTCACCTGAGACTTGGCGGGGTGCACGTTGACGTCGACAAGTTGAGGGTCGCAATCCAGGAACAGCGCCACCGCCGGATAGCGATCGCGGCCGAGGAAATCGGCATAGGCCCCGCGCAACGCGCCAAGCAGCATCTTGTCGGCCACCGGGCGGCCGTTCACGAACAGGTATTGCGCCACCGCCGAGCCGCGGGAATAGGTCGGCAGGGCGGCATACCCGGTCAGGCGGATACCTTCGCGCGTGGCTTCGATGGCCAGTGCGTTTTCGATGAATGCCGTGCCCATGACCTTTGCCAGCCGTCCGCGCAGCGCGCCGAACAGATCGCCGGGCTCGGGGTCGGCCCGAAAGGTCTCGCGCGCTTCGCCGCCCGAGACATCGCGCAGGCTGAACCCGATGGCGGGCTCCGCCATGGCCAGCTTTCGCATCACGTCGCCGATGGCCTGGGTTTCGGCCCGGTCGGTGCGCAGGAACTTGAGCCGGGCGGGCGTGGCGAAGAACAAATCGCGCAGGGTGACGACCGTCCCCGCGTTCAAGGCACAGGGCCGGGTCGATCCGGGCCGGCCACCACTGACCGACAATTCCACCGCCTCGGCTCCGCGCGCGCGGCTCTGGATCGTCAGGCGTCCGACGGCACCCAGCGACGGCAGTGCCTCGCCCCGGAATCCGAAGGACCGGATGTTCAGCAGATCGGTGCCGTCTATCTTGGATGTCGCGTGGCGGGACAACGCAAGCGGCAAGTCGTCGGCGGTCATGCCGCAGCCATCGTCGGTGACCCGGATCAGCGTCTTGCCACCGTCCGCGATATCGACGGTGATACGCGACGCCCCGGCATCGATGGCGTTCTCGACCAGTTCCTTGACCGCCGAAGCGGGCCGTTCAACGACCTCACCCGCCGCGATCCGGTTGATCGCGGCTTCGTCCAACTGACGGATTACAGGGCGGATATTGGGGTCATGGGTCGTCATTCACCTACATCTAGCAGGCAAACCGCGATTCTGGAACGGAATATCGCGAAATGTTCTATCACGCAGCCGTAACACAGGCGCATAACTTTTGAACAAAAGTAGTATTTTTTAGGCAACAATATTGCGCTACAATTGCTTCACACAGGCAACTGTTATGAGTCTCGAGGCAGAACCATGCTCGTCCCACTGATCACCTACGAAACCATCGTCTCCGTATACGGGGAACCCTTCGCGCGGACCTGGTTCCGCCCGATTTCGTTGGTCAAAAGCCGGCGCTAGACCCCTAGCGCCCCATCATCCACCGGATGCCGAGCGATACCAATCGCGGATCGCGGCGCGTTCGGTCTGTTCCATCCAGGACAAATTGGCTGGCGGCATCGCGTGGCTCAGCCCTGACTGCAGATATATCTCGCGCGCGTGATGCGCGATCTGCGCCTCGGTCTCAAGATGAACACCCTTGGGCGCCCAGTGCAGCCCGTCCCAGGCCGGTTCCGCCGCGTGACACATCGAACACCGGCCCAGCACGATATCCGTGACCTCTGCAAATCCATCGGCCTGCGCAAAGCGCTGCGCGGTCGACGACAGCCGGGTCTCATCGCGCGCCAGAGGTGCCGTCGACAGCCAGACGATCAGCAGGAACAGCGCTGCCGTCGCGCCCCAGGTCCACCACGGCATCCCCTTGCGCGCATGCATCGAATTGAAGAAATGCCGGATCGTCACGCCCATCAGGAACACCAGGCTGGCGATCACCCAGTTCCAGTCGCTGGCGAAGGCCAGGGGATAGTGGTTCGACAGCATCAGGAAGATCACCGGCAAGGTCAGGTAATTGTTGTGGGTCGACCGCTGCTTGGCGATCTTGCCGTATTTCGCATCCGGTTTGCGCCCGGCGATCAGGTCGGCCACGACGATCTTCTGGTTCGGGATGATGATGAAGAACACATTGGCGCTCATGATCGTGGCGGTGAAGGCGCCCAGGTGCAGCAACGCGGCGCGGCCGGAAAACACCTGCGTATAGCCCCAGGCCATCGCCACCAGGACGACGAACAGCGCCAGCATCAGCCCGGTCTGGTTGGCGTCGACGAACAGCTTGCACAGCGTGTTGTAGATCACCCAGCCAAGCGCCAGCGACGCGATGGAAATCGCCACGGCTTGCCAAACGCCGAGGTCCATCACGTTGGGGTCGATCAGATAGAATTCGGCGCCCAGGTAGTAGACCACCGCCAACAGGGCGAACCCCGACAGCCAGGTCGAATAGCTTTCCCATTTGAACCAGACCAGCCCGTCGGGCATCGAAGCGGGTGCGACAAGGTATTTCTGCACGTGGTAGAACCCGCCACCATGCACCTGCCATTCTTCGCCATCGGCACCGGTGGCCAGGTTGCGATCACGGTGCAGGCCCAGATCAAGCGCGATGAAATAAAAGGATGAACCGATCCAGGCGATCGCGGTGATCACGTGCAGCCAGCGAATGGCGAACTCGGCCCAGGCGCCGAAAGCGGCAAGGTCATACATGGTGCAGCTCCTGCTTTGGGCCGGTGTAGCCGGTTGCGGCCCGCACCCACCAGACCCGAGCGCCGACAAGGTTGCAAGGCCCGCCGCGAATGCTCAGATTGAGGCGACGCAGACAGGAGAGCGCCATGAAAACCGAGACCGTCGGCACCGCGACATTTGAAACCTGGGATGTGGATGAGGTTGCCAGCGCGTTGGAAAAACGCGAGATCGTGCTGATCGACGTGCGCACGCCGCAAGAGTTCATGTTCGAACATATCCCCGGCGCGCTGCTGATGCCGATGTCGTTCTTCGATGCTCAGGCCCTGCCCGGCCAATCGGACAAGCGCATCGTCTTCCATTGCGGCTCGGGTGTCCGGTCGGAAAAGGTGGCACGCGCCGCGATCGAGGCCGGCTTTGACAGGATCGCCCATATGGGTGGCGGGATGGCGGCGTGGAAAGCCGCCCAGAAACCGCATATCGGGACCAACATGGCCACCGGCGCACCGCAGCGCGTCGACTGATCTCAGCCCCGTTTGCCGGCTTTCATCAACCCCTGTGCCTTGGCCTCGGCCATGGTCTCGTCCAGGCTCTGCCAGGCGCGTTCGATCAGGGTGTCGATCTCTTCGCGGCTGATGATGAGCGGTGGCGAAATGATCATCCGGTCATAGACGTGGCGCATCACGAGGTTGTTGTTGAAACAACGTTCCCGGCACAGGTAACCCACCGTCCCGGCGTCCGAGGCAAAGGGCGCGCGGGCGGCCTTGTCCGGTGTCAGCGCGATCGACCCCATCATGCCGACGATCTTGGCCTCGCCCACCATCGGGTGGTCGGTTAGCGTCTCGAACCGTTCCTTGAGATACGGCGCGGTTTCCTCGCGGACCCTGGTGACGATACCCTCTTCGTCGAGGATGCGCAGGTTTTCCAGCGCGACGGCACAAGCAACCGGGTGGCCGGAATAGGTGTAGCCGTGGTTGAATTCGGTCGCATCGATCACCTCGGCGACCTCGTCGCAGACGATGGACCCGCCGATCGGCTGGTAACCCGAGGACAGGCCCTTGGCGATCGTCATGATATGAGGACGAATGCCCATGGTTTGGCTGCCGAACCAGTTGCCGGTGCGACCGAAGGCGCAGATCACCTCGTCGGCGATCAGCAGGATGCCGTATTTGTCGACGATGCGCTGGATCTCGGGCCAATAGGTTTCCGGCGGGATGATGACGCCACCGGCGCCCTGGATCGGTTCTGCGATGAAGGCGGCAACCTTGTCAGGGCCAAGCTCTTCGATCGCCTCTTCCAGCTCGCGGGCGCGGGCCAGGCCGAATTCCTCGGGCGTCATGTCGCCGCCTTCCAGCCACCAGTTGGGCTGGTTGATATGGTGGATGCCGGGGATCGGCATGCCGCCCTGTTCGTGCATCCCCTTCATGCCGCCCAGGCTGCCCGACCCGACGGTCGAGCCGTGATAGCCGTTCCAGCGGCTGATGATGATCTGCCGCTCGGGCTGACCCTTTTCGGACCAATACGTCCTGACCATGCGGAGATTTGTATCGTTCGCTTCGGAACCCGATCCGGCGAAGAACACGTGGTTCAGGTCGCCCGGCGCCAATTCGGCCAGGCGTTGCGCCAGCGCCAGCGCCGGTATGTGGGTGGTCTGGAAAAAGGTGTTGTAGAACGGCAATTCCAGCATCTGGCGATGCGCCGCATCGGCCAGTTCGGTCCGGCCGTAGCCGACATTGACGCACCACAACCCGGCCATCCCGTCCAGCATCCGGTTGCCGTTGCTGTCGGTCAGCCAGCAGCCGTTCGCACGGGTGATGACCCGCGCGCCCTTGTCCGCCAATCCCTGATTGTGGGTGAACGGATGCATGTGGTGTGCGGCGTCGATGCGCTGCAATTCGGCGGTGGGCGTATTGGGCGAAAGAACAGACATGAAACGGCCTCCGGGCAGGTATGGCGCGAGAATATGATCAAATTGTGCGCTGTCAATCGAATCGGCAGAAGCGATCAAGAACAGCGCCGGATCAAGGCAAAAGGTCCGGCAGCGACTGAACCATCATGTCCATGCCCTGGTGGATGTCCTCTTCGACCGCCTGCGCGGCAGCTTGCGCGTCGGCTGCGGACAGGGCGGCGACGATGTCCTTGTGGCGGTCCGGCAGCGCCCGCGTCCCGGTCTGTCCGCAGACGACGCGCAAGCTGGGGCCGAACCGCAACCACAGCGACGCGGACAGTGACGCAAGGATCGGTGCATCGGCAATCGCGTTCAGCCCCTGGTGAAAGGCATGGTTTTCGCGCAGGTATCCGCCTACATCGCCCTTGCGGATCGCGGTATCGAGCCGCGCATCCGTCGCCTGGAGCGTCTCGAGATCATCCCGCGAGGCGCGTTTTGCCGCCTTCTCGGCCAGGCGCGGTTCCAGCAGGAGCCGGGCGAGGCGCAATTCTTCGAGGGCCGCGGCATCCAGAACCGGGACAACGATCCGCCTGTTGTCTTGCGCTTTCAAGGCGCCCTCGGCAGTCAGACGGCGCAATGCCTCGCGGATCGGCGTCATGCCCAGGCCGGTGACTTCGATCAAGCCCTGGATGGTGACCGAATCACCCGGCGCCAACGCGCCGAAAAGCACGAGGTCACGCAGCGTCCGATAGGCCGTCTCATGAGCCGGAAGGCCCGATCCGGTCGAAAGAGCTGCCGATTTGTTCACCGAAGGCCTCCGGTTGCCCCGCCGCCTTTCCGACGCGTCTTGCACAGGGTCGCGGCGCGTGGAAACATCGCGCAAGTTGCCGGACAAGGCAATGTTTGATCAAAAACGAATACGCAGGGCGCCGGCCCTGTCCAACGGGAGCACGAGATGAAACCACTCACGAGCATGACTGCGGTCCTCGCAACAGCGGCGACCTTCGCTGCCGCCGAAGAGGTCCGGGTCTACAACTGGTCGGACTATATCGACGAAAGCCTGCTTGAAAAGTTCGAAGCCGAGACCGGGATCGACCTGATCTACGACGTATTCGACAGCAACGAGGTTCTGGAAACCAAGATGCTGGCCGGCGGTTCGGGCTATGATGTCGTGGTGCCCACCGGCACCTTTTTGCAGCGCCAGATATCGGCCGGCGCGTTCCAGAAGCTGGACATGTCGAAGCTGCCGAACGCGGTCAACCTCTGGGACGTCATCTCCAAGCGCACGGCGGTCTATGATCCGGGCAACGAATACTCGATCAACTACATGTGGGGCACCACCGGGATCGGCGTGAATGTCGGCAAGGTGACCGAAGTGCTGGGCGAAGGCGCACCGATCAACAGCCTGGCGATGATCTTCGATCCGGCCAACATGGAAAAACTGGCCACGTGCGGCGTGCATCTGATCGACGCCCCGGTCGAAGTCGTTCCGGCCGCGCTTGCCTATTCCGGGCTTGACCCGGACCGGAAGGACGACGAGGCACTGGCCAAGGCCGAAGAGGTGCTGATGGCCGTGCGCCCCTATGTGCAGAAGTTCCACAGCTCGGAATACATCAACGCGCTGGCCAACGGTGACATCTGCGTGGCGTTCGGCTGGTCCGGCGACATCCTGCAGGCGCGCGACCGTGCGGCCGAGGCCGATAACGGGGTCGAGATCGCCTATAACGCGCCCAAGGAAGGCGCGCTGATGTGGTTCGACCAGATGGCGATCCCGGTGGACGCGCCGAACCCCGAAGCCGCGCACGTGTTCCTGAATTTCATCATGGACGCGCAGAACATGGCGGCGGCATCGAACTATGTCTATTACGCCAACGGCAACAAGGCATCGCAGGAATTCCTGGTCGAGGACGTGATCGGCGATACCGCGATCTACCCGGATGCCGAGGCGCTGGATCGCCTGTATACCACGACGCCGTTCCCGCCCAAGGAACAGCGCACCCTGACGCGGCTGTGGACCAAGGTGAAATCGGGTACCTGATCCGATCATTTGCGGGGCGGTCGTGCTATGCGGCCGCCCCCCGTTATTTCCGCAGCGCCCAGGATGGAGACCGCCAGCCATGGTCAATTCCGCTGAATTCGCCCCCTGGAACGACCCGTCGGTCGAACCGCTGATCCGCTTTCAGAACGTCACCAAACGGTTCGGCGACTTCACCGCGATCGACAACCTGACGCTGGATATCTACGAACAGGAGTTCTTTGCCCTGCTCGGCCCATCGGGCTGCGGCAAGACCACGATGATGCGGATGCTGGCGGGGTTCGAGGAACCGACCGAGGGCCATATCCAGCTGGCGGGCAAGAACATCGACGGGGTGCCGCCGAACAAGCGTGCGGTGAACATGATGTTCCAGAGTTATGCGCTTTTTCCCCACCTGTCGGTCTGGGACAACATCGCTTTCGGGCTGCGCCGCGAAAGCCGCGACAAGGATGCCATCGCAGCCCGCGTCGACGAAATGCTGCGCCTGACCCGGCTGGAGAAGTTCGCCCATCGCAAGCCGCACCAGATCTCCGGCGGCCAGCGCCAGCGCGTGGCCCTGGCACGGTCGCTGGCCAAGGCGCCGAAGCTGCTGCTGCTGGACGAACCGCTGGGCGCGCTGGACCGCAAGCTGCGCGAGGAAACGCAGTTCGAGTTGATGGACATCCAGGAAAAGACCGGCACGACCTTCGTGATCGTCACCCATGACCAGGAAGAGGCGATGACGGTGGCGAGCCGGGTCGCGGTGATGGATGAGGGCCGGATCGTGCAGGTCGCCACGCCCGAAGTGATCTACGAGGCGCCGAATTCGCGCTACGTCGCGGATTTCATCGGTGACGTGAACCTGATCGAAGGCACCGCCTACAAGCGCGCCGGAAGCAAACCCGCGGCACCCGTCAAGACCGCCGAACCCGAAACGGACAGCGGCGAACGCAAGCCGATGCCCAACGCTCTGGGCGAATGGCTGCATGACACCGTGCTCAGCCCGATACTCGGCCCGCGCGAAACCGGAGACCAGGCCAGGCTACCGGCACCGGACGCCAGTTCGGGCACCGCCCAGACGGCGTCGATCACCATTGCCGGCGGCGGGATCGAAATTGCATGGGCCGAAGGCCAGCCCCGGCTTATCGCGTCGAACGGGGCGGCGGAACTGGATGGCAGGCCGGTCACGCTGGCCCTGCGCCCGGAGAAGATCACGATTGCCAAGGACAAGCCCAACGCCGCCAATGCGCTGCGCGGCAAGGTCGTCGATATCGGCTATCTGGGCAACCTTTCGACCTATCATGTCGAACTGGATGGCGGCGGCATGATCAAGGCGCAGATGACCAACACGCGGCGGATCGCGCGGCGCGACATCACCTGGAACGATGCGGTCTGGGTCAGCTTTACCGACACCGCCGGTGTCGTGCTCGAGACCTGACCGATGCGCCGCTGGATCCTGATCGCCGTCCCTTACATCTGGCTGCTGGCACTGTTCCTTGTGCCGTTCCTGATCGTTCTCAAGATCTCGCTGTCGGATACGGCGCTGGCGCGCCCGCCCTATTTTCCGCAGCTTGACCTGTCCGAGGGCTGGGCGGGCATCCGCGCTTTCCTGTCCGAGCTGGATTTCGAGAATTTCGCCTTTCTGGCCAGCGACGACCTGTATTGGAAAGCGTATCTGAGTTCGGCCCAGATCGCGGCGATCTCGACTTTGCTGACGCTGCTGGTGGGGTATCCCATCGCCTACGGCATGGCGCGCGCAGCACCGGAATGGCGCCCGACCCTGTTGATGCTGGTGATCCTGCCGTTCTGGACCAGCTTTCTGATCCGGGTCTATTCCTGGATGGGCATCCTGTCGACCGAAGGGGTTCTCAACCAGTTCCTGATGGCTCTGGGGATCATTTCGGCGCCGCTGACCATCCTCAACACCAACACCGCGGTCTATATCGGCATCGTCTACACCTATCTGCCGTTCATGATCCTGCCGATCTACGCGGCGCTGGAAAAGCTGGACGAGTCGCTGATCGAGGCGGCCGAAGACCTTGGCTGTTCGCGTGCCAAGGCGTTCTGGCTGATCACCGTGCCGCTGTCGCGCAACGGGATCATCGCAGGGTGTTTCCTGGTCTTCATTCCCGCCCTGGGCGAATTCGTCATTCCGTCGCTGCTGGGCGGCTCGCAGACGCTGATGATCGGCAAGGTGTTGTGGGAGGAATTCTTCTCGAACCGCGACTGGCCGGTGGCCTCGGCGGTGGCGGTCATCCTGCTGTTGATCCTGATCGTGCCGATCATCCTGTTCCAGCGGAACGAGCAGCGCGCGAGAGAGGCGGACCAATGAGACGGTTTTCCTGGTTCAACGCCACGTCGCTGACGCTGGGCTTTGCCTTTCTCTACCTGCCGATGATCATCCTGGTCATCTACAGCTTCAACGAGTCGCGGCTTGTCACCGTCTGGGCCGGTTTCTCGACCAAGTGGTATGGCGAGCTGTTCCGCAACGAAGAGTTCCTGGATGCCGCATGGGTGACGCTGCGGGTGGCGTTCTTTTCCTCGACCCTGGCCACCGTGCTGGGCACGATGGCGGCCTATGTGCTGGTGCGCGCCGGTCGCTTTACCGGCCGGACGCTGTTTTCGGGAATGATCTATGCGCCACTGGTCATGCCCGAGGTCATCACCGGCCTGTCGCTGCTGCTGCTCTTCATCGGCATCAACCTGGACCGCGGAATCCTGACCATCGTGCTGGCGCACACCACCTTTGCCATGTGCTACGTGTCGGTCGTTGTATCCTCGCGCCTGACCGGCTTTGACCAGTCGCTGGAAGAGGCGGCGCTGGATCTTGGTGCCTCGCCGTTCGAGGCGTTCCGCCTGGTGACGCTGCCGATCATCGCACCGGCGGTGATTTCAGGCTGGCTGCTGGCCTTCACCCTGTCACTGGATGACCTGGTCATCGCGTCCTTCACCTCGGGGCCCGGCGCCACCACCCTTCCGATCAAGATCTTTTCGGCGGTTCGGCTGGGCGTCAGCCCCGAGATCAACGCGCTTTCGACGATCATGATCGGCCTGGTGACGGTGGCGGTGATCACCGCATCGCTGATTTCCAAGCGCGCGGCGGTGAACCAGGCACGCGATATGCAGGCCGCCGAACGGGCTGCATGATCCGGATCTACGAGCCCGCCGCCTATGGCCCGCAGGGCCGCTGCTGGTGGGCCGACACCGTCGCTGGGGACCATTGGCCCAGTATCGACGGGGACATGACCGCGGATGTCGCGGTCATTGGCGGCGGGTATACCGGCCTGTCCGCGGCGCTGCACCTGGCCGAGGGCGGGGCGTCGGTTGCCCTGCTGGAAGCGGAACATCCCGGCTGGGGCGCATCGGGCCGCAATGGCGGGTTCTGCTGCCTGGGCGGGGCGAAGGCCAGCGACACCGCGCTGCGCAAGCGTTTCGGCGCAGACGGGCTGGCCCGGTGGAAGACGACGAAGATCGACGCGATCCGGACGGTCGAAGCTCTGATCGACCGTTTCGGCATTCAGGTCGACCGGCATTCCGTCGGCGAAACCCTGTTGGCCCACGCGCCCCGTGCCTGGCGGCAAATGCAGGCAGATGCCCGACAGATCGCGGACAAGACGCAAGGCTACGGCGTGTCGCCGCAACTGATCGGCCGCGACGCGCTGCGCGATCACGGCCTGGGCGGCGATTGGTACGGCGCGCTGACGATCCCGCTGGGCTTTGCATTGAACCCGCGCAAGTATCACGCCGGCCTTGCACAGGCCGCGCTGCGTGCCGGTGCCCGCCTTTTCGCCGGCAGTCCGGCAACCGCTGTGCTGCCGGAACGCGCGGGATGGCGGGTCGTCACACCGACCGGGGGTGTGCTGGCCGGGCGCGTTGTCGTGGCGACCAACGGCTATTCGTCCGAAGACATCCCCGACTGGCTGCGCGGCCGTTATCTGCCGGCGCAATCCAGCGTGATCGTCACGCGGCCGCTGAGCGAAGGCGAACAGGCGGCACAAGGGTGGACCAGCGCACAGATGGCTTACGATTCCCGCAGGCTGCTGCATTATTTCCGGCTGATGCCCGATGGACGGTTCCTGTTCGGGATGCGCGGCGGCCTGCGGGCCACACCGCGCGCGCAGGCGGCGATTTCGCACAAGATCCGGGCCGATTTCGCGCGGCTGTTTCCGGCCTGGGCGGATGTGGAGATCACCCACGAATGGTCCGGGCTGGTCTGCCTGATGCCTGAACTCAGACCGTTCGTGGGTCCGGTGCCCGACCATCCGGGACTGTTCGCCGCGCTTGGCTATCACGGCAACGGAGTGGCAATGGGCAGCCATGCGGGCAAGCTGGTGGCCGCAACGGTTCTGGGGCGCAACGACGTTCCCGCCGTCATGGCCGCACCGCCGGGCCGGTTCCCGTTGGGGCGGTTTCGCCGCGCCCTGTTGCGCCCGGCCTATTGGCTGGCCGAAGCCTTTGATCTCTGAGCGGCTCAGCCCTGCGGGGTCAGGCCGGGACGTGCCTTGCCGCGCTTCAGGCCCAGTTGGCGTTCGCGCCAGATGATCAGGATGCCAGCCGCGACGATCACCGCCGAGCCGGTCAGCACCGATCCGCCCGGCACCTCGTCGAACACGGCGTATCCGATGATGATGGCGAAAAGGATCGAGGCATAATCGAACGGTGCAAGCAGCGCCGCCTCGGCACCGCGATAGGCCGAGGTCAGCAGGATCTGCGCCACGCCCCCGATCAGCCCGGCGCCCACCAGCATCGCCGCCGAAGCCGGGTCGGGAACGGTCCAGCCGAAGGGGATCGTCAGCAAAGAGGCCAGCGTCGCGGTCAGCGAGAAATAGAACACGATGGCCGAGGTTTGTTCGGTCTGCACCAGGCGGCGGATGTGGATCTGTGCCAAGGCGCGCAGGGCGGCAGAAATCAGCACCAGCGCGACACCCAGCTGCGCCGAGCTGGTGACAGAGTCGAGCGTCAGCCGCGGCCAAAGCACGATCGCGACACCCGCAAGGCCCAGGATCACCGCCGATATGCGGAAGACCCGCAGCCTTTCGCCCAAAAGGAACGCGGCGAAGATCACCGTCATCAGCGGCGCGGCATAGCCCAGGGCCGTGACCTCGGGCAGCGGCAGAAGGCCCAGGGCGGCGAAACCGCAGATCATCGAAGACACGCCGATCACGCCGCGCCAGACATGGCCCAGCGGCCGCTTGGCCCTGAGCCCGGTCGCCAGATCGCCGCGCCAGGCCAGCCACAGCACGATGACCGGCAGCGCAAAGAACGATCTGAAGAACACCGCCTCGCCCGGCGGCACGACATCCGCTGTCGCCTTGATGAAGGACGCCATGATCGTGAACAGCAGCACCGCGCTGAGTTTGAAGGCGATGCTGGGCAGCGGCGACATGAATGCTCCTGGAAACCGGAGCCGCAGGGTGGCGCGGTGCCGGTCAGGCGTCAATCCCGGGTCACATGGTTTCCAGGCAATGGCGGCGGAAGGCGCGTTTCAGCATGTCGAGCTCAGCGCGCAGCAGATCGACCTCGGTGCGGATGTCGTCATCCAGCACCTCGCCCGCCATCAGGGTAAAGCTGTCAAGAACGCTGTCCGCGGCCGCGTCGAGGATGAGAAAGGTCTGCACGCCGTCGCCCACGGCCTCGATCGGCACCGGCACTTCGACCACCCAACGGCCCGGTTCGGACGTTTCGGTCACCGTGACGCCCCGGACCGACTGGTCGCGCAGGGTCACCGCGATCTCGGGTGGCGGCGCCTCGGCATCCCTGGTTACCAGCAGACCTTCCCAGCTGCCTTCCTTGAAGCGGGTCTTGGTCAGGTGATACGCGCTCATTCCCGTCCCCATGGTCACAGCTCGGCGCGCTTGCGCCGGCTCAAGGTCAGGTCCCGCAGGATGATCTGGTTCATCTGCGGCCCTTCGAAGATCAGGTCCAGCCACATCCGTTCGACCCGTTTTTCGTTCAGCTTGGTATAGGCCAGGTCGAACTCCACGACGACATCGTCCTGGTGCAGCGGCAATTCGCGAACCACCTGTTCGGTATTCGGCCCGTGCTTGATGTTCAGCCTCGCGAATATCTCGATGCGCTTTTCCATCTCCAGGATGGTGTTCAGCCGGATCAGATGCTTGCGCTTCAGCCCCTGGCTCGCGATTTCGGGCAGATCGACCGCCAGCGACAGGTAGGAGCCGTCGAACTTGAACACGTCCAGCCGCAGGCCGAAGGCGGCCAGATCCGCTTCGCGCATGTTGCGCAGCTGGCGGAGCGTGATCTCGGAATGCGCGCAGTCGTGGAACAGCGTCACCTCGTTGCCCAACATCGATTTCGACTGCACCGAACTCAGACCCGGCACCGGCAGCGGGCCGCACCACAATTCCGGGCGCCAGGCCCAGTCGGCATCATGCGGACGCGGAAAGCTCTGGTTGCCCAGCACCGGCAGGGCGAGGCGGTTGTCGGCGACATGGATCAACTGGTCGAGATGAGTCTTCAGCCGCCGCGCGCGCGCGCGCTGCGCGCGCAGCTCGGGAAGGTCGGTTTCCTTTGCGGCCCGAGCCGCACGTGCCCAGCGGCGCAACGCGGCGGCGTGCATCGTGCGGTCGATCAAACCCTGTTTGTCGCCTGCCATCTCGTGTGCGTCCCGCGCCCCTCGTGCCCCAAGTCTTCGCGGCGTTGCCCCGCGATTGACTTACTATTGCAAATCTTAACGCCCGAATAAACGGTTGAGTGACATGCCGGTCTACCGCGTTTCGGTTGATGCGTCCTGGTCGCTCGAACCCTTGCTCAATGCGGCGATCCGGGCGCGAACCGCGCGCAACAGCGTGCCGCCGCTGTCGCCCGACAGGATCGGATGCCCTTTCGGCGCATAGAGGGCCAGTCCGACGATGCGATCGCCCTGCACGAAGGCGCCGCGCCAGTGCCGGGGGTCGCCATCGGGAAACAGCGCATCACCCCCTGTCGCCAGATGCGCGAGACGCACGCCGTCACGGTCGTATCGGCCGATCAGCGGGGCGCCAAGCTCTGCGGCGATGGTTTCGGGGCTGGGCAAATCCTGCACCGCGCCGCGCCCGCCCGCCGTCACCGTCACGACAGCCGGCGCCACGATGTCGCCGGTCTGACCGCGCGACAGGATATTGCAGCTGGCGATCATCGCGAAACCGCGTCCACCGCGGCTGGTCAGCGTGCGCTGGTCGACGCAATAGCCCGGAGGACCGGCCACCACCACGTCGCCACCCAGCAGGCTGGCCTGCTCGAGCGGTTTCAATGCGATGGACCGCGCACGGTCATCGGCGGCCGGTTTGCGTTCGAACAGGCCGGCCAGGCCGCCGCTTGCGGGGCCTGAAGCGGCGAGTTGCGGCGGCGTGGCGGTCTCGGGCAGCTCGGCGCAGGCGCCGAGCCCCAGTCCGATGCCGATCAGCGCGCCCGCGACCGCAACCCGCATCGTTCAGAGATCCGCGTAGACATGCTTTTCTGCCTCGGCGCCGGGATGGGTGACCGCGCCCTTGTAGGTCTCGCCGACAAGCTGGGCGTATTTCCACAGCGCGCCCGAGGCATAGATCGTGTCGCGTGGGCCTTTCCATTCCGCCTTGCGGGCGGCCAGTTCCTCGTCCGACAGGGCGACCGACAGTTCGCCCTTGATCGCGTCGAGGGTGATCATGTCGCCGTCGCGCAGCAACGCGATGGGGCCGCCATGCGCGGCTTCGGGGCCGACATGGCCAACGCAGAAGCCACGCGTCGCGCCGGAAAAGCGGCCATCGGTGATCAGCGCCACCTTCTTGCCCATGCCCTGGCCGGACAGCGCCGCCGTGGTGGCCAGCATCTCGCGCATGCCGGGGCCGCCGGCGGGGCCCTCGTTGCGGATGACGATCACCTCGCCTTCCTTGTAGGCGCGGCTCTTGACCGCCTCGAAGGCGTCTTCCTCGCATTCGAAGACACGCGCCGGACCGGTGAAGCGCTGTTCGTCCTCGGTCATGCCGGCGACCTTCACGATGGCGCCTTGCGGAGCGAGGTTGCCTTTCAGACCGACGACACCGCCGGTCTTGGTGATCGGCTTTTCGATGGGATAGATCACACGGCCGTCGGCTTCGCGGGTGATCTTGTCCAGTTCCTCGCCGATGGTGTTACCGGTGGCGGTGATGCAATCCTCGTGGATCAGACCCGCCTTGCGCAGTTCCTTCATCACGACCGGCACGCCGCCCTGTTCGTACAAGTCCTTGGCCACGTATTGGCCGCCGGGCTTGAGATCGACGAAATAGGGGGTGTCGCGGAAGATCTCGCAGACATCGTCGAGGAAGAAGTCGATCCCGGCCTCGTGCGCGATGGCGGGAAGGTGCAGCCCGGCATTGGTCGAACCGCCGGTGCAGGCCACCACGCGGGCGGCGTTCTCAAGCGATTTGCGGGTGACGACATCGCGGGCGCGGATGCGCTTTTCCAGCAGGTCCATCACGGCACGGCCGGATGCTTCGCCATAGGCGTCGCGGCTTTCGTAAGGTGCCGGCGCTCCCGACGAATTGGGCAGGGCCAGGCCGATCGCTTCGGACACGCAGGCCATGGTGTTGGCTGTGAACTGGCCGCCGCAGGCACCGGCCGACGGGCAGGCCACGCGTTCGAGAATTTCCAGCTCGGCATCGGTGTAGTTCCCGGCCTGGTGCTTGCCCACCGCTTCGAACACGTCCTGCACGGTGACATCCTGGCCGTTCAGCCGCCCCGGCAGAATCGACCCGCCATAGATGAAGACAGACGGCACGTTCAGGCGCACCATGGCCATCATCATGCCCGGCAGCGACTTGTCGCAACCCGCCAGGCCGACGATCGCGTCGTAGCAATGGCCGCGCATCGTCAGTTCGACGGTGTCGGCGATCGCCTCGCGCGAGGCCAGCGACGAGCGCATGCCTTCGTGCCCCATCGCGATACCGTCGGTCACGGTGATCGTCGTGAATTCGCGCGGGGTGCCGAAGGCCTGCTTGACCCCCATCTTGACCGCCTGCGCCTGCCGGTTCAGCGCGATGTTGCAGGGCGCGGCCTCGTTCCAGCAGGTGGCCACGCCGACCAGCGGCTGGTGGATCTCTTCTTCGGTCATGCCCATCGCGTAATAGTAGGACCGGTGCGGTGCCCGCGCGGGGCCCTCGGTCACGTGGCGGCTGGGCAGTTTGGACTTGTCGAAGGGGCGCTTGAGCATGCTGGCTTCTCCCGGAAATGCGTTGGATCGGGAATAGCGAAGGGGCGGGGAGGGCACAAGCGTCTCGCGTTTTCGGGGGCTCTGCCCCCGCCGCCGCAAGCGGCGGCTCCCCCGGGATATTATTCGCCAGATGAAGCGGATCGTCGGTTCTGCATCGCCAGCCGCGCGTGATGTGGTAAAATGCGGCATGACACCCGGCAAAGCCTTTCTGACCTCTGATGAAATCCGCAGCCTTTCGGCGCGCTCGGACCTTTGGGGCGCTTGGCTGGTGGTGCATTGCTGGGGGCTGATCCTGGGATCGGTGGCGCTGTTCGCGCTGTGGCCGAACCCGCTGACATTCCTGCTGGCCGTGGTGGTGATCGGCTCGCGGCAGCTGGGCCTGGCGATCCTGATGCACGAAGCCGCGCATAACGCACTGTTCAAGACGCGCTGGATGAACGAATTCGCCGGCGACTGGTTGTGCGGGCGCCCGATCCTGGCGGACCTGCCGGAATACCGGCGGTACCACCTGACCCACCACCGCTATACGCAATCCGACCGAGACCCCGACCTGCGCCTGTCGAAACCCTTTCCTACCACCCGCGCGTCGCTGCGGCGCAAGCTGATCCGCGACATCACCGGCCAGACCGGGATCAAGCAGCGCGCCCAGCAGATCGCCTTTGCCTTCAGGATGGCGGGCGAGGTCGAAGGGCAGCCTTCGGCGCAGGACCTGGCCCAGGCGTTTTCCGGCCCGGTACTGGGCAAGGCCATCGTCGCCAA
Organism: Thalassococcus arenae; assembly: GCF_019104745.1. Lineage (NCBI taxonomy): Bacteria > Pseudomonadati > Pseudomonadota > Alphaproteobacteria > Rhodobacterales > Roseobacteraceae > Thalassococcus > Thalassococcus arenae. The sequence continues at coordinate 1,076,677 of NZ_JAHRWL010000001.1, forward strand.
CGCGGTGATCCTTGCGCTGTTCTGGGCGATCGGTGCCTGGTGGTTCTGGCTGGCCTTCTGGGTGCTGCCGCTGCTGACCTGGTTCCAGCTGGTCCTGCGCGTGCGCAACATCGCCGAACATGGCGCGGTGGCGTTTTCGGACGACCCTTTCCGCAATACCCGCACGACGCTGGCCAGCCCGCTGGAGCGGTTGCTGCTGGCGCCCTACTGGGTCAATTACCACCTCGAGCACCACCTGGTGATGCACATCCCCGCCCACAACCTGCCCCGCTTGCACGCGATGCTGAAGGCCAAGGGGCTGGGCGACCGGATGACGGTCGCACCCGGCTATCTGGACGTGCTGCGGCAGGCTTCGACGCGCCCGGCATGACGCGCGCTTGATGAACTACGCTGCCTTCGCGCGCCTTGTTGCCCCGGCCCGGCCTTCGGCACAGCTTTGGCGGCTGGTGCTGGGCGTGATCCTGACCGGCGCTGTGACCATCGGGCTCAGCCAATCGGTGCTGGCCATCGCGCGGGTCGCGCTGGACGAAAACGCGTTCTGGCTGTTCCTGGCCGAGGTCGAGACGGCGCGCACGCCGATGGGGCTGTTGATCCTGCTGACATCGCTGGGCGGCATGGGGCTGGGCGCTGTGCTGGCGGCGCGGCTGCTGCACCGGCGTGGGCTCGTCAGCCTGATCGGCCCGGTACCGCTGGCCCTGCGGCAGGCGCTGCGCGTGCTGGGGGCACTGGCCCTGCTGTACGGTGCGGTGGCGCTGTTGCCGCCCTGGCCACTTTGGTCGGATACCGTACCGGGTGTGCCGCCGGGCTTGTGGCTGGCGCTGCTGCCCGTGACGCTGCTGGCGCTGCTGATCCAGACCGGCAGCGAAGAGCTGCTGTTCCGCGGCTATCTGCAATCGCAACTGGCGGCGCGCTTCCGTCATCCGGCGATCTGGATCGGCGTGCCGTCGGTGCTGTTCGCCATCGGCCATTACGCGCCCCTGCTGTATGGCGGCAACGCGGTCGTCGTCATGCTGTGGGCGCTGGTTTTCGGTGTCATCGCCGCGGACCTGACCGCGCGCGCCGGCACGCTGGGTCCGGCCATCGCACTGCATCTGGTCAACAACTTCATCGCCATCGCCGTCACTTCCTTGCAGGGCGAGATGTCGGGGCTGGCGCTGCGGCAATTGCCCTTTGGTGCGGGAGACGAAGCCGCGGTCGCCATGATCCTGCCGGCGGATCTGATCCTGCTGATCCTCGGCTGGCTGGCCGCGCGCATCGCGTTGCGCGTCTGATTGCATTCCCGGGCGCGGCGGCATAGATCAGGGCATCCATGGCGAAAAAGCGGAACTCGCATGAACTGGATCACCAACTACGTCCGTCCCCGGATCAATTCGATCTTCTCGCGCCGCGAAGTGCCCGAGAACCTGTGGACCAAGTGCGACGAATGCGGGACGATGCTGTTCCATCGCGAAGTGTCGGACAATCTGAACGTCTGCACCAATTGCGGCCACCACATGAATATTTCACCGCGCGAACGGTTCCACGCGTTGTTCGACGGCGGTGTCTATTCCGAGGTCAAGGTGCCCGAACCGGTTGCGGACCCGCTGCAGTTCCGCGACCAGAAGAAATACCCCGAACGCATGAAGGCCGCGCAAAAGGCCACCGGCGAACACGAAGCGATGCTGGTCGCCAGTGGTGAAATCGGTCGGACCCCGGTGGTGGCCGCTGCGCAGAACTTCGCCTTCATGGGCGGTTCGATGGGCATGTTCGTCGGCAACGCCATCGTCGCCGCCGCGGAAGAGGCCGTGAAACTGGGCCGCCCGCTGATCCTGTTTTCGGCCGCGGGCGGTGCGCGGATGCAGGAAGGCATCCTGAGCCTGATGCAGATGCCGCGGACCACCGTCGCCGTGCAGATGCTGAAAGAGGCAGGCCTGCCCTATATCGTCGTGCTGACCCATCCCACGACCGGCGGTGTCACCGCGTCCTACGCGATGCTGGGTGACGTGCAGATCGCCGAACCCAATGCGCTGATCTGCTTCGCCGGACCGCGGGTGATCGAACAGACGATCCGCGAAAAGCTGCCCGAAGGCTTTCAGCGCGCCGAATACCTGCTGGAGCACGGGATGCTGGACCGGGTGACCGACCGGCGCGCGATGCGCGACGAGTTGATCTCGATCTTGCGGATGCTGATGGGGCTGCCGCCGGCCGTCGTCGCCGACCTGCCTGCGCCCGGGGAACCGGTTGCGGCCAATCCGCCCAAGGCCGACGAAGGCACGGACCCCGGCAAGGACGCGAAAAAGGACAAGGCCAAGGCATGAGCCGCGCCGGATCGGACGTCATCCTCGAGCGGATGATGTCGCTGCATCCCAAGCTGATCGACCTGACGCTCGACCGGGTCTGGCGTCTGCTGGACGCGCTTGGAGATCCGCATCTGCGCCTGCCGCCGGTGATCCACATCGCGGGGACGAACGGCAAGGGATCGACCCTGGCGATGATCCGGGCCGGGCTGGAAGGAGCGGGCCTGCGGTGCCACGCCTATACCTCGCCGCATCTGGCACGGTTTCACGAACGCATCCGGCTGGCCGGTGACCTGATCGAAGAAGACGCGTTGAGCGCGGTTCTGGACGAATGCTGGGACGCCAATGGCGGCGTGCCGATCACCTATTTCGAGATCACCACCTGCGCCGCGATCCTGGCGTTCTCGCGCGTCGCGGCCGACTACACCCTGCTCGAGGTCGGGCTGGGCGGACGGCTGGACGCCACCAACGTGATCGAGACACCGGCGATGACGGTCATCACGCCGGTCTCGTTGGATCACCAGCAATTCCTGGGCGACACGTTGGGCGCCATCGCGGGCGAAAAGGCGGGTATCCTCAAGCGAGGCGTGCCCTGCGTGGTCAGCCGGCAGACAGATGAAGGGCTTGCCGCGATCGAGACGCGCGCCGACCGTTTGGGCGCGCCGCTGCTGGTGCAGGGGCAGCATTGGCACAGCTGGGAAGAGCGCGGGCGGCTCGTCTACCAGGACGAAACCGGCTTGCTCGACCTGCCGCGTCCGGTGCTTCCCGGCGCGCATCAGTTCGACAACGCCGGTGCGGCGCTGGCGGTGCTCCGGCACCTCGGGATGGGCGAAGTTGCCTGTGATGCGGCAGTGACGCGCGCCGTCTGGCCGGCGCGGATGCAGCGGCTGAAAACCGGGCCGCTGGTCGATGCCGCGCCGGAGGTCGAACTCTGGCTTGATGGTGGCCACAACCCGTCGGCCGGCGAGGCGATTTCCGCGCATCTGGCCACCCTGCCCAAGCGCGACACCTATCTGATCTGCGGCATGCTCAATACCAAGGACGTCGCGGGCTACATGCGTCCGATGGCTGGCGTCGCCAAGGCGCTGATGGCCGTGTCGATACCGGGCGAAGCCAACACGCTGCCCGCAGAAACGACGGCCGAAGCGGCGCGCAAGGCCGGCCTGTCCGCCGACACCGCGCCGGATGTGCGCACCGCGTTGCGGCAAATTTCCCTTGCGGCACCCCAAGCGCGTGTCCTGATCTGCGGATCGCTCTACCTGGCCGGGAACGTCCTGAAAGAAAACGGCTGAACTCGGGATTGAGTGCCTTGTGGCGGACCCCCGAATGTTGACTGATTCGGCATCAGCGGCCTATATCTTGGGATAATTCAGGGTCGGGTTTACCGTGCCCGCAAGGGTCGAGCACAAATGATTCAGAGTCTCCGTTGGGCCGTTTTGGCCACGTGTGCAAGCATGGCACAAGCCGCGGCCGATCCGGGGCGCATTTCCGACAATCGGCTTGATGCGCGTTTCGACTTGTCCGGTCAAACCATCACGATCACCCGCGATGGCGCCCGGTGTCCCCCGGCCTGTGTGCAGCCGATCCAAGCCGCGCAAGGCATCGCGACGCTTGGCGAATTGGAGTTGCTCGATTTCCTGGAAGATGCCGTCTCCGCGGGTCGGGGTTTGCTGGTCGATGCCCGACGGCCCGACGGGTTCGCCGCGGCCACGTTGCCGGGCGCGGTCAACGTGCCGGCCGAAACGCTGGACAGCGCCAACCCATACCGGGACGACCTCTTGGCGGCTCTTGGCGCCCGCGACGGCGACGATTTCAGCGACGCCTTCGATCTGGCGGTATTCGCCGGAGGGCCTGACGATCCGGCGTCCACGATGGCCTTGCGGCACCTGCTCGACGCCGGCTACCCGGCGAACAAACTGACCTATTACCGGGGTGGAATGAGCAGCTGGATGTCTCTCGGTCTGACGACGGTGACGGGGCGATGATTTCGGGGCGCCCAGATCTGCATGGAGGCGCGGGATGATCCGGATGTTTCTGCTGTGTGTCGGCTTTGTTGCGGTTTCGGTCCTGTTGTTGGTCTATCAACCGGGCGCGCGACGGCTAGCCCGGGAGGACGCAGCGGATCACAGCGTCACCCGCGCGGAACCCCGGATCGCGCCGATCGCGGCGCCGGAACCGGAACCACGGCAGTACGTCGCGCAATCGCTCAGCGCACCGGCGCCACTGCCCGAGCCGCCCGCACCGGTTCCGATCGTGCAACCCGGCTTTCCGCCCGGCCCGCTGGACGCGGCGGGTTTGCGTCGAATGACATGGGAAACCGTGTCGAACCTCGATGCCGCCACCGGACGCAAGGCCGTACCCGGGCAGCCGGGCAGCCTGCTTCACAGCATCGTTCGCAAATCGCTGTCCGAACTGGACAGCCCGATCCGAGCAGAGCGGTATGTCGTGCAAAGCGGGGACAGCCTGATCTCGATCGCCGTCGCATTGTATGGCGATGCAAACATGACCGGACCGCTTTTCGCGGCCAACCAGGACATTCTGGCGCGCCCGGACGACCTGCGCGCAGGGCAGGTTCTGGTGCTGCCCCGCGATTGACCGACTATCGGTCGACCGATGATCGAGAAAACAATATCTCCATACAGCTACTAAATGTTGACCGATGCCGACCAACAGCCCTATAAGGCTGAAACGCTGCCATGCGCCACGGGCGAATACGGCCATCCACCGCATCGGCACACGCCATAACAGGCACCAAAGGCCAAACCGAGCAGCCTTGAGGGTCCTTTTGGGACCCTTCTTTTTCCCTAGTCGAAACCCCAATCGGCGGCCTGCATCTCGCGCAGGCGGCTGGCGGTGCGTTCGAACTCGAATGCGCCGGTGCCTTCGACATACAGCATCTCGGGTTCGGCCGCGGCCGAGGCGATGACCTTGACCCGCGCCTCGTAAAGCGCGTCGATCAGGGTGACAAATCGCCTGGCCTCGTTGAAGTTCTGGCGGCTGAGCCGCGGGATGTCTTCGATCACCAGCACGCGCACGGCTTCGGCCAGTGCCAGATAATCGGCAGGCCCCAGGGCGCGTCCGCAGAGATCGAAGAAACTCGCCCGTGCCACGCCGTTATGGAACCGCGGCAGCACCACCTGGCGGCCCTTGACGTGCAACACCAGTTCCTCGTGATCGCCATGGGTCAACTCGACCCAGAGCCGCTCGATCTCGCCGCGTGCCTTGGCATCGGCGGGGCTGAAATAGACCTGCGCTCCGGCCAGCCGGTCCTGACGGTGATCGCGGTCCGAGGCCAGTTCGTGGACCACCATCCGATCCTTGAGCAGCGCGATGAAGGGCAGGAACAGCTGCCGGTTCAGCCCGTCCTTGTAGAGATCGTCCGGCACCCGGTTCGACGTTGTGACGACGACGCATCCCGCATCGAACAGCTGTTCGAACAGCCGCCCCACCAGCATCGCGTCGGCGATGTCGGTGATCTGCATCTCGTCGAAAGCCAACAGCTTGATGCTGTCGCTGACGGCCCTGGCCACGGGCCTGACCGGGTCCTCGACCCCGCCGCTGCGCAGGCGGTGAATCTCGGCCTGGATTTCCTGCATGAAGGCGTGGAAATGCACCCGGCGCGCGGGCACGATCAGGGTTTCCACGAACAGGTCCATCAGCATCGACTTGCCGCGGCCGACCCCACCCCAGATATACAGGCCCTTTGGTGGCGGCGGCGGTTTGCGGAACAGCCCCTTTTTCGCAGGTTCCGCAAGCGCCACGCGGATGCGCTCCAGTTCGGGCAGGGCGGCCCGCTGCGCCGGATCTTCCTTGATCCGTCCTTCGGCCACGCGGGCCGCGTAGATGTCCTGCACGCTCTGCATGGCCTCGGCATAGCGCGGCGCCGGGCGGATGTGTAGCCCGTCGCGCATCGTCAAGTTTTCCTGATGCGAAACATCGCGTTTTCCGATTTGACGCATCCCGAATTCGGCTTCACTGTCGCCGCGATTTCCGGAGGCATCATGGACCGACCCGCACCGCTATTCACGCCCGTCCTGATCGTCGGCTGCGTCATCATCCTCGTGTCGTTCGCAATCCGGGCCAGCTTTGGCGTGTTCCAGATTCCGATCGCGTCGGAATTCGGTTGGTTGCGGGCCGAATTCAGCCTCGCGATCGCGATACAGAACCTGGCCTGGGGGATCGGGCAACCGCTGTTCGGCGCTGTCGCGGAAAAGATCGGCGACCGCAAGGCGATCGTCATGGGCGCGCTGCTGTATGCTGCCGGACTGGTGCTGTCGTCCTTCGCGGTGACACCAGAAGCGCACCAGATACTGGGCTTTGTCGTCGGCTTCGGCATCGCCGGAACCGGTTTCGGCGTGATCCTGGCGGTGGTGGGCCGCGCCTCGAGCGATGACAACCGCTCGATGAGCCTGGCCGTCGCCACCGCGGCGGGCAGCGCGGGGCAGGTCTTTGGCGCACCGGTGGCGGAATGGCTGCTGTCGATGATGCCGTGGCAATCGGTGTTCGTGGTCTTCGCAGGCACGATCCTGGGCGTATTGCTGTTCCTGCCGCTGATGCGCGCGCCTGCCGCGAACAAGGTCGAGCTGCAGGAAAGCATGGGCGCGATCCTGACCAAGGCCGCCAAGGACCCGTCGTTCACCCTGCTTTTCCTTGGCTTCTTTTCCTGCGGCTACCAATTGGCGTTCATCACCGCGCATTTCCCGGCCTTCGTGACCGAGATGTGCGGCCCCATCGCCCCCGGCGGCATCCTGCACGGGATGGGGATCACCACGACCTCGGCGCTTGGTGCCGTGTCGATCTCGCTGATCGGACTGTTCAACATCGCCGGCACCCTCACCGCGGGCTGGGCGGGCAAGCGGTTCACCAAGAAATACCTGCTGGCCGGAATCTACACCGGTCGCACCGTCGCCGCGGCGGCGTTCATCCTGATGCCGATCACGCCGACGTCGGTGCTGATCTTTTCGGCGGTGATGGGCGCGCTGTGGCTGGCCACGGTGCCGCTGACCAGCGGGCTGATCGCGCATCTCTACGGGTTGCGCTACATGGGCACGCTTTACGGCATTGTCTTTCTGAGCCACCAGATCGGCGGATTTCTGGGTGTCTGGCTGGGCGGGCGGCTGTATGACGTGTCCGGCGACTACACGCTGGTCTGGTGGATCGGCGTCGGGGTGGGTGCGTTCAGCGCATTGGTGCATCTGCCGGTTCGCGAAAACGCGCCGCCGCGCGCGGCGATCGCGGCCTAGGCCAGGACCCGTTCCAGCGCCGCGGCGACGTCGTCGGTATGGGTGTAGACCAACCCATGCCCGGCGCCGTCGATCACCTCGTGCTGCACCGACCGGTTCCATTGCGCCAGCGTTCCCATCGCCGAAATCGGGATCGTCGTGTCATCGCGTCCCCAGATCGCGGCAACCGGCACTTCGTCCCGCGCGATGCGGTGATGTGCGGCTTGCTGCGGCTGCCGGAGGCTGTGGCGCAGCGACGACAGCACCGACCGGACATAGCCTTGCCGCTGCAATTCGGCGATCTGCAGATCGACGATCCCGGGCACCGATGACGGCAGGCTGCGCTCGGCCTCGAGAGCGGAGCGGAAGCTGCGTGGCCAACCCATGTGAAACAGCCAGTCGCCCAGCAACGGCCAGTCCGTGGCGAACCGGGCGACCGTTCCCAGGTCCTGGCCCATGCCCGCCGGGGCGATCAGGACCAGCCGGCGCGGTCGATGGCTGTCTTCGGCGGCAAAGGCGGTGGCGATCACCGCGCCCATGGAATAGCCCAGCACCGTGATGTCCGAACCGACATTCTGGTGGCGCAGCAGGTCGGACAGCTGATCGGCGAAGAACTCGGGTGTCTGCACCCTTCGCGGCCGGTCGGAATAGCCGCGGCCGAACAGATCGTAGACCAGCACCCGATAGCCCATTCGGGCGAGATGCGGCGCCAGTCCGCCCCAGACGAAAGACGGCGTTGTCAGCCCATGCACGCAGACCGCGACGGGGCCGTCCTTTGGACCGATCCAATCGAAATGCGTGCGCCCGTCGGTCAGATCGGCGAATTGCCCCGGGGCGTTCTTGCGCGCCTGCCGCCCCATCGGCTTGCGCAGCATTTCGCGACCCATCGGCAGGGCGGCCAGCCCGGTTCCGGCAAGCAGGGCAAGATCGCCGATCATGCGCCGCCGGTCCAGCGATCCAGGATGTAACGGCTGGTCATCAGATCGAGATGCGCCCCGCCGCCGTTCTTGAACACGGTGATCTCTTCAGCGCTTTGCCGGCGCATCGCGTCCGGCTGATAGTAATCGGCGACGATGTCGGCCTCGGTGATCGCGCCGCTGGCGATCGGCGTCATCAATTCACCGATGTGATGGATTGTCGTGTCGCGGCTGTCGACGAAGACCCGCGCGCGGCGCAGGGCGGTGTCGTCGGCCTCGCGCATGTCGGGGCGGTAGGCGCCGATCAGGTCAAGATGCGTCCCCGGGCGCAGCCAGTCGCCTCGGATAACCGGTTCGGACGACATGGTCGCGCACGTGACGATGTCTGATCCGGCGACGGCACCGGGCAGGTCGTCGGTCCAGCCGATTCCCAGTTCCCCGGCCATGACGCGGGCCTTGTCGGCGGTCCTGTTCCAGACGGTGAATTCTGCCGCGGGGAACAAGGCCGAATAGGCGGCGTGCAGGCTGTGTCCGACGGTCCCCGCACCGACGATCAGGATGGCCCGGCTGTCCGGCCGCGCTAGCAACCGCGCGCCCAGCAGGCTGTCGGCGGCTGTCTTCCATTTGGTCACGAGGTGGAAATCCAGCACCGCGTCCAGCGCTCCGGTCGCGTCGTCGAACAGGTTGACCGCACCGTTGACCACCGGGGCGCCCTGTGCGGCATTGCCGGGAAAGATCGTCGCCGCCTTGACCGCGACACCCAGCCCGTCGATCCAGGCAGAGCGGTTCAGCAGGGTATCGGCGCCGCGATAGAGCAGACTGTCGGTGATTTCCGCCTTGGGGCGCCGGTGACCTGCCAACAAGGCGTCGGTCAGGCCGATCCAGTCAAGCCGCGCCTCGCCTTCGGCAAAGGGAATGAAGGTTGTCATGCCGCCTCTCGCGTTGTCAGCAAGCCCTCGGCCACCAGCCGGTCGGCCCAGCCCTGCGGGCCATCGAACAGGTGGGTCCGCCAACCGCGCGCGGCGGCGGCCTGGATATTCTCGGCCCGATCGTCGGTGAAAAGCAAGTCACCCGGCGCGACAAGGCAATCCTCTTCGACCATCGCGTATATGCGCGGATCGGGTTTGGTCACGCCCATATGGCCCGAGACATACGGCCGGTCGAACGTGCCGAGAAAGGGATAGGCCGGCACCGCGATCTCCCACGTGCCGATTCCGAAATTCGTCAGCGAGAAAACCGCCACGCCGCGCGCCCGGAGCGCGGACAACAAGCGAACCGAATGCGGTATCGCGGGTGCGGCAAGCTCGAGCCAATGGTCGTGCCACATCCGGATCTCGTCACGCCATTGCGGGTAGCGTTCGGCGCAATCGTAGATCGTGCCGCGAAAGTCGCCGCCCCTGTCGACCTGGTCATTCATGCCGTGCAGATCGACTTCGGCGAACATGGCGCGGCGGCGTTCGACACCGATGACGCGATCGTAATAGCGTTCGGGCTGCCATTCGATCAGCACGTTGCCGATGTCGAAAACCACCGCCTTGACCGTCATTTCAGGCCTTTCCCACGCCGGATACCAGGCGACCCAAGCGGCGCCTGCACCATCTGTTCGGGTGCCAGGGATTCCATCATGTTTCGGCCTTGCGCAATGCGGTTTCCAACGCGTTCAGAAAGCGTGCCCGGTCGGCCTTGGAGAACATGCGCCCACCGCCCTGACGGAACGGGTCGGCGGCACGCAGATCGGCGGCAAGATCGCGCATCGCCAGTTGCGCACCGATATTGGCCCGGGTCAGCGCCTCGCCGTTGGGGCGCAGGACCTGTGCACCGGTCTCGACGCAGCGCGCCGCCAGCGGCATATCCGCGGTGACCACAACGTCACCGCGACAGGCGCGTTCGGCAATCCACATATCGGCGGCGTCGGGGCCTTCCGGCACGATCACCAGTTCCGCCAGAGGATTGGCGGGCGGCCGAAGCCCGCCATTGGTGACGTAGACGACGCGAACCTTGTGACGGGTTGCCACGCGTTCGGTTTCGGCCCGGACCGGGCAGGCATCGGCATCGACGTAGACGGTCGTCACGCGCCAAGCGCCTCGGCGTGGAAGGCGACATGGTCTTCCATGAAGGACGAGACGAAGAAATAGCTGTGGTCATAGCCTTTCTGCATGCGGAACGCCGCTTCCTGACGGCGGGCGGCCATCGCCTGAGCCAGCGCCTCGGGACGCAGCAGATCGAGGAACTGGTCGCTGCCGCCCTGGTCGATCAGGATCGGCCCATCGAATCCGACCGCCTGCATCTGAAGGGTCGAATCGTGCCTTGCCCAGGCCGCCTCGTCGGCACCCAGATACGCACCAAGCTGCTTTCGGCCCCAATCGCTTTTCGACGGGTTGGCGATCGGCGCAAAGGCGGAAACGCTGGCGAAGCGATCCGGATTCGCCATGGCGATCGTCAGCGCACCATGGCCGCCCATGGAATGCCCGGTGATCGCCTGCCGGTCGAGATCGACGGCGAATTCCGCCCCGATCAGCGCGGGCAGCTCTGCGCAGACGTAATCCCACATGCGATAGTTCTGCGCCCATGGGTCTTGCGTGGCATTGACGTAGAAACCGGCACCCTGGCCCAGATCATAGGCGTCGTCGTCGGCAACATCCTCGCCGCGCGGCGACGTGTCGGGAAAGACCAGCGCGATCCCGTAATGCGCCGCGGCGGCCTGCGCGCCGGCCTTGACCATCGCGTTCTCGTGCGTGCAGGTCAGCCCGGAAAGGTACCAAAGCACCGGAACCGGCCTTGCCCTTGCGGCCTCGGGCAGGAACAGACCAAAGGTCATTTCGCAATGGCAGGCCTCGCTGGCAGCGGTGTATACACCCTGCACACCACCGAAACACCGGTTTTCCGATATCGTTTTCATGACTGCTCCCGCTGCGCCGGTCTGGCCTACGGGCCGTATCGTGCCATGAAGGTGTCCACGGCGCCATCCACCACGCGCGTGATTTCGCCATCGGTAAAGCTTTGCTTGAGCCCGAAGACCAGCTTGGGCCAGAGATCGGCCTTGCACAATTCGGCGAACTGGTCCGCGGCCAGGTCCATGTCGTCGATCCGGACTTCGCCGCGCGCCTGGGCCTGGGTCAGGTATCCGACCAGGGCGTTGCGCATCAACATCGGACCGGACTGGTAGAATTCGCGCCCGAGTTCGGGAAAGCGGTCGGCTTCGGCCACGCAGATCCGGAAGATGCGTTGGCCCATGTCGGAATAGATGAACCCGAGGAACGTGCGCGCCACCTGTCGCAACACCCGGTCGGGCGGCTGCGTCAGGTCCAGCGTGGTCATCGCCTCTTCGGCCTGTAGCTGGCACTGCGCGCTGGCGACTTCCTTGAACAGCAATCGCTTGTCCGGGAAATAGCTGTAGAGCGTGGCCTTTGACACGCCGGCGGCGCGGGCGATGTCATCGACACTGGCGCCTTCGTAGCCGTCGCGCAGAAATATCTCCCGCGCGCCATCCAGCACCTGATCGAATTTGCGCCCGCGACGCACCTGAACGGCGTCAGCTGTCATTCCTGCCCTCCCCGGTCCCCGACTTAGTATAGACCGTTCGGTTCAGTTCGGGCAAGAAACCGTGCTCTCACCGACACCCGGCCGGATTTCCCTGGATTTGGGTGCAGTCCTGCGTGACGACCGGGCCAGACGGTTCAGGGAAGGTCAGGTCCGGCAAATCGATGGTCGGATAGGCCATCGCGGCGCCGGCCGAAAGCCCGAAGATGGCGGCATAAAGGGTGGTTCGCATGACAAGCTCCATTTCTGAACTGTTCTGTTCACTTATGTAAACCGATCGGTTCAGATTGCAAGACATTTTTGAACCGATCAGTTCACTTTTTGGCGTTGCCGCGATGTCGATAATGAATAGATTAGAATCATTCTAATTAATGGAGGGGCAGATGCGCTTTTTCACGCAACGCCGTCATTTCCGCGACCTGTCCGAGCAAGAGGTGCTGGCGCTGGCGATCTCTTCCGAAGAGGACGACGCCCGGATCTATCGCAGCTATGCCGAAAACCTGCGGGCAGAGTTCCCGGACACGGCCAAGGTCTTTGACGGCATGGCCGCCGAAGAAGACACCCACCGCAAGGCGCTGATCGCCCTGCACCGCAAGCGTTTCGGAAACGTGATTCCATTGATCCGCCGCGAACATGTGGCCGGCTATTATGCCCGGCGTCCGGTCTGGTTGGTGGAAAACCTCGGGCTCGACCGCATCCGCGACGAGGCCGAAGCGATGGAACGGCAGGCCGAACATTTCTACCTGCAAGCCGCCAAGCGCACCAGTGATGCCGATACCCGGAAACTGCTGGGCGACCTGGCTGCGGCAGAAGCGGGCCACCAACACAGCGCGGCACGGCTGGAACAGACCCATCTCGACGACGCAACGCGCGAGGGCGAGGACCACCAGGCCAAGAGGCAGTTCATCCTGACCTGGGTGCAACCGGGCCTCGCCGGTCTCATGGACGGGTCGGTCAGCACGCTGGCGCCGATCTTCGCCACCGCTTTCGCCACGCAGGACACATGGACAACATTCCTGGTCGGTCTGGCGGCCAGCGTCGGTGCGGGCATCTCGATGGGCTTTACCGAAGCGGCCTCCGATGACGGCGAATTGTCGGGCCGCGGTTCGCCGATCAAGCGCGGCTTCGCGTCGGGCATCATGACGACGGTGGGCGGTCTCGGCCACGCCCTGCCCTACCTGATCCCCGATTTCTGGACCGCCACTGTCACCGCCTTCGTCGTCGTCTTCATCGAGCTCTGGGCCATTGCCTGGATCCAGAACCGGTACATGGACACCCCGTTCTTCCGCGCCGCGTTCCAGGTGGTGCTGGGTGGCGCGCTGGTCTTCGCGGCGGGCGTGCTGATCGGCAGCGGATAGGGCGGTCGTCAATTGACGCAGGCCGCGCCTCTGCTAACAAGGAGGGATGCTGGCGATCTTCCTCAAAACCTTGCCGTTTTTCGCCCTGATCGGGCTGGGTTACGGCGCCGGGCGGACCCGTTTCTTCACCGAGGAAGCCACCGCGTATCTGACGAAATTCGTCTTCTACTTCGCCCTGTCGGCGATGCTGTTCCGGTTTTCCGCCAATCTGAGTTTCGCCGAGATCTTCGATCTGCGGCTGGCGGCCGGTTATCTTTGGGGCACGGCCTTTGCCTATGGCATCGCGATGGCGGTGGCGTTCCTGCGCGGGCTCGACACCCCCACCGCCGCGATCGAGGCGCAATGCGCCGCGATCGGCAATATCGGCTTTCTCGGCGTACCGATGCTGGCGCTGCTGATGGGCCAGGAAGCGGTGGCGCCGATCATCCTGATGCTGTGCATCGACCTGATCGTGTTCTCGACGCTGCTCGTCATTCTGGTCGTCGGCTCGCGCGACGGGCGGATGTCGTTCGCGATGGTGCGGACCATCGGCCTGGGCCTGCTCAAGAACCCGATGATCGTGGCGATCTCGCTGGGCCTCGTCGTGTCGGCCAGCGGCCTGCCGCTGCCCGATGTGGTCAACGAATTCGTCGCCATCCTGGGCGCCGCCGCCACACCGGGCGCGCTGTTCGCCATCGGCGCCTCGCTGGCCAGCAAATCGGCAGAACGGGTCGAGGTGGCGGCCTGGCTGAGCTTTGCCAAGCTGGTGATCCACCCGGCCTGCGTCGCGCTTGGCGTCTGGTTCCTGTTCCCGTCCGATCCGTTCAAGGCCGCGGTGGTCATATCGGCCTCGGCCCTGCCGGTGGCGGGCAACGTGTTCATCCTGGCGCAGCATTACGGTGTCGCGCCGCAGCGGGTATCGGCGTCGATCCTGATCTCGACCACGCTCAGCATCCTGACCGTCAGCGCGGTGATCGCCTGGGTCTCTCCCTAGCCGGGTCATCCGCGAAATCGCCCATTCACCGCCCGGGCTCGCGTTGATCGTGGGGCAGGCTTTTGCAGATCCCGGCGCGCGGTCTGCACCCCCGGGTGAACGGATGACAGAACGCGTTGATTTCGGCGCTGCCGGATCTCGGTTCCCGCCTGGTGGACGCCTTGACCGATCGCGCCCGAAACCGTGCGCCTGCGCGAACCGGAAACCGAACGAAGCCAAAGCGGCGCGACAGGCGGGCGCGGGCTGCCGATCCGTGCCGCACTACAGTGCCCGGTACATCACCAGCGCATCGACATAGCCCTGTTCGGGATGCCGGAACGCGCCCGGCAATCGGCCCACGACCTCGAACCCCGCACCTTCCCAGATCGCGATGGCGCGGGTGTTGGTGGCGACGACAAAGTTGAACTGCATGGCGCGAAAACCCAGTTCGCGTGCCTTGGCCAGGGCATGGTCCAGCATCGCCCGCGCCACACCCTTGCCCCGCGCTTGCGGGTCGGTGACAAAGCCGCAATTGCAGACATGGCTGCCGCCGCCCTTCTGGTTGCGCACGACGTAATAAGTGCCCAGCAGCCGCCCGTCGTCTTCCACCACGAAGACGTGGCGCTCGGGGCCGGTCCAATAGGCCAGAGCCGCGTCCGGCGCGATTTCGGGGTCGATCGTGTAGGTATCGCCGGCGCGGAACACCGGCATCAGCATCGCCGTCACCGCAACCGCATCGCGTGTCTCATAGGCCCTGATCCGCATCTTCTTCTCTTTCAAAAATACGCAAACGAAACGGCGCCGCCCACGCGACGCCGTTCAGGTGCGCAGGGCGGGGATCACCCCGCCGCCTGTCAATAGACCACGACCGACCGGATCGACTTGCCCTCATGCATCAGGTCGAACCCCTTGTTGATGTCCTCCAGCGGCATGGTGTGGGTGATCATCGGGTCGATCTCGATCTTTCCATCCATGTACCAGTCGACGATCTTGGGCACATCCGTCCGTCCGCGCGCACCCCCAAAGGCGGTGCCGCGCCAGACCCGGCCGGTGACCAGCTGGAAGGGCCGCGTGGCGATTTCCGCACCGGCCGGCGCCACGCCGATGATGATCGACTCGCCCCAGCCCTTGTGGGCGCATTCCAGCGCTGCGCGCATGACCTGCACGTTGCCGGTGGCGTCAAAGGTGTAATCCGCGCCGCCCTTGGTCAGATCGACGAGGTAGGGCACCAGATCGCCCTCGACCTCGGACGGGTTGACGAAATGCGTCATGCCGAATCGCTCGGCCATCGGCACCTTGTCGGGGTTCAGATCGACACCGACGATCTGGTCCGCACCCGCCAGCCGAAGCCCCTGGATGACGTTCAGCCCGATGCCCCCCAGCCCGAAGACGATGGCGCGGCTGCCGATCTCGACCTTGGCGGTGTTGATCACCGCGCCGATGCCGGTGGTCACGCCGCAACCGATGTAGCAGACCTTGTCGAACGGCGCGTCTGGGCGGATCTTGGCCAGCGCGATTTCCGGCAGCACGGTGTGGTTGGAAAAGGTCGAACAGCCCATGTAATGCAGGATCGGCGTGCCATCGAGCATCGAGAAGCGCGATGTGCCATCGGGCATCACGCCGCGGCCTTGCGTCGACCGGATCGCTTGGCAAAGGTTGGTCTTGGGATGCAGGCAATACTCGCATTCCCGGCATTCCGGCGTGTAGAGCGGAATGACGTGGTCTCCGGGTTTCAGGCTGGTCACGCCGTCACCCACCTCCAGCACCACGCCGGCACCCTCGTGACCCAGGATCGCAGGGAACAGGCCTTCGGGATCGGCGCCCGACAGGGTGAATTCATCGGTGTGGCATATCCCGGTGGCCTTGATCTCGACCAGTACCTCGCCAGCCTTTGGGCCTTCCAGGTTCACGTCCATGATTTCCAGCGGTTTGCCCGCCGCCAGTGCCACGGCTGCCTTGGTGCGCATCTGTCCCTCCCTGATGGCTTTGGGCCAGACTGCGCCGAACTCGGGCGATCTGGCAACCCTGCGCGCCACGGCGGCTCACTTCTTGATGCGAAAGGCCTCGTGGCAGGACTTGCAGGTCTTGGCCAGCCGGCCCATGCCGGCACGCAGCGTCTTGAGACTGCCGGTATCCATTGCCGAAGCCACGGTTTCCATCCGGTCGGCGATGGCGACGAACCCATCCCAATCCGTCCAGATTTCCGGGCGCGCTTCGGTCTTCGGGTCGGACTCGGGCGCCTTGAACAATGCGGGGATCCGTGTCGCGTGGCGTTCCAGCGCGGCGCGGGCGGCTTCGGCCTTGGCGGCATCGAAGGGCTTGGCGCCCTTGGACATGTCTCCCAGCGTGGCGGTCGCCGCCTTGACTTCGCCCATCAGGTCCATCCGCGCCTTGACAGCTGCGTTCTTGACCCCGGAATGGGCCAGCGCGGCAGTGGCGGCAAGGGTCATGACAAGGGTGGCAGTGTGCAGGCGCATGCGTCTCTCCGGTTTTTCCGGTCTTAGCACAAAGATGCAAGGGACTCGACTCGCAACCTGCCCGGGACTAGAACAAAATAGGAACATGTAATCGCTGCCACGATACGCCACCCGATGCCCAACCGACGCATTCTCTCGCTCTGGTTTCCCCGCCTCGGCGCCGAACGGCTGCTGCGGGCCGAACCGCATCTGGATGACCGGCCCTTTGCCGTGGTGGCCGAACACGGGCCGGCGCAGGTTCTGTCGTCGCTGTCGGTGGCGGCCAGCCAGGCCGGGCTTTACCCCGGCCAGCCGGTGCGCGATGCCCATGCGATGTGCGCCGGTCTTGTCACCCGGCCGCAGGATGTCCGGCGCGAAGCCGCGTTCCTGGATGCGCTGCACCGCTGGGCGGGCAAGTTTTCGCCTTGGGTCGCCTCGGAACCGCCCGACGCGCTGGTGATCGACCTGACCGGCTGCGCGCATCTCTTCGGCGGCGAGGCGCAGTTGTGCGAACAGGTCACGCAGGATTGCGCCGATCTGGGGCTGAGCGTGCGGGTCGGGCTGGCCGACACGCTGGGCGCGGCCTGGGCCTTGGCGCGCTACACCGCGCAGGATCGGTCGGGGCACCGCTCCGGCGATGCCATCGACCAGGAAGCCCCCGCAACTCGTGCCAAGGCGGGCAAGCGGCGGCACTGGGAACGCGGCGGGGCGGCGCCGTCGGTGACTGTCAGCCCGGCGGATCAGGGCCGCATCGCCGCGCCCGGCCAGGCCTACAGCGCACTGGCGCCGCTGCCCATCGCGGCGCTGCGGCTGGACGCGGCGACCCGCGAACAGCTTTCGCGCCTTGGCCTGCGGCGGGTCGGCGACCTGCTGGGCCAGCCGCGCGCCGGGCTGGCGCGGCGGTTCGGGCGCGGGCTGGTGGACCGGCTGGACCAGGCCATGGGCGCCGCACCCGAGCCGATCAACCCCGCCCCGCCGCGCGACCGGTTCTCGGTGCGGCTCAGCCTGCCCGAAGCCATCGGGCTCGAGGCCGATGTGAAGGCCGGATGCGACAAGATGCTGGAACGGCTTTGCGCACGGCTCAGGGAAAAGGGCCGCGGCGCCCGCACCCTGCGGATCGAGGCACACCGCACCGACCGCAGCATGGTCTGGCGCCATGTCAGCGCCGCTTCGGCCAGCCACGACCCGCATCGCTGGGCCGACCTGCTGGCGATGAAGATCGCCGAGATCGATGCCGGCGACGGGATCGACATGCTGCGGCTCGAAGCCATCGGCCACGAACCGCTGCACGACCGCACGGTCAAGGGCCACCTCGACGCCGCCCGCGCGGTACAGGAACGGCTGGCCAAGGGTTCGGCGTTCGAGGATCTGCTGGGCCGGTTGGGCGCGCGGGTGGGGATGGAACGCATCACCCGCCGCCATCCGGGGCAAAGCCACATTCCCGAGAAGGGCGCGCAGGTGCTGGCCGCCGCCTGGTCGGACCCGGCCGAGCACTGGCCGAAACCGCAGGTCGCCCGACCACTGTTGCTTTGGCCGCCCGAACCGGTTTCGGCACCGGACACGCCCCGCCTGCCGCAACGCTTTCGCTGGCGCGGGCGCGATTTCGAGACGCGCGGCCGGACCGGACCGGAACGGATCGCACCGGAATGGTGGCTGGACGATCCCGCCTGGCGGTCGGGTCCGCGCGATTACTGGCGGGTCGAAACCGACCGGGGCGACCGGCTGTGGTTGTTCTATGCCCATGGCGGCGCGATGTCTTCGGGCTGGTTCTGCCAGGGGGCGTTCGCCTGAGGGCTGGCCAAGGGCCGGGGGCCATGCCAAAAGCGCCGCAACTGGGCAAAGCACCGTCAGAGCGCCGCGCCCGACCGGGTGGGCGCGAACGCGCCCGCCATGGGGCGGGCGGGCGCGGCCCGGGACGATGTCCCGGGCGGTGGGTTGGCAAGGCTGCGCTCAACCAACATCACGGGAAACGACCCATGCCCATCGTCTCGCTCATCGCCAAGCCCGGCGCGCTGGATCCCGCGCTGGTGGACAGCCTCCGCAACGCCTGGGGTGGTGGTGTGGCGTCCTGGCTGTCGCCAGACGAGGCGGCGGAATTCCCGCTGGAGGCCACGCCCGCCAATCTGGACGAGGTGCGTGCCTCGATCGCCGACCGGGCCGACCTGAACCTGCTGCCCGACGGACCCCGCGCCAAGCGGATGCTGCTGGCCGACATGGACAGCACGATGATCCGGCAGGAATGCATCGACGAGCTGGCCGAAGAGGCCGGCGTCGGCGACCGTGTAAAGGACATCACCGCCCGCGCGATGAACGGCGAACTGGATTTCGAAGGCGCATTGACCGAACGCGTCGCGCTGCTGAAGGGCCTGCCGGAAACCATCATCCAACACGTTCTGAACACCCGCATCACTCCGATGCCCGGCGGCAAGGCCCTGATCGCCACGATGAAGGCAAACGGCGCTCACGCCGTGCTGGTCTCCGGCGGGTTCACCGCCTTCACGGCCAGCGTCTCTGCCCTGCTGGGGTTCGACGAGAACCGGGCCAATACCCTGCTGATCGAGAACGGCCACCTGACCGGAGAAGTCGCCCGACCGATCTTGGGCAAGGCGGCCAAGGTGCAGGCGCTGGAAGAGATCGCAGCACGGCTGGGCATCGCCGAAACCGACGTGATCGCGGTCGGCGACGGCGCCAACGACCTGGGTATGCTGGGCCGCGCGGGGTTGGGCGTGGCGCTGCATGCCAAACCGTCCGTTCAGGCGCAATGCGATCTGCGGGTGAACCACGGCGATCTGACCGCGCTGTTGTTCCTGCAGGGCTATCCGCGCGCGGAATTCGTCAGCTGAAAAGACCCGCCGCCGGTTCGATCCGCCCGGTGACCAGCCCGTCCCAGTTGCGGATCTCGGGCCGCAGGAACCGCGCGATATCGGGATGCGCCGCGTCCGCTGCCCCCAAGCGCACCAACAGCGCAGCGATGGCGCATTGCGACGCCCGCGTCGCCCCGTCTGCGACCTTGAGCGCGATGCCAAGGCCCCGCTGCGGCAAGATGGCGACGAAATAGCCCTCGGCCCCGGTCTTGAGCGCCACCGGCTCGGACGCCGCGCGCATCATCAACGTGCAGGCGCGACCCTCGCCGGCCACAAGGTCCGGATGCGCGATCATCGCCTCGACCAGCCGCACCGCCGCCGCGCTCTGGGCATCGGTTCGGTCGCCCGCCGAGGCAAACCACGCCATGGCCCGCGCCATGCCCCGCATGGACGTTGCGAAATTCGGGGCCGAACAGCCGTCGATGCCGAATCCGGGACTGACAGAACCCGTGACTTCCTCGAACGCCGCGCGCACGGCCTGCTGCACCGCGTGCTCGGGGTCGACATAGTCAGGCCCCGCACCAAGATGGGCGGCCAAGGTCAGGAACCCGGCATGCTTGCCGGAACAGTTGTTGTGCACCCGGCAAGGCGGCTGGTCGGCGCACAGCATCCGCTTGTGCAGGGCCTTGTCGCGCGACGGCTGCGGCCCGCAGCGCAATGCGTCATCCCCCAGCCCCAGATCCGTCAGCCAGGCTGTGACCTTTTCCACATGCAGCGGGGCGCCCTGGTGCGAGGCACAGGCCAGCGCCAGGTGTTCCCGTGTCAGCCCTCGTGCGTCGGCGGCGCCCGAGGAAACCAGCGGCAGCGCCTGGATCATTTTGGCCGAAGACCGCGGCAAAACCACCGCATCGGGATCGCCCCAAGCCTGCACGATGCCACCGTCGGCATCGCAGATCACGACATGTCCGCTGTGTTCACTTTCCACGAAGGGGCCACGATGGATCTCGGCCAACAAAGCAGCGGACATGGCGACCTCACAAACAGGCGAATATCTGCCAACAGGGCTTTCGCCGACGGCATTTTTCAGGGTAAAGTCCCGCCGTCCAGAAGAAAAGGGTTGCGCCCGGAAAACGACCGGCACAGGTCTGATGACACCGGAGCGCGTTGAGGCACGGAAGGCTTGGAGGCTGCAGGTATGATGTCAGGGTTTGGGCGGTTGGTCGCTGCGGGCGCTATGGTTTTCGCGGGCGCTGCAGCACAGGCACAGGAGTCGAGCACCAACCGCGTCGATGCGATGACGGACTGGTCGGTGTTCGAGGGCGAAAGCCCCAAGGAATGCTGGGCCGTGACGACATTCAAGGAAAGCGTGAACACCGATGCCGCGGGCAATATCAAGGCGGTGCAGCGGGGCGAGATCCTGTTGATGGTCTTCTTTCGCCCGGGCGAGGACGTGACCGGCCAGGTCGCCTTTACCGGCGGCTATCCCTTTGCACCGGGATCGACCGTGAACGCCAATGTCAGCGGCACCGAGTTCGAGCTGTTCACCGAGGGCGAATGGGCCTGGCCCGCCACGCCACAGGACGATGCCCGCCTGGTGACGGCGATGAAGCGTGGCGCCGACGCGGTGCTGACCGCCCGGTCCAGCCGCGGCACGATCACCAAGGACACGTTCTCGCTGCTGGGCTTCACGGCAGCGGTGGAAGACGCCGCCAAGCGCTGCGGCGGCTGAGGCCGGTTTCGGGGGCTCTGCCCCCGTCGCCTTCGGCGACTCCCCCGGGATATTTTCGAACCAGAGAAGGACCGGACCCGCATTGCCGGGCAGCGCGGTCTTTTGATTTTCGGCGCCGATGCTATATGCAGCGGGTCTCGATTCCCTGACCAGGTGTTCCATGACCGCCAAGGCGCCCATCACCCAGGACGTGCTGACCATTCCGCGCAAGCTGCCGGAAGGGCCCGTCAATCTTGTCGGGCTGACCCGCGACGGGCTGCGCGACGCGCTGCTGTCGGTGGGCACGCCGGAGAAGCAGGCCAAGATGCGTGTGGGCCAGATCTGGCAATGGATCTACCATTGGGGCGTGCGGGACTTTTCGGACATGACGAACCTGTCCAAGGAGTATCGCGCGCTGCTGGCCGAGCATTTCGTCATCGCCCTGCCCGAGATCGTGTCGAAGCAGGTCAGCGCCGATGGCACGCGCAAATACCTGGTGCGCATCGCCGGCGGCCACGAGGTGGAGACGGTCTATATCCCCGAGGCCGATCGCGGCACGCTGTGCATCAGTTCGCAGGTCGGCTGCACGCTGACCTGTTCGTTCTGTCACACCGGCACGCAGAAACTGGTGCGCAACCTGACGGCGGGCGAGATCGTCGGCCAGGTCATGCTGGCGCGTGACGATCTGGGCGAATGGCCCGAGCCCGGTGCGCCCAAGGACGAAACCCGGCTGCTGTCCAACATCGTCCTGATGGGCATGGGAGAGCCGCTGTACAATTTCGAATCCGTGCGCGACGCGATGAAGATCGCGATGGACGGCGAGGGCATCGCCCTGTCGCGGCGGCGGATCACCCTGTCGACCAGCGGCGTGGTGCCCGAGATCGCGCGTTGCGCCGAAGAGATCGGTTGCCTGATGGCGGTGTCCTTTCATGCCACCACCGACGAGGTGCGGGACAAGCTGGTGCCGATCAACAAGCGCTGGAACATCAAGGCGCTTCTGGATGCGCTGCGCGAGTATCCGAGGCTGTCGAATTCCGAACGCATCACCTTTGAATACGTGATGCTGAAGGGCGTGAACGACAGCGACGCCGATGCGCGTCGGCTGGTCAAACTGATTGCGGGAATCCCTGCCAAGATCAACCTGATCCCGTTCAACGAATGGCCCGGTGCGCCCTATGAACGGTCGGATTGGGAACGGATCGAGGCGTTTGCCGATATCGTGTACAAGGCCGGCTATGCCAGCCCGATCCGCACCCCGCGGGGCGAGGACATCATGGCCGCCTGCGGCCAGTTGAAATCAGCCACCGAACGCGCCCGCAAGAGCCGCGCCGAGATTGCGGCCGAAGCCGGGTTGTAGGCGCCCGGGGCGATTTCGTTCTGGATGGGTCTGGCCTAGTCCGATCCCGTACCCACCGGATCATGGCTCAGTGCCTCTGGCTGGTAGTGCCGTTCCATTGCCGTCCGGCCGATGGCGCAATGGGCCAGCGCCGTGTCGACCGCCAGTGCCGCGTCTTGCTGTTCGATGGCGCGGATCAGATCGTCGTGTTGCTGCGCGGCTTTCTTGAGCGCTTTCCGGTCTTTCTTGGAAGCGGCACGATGCAGCGGTAGCAGCAGACGGGTTTCGTCGATCAGAAGCCGTGTCAGGGCGGTCGAAAGATAGGGGTTATCCGCCATCTCGCCGATCGACAGGTGCAGGCGATGATCCAGCAGCACAGCCTGTCCCACCGCTTCGGCGGATTCGCCGGCGAGGGCCGCGAGATACTCCGCCTGAATTTCCCGTGCGGCATCCAGCTGGTATGGCCGGCGGGCCTCGGCCGCCAGACGGGCCAGCGTCGCATGGATCATCGGTGCCGTGCGCAACACGGCACGCAACGCGTCGATACTCAGCGGCGCGACCCGGGCGCCGCGGTTCTGTTCCAGCCGGACGAACCCGTCGCCGGCCAGACGCTGGAACACTTCGCGCAATGGCGTTCGCGACAGAGCGTACTCGGCGGCGATGCGGGTTTCGTCCAGATCGGTTCCGGGTGCGAGTTCGCAGCTCAGGATACGCGCCCGCAAGTCGGTGTGGCAGATGTCCTTCGGGCTTTTCGGCAACAGAGCAATCCCTGCATACGGCATGTATGCAAAACCTAGACCGCGACGATGCGGCTGGTCAATCCGCCGGCCTCAGACCCAGAATCTCTCGTGCCTGCTTTACGCTCGCCACGGGGCGCGCCAGCTTTTCGCATAGCGCCACCGTTCGGCGAACCAGCGCCGCGTTGGACGGCGCAAGCGTATCGCGGTCGATGCGGATGTTGTCCTCGAGCCCCGTGCGGGCGTGTCCACCCGCCGCGATCGCCCATTCGTTCACCATAAGTTGGCCGGGGCCGACACCCGCAGCGCACCAGGGCGCATCCGGACCGAACAGCCGATGCACCGTGTGCACGTAGAAATCGAACACCTCGCGATCGACGGGCATGGCGTTCTTCACGCCCATGACGAACTGCACATATGGCGTATCCGCGATCTCGCCCGCGTCATGCAGTTTCCTGGCCTGGAAGATGTGGGACAGGTCGAAGGCCTCGATCTCGGGCTTGATGTCGTATTTGCGCATCTCGGACGCCAGCCAGGCCACCAGGTCGGGCGGGTTCTCGTAGACGCGCGTGGGAAAATTGTTCGACCCCACCGACAGCGACGCCATGTCGGGTCGCAGCGGCAGCATACCGCCGCGCGCCTGCCCCGCGCCCGACCGTCCGCCGGTGGACATCTGGAAGATCATGCCGGGGCAGTGTTTCGCGACCGCCTCTTGCAGGCGGGCGAACCGGTCGGGGTCGGAGCTTGGCGTGCCGTCCTCGAGCCGCACATGGGCATGGCAGATCGCGGCGCCCGCCTCGAATGCCTCATGCGTGCTTTCGACCTGTTCGTCGATGGTGATCGGCACCGCCGGATTGTCGGCCTTTTGCGGAACGGATCCGGTGATGGCGACGCAGATGATGCAGGGATCGGACATGGGGCACCTCGCTGGATTGGCACGCATCCTATGAGCCGCACGCTCGGAATCGCAAGTCGGGCCCATTGCGTTTCGGCGCGCACTGCGGTCAGGTCGTGAAAACGGGGAGGGTTCAGATGACACGGAACGTCGCGGTATTCGGCCTTGGGTCGATGGGGTTCGGCATGGCGCAATCGCTGCTGCGCGCCGGACACGGAACACACGGCTTCGACGTCGTCCCGGCAGCCGAAGCGCGTTTTCGCGCCGAAGGCGGTGCCCCGGGATCGGTGGCAGAGGTGGCGGGCACGCTGGATGCGGTGGTGGTCGTGGTGCTGAACGCGGCGCAGACCGAAGCCGTGCTGTTCGGCGCAGAGGCGATCGTGCCGCGTCTGAAAAAGGGCGCGGTGGTCATGGCCTGCGCCACCGTCCCGCCGGATTTCGCCCGCGCCATGGCGGCACGTAGCGCCGAACACGGTGTGCACTACCTCGACGCGCCGATCTCGGGCGGATCGGTCAAGGCCGCGCAGGGCGCGCTGTCGATCATGGCATCGGGCAGCGAAGACGCCTTTGCCGCCGCGCGCCCGGTGCTGGATGCCTGTGCCGCGACCGTCTTCGAACTGGGCGAAGCCGGTGCCGGATCGGCGATGAAGGCGGTGAACCAGCTGCTGGCAGGTGTGCATATCGCGGCGATGGCCGAGGCGCTGACATTCGGCATGACGCAGGGCGTCAGTCCTGACAAGTTCGTCGAGGTGATCAGCCAATGCGCCGGCACCAGCTGGATGCTGGAGAACCGCGCGCCGCATATAGTGGCGGGCGACTACACACCGCACAGCCAGGTGAATATCTGGCCCAAGGACCTGGGCATCGTGCTGGACATCGCGCGGGCGTCGAATTTCAGCGCGCCGATCACGGCGG
Source organism: Thalassococcus arenae (assembly GCF_019104745.1). Taxonomy (NCBI): domain Bacteria; kingdom Pseudomonadati; phylum Pseudomonadota; class Alphaproteobacteria; order Rhodobacterales; family Roseobacteraceae; genus Thalassococcus; species Thalassococcus arenae. The sequence goes on from NZ_JAHRWL010000001.1 coordinate 1,101,793, forward strand.
CGGCGTTGCAGCAATTCCTGGCCGCGGCGGGCATGGGGCTCGGGCGCGAGGACGACGCGGCGGTGGCCAAGGTCTATGCGCGCAATGCCGGGCTGACCCTGCCGGGGCAAGAGGCATGAAGTTCTCGGCCAATCTCGGCTTTCTCTGGTCCGACCGACCCCTGCCCGACGCGATCCGCGCCGCCAAGGCGGCTGGGTTCGATGCGGTGGAATGCCACTGGCCCTATGCCGTGCCTGCGGCAGAGGTGAAGGCGGCGCTGGACGAAACCGGCCTGCCGATGCTGGGGCTGAACACGTCGCGCGGGAACGTCGCAGGTGGTGAAAACGGGCTGAGCGCCCTGCCCGGGCGCGAAACCGACGCCCGCGCCGCGATCGACGAAGCGCTGGCCTATGCATCGGCGGTCGGCGCCAGCGCGGTGCACGTGATGGCCGGGTTCGCCCGTGAGGCCGAGGCTCACAGGACCTTCACCGCAAACCTGCGCTACGCCTGCGCGCAGGCGCCAGAGGGTGTAACGCTGCTGATCGAGCCGCTGAACCGCCACGACGCACCGGGCTATTTCCTGCAGACCACCGATCAGGCGCTTGTGATCATCGACGAGATCGGCGCGCCGAACCTGAAGCTGATGTTCGACTGCTACCATGTCGGCCGGACCGAGGGCGATATCGTGACGCGGCTGAAAGACCTGCTGCCCGTGGTCGGGCATATCCAGTTCGCCAGCGTGCCGGATCGTGCCGCGCCCGACCGGGGCGAGGTCAATTATGCGTTCGTCTTCGACACGATCCGGCGGATCGGCTGGGACAACCCCCTGGGCGCGGAATACAAGCCCGGCGGCCCGACGGACGCCACTCTGGGCTGGATGGCCGCCTATCGATAGCAAGCGGCGTTCGCGATCGGGTCGGTGCAGCGCCGCAAGACGCGCGGTTATCGCCGACGCCCCGCGCAGCCCAGAGACCATGTCGACCGGTGTCGAGTTGACGCGCCTTTGGGCCTGCTGCACGCTTGCCCGGTGACCGGCGCGAGCCGTTCCGAAACGGGGGCTCTTGGATGGATCGAAACGGCGCGATCTCGTTGTGGGACACCTCTGCCGCCGAAGAGGACTACACGAACGACACGCTGGGCGACGGCCCCGTCGACGTCGCGATCGTGGGCGGCGGGTATACCGGGTTGTCCACGGCTCTTCACTGCGCCGAAAAAGGGCTTTCGGCGCTGGTTCTTGAGGCCGAACATATCGGCTATGGCGGTTCGGGCCGAAGCGTCGGGCTGGTCAATGCCGGGGTCTGGCATCCGCCCGCGAAGGTACGGCAGGCCCTTGGCGACCACTACGGCCCCCGCTTCGTGGCGCAGTTCGGCGATGCGCCGCGGATGGTTTTCGACCTGATCGAGAAGCACCAGATCCGTTGCGAAGCAACGCGGACCGGCACACTTCACGCCGCGCACGCACCGTCGGGATTTGCCGATCTGCAGGCGCGGTTCGCGGAATGGGACCGCCTCGGCGCTCCGGTGCAGCTGTTGGACCCGAGCGAGATGGCCGAGAAAACCGGAACCAAAGCCTTTTTCGGCGGGCTGCTGGATCATCGGGCCGGCACCATCAATCCGATGGGGTATTGCCGCGGGCTGGCACGGGCGGCGCGCGGCGCCGGCGCCAGGATCAGCACCAGTGTCCGGGCCAAGAAGCTGCTCAGCGACGGGGATGGCTGGATCGTCGAAACCGACCGGGGTCACGTAAAGGCGAAATCCGTCGTGCTGGGCACCAACGCCTATACCGACGGGCTATGGCCGAACCTCAAGGCCGTCTTCACCACGATCCATTATTTCCAGTTGGCGACCGAACCGCTGGGTGACCGGATCGCGTCCATCCTGCCGGAACGGCAGGGGTTGTGGGATACCGGGCAGGTCATGTTCTCTTTGCGCCGCGACATGTCGGACCGCCTTGTCATCGGATCGATGGGAACGGTGATCGGCAAGGTGGGTTCGGGCCTGTCGCGCCGTTGGGCGCGCAAGAAGCTGGGCCGTCTGTTCCCCGATCTTGGGCCTGTCGAGTTCGAATCGGCCTGGCATGGGCAGATCGCGATGACACCGGACCACCTGCCGCGGATCTACAACCTGGACCGGGGGCTTTACACGGCGATCGGCTACAACGGCCGAGGCATCACCACGGGGACGCTGTTCGGCAAGGCCATCGCGGGCTTGCTGACCGGTGGGCATCCGGCCGACCTGCCCTTGCCGATCGCGGACATGCAGACCGTGCTTGCCGCCCCGATCCGATCCCGGCTGTACCAAACCGCCTTTACCGCCACCCAAATCCTGAGAAGCATCTGACCCCATGACCAAGCCCAACTTGCGCGTCGGTGTCGATATCGGCGGCACATTCACCGATGTCGTGTTGTCGCATCCCGGCGGATTGTCGACCTGCAAGGTCTTGACGGACCACGCGCAGCCCGATCGGGCAATCATCGAGGGGATCGTCACAGTCACCGAGCAGTCCGGCACGGCCTTGTCCGACATCCGCCAGGTGATCCACGGCACGACCCTGGTGACGAATGCCCTGATCGAACGGCGCGGCGCCAGGCTCGCTTTCATCACGACCGAGGGGTTTCGCGACGTGATCGAGATGCGGGCGGAAAACCGGTTCGAGCAATACGACCTGAATCTGACGCTTCCTGTACCGATTGTTCCCCGCAAGGACCGCCTGACATTGAAAGAACGGGTGGCAGCGAATGGCGAAGTCTTGTTGCCGTTGGACCAGGCAGAAATCGACGCGATGGTCCGCACGGTTCTGGACGGCGGTTACGAGGCGGTCGCCATCGGGCTGATCCACGCCTATGCCAACAACAGCCACGAGGTGGCGATGGCCCGGGCGTTGCGCGCCGCCGCGCCGGGCCTGTCGATCTCGATTTCGTCGGTGATTTCGCCGCAGATGCGCGAATTGCCGCGTTTCAACACCGTCATCGCCAATGCCTATGTGCAGCCACGGGTGGCCGATTACCTCGGCCGTCTCGTGCGCCGTCTGGGTGAAACCGGCGTGGATGCGCCGGTCTTCATGCTGCATTCCGGAGGCGGCTTGATGTCGGTCGAGGATGCCGCCGCGCAGCCGGTGCGCCTGCTGGAATCCGGACCCGCCGGCGGAGCGATCTTCGCCGCGGAATATGCCCGCGCACATGGCCTGGACAAGGTTCTGAGCTTCGACATGGGCGGGACGACGGCCAAGATCTGCCTGGTCGAGGACGGCGCGCCCAAGACGGCGAACAGCTTCGAGGTCGCGCGCACCTACCGGTTCAAGAAAGGGTCGGGCATGACGGTATCGACCCCGGTGGTCGAGATGGTCGAGATCGGCGCCGGAGGCGGGTCCATCGCGTCGATCGATTCGCTGGGCCGCATCCGGGTCGGTCCGCAATCCGCCGGGTCCGAGCCCGGACCCGCATGCTACGGGCGCGGCGGGACGGAACCGACCGTGACCGATGCCAACCTGCTGCTGGGGCGGCTCGAATCCGCGACCTTCGCCGGGGGTGCCATCCCGCTCGTGCGGGAAGCGTCCGAAGGCGCGGTCAACGCGCGGCTGACGGAAAGCACCGGTTTGGGCGTTCAGGACGCGGCATTTGGCGTGACCGAGATGGTCGACGAGAACATGGCCAATGCCGCGCGCGTTCATGCCGTGGAAAACGGCCGCGACATCGAACACTTCACCATGATCGCCTTCGGCGGCGGTGCGCCGCTTCATGCCTGCCGCCTGTGCGAAAAGTTGGGTATCGACCGCCTGCTTGTCCCGCCCGGTGCCGGGGTCGGATCGGCCATCGGGTTCCTGAAGGCACCGTTCAGCTTTGAGGCATCGCGCGGCCTGTTCCAGAGATTGGCGAATTTCGACGCCGCGGCCGTGAACGCGATGCTCGCCGAACTGGAAGACGAAGCGCGCGGTTTCGTTACCGCCGGCGCGGCGGGACAGGACAGCGAAACCCGGGTAACGGCCTTCATGCGGTATTCGGGCCAGGGATGGGAAATCCCCGTGCCCCTGCCTCGAAAGACGTTCTCGACGGCGGACAAAGCGCTGATCCTGACGGCCTTCGAAACCGCGTACCGCACGCTGTTCGGGCGCACCATCGACGGTCTGGAATGCGAGATCACGAACTGGTCTCTGGTTGTCCGCACCGTCTTGCCCACGGTCGTTCCGGCAAAACGGTTCGACGCTTGCCATGCCGCCGCGCCGCATCGGCAACGCCTGTTCTTCGATGCCGCATTGCGCCGGACGGTTGACGCCCAGGAAATCCCGAGAGAGGCCTTGACGCCCGGCATATTCGTGGATGGCCCCGCGGTCGTGACCGAAGCCGAGACCACGACCATCGTGACCTCGGGTTTTCGCGCGATCGGACAGGGGGATGGCTGCCTGTTGTTGCAGCGCAAGGAGACCGCGACATGAAGGAAACGCCGACCAGCATCGACTACCAGGTCATGTGGAACCGCCTGATCGCGGTCGTCGAGGAACAGGCGACAACCCTGATCCGAACCGCGTTTTCCACTTCGGTCCGCGAGGCCGGCGACCTGTCGGCGGGGCTGTTCGACCGGCAGGGCCGCATGATCGCGCAGGCGGTGACCGGCACGCCGGGCCATGTCAACGCCATGGCCGAAAGCGTCACCCATTTCGTGCGCGAAATCGGTCCGCAGGACATGTTCGAAGGCGACGTATTGATCACCAACGACCCTTGGCTGGGCACCGGGCACCTGCATGACTTCACCGTCGTGTCGCCGGTCTTTCGCAATGGCACGCATATCGGGTTCTTTGCCTGTACCGCCCATGTCGTCGATATCGGCGGACGCGGTTTCGGACCCGACGCCAACGAGGTGTTCGAGGAAGGTCTGCTGATTCCGATCATGAAATTCGCCGAACGCGGTGTCGTCTCGAAGGACCTTGTGCGCCTGATCCGGGCGAACGTGCGGACACCCGACCAAACCGTGGGCGACATCTATTCCCTGGCCGCGTGCAACGGGACAGGCGACCGCCGGTTGCAGGCGATGCTGGACGAGTTTGGTTTCGACGACATCGACGGGTTGGCGGATTTCATCATCGACACGAGCCGCGCGGCCACGCGGGCCGCGATCGCAAGGGTGCCGGATGGCAGCTATGAGAACACGATGCAGGTCGATGGCTATGACACGCCGGTGACAATGCAGATTCGGCTTGTGGTTTCAGGCGAGACGTTGCACGCCGATTTCGCCGGTACGTCCGGCATGAGCAAGTTCGGTGTGAACTGCCCCGAGGTCTATACCCGCGCCTATGCCTGCTACGGCCTGAAATGCGCGATCGCGCCCGACGTTCCCAACAACTCCGGTTCGCTCGAACCGTTCCGCATCACCGCGCCCGAAGGCAGCATCCTGGCCGCCCGCCGACCGGCACCGGTGTCGGTGCGGCACGTCATGGGCCATCTGGTGCCCGACGTCGTGCTGGGCGCTTTGCACCAGGCGCTGCCGGAAACCGTCCCCGCCGAAGGCGCCTCGGCGCTGTGGAATATCCAGATTTCCGCCCGTGCGCGCGACCCGCAATCCGGGCTGCCCGACCGCGAGGTGCTGATGTTCAACTCGGGCGGCACCGGGGCGCGGCCCCGGCTGGACGGTCTGTCGGCAACTGCCTTTCCCTCCGGCGTGTCCACGATGAGCGTCGAGGCGACCGAACAGGTCGGACCGATCGTGGTGTGGCGCAAGGATCTGCGCACCGGCTCTGGTGGGGCCGGCGCGCAGCGTGGCGGTCTGGGCCAGACGATCGAGATCGAGCCGCGACAAGGCTACGATTTCCATTTCAACGCGATGTTCGATCGGGTTCACAACCCGGCACGCGGGCGCGACGGCGGACTGCCCGGAGCGAAGGGTCGCGTGGAACTGACCGACGGCACGCCGCTGCGGGCCAAGGGCCGGCAACTGGTGCAACAGGGGCAGCGGCTTCGGCTTTGTCTGCCGGGTGGCGGCGGCTACGGATCGCCCGATGCGCGCGACCCCAAAGCGGTGGCAGCCGATCTGGAGGCGGAATTCATAACTGCGGACCAGGCGAAAGCCGATTACGGATACGAAGGATAGGGAACGACACCATGACAGACATGCCGATCGCATTGGTTTCCGGGGGTGCGCAGGGCATCGGCCTTGCCTGCGCCGAAGCGCTGGCCGAGGACGGTTACAAGGTCATCCTCGCCGATATCAAGGAGTCGGCCCTCACCGAAGCGGCCCGGCTGGGCGGGGCGGGGTATCTTTGCGATTTCGGCGATGCCGACGCGGTCAAAGCCCTGTTCGACGCCGTCGAGGCAGAACACGGGCCGGTCAGTGCCCTGGTCAACAATGCCGGGATCGCCATGCCGGGCGATTTCCTGACCTACGATCTGGCGGCGTTCGACACGGTTCTGGGCGTCAATCTGCGCGGCGTTTTCGTCGCGACGCAGCGCGCCGCCAGGACCATGGTGAACAGGGGCATCGAAGGGGCGATCGTCAACATGTCGTCGATCAACGCCCAGGTCGCCATTCCCGCGATCCCGGCCTATTGCGCATCCAAGGGCGGGGTCATGCAACTGACCAAGGTCGCCGCCCTGGCGCTGGCCAAGCACAATATCCGCGTCAATGCCGTGGGTCCCGGCTCGATCGACACCGAGATGATGGCCGGCGTGAACGCCAACCCCGAAGCCTTCAAGGTCGCGATGTCGCGCACCCCGCTGGGTCGCCCCGGCACGGCACGGGAAATCGGCGACGTCGTGGCCTTTCTCTGCTCGAAGAAAGCCAGCTACATCACCGGCGAGACCATCTATGTCGATGGCGGTCGGCTTGGCCTGAACTACACCTGTTGATCGCCGCGACGACCGGAAGTGGGTTCACCCGGCGGGATCGCTGTCGCGGGGCTCGTGGCTGCGGCCCGCCCATTGCCCGAGCCAGGCCAGACCCGCCAGCGCAAGGCCGAGCAACAGGAACGAAAAGACCCGCGTAAGACCTGTCAGGCCAGCGGCATCGACAAGGAAGACCTTGGCCACGGCCAGGGCAATCACCGCAAGACCCACCCGGCGCAGAACGGCAGACCGAACAGACAGCGACTGGTAGAACAGCGCGGCCCCCGCCAGAAGCAATGCGACTGTGTAGCTGTAGAGCTCGGGTTGCGTGATCCCGTCGTCCAGTGGCATCCCCGCCGCTCCCTGCCAGAAATGCCGGATCACGGCAAAGACCCAGAACACGACAAGCCCGACAGCGACGGCGGCAAAGCCGATCCGGATCCGCGCATCGATCGTGTCGATGCGCCGCGCGATCGCCAACAACAGCAGTGCGGGCAGCAGGTAGCCCACGGCCAGCGTGTTCAGCACCGGCGGCCCAAGCACATCGCCGCTCCAATCGCTCAGCACAGGGTTCAGCAGGCTCAATCCAAGGCCAAGCGCGCCGAATCCGATCAGGCCGAATACAGCCGCCAGCGCGATGCGCGCAAAGCGCAGCCAGCCGCCCAGGACCAGACGCTGAAGCTGCGCCGCCATCAGCCCCAGCCAGATCGTCGCATAAAGGCCCATCGCCCAATGCGATGCCTCCTGATCCCCCGACAGGGTTTCGAGCCAGCGGAACAGCAACAGCGACACGAGCAGGCCGGCCACTGACCAGGCGGCGCTGTCCAGGACCGTTTTCGCAGCGGGGCGCGACAAAGGCGCGACCAGGGTCAGCGCCGCGATGAACCCGGCCAGTGCGCCGCCATAGACGGCAATCACCTCGGCCAACGGGCCATCAAGGCCGAAATCGAGCCCCGGATCGGCCACGAGCCGGTAGCCGATGGCAGCGACGCCCAGCGTGATGAACACCGTCATCGAAGGCATCCGGAACGCCCGATCCAAAGCTGCCGCCGTCACGACCGTTGCGACGAAAGCGAGCGTCAGGGCGGTTTCGGCGAAGAGGATGGTAAAGGCAAAGGCCATTGCGGACAGCGCCGACAGCACCGGCAGCGACATGCGCAACCGGTCTTCGGGTCCGTCGACCCGGGCAAGCCGTTCGGCGAAGAACACCATCAGCACTGCGACCGCCGCGGCGTGCAACGCCCAGGGATAGGGACCGATGACAACGGCCGGAGTCCAGGCAAGCTCCAGCACCATCGCGGCCAACGGCGCGGTCAGCGCGGCGACTGCAGCCCAGACCAGCGCGAACCGGGAACCAGTCCCGCGCGAGGCCAGTGCCCGCCACAACGACAACACCGAAACCGCCGCGGCCATCGCCAGAAGGATCGTGACCTGCAGCGGAAAATCGGCCTCGGGGTTTTCGTCATAGCTGGCATGGAACAGCCGCCAGGTTTCCATGCGGTCGCCACCCTGCCAGGCGATCGTCGCCAAAAGCCCGGTCACCGGGATTAGCGCCACGTCCTGAAGCGCCGGCGCGTTGCGCGACCAGACGATCAGCACCAGCGCGATGGCTGTCAGCATCCCGGACGACAGCCAGAATTCCGCCGCACCCGCGGCCGAAATCCACACCAGTCCGCCACTGCTGGCCAGCATGGCCAGAAAGGCGACCCGAGTGGGGAACTCGGGCCAGGGCGTCTGACGGATCTTGACCAGCGCCTCGGCGATCATCGTGCCGTCGTGGTCGGGAACCAGTCGCTGTACCGGCAGCAGAACGGACATGGTCAGCACGGCCACGAGGAACAGGCCGTAGCCACCGGCGGTGTGCGAGGCCCCGAGCACCACCAAACCACCGGCACAATAGCCCAGAACCAGCGTCAAAACCGTGATCCAGGCCCATCGGCGCACCGTGTCGATCCCCAGGCCCAGAGCCGCGATCACGGCGAAATAACCGTAGAGCCAACTTGGATCTTCGGAACTGCCGCCCACGACAAAGGGTGCGGCAAAGGCGCCGAGTATGCCGACCGCGGCCAGCAACGGCCCGTGGAACCAGCCCAGCACCAGCCCGACAAGTGCCACGGCCACCATCCCCGCCAAGGCGGTTTCCGCGCCGATCAGACCGTAGAGCAACCTTGCCGACAGCACGCCTCCGAACAGCGTGACGATCCCGGCGCCTGAAAAGACCGAGGGCAGATAGGCCGTTGTCGCGTCTTCGTCGTCGCCGAACCGGCGGCGGATCACCTCGCCCGCCACGATCAGGGCAGCGCCCATGGCCAGCGCCGCCAGCACGCGAACCGGTGGTGGCAAAAGACCGTTCTCGACCCCGTATTGCACCAGGAAGATCCCCGCGAGCGCCAGCGATGCGGCAGAGACGGCATAGAACCAGTTCGCGGCAAGCCAGGCACCCAGACGCTTGAGATTTTCACGACGTATCACTACGGCCCGGGGCGGACCTGCCGGCGCCGGTTGTTCGGTGGCAGAGGCCGCAACGGTCTTGTCGGTCGGCGCGCCGGCCGATCCCGAGGCCGGTTGTGCCACACGTTCCCACGGGTTCGATGCCGGTTGCGGCCTGGAAGGTGCCGGCTGACCCGCGTCCTCGATACGCTCTGCCTGCGATGGCTGTGGCAGCGGCGACAGCGGAGCCCCGTCTTGCAGTGCGATCCGCGCTTGCAGCGCCGAGACATGTTCGCGCAGCGCGGCAACCTCGCGTTTCACCCGGCCGTGGCTGACAAGCAGATAAACAACGGCAAAGGGAATCCCGAGCGTCGCAAGCCCGAGAATGACCAGCAAACCTTCCAACAGCGACCCCTCCTACGCGTTTGGTGCCACGCTAGGCTGCAGAGCGCACTTCGGAAAGGGGGGTTGCAGTGGGGTTTTCCTGACCACCACGGCATCCAAGCGTGCACAGCCGCAGTGCGACGGACGCCGAAAGCCTTTGATGCCGGGTGAAATCATGGTCGGAGTGAGAGGATTCGAACCTCCGGCCCCTGCCTCCCGAAGACAGTGCTCTACCAGGCTGAGCTACACTCCGACCGTGGCGCGCGGCATAGCCCGGTTTGGGGGGCTTGGCAAGGGCTCAGTCGCCGTTGCGCCCGCGCTTGAAGGGATTGGCGAACAGGCTGACGCGCGGCAGCGTGCCGGTCTCGATCCGGGTGCGAGTCTGCTGCACCGGACGGTTTTCGGACGTCGTGTGGCGGCTTTCGCGCAGCACGATGTAGATGCCGCTGGCGATGATGATCACCGCGCCGACGGCGGTCCATGAATCCGGCCATTCGTCGAAGATCAGCGCACCATAGAACACCGCCCAAAGGATCTGGGAATACTGCATCGGTGCCACGATCACCGCCTCGCCAGCCTTGTAGGCGGCAATGACGAGCACCGAGGCGATGAAGGCCATGAACGACATCGCCACCAGCCCGCCCAGATGCAACAGCGGCATCGGTTCGTAGAAATACGGCATGAGGCAGCCCATCAGAACGAAATTGGCCAACATCGGATAGAGCAGCAGCACCACTGCGCGTTCGTCCTTGCCGATCTTGCGCACGATGATCGAGGCCAGCGCCGAACAGCCCGCCGCGACCAGCGCCGCCAGGTGGCCGATGCCCAGTTCCGCAGTGCCGGGGCGGAGCACGATCATCACGCCGGTCAGCCCGACGATCACCGCCGCCCAGCGGCGCAGACGCACCTTTTCGCCCAGGATCGGAATCGCCAGAAGCGTGATGAACAGCGGCATGGCGAACAGAATGGCGTAGGTCTGCGCCAGAGGCAGAGTGGAAAAGGCAAAGAACGCGCTGACCCCGCCCATGACCGCCGCCAGAGTGCGGACCAGCGTCCACCAGGGGTGGACCGGGCGCAGGTTTCCCGGACGCGAATCGCGGATCATCATCAGCGTGGTCAGCGGAAAGCCGAACAACACGCTGAAGAACACGATCTGGAAAGGCGCGTAGCTGGCCCCGAGGAACTTCACGATCACGTCGTGGCCTGCATAGATGGCGAAGGCGAGCAGCGCCAGAAGAGCGCCCTTGGCATTGCTGTGCATCGCGCACGGCTCCGTTTCCGCTAACGGTTCCTGTTAAACGCGTCCGCCTCGAGGACGCAAGGGATCAGGCGCGGTTTTGCGTCGGGACGACCTGCGCCCAGACCGGCAAGTGGTCCGAGGCCCGTCGGGCCAAATCGCCTTCTTCGACGCCAGCCTGGACCAGTTCCAGATCGGCGGACAGCGCGAACCGGTCGAGCGGTGCCACCGGCAGCCGCGCGTGCCATGACTGGCCCGGCGACAGCACCGCGAAATGCCCAGTCAGCGGTTCCAGGCCGCGATCGGCCGACCATTCATTGAAATCGCCCAGGATCATCGTCGGCACCGGCGAAAGCGCAGCCAGGGCATTGCGGATCGCCGCCAGCTGGCGCAGGCGGTCGCGGCGGCGCAGGCCAAGATGCACCGCGACAAGGCGCAGGCGCGTGCCGCCGCGCCGCAGGTCGATACGCAGCGCACCCCGTGGCTCGAGACCGGGCAACGCGATCGCATCCACATGATCGGTGTCGATACCCGGGGCCAACAGCATCGCATTGCCGTGCCAGCCAAGACTGACCGCGCTGTGATCCAGCGCGACGGGGCGAAGGCCGGTCCGTTCGAAGATCCGCCCCGCGGGCAGCGCCGAACGGCGACGACCGAACCGCAGGTCCGCTTCCTGCAAGGCGACGATATCGGCACCAAGGCCGGCCACGACCTCGAGCACGCGACCAGCATCGCGGCGCCGATCCGTGCCGACGCATTTGCGGATGTTGTAGCTGGCGACGCGAAAGCTCTGGTCGGGACGGTTTTCGTTCATGCAAACATCATATGGGTGCGCGCTGCCGTGCCGCAACACGCGGCCAGTGCTTCATCTTTCGCCAAATCGAACCTATCTGCAAACCATGTGGCATGTCATCAGGCGGAACTACGCGGTTTACGCGATCTGGGCGTTCCTGACGCTGGAACTGTCCGTTGCGCTGGTTACCGGGCGCTGGACGACCGCATTCGTTGCGGCCGCCACGCTGGGTTTGTCTGCCTTGCCTGCCCTGTTCGCCGCCAGGTTCGACATCCGCCTGCCGGTCAGCTTTTTCGCCGCCGCGGTTCTGTTCATCTTCGCGACGATCTACCTGGGCGAAGTCGGGGATTTCTACGAACGCTACTGGTGGTGGGACATCATGCTGCACGGCGGCTCGGCGATGGGGTTCGGGCTGATCGGTTTCCTGTTCGTGTTCATGCTGTTCGAGGGAAACCGCTATGCCGCGCCGCCGATCGCCGTGGCCTTCATATCTTTCTGCTTCGCCGTCACGATCGGTGCGGTCTGGGAAATCTTCGAATTCGGCATGGACCAATTGTTCGGGTTCAACATGCAGAAATCCGGTCTGACGGACACGATGACCGATCTCATCGTCAACTGTGCCGGAGCAGCGGTCGGTGCGGCTGCGGGGTATTTCTATCTCAAGGGCCGCCAGCTCGGCGGCCCCATCGCCGCGATAGAGGAATTCGTCCGGTTGAACCGCCGGCTTTTCCGCAAGGCCACCCGACGCGACTGATCTACAGCGACGCGTCCAGCTTGGCGAGGACCGCATCGCCCATCTGCGTGGTCGAAACCGGCTGCACGCCCTCTTGCCCCAGCAGATCGGCAGTGCGCACACCATCGGCCAGAACCGCCTCGACCGCCTGTTCGACGCGGGTCGCTTCGTCGCCCATGTCGAAGCTGTAGCGCAGCGCCATGGCAAAGCTGAGGATGCAGGCGATCGGGTTCGCCTTTCCCTGCCCTGCGATGTCGGGAGCCGAGCCGTGGACCGGCTCGTACAGAGCCTTTGGCCGGCCATTGGCCATCGGCGCGCCCAGGCTGGCCGAGGGCAACATGCCCAGGCTGCCGGTCAGCATCGCGGCAAGGTCGGACAGCAAATCGCCGAACAGGTTGTCGGTGACGATGACGTCAAACTGCTTGGGCCAGCGGGTCAGCTGCATGGCGCCGGCATCGGCATACATGTGGCTCAACTCGACCTCGGGGTAATCGGCGCCGACGCGGGTCACGACCTCGCGCCAAAGCACGCCGGATTCCATCACGTTGGCCTTTTCCATCGAGCAGAGTTTCTTGCCCCGGCGCATGGCCAGTTCAAAGGCCGACCGCGCGACGCGGTCGATCTCTGACTCGGTGTAGCGCTGCGTGTTGATGCCGACGCGTTCGTTGCCTTCTTCGAAGATGCCGCGCGGTTCGCCGAAATAGACACCGCTGGTCAGTTCCCGGACGATCATGATGTCGAGGCCTGCGACCACGTCCTTTTTCAGCGACGAGAAATCCGCCAGCGCGTCGAAACACTGCGCCGGGCGCAGGTTGGCATAGAGATCCATCTCCTTGCGCAGGCGCAGCAGGCCGCGTTCGGGCTTTACCGAGAAGTCGAGATTGTCGTATTGCGGCCCGCCGACGGCCCCAAGCAGCACGGCATCGACCTCTTGCGCCTTGGCCATGGTGTCGTCGTGCAGCGGGACGCCGTGCATGTCGTAGGCGCAGCCGCCGACCAGGTCTTCGCTGACATCGAAGTTGATCCCCCGTTTGGCGCCGAACCAGTCGATGACGCGGCGAACCTCGGCCATGACCTCGGGGCCGATACCGTCACCGGGCAGGATGAGAAGCGAGGGATTCGTCATGGCCTTGGGTCCTTTCGATGCGTCGCGCATCGCGTAGACCGGTTGACCGCGAGGGTCAAGAAACCTGCGGTGCGAGACCCTCGGCCAGAATGTCCCAGACCCGGCGGATCCGGGGCGTGTCGCGCACCGCCTCGTGCGCGGCGAGCCACACCGGCAGGGTCGGCAGCGGCATGTCGGGGAACAGGCGTTCCAGTTCGGGATACCGGTCGGCGAGATTGCGTTGCGCGAAACCCAGACCGCACCCGGCGCGCAGCAGTTCGAAATAGACGCTGTGGTTGTCGCAGCGCGTGGCGAACCAGTCACGGGTCGCCTCGACCCCGTAGTCGCGCAGACCGCGCAGAATCAGATCGGACCGATCATAGCCGATCAGGTCGAAGTCGAAGAACTCGTCGAAGGTCTTGGGTCGCCCGGCGCGGTCGAGATAGGCGCGCGCGCCATAGATACCCAGTTCCAGATCACCCAGATGGCGGGTGACGATGTCCAGTTGTTCGGATCGGAACATGCGCACGGCGATGTCCGCCTCGCGATACAGCAGGTTTTCCGAAGCATCGTTGGGGACGAGGTCGATCGAGATATCGGGTTCCTCCTGCCGGATGCGCGCAAGGATCGGCGGCAGGTGGTGATGCGCGGTGAACTGGCTGGCGGTGATGCGCACTGGCCCCGCCAGCCGGTCGGAGCGGCCCGCAGCGGTCAGGCTGAGCGCGTGCATGCCATCGGCCATGGCGCGGGCATGGGGCAGCAGGGCGTGCGCGGCATCGGTCGGCTGCAGGCCGCGGGCCTTGCGGTGGAACAGGGTCAGGGCCAGCGCCTCTTCGATCTGCTTGATCTGCCGACCGGCGGTGGGCTGGCTGATGCCCAGCCGCCGCGCCGCCTGCGACAGCGACCCGGTTTCGGCGACGGTCAGGAAGGTCTGTATCAGCGACCAGTCAAGGGATGAGAGTGATGCATTCATTCACGCATGAATACATGACCTGCAGATTCTGACAATTTTCTTGTCGATTTGAATGGCTCATCCTTCCCAAAGGTAAAGCACACAGGAGGTGACGATGACGGGAACGGTCTTGATCCTTGGCGGTGCGGGCCGCTTTGGAAAACACGCCGCCGAGGCCTTCTGGAACGCCGGATGGCGCATCCGTCTGTTCGACCGTTCGCGCGACGATCTGACATCGGCCAGCGACGGCGCGGAAGTGATCGTCAATGCCTGGAACCCGCCCTACGCGGATTGGGCCAGGACTTTGCCATCGCTGACCGGGCGCGTCATCTCTGCGGCCAAGGGGACCGGCGCAACCGTTCTGATCCCCGGCAACGTCTACAATTTCGGGGCCGAAGCCAAGGACCTGTTCGGTTCCGGCACCCCGCACGCCGCCACGAATCCATTGGGCCGGCTGCGCGCCGAGATGGAGGCTGCCTACCGTGCGGCCGGTGTCAGGACGATCGTGCTGCGCGCGGGCGATTTCCTTGATACCGAAGCGTCGGGCAACTGGTTCGACAAGGTGATGGCCCCGTCGCTGGGTCGTGGCGTGCTGACGTATCCGGGCGATCCCGACGCGGCGCATGCCTGGGCCTGGCTGCCGGACATGGCCCGGGCGGCCGAGCTTTTGGCGCGCCGGCGGCGGAACCTGCCGGCTTTCGTCGACGTCCCGTTTCCCGGTTACACGCTGACCGCGCGGCAGATGGCGAACGTGTTGTCGCGGTCGCTGAATCGCCCGGTGCGGGTCAAGCGGATGAACTGGCTGCCGATCCATCTGGCGCAACCGGTTTGGCCGACGGCCCGGCACCTGCTCGAGATGCGCTATCTCTGGTCCAAGCCGCATCGGCTCGACCCGGCTCTGCTGAATGACCTGTTGCCGGCTTTCGCCGCAACCGATCCCGAAGACGCGCTCGGGCAAGCGGCCATGGCCGCGATGCGGGCGGCTAGGGAATGCGCAGGTCGACCCAGACGGGTCTGTGCGGCCCGTTTCCGTCTACGGCATTCCTGACTGCGGCGCCGGTCACGGTGAAGGCCGAGCCCGGCAGAACATAGCTGACGCGCATCGATCCCGCACTGTCCCAGCGAACCGTCGCCAAACCCGGCAGCGGATCTTGCAGGCGGGAATGCGTCAGCAAAGCCTGCACAGCGCTGCGTAACCCGTCACCGCGATCGGGATCGAGGTTGAGATTCCCGACGATCACGGGCCAGTCCGGCCTTTCCAGGCCGCCTGGCAGCACGCCGTCCAGCATCAGTCCGGCCAACGCGATCTCGTCTGCATTGCGCCGGCCGTTGCGATCCTCGGGCCCGTCGAAGACCGGCGGTGTCGCGGCAAGAACGATCAGCGTCAGGGTGCCCGAAGGCGTTTGCACCGGCAGGCGCCAATGCCCGGTCGAGGACAGGCGCTGAATGTCGTGGCCGGGATCGTCAGCGGCGATCCGGCTGCCGGGCAGATCGCGCCAGAGCATCGGCGACATGTCGACCGCAGGACCGAAGGGCAAGCGCGACAGAACTGCCAGCCCGCCCTGCCCCGCGAACCGTCCATAGCCCTGTGCGTCGCGCGGCCCGCCCAGCCGTCCGTCGCCATCCATGTCGCGTCCGGTCGGCGTTCCCGAGTTGGGGCGCAAGGCAAAGAGATGGGGGTAGTCGACCCCCTCGGAGCGCAACCGGTCGCGCAGCGCCGTCAGCGCGGCATGACCGGCGTCGTAATCGACATGGGTCAGCACAACGATGTCGGCCCCCATCGCGGCGAGTTCTGCGATGGCGGCCGTCGCGGCCTTGTCCTTGTCGCCCATAAGATCCCGCAGCAACAATCCCGGACCGTCGCGCGACAGATCGGCGTGCCAGGTGGCGATGCGCAGCGCTTCGGCGGAACAGGCCGTCGCCAGAAAGCCCAGAACCGCCAGCGTCGCGAGGATCAGATGATCTGCGCCTCGGGCTGGGCGTAGGCGCGGCGGCGCTTTTCTTCGACCAGGCCGGCGATGCGCAGCAGGGCCACGCCCCGCATGATCAGGCTTACCGGTAGAAAGGCCCATGCGCTCAGCATCCAGATCAGGGTCTGCGGGTTTTCCAGCGCCGGCGGCGTGGTATGCGCCGCGAAGGTCTGGACCACCGCCGGGATCAGGAATGGAAGCAGAAACCCTAATGCAACGTTAACATTGCCATCACGCTTGAGCCGGGCCAGCACGTCACCGCCGGTCGTGGGATCGAAAAGCGGCAGGTTGACGTAGAAGTTGAATGCGCCGTTTCGGATCGGCCAGGCCATCAGCCGCACGCACAGGATGAAAAGCAGCAATGTCAGCATCGACATCAGGTAGGCGGTGCCGGCATGGATGCGGACCATCTGCACGATCGTTTCGGACGTGTCGGCCGGAACCATCAGGATCACCAGGTGCACCGGCGAAAACGGAACATCCATCGCGGAGCCGATACGCGCGCCCATGCCGGTCAGGATTTCACTGGCCAGGCTGGGCTGAACCGCCCCCCGCGCAATCAGGGTCAATGCCAGAACGGTCAGGAACAACGCCACGAATCGCAACCGGTTGAACGGCGGCGCGGCACGGAACTCCAGCAGGCTGGGGCTGTCGGAATGGTATTCGACAAAGGTCAGAACGGCGGCGATCAGCGACAAAAGGGCCGCGATCTGGGCGGAGTCGGCGGAAATCCCCGGCAGCAGAACCGCCGGCATCGCTATCAGCATGGCAACGAGAAACGCCCGTGCCGCAGCGCCGATCATCCGCTGAATCAAGTGCCTGCCCTTTCAGTTCGGACGGAACCGGTACGATGCCGATCCCTTGTTCCGTTCTGCGACCGCCAATTGTGGCGGCTTGCCTCATTCTTGCCCAACTTTTGCCCCCTTTCCCTGTGCGGCTCAAGGTCAGCGGCCAGATTGCGCAGAGTTTGTGGCATTTTCTGGGGCGGGCTGGTGCAGGCTTGCATCAAGTGGATAAAAATCCACCGGAATGAAAAAGCGCGCCACAACATGTTGTTGTGACGCGCTTTCCTAACACAAGTCCGGTGGTGATCCGGGACCTCGTGAATGTCAGACCCAGGGCCGCGCCTGGCTGGCCTGCACCTCGAACGTATCGATCGCGGCGGCCTTTTCCATTGTCAGGCCGATGTCGTCCAGTCCGTTCAAAAGGCAGTGTTTCTTGAAACCGTCTACTTCGAACGAAAATCGTTCGCCGTCCGAGCTGGTCACCGTCTGCGCCTCGAGATCGACGATCATCCGCGCGTTCGACCCCTTTTCGGCGTCCTTCATCAGCACGTCGACCGCTTCCTGCGGCAAGACGATGGGCAGGATGCCGTTCTTGAAGCAGTTGTTGTAGAAGATGTCGGCGAAGCTGGTCGAGATGACCGACTTGATACCGAAATCCTTGAGCGCCCAGGGGGCGTGTTCCCGCGACGATCCGCAGCCGAAATTGTCGCCCGCGACCAGGATTTCGGCCTGTCGGTATTGCGGCTGGTTCAGCACGAAATCGGGGATCTCGTTGCCCTGGCGGTCATAGCGCATCTCGTCGAACAGGTTCACGCCGAGACCCGAGCGCTTGATCGTCTTCAGGAACTGTTTCGGAATGATCATGTCGGTGTCGATATTGACCAGCGGCAGTGGTGCCGCGATCCCGGTGAGGGTGGTGAATTTTTCCATTGTCATGTCCTCGAACGGTTGGCGGGGTGAACCCCGCCCTACGGTTTGTGGTAGGGCGGGGTTCACCCCGCCGCACCGTCGGTCAGGCCGGAACCGGCTCGTTCATCAATTCGCGCACATCGGTCAGCCGACCCGTGATCGCCGCAGCGGCGGCCATGGCAGGCGATACCAGGTGGGTACGGCCCTTGTAGCCCTGGCGGCCTTCGAAGTTGCGGTTCGAGGTCGACGCGCAGCGCTCGCCCTCGGACAGCTGGTCGGGGTTCATCGCAAGGCACATCGAGCAACCGGCAAGCCGCCATTCGAACCCGGCCTCGCGGAAGATGTCGGCCAGCCCTTCCTCTTCGGCCTGGGCGCGGACCAGACCCGAGCCCGGCACGACCATCGCGCGCTTGACCTTGATCTTGCGGCCCTTGAGGATTTCGGCCGCAGCGCGCAGGTCTTCGATCCGGCCATTGGTACACGACCCGATGAAGACCGTGTCGATCTCGATATCGGTGAGCTTGGTGCCCGGTTTCAGCCCCATGTAATCCAGCGACCGGCGCGCGGCCTCGACCTTGCCGCCCTTGAAGTCCTCGGGTGCGGGGACGGTCGCGGTGATCGGCAGCACGTCTTCGGGCGATGTGCCCCAGGTCACGACCGGCTCGATCTCTTCGCCCTTGAGCGTGACGACCTTGTCCCAGTGCGCACCTTCGTCGGAGTAAAGCGTCTTCCACCAGTTCAACGCCGCTTCGTACTGCGCGCCCTTGGGGGCGTGCGGGCGGCCCTTGACGTAGTCGAAGGTTTTCTGATCGGGCGCGATCAGGCCGGCGCGGGCGCCGCCTTCGATGGCCATGTTGCAGACGGTCATCCGACCTTCCATCGACAGGTCGCGGATCGC
This sequence comes from Thalassococcus arenae, assembly GCF_019104745.1. NCBI lineage: Bacteria > Pseudomonadati > Pseudomonadota > Alphaproteobacteria > Rhodobacterales > Roseobacteraceae > Thalassococcus > Thalassococcus arenae. The sequence continues at coordinate 1,120,780 of NZ_JAHRWL010000001.1, forward strand.
CTCGCCGCAATATTCGATGACATAGCCGGTGCCGCCTGCGGTGCCGGTGGCGCCGATCACCGCGAGGGTGATGTCCTTGGCCGTGACCCCCGGGCGCAGCTTGCCGGTGATCTCGACCTTCATGTTCTTGGATTTCTTCTGGATCAGCGTCTGGGTGGCCAGCACATGTTCCACCTCGGACGTGCCGATGCCGTGGGCCAGCGCCCCGAAGGCGCCGTGGGTCGCGGTGTGGCTGTCACCACAGACGACCGTCATACCCGGCAGGGTCCATCCCTGTTCCGGCCCGACGATGTGCACGATGCCCTGACGCACGTCGTTGACCGGGTAATAGTGAATGCCGAAGTCACGCGCGTTCTTGTCCAGCGCTGCGACCTGGATGCGGCTGTCCTCGGGCATCTGGTCGGGGTTGTCACGGCCCGCTGTGGTGGGCACGTTGTGATCCGGCACCGCAATGGTCTTTTCCGGAGCGCGCACCTTGCGGCCGGCCATGCGCAGCCCCTCGAAAGCTTGCGGGCTGGTCACCTCGTGCACCAGGTGCCGATCGATATACAGAAGGCAGGTGCCATCGGCGTCTTCGTGGACGACATGGGCGTCCCAGATCTTGTCATAGAGCGTCTTGGGGGACATCGGTCCTCTCCCGTTGAATGAAATATGTATGACGGTTCGGGCGCCGTCAGGCGCGGCGCAGGCCTAGACGGGCCAGCACGCTGTGGCTGGCGCCGTAAAAACGCTCGCGCAGACGGGCGCGGTCGGCTTGATCGAAGACTCCGGTCATGGCAGACGGAATACATCCTTGCGGCCAAGCTCGCAAGTCGCGTCAGGCCGTCGCAGGTGGCACGAGGTCCGTGGGTCGCGGCTTGAAAATGATCCGGACCGACCCCTTCTTCGTAGCTATCGTATCGAAGGAGAAAATCGATGCTGTCCGGTCTAAACCTGATGAACATGTCCCTGATCGCCGTCCTTGCCGTGGCTGCGCTTTCGGTGAATGCGTCGGGCGATCTCGGAACGGCGTCGATCGCCGTTGGCGCGCCTGCGGCGGTGGCCAGCGCTCCGTGACGCGCCCGGCCTAGGCCCTTGCTGTCCGGCGACGCAGATGCGACGCTGACGGCGAGCAGCCAGCAAAAGCCGATGAACCCCACCGACCCCGCCTCCGTCCTGACCGACAGCGCCGCATTGACCGAATTGACGACCGGGCTGACGGCCTGGGCGGGATCGATCATGAGCGCCCTGTTGCGCCCTTGGGTTGGTTACCAGCTTCTGATCGCCCTGTCGGTCTTTGCCGTCGCACATGGCCTTGCCGCCTTGATACGCCCCCGCGTGCACGAGTGGCTGCGCGAACGCGAAGGCTGGCCCAAGTACCGCCTGCGCACGGCGCTGGTCGTCATTCGCCGTCTTCGGATGGTCATCTTCGTCATTCTGCTGTCCATCGTCGTCCTGGTGATGCGGGAAGTGACCTGGCCTTCGCGGTCTTTCGTTCTGGTGGTTTTGCGCGACCTCGGCGTTGCCTGGCTGATCATCGCCTTCGCGACGCGGCTGATCGGCAACGCGCTGTTGCGGGCAATCGTGCGGTACGGCGCGTGGATCTGGGTGACGCTGTCGATCCTGGGTTTCTGGGACGAAGCGCAGACCGTTCTGGACCAGGCCGCGATCAGCATCGGCGAAACGCGTCTTTCGGCGCTGATGGTGATCCAGGCCTTTGTCATCCTTGGCGTCCTGATCGCGGGTGCCCGGTTCCTGTCGACCACGACCAGCGCCACGATCCGGCGCAACAAGGAAATCTCGCCCAGCATGCAGGTGCTGGCGGTGAAGTTCCTGCAGGTGCTGCTGTATGGCGCGGCGTTCTTCATCGGGCTCAAGCTGGTCGGTTTCGACTTGACCGGGCTTGCGGTGCTGTCCGGCGCCATCGGTGTCGGCCTTGGTTTCGGCCTGCAGAAAGTTGTCTCGAACCTGGTGTCGGGGATCATCATCCTGCTCGACAAGTCGATCAAGCCGGGCGACGTGATCTCGCTGGGCGAAACCTTTGGCTGGATCAATTCGCTGGGCGCCCGTTATGTCAGCGTGGTCACGCGCGACGGCAGGGAATACCTGATCCCGAACGAGGACCTGATCACCGGGCAGGTGGTCAACTGGTCGCATTCGGACGATTTCGTGCGGCTCGATATCTTTTTCGGGACGGCCTATCACGACGATCCGCACAAGGTGCGCCAGATCGCCGTCGACGCGGCGAAAAGCGTGGACCGGGTGCTGAGCTTCAAGGCTCCGGTCTGCCATATCGTCGGGTTCGGCGACAGCAGCGTCGACTACATCCTGCGCTTCTGGATCCGCGACCCCACCGGCGGGCTTACGAACATTCGCGGCAACGTCTACCTGGCGCTTTGGGATGCCTTCCAGGAACACGGCATTTCGATTCCGTTCCCGCAGCGCGAAGTGCGTATGCTGGGCGAACCGGAGGCGAAACCGGCGACCGTGCCGGACTGACAGAAATTTCCGGCATGACGCCTCGGCGTTTACCCCGCGCTAAGGTTTTGCACCGCACAGTCGCGGCATGTCTCGATCCGTCGATCAACCCTGCGGCAGGGCGAACCCTGCACCGGAAAGCGGCCCGCTCATCCCCCCGCGTGGCCTGCCTTCTCATGGCAAGGACGCTCTGCCGCAGGCGATCAGGCGCTGGATCGGAAAACTGCGCAGGCTGACCACCGTCAGCGATGCATCTCCGGCGCGCGGAACCACGCGGCACGGCCGACAAGATACCGCACCCTTCTGAACGCACGTCGGGGCTGACTCTTTGGCCCGCAGGGGGCATGATCGGCCCAACCAAAACCGGAGGGGGCTTCATGTCGGACGATATCGTCATTCTCAGCGGCGCACGCACGGCCATCGGAACATTCGGCGGCAGCCTGGCGGCAACGCCACCGATCGAACTGGGCACGGCAGCGGCCAAGGCCGCGCTCGACCGTGCAGGCGTCGAAGGCGGCCAGATCGGCCATGTCGTCTTTGGCCATGTCATCAACACCGAACCGCGCGACATGTACCTGTCGCGCGTGGCCGCGATGCAGGCCGGCGTGCCGGACACCACACCGGCGATGAACGTCAACCGGTTGTGCGGGTCGGGCGCACAGGCGATCGTGTCGGGTGTGCAGAACCTGATGCTGGGCGATGCCGATTTCGCGCTGGTTGGCGGCGCCGAGAACATGAGCCGATCGCCCTTCATCATCCCGGACCAGCGGTGGGGCGCCAAGATGGGCGATATCAGGACGCTGGACATGATGCTGGGCGCGCTGAACTGTCCGTTCGGCACCGGCCACATGGGCGTTACCGCCGAGAACGTCTCGAAAGAGCACGACATCGATCGTGCGGCACAGGATGCCTTTGCACTGGAAAGCCAGACCCGCGCCGCCAAGGCGATCGCAGAGGGTCGGTTCGTCGACCAGATCGTGCCGGTCGAGGTGCGGGTGAAGCGCGACATGGTGGCCTTTGCCACCGACGAACATCCCAAGGCGACGACGGCCGAGGCGCTGGCCGGTCTGCGGGCGGTCTTCCAGAAGGACGGCAGCGTGACGGCTGGCAATGCGAGCGGAATCAACGACGGTGCCGCTGCACTGGTGTTGGCGCGGGCGGGCGCCGCGCAAAAGGCTGGGCTGAAGCCCCGCGCGCGGGTCCTGGGCTATGCCCATGCCGGTGTGCGCCCCGAAGTGATGGGTATAGGTCCGGTTCCTGCGGTGCAGGCGCTGCTGGCGCGCACCGGACTGAGCGTCGGCGATTTCGACGTGATCGAATCGAACGAGGCCTTCGCGGCGCAGGCGCTGGCGGTCAACAAGGTGCTGGGTCTCGACCCGGCCAAGGTGAACCCCAACGGCGGGGCCATCGCACTGGGCCATCCCGTCGGCGCCACCGGCGCGATCATCACGGTCAAGGCGCTCTACGAGCTCGAGCGGATCGGCGGCAGCAAGGCGCTGATCACCATGTGCATCGGCGGGGGTCAGGGCATCGCGCTGGCGATCGAGCGGCTTTGATCCGGCCGTCGCGGCCACCTGGCAAGCGCGGATTGCGTATTTGGAAAAGAGAAGAAGGCAGGGTCAGCGCGCTTCGACGGTGACGCTGGCCGATTGGCCCGAGGCGTCGATGACCGACAGCGCGGTGTAGCCTGGCGCCAGGCGCGGCCCGGTTATCTGGGTGCGGCGCAGGCCGGTCGCAAGGACGCGGCCGTCTGCCAGCAAGGTGTAGGGCGCGATGCCGCCGCGCAGCTTGATCGTCAGCGGCGCGCCTTCTGCGGGCAGACGCGCGCCGTCGGGCGGAAAGGCCAGGTGCAATAGCGGCGCCTGGGCCTGCACCGCGGCGCCGAAGCGTTGCAGGTTTGGCGGCAGTCGCGCGCCGGAAACCAGCAAGGCGTCCGGTGGCGGCGGGGGCAAGGCGACCGGCACGGCGCGGGCACGCGCCAGCGCCTGGAACAGCACGGGGGCAGCGAGATCGCCGCCGAACGCGCCCGGAACCGGCGTGCCGTCCGGCCGCCCGATCCAGACCCCGGCGACATAGCGGCCGTCCCAGCCGATCGCCCATGCGTCGCGGTGTCCGTAGGATGTTCCGGTCTTGTAGGCCACCTGACCGGGTTTCCCGGATGTCGGCGGGGGCGCGAGATCGGCAAGGATATGTCCGACCTGCCAGGCAGCGGCACGGCTCATGATCGAGACGGGATCAGTGGGAGGGTCGAGCCTGTTCCAGCGCAGCGCCCGCGCTTGTCCCTGCTGCGCGAGCGCGGCGTAGAGCGTCACCAGTTCCTCCAGCGACAGCCCCACCCCGCCAAGACTGACCGCAAGACCGGGCGCCCCGCCCGGCGGCAACTCGGGCGACAGGCCGGCATCGCGCAGCGCCGCCATCAGATGGGCCGGACCCATCGCCTGGGTCAGCCGGACGACCGGAATGTTCAGCGATAGTTGAAGGGCCCGGGCGATCCGAACGTCGCCGCGAAATACTCCGTCGAAATTCTGCGGAGCGTACCGACCGAACTGAACCGGCGCATCGAGGATCAGGGTTTCGGGATGGGCAAGCCCGCGGTCGAAGGCAAGGCCGTAGACCAGCGGTTTCAACGTGGATCCGGGCGAGCGTTTGGCGTTTGTCATGTCGACGAAGCCCTGCCCGCGTGACGCATAGGCCGCCGAGCCGACCGAAGCCAATATCTCGGCGTTTTCATGATCCGCAACAATGATCGCGATAGAGAGGCGCGGATCGTGGCCACGCATCACTTCGTCGGCCAGGGCTTCGAGGCGCGACTGCAGGTCGGCGTCGAGCATCAGGTCATGTCGTCCCTGCGCTTGCGCCATAACCCGGTCGGACAGGTGCGGCGCCAGTTTGGGCATGGGATGGCGGCCGTTGGGGACCGGATCGCGCAGGCTGGCACGGACAGTATCGGCATCGATGACACCCGCCTTCGCGCTTCGCTGCAGCACACGGTCGCGGGCCAGCCGCGCGGCCTGGGGAAAGCGGTCCGGCCGTCGGGTCTCGGGCGCTTGCGGCAGGGCGACCAGCAGCGCGGCCTGTGCAGGGGTCAGGCGAACAGGTTCCCTGCCCAGCCAGATCAGCGACGCCGCGCGCAGGCCTTCCACGTTGCCGCCATAGGGCGCCAGTCGCAGATAAAGCCCCAGGATTTCGTCCTTGGACAATTGCCGTTCCAGCGCAAGTGCAAGACGCGCTTGCCGCAGCTTGCCTTGCCAGGTTCCGGTGCCGCTGTCTTCGAGCAGACGCGCTACCTGCATGGTCAGGGTCGAAGCCCCCGAAACCGCGCGACCGTTCCGCAGCGCCTGCCAGCCGGCGCGAAGGACAGCCAGCGGATCGACCCCGTTATGGCGAAAGAACCTTTTGTCTTCGTAGGCAACCAGCATGTCCAAGAACAGCGGATCGACCCGGTCCAGCGGTAAATCCAGGCGCCAGCGCCCATCCTCGACGGTATAGGCCCGCAGCAACGCACCGTTGCGGTCACGGATTTCGGCGCCGGTTGCGTGCACCAGCGGCGGCAGAACGGTTCCGTCGACCCAGCTTTCGGCGCGATCGCGGGTGATTGCCGCGCCCCACAACAGGACCACGAGAACCAGCAGGCTACGCATCCATCGCTTCCCAGTGGTCGGGATAGTCTGACACGAACCCGCAGGCGGAGACGCGCAAATGCGCCTCGAACCCCGTACCGGGGCATTGGTAGCGGACATAGCCGCCGCGTTCGCGCGTATAGGTCTGGTCCAGCGGGTCCAGTCGTGGCCCCGGCAGCGTCAACCAGGCGGCGCGGACGGGCAAGGCGCCGACCTGCGGCAGGCGGCGCAGCGGCATCAGGTTGGTCGCCGGGCTGAAGCCGAAATCGACATCCCGCGCGCCGGCCACTTGCGGCTGGGCGACGCCGTTCAATTCCCAGTCGTCGCCATCGCGCGCCAGGTGCAGCTTGATCTCGTGGCTGCCGTGAAGCCCGGTCACATCGGCGCTGGTGGTATGCCAATTCGCGTCGCATCGCACCACGTAGTCGAGCGCCGCAGCACCGAGCCTGTCGCGAAACCGGGCATGGCCGACCAGCATGAAGCCGGCGCTATGCGCCGCGAGGCTGCAATAGTCCTCGCCTTCGCGGTCCAAGGCGCGCCAGCGGGCCCTGGCGATCGGCCCGCCGGTCATTCCAGCACCTTCAGCCGCGAGGACGCGGTCGTGGCGCGGTAATCGGGGCGATACATGTCCTCGACAACTGCGGCCGGGTGGTGGAAATCGCCAGGCGACACGGCACGCACGATATAGGCAAGGCGGATGGTTTCATTTCCCTGCTGGTTCACCGCTGCAAGGAAACGGTCGGTGCGGAACTCGGCATGTTCGGCATCGGTGGTTTCCAGCCAGTCGAGCGCACGGACATCGCCGGCCCGCAGCAGGCTGGGATTGTCGATCTCGAAGCCCGCGGGCAGGGGATCGTCGATCATCAGCCGCGCCGCGATGTCTTCGGCAGGGCGCACCGAGAGCACAGCCACCAGCCGGTCGCCAATGCGGATCGGTCCGGAAACGGGCCGGCCATCCATCGAAAAGTATTCCCGTGTCAGGGAATACCCGGTGCCCGACACCTCGGTGCCGGCGGCGGGCACACCCAGCGTGGTCAGGGTGATATCGGTGGGCAGGTTTGCGGTGTTGGTGATCCGCATCGGGGTCAGATCGCGACCGGGGATGCGGCGCATGAACGGGCCGGAGACCGCGGCGCCGTCAATGCTCAGCCCCGAAACGGTCGGGTCTTGCACGAGGGCATGCGCGGCCAGCAGCGACCAGGCCTGTTCCTGGGGCGACAGCCGGCCCGCGGCCGTTGCGATCCGTGCCGTCAGCGCATCGCGATCGACGACCGTGCTGCCTGCTTCGACCGCGAGCGACAGCACGCCGGCAGCATCACGCAGGGTGGACCCGTAATCGGCGCGCCAGAGGCGCGGGTCGTCGCCCGATTGCGCGGCGATCCGGCGGGCGGCTTTGGCGAACAGCGCATCGGCGCGGCGCTGATCTCCGTAAGCAGCCAGCGCCGCGCCCAGTTGCGCCTGCGCCAGCGGCGTCGCGAAGGCATCGGCACGTTCATCGGCGTAGTAACGCAGATCACCCACCGCCGCGCGCCCCTCGCGCGCCAGCACGAACAGCGCATAGGCGATATCCTCGCCGCCGCTGTCGAAATCCGGCGCATAGGCGATGCGGTTGGCGAGGTTGTCCAACGCCGCATCCAGCGCGCGGTCCGGCACGGGGTGTCCTTGCATGCGGGCCCGGGTCAGGAAATCGGTGACATAGGCATCGAGCCAGAAATCTCCTGCGCCCACGCTCCAGAGGCCGAAGGCACCATTGGCGCCCTGGCGGGTCAGCACGCGTTCGATCGCCTGGCCGATCCGCAATCCGATCCGGTCGCGATTGCCCAGGCCCAGCGGTTCCGCCAGCGACGACAGGTAGAGCAGCGGCAGCGACTGCGAGGTGATCTGTTCGGTGCAGCCATAGGGATAGCGGTCAAGCGCGCGCAGCATGCCAGCCGCATCGAACCGCGCCAGCGGCCCGGCCGAGACCATGATCTCGGCGGTGGCGGGTCGCAGATCGGCCAGGGCTTCGGCATCGAGCGTGAAGGTCTGGCCGGGGGCGAGCTGAAAGCGGCGCGTCGCGCCGGTTTGCGGATCGTTGGCACGAACACCCAGGGCGAGGGTCTTGGTCAGGGTCTGTCCATCCGGCGTGGTCAGGGCCACACGGATCGTGCGGTCGCCGACGGCGCCAGCCGTCAGCGAGATATCGACCGCCATCGTTTGTCCGGGCGCAACGGCGACCGGAATCGGGCGACCGTCGCCGACGCCCTCGACCAGCACGGACATGTCGCCGGCAGGGCCGGTCGTATGGCTCAGATCGAGCCGCAGCCGCGCGGCGTCGCCAGGTGCAAGGAACCGCGGCAGGGCCGCCGAGATCACCACCGGGTCGCGCACCAGGACATCCGCCGCGGCCTGACCCACGCCTTGCGCCGTCCAGGCCACGGCCATCAGCCGCACGGTGCCGTTGAAATCGGGCATGTCGAAGCTGACCTGCGCGCGCCCATCCTGTACCGCGACCAGCCCGGAATGGAAGGCGACCAGCGCCTCGGTCGGCGGTGGGCTTTGCAGGCGCATGCGGTCGGCCGCATCGCCGCCCGAGCGCAGGCGGCCAAGCGCGCCCTGCTGTCCGTCGATGAGTCGGCCATAGAGATCGCGGATTTCCACCCCGAGCCGTCTTTGGCCGAAGTAATGCAAGGCCGGGTCCGGGTCGGCGAAACCGGTCAGGTTGAGAATGCCCAGGTCGACGGCCGCAACGGTGACGAAGGCTTGGGCACCATCGGGCGCATCGACCCGAACGCCGGCCTGCAAGGGACCGCGCGGTGCGCTTTCGGCGGGCGCGTCCAGGGTCACGTCCAGATGCCGCGCACCGGGATCGATCGCGGCATGGGCCAGGCCAAGGGCGCGGCCGGGCGACTGGTCGCCGGCGCCGGGGCGCAAAACGGTCGCGGTGACGTAGGCGCCGCTGCCCCATTCCTCGGTCACCGGCAGCCGGATCAGCGTCTCGCCCTCGCCAACTTCCACCGCCTGCATGGCGATGACGCGGTCGGACAGCACCGTCACCAATGCCTGTCCCGCATGGCGCGGCACGATGCGCAGGACCGCGATATCACCGGCGCGATAAGCGGGTCTGTCCAGCGACAAGTCCAGCGTGTCGGGCGTTGCGACGGCATCGGCGGGCGCATACCATCCGGCCTCGAACGCCGCAGAGGACGCCACGTAGGCGCCGTCGGTGCGTTCGACCACAAGCTCGTATTCACCCCAGGTCACCGGCGCGGTCACGCGCAGGGGATCGGTTCCCAGACTGCCGGTGCCGGTGGCCACCGTTTCACGCGACGTGACCGGCTCCCAGTTCCAGTTGCCGTAAAGCTGATACCATTGGTAGTGCGTGCGCACGCGGTTGATCTGCCAGGCGACCTGCATCGGCACCGGTTGCAGATCCGGTCCGAACCCCTGCACCAGGAAACGCGCCTGGCCGCCTTCGGGCAATGTGCTATCGAACTCTGGCTTGAGTCCGATCATCGGACCTGCGGGCAGGACCGGCCGCGTGATCGACCGTTCCACCGGACGGCCTGCGCCTTCGGTCACACGCACCGTCAGGGTGGTTTCGTGCGGCTGGCCAGCCTGCGCGGCCGAAACCGGCAGGGCAAGTTGCGCGCGGCCACCGGCATCGGTGCGCAAATCGCCTTGCAGGCCGGTCACGAAATCTTCGGCCGGTTCATCGTGGCGGCCAAAGCGGTAACCCGGCAGCGCGTCGAGGGTGGTCAGACCGCGCTGGCGCAGTTCGCCCTCGATGGCCAGATCAGCGCCCGGCGCGCCGAAAAGGTAGCGCGCGGTCAAATCGACCAGCGGCGGCGAGACCGGAGAGATGGGCGCGTCGGGCAGCGACAGGGTCACATCGATCCGTTCGGGCACGAAATCCTCGACCAGCACGGTCTGGCTGACCAGCGCGGGCGCTTTGGGGTCCGCATGAAGGGCCAGCCGCCAGGTGCCGCGCGGCACGGATGGCGCCAACGGCAGAGTGAAGACATGCCCGCCCGCGCGGTCATCGGCCGAAGTCACCCGCGCATGTTCCACCCCGTCCGGACGGGACAGGATCAGCGTCGCGGGCACGCCGGCAAGGGCCGAAGCCCGGGCGTCCCGCATCAGCGCGGTGACATGGATCACCTCACCGGCGCGATAGGCGCCACGGTCGGGGGTCAGGAAGGCGTCGATAGGGCCGGACGCCGCGCGCCCGGCCACGCCGCGATCCGACAGGTCGAAGGCCGGATCGGTCAGAGAAAGAAAGGCGATGTCGGCCTCGCCTTGCCGGGCCGTGATCATCGCCGGTGCCGCGGCACCAGTTCCGCGAAGCAACCCTGCCTCGAACCGAGCCACGCCATCCGCGTCGGTTTGCGCCCGGCCGAGCACCCGATTGCCGCGCGAAACCAGTTCGACCGTCAGGTCGGACAACGCCGAAGCATCGCCCAGAGACCGGGCGAAGATGGTAAGCCCATCACTGCCATGCAACGTGGTCAGACCGATATCGGACAGCACGAACCACTGCATCGCGCTGTCTTCGTCACTGTCCTCGCGCCCCGGCACGCGGGCGGCCAGAGCGTAGATTCCGGCCGGCAGATCACCGATCACCTCTCCAATGGGCAGACGGGTCGTCACGTCCCGGTTCAATGCATTTTCGACCTCGGCGGTGCCGCGCCAGATCTCTTCGGCGATTTCTTGGTCAAAAAGCTGTTCGCGCCAGTAATTCAGCGGGCGAGCGAAGAAATCCTCCTGGATGGCGCGGATCAGGTTCCGGTCCGAGACCCGTCGCAGGGTCAAGTCCACCTGGTCGAGGTTGACCGTCTGCAACGGAAGGCCAGCACCCGGCCCCCGGGGCAGCACATAGGCGCGGCCAGGGAATGACGCGGTCGGCGTGCGGTCGCGCACGTAAAGCCGCAGCGCCACGTCGCGGATCAGCGCTTCGCCGCTCGCCGAGGGCAGGCCGGCACGAAAGGTGACGTCATAGCGTTCGCCATGCGTGACACCGGTGATACAAAGGCGGCTGCCTTCTGCGCGCACGGCCAGTGTCGGGTCGGGCAGGCGCACATAGGGCGCGTAATCCTGCCCGGCCCGGATCAGTGGATCGGAAAAATCGGCGCAGAGGCGCGGTTCGGAACTGTCGGCCTCGACGATGTGTTCGACAATGCGAAAACCGTATTTGCCGATCGCGTCATCCAGCGCCGCGCCGATGTCGGCCCTCGGGCCGATCTGCTCGGCCAGCCTGAGTGCCGGAATCATCGTGCGCCCCCGCCCAACGGTTTCCAGCGCGTCCGCCATCTGCAGCAAGGCGGTTTGCCGCATCGGGGCCGAAGGGCTGCGCAGATAGCCATTGATCGCCGCCAGCACGGCACGATCGCGCAGCACACGACGGGTGTTCCCGGTCTGGGTTTCGGCATACCGCGCCGCAATCGACCCGTAGTCCAGCCACAAGTCGCCGGTGTCGGTCTGGGCCAGGGCCGAACCGGTCCAATTCAGTGCATCGCGCAGATTCGAGGTGTTGCGGGCGGCGTTCAGCAGTTGCTCGACGCTCCACTCACCGCCGGAATGGCGCAGTCCGATGGCGGCCGCTTCGGCCGCAGCGTTGTCAAGGTCTCTGTCTTCCAGGAAGTCGAGATCGGCCTTTCGCGCCGTGGCAATGCCAAGAATCGCGGGATCGGCCGTCACGACCTGCGCCGAGATCGCGCCTTCATAAGGCTGCCGGTCGCTGATCTGCGATTTCGGAAAGCAGGCATTCGACCGGGTGTTGAAGGTGAAAGCCGCGCAATCGCGATTGTCGAGACAGAGTTTCCGGCATGCCTCCAGCGTGGTGTCGAACAGCGCCTGCAGATCGGATCCGTAGAAATCCACGTCCTGCGTCACCACAAGCCGCCGTTCGGGGACCAGATCCTGGGCCTGCGCCAGGGGGGCCAGAAGCAAGCCCGTCAGGAGGGCCCAGAGGGAACGCTGCATTCAATCATCCTCGCGAGAAATGCTGTCATCGTGCCATGCGCCGAAATACCCGGCAAGGGTTCCGCCTTAAGGGGATTTTCACCACGTCTGGCCAGAGTGCGGGCGCGCATAGAGGAAGAACGACAATGCTGGCTGACCGCTTGGCACAGGAAAGACGCGCCCGTCTTGCCGCCGAACGCCTGCTGGAACTCAAACAGGCGGAATTGTTCGCCGCCAACAAGAAGCTGAACCAGCGCGCGATACGCCTGACCCACGAAATCAGCGAAACCCGCGCCGAAGTGGCCGAGATCCGGGATGAAAAGCAGCGCGTCATGGTGCAGCTGGGCCAGGCGAACGAAAAGATCCAACTGGTCGAGGGGCAGCTGTGGAAAGCGCTCGAAACCATGCGCGACGGCTTTGCCATGTTCAACGACCAGAGCCAACTGGAACTGGCCAACCCAGCCTATCTTGCCGTTTTCGACGGGCTGGACAGCATCAAGCCCGGCGCAAGCTATGGCCACATCCTCGACATGCTGGTCGAGGAAGGCATCGTCGACCTGCAGGGAGAGAAGCCCGACCGCTGGCGCGCACGGATGCTGGACCGCTGGACCAAGCCGCATATTCCCACCGAAACGATCCGGTTGTGGAACGGCCAGTTCGTGAAATTGCGCGACCGGCGCACACCAGACGGCGGCATCGTCAGCCTGGGCATCGACATCACCGAACTGATGCGCATGTGGTCGGCCGTTGCTGAATTGCCGGACGGCTTCGTGATCTACGACGCCGATGACCGACTGCTGATGTGCAACCAGCCCTACCGCGACATCTACAAGGCATCCGCCCCCGCAATGATCCCGGGCACCTCGTTCGAGGATATTCTCAGATACGGTCTGGAGCGCGGACAATACACCGATGCCCTCGGGCGCGAGGAAGAATGGCTCGAGGAACGGCTGGCGGCGCATCGCGGCGGACAGGCCGAACTGGAACAGCAACTGGAAGATGGCCGTTGGGTTCGGGTCTACGAAAGCGAAACCCGCGATGGCGGGCGTGTGGGGCTGCGCATCGACATCACCCAGATCAAGAAGGATCAGCGCCGCCTGCAGGACGCGATGATCCGCGCCGAAGCCGCCAACCGGGCGAAATCCTCGTTCCTCGCCAACATGAGCCATGAGATCCGCACACCGATGAACGGCGTCGTGGGTATGGCCGACCTGATGATGGAAACTGCGCTGACCGATGAACAGCGTCTTTATGTCGACACGATCCGATCATCGGGCGAAGCGCTGCTGGTCATCATCAACGACATCCTGGATTATTCCAAGATCGAGGCGGACAAGCTTGTGCTGCATCCCGAACCGTTCGATCTGGAACGCGCGATCCACGAAGTGCTGCTGCTGCTGGGGCCGACGGCGCGGGACAAGGGTCTGGCGCTTTTCGCCGATTACGACATGTTCCTGCCGACCCGCTTCGTGGGTGACGCCGGCCGCGTCCGTCAGGTGCTGACGAACCTCATCGGCAACGCCATCAAGTTCACCAACCAAGGGCATGTTCTGGTTCGCGTCGTCGGCGTCCCCGAAGACGACGGTAAAACGGCCATCCATATCACCGTCGAAGATACCGGCATCGGGATTCCCGCCGACAAGGTCGATCACGTCTTCGGCGAATTCAATCAGGTCGAGGACGACCGCAACCGCAATTTCGAGGGCACCGGGCTGGGTCTGGCCATTTCGCGTCGGCTCGTGCAGCTGATGGGCGGTGAGGTCTGGGCCGAGTCCGAATTGGGCAAGGGGTCGTGTTTCGGCCTGAGGGTGGAATTACCTGCGGCCGAGCCGGTCGCATATGAAACCGCCCAGTTGCCGGACAATCTCAGACACGTTCTGATCGTCGATGACCAGGGCGCGCACCGCTCGATCCTGACCAAGCAACTCGGGGCTCTCGGTCTGAAAACGCGCTTTGCCGGTTCCGCGGCCGAAGCGTGCAAGGCGATATCGGATCGTCCCGATCTACTGATCGTGGACCAGGACCTGCCGGACCGCACCGGGGTCGATCTTGTCCGCGACCTTCGCGAACTGGGTCACGGTATTCCGGCCATCCTTCTGGCGGCAAACCCGACACAGGTCGACCCGATCGCGTCGCGGTTGGTCGCAACGGTGCTGTCAAAGCCGGCGCCGCGCCGCGCCTTGTTCGCGGCGCTCGAAGGTCTCGCCAAGGATACGCAAGTCGCGTCGCAGTCGCCACAGCCCGTTGCCGACCCTACGGACATGGTGCCTGGCGCACCCGGGGACGCGGCGCAGAACACCGCCACGCTTGACGTTCTGGTGGCCGAAGACAACCGGACCAACCAGTTGGTGTTCAGCAAGATGGTCGGCGGTCTGCCGCTGTCCTTGCGCTTTGCGTCGAACGGGCTCGAAGCGGTCGCCGCCTATCGCGACAAGCGGCCCGACATGATCTTCATGGACATCTCGATGCCCAAGATGGACGGCAAGGAAGCAACGCGCGAGATCCGCAAGATCGAAGGCGACGGACCGCGTGTTCCGATCATTGCCGTCACCGCCCACGCAATGGATGGCGACCGCGACCAGATCCTGAATGCCGGGCTGGACGACTACCTTACCAAACCGCTGCGCAAGGCGGCCCTGGTGGAAAAGCTTGCCGTCCATTCCGCAGGGCGGATCACCGGCGTCGATCAGGCGGCAGACTGAGCGGCCTCGGCAGGCCGCACGAATACCGGCTTGTCCTCGGTCGACAGATCGGGGCGATACACATAGCCGCCGCTGTCGAACCCGGTGATCGCCGCCGCATCGGTCACCCGGTTCTGGACGATGAAGCGCGCCATCGCACCACGGGCGCGCTTGGCGAAGAAAGACACGATCTTGGGCGCGCCGTTCTTGTCCTCCATGAATTGCGGCGTGACCACGCGCAACTTGAGGGCCTTGGGCGCCACCGCGCCAAAATATTCCTGGCTGGCGCAATTCACCAGGACGTCGGTGTCCAGCGCCGCCGCCTGCGCGTTCAACGCCCTGGCCAGGTCGTCGCGCCAATAGTCGTACAGCGACGCTCCACGCCGGG
Source organism: Thalassococcus arenae (assembly GCF_019104745.1). Taxonomy (NCBI): domain Bacteria; kingdom Pseudomonadati; phylum Pseudomonadota; class Alphaproteobacteria; order Rhodobacterales; family Roseobacteraceae; genus Thalassococcus; species Thalassococcus arenae. Next base: position 1,135,866 of record NZ_JAHRWL010000001.1, read on the forward strand.
TCTTCAGCCGCGATCCCATCTCCAGCCGATAGGGCTGGATCCCGTCGAGCGGGCGTAAAAGTCCGTAAAGCCCGGACAGGATCCTCAGGTGATCCTGCGCCCAGGCCAGTTCGTCGGCATCCAGCGTCGCCGCCTCGAGCCCGAGATAGGTGTCGCCCGCAAAGGCAAGTGCCGCAGGGCGCAGCGCATCGTCATCCGGGGCAGGAGAGAAAGACTTGAACCGGTCGCGGTTGAGCCGGGCCAGGTCGTCGCTGAGATCCATCAGCGCCTTGAGATCGCGCAGCGGCAGATTGCGCGCGGTCCGCGCAAGACGCACCGCATCCTCTCCGAAATCCGGCCGGGTCATGGCGGTCGGGCGTTCGGACCAGTCCAGCCGCTTGGCTGGTGAAATGACGACAAGCATCGGCGCCTCCCTTGCTTGAACGGGAACCTAGTCCGCCGCCTGCAAAACGTCCAGAAACGCGGCGCCAAAGCGGTCGGCGCGGCGGTCGTCCAGCAGGCGGGCCAGGGCTGCGCTACAGTCGGGTCGCTGATCGGCGATCTTGGCGATTTGCGCGGCCGAACAGGACAGCGGCTTGGCCGTTCCGTCCGCGCCGCGGATCAGCGCCGCCTGGGCCGCCATGAGCGCGTCGAACAGGGCACCGGCCGACCGCCCGGCCAGCTTGCGACGCGCCGGGTGCAGATCCGGCGCGTCGCCCGCGATCACGGCCAGGAACGCATCGCCGTAGCGCTCCAGCTTTTTCGCGCCGACGCCGTTGATCCGAGCCAGCGCATCCAGTGTCTGCGGCCGGGTCTCGGCCATCTCGATCAGCGTGCGGTCGTTGAAGATCACGTAGGCCGGCACCTGCGCCGCTTCGGCCAGCGCCCGGCGCTTGGCCTTGAGCGCCGACAGCAGCGGCGCGTCGTCCTCGCTGACCATCTGGCGCACGGCGGGACGGCGTTCGGTTCTTTGCAGCGCATCGCGACGCAGGGTGATCGTGTCCTCGCCGCGCAGGATCGGCCGCGCGCGATCAGTCATCACCAGCGCGCCGTGGCGGTCGGCATCGGGACGCATCAGATCATGACCCATCATCTGCCGGAACACAGCCTGCCATTGCACGCGGGTCAGGTCGCGCCCGACACCGAAGGTCGGCAGACCATCGTGACCGCGTTGGCGTACCTTTTCGGTATCGTTGCCGATCAGGATATCGATCAGGTGCCCGGCGCCAAAGCTTTCGCCCGTCCGCAGCGCCGCCGACAGCGCCTTGCGCACCGCCTCGGTGCCGTCGAACAGCTCGGGCGGGTTGTCGCACAGATCGCACTTGCCGCAGGGCTCGGCCGCTTCGCCGAAATAGCCCAGCAGCGTCTGCCGGCGGCAGTGCTGCGCCTCGGCCAGGCCCAGCAGCGCGTTCAGGCGGCCATGGTCGGCGACGCGGCGTTCCGGCGGAGCCAACCCTTCATCGATCTGGGCGCGGCGAAGACGGATGTCGTCGGGGCCATACAGCGTCAGTGTCTCGGCCGGGGCGCCATCGCGCCCTGCGCGACCGATTTCCTGGTAGTAGGACTCGATGGATTTCGGCAGGTCGGCATGGGCGACCCAGCGAATGTCGGGCTTGTCGACGCCCATTCCGAAAGCAACGGTCGCGACCACGATCAACCCGTCCTCGGTGGCGAACCGCGCCTCGACTGCCCGGCGGTCCTCCGCCTCCATGCCGCCGTGGTAGTGACAGGCGTTGTGGCCGTCCTCGATCAAGGCGCGGGCCAAGGTTTCGGTCTTGGCCCGGGTGCCGCAATAAACGATGCCGGATTGCCCCTTGCGCGCCGCAGCAAAGGACAGGATCTGCGCACGCGGGCTGTCTTTCGGGGAAAAGGCGAGGTGTATATTGGGCCGGTCGAAACCGCGCAGGAAGGTTTGCGGCGGCGCGCCGTCGAACAGCCTGTCGACGATCTCGTCGCGGGTTTCGGCGTCGGCGGTGGCGGTGAAGGCGGCCAGCGGCACGTCCAGCGCGCGCCGCAGCGCGCCGATCCGCAGGTAATCGGGGCGGAAATCGTGCCCCCACTGGCTGACGCAATGCGCCTCGTCCACGGCGATCAGGCTGACCCCGGCCTGGGCCAGCATCCGCTGCGTGCCGGTGGCGGCAAGCCGTTCCGGCGCAAGGTAAAGCAGCTTCAAGGTGCCCCGGCGCAACCCGTCCCAGACCGCGTTCGTCTCGTCCTCGGTATTGCCCGAGGTCAGCGCCGCGGCCTCGACGCCGGCCTCGCGCAGGCCGCGCACCTGGTCGCGCATCAGGGCGATCAGCGGCGAGATCACCACCGTCAGCCCGTCACGCATCAGCGCTGGCAACTGGAAACACAGCGACTTGCCGCCGCCTGTCGGCATGATCGCCAGCACGTTGTCGCCGCGCGCGACCGCCTCGACGATCTCGCCCTGGCCGGGGCGAAACGCGTCGAATCCGAAAATGTCGCGCAACAGCGCTTCGGCGCCGGTCGTATCGCGGGGCATGGTTTCGCCTGATTTTGACTAGATCTGCTCGTATCCAGACTGTCACATACCAAGATTTGGTGAATCAAGCCCCGATGCGTCTTCTTCTCTTTTTAAAATACGCATTCCCGGCGGGATCCGCCGCCGCGACCGTCAACCGAAGAAGAACCCGGCATTATTGGCCAGGATGATGCGGATCGCGTAGACGCCGATCAACGCGACCAGCGGCGCGAGGTCCAGCCCGGACATCTGCGGCAGGATACGGCGGATTCGGGAATAGATCGGTTCCAGCAGGCGGTTCAACCCGTCCCAGATCTGGGCGACCAGCGGCTGGCGCAGGTTCAGCACCTGGAACTGGATCAGCCAGCTCATGATCACATGCGCGATAATCAGGAACCACAGCACATCGAGGATCAGCATCAGGATCTGGAACAACGATTGCATGGCTTCCCTTTCGTCACTTGGCCGCGCAACAGGTAAGCGCGCGGGTGGCCGAGGGCAAGCCTTACCCGAGGTTCTGGTTGACGTTCGCGTAACCTGCGCTCAATTGAGGATGCGAAGGAGCCCTGCCATGTATCCCTTTGTCCGCCTCATCAAGGATATCCTGATCGCCCGCCGTCAGCCGCCGGTCGGCCTGTTCGACACCCATGTCTCGTACCATGTCTGCTGGCCCTGGGATCTGGACATGTGGATGGAACTGAACAATGGCCGCACGCTCACGCTCTACGACCTGGGGCGCCTGCCACTGGCGCAGCGCGCCGGGTTGCTGAACCTGCTGGCGCGCCAGAAATGGGGCCTGACCATGGCCGGGGCCGTTGTGCGCTACCGCCGTCGTGTGCGCGCCTTCGAGCGGATCGAGATGCGTTCGCGCCTGGTCGGTTGGGACGACCGGTTCATGTATCTCGAACAAAGCATGTGGAAGCGCAACGGCGACTGCGCCAGCCATATCGTCTATCGCAGCGCGGTCACCGACCGCAACGGCATCGTGGCGACGGATCGCGTGCTGTCGGCCCTGAACCTGCAGGAAGCGCCGCCCGCCCTGCCGGACTGGATCGAAGCCTGGCTGAAGGCCGAGGACATGCGCCCCTGGCCGCCGATGCAAATGGATGACGCAGCGGCAGCGCGCGCTGCCTGAAACAATCCTTGCAAGCAGGCCCTGCCCGGTCTTTGATCCCCCCGATAAACCAGGGGGACGGAATGACGATACCGCTGCGCAAGCGTATCTGGGGCTGGATGTTTTTCGATTGGGCGCAGCAACCCTATGCGACACTGGGACTGACCTTCATCTTCAGCCCCTATTTCGCCGCCGTCGCCGCGGATTATTTTCACGCCGGAGGCATGGATCAGGGCGCGGCCAATGCCAGCGCGCAAAGCCTGTGGTCTTCGGCGCAGACCCTGTCGGGCCTGTTCATCGCCCTGTCGGCACCGATCCTGGGCGCCTGGGCCGATCTTTCGGGCCGCAAGATGCCGTGGTTCTGGTTCTTCTCCATCGTCACTGTGATCTGCGCATGGATGCTGTGGGGGCTGTTGCCCGACGGCACCGGCCTGATGCTGACGCTGGCGCTGTTCTGGATCGGCTTCACCGCGTCGGAATCCGCCTTCAACCTCAACAACTCGATCCTGCCCTCGCTGGGCGATCCCGGCGATGTCGGACGGATCAGCGGCGGTGCGACCGCCTTCGGTTACTGGGGCGGCGTGCTGTCGCTGTTCGTGATGCTGCTGTTCTTCGCCGAGAACGACAGCGGAAAGACCCTGATCGGGCTCGAGCCCTTGTTCGGCCTCGACCCCGACCAACGCGAAGGCACGCGCTTTGTCGGGCCGTTCATCGCGATCTGGTTCGCGGTCTTCATGATCCCGTTCTTCGTCTGGAACCGCGACAATCCCGCCGACCGGCGCCCGACCCCGTCCATCGGGTTCGTGCTGACCGACCTCTGGACGACGATCAAGCGCGTGGCCCGTCAGCGATCCTACGGGTCGTTCCTGCTGGCCTCGATGTTCTACCGTGACGCGCTGACGGCGCTGTATTCCTATGGCGGCATCTACGCGACGCTGGTGCTGGAATGGAAAATCATCCAGATCGGCGTCTTCGGCATCATCGCGGCCATTGCGGCTGCGGTTCTTTCCTGGGTCGGGGGCATCGCCGACCAGCGCCTGGGTCCGAAGCCGGTCATCACCTTCTGCTGCATCGCGCTGATCCTGGTCTGCACGATCATCGTCGGCATGTCGCGCGAACAGCTGTTCGGCATCCCGCTGTCCGAAGGATCGAGCCTGCCCGACATCATCTTCTACATCTGCGGTGCGATCATCGGCGGCGCCGGCGGGGCGCTGTATTCGGCGTCGCGCAGCATGATGGTTCGCCATGCCGATCCGGAACGCGCGGCCGAGGCATTCGGCCTGTTCGCGCTGACCGGCAAGGCGACGGCATTCCTGGCGCCCGCGATGATCACAGTGTTCACCGTCTGGACGCAAAGCAATCAATTGGGCTTTCTGCCGGTCATCTTCCTTTTCGTTGCCGGTCTGGTTCTGCTAAGCTGGGTGAAACCAGACGGAGCACGAGCAGCATGATCCGCACCCTGATCTGCGTGGCGCTGATGGCCACGCTGGCCGCCTGCGGCGGCACCACGACCGAACGCGACATTTCCGGGGAAACCCGGCAAGTCAGGCTTGATCCGGTCCTGTCCACCAAGCAGGCCAAGCAGTTGTTCGGCGCCGCGTCGGGCGCGTCGACACAAAGCCCCGCCGCCTATGGCAGCTACTCCAAGGGGTGTCTGGCCGGCGGTGTGCAACTGCCCCAGACCGGTCCGACCTGGCAGGCGATGCGGTTGTCGCGCAACCGCAACTGGGGACATCCCGAGCTGATCGACTTCGTTCAGGATCTCAGCCGGAAGGCCGCGCAGCAGCCCGGCTGGCAAGGGCTCTATGTCGGCGATCTCAGCCAGCCGCGCGGCGGGCCCATGCTGACCGGGCATGCCAGCCACCAGATCGGGCTGGATGCCGATATCTGGATGCTGCCGGCCAAGCGGCTGGACCTGACCCCGGCCGAGCGTGAAAGCATCTCGTCGATCTCGCTACGCCGGTCCAATGGCGCCTTCGTCAACGACAACTGGACACGCGCGCATCACGAGATCATGAAGGCCGCCGCCCAGGACCCCCGGGTTTCGCGGATCTTCGTCTTTCCCGGCGCCAAGGTTCGGATGTGCCGGGACGAAACCGGCGACCGCGCCTATCTGAGCAAGATCCGGCCGTGGTGGGGGCATCACTACCATTTCCACGTCCGGCTGAGCTGCCCGCGCGGCGCGCGCGGATGCGTCGACCAGGCGCCGCCGCCCGCCGGGGATGGCTGCGCCGAGGCGCAGGGTTGGGTCGACCGAATCCTGAACCCGCCGCCGCCGGACCCGAACGCCCCCAAACCGCGGCCCAGGCGGGAACTGACCCTGGCCGATCTGCCCCAGCAATGCGCCAGCGTGCTCGCCGCGCGCTGAGCGCGGCGGCCCTGACCCTTGGACTGACCTTGGCGTCCTCGGCGGGCCAGCCGCAGCTTGCGCATCATCTTGCCAGTTTCCGCTGGCAGGTCGACGATCCGGCCTTCGGCGGGTTTTCCGGGCTGGAAGTGTCGGAGGATGGATCTGCCTTCACCGCGATCAGCGACCGTGGCCACATCGTGTCGGGCCGGTTCCGACGCGAGGCGGGCCGCATCGCCGCCATCGAGGCCGGGCCGATCGCGCCCCTGCGAGACCCCAACGGTCGGGTTCTGCCAGACCATGTGCACGATGCCGAGGGATTGGCGATCCGGGCGGACGGGCGGATCTTCGTGTCGTACGAATACCAGCACCGGGTCTGGGCCTATCTGACCCTTGACGCTGCCGCCCGGCTGCCGCGCCCCGAAGCGTTCAAGGCGCTGCAACGCAATTCCGGAATCGAGGCGCTGGCGGTGGACGACGACAACCGGCTCTATGCGATCCCCGAACGATCCGGTGCCCTGAACCGTCCGTTCCCCGTCTGGGTCTATGACGACGGCACCTGGACCGAAACCTACGAGATCCCGCGCCGTGGCGGTTTCCTGCCCGTCGGCGCCGATATCGGACCGGACGGGCGTTTGTATCTTCTGGAACGCGAGTTCACCGGATTGGGCTTTCGCAGTCGCGTCCGCCGCTTTGGCATCACGCACGACGCGCTGACCGACGAAACGACGCTGCTGACCACGACCACGCGCCGCCACGACAATCTCGAAGGCATCGCGGTCTGGCGCGACGATACCGGCGCGATGCGGTTGACGATGATCTCGGACGACAATTTCAAACCCTTCCAGCGCACCGAGATCGTGGAATACGCACTGCCGGAACCGCTTGCGTCACCCGGTCGCAGTCGCTAGAGGCAGGGCATCGCCCGCACTGGGCCAAGTCCCCGCAACCTTGTCAAAACGGGTCACATCATGACGCGCAAGCATATCCCCGGCATTCTTGCCATGGCGGCCATCGTCGTCGCCTCGAACATCCTCGTGCAGTTCCTTTTCGGCCAGTGGCTGACCTGGGGTGCCTTCACCTATCCGCTGGCCTTTCTCGTCACCGACCTGATGAACCGCCTCTACGGACCGGGTCCGGCCCGCCAGGTGGTCTTTGCCGGTTTCATCGTCGGCGTCTTCTGTTCGCTGATCGGCACCCAGATCATGGGCGAATTCGGCCCTCTGGTGACTTTCCGCATCGCCATCGGATCCGGTCTGGCCTTTCTCACCGCGCAGCTGCTGGACGTGGCGATCTTTGACCGGTTGCGGCAGGGGAAATGGTGGCGCGCACCTCTTGCGTCGACGCTGGTGGGTTCGTCCGTCGACACGGCGCTGTTCTTTACCATCGCGTTTTCCGCTGGCCTGACCTTCATCGAACCCGACAACGATGTCAGCTGGGCTGGGGAAGCCCTCCCGCTATTGGGATTCGGTCCGCAAGCGCCGCTTTGGGTGTCGCTCGCCGTCGCCGACTGGCTGGTCAAGCTGGGCCTTGCCCTGGTTGCCCTGATCCCCTTCCGAATGATCGTTTCGCGGGCAGCCGGCAACACGACGATGGCTTGACGGACAAAAAAGACTTTGTGGATCGCCCCAGCCATGCCAACATCATCTTGCGTGTTCAACAGCTGAAAGGAGGTGATCCAGTGTCTAGAGAAACATTGGAGAAGGGTGTCGGGACAGTTCGAGAGGCAGCGTTTTAAGGGCAGCCCCTTGGGCGTTGAACCACGAACTGGCGCAGCCTAACTGGCGCCACTCCGAATTCTCGAAGGGCCGCTTGAACAAGGCGGCCCTTTTCGTTGGAACGGGATGATGCTGACGATCAGCGACACAATCACGATCGAAGACTGGGAGCTGACGGAACAGTTCGTCCGGGCCTCGGGTCCGGGCGGGCAGAACGTCAACAAGGTCGCCACCGCAGTCGAATTGCGCTTCGAGGCGGCGCGTTCACCCAACCTGCCCGGCCCGGTCAAGACCCGGCTGAAACGGTTGGCGGGACGGCGCTGGACCACCGACGGCGCGATCGTGCTGCAGGTCGACACCACCCGCAGCCAGGCCCGCAATCGCGAGATCGCCCGCGATCGCCTGGCCGAACTGATCCGCGCTGCCTTGAAGCCGCCCAAGCGCCGCATCCCGACCAAGCCGACGTTGGGATCCAAGAAACGCCGCCTCAAGGCCAAGAAGGTGCGCGGCGAGGTCAAGTCCTTGCGCGGCCGTATCGATCCGTCGGACGGTTAGGGCGCGACCCAGGCCGTACGCCAGGCATCGCCCTGACGGGTGCTGCGGACGCGGCGGTAGAAATCATCTCCCAGGTGCAGGATATCGGCCGCGCTGCAGGCGATGTCGACCACCGTGAACCGCTCGGGGTCCGGCACCGCGGCAAAGTCACCAGGCGCACGGATCGGTTGCCCCGGCGGGGTGTCACCGCCGTAATGCTGGCGCGCGCCTTCGGGCACGGCCTGCCAACGCATGCGGTCGCCAAAGACCAACGAGGCGGTTCCGGTCAGGCGGATCTGCAACCGTGCCCGCGGCACCCAGACATGCAGCGCGACGCGCGGGTCGGCCGTGATCTCGGCAACCTTGTCGGTGGCCTTGTCGGTGTGGATCTCGGCAATGCCGTCGCGCCAGGCACGCAGCACCACGGTGCGCACCCGCGGACCATCCGTGCCGATGGTTGCAAGCGCCGGGTTGCGCGCGGGATGGCGCCGGTCGGCGACACCGCGCGCCAGGATTCGCCACGCCGCCGCGTGCAGAGCGTCCGGAGTCGGGTACACAGGGTCAGAACCGTTCAAGCAGCCGTTCGAGGTAATCCAGTTCGGCCTCGGGGCGCTCGCCCTCGCCCGAGCGGCGGCGGATTTCGTCCAGCAATTCCCGTGCCCGGCGATAGACGTCCTCGCCCTGCAAAAGGTTCTCGTCCGTGCCGATCTGACCGTTTGTGCCCTGGTTGCGGCCCAGCGGGTCGCGCTGGTTGCCCGGATCGGCGCCCTCGGCCAGCCCCTGTTCACCCTGGCCCTGCTGTTGCTGTGCCAACGCTTCGCCCAGTTCGCGCAGGCCCTCGCGCAGGGCTTCCATCGCTTCGGACTGCCGGTCGATCGCTTCGGCCAGATCGCCGTCGCGCAGGGCTTCTTCGGCGCCTTCCATGGCACCTTCCGCCCGACCCAGGGATTCCTCTGCGCGTTCTCCGGCCTCCGACCCGGCACCCGGCAGGTTGCGGCGCTGACGGTTCAGTTCATTTCGCAAAGCGCGCTGACGGTCGGCCAGGCTTTCCTCGAGCGATTCGCCGTCGCCCGCGCCAGGTTGCTGGCCACCCTGTTGCTGGCCCTGACCGGGCTGGCCCTGACCCTGTTGCTGGCCTTGACCTTGCCCCTGTTGCCCCTGGCCTTGCGGTTGTTGCCCCTGGCCCTGCTGTCCCTGGCCCTGCTGCTGGCCTTGTTGTTGGCCCTGTTGACCTTCCTGACCGGGATTGAACTGGTCCTGCAAGTCGCGGAACGCCTCGTCCGAAAGGCCCTGCTGTTCGCGCAGGGTTTCGGCCAGACCTTCCATCGCCTGTTCGCCCGGCGTCTGTCCACGCCCGCCGGGGCCCTGCGTCACCTGCATGTTCTCCATCATCTCGCGCAGTTGATCCAGGGCTTCCTGCGCCTCTTCCATGCGGCCTTGTTCCATCAGCTCCTGGATGCGGTCCATCATGCGCTGGAGATCGTCCTGGCTCATCTCCATCATGTTCTGGTTGTCACTGAACTGACTGTCGGGATCGGCTTCGCGATCCTGCTGCTGCTGGCGGCTCAGCTGGCGCAGGTAATCGTCGGTGGCCTCGCGCAGCTCCTGCATCAGCTCGGCGATTTCCTGATCCGACGCGCCGTTCTTCATGGCCTCGGCCAGTCGATCCTGCGCGCGCTGCAACCGTTCCAGCGCATCCTGCAGATCGCCTTCCTCGAGGATCATCGCCAGATCCCACATATCCTGGGCCAGTTCGTCGCGCTGCTCGTCGCTCATGTCATAGCGCGCCTGCATTTCCAGCCGGCGCAGGATCACCCGCAACCGCAGGTAATGCACCTCCGAGCGGAACAAGTCACCGGGCCGGTTCGATACCGCCCGCAGGATCAATGCGATATCGCCGGCATTGGCGCGGTTCCACAACAGCGCCTGGCGCTGTTCGATCAGCGCCGCCGCGATCGGGTCGAAAAACCGCCGCCCCGGCAAGGTCAGCACTTCGGGTTCCGAAAGGCCGGTCTGCCCGGCCTCGTCCTGCACCTCGAGCTCCAGCCGAACCGGCAGGTTGGCCCAGGGATGCAACGAGAAATCCTCGATCAGCGTCTCGGTGAACTCGGCGCGCGAACCCGCCACCGGCATCGGCAGCGGCACTTCGAGAACCGCGCGCGGTTCCGGGTCGATGCGCAAGCCGTAGCGCCGGTCGACCTCGTCCAGCGCCAGCACGATCCGCGCCACGCCCGCGACAACGCCGTAGTCGTCCGTGGCGGTAAAGGGCATCTGCATCTCGCCGCTATAAGCGACGTCGATCTCGCCATCGCGCATAACCGTCGGCGTGCCATCCGGAATCATCGCGATCTGCCAGGCGCGCCCGCCCGGTCCGTCGATGGCCAGCCGCCCCGACTGCACGATGTCGAAATCCTGCGCCGTCGCCTCGGCCGCTTCGTCGCTGGACAGTGGCCGGCCCGAAACGCTTTCCTCGATCCGCAGGGCACCCACTTCGCCATACATGCGCAACGTCACCCGAGCGCCATGCGGGGCCTGCATCGACTCGGCGGTGATGTCGTTGAGATAGACCGCCGGAAGACCGGTGTAACCCGGCGGTTCGACCCAGCCTTCCCAGCTCGGCCCCTGTGCCAGCCCCGGCCCGCCCGGCCCCATGACCGACACCGATTGCACCCGCAGGATCGACCCGAACAGGATCGCGACCGACAGCGCCAGCAAGGCGACGTAGCGCAGCGCGAACGGATCGGCGCGCGACAGCCGCAGGTCCGGCTCGACCGCCTGCGCCTCGGCAAGCTTGGCGCGCATCCGGTCCTGGTGCGCCGCCCAGATCGCGGTCGACCCCGTATCGGCGGCCCCGATCGCCTGGTCGTCCAGCGCCGCCTGGATCGGGTTGCCCTTCAGCGATGCGTCCAGCCGCCGCAACGCCTCGGCCTGGCGCGGCCAGCGAAACCGCCGGGCGCCGCGCATCAGAAACCACAAGGCCGCCAGCACGAACGCCGCCGAAACAACCCAAAGCCATTCCAAAGGCATCAGGTCCTGCAGGCCCAGCATCAGGCCCGCCAGCGACACGAAAACCATCGACCAGAACGGCCAGAAGGCCCGTGTCACCCGTTCGGCGATCAACCCCGCATGGGTCAGTCTCAGCGGCCAGCGGACGGCCCAGGTGACCTGAAGCAGGGATCGTGGATCGGAGGCCATGCATCGCTCCTTGCGGACGGGCCGCAAGAAGGATGCCTTACAGCCATTCGGGAATGGTATCGCGATTTATGATATCGTCAAAGGTCGGGCGCGAACGAATGACGGCGAAGTGATCCCCCTTCACCATCACTTCGGGCACCAGCGGCCGCGTGTTGTACTCGCTGGCCATCACCGCGCCATAGGCGCCGGCCGACCGGAACACCACCAGATCACCCGCCGCCAACGGCGGCATCAGCCGGCCCCTGGCAAAGGTGTCGCCGCTTTCGCAGACCGGCCCGACGATATCGAACGGGCGCAGCTCCACCGCCACTTCCGGCTCGGTGACCGGAACGATCTCGTGGTGGGCATCGTACATCGCGGGGCGGATGAGGTCGTTCATGGCCCCGTCCAGGATCAGGAAATCGCGCCCCTCGCCGTTCTTCACATAGATCACGCGGCTGACCAGGATGCCGGCATTGCCGACGATCAGCCGACCCGGCTCGATCTCGACCTCGCAACCCAGATGACCCACCGTGCGCTGGATCAATGCACCGTAATCGCCCGGCAGCGGCGGCGCCTCGTTGGATCGGGTATAGGGAATGCCCAGACCGCCGCCCAGATCCAGCCGGGTGATCTCGTGCCCATCTGCGCGCAGCACCCCGGTCAGGTCGGCCACCTTGCGATAAGCCAGTTCGAAGGGCGCCAGATCGGTCAGTTGGCTGCCGATATGCACGTCGATACCGATCACCTTCAGCCCCGGCAGGCGCGCCGCCTCGGCATAGACCTCGCGGGCCCGCGCGATCGGAATGCCGAACTTGTTCTCGCTCTTGCCGGTGGCGATCTTGGCATGCGTCTTGGCGTCGACATCGGGGTTCACCCGAACCGTGATCGGCGCCACGGCGCCCAGACTGTGCGCGACCTCGGAAATCGCCGCCATTTCCGGCTCGCTCTCGACGTTGAATTGCCGGATGCCGCCCTCCAGCGCCAGGCGGATTTCCTCGCGCGTCTTGCCTACACCGGAAAAGACGATCCGTTCCCCCGGCACCCCGGCGGCCTTGGCACGGGCATATTCGCCGCCCGATACCACGTCCATGCCCGCGCCCTCGGCCGCCAGCGTCTTCAGGATCGCCTGGTTCGACGCCGCCTTCATCGCGTAGCAGACCAGATGCGGCCCCCAGGCCAGCGCCTCGTCGAACAGCCGGAAATGCCGGACCAGCGTCGCCGTGGAATACAGGTAGAACGGCGTACCCACCGCGGCCGCGATATCGGCCACCGGAACTTCCTCGGCGAACAGGGCGCCGTCACGATACAGGAAATGGTCCACGCCGTTCTCCCACGATCAAACCCGCGAAGCCTTAGCGCAGCGACGGGAAAAAGGAAAACCCCCTCGCGCTTCTTCTCTTTTCGAAATACGCAAATCCCACATCCCGATCCGGACACCGCCGGACAGATGCGTCGCTTGTCCACATTCCGAATGACAGCGCGCGGAAGCGCACAATCGGATCAGACCGGTTTCGAGCGGAAATAGAGATAGAGCGGCAGCCCGCAGCTGACGCCGATGCAGAAGGTCGCGGGGATCGCCAACAGGGCGATCCAGTTCCTTCGCACCGCCACTTCGGCCAAAACCCACAGCGTCAGGGTGATCGCCGCGATGGTCAGGTCCCAGACCAGCCCGTGCGTGCTGTCGTTGACATACCAGGCGTCGATCAGCGCCCCCAGGCTCCAGCCATTGGCGGCCATGTAGGACATGAAATAATACATCGGGTGCACCGCGCCCCACAGCGCCAGCGCCAGCCACAGCCACCGCAGGCTCACAGCCCGACCCCCAGCGTGAATGACCCGCGCTGTTGCGTGATGGTGGTCGATGTCGACACGCCGTCGCTGCCCACGCTTACCTGCGTGGTGACGCGCGGCGGTTCGGGGCGTTCCGGTTCGCCATCGGCGCCGCAAGCCGCCAGCAACAGCAGCCCAAGTCCCGCCAGTCGTCTCATCCCAACACCTCTTTCCACCGCGCCACCTGTTCGCGCACCCGGGCCGGCGCCGTGCCGCCATAGCTGACCCGCGAGGCGACCGAGTTGTGCACGCCCAGAACGTCGAACACCGCCCCGGTGATCGCCGCGTGTTCGGCCTGCATCTCGGCCAGCGTCAGTTCCGGCAGGTCGCAGCCCTTCGCCTCGGCCCGGGCAACAAGTGCGCCGGTCACGTGATGCGCCTGGCGGAAAGGTAGCCCGGTTTCGCGCACCAGCCAATCGGCCAGGTCCGTCGCCGTGCTGAACCCCGCCGAGGCCGCGGCCTCCAGCGCCGGGACATTGGCGGTCATGTCGCGCACCATGCCCTCCATCGCGGCAAGCGCCAGCATCCAGTTGTCGGCGGCGTCGAAGACCTGTTCCTTGTCCTCCTGCATGTCCTTGGAATAGGCCAGCGGCAGCCCCTTCATCACCATCATCAGCGCCACGTTGGCGCCGAAGATGCGGCCCACCTTGGCGCGGATCAGCTCGGCCGCGTCGGGGTTCTTTTTCTGCGGCATGATGCTGGAGCCGGTCGAGAAGCGATCCGACAGCGTGACAAAGCGGAACTGCGCCGACGACCAGATCACCAGTTCCTCGGCGAAGCGCGACAGGTGCATCGCGCTGATGCTGGCCACGCTCAGGAATTCGATGGCGAAATCGCGCGCCGAAACCGCATCCAGCGAATTCGCCATCGGCCGGTCGAAACCCAGTGCCCCTGCGGTCATGTGCCGGTCGATGGGAAAGCCGGTTCCGGCCAGCGCGGCGGCGCCCAGCGGGCATTCGTTCATCCGTGCGCGCGCATCGCGGACCCGGGACAGGTCGCGCGAGAACATCTCGACATAGGCCAGCATGTGGTGGCCCCAGGTCACCGGCTGCGCGGTCTGCAAATGGGTAAAGCCGGGCATCACCCAGTCGGCACCGGCCTCGGCCTGGGCGACCAGCGCCCGCATCAGTGCCAGCAAACCGGCCTCCGCCGCGTCCAGCTGGTCGCGCACCCACAGCCGGAAATCGGTCGCCACCTGGTCGTTGCGCGACCGCCCGGTGTGCAGCCGCCCGGCGGGGTCGCCGATCAGGTCCTTCAGACGCGCCTCGACATTCATATGGATGTCTTCGAGCGCGGTGGAAAACGCGAACGTCCCGCCCTCGATCTCTGACAACACCGTGAGCAAACCTTCCCGGATCGCGCTTGCGTCGCTATCACTAATGATGCCTTGTGCGGCCAGCATCGCCGCATGGGCCCGCGAACCGGCAATGTCCTGCGCCGCCATCCGCTTGTCGAACCCGATCGAGGCGTTGATCGCCTCCATGATCGCGTCCGGCCCGGCGGCGAAACGGCCGCCCCACATCTGGTTCGAGGTCTTGTCGGTCATCTTTTGTCCTTCGGAGGCGACATGAAGAAACTGGGTCTCGCGCTGCTCTATACCGCCGCCCTCGCGCTTGCAAATCCGGGCAGCGCCGACATCGCCGCCGCCGAGGCCGCCCGCGACGGTGACATGAAGAAACTGATCTTCCACGCCGAGCCCCAGCCGGCCGGGACGGCGGATTTCATGACCTTCGACGAAGCGCCACTGAACTTGCGCGACTGGCAAGGCAAATGGGTGCTGCTGAATTTCTGGGCCACCTGGTGCGCGCCCTGCCGCAAGGAAATGCCGATGCTGTCGGAATTGCAGACAGAATTCGGCGGTGACGATTTCGAGGTTCTGACCATCGCCACCACCCGCAACGCGCCACCGGCGATGCAGGCCTTTTTCGACGAGATCGGCGTGACCAACCTGCCGCTGCATCGCGATCCGGGTTCGGCCCTGGCGCGCGAGATGGGCGTGTTGGGCTTGCCGATCACCGTGATCCTGAACCCCGAAGGGCAGGAAATCGCCCGGCTGCGCGGCGATGCCGACTGGGCTTCGGACAGCGCCAAGGCGGTGATCCGCGCCTTGCTCGGCCGCACGGAAGGCTGACGTGTAACATATGCCGCGCGGGGAACGCCGATCCTGAAACGCAAACAAGGGGCGGCCCCCGGACCGCCCCGAACTGGTTACCGAACCCCCGGCACTTTTTACGAAAACACAGAGAGAGAGAGAGAGAGAGAGAGAGAGAGAGACCTGAAGTTTACTTGAGGGCGATCATCACGCGTTTGGTCCGAACCTTCTTGCCGGATTTCTGCTTGCGCCAGCCACCCTTGGCCACACCGTCGGCATCCAGTTCGATCGCGCCCTCGGCCATCAACCCGTCCAACCCGTGTTCCTGCCAGACCAGCCCGTCGGCTGTGGCCCGAGTGACACGCACGCGGTTTTCGACAAAGCCGTCGGCATGGGTGATGGTGTAGCGGCATTCGCCCAAGGTGCGATTGCACCGATGCGGGGCAAATTGCGTCACTACGCCGTCGAATTCGATCTGCCGAACCACGTCGCCCGTCGCGGTCGTCAGGTAGCTGCCCAGATAGGTGGCGCCGGCGCCGCGCCCTGCATATGTGTCGAAGCGCTTGAGGCCTTGCACGTGACCGCGTGCCACATGCATCCGTTCCACCCCGTCGCTGTCCTTGAGAACCATGACCGATCCCGGAGTCATGCGGGCGGTGTTCCAGCCGATATCGGCCAGTGCCACGGTTCCGGAAAACGCAAGGGCCAGGACCAGTATCAAACCGCGCATCGTGATGCTCCGTGTCTCGGGCCCCCACCCGATGTCCGAATTTATGAGGCGGAATTGTGGCAGCCGTCCAGCCTCTGCCCGCAATTCCGCCGCATTTCGGATCACAGCGGAAACAATGCGCCGGCAGACGCTTGGGCCGTTTCCGGTCAACTTGGCAATCGCGCCACATTCCCGCCCCAATCTGCCGCAATTCCGACCGAATCGCGTGTCGCTTTGACGCCACGGCGGTTTTGACAGACCCGCCGTCCTGGGCAGAATGGGACGCAGGAGGGGGCGCATGCCGCTCAGCATTCTCATCGCTCTTGTTGTCGGCGGAATCGCCGGGATCGCGGTTCTGACGCATCTTGCGGGCTTTTCATCGGCCCGCCGTTTCGGCGACGCCGAGGCGGTGCGCGCTGCCTGGGCACGGGAATTCGCGACTGTCCCGGTCACGGCGGTCACTTTGTGCCAGACCGGCAATGCCGCGCTGGTGTCCACGCCGAACGGGCCGGGGATAGTCTGGGCGATGGGCGCCGACAGCACTGCGCGCTTGCTGATCGGCGCGCAGGTCCGGAGCCACGGCGACGGCCTGACGGTGACGCTTCCCGACTACACGGCGCCCAAGATCCGCCTGCGGCTCGACCCGCGGGAAACCGAGGAATGGCGCGCACAGATCGGAGCGACCGCATGACAGACCAACTCAGCTATCCCGACGTCGTCCAACTGGCGGTGCCGTTCTTCATCGCGGCGATCCTGGCGGAGCTGGCGTGGATCGCGATCAGGAAACGCGGCGGCCGTTACGAAACGCGCGACGCGGTGACCTCGCTCATCATGGGCGCGGGCAACGTCGCTTCGGGGATCGTGCTGGGCTTTGTCGCCTGGGGGTTCTTCATGGCGCTTTGGGCGATCACGCCGCTGGACATGGGCACATCGGTTTGGGTGGTGGTGCTGTGCTTCGTGCTGGACGACCTGCGCTACTACTGGGTGCACAGGTTCGGTCATCGCATCCGCTGGGTCTGGGCCAGCCACGTCAACCACCATTCGTCGCAGCATTACAACCTGACCACCGCGCTGCGGCAGACCTGGACCGGCACTTTCACCTTCATGATGATCGTACGCGCGCCGTTGATCCTGCTCGGATTTCACCCGGCCATGGTGCTGTTCTGCGGCGGGTTGAACCTGATCTACCAGTTCTGGATCCACACCGAGGCGATCGGCCGGATGCCCCGCTGGTTCGAGGCGGTGATGAACACGCCGTCGCATCACCGCGTGCACCACGGGCGCAACCCGCGTTACCTGGATGCCAACTATGCCGGGGTGTTCATCGTCTGGGACAAGCTGTTCGGCACCTTCGTGCCGGAACGCGACGACGAAAAGGTCGACTACGGGCTGGTGCACAACCTGGGCACCTTCAACCCGATCCGCGTGGCGTTTCACGAATGGGTCGCCATCTGGCGAGACGTCACCCGATCGGGGATCGGCTGGCGCGACAGGCTGATGTACGCCGTCGCCCCGCCGGGC
Organism: Thalassococcus arenae; assembly: GCF_019104745.1. Classification (NCBI taxonomy): domain Bacteria; kingdom Pseudomonadati; phylum Pseudomonadota; class Alphaproteobacteria; order Rhodobacterales; family Roseobacteraceae; genus Thalassococcus; species Thalassococcus arenae. Next base: position 1,153,369 of record NZ_JAHRWL010000001.1, read on the forward strand.
TGGAGCCATGACGGATCGCGCGAGACGTCGCAGACGATCAAGGCGCGCCACCTGGCCGACCATCCCGAGGATCGCGGCCAGCCGGGATTCTGACGCACGAACCGGTCAGGCGATGACCATATCGCTCAGCGGTCGGCGCGGAGCGTGGCTGCCGGCCTCCTTGGGATGGCCGAACCGCAACAGAAGCTGCGGCTTGTCCTGTCGACCGGTCAAGCGGCGCAAGGCGCCGCGCAGCTCGCCCACCTGGATCGGCTGGTTGAGATAGCTGGCCTGCACGCCCTTGGTGACTGCGGTCAGCAAGACACGCTGCAGGGCCTGCCCGGCGGCCAGCCATTCGGCTTCGGTATCGCCATCGGTCGACAGCACCGCCAGCAACGGCGAAGCTTCGGCCAGTTCGGCATCCTTGGCGCCGATCCCGCCGCCCATGTCGAAACTGCGCACCAGCATCTGCGCCACCGGCACCGCGATGCCGGGCAGGCTGAGCCCGTCGCCCTTGCGGCGCGGATGCATCCAGGCCGCCAATTCGCGGCGCCAGCGGCGGTCGCTCCATTGCGCGGCATCGCCCTGCATCACCAGCGCCGCAGCCGAGTGCCGCGCGGCTTCGGAATCCAGCGGGATCAAGAGCGCGTTCTCCTGCTCGGCCTCGCGGATCAGCCGCGTGACCAGATCGGGATCGACCGGCGTGTCGCGAAACGCCTTGCGGTGGGTGTGCCGCAACGGGATCGCTTCGGCGAGACCGGCCAGATCCCTTTCGACCGGGCCTTCATGCCAGAGCCAGGCCAGCAGATCGGGATCGTCGGCCTCGGGAAAGCAATCGATGCGCATCCCGTCACCCCGGGCCGCGGCCGCGACCCTCAGGTTCATCAGCGCGCAACCGCAGCTGATCGTCAATTCCCGGTCATCCGGATCGTTGACGGGCAATGCCCGCGTGCGGTCGGCGATCAACCCGATGCGGCCGTTGCGGCGCTGGAACAGCCAGGGCTGTGTGTTGTGGCTGGACGGCGCGAGGCGGGCGGCATCGAGCAACGTATCGGGAAGCGGGGAATCCAACATGGGTGCACCTGTGCAAAGGTTGTCCCTTTCCCCCTACGCCCATTCTGCAGGTGCAACATTGATCTGCCGCAACGCAGCGAAGAATTCAGTCCGGTGCGACTTCGTGAACCTCGATGACGTTGCCGTCCGGATCGTAGAAGAAGATCTGCTGCCACCCCTGAACCGCGGTATGGCCCCAGTCCGAATAGGGCACGCCCTGCGCGTCCAGATGCGCCTTGAACGCGTCCAGATCGTCGGTGCGATACGCGATGTGCCCGCGCGAGACGGGGTTGACGATCTGCCCGGTCTTGAACCCGGCCAACACGTCGCGCCCCGCCAGGTGCATCTGGATCGCGCCATCGGTGACGAAGGCCACGTCGGCGGAATAGCCCTTGCCCTTTTCCAGAACCGGCAATCCGTCGGTTTCGGTCTTCAGTCCCAGAACATCGCGATAGAACGCATCCATGCGCGCGACGTTTTCGGTGCTCAGGTTGATGTGGTGCAGCGTGAGTTTCATGGCTTGTCCGATCCGCTGTTCACAATACCCTCGTACTGTTGCACGGTTTCAGAGGCGTTGCCATTGCAGCGCATGCGCGAGGGCCATATGTGTAGTATACAATTGCATACTGATTTTGCCGGTGCGTGATGATTGATCTGCTTCTCGACAGGGCGATGGCGCCTTTCACCTTCGCCATGGCCCTGCTTCTGGGCCTTGTGCTTCTGGAACTCGCGATGGCCCTGCTGGGTGGATCGCTGTTCGGCCTCGGCTCCGATGCCCAGATCGAAGCGCCCGAGATCGCGGCGCCGGACCTTGCCGAACTCGACCTGGCCGATCTGGATTTGGGCGAAGTCGAGCTCGACTTCGACGGTGTGGGATCCGAGCTGGATGCGACCGCCGGGCCGGACATGCCAGCTGTCGGCGGTCTGGCCGCCTGGATGGGGTTCGGGCGCATGCCCTTCCTGATCTGGCTTGGCACGGTTCTGGCGGGGTTCGGTCTGTCCGGGTTCGTCCTACAATCGGTCATGCAGGCGGTGACGGGCGGGTTTCTGCCAGGCGCGGTCGCCGCCATGCCCGCCGCCGCGACGGGGCTGTGGTTTGCCGGACGCTTTGGCGCGCTCTTTGCCCGGCTGCTGCCGAAAACCGAAACCCAGTCGGTGTCGGAACGCCATCTGGGCCGCCGTGTCGGCGTTGTCACGCAAGGCACCGCCGCGCGCGGCCGACCCGCCGAGATCCGCGTCACCGACCGATTCGGCAACCTGCATTACCTGCGCGCCGAACCGCTCCGCGACACCGCAGAGATCGCCCAGGGCACGCAGGTGATCGTCCTGCGGCATCGCATCGACGGCGGCTACCTGATCGTTCCACTGACCGACTGACACACATTCATCGCCTTCACCGACCTTACAGGAGACACTATGGACCTTTTCTCGTTGCTCATCCCCGTGCTGATCATCCTTGTCCTGCTGATGCTGATCGGGCTTGTCCTGGGTCGGTTGTATCGCCGCGCCACGCGCGAAGTGAGCCTGGTCAAGACAGGTGCCGGCGGCAAGAAAGTCATCATGGATGGCGGCACGATCGTCATTCCCCTGCTGCACGAAATCAGCCCGGTGAACATGAAGACGCTGCGGCTCGAGGTGAAACGCGACGGCGATGCCGCGCTGATCACCCAGGACCGGATGCGCGTGGATGTGGGTGTCGAGTTCTACGTCTCGGTCAGCCCCACCGACGAAGGTGTGGCCCGCGCGGCGCAGACGCTGGGCGCCCGGACCTTTGACATCGATCAGCTGCGCGAGATGATCGAGGGCAAGCTGATCGACGGCCTGCGCGCCGTGGCCGCGCAGATGACCATGGACCAGTTGCATGAAAACCGCGCCGAATTCGTGCAGGAGGTGCAGAACACCGTCTCGGAGGACCTGACCAAGAACGGTCTGTCGCTGGAATCGGTGTCGCTGACCGGGCTCGACCAGACACCGTTCGAGGCGCTGGACGAAAACAACGCCTTCAACGCCGTGGGGATGCGGCAGCTGGCCGAGGTGATCGCCAAGTCCAAGAAGGAACGCGCCGAGATCGATGCCGAGGCCGAAGTCGCGGTGCGGCGCGCGGCGATGGAGGCGCAGCGGCAGAAACTGCTGATCGAACAGGACGAGGAACAGGCGCGGATCGAACAGATCCAGAAGGTCGAGACGCTCAAGGCCGCGCAAGAGGCCGAGATCGCTGCGCGGCGCGAGGACTCGATGCGCGAGGCCGCCCGCGCCCGGATCGCCCGCGAACAGACCATCCGCGCGGCCGAGATCGCCAAGGAACGCGAACTGGAAGTGGCCGAGCAGGAACGCCAGATCATCATCCAGCAGAAATCCGAGGAAGAAAGCCGCGCCCGCGCCTCGGCCGATCTGGCCCGCGCCGAGGCGAAAAAGGCGCTCGAGGCAGTGACCACGGCGCAGGAAGTGGCCGAGGCCGAGCGTCTCAAGCAGATCGCGCTGATCGAGGCCACGCGCGAGGCGGAACGCGAAGCCACCCGCATCCGTCTGTCCGCGCAGGCCGAAAAGGATGCCGCGCAGGACCGTGCCGCCGCCCGGCGAGAGGAGGCTCAGGCCGAAGCCGACGCGATCACGATCCGCGCCAACGCCAAGAAGGCCGACATGCTGGCCGAGGCCGAGGGCAAGCGCGCCATCATCGAGGCCGAGAACGCCCTGTCGGCGGCCATCGTCAGCATGAAGGTCGATCTGGCCAGGCTCGAAGCGTTGCCGGAGATCATGGCCGAGATGGTCAAGCCGGTGGAAAAGATCGACTCGATCCGCATTCACCAGGTCTCGGGCCTGGGTGGCGGCAGCCTGGGTCACGGGGTCGGCGCTGTGGGCGACAAGCCCGTGGTGAACCAGGCGCTCGACTCGATCATGGGTATGGCTGTGCAGATGCCCGCCCTGCGCAAGCTTGGCGACGAACTTGGCCTGTCGATGCAGGACGGTATCGCCGGGCTGGCCTCGGGCGCCCTGGGCGTGGCACCGGACAAGCCCGCAGCCCAGGAAAAGGATCAGCCGTCAGGTGACGAAAAACCCGTCGCCTGAGTGCGTCGGGGCGCGGCGCGGATCGCTCAGCGGCAATAGCTGCCGCTGCGATACTGCGCCGTGTCGAAATGGAAATGATCGCGGTGAAAGCGGTCGGAGTTCGGGCCCAGAACGGTGCCGAACGGGCCGCAGGCCGACTGGTGCATGTCGCGCAGGATCTGACCGTGACGCTTGCTGTTCCAGCCGTTCAGAACGGTGATTTCCGAACCGTCGGTCAACCGGATGGCCGAGATGTCGATGGCGCGGCCCTTGCCATGTTCGCTGATCCTGGCGCCGCGCTGGTGGTTGCGCGTCCGGCAGGCGTAATGCGCCGCCACCTTCAGGCTCGAAATCTGCACCCCGCGCGAGGCCACCGCCGGTTTGGCCCCGGTGTCGATCCATTGACGCAGCGCCTTGGCGGTCTCGCAATTGATCGTGGCGGGCTGGCTCAACGCCACACTGCCCACCGCACGCAGCCGCACGGCCCCGTCGATACCGCAGGCGCCTTTGCCATCGACCGTTCCGATCGGCTCGCCGATCAGAACCGGATCGCCGCACAACCCGCCGCCGGCAAAGCTGCGCGGTTCCTCGCTGGCCGTCGAAGCGAAAGCGTTGTTCAGAAACCCGCGAATGCCGGACAGGTTGTCGGTTTCGGCGGGCGGCGTTTCCCGCGCCGAGCAGGACGCCAGGACCACCATCGCAACAATCGCAAGGCTCGTGCGCTTCACCGTTCCACCTTCACGCGGCCGAAATCTGGTGCAGAAGTATCCTGACCAGCCTCCAGAATACCACGACGGATTGCACGGGTGCGGGTGAAATAGGCGTGAAGTTGCTCACCATCGCCGGTGCGGATCGCGCGCTGCAGGGCGAAAAGCTCCTCGGTGAACCGGCCGAGGATCTCCAGCGTGGCGTCCTTGTTGGACAGGAACACGTCGCGCCACATCGTCGGATCGCTGGCGGCGATGCGGGTAAAGTCGCGGAACCCGGCGGCGGAATACTTGATGACCTCGCTGTCGGTCACCCGGCGCAGGTCGTCGGCGACTCCGACCATCGTGTAGGCGATCAGGTGCGGACAATGCGACGTGACCGCCAGAACCAGGTCGTGATGGTCGGGGTCCATGACATCGATGTTGGAGCCGAGCGCACGCCAGAAACGCCCCAACCGCTCGACCGCGTCAGCATCGGAGCCTTCGGGCGGAACCAGCAGGCACCAGCGGTTGTCGAACAGCGTGGCAAAGCCGGATTCCGGTCCCGAATGCTCGGTCCCGGCCAATGGATGGGCGGGCACGAAATGCACGCCCTCGGGCAGGTGCGGGCCGACGTCTTCGATCACTTGCCGCTTGACCGATCCCACATCGGTTACCGTGCAGCCCGGTTTCAGATGCGGCGCGATGTCCCGCGCCACCGCGCCCATGGCGCCAACCGGCACCGCCAGCACGACCAGGTCGGCATCGCGCACGGTCTCTTGCAGGCTGTCGAAAACCTGGTCGCAAAGGCCAATCCGGCGCGCGGTGTCGCGGGTTTCCTGCGACCGCGCGTAGCCGGTGACATGCCCGGCTTCGCCGGCACGTTTCATCGCCCAGTACATCGACGAGGCGATCAGCCCCAGCCCGATCAGCGCCACCCGGGGATAGATCATCGTGCGCCCGCCTTGAATTGCCCGATGCAATGCGCGACCCGGCGGCACGACGCCTCGTCGCCCACGGTGATGCGCAGCGCATTGGGCAGCTTGTAGCTGGTGACGCGGCGCACGATCACGCCCTGGCTTTGCAGGTAGGTGTCGCAGGCCTCCGCCTCGTCCTGACTGCCGAAGCGGGCCAGGATGAAGTTCGCGCAGGATGCGTCCGACGGCACGCCGTGTTCGGCCAGTGCTTCGGCCAGCCAGGCGCGCAAACGGGTGTTCTCGGACCGCGACCGCTCGACATAGGCGGTGTCGCCCAACGCCGCCTCGGCCGCCGCCAGGGCCGTCGAAGACAGGTTGAACGGCCCGCGGATGCGGTTCAGCACGTCGACGACGTCTTGCGGGCCATATCCCCAGCCGACGCGCATCCCGCCCAGCCCGTACAGCTTGGAGAACGTGCGCGTCATAACGACGTTGTCGCGCGCCTCGACCAGCCGCGCGCCGCCATCGTATCCGTCGACATATTCGGCATAGGCACCGTCCAGAACCAGCAGCGCCTGATCCGGCAGGCCTCCGGCCAGTCGTTCGACCTCGGCCAGCCCGATCATCGTGCCGGTCGGGTTGTTGGGGTTGGCCAGGAAGACCAGCCGCGTGGCATCGGTACAGGCCGCCAGGATCGCGTCGACATCGGTCACGCGTTCGCGCTCGGGCACCTCGATCGGGGTGGCGCCAACCGATTGCGCACCGATGCGATAGATCGCGAAACCGTGCTCGGTATGGATCACCTCGTCGCCCGGCCCGGCATAGGCCTGGCAGAGCAGGGTCAGGATCTCGTCGCTGCCGACTCCACAGATGATCCGGTCGGCGTCCAGACCATGCGCCGCGGCGATGGCCGCGCGCAGATCGGCATGATCGGTCGGCGGATACCGGTGCAGGTCCAGCGCGGACCGGCGTACCGCCTCCTGCGCGGCAGGCGAGGGGCCGAACGGGTTCTCGTTGGAGCTCAGCTTGATGACGTTGCTCACACCGTCGACATGGGATTTCCCGCCCACATACAGGGCGATGTCCATGATTCCGGGCTGCGGCGTGATCTTGGTCATGACGGGCTCTCCTTGCGCGTTGTGCTTACAAGGCCGCCACGCTCAAGAAAAGCGCCAAACCGCAACCGCACACGCCCCGCGGGCCGGCGGCGGGTCAAGGATCGCGCGTTGCGCGACCGCCGCGTGCGGCGGCATGTCCTTGAGGCGCCGCCGGACCGCTGCACACTCGAAACGGCGCCCTGGGGGCAGACCTGCCCCTCAGGCGCTTCTCAGCAGAATACAGGACAGCCGCGGCCCGACCCCGGTTCGGGCAAACGCGTCGCCCATCCGCTGGCAGCATGAAAGCGCGCGGTAGCGCACATTCGGATCACCGTCCGTTCGGGGTCAGCTGGCCAGCACGTTGCGGAACTGCCAGGGGTCGCTTTCGTCGATATCCTCGGGGAAATGTTCCCAACGGTCCTGCAACGGTGTCCAGTCGGTGTAATGCGCCTCGACCGGGCCCAGATAGGGGCGCTGCACTTCCAGGCAGCGGGCATGGTCCATCTCGTCCGTCTCGACGATGCCGGCATTCGGGTTCTCCAGCGCCCAGACCATGCCTGCCAGTACGGCGCTCGTCACCTGAAGCCCGGTGGCGTTCTGATAGGGTGCCAGGCGCTTGGTTTCTGCGTTGGACAGGCGCGACCCGAACCACAGCGCGTTCTTTTCGTGGCCATATAGCAGCACGCCAAGCTCGTCGATGCCGTCGACGATCTCGTCCACGTCCAGGATGTGATGCACGCTCTGCTGGCGGCCCGAGCCGAACATCTCGTGCAGGCTCAGCACGGCATCGTCGCAGGGATGATAGGCGTAGTGGCAGGTCGGCCGGTACTCGGGATCGGCGCCCGCGCCGACGGTGTAGTAGTCCGAGATCGACACCGCCTCGTTATGGGTCACCAGGAAGCCGAATTGCGGCCCCGGGGTCGGGCACCAGGTGTGCACGCGGGTGATCGCGCCGGGCCGGTCCAGCCAGATCGCAGCCCGGCAGCCGGTTTCGGGCCGATAGCCGTTTTCGGGGAACCAGGTCTCGTGCGTGCCCCAGCCCAGTTCGGCGGGCTGAAAGCCCTCGGCGATGAACCCTTCGACCGACCAGGTGTTGACGAAGGTGCCGCGCGGCTTGGGTTCGCGCCGCACCTGGGTGTCGCGTTCGGCGATGTGCACGCCCTTGACGCCCAGCGACTGCATCAGCCTCGCCCAACCTTCGCGGTCGGCAGGCGGGGTCGCGTCGCGGCCGGTGTCGCGCGCCAGGGTCAGCAGCGCCTCCTTGACGAACCAGCTGACCATACCGGGATTGGCGCCGCAGCAGCTGACCGCAGTGGTGCCGCCGGGATTGGCAGCCTTTTCGTCGCGGACTTTCTGGCGCAGGGCATAATTGGTGCGTTCGGCGTTGTCGCGGGTGTCGAAGTAATAGCCGGCCCAGGGTTCGACCACCGTATCGATATACGGCACCCCGATCTCGCGGCAGAACTTCATGATATCCAGCGACGATGTGTCGACGCTCAGGTTCACGCAGAACCCGCCGTCCTTGAACAGATCGCCCAGAACCTCGCGGTAATTGTCCGGCGTCAGGGCCAGCTGCATGTGGTTCAGCCGGTGCTGTTTCAGGAAATTGGCCTGGGCGGGGTCCGGTTCGATCACCACCAGCCTGGCGGCGTCGTATTCGAAATGCCGCTCGATCAGCGGCCAGGTCCCCTTTCCGATCGACCCGAAACCGATGATGACGATCGCTCCGTCGATGCGCCCGTAGACGGGGTGTTCCTTGGCCATGCCGAAATCCTCCTGGTCAAACGCCTTCCCGGATAGGGGCAAAGCGCGGTTCTTGCAACGAAAAGCACCCTTGGAACCGGGTCTCTGGCTGTCAGACGATGACTTCCAGCCGTTCCTGTTCGCCGACCCTGAAAACGCGTTTGTAGCGCGCGATCTGCTCGGCCGGGCCCATCGCCTTGTTGGGGTTGTCCGACAGCTTGACCGTCGGCCTGCCGTTGGCTGCCACGGCCTTGCAGACCAGGCTGAAGGGTGCCAGACGGTCATCGGGCGTCAGGCCGCGGAAATCGTTGGTCAGCAGCGTGCCCCACCCGAACGACACCCGCACCCGGCCGGCGAACTGGGCGTGCAATTCGACGATCTTCTTTTCGTCCAGCCCGTCGCTGAAGATCACCAGCTTCTGTCTTGGGTCTTCGCCCCTGTCCTGCCACCAGCGGATGGCGATTTCCGCCCCTGCGGCCGGATCGCCGCTGTCGATGCGGATACCGGTCCAGCCGGCCAGCCAGTCCGGCGCGTTCCGCAGGAACCCTTCGGTGCCATAGGTGTCGGGCAGGATGATCCGCAGATTGCCCTCGTGTTCGTCCTGCCAGTCCCGCAGCACGTCATAGGGCGCCTGGGCAAGTTCTGCATCGTCCCGCGCCAGGGCGGCATAGACCATGGGCAATTCATGCGCATTGGTGCCGATCGCCTCGAGATCGCGGTTCTTGGCGATCAGGCAGTTGGACGTGCCGACGAAACTGTCGCCCAGCCCCTCGACCATCGCCTGCACGCACCAGTCCTGCCAGAGAAAGGAATGCCGCCGCCGGGTGCCGAAATCGGCGATCCGCAGACCCTGCGTCTTGCGCAGATGTTCGACCTTTTCCCACAGCTTGGTCATCGCGCGTGCGTACAGCACCTGCAATTCAAAGCGTCCCATCTCGTTCAGAACCGCGCGGCCGCGCAGTTCCATGAGCACCGCAAGCGCCGGGATTTCCCACAGCATGACCTCGGGCCAGTTGCCTTCGAAGGTCAGCTCGTACTGGTCGCCGACGCGCTCCAGGTGATAGGCCGGCAGGCGCATCGCCTCGAACCATTCCATGAAATCCGGCCGGAACATCTGCCGCTTGCCGTAGAACGTGTTGCCCCGCAGCCAGGTGCTTTCGCCGCGCGCCAGCGACAGCGACCGGATGTGGTCCAGCTGTTCGCGCAACTCGCCTTCGTCGATCAGCCGGGCCAGGGGCACGTGGGTCGACCGGTTGATCAGGCTGAAGGTGACCTGGGTGTCGGGCTTGTTGCGGAACACCGACTGGCACATCAGCAATTTGTAGAAATCGGTGTCGATCAGCGACCGCACGATCGGGTCGATCTTCCATTTGTGCGACCAGACGCGGGTGGCGATATCGACCATGGGTCTCTCCTGACGGACCGTGGATTTGTGCCAAACTGCGGATCGGGGGGCAAGGCGCAAGCGGGCCGGGGCGCGACCCCGTCAGCGCAGCGCGACGCCGGCCGCCTGCATCCCCTGTTGCGCCGCGGCCAGCGATCCGTCCATGTCGATGGCGCGGCACAGATCCTGCCGGACGGTCACGGCAAAGCCCAGCCTGGCCGCATCGACCGCCGAGAAATTCACGCAGAAATCCGTGGCCAGCCCGACCAGGGTCAGCCTGTCGATCCCGCGGGTCCGCAGATAGCCCTCCAGCCCGGTGGGCGTTGTCTGGTCATTCTCGAAGAAGGCCGAATAGCTGTCGATGGCCGGGTTGTAACCCTTGCGCAGGATCAGGTCGGCCCGGTCGGTTTCCAGCGCGGTGTGAAAGGCCGCGCCCGGACTGCCCTGGATACAGTGGTCGGGCCACAGAACCTGCGGGCCATAGGGCATCTCGGTCATTGCGAACGGCGCCTTGCCCTCATGCGACGACGCGAACGACGAATGCCCCGCCGGGTGCCAGTCCTGCGTCAGGATCACCGCGTCGAAGTCCGCCATCAGCGCGTTGATCGGCTGCACGATCTCGTCGCCGCCCGCCACGGCCAAAGCGCCGCCGGGGCAGAAATCGTTCTGGACGTCGATGACAAGCAGCGCGTGCATGGGCGGCCTCCGGTCTGATGGGTCAGGCCTAGGCGCGGGGACCGGGTGCGTCAAGGCTTGCCATTGCATGGCGCGTCCCGCCTGCGTATCTGACCGGGCATGTTCACCGTCAGTGCGCTCTATCACTTCACCCGCTTCGACGATCCCGGCGCGCTGCGCCCCGGGCTTGTGGCGCTCGGCCGCACGCATCGGATCACCGGCACGCTGCTGCTGGCGCCCGAGGGGATCAACGGCACCATCGCCGGACCGGCCGACGGGATCGAGGCGATGCTGGCAGCGATCCGCGCCCTGCCCGGTTGCGCCGATCTTGAGGACAAGCGCTCGACCGCGACTGAGCGCCCCTTCGACCGGCTGAAAGTCCGGCTGAAACGCGAGATCGTGACGATGGGGCAACCGGATGTCGATCCGCGCGCCCGCGTCGGTCATTACGTCGAACCGGCCGACTGGAACGCCCTGATTTCCAGCGACGACGTCGCCTTGATCGACACGAGAAACGACTACGAGGTCGCCATCGGCACGTTCGACGGCGCCATCGACCCGCAGACCGACAGCTTCCGCGACTTCCCCGCCTGGTGGGAGGCCAACAAGGACCGCTTTCACAACAAGCGCATCGCGATGTTCTGCACCGGCGGCATCCGCTGCGAGAAATCCACCAACTGGCTGCTGGGTCAGGGGGTGGATCAGGTCTATCACCTCAAGGGCGGCATCCTGAAATACCTCGAAGAGGTGCCGCAGGATGACAGCCTCTGGCACGGGGCCTGCTTTGTCTTCGACAAGCGCGTGTCGGTAGAACACGGGCTGCGCGAAGGCGCGCATGTGCTCTGCCACGCCTGCCGTCGGCCGATCCTGCCTACCGACCGCGACCGCCCCGAATACGAACACGGCGTATCCTGCCATCTGTGCGTGGACCAGACCAGCGACGACGACAAGGCGCGGTTCCGCGAGCGGCAGAAACAGATCGCGCTGGCCGCTGCGCGGGGCGAACGGCATCTGCATGTGGATATCGAGGACGCGGACGAAGGGCTTTGAAGCAGCCTGCCGGATACCTGAGGCATTGAACGGCCATTCCGTTAGCGCCGTCCCGCGCGGTGGCGCCATCGTGCCGCCCCATGGGGGCGGGTCGGCGCGGCGCAACGGTGTCCGTTGCGCGGAACATGAAACCGAAGCGACGTGCCTCAGGTTTCAGGCAGGCCGCTTCAGGCCGTCGCAGGCACCGAACGGCCCGGCAGCCGTCGACCGCGGGTCAGGATCACCACCATGATCGCGATGTTCAACCCGTTCCAGACGATGCCGTTGACGAAGGCCCACTGGTAGGACCCGGTCAGGTCGTAGATCACCCCGGTCATCCAGCCGCCCAGGGCCATGCCGAGGATCGTCAGCATCATGACAAAGCCCACCCGCGCTCCGGCCTCGCGTGCGGGCAGATATTCCCGCACGATCACCGCGTAGGCCGGCACGATCCCACCCTGGCTCAGGCCGAAGATCAGGCTGACGACATAAAGGCTGACCAACCCGCCCGCCGGCAGGTAGAGAAACAGCGCGATGCATTGCAAGGTCGAGCCGATCAGCAGCGTCCGGATGCCCCCCAGCCGGTCCGACAACAGCCCCGACACGATGCGCGACGCGACCCCGCCCAGCAGCATCAGCGACAGCATTTCGGCGCCCGCTGCGGCGCCGAACCCGTAATCGACGCACAGCGCCACGATGTGGACCTGCGGCATCGACATCGCGACGCAACAGCCGATCCCCGCCAGGCCCAGCAACCAGGTGAACTGGCGCGGCGTGAACCCGGTCTCGCCGCGACGGGCGATGGTGGCGGTGTCGGCGGCGGCCAGCGCTTCGGGCGGGACGCGGCGGCGCAGGAATTGCGCGGCGGGCAGGATCGCGGCCAATGTCAGCACCGCCAGGATGCCGTAGACCGCACGCCAGTCTGCATCGGTGGCCACCGACCGGATCAGGATCGGCCAGATCGCGCCACTGAGGTAGTTGGCCGACGCCGCGATCGCCACGGCGATGCCGCGCCGCCGCTGGAACCACAGCGACACATCGGCGATCAGCGGCCCGAAACTGGCCGCGGTCCCGAAGCCCACCAGAAGCTGAACCAGGCTGAGCACCGCCATCGTCGGCGCCACCGCCGCCAACAGGTACCCCACGGCGCTCAGCACCGCGGCGGCGCACAGCGCCCAGGTGATCCCGAACCGGTCGACCGCGCGGCCGATCATCAGGTTGCCCAGGGCGAAGCCGATCATCGTCGTCGTGTAGGGCATCGAGGCCGCCGCCCGGCCCGAGCCGAATTCCGCCTGCACCTCGGGCAGGATCACGATGATCGCCCACATGCCGACATTGCCGACCACGCCGATCAGCAGCGTCAGGCCAAGACGCAGCCAGCTGTAACGGCTGTCGAACGGATCGGTTTCGGTCATGCCGTCAGGCTAAGCGCTTTGGCGGGGCCACGACAGCGCGAAAGCGACATGGGCTTGCCGGTGGCCGGTCATCCGGGGCATGACGACGACCAGGGAGGCGCCGCACATGACCGACGATCCGATCCGCAGACACGTTCTCGGCGACGGCGCCGTGTGTGTCACGGTGCTGTCCATGGGGGCCGCCGTGCAGGACTGGCAGGTCGGCGGGCGGCGCATGGTGCTGGGCTATGCCGATCCCGAGGATTATCGCGCCAATCCGATGTCGATGGGCGTGATCTGCGGCCGCGTGGCCAATCGCATCGGCGGCGCGCGGTTCGCGCTGGACGGCCGCGACTGGGTGCTGCCGGCCAATGACGGGCGCAATCATCTGCATGGCGGCCCGCGCGGCTTCGGCAGGCGAAACTGGGCGATGGAGACCGATGGCGACAACGCCGTCCGGATGACCCTGCATTCGCCAGACGGTGACATGGGATATCCCGGCGCGCTGGACGTGACGGTCGTGCTGCGCCTGTCGGGCCACGCTCTGACCTGGGACATGACGGCGATTCCGGACCGTGTCACGCCGGTCAACCTCGCCCAGCATCTGTATTTCTCGCTTGGCGTGGCGACCGTGCATGATCTGTCGCTGCGCGTGGATGCCGATGGCTTCACGCCCACCGCGCCCGACCTTGTGCCCACCGGACAGATCCTGCCGGTCCGGGGCCGGACCGATTTCCGGCAGGCGCGGCGGCTGGCCGAGGCCGATCCGCAGCGTCTGGGCCATGACGGCAATTTCGTGTTGCGCGGCAATGCCGATCCGGCGGCCGAGGCGACCGCGCCGGACGGCGTCCGACTGCGACTCCGAACCGATCAGCCCGGGTTGCAGGTCTACATGTCGAACAGCCTGCGCTCGTACGGCACGCCGCTGCCGGGCCAGCGTCATGACCGGTTCGCAGCGCTCTGTCTCGAGGCGCAGGGCTTTCCCGACGCGGTCAACCAGCCCGGTTTTCCATCGATCCTGTGCAGCCCCGACCAACCCTATCGGCAGGTCACGACGGTCGAGATCGCACCGGCTCAGAAATAGCTGCGCACCAGGCTTCCGGCCAGCAGCGCCCAGCCATCGGCCAACACGAAGAAGGCCAGCTTGAACGGCAGCGACACGATCGCCGGCGGCACCATCATCATGCCCATCGACATCAACACAGCGGCGACCACCAGATCGATGATCAGGAAGGGCAGGAAGATCAGAAAGCCCACCTGGAAGGCACGGGCGATCTCGGACAGCATGAAGCTGGGCACCAAAACGGATAGCGGCGCTTCGGGGGCCAGCGTCGTGCCGACCGCGTCGGGGCGCAGATCGGCCATCGCGGCATAGGTGTCGGGATCGGCGCGGGCGGCCATGAACTGCCGGAACGGCTCGATGGCGCGGGTCAGCCCCTCTTCCAGCGGGATCTGTTCCTCGACCAGCGGCGACAGGCCGGTTTCCCAGGCTTCGGTGAAAACCGGCTCCATCACGAAATAGGTCAGGAACAGCGCCAGGCTGACCAGCAGCATGTTGGGCGGCGATTGCTGCAGGCCAACCGCCTGGCGCAGGATCGCCAGCACCGTCACGATGAACGGAAAGCAGGTGATCATGATGGCGATGCCGGGCGCGAGGCTCAGCAGCGTGACCAGAGCGATCAGCTGCAGGCTTGCGGCGGTGACCGATCCGCCGCCTTCGCCGAGATCGAGGGACAGCTGCTGCGCTCCGGCCCAGTGCGGCAGAAACAGCAGGACCGCCAGCAGCGCCAGGCGCGCGGTCATGGTTCAGCCGGCCGGCTGGTTGTCGATGACGTCGGTGATGCGCACGGCCAGTTGCCCCGCTTCGCCGCCCTCGACCACCTCCAGCGCGCCGATGGCGATCAGCCGGTCGCCGACATACAGTTCGACGGGGTCGTCGAGCTTCTTGTCGAGCGACAGAACCGAGCCGTGCGTCAGTTGCAGAAGGTCGCGCACCGTGGGTCTGGCGCGCCCGACCGACACGACCACGTCGATCGGGACCGAGGTGAAGGGCGTGCCGTTCTTCTTGCGCGGCTGGGTCTGGACGTCATCCATGGGCGGTTTTTCTCCGTGTGTCGTAGGCAAAGCCCTGCACGGCGTCCTTGACACCCTGCAGCACCTCGCCCAGGTCGATCCGTCTTTCATCCCCGGCGAACCGGATATCGGCCTGGCCGTCGGCAAGGCTGTCGTCTTCGATCAGGCGCAGCGGAAATCCGAACGGCTCGTCAACGAGCGGCGCCAAGGCTTCGGCGTGAACGGGAGCGACCGCCAGATCCACCGCCAGCCCGTCGCCCTCGCGCGCGATGTCCTGAAGCTGGGCCACCAGGTGCAGCCTCAGCGCTTCCTGTTCGAGCCCGGGCAGAAGGACGGTCGCGATTTCGTTCAGCAGGGGCGTCATCGCCTTGAGCACGTGGCTGTAGGCCTCGTGATAGGTGAAGGACAGGTCCTGCAGGTTCTGCGCAAGGTCGCCGGCAATCCGCTTGCCGTCCTCGTTCTGGGCCTTGAGCGCATCGTCCCAGCCCGCGCGGTATCCCTGGTCGAAAGACTCGAGCCGAAGCTGTTCCACATCAACGCCGTCTGCTGCGACGGGGTCGGCGTCGCGAGCCCCGGGCCTGGTCCGGGCGAAATCCTCGAGAACCGACCGCAGGGTCACGACTGCACCTCTTCGGGGTCGTCCTCAAGCCAGCTGCGCAGGATCTCGACCGTCTCGGATTTGCGTTCCTCGATCAGACCGCGCAGACGGTCGACCGGATCTTCCGTGCTCGTCGCGTCGAAATCCATCATTCCCATGCCCGGGAAATCGCCGTTCGAGGCCAGCATCGGCAGATCGGCGGCGGTCTCTTCGGGGTCGATTTCGCCGGTAAGTGCCGGACCGGGCGCATCGCGCGGCCCTGGCAGAGCCATCCCGGGTGCCGGCAGCGCGGCGCCGCCGCGCGGCGACAGGACCGGTCGGACGACGAAGAGACCCAACAGCAGTGCCACCAGCGCGAGAGCCCCCACCTGGATGACCTGCATGATGTCCAGCGGCGCCGCGAGGATGCCCGCCGACGCCGCCTCGGTTCCCAGGCCCTCGGGGCGCTCGAAAGGCAACGAGTGCAAGGTGATGACGTCGCCGCGGGCTTCCTCGAACCCCACCGCCGACGCCACCAGGTCGCGCAGGGCGGTCAGTTCGGTCTCGGGCAGCGGAACGAACTGCGCCGAACCGTCGGCTGCGGTTTCGTAGCTGCCGTTGACCAGAACCGCGACGGTCAGCCGCTTGACCGCCCCGGGCAGGCGCGTGACCTCGCGCATGGTTTCGGACACTTCGTAATTCACCCGCTCGCGGGTCTCGGAATTCTGCGAGCTCGAGTTTTCTCCTCCCGCGGCATCGCCATCGGGCAGGTTCGACGCCACGGTGACGGCGCCGCCGCCGCTGTCCTGCGCGGAATTGCTGCGCTCCTCGGTATCGGTCGATACCACCACGCGGCCCGCCGGATCGAAACGGCGTTCCCGGATCGATTCGCTTTCGGTCACGGTGTCGACGCTGACTTCGACCACCGCATTGCCCAAGCCCACCCGTGCCTCGATCAGGCGCTGCACGCGGTCGCGCAGTTGCGCCGCCCGGTCCTCTCCGGTCATCGGTCCGCCGATTTCCTCTTCGGACGCAATCAACCCGCCCTTGCCATCGATCACCGCGACGCCATCGGGATCCAGGCCGGGCACTGCCGAGGCGACGAGGAATTTCAGCGCCCGCGCCTGCGACGGATCCAGCACGCCGCCCGTCGTCGTGACCGAAACCGAAGCCGATGCGGTCACGTCGCGCTGAAACGGGTTGGCCGAGCCGTTGGCGATATGCACCCGGGCCGACGCGATATGCGGGGCCGACACGATGGTGCGGGCCAGTTCGCCTTCCTTCGCACGCCAGTATGCGGCGTCGAACATCTGCGATGTCGTGCCGAAACCCGACAGCGTATCGAGCAGTTCGTAGCCTTGCGTGGAATTCGCCGGCAGACCTTCGGCGGCCAGGGTCATGCGCAGCCCGTCACGCTGCGCCACGGGAACGAAGATCGCGCCGCCGCGAATGTCAAAGGCGACACCGCGGCTTTCCAGCGCCTGCACCACGTCGCCGGCGGCACCGTTTTCCAGACCGGAATAGAGAAGCGCCATGTTCGGCTGCGCCGCGATGCGTGCAAGGGCGAGCACCGCGAGCATCATCGCGACCGTGGCAAGACCGACCACGACGCGGCGACCGGGCGACAAGGCGCCCCAGACTGACAGGACCTGCTGCAAGACCAACCTCCGTCCAAACCTTCTGTTCGGATGGCGGCACCTTGACCCGATCAGGCTTAACAATCGGTTAGCCCCTTTGACCTTATCGTCACGGCAATCGCAAAGAGGTTGAGAATGTCTGATACGACCGTTGCCGACGCTCCACCACCGGCGTCGAAAAAGGGAAAACTGCCTTTGATCCTTGGGCTTGTCCTGGCCCTGGCCGGCGGCGGCGGCGGCTTTTTCGCCGTCCAGTCCGGTATGCTCGACGGGCTTTTGGGCGGCAAGTCGGGTGATTCCCACGCCGCCCCCGACAAGGCGGCCAAGGATGACCACGACGATGGCAAGGGGGTCGGCGATATCGCTTTCGTCGAAATCCCGCCGCTTGTCATCTCGCTGGGCCCGAACAGCACCGCCCGGCATTTGCGCTTCACCGCCAGCCTCGAGGTGCCCAAGTCTTCGACGGGCGAGGTCACGACGCTGATGCCGCGCATCCAGGACGTTCTGAACGGCTATCTGCGCGCGCTGCGCCCCTCCGATATCGAATCCCCGGGCGCCTTGATCGAACTGCGCGCGCAGATGCTGCGCCGCATCCAGATGGTCGTCGGGTCCGGCAATGTCCGCGACCTGCTGGTCATTGAATTCATGTTGAACTGAGAGGCCGGGATGGATCTGATCGCCGATATCCTGCTCGCCGCCGGTGCCCTTGGGGCCGGCTTTTACTGTTTCATCCTGTCGCGGCGCCTGACCCGGTTCACCGACCTGGAAAACGGCGTCGGAGGGGCCGTGGCGGTGCTGTCGGCGCAGGTCGACGACTTGACCCGCACGCTGGCCCAGGCGCGCAAGGCGGCGGGCGAATCCGGCACCCGGCTCGAGGTGCTGACCGATCGCGCCGAAGACGTGGCCAAACGGCTCGAACTGCTGGTGGCCTCGATGCATGACGTTCCGGCGACACCGGCGCAGACCGCGCCGGCCGAACCGGTCGAGCGGGCCGAGCCGATTTTCGTGCGCCATCCGCGCAACGGGGCGTTGCGATGACGGCGCCGGTCCGCAAACCGGGCAAACGCCGCCGCACGCGCGGCGCGCTGGCGGTCATCGGGGGGTTGCTGGTGACTTCGGCGGTCCTGCGGCTGGCTTTGGGCGCCGAGGCCGCTCTGGCGTTGGCGCCCGGCGATGCGGCGTCGGCCGGTCAAGCGCCCGAAGCCCGGGAATGCCGCTCTTCCGACGACATCGCCCCGGTTCTCGCGGCGCTGCAGGCGCGCGAAGACCGGCTGGATGGCCGCGAACGGGATCTCAAGGTGCGTTTGCAGGCCCTGACAGTGGCCGAGACCGAAATCGACCGTAAGCTGGCCGCGCTCGAGGCAGCCGAACAGAAGCTGCGCGCAACGCTGGCCCTGGCCGAAACCGCGGCCGAGGACGACCTGACGCAGCTCACCGATGTCTATTCCAGCATGAAGCCGAAACAGGCCGCCGCGTTGTTCGAGGCGATGGACCCGGCCTTCGCCGCGGGTTTCCTGGGCCGGATGCGGCCCGAGACCGCCGCGACGATCATGGCCGGCCTCAGCCCCGAAACCGCCTATGCCGTGTCGGCGATCCTGGCGGGCCGCAATTCCGAGGTGCCCAAGCCCTGACATGCGCAATGGCCCGGCATGGGCTTTCGCGTCGCGGCCGGCGGGGGGATGTTGCACACACGCCATCGTGACGCGGGTCCGGTCCGTTGGGCCATTGATTTGCAGGGTCCGTTCGGCACAATGGGGTCTGTTTTGAAATGGAAAGACGAGTGCTGCCATGATCACCCGCCGTACATTTGTCGCCGCCGCTGCCGCAACCGCCGCCCTTCCGGCGCAGGCCTTCGAGATCGAACCGGTGTTCCGGCCGCAGCAGGTGCGCATCAAGAAAGACCTTCAGCCCGGCCAGATCCTGATCCTGCCGCGGGCACATTTCCTGTATTACGTGAACGGCCCCGGCCAGGCGATGCGCTATGGCGTCGGCGTCGGCAAGGCGGGTCTCGAATTCACCGGCAACGCCGTCATCCAGGTCAAGAAGGAATGGCCGACCTGGCGCCCGACCGACGAGATGATCGAGCGCGAGCCGCAGCTCTACACCAAGTTCATCGACAACGACTACGTTCAGCCCGGCGGCCCGGAAAACCCCCTGGGCGCGCGGGCGCTCTACCTGTTCCAGAATGGCCGCGACACGTATTTCCGAATCCACGGCACCACCGCGCCCCGATCCATCGGCCGGTCGGTGTCGAACGGCTGTATCCGGATGCTGAACGAACACGTCATTGACCTGTACCAGCGCGTCCCGATCGGCACGCCGGTCACGGTTCTCTGACGGCGCGGCGGCCAGTCCATGGCCGCCTTCGACCTGATCGTGCTCGGCGCCGGCCCGGCCGGTGCCGCGGCGGCGACGGTCGCGGCCCGCGCTGGCCTTGCCGTCGCACTGGTCGACAAGGCCGCGTTTCCGCGTGACAAGCTGTGCGGCGGCGGGCTGACCGGCCGAGCCCTCGGACAGTACCGGCAGATCTTCGAACGCGCCGCGCCGCCGGTTGCGACCGAATGGCGGGCCGAGATCACCTTTCGCGCGTTCGGCACCGATCTTGGCACCCTCGGCGACGTGCCGCCGCTGGCGATGATCATGCGCCGCGCCTTCGATGCGTCGATGGTCGACGACGCGCGGGCCGCGGGGGCAACCCTGTTCACCGGAACCGGACCGACCGGCCTGGACGCGGATACCGGCCGCGTCGACCTCCCCGGCATCCGGCTGAAAGCACCCCTTCTGGTGGCGGCCGACGGGGTCAACAGCCCGGTGGCCCGGGCGCTGTTCGGCGCCGCCTTCGACCGCAACCGGATCGGTTTCGCGCTCGAGGTCGAACAGCCGGATACGGATCGGCCGCTGCGAATCGATTTCGGGGCTGCGGACTGGGGCTATGGCTGGCAGTTTCCGAAAACGACGGGCACGACGATCGGGGTCGGGGGCGTATTGGCCCGCAACACCGACATCAAGTCCCGCCTCGCGGCCTATCTGGCCGATCTCGGAATCGACGATCCGGCGCCCGTGAAGGGCCAGTTCCTGCCCTTCGGCGACTTTCGCCGCCTGCCCGGCAAGGGCCGTGTCCTGCTGGCCGGCGACGCCGCGGGGCTGGTCGACCCGATCACCGGCGAAGGTATCGGCTACGCGTTGGAAAGCGGCGCTCTGGCCGCCCGGGCCGCCGCCGCCGCGCTGGCGGCCGGACGACCCGACGGGGCGCTGCGGCACTACGCAAAGGCGCTTGCACCGGTTCACCGCGCCATCCGCCAGGCCGGTTGGCTGCGCAACCTGATGTTCCGCCCGGCGTTCCGACCCGCCTTCATCCGCAGCTTTCGGCGGTCGCGGAATCTCAAGTTCGCCTATCTCGACGTGATGGCGGGAACGATGGAATACGACCGGCTGCTGCGCCGCATGACCGCCCGGCTGCCGGCCTTCGCCTGGCAAGCGATGGGCGGGAAATGGCCGATCTGAGGCCCATGCGCGTTGAATGCCTAATTCCTGCCCTAATTTCCCGTATTAAGTGTTTCGTAACCTGCGCGCTGCAAGCTGCACCCAAGGGAGCCATGCATGGCGATCATAGCACTGATATTCGGAAGCGTTCTGGGCACCCTGGCGGGCTTGCTCGGCTGGACGCTGTTCGGATTGTCGGTTGGATCGGTGTTGGCGCTTTATCTCGGCACCAGCCTGTCCTTCGTCGTCCTGCCCAGGATTCCCTGCCTGCTGCGCAGCGTGATGCGGCGCGGCGCCCCACAGGTCTGACAGGACCGGCCTGACGCCTTTCCGGGCAAATCGACCGTCACAGCAGAACGTGGATCACCAGCAGGTTCGGAACGATCAGCGCCGCGGCGATGCAGAACAGCTTGGCCAGGTGCGACGCTTTTGCAAAGGCAGAGCTTTCCTCGAGCGCATTGCCATAGGCCAGCGCGGCAAAGACAAGGGCGCCGGCCTGGCCTTCCTCGATGCGCCGGTTGCGCAAGAGCGCGGCCTTGGCCGAAGCATACCGATCTTCCAGCTTTCGCCGCTCTTCGAGGCTTTCCAGGCGGTCATCAACGTTGGACATGGCGTGTCTCCCTTGTTCGGTCGCACCAGATGGCGCGGCGTCGCCGGTTGACAAGGGTCGCGGACGGAACGCGGCGTCAATCCGCCGCGGCGCGGTCGATCAGGCGTTCGACCGCGGGTCCGAGAGCGGCGACAATGCGGGCGACGCCCTCGCGATTGGGATGGATGCCGTCCGCCTGCATGAACCGCGCCAGATCGGCGGGTGCTGCCGGTTCGGCGCCGGGTTCGCGCAACCCGTCGAAAAACGACGGCACCAGCAGGGCGTCATAGCGCTCGGCCAGTTCGGGATACATCGCGTCGAACGCCGCCTTGTAGTCGGGGCCATAGTTGCCGGGCGCCTGCATGCCGACCAGCAAGACCTCGACCCCGGCCTCCTGCGCCACCTGCAGGATGCCGTCCAGATTCCGGCGCGAAAACGCCGGGTCGATGCCGCGCAGCAGGTCGTTGCCGCCCAGCGCCACGATCATCGCGTCGGTGCCGGGACCCAGCGACCAGGCCGCGCGTGACAATCCGCCCGCGGTGGTGTCGCCCGACACGCCCGCGTTGACGACACGCACATCGTGGCCCCGCGCCGCCAGCCACTCGGTCAATTGCGGCACCAGACCGTCCTGGATCGGCAGCCCGTACCCCTCGGTAAGGCTGTCGCCCAGCGCGACGATTTCGACCGGTTCGGCGGCCGCCGGTGCCACGGCCAGCACCCCCGTCAGAACGATTGCCTTGCTGAGAGCACCCCAGGCCCCATATGTGAAAGCACGCAACATCCCGGTGCTCCTTGTCATGTCCGATTCCGTCATTGCCCTTAAAGATGTGAACCTCAGCCTGCAGGGCAATGCCGGCCGGGTGGATATTCTGCACGATATCACCCTCGACGTGCCGCGCGGCACGTCGCTGGGGCTGATCGGGCCCTCCGGGTCGGGCAAGTCGTCGCTTCTGATGCTGATCGGCGGGCTGGAACAGGCCAGCAGCGGCAGCGTGACGGTGCTGGGACGCGACCTGACCGCGATGTCCGAAGACGCGCTGGCGCGCTTCCGGCGCGACAACATGGGCGTGGTGTTCCAGTCCTTCCACCTGATCCCCACCATGACCGCGCTGGAAAACGTCGCCACGCCGCTGGAACTGGCGGGCCATCGCGACGCCTTCGACCGCGCCCGGGCCGAGCTCGAGGCCGTCGGCCTGGGCCACCGGCTGGACCACTACCCGGCGCAGATGTCGGGTGGGGAACAACAGCGCGTGGCGCTGGCCCGCGCCCTGGCGCCGCGCCCGGCGATCCTGCTGGCGGACGAACCCACCGGCAATCTCGACGGTGCCAACGGCCAGGCGATCATCGACCTGCTGTTCGGGCTCAGCGACCGCCACGGCGCGACGCTGATACTGGTCACTCATGCCACCGACCTCGCCAACCGCTGCGACCGGGTGGTGCGGCTGACCGACGGGCGCATCGACGAACCCGCGCGAAAGGCCGCCGAATGACCCTGCGCACCGCCGCCCGGCTGGCGCGCCGCGAATTGCGCGGGGGCCTGCGCGGGTTCCACATCTTCCTGGCCTGCCTCGCGCTGGGCGTCGCCGCCATCGCCGGGGTCGGCTCGGTGCGGGCGGCGATCGAGGCCGGGATGTCCGCCCAGGGCGCCGAACTGCTGGGCGGCGACGCGCTGGCCGAATTCACCTACCGCTTCGCCGACGACACCGAGCGCGCCTGGCTCGAGGACCGCGCGGTGCAGGTGTCCGAGATCGTCGATTTCCGGTCCATGGCGGTGGTCGACCGCGGCGGCGAGACCGAGCGTGGCCTGACCCAGGTCAAGGGCGTCGATGCCGCTTATCCTCTGAAAGGCGCGGTGCGGCTCGATCCGCCGATTACGCTGGAACAGGCTCTGATATCCGGCGATCAACCCGGCGCGGTGATGGCCCCCGTGCTGGCCGACCGGCTGGGCCTGTCCATCGGCGACAGGTTCAAACTGGGCACCCAGAGTTTCACCCTGACCGCGCGGCTGCTGGCCGAACCCGACGATGCCGGCGACGGTTTCGGCCTGGGTCCGCGCACCATCGTCCGGACCGACGCGCTGGCCGGGTCGTCCCTGCTGGAACCCGGCTCGCTGTTCGAAACCGAATACCGCCTGTCCCTGCCCGAGGGCACCGATCTGGCGGCCCTGCAATCCGAAGCCGAGGCACGGTTCGAGGAAACCGGCCTGCGCTGGCGCGACGCCCGCAACGGCGCGCCCGGCGTGGCGCGCTTCGTCGACCGGCTGGGCGGGTTCCTGGTGCTGGTCGGCCTGTCGGGCCTGGCCGTGGGCGGCATCGGCGTGTCCTCGGCGGTGCGCGCCTATCTCGCCTCCAAGACCAGCGTCATCGCCACGCTGCGGACGCTGGGCGCCGACCGGGCGACGATCTTCCAGACCTATTTCCTGCAGATCGGCGCGCTGGCGCTGCTGGGCATCGCGTTGGGGCTGATCCTCGGCGCGGCGGTGCCGCTGCTCTTCGCGCCGCTGATCTCGGCCTCGCTGCCGATCCCCACCCTGTTCGCGCTCTACCCCGCCCCGCTGGCCGAAGCCGCGCTCTACGGCGTGCTGACCGCGCTGCTGTTCACGCTCTGGCCGCTGGCCCGCGCCGAAGAGGTGCGCGCCGCAGCGCTGTTCCGCGACGCGCTGGATCGCGCCCGCGCGTTGCCGGCGCCGCGCTATGTGGTGCTGACGCTTCTCCTGATCGCCGCTCTGGTCGGCGTGGCGGTGGCGTTTTCCGGTGCGCCGGCGCTCACGCTCTGGACCGCGGGCGGCCTGCTGACGTCGCTGGTGATCCTCGCACTGGCCGCCTTCGGCATCCGCCGCCTCGCCCGGCGCGGCACACCTGCTGCGCGCGGCCGCCCGGCGCTGCGTTGGGCGCTGTCGGCCATCGGCGGGCCACGCGACGCAGCCGGCGCGGCGGTGCTGTCGCTGGGATTGGGCCTGACCGTGTTGGCCGCCATCGGCCAGATCGACGGCAACTTGCGCACCGCCATCGCCCGCGACCTGCCCGAAGTCGCGCCGTCCTATTTCTTCGTCGACATCCAGAAAGACCAGATGCCGGGTTACATGGACCGGCTGCAATCCGACCCCGCCGTCAGCCGGATCGACAGCGCGCCGATGCTGCGCGGCATCATCACCCGCATCAACGGGCAAAAGGCGTCGGATGTCGCCGGCGAACACTGGGTGCTGCGGGGCGACCGCGGCATCACCTATGCCGAAACCCCCGACGCCCGCACCACCGTGACCGCGGGCGAATGGTGGCCGGCCGGCTACGACGGCCCGCCGCAGATCAGCTTCGCGGCCGAGGAAGCCGAAGAACTGGGCCTGAAACTGGGCGACGCACTGACCGTCAACATCCTGGGGCGCGACATCGACGCGACGATCACCAGCTTCCGCGAGGTCGATTTCTCGACCGCGGGCATCGGGTTCGTGATGACGATGAACCCCGCCGCCCTGCAAGGCGCGCCGCATACCTTCATCTCGACGGTCTATGCCGACGAAGCCGCCGAGGCGGCGATCCTGCGCGATCTCGCCAGCGCTTATCCCAACATCACCGCGATCCGGGTGCGCGACGCGATCGAACGGGTCTCGTCCCTGCTCGACGGCATTTCCGAGGCCGTCCGCTGGGGCGCCGCCGCCACCCTGCTGACCGGGTTCCTGGTGCTGATCGGTGCCGCGGCAGCCGGAGAGGGCGCCCGCACCTACGAGGCCGCGCTGCTCAAGACGCTGGGCGCCAGCCGCGCCCGCATCCTGCAAAGTTTCGCCCTGCGCGCCGCCCTGCTGGGCGCGGCGGCCGGGCTGGTGGCGCTGCTGGCGGGCATCCTGGGCGGCTGGGCGGTGATCCGCTTCGTCATGGAGGGCGACTTTGCCGTGATCTGGCCCTCGGCCATCGGCATCGTGACCGGCGGCGTGGCGGCGACGCTGCTGGCCAGCCTGGCATTCGCCTGGCGTCCGCTGGCCGCCCGGCCCGCCCGGGTGCTGCGGGCGCGCGAATAGTCGCCTTGAACGCCGGCCGGCGGGCTGACACACCTGAGACCAGCCATAGCCGACCCGGGGGATTCGCCTTGACCGACCAGCTGCCCATGCCCGTCACCGCCCTGACCCGCGCCCAGCGCAACGCGGTGATGAACCTCGTGCGCCGCGCCGCCCGGGCCGAGATCATGCCGCGCTTCCGCAACCTGGGCGCGCACCAGATCGACCAGAAATCCGGGCCGCAGGACCTGGTGACCGAAGCCGACCGCGCCGCCGAGGCGATGATCGCCCGCGGGCTTCAGGCGATGTTCCCGCACGCCCTGATCGTGGGCGAGGAACACGCCACCGACCACCCGGAAATCCTCGACCGCATCGCCGAGGCCGAGCTGTGCTTCACCATCGATCCCGTGGACGGCACCTGGAACTATGCCCACGGCCTGCCGCTGTTCGGCGTGATGCTGTCGATCCTGCGTTTCGGCCTGCCGGTCTTCGGCCTGCTGTTCGACCCGGTGGTCGGCGACATGATCTGGGCCGATACCGACACCACCGCGCAGTTGCAGAACGCCCGCCGCCTGTCGCGCCCGGTGCGCGCCTCGGCCGGCGGCCCGGTGGAAAAACTGGTGGGCTCGGTGCCGCTCTACCTGGTGCCGGCCGACAAGCAGGCGCAGACCGCCGCGACCCTGCCGCGTTTCGCCCGCGCGGTCATGCTGCGCTGCGCCTGCCACGAATACCGGATGCTGGCGCAGGGCCAGCTCGATTTCGTGCTGTTCGCCAAGATGACCGCCTGGGATCACCCCGCCGGCGCGCTGATCGCGAAACAGGCCGGCGGCCATGTCGCCATGCTCGACGGGTCCGACTATCGCGGCGACGTCAAATCCGGCTACCTGCTGGCCGCCTCGGACGCCGCCACCTGGGGCCGCGTCCGCGACGTGTTCGACTTCCTGCTCTAGGCAGACCGGCGGACTGCTGAAGCAGGCTGGCGGAAACCTGAGATACGTCGCTTCGAATTCATGTGCCGCGCAACGGGCACCGTTGCGCCGCGCCGACCCGCCCCCATGGGGCGGCGCGATTGCGCCACCCCGCGGGTCGGCGCTAACGGAGTGGCCGTTTGATGTCTCTGGGTTCAGGCACGCCGCAGCCGATGCGCGGCGGGCCACCCCGGGCCTGACGAGCCGCCCCTACTCCGCCGCTTCGGCGTAATCGCTCATCGGCGGGCAGACACAAACCAGGTTGCGGTCGCCATAGACGTTGTCGACCCGGTTGACCGGCGGCCAGTATTTGTCGACCCGAAACGCGCCGGGCGGGAAACAGCCCTGTTCGCGCGAATAGGGCCGGTCCCAATCCTTGACCAGGTCCTCCATCGTGTGCGGCGCCAGTTTCAGCGGGTTGACCTCGCGGTCCATCTCGCCCGCCTCGATGGCGCGGATCTCTTCGCGGATGGCCAGCATCGCGTCGCAGAACCGGTCCAGCTCGGCCTTGGTCTCGCTCTCGGTCGGCTCGACCATCAGCGTGCCCGCCACCGGCCAGCTCATCGTCGGCGCGTGGAACCCGCAATCGATCAGCCGCTTGGCGATGTCCTCGACCGTGACGCCCGCGCTTTTCTCGAACGGCCGCACGTCCAGGATGCATTCATGCGCCACCCGGCCCTGGCTGCCGCGATAAAGCACGTCGAACGCCCCTTCCAGCCGCCGCGCGATGTAATTGGCGTTCAGGATCGCCACCCGCGTCGCCTGGGTCAGGCCGCCACCGCCCATCATCAGGATGTAGGCCCAGGAAATCGGCAGCAGCGACGGCGACCCGAAGGGCGCGGCGCTGACCGGTCCGGCGCCCTTGGCGTTCAGCGGATGGCCGGGCAGGTGCGGGATCAGGTGTTCCTTGACGCCGATCGGCCCCATGCCCGGCCCGCCGCCGCCATGCGGGATGCAGAACGTCTTGTGCAGGTTCAGGTGGCTGACATCGCCGCCCAGGTCGCCGGGCCGCGACAGCCCCACCATCGCGTTCATGTTGGCGCCGTCGATATAGACCTGCCCGCCATGGTCATGGGTGATCTTGCAGACCTCCTGCACCGTCTCCTCGAACACGCCATGCGTGCTGGGATAGGTGATCATGCAGGCCGCCAGCCGGTCGGAATGCCTTTCCGCCTTGGCGCGGAAATCCTCCAGGTCGATCGACCCGTTCGCGTCGCATTTCACCGCCACCACTTCCCAACCCACCATGTGGGCGCTGGCGGGGTTGGTCCCATGGGCATTGACCGGGATCAGGCAGACATCGCGCTGCCCCTGCCCGCGCGCCACCTGCCAGTCGCGGATCGTCAGCAGCCCGGCATATTCGCCCTGCGCGCCGGAATTGGGCTGCATGGAAATCGCGTCATAGCCGGTGATCGTGCACAGCTTGGCGTTCAGATCGTCGATCAGCGTCTTGTAACCCTTCCACTGGTCCTCGGGCGCATAGGGATGGATCAGCGAGAACTCGCGCCAGCTGACCGGCATCATCTCGGCGGCCGAATTCAGCTTCATCGTGCAGGACCCCAGCGGGATCATCGCCCGGTCCAGCGCCAGGTCGCGGTCGGCCAGCCGGCGCATGTAGCGCATCATCTCGGTCTCGGCCCGGTTCATGTGAAACACGTCGTGCTGCAGGTATTCGCTCTGCCGCAGCAACGCCTCGGGCAGCCGGTATTCCGGCGTCAGGTCGTCATCCTTGCGCACCAGGCCGAAGGCGCGCCAGACCGCCTCGATGATCTCGGGGCGCACCGCCTCGTCCATGGTGATGCCGACCCGCGACTTGCCGACCTTGCGCAGGTTCACGCCTTCGCGCACCGCGGCCTGCAGCACCCCGCGCTGCAACAGACCCACATCCACGGTGATCGTGTCGAAATAGACCGCCGGCTCCACCTTGAAGCCCGCCGCCTCCAGCCCCTTGGCCAGGCGCACGGTCTTGCGATGGATGCGCTGCGCGATGGCGCGCAGACCCTTGGGGCCGTGAAAGACGGCATAGAACCCCGCCATCACCGCCAGCAGCGCCTGCGCGGTGCAAACGTTCGACGTGGCCTTCTCGCGGCGGATATGCTGCTCGCGGGTCTGCAAGGCCAGCCGATAGGCGCGGTTGCCGTGGCTGTCGATGGAAATGCCGACGATGCGGCCCGGCATGGCGCGTTTATAGGCTTCGCGGCAGGCCATGTAGGCGGCATGCGGCCCGCCGAACCCCATCGGCACGCCGAAACGCTGCGTGCTGCCCACGGCGATGTCGGCCCCCATCGCGCCCGGCTCCTTCAGCAGGCACAGCGCCATCGGGTCGGCGCTGACGATGCCGATCGCGCCCGCTTCGTGCAGCGCCGCGATCTGGTCGGTGAAGTCGCGCACATGGCCATGGGTGCCGGGATACTGGAACAGCGCGCCGAACACGGTGTCGGCCTCCAGCGCGTCCGGACTGCCGACGATCACCTCGATCCCCAGTGGCTCGGCCCGCGTCCTGACCACCGCGATGTTCTGCGGATGGCAGTTCTCGTCGACAAAGAACGCCCCGGCCTTCGACTTCGCCACCCGCTGCGCCATGGTCATCGCCTCGGCGCAGGCCGTGGCCTCGTCCAGCAGCGACGCGTTGGCGATCTCGAGCCCCGTCAGGTCGCAGACCATGGTCTGGAAATTCAGCAACGCCTCCAGCCGGCCCTGGCTGATCTCGGGCTGATAGGGCGTATAGGCGGTATACCAGGCCGGGTTCTCCAGGATGTTGCGCTGGATCGCCGGCGGCGTGACGGTGCCGTGATAGCCCTGCCCGATCAGCGAGGTCAGCACCTTGTTCTTCGCCCCGGTCACCCGCATGTGGTGCAGCAACTCGCGCTCCGACATCGGCTTGCCGAAGTCCAGCTTTTCCGCCTGCCGGATGTCCCTGGGCACCGTCTGGTCGATCAGCGCGTCCAGCGACGGCACGCCCAGCACCTCCAGCATCTCGGCCATTTCCTCGGGCGACGGCCCGATATGGCGCCGGTTGGCGAAATCGTAAGGCAGGTAATCGATCGGCTGATAGCTCATTCCGTTCTCCGTCGCATGCGGGTCCAGACCTTCTCTGGTTCGAAAATATCCCGGGGGTGAATTGGCCCCATAGGGGCCAAGAGGGGGCAGCGCCCCCTGCCCCCCTTCTCCCGGCCCCTATCCGATGAATTTCTTGTAGGCGGCCTCGTCCATGTAGTCGTCCATCGCCGACAGGTCGTCCGGCTTGATCCGAAAGAACCAGGCCTCGCCCTCGGGATCGTCGTTGACCTTGCCCGGCTCGTCGGCCAGCGGTTCGTTGACATCGACGATCTCGCCATCCAGCGGCGCCAGGATGTCGGATGCGGCCTTGACGCTTTCGATCACCACGATCTCGTCATCCTTGCTGACGGTCTTGCCGACCTCCGGCAATTCCACGAACACCACGTCGCCCAATTGCTCGGCGGCATAGGCGGTGATGCCGACGGTCACGATTCCCTCGTCATCGACATCCAGCCATTCGTGTTCTTCGGTGTATTTCATGTCCCTGTCCCTTCTGTCCGGATCACCGTTTGAATCCTGCCGGCACGAAGGGCAGGCTGGCAACAGAAACCGCCAGCCGCTTGCCCCGCACCTCGCCCCACAGCCGCGTGCCCGGCTCGGCCAGGGCGGCGGGCACGTAACCCATCGCCACCGGCGCGCCCAGGCTGGGCCCGAACCCGCCCGAGGTCACGCGCCCCGCCGCAGTGCCGCCCGTCTCGGCATCGAACAGCGCCGTGCCCTCGCGCATCGGCGCCCGACCCTCGGGCCGCAACCCGACCCGCCGCATCGCGGGCGGGTCGGAAAATTCTCCCAGAATTTTCGCCGCGCCGGGAAAACCGCCGGCGCGGTCGCCGCCGCTGCGGCGCACCTTCTGGATCGCCCAGCCCAACCCAGCCGAAACCGGCGTCGTGGCGGCGTCGATGTCATGGCCGTACAGGCACAGCCCGGCTTCCAGGCGCAGCGAATCCCGGGCCCCCAGTCCGATCGGCGCGACGCGACCGTCGGCCAGCAGCGCCCGCGCCAGCGCGACCGCGGCGGCCTGCGGCACGGAAATCTCGAACCCGTCCTCGCCGGTATAACCCGACCGCGACACCCAGCATTCGGCCCCCGCTAGCGGCAGCGTCTCGACATCCATGAACCGCATGTCCCGCACGCCGGGATGATGCTCGGCCAGCACCGCCTCGGCGGCCGGTCCCTGCAACGCCAGCAGCGCCCGGCTCTCCAGCAGTTTCACGGTGATGCCCAGCGGTTCCAACGCCGCGCGCATCCGCGCCACGTCCGGCTCCTTGCAGGCGGCGTTGACCACGACGAACAGGTGATCGCCGCGATTGGCGACCATCAGGTCATCCTCGATCCCGCCATCGTCATTGGTGAACAGGGCATAGCGCTGGCGGCCCTCGGCCAGCCCGGCGATATCCACCGGCACCAGCGACTCCAGCGCCGCCGCCACGCCATCGCCGCGCAGCACCACCTGGCCCATATGGCTGACATCGAACAGCCCGGCCTGCGCGCGGGTGTGCAGATGTTCCTTCAGCACGCCATCGGGATATTGCACCGGCATCTCGTAGCCGGCAAAGGGCACCATCCTGGCGCCCAGGTCGATATGCAGATCATATAGCGCCGTGCGCTGCAAAGCGTCGCCCATGGGCCCTCCGGTTTTTCATCCCGGTTCGCGATGCTGCGCAATTCCGGGCATTCCCGACACCGGCGCAAACCGGTGCCACGAATGCCCCCTCTGTCCTTTCGCCTGAGATCGTTATCCCTTCGGCGGACGCCCTGCGGCGTCACTCTCCAGAGTGTTCGGTATCCCGTCGGTCCCTTGCGCCTGAGAGTTTCCGGGGCGGTTGCTCCTTCGGCACCGGCCAGGCCGGTTCTCCCGTCGAGATAGGCCCTGATTAATGCACCGCCGCGCGCCGCGCAACTGCGCTTTCGGCCGTTCTGCAGCGCCCCGTGGTGCCCAGCAGCGCCATCAGGGGTTCGTTGTCGCAGGTCAGCGTGTCCAGCGTCAGCGGGTCCAGCGTCTTGAAGAACGCCTCGGCCGCGTCGTTCAGCGCATCGCGCAGACGGCAGCAATCGCTGAGCGGGCAGGTATTGTCGACATCGCCGAAACACTCGGTCATCGGGATGCGGCTCTCGATCGTGCGGAAGATCTCGCCGATGACGATCTGGTCCGGCGCCCGCGCCAGTTCCAGCCCGCCGTTGCGGCCCCGCTGCGTATGCAGGTAACCCAGCTGCGCCAGCTGGTTGATGACTTGCGCCAGATGGTTTTCCGAGGCATTCGTGGCCCGGGCGATCTCGGCCTTGGTCACCAGCCGGTCGGAATTCGCCGCGCAGAACATCAGGACGCGCATGGCAATATTGCTTCGTTTCGTGACTCGCACCGTCTCGCTCCTTATCGGTCGGGTAAGGGTTTGAATACATCACTCCCAGGTAAATGAATTGACATAAGTCAATTGGGGTCCAATTTGCGAATCGGCGATGCATATTTCTTCGGATACGGGTCCCTGGTGAATCGCCTGACCCATGGCTATACGCCCTGCCACAAGGCGCGCCTGCGGGGCTGGCGGCGGGCCTGGCGCTATACCGCGGCTCGGCAGGTGGCCTATCTGACCGTCATCGCCGATCCGGGTTGCGAGATCGACGGGTTGATCGCCCCGGTGCCCGAAGACGGCTGGCGCGTGCTGGATCACCGCGAACGCGCCTATGACCGGCTGCCCGCCAGCCACGCGGTCAGCCATGCCGCGGGCGGCGATCCCGAAATCGCCGTCTACGCCATCGCTCCCAACCGGCTGCACCTGCCCGATGCCGATCACCCGGTGCTGCTCAGCTATATCGACGTGGTGATCCAGGGCTACCTTGCCGAATACGGCCGCGAAGGCGCCGAACGCTTCGTCGCCACCACCACCGGCTGGGATGCGCCGGTGTTCGACGACCGCGCCGCGCCGGTCTATGCCCGCGCCCAGCGCCTGACCGGCCCCGAACGGAATTTCGTCGATGCGGTGCTGCGCGAGACCGGCTGCAAGCCTTTCGCCGCGCCGCTCGACCGTGCGCCTACCGGCGATGCATGAACAGCGACAGCAATCGCGCCTGGCGCTGAAACGGCTCTGACGTCTGCGCTCCGCCGCGCTCGGCCATCACCCGCCGCGCCAGCACCCAGGCCAGCACCGCGAAAAGCACGCCGCCCGCGGCCTGTCCGATCAGCACACCCGGCGCGCCCAGCAGCGCCGCGCCCGCGATGACGAACGGGATCGTGCCCACCGTGTGCCGGCCCCAGTTCACCCAGGTCGAATAGAACGGCCGACCCAGGTTGTTGAACGCCGCGTTGGCCACAAAGATCACGCCGTTGAAGAAGAACGCCAGCGCCAGCGGCCCGCAGAACAGATAGACCAGGTCGCGGGTGACGCCGTCGGCGTCGAACAGCGCGGCGATGGGCGCGCGCAGACCGAACAGCAGCGCCGCCATGCCGGCCACGAACAGCGCGGTGAACAGCAGCGCGGCGCGGAACGCCTCGGCCACGCGGGCGGCGTTCCCGGCGCCGTAATTCTGACCGATGATCGGCCCCACCGCGCCCGACAGCGCAAAGATCACCCCGAAGGCCAACGGCGTCAGCCGCGCGACGATCGCCATGCCGGCCACCGCCGCTTCGCCGAACTCGGCCATGGCGCGGGTGACATAGGCCTGGCCCACTGGCGTGGCCAGCTGGGTCAGGATCGCCGGCAGCGCGATGGCCAGCACCGGGCGCAGATCGGCGGCCAGCGCGCCCGGTGCCGGCCGGGTGAACCCGCCATAGTGGCGGACCAGCGGCAGCACCGCGGTGGCCGCGATCACCAGCCGCGCCGCGACGCTGGCCAGGGCCGCGCCGGTCAGCTCCAGGTCCAGCCCGAAGATCAGGATCGGGTCCAGCACCGCATTGGTCAGCCCGCCCCAGATCGTCGCCATCATCGCCCGGCGCGCGTCGCCATGGGCGCGCAGGATCGCGCCGCCCATCATGCCGACCATCAGGAACGGCAGGGTCGGCACGATGATGCGCAGGTAGGACACCGCCAGCGCCGCCGTCTCGCCGCTGGCGCCCAGCAGGGCGACGAACCACGGCACGCAGACCCAGACCGCCGCGGCAAAGACCGCGCCGAAGGCGACGCCGTAGATCAGCGCATTGGTGGCCTTCAGCCGCGCTTCGTCGGGTTGCCCGGCCCCCAGCGCGCGGGCCACCAGCGCGCCCGCGGCGATCGCCATGCCGATCCCGAAGGAGGTGGTGAAGAACAGGATCGCCCCGGCATAGCCCACCGCCGCGGCCAGTTCCGCCTTGCCCAGCATGGCGATGAAGACCATGTCGATGAAGTCGACGGCAAAGATCGCCATCAGCCCGACCGACGCGGTCAGCGACATCACCGTGACATGCGCAAACAGGTTGCCGGAGAGGAACTTGGCCCGCTCCGACATGCGCGCCTACCCGCCGGCCAGACGCCGCGCCGGCACCTGTTGCAGCAAGGGCATCACGTCGGCCATCTCGGGTCCGCGCTCGCGGCCCGTGACGGCCTTGCGCAGCGGCATGAACAGCGCCTTGCCCTTGCGGCCCGTCGCCTCCTTGACCGCCGCGGTCCAGTTGGACCACGTGTCATGATCGAACGGACCGTCAGGCAGCAGCGCCATCGCCTGCGCGACAAAGGCGCGGTCCTCTTCGGTGACCAGCGGCTCGGCGCCTTCGGAGAACAACCGCCACCAATCCTTGAGATCGGCGCGCTTGACGATGTTCTCGCGGCAGACCCGCCAGAACAGCTCGGCCTTGTCCGCCGGCACGCCGATCTGCGCGATCTCGTCGGCGATCTCGGCAAAGGGCAGCTCGTGCAGCTTGCGCGCGGTCAGCGGCCACAGGTCGCCGGCGTCGAACTTGGTCGGCGCGGCGCCGAATTGCGACAGGTCAAAGCCTTCGGCGATCTCGTCCAGGCTCAGCCGCAGCTCGACCGGCTGGCTCGACCCCAGCCGCGCCATCAGGCTCAGCAGCGCCTCGGGTTCGACACCCTCGTCGCG
The DNA here is from genome assembly GCF_019104745.1 of Thalassococcus arenae. NCBI lineage: Bacteria > Pseudomonadati > Pseudomonadota > Alphaproteobacteria > Rhodobacterales > Roseobacteraceae > Thalassococcus > Thalassococcus arenae. The sequence continues at coordinate 1,187,753 of NZ_JAHRWL010000001.1, forward strand.
CAGGTCGTGCAGGCTCAGCGTGCCCAGCCGTTTCGACAGCGACTCGCCCTGCGGACCGGTCAGCAGCGAATGATGCGCAAAGACCGGCGGCGTGCCGCCCAGGGCGCGCATGATCTGGATCTGGGTCGCGGTGTTGGTCACGTGGTCGGACCCGCGCACCACATGGGTCACGCCCATCTCGGTATCGTCGACGACCGAGGCCAGCGTGTACAGGATCTGCCCGTCGGCGCGGATCAGCACCGGGTCCGACACGCTGGCGGCGTCGATCGAGATGTCGCCCAGGATGCCGTCGGGCCACTCGATGCGCTCCTGGTCCAGCAGGAACCGCCAGACACCGGCGCCGCGCTCGGCCTGCAGTTTCGCGCGGTCGGTCTCGCTCAGCGCCAGCGCGGCGCGGTCATAGACCGGCGGCTTGCCCATGTTCAGCTGCTTCTTGCGCTTGAGGTCCAGTTCGGTCGGCGTTTCCCACGCCTCGTAGAACCGGCCCATCCGGCGCAATTCGTCCGCCGCGTCCTCGTATCGGTCCAGCCGGTGCGATTGCCGCTCGATCCGGTCCCAATGCAGGCCCAGCCAGTCCAGGTCGCGCTTGATGCCGTCGACATATTCCTCTTTCGACCGCTCCGGGTCGGTATCGTCGATGCGCAGGATGAACGTGCCGCCCGCCTTGCGCGCGATCAGGTAGTTGAAAAGCGCCGTGCGCAGGTTGCCGACATGGATCCGGCCGGTGGGCGACGGGGCGAAACGGGTGGTGGTCATGGGCGCCTCCTGACAGAGGCTTGCCATTCCACAGGCGGGCCGATTTGTCTAGGGTCGCGGCAGCATCGGAGACACTCATGACCGAGATTCTGACGATCACGCTGAACCCCGCGCTGGACCTGTCAACCAGTGCGCCGCAGGTCGTGCCCGGCCCGAAACTGCGCTGCGCCGCGCCGGTCGTGGAACCGGGCGGCGGCGGGATCAATGTCAGCCGCGTGGTGCATATCCTGGGCGGCGCCTCGCGTTGCCTGGTGGCCCTGGGCGGCAAGACCGGCGAACGGCTGGGCGCGCTGCTGGGCGCGGCGGGGCTGGATGTCGTCGCCATGCCGGCGCCGGGCGAAACCCGGCAAAGCCTGGCCGTCACCGATGACGGCAGCGGCGCGCAATACCGCTTCGTCCTGCCCGGACCACGCTGGGGCGAAGGCGATGTCGCCGCGGCGCTTCAGCTTGCCCAGGACACCGCGACCGCGAACGCCATCGTCGTGGTCAGCGGCAGCGCACCGCCGGGCGTGCCGGTCGATTTCACCGCCCGGCTGACCGCGGCGCTGACCCCGCAGGGCGCCCGGGTGATCGCCGACACGTCGGGCGCGGCGCTGGCGCATCTGGCCGAAGGCGGGCGCGCGGCGATGCCCGAGATCCTGCGCATGGACAGCGAAGAGGCCGAGGGCCTGGCCGGCCGCGCCCTGCCCGAACGCCGCGACAGCGCCGATTTCGCCGCTTCGCTGGTGGCGCGCGGCGCGGCGCGGCAGGTGATCGTGGCGCGCGGTGCCGACGGCTCGGTCCTGGCCAGCGGCGACGGACACTGGCACGTGCTGGCGGCGGATGTGCCGGTGCGCAGCAAGATCGGCGCGGGCGACAGTTTCGTCGGCGCCTTCACCTTCGCGCTGGCGCGCGGCGACACGCCCGACCGGGCGCTGGCCTGGGGCCAGGCCGCGGCCTCGGCCACGGTGACGACCGAGGGCACGCAGCTCTGCCCGCGTGCCCTGGTTCAAGAGCTGCTGCCGGCCTGCCCGGTCACGCCGCTCTGACCGGGCCGCGACCGCCATGCGCGCCTTCGTCGCCCTGCCGCTGCCCGATGCGCTGATCGACCCGGTTCAGGCGATCCAGGCCCGCCTGCCCGCCGGGCGCGCCGTGCCGCAGGACAACCTGCACCTGACGCTGGCCTTTCTCGACGACCAGCCCGAGGACGCGCTGGCCGAGATCGATTTCGGCCTGTCGGCGCTGCGCGCCGCACCGGTGCCGCTGCGGCTGGCCGGTCTGACCAGCTTTGGCGGCGATCACGGCCAGGCACTGGCGCTGATCGCCGATCCCGACCCGGCGCTGATCGCGCTGCACGACGCGGTGCGCCGCGCGGTGATGGCGGCGGGCGTGACCCTGCCCCGGCGCCGCTTTCGACCCCATGTCACCATCGCGCGGCTGCGCCGGGGCGACACCGCCCGGCCCGACATGCAGGCCGCGCTGGCCACACAGGCCGGTGTCGCGCTGCCCCCGGCCTTGGCCGACAGGCTGGCGCTGGTCGGCTCGACCCTGGCGCCGGGCGGCGCGCGGCACGAGATCCTGGCCACCTACCCGTTGGGTTGAGCGTTTTCGCGCAGCGCCCTGCGCAAAAGCGCACGCAAGACAGTCCGCGATTCCGGGCTACCTTACGCAGCGGAACCATACAGGGAGTCCATGATGTCACAGAAATTCACCCTCTCCCGCCGCGCCGCGCTGGCCGGCGCCGCCGCCCTGCCGCTTGCCGCCACCGCGCTCAGGGCCGGCAGCCATGCCGCGCCGATGCAGGGCGCCCAGGTGCCGCGCGTCAACCGCGTCATGCTGGGCGATTTCGAGGTCAGCACGCTGCTTGCCGGCACCGCCACGCGGGATGAGCCGCAGACCATCTTCGGCATGAATGTCAGCGCCGAGGAATTCGCGCAGGTCTCGGCCGAGGCCAAGCTGCCCATCGACAAGGCACAGTTCTTCTTCACGCCGACGCTGGTCAATACCGGCTCGGAACTGATCCTGTTCGATACCGGCCTGAATCCCGAAGGCATCACCGCCGCGGTTCAGGCGGCCGGCTACGGCACCGACCAGGTCACCCATGTCGTCATCACCCACATGCATGGCGATCATATCGGCGGGCTGATGGGCGAGGGCGGCGAAACCTTTGCCAATGCCGCCTATATCACCGGCCAGGCGGAATACGACCACTGGGCCGCCGCCGGAAACGAGGGTTTTGACGGCAAGGTCCGGCCGCTGGCCGAAAAGATGACCTTTCTCGGCGATGGCGGGGCGGTGACCTCGGGCATCACCGCGATGGCGGCCTTCGGACACACGCCCGGGCATATGGGCTACATGCTGGAAAGCGGCGGCAAGCAGCTGATGCTGATCGCGGACCTTGCCAATCACTATGTCTGGTCGCTGGCCTACCCGGATTGGGAAGTGCGCTTTGACGCCGACAAGGCCGCCGCCGCCGCCGCGCGCCGAAATGTGCTGGGCATGCTCGCCGCCGATGGTGTGCCCTTCGTGGGCTACCACATGCCGTTCCCGGCGCTGGGCTATGTCGAGACCCGCGGCGAGGGGTTCCATTACGTGCCGCATTCCTACCAGCTGATGCTGTAACGCGGATTGCGCCGCGCCTGTCGGCGCGTCGCCACGGGGGGCGGGCGCGGCCTGACGGCCGCGCCCGCCCCTTTGCGTCTGCCGCGCGGCCTTGCCCGGTGTCGGGATTGCGGCGGCGTCGGAAATGCGTATTTGGAAAAGAGAAGAAGCAGGGGGTGGGTTTGCGGCTGGAAACCGACATCGCGGGTTTCGAGGCCATGGCGCAGGCAGCGGTGGCGGGCTTTCCCGAGCCGTTCCGCGCATTGGCGGCGCCGGTGCTGCTGCGCGTGGTCGACTGGCCGCCCGGCGACATCCTGGACGAGATGCAGATCGACGACCCGCTGGAGCTGACCGGGCTGTATGACGGCATCCCGCTGACCGAGAAATCCGTCGCCGATCCGGCGCCCTTTCCCGATACGGTCTGGCTTTTCCGCGAACCGATCCTGGCGGAATGGCGCGACCGCGGCGATGTCGACCTGGCCGATCTCGTCGCCCATGTCACGGTGCACGAATTCGCCCACCATTTCGGCTGGTCGGACGAGGACATCGCGGTGATCGACCGCTGGTGGGAGTGAGCGATCCGGGCGGACAGCGCCCGTGTTCGCGCCCGGCGGCCATGCTGCGGCAGATCTCTCGAAACGGCCCGGCGCAGGCCGAAATCCGCGCATGACGGCCCGGGGCCATTGCAAACCGATCGCTTTCGGGCAGGGATCGCGGACATGGGGGCGGCCAGACGAGACCTTCGATGCGATACCTGATCCTGACGGCGGCGCTTTGTCTTGGCGCTTGCGGCGGTGCCCCCGAAAGCCCTGCGCCCGACGGGCCGGCAAGCCGCGCCGCGCCGCTGTATCCCGGCGAGACCGCCGCGCTGCGCGCGATGATCAACGAAACCGCCGATGCCCAGGGCGTCCCCCGCAGCCTCGTGCATCGGGTGATCCAGCGCGAAAGCGACTACCGGCCCCAGGCCCGCAACGGCCCGTATTACGGGCTGATGCAGATCCTGCCCGCGACGGCGCGCCAGATGGGATTCCGGGGCCGGGATTCGGACCTGCTGGATGCCCGCACCAACCTGACCTATGCGGTGCGGTATCTGCGCGGAGCCTGGCTGGTGGCGGACGGAAACGAATCCGAGGCGGTGATGTGGTACGCCCGCGGCTATTACTACGAGGCGCGCAACCGCTGCATGCTGGTCGAGACGGGGCTGCGCGACACCGAGGTGCGCAGGCATTGCGGATGACACAACGCTGGGCATGGCGATGCCGAAGGTCAGGTCCGCGGGGCAAAGCCGAGCTTCGGCGAGACCGTCCCCTGGCCCGGCGGTGTTCCGGCTCGGGTCGTCCGCCAGGGGCTCGACCCGGTCGATCCTCCTGCCCGCCGCCTAGCCGCCGTCCCGCCAGCGGTTGACGATCGGGTAACGCCGGTCCAGCCAGAAGGCGCGCCTGGTCAGGCGGGCGCCGGGCGCGGCCTGGAACCGCTTGTATTCGCTGATATAAATCAGGTGCTCGACCCGCTTGGCATCCGCCTTGTCAAAGCCCGCCGCAACGCAATCGGACACGCTGCCGTCCTGGTCCACCAGGATATCGAGGATGCCGTCCAGCACCGGGTAATCGGGCAGGCTGTCGCTGTCCTTCTGATCGGCGCGCAACTCGGCCGAGGGCGGCTTGGTGATGATCCGCTCGGGGATCACCATGCCTGCGGGCCCCTGCATCCACCCCCGGTGGTTGGCATTGCGCCAGCGGCAGGTCTCGAACACCCGGGTCTTGTAGAGATCCTTGATCGGGTTGTAGCCGCCCGCCATGTCGCCGTAGATCGTGGCATAACCCACCGCCACCTCGGACTTGTTGCCGGTTGTCAGCAGCATTTCGCCGAACTTGTTCGACAGCGCCATCAACAGCAACCCGCGCAGGCGCGACTGGATGTTCTCCTCGGCGATACCAGGCTCTGTTCCGGCGAAAAGCGGCGCCAGCGTGTCGGTGATCGCGCGGCGGCCCTCGGCGATCGGCACGAAATCATAGCGGCATCCCAACGCCTCGGCGCAGGCCCTGGCATCCTCCAGCGAATGCTCGGACGTGTATTCCGAGGGCAGCATCACGCAGCGCACGTTGTCGGCGCCCAGCGCGTCCACCGCGATGGTCGCCACCAGCGCCGAATCCACCCCGCCCGACAAACCCAAGAGCACGCGGCCAAAGCCGGTCTTGCCGCAATAGTCGCGCAGCGACTGCACCATCACGCGGTAATCCTGTTCCCATTCGTCGGGATGGGCGGTGAAATCGCCCTCCTGCGCGACCCAGCCATCGGGCCCGCGCAGGAACTCGACGGTCGAGACGGCCTCTTCGAGCACCGGCAGCTTGACGGCCGGCCGGCCATGGGCGTTCAGCACGAAGGAACCGCCGTCGAACACCTGGTCGTCCTGACCGCCGATCATGTTCAGATAGACCAGCGGCAGGCCGGTCTCGACGACCCGGGCGACCATCTTGTTCAGCCGCGTGTCGAACTTGTCGCGGAAATAGGGCGACCCGTTGGGCACCAGCAGGATCTCGGCACCGCTTTCGGCCATCGCCTCGGCCACGTCCGGGTACCAGGCATCCTCGCAGACCGGCATGCCGACGCGCACGCCGTTCACCGAAACCGGCCCCTGCATCCGGTCGCGCGAGAACACCCGCACCTCGTCGAACACATTGAAATTGGGCAGGAAATACTTGTGCGTGACCGCCGCGACCTTGCCACCCTCAAGCACGTAATAGCTGTTGTGCAGCTTGGTCCCCTGCGGGCAGGGCCCGCCGATGGCCAGCGCCGGTCCGTCGGCGCAATCGGCTGCCAGCGCCTCGATATGGCGCACGGCATCTGTGACGAAGGCGGGCTTCATCACCAGGTCCTGGGCCTGGTAGCCGGTGATGAACATCTCGGGCAGCGCCACCAGGTCGGCCCCGGCGGCACGGCCCTGCGCCCAGGCCTCGCGCGCCTTTGCGGCGTTGCCCGCAAGGTCGCCCACCGTCGGGTTGAGCTGCGCCATCGTCAGCCGGAACCGGTCGGTCATCCGCTGTCCTTTCCGTTCTTCACAGGCGTCACATAGCAGATGCTGGCGCAAGGAAAAGCCGATGCGGCAAAAGACATTGCCCCGCCCCGGCGGCTTGATTACCTTTCGCGCAAGGCAACAAGAGAGCACCCGAGCATGACCCGTGCAGGCTTCACCATCGCCGCGACCATCGCCCTGCTGGCCGCGCCCGCGCTGGCGCAGGACGAGGGCGTGCTGACCAAGCAATACGACGATGGCGGGGTCTACGAAGGCACCTTCAAGGACGGGCTGCAGCACGGCACCGGCACCTACCGGCTGCCCAACGGGTACGAATATACCGGCGACTGGGTCGATGGCGAAATCCGCGGCAAGGGCGTGGCGCGCTTCCCCAACGGCTCGGTCTACGAAGGCGATTTCGCCAAGGGCAAGCCCGAGGGCATCGGCAAGATCGTCTTTGCCGATGGCGGCACCTACGAAGGCAGCTGGCTGGACGGCAAGATCACCGGCCAGGGCGTGGCGATCTACGCCAACGGCGTGCGCTACGAAGGGTCGTTCCGCAACGCGCTGCATCACGGTCGCGGCACCATGACCTCGCCCAACGGCTATGTCTACGAAGGCGACTGGGTGAACGGCGCCAAGGACGGACAGGCCACCATCTCGTATCCCGACGGGTCGGTCTATATCGGTCGCGTGGCCGATGGCGAACGGGCCGGACAGGGCAAGCTGACGATGGCCGACGGCCTGGTCTACGAAGGCACCTGGAAGGCCGGCCAGATCGACGGCATCGGCACCCTGACCCAAACCAACGGCGACGTCTACGAGGGCGAACTGGTGGCCGGACGCCGCGAAGGGCGCGGCAAGGTCACCTATGCCAATGGCGACATCTACGAGGGCGATTTCCGCAACGACCAGCGCCAGGGCCAGGGCACCTTCACCGGCGCCGACGGCTACCGCTTTTCCGGCACCTGGGTCGCCGGGCAGATCGATGGCGAGGGCGAAGTCACCTATCCCGACGGGTCGGTCTATGTCGGCACCTTCCGGGGCGATCTGGCCAACGGCAAGGGCAAGATCACCTATCCCGACGGCTCGACCTACGAAGGCGACTGGGTCGATGGCGTGATCGAGGGCCGCGGCATCGCCACCTATGCCAACGGGCTGGTCTACGAGGGCGAATTCAAGAACGCCCGCAACCACGGTCGCGGCGTGATGACCTATCCCGACGGCTACCGCTACGACGGCGACTGGCTGGACGGTCAGCGCCATGGCCAGGGCACCGCCACCTATGCCGACGGCACGGTCTATGTCGGCCAGTTCCAGAACGGCCAGCGCCACGGCACGGGCGAAATCACCATGCCCGGCGGTTTCCGCTATGCCGGCGATTGGAAGAACGGCGAAATCGACGGCCAGGGCGTGGCCACCTATGCCAATGGCGACGTCTACGAAGGCATGTTCAAGGATGGCAAGCGCCAGGGGGTCGGCACCATGCGCTACGCCACCGGCGAAACCGCGACCGGCGACTGGATCAACGGCGCGCTCAGCGCCGACGACGCGCCCGCGCCCGCCGACACGGATGCGAATGCGGCGCCCGATGCCGAGACCGACCCCAACGCGACCACCGGCGCCGGTGCCGATGCCGACGCGGCCACCGGCGAGGCCGGTTCGAACTGAATGGCGCGATTGCTGTTCACCCTGCCGCGGTTCCACACCAACCTGTGGTTCGCGGTCCGCGCCATGCGCGCGGCCGGGCACGACCTGTGCTTCCTCGTCAATGAAAGCGCCAAAAGCGAAGACCACAGCCACCTGACCCCGGTGGTGATGGGCCGCCATCCCAGCCGCTCCGAGGTCGCCCGCGCCATCGCCGATTTCGCCCCCGACCTGGTGGTGGTCCGCAACGCCTGGGCGCTGTCGCGCCGCGCCGCGCGGGTGGCACGGCAATCGGACATCCCCTGCCTGCTCTACAACCTTCTGCCCTATCTCGGGAAAACCTCGCTGCTCCGGCAGGCCGAACTGCGCTGGAAGGGTCTTCCGGTGCAACGCATCACGCCGGTGCGCGGCCTTGGCCCCGACCGCCCCGCCGATCCCTTCGCGCGCTACCTGCCCTGGCCGGTCGGGCGGTTCGACGCCCCCGATCCCTGGCCGCGCGAACCCGGCAAGCTCAACGTGCTCTGCGTCGGCAAGCTGGGGCTGGCGCGCAAGAACCAGCCGTTGCTGCTCGACGCCATCGACAAGGCCGGGCTGCAGGACCGCGTCAACGTGCTGCTGGTCGGCTCGACGCCGCGCAAGACGTCGGCCCAGGCCAGCCACGCCGCCCAGCTCGCGGACCTGACCACCGCGCCCTGGGTCCGCATGATCGCCGGGCTGCCGTTCCGCGACATGGCCAATGTCTATGCCGGCGCCGACGTCGTCGTCCTGCCCAGCACCGGCGAGCCGCTGGGCGTCGCCCCGATCGAAGGCATGGCCTATGGCGCGATCCCGATCATCTCCAGCGAAAGCGGATCGGCAGGGTACCTGACCCACGGCGAAAACGGCTTCGTCGTCGACATCCGCCGGCCCGGTTCCCTTGCCGACGCCCTGCGCGCCGTGCTGCCCGACGCCCCGCGCGCCGCGATTTCCGCCGCCGCCCGCCGCACCGCCGAGACCGAGCTGGGCGAGGCGGCGTTCCTCGACCGGCTGCACGCGATCCTGCAAGGCGAAGGCGTGTCGGTCGGCTGATCGCGGCCCCGGGAAAATTGCGCCGCATCAATCGCGTCCTGCCGGTTCTCGCCATACTGGCCGCATGGGAAAATACGGCTATACCCGCAAATCCGCGATCCGCGCGACCCGAAGCACCCGGCTGGGTCAGGGCAACACCGCTCGGGGCGCCGCGGGCAAGGTCATCAAGAGCTCGCTGAAGAAGAAGGTCGGCCCGCTTCTGGCCTTCGGTGTCGGCTTCGAGATCGGCAAGTACCTGAATTACTTCGTCCACATGGCCGACGACCTGTCCGACCGGATCTTCAAGGCCCGCCATCCCAAGGACCCGCGCAGCACCGGCAAGATGATCTACAAGTTCAAGGGCGATGTCACCGTGACCGGCGATTACGTGCCCTGGACGGTCGCCAGCGACGATGCCGGCGGGCGCAGTTCGCATCCCGGGCTGTTCCGGCGCGAGGACCAGATCGGTGCCCGTCTCGATGCGCTGGTGAACGATCCCGGGCTGCACAAGGCCGTCGAAGGCTACATGCGCAAGACCAACCCGGTGCGCCGCCGCACCTTCCGGAAACCCAAACCCGCCACCCCCAAGACGCCGGCGATCAAGGCCGGCACCGCGGCCGTCCGGCGACGCAAAAAGGTCTCGTACACGCCGCAACGCCGCACCGCCAAGGCGCCGGTACCGAAACGGGCCACCTCCGACATCATCCGCATCGGCCATAAGTATTTCCCCGATACCAAGCCGTCGCAAAGCGCGGTCATCGGGTCGGGGCACTACCGCGACCCGATTTCGACCTATGTCAGCGGCAACCGCAGGCGGATCCAGCCCAAGCCGGTTTCGCCCGATATTCTCGATATCGGCCGGTCGATGAAGTGATGCCCCCTACTGCGCTTGCTTGCCGGCCTCGGCGGCCAAAGCCTCGCGCGGCACCGATATCGACCCATGCACCCAGATGTTGATCCGGTCGGGGTTTTCGGCATCGATGCTCCATTCGATGGATTGACCGTCCGGCAGCGTCGCGTAGGCCCGCGTGATGGCTTTCTGTTCCAGTGCCGGGATCAGCTTGACCATCAGCCGTTTCAGCGCATCGACGGCGACATCCTCCAGCGTGCGCCACAGCACCTTGCCGGCAAAGGCCATGACGCCCAGGCCGACCGCCGTGCCGATCATCGACAATTGCAGAACCACGTCCTCGTGGGTGCGCCGGGTGTCAAAGGTGTCGCCCCAATCCGTGACCGTCCAGTCATCCGATCCGTCAAGCGTCTGGCGCAGCACCGTGCCGCGCTTGCGGTGGGCCTCCCAGGCGGTCGGGGAATCGTCGCTTTCGCCCCGTGCGCGGTTCTCGAAATTCCGTCCGATGGTCAGTGCGATGTCAAACGCCATGCTTTCGCCCCCCCTTGGCCAAGGATCGGCTGGCAGTATGACACCCCGGCTGCGGGTCCGGATTGATCCGGTGCAGGGCGCACCGGCCCGGCTGCCGCGCCCGGATCGCAGCCGGCATCGGGGGGGCTGGTGGATTGCCACCAATTTCGGGAATTAACCATTTTTCGCCGAAACCGGGGCCCGCGCCGGGTGGTGCGGCAGCAATCTGTCCCGAACCGGCGGCGAACAGGACGGCTTGGTCGAATCCGTGCCGCGGACTGTGCGAATCCCGCCCACCGATCCGTCCCGAACGCGGGCCCAAAAGGACGGATCGCTGCCGTGAATCGCCCATCGACCGTTGCGTTAACCGCACCGCGCGCCGCGTTCAGACGATCTCGCCCTTTTCCATCCGCGCCAGGAAATCCTCGGCCTCGCGCAGGATCGTGTCGCGCTTGTCCTCGGTCATCCGGTCCCAGGTTCCATACATGTTGCCCATGCGCGGATTGCCCTCGAACTTGCCCCGGTGACGGTGCAGGAAATGCCAGTAGAGCAGGTTGAACGGGCAGGCCCCGTCACCGGTCTTGACCTTGACCTTGTAGTCGCAGGACTTGCAGTGATCCGACATCTTGTCGATGTAATTTCCCGAGGAAATATAAGGCTTTGACGCGATGATCCCGTCATCGGCGAACTGGCTCATCCCGATGGTGTTCGGCGCCTCGACCCATTCGAACGCGTCGATATAGACGCGCAGATACCATTCGTGCAGCTGCGCCGGATCGATGCCCGCCAGCAGTCCGAAATTGCCCGTCACCATCAGCCGCTGGATGTGATGCGCATAGGCCTCGGCTTCGGTCTGCTCGACCGCCTTGGCGACACAGCGCATCCGGGTCTTTTCGCCCCAGTAGAACGCGGGCAGATCGCGCTTGTGTTTCAAGGCGTTACGCGAAACATAGTCTGGCCCTTCGCGGAAATAGATGCCCCGGATATATTCCCGCCAGCCGATGATCTGGCGGATGAACCCCTCGACCGCGTTGATCGGCGCATCGCCGTTTTCATAGGCCTTTTCCGCCTCCCGGCAGACCTCCAGCGGGTCCAGCAGTCCCAGCGTGATATAGGGCGAGATCACCGCGTGATACAGGAACCGGTTGTCGTCCAGCATCGCGTCCTGGAAGTCGCCGAATTTCGGCAGGGCATGCCTGATGAAATGGCTCAGCGCGCGCTTGGCCTGGCCCGGTTCGGTGGCGAACCAGAACGGGCGCAACTGGCCGAAGGAATTGCCGAAGCGCGACTCGACCAGGTCCAGCACCTCTTCGACCGTCTCGTCCGGCGTGAACTGCATCGGCCCGCCGAAATCCACCTCGTCCGGCGCCGGCTTGCGGTTGTCGTGATCAAAGTTCCACTTGCCCCCAACCGGGTCGTCACCGTCCATCAGCAGCCCGGTCTTGCGCCGCATGTCGCGATAGAAATATTCCATCCGCAGCTGCTTGCGCCCCTTCGCCCAATCTTGGAATTCGGCATGGGTGGCGATGAAACGGTCATCCTCCAACTGCTTGATTTTCAAGGGCGCATCGTTCAGCGCCTCGATCAGCCGCCATTCTCCGGGTTCGGTGGCGAAGACCTCGGTCGCGCCGGTTTCCTCGGCCCGGCGCAGCAATTCGCCCGGGATCGATCCGGTATTTTCGGTGTCGTCCAGCTGGGTATAGCGCACGTCCCAGCCATCGTCGCGCAGCCGGGCGGCGAACTTGCGCATCGCCGCAAAGATCAGCGCGATCTTCTTGGGATGATGCTGGACATAGGACGCCTCGTCGGCGACCTCGGCCATGACGACGATGTCGGTTTTCCTGTCGGCCTCGCGCAGCGCGGCGATGGTCTCGGTCAGCTGATCGCCAAGAACCAGGATCAGCCTGCTCACCACGGCACCGCCTTTCCCGCCCAGTCGTAGAAACGCCCGGTCTGGGCCGGCGTCAGACCGTCGATGACCTGCAACAGGTTGGCTGCGGCCTGGTCCGGCGGCACCGCGGGATGGCGGCCCAGGTATTTCTCGGTAAAGGGCGTGGCGACGGTTCCGGGATGCAGACAGGCGACGCAAAGCTGCTTGTGCGTCCGCGCCAATTCGATGGCCGCACTGTGCATTAACTGGTTCAAAGCGGTTTTCGCGGCACGGTAGGAATACCACCCGCCCAGTCGATTGTCGCCAATGCTGCCCACGCGCGCGGAAAGTGCTGCAAAAACAGCGGGTTGATCGCGGGGAACCAGTCGAATCGCGTGTTTCAGAACCAGCGCCGGCCCAAGCGCGTTCAACGCGATCTGGTCAAGAAAAGCTTTCGGTTCCAATGTCTTAAGCGTCTTTTCCGGCTCTGCCCCGTCAATTTCCAACGCACCGCTGGCAACCACGATCAGGTCATACGGGCCGGTCAGATCGGCCAGCGCGGCCTTCACGCTGTCTTCGTCGGTCACGTCCAACCCGTCGGCGCTGCGCGACAGACCGGTCACGGCAGCGCCGCGCGCCTGCAACGCCTTGGTCAGCGCCCCGCCAATGCCGCCCGAAGCGCCGATGATCAATGCCTTTTCCATGCGCCTGCCAGCTAGCTGCGACGATCCGCGAATCAAGCCTCAGGCGATGATCTCGAACCGGTTCACGTCGACCATGCCACGATCGGTGATCTTGAGCGCGGGAATGACCGGCAAGGCCAGAAAGGCCAATTGCAGGAACGGCTCTTCCAGGGTCACGCCCAGCGATTTCGCCGCAGCCCGCAGGTCGGCCAGCCGGTCGCGAACCTCTTCGAAGGGCGACAGGCTCATCAGCCCGGCCACCGGCAGGGCGAGTTCGGCAAGGATCTTGCCGCCCTCCGCCACGACAAAGCCCCCATCGATTTCACCCAGCCGATTGGCGGCCAAGGCCATATCGGCATAGTCGATCCCGACACAGGCGATGTTGTGGTGATCGTGGCACACCGTCGACGCGATGGCGCCGCGGCGCAGCCCGAACCCGCGCACGAAACCGTTGGCGACATTGCCGTTCTTGCCGTGCCGCTCGACCACGGTGATGCGCGCCAAGTCGCGGTCAGGGTCCGGGCGCTTGTCGCCGTCTTGTGCGGCGATCTGCTCATGCAGATGGTCGGTCAGAATCTGGCCTTCGCGGATGCCGATCACGTCGGTTTCGACCCTGTTCGATGCAGTGCGGAAACTGTCGGCGGACACATGCGGCGCCCGGACCGAGCGGCGCCCGACGGGTTCGATAATCTTGCGCCGGGCAAATGCGGCATCTGTCACCCGGCAGCCCGCCGCCAGAACCAGTTGCGCATTACATGTATGCAATTCGTCCACCGCAACGATATCAGCACGCTTGCCCGGCGCGACCAGCCCGCGATCCTTCAGCCCGAACGCCTCGGCTGCCGAAAGGCTGGCGGCTCGATAAACCGCGAGCGGCGGACAACCCAGCGATATCAACGTCCGGATCATGTAGTCGAGATGCCCATACTCGGCGATATCCAACGGATTCCGGTCATCGGTGCACAGGCACATGTACGGCGCCGTGCGCTCTGTCAGCAACGGGGCCAGAGCGTGGAGATCCTTGGACACCGAGCCTTCGCGGATCAACACGCGCAGACCCTTCTGCAGTTTCTCGCGCGCCTCCTCGACGCTGGTCGCCTCGTGTTCGGTGCGGATGCCGGCGGCGATATAGGCGTTCAGATCGCGACCCGACAGCAGCGGACAATGCCCGTCGACATGGTCGCCATCGAACAGACGCAGCTTGGCCATGGCGGCGGCATCGCGATGGATCACCCCGGGATAGTTCATGAACTCGGCCAGCCCGATGCCCGACACATGGCCACGCAGCGCGGCCAGATCGTCGGCGGACAGTTCCGCTCCGGCGGTTTCCATGTGCGTCGACGGCACGCAGGACGACAACTGCACCCGCAAATCCATCAGCAGGTGCTGCGAAGCATCCTGAAAATAGCGGATGCCATCGGCTCCGACCACGTTGGCGATCTCGTGCGGATCGCAGATGGCCGTCGTGACGCCGCGCGGCGTCACGCAGCGATCGAACTCGAACGGGGTGACAAGCGAACTTTCGACATGCAGATGGGTGTCGATGAATCCCGGCACCAGTGTCAGGCCCGAAACGTCGATCACGTCACGCCCGTCATATTCCGCGCAGGTTCCGACAATGGTGTCGCCGCAGATCGCGACGTCGCCTTCCAGCATGTCTCCGGTGATCAGGTCAAAGACCCGCGCGCCGCGTAGAACGATGTCTGCGGGTTCATCCCCGCGCCCCTGGGCGATCCGCGATTCCAACTTGGCCATGGCGCAGTGTAACGCGCCCGATCGGCGCTCAGAAGTCGAGATTCTCGACGCTCAGCGCATTCTGCTGGATGAACTCCCGCCGCGGCTCGACGACATCGCCCATCAACTTGGTGAACAGGTCGTCCGCCTCGGTCATGTCGTCGATGGTGACGCGCAACAACGTGCGCGCGTCCGGGTCCAGCGTGGTTTCCCACAACTGGTCGGGGTTCATTTCGCCCAATCCCTTGTAGCGCTGCAGCGACAGGCCCTTTTCGCCCTCTTCCAGGATCGCCTGCAAAAGGTCGAGCGGTCCGTGGATCAACTGGCGGCGATCCTTGCGCTCCAGCGTTGCCGGCAAATCGTATACATCCTGCAGCGCCTTGGTGAAGCTGCCGGTCTTGCGAGCCTCGCCCGAGCGCAGCATCGGTCCGTCCAGTGTGCGCACCTCTTCGACGCCACGCAGGATTCGCGCCAGACGGATGCCGCGATCCTGGGTGATGCGGCCGACCCAACCCTTTTCGTATTCCACCGCGATCAGGTCGAGCCGTTCGGCCACGCGGTTGGCCACGCCCTGCAGATCGGCATCCACAGCGCCCGGCACAAAGGCGCCGGCGATCGCGGCTTGCTCCAGGATATGGCGCGGGTAATGCGTGGGGAAGGCATCGAGCACGCGCTTGAGCTGCCGGGCCTCGTCGATCACGCGGACCAGGTCCTGTCCGGCCACGACTTCGCCGTTGCCCTGGATCAGTTGCGCCCCGTCGATCCCCTGTTGAATCAGGTAGTCGTCCAGAGCCGCCTGGTCCTTGAGATAGACTTCGGACTTGCCGCGCGACACTTTGTAAAGCGGTGGCTGCGCGATGTAGAGATAGCCGTCCTCGATCAGTTCCGGCATCTGACGGTAGAAGAAGGTCAGCAGCAGCGTGCGGATATGCGCGCCATCGACATCGGCGTCGGTCATGATGATGATCTTGTGATAACGCAGCTTGTTTATGTTGAATTCGTCGCGCCCGATTCCGGTGCCGAGCGCCATCACCAGGTTGCCGATCTCCTGCGAGCCGAGCATCCGGTCGAACCGCGCTCGTTCGACGTTCAGGATCTTGCCCCGAAGCGGAAGGACCGCCTGGGTCCGCCGATCCCGCCCGGTCTGGGCCGAGCCGCCGGCGCTGTCGCCCTCGACCAGGAAAATCTCGGTCAGGGACGGATCCTTTTCCGAACAATCCTTGAGCTTGGCGGCGTTGAAACTGACATCCATCGCGGTCTTGCGCCGCGTCAGTTCCCGCGCCTTCCGCGCGGCTTCGCGGGCCAAGGCCGCCTCGATGATCTTGCCGACGATCGATTTGGCCTCGGTCGGGTTTTCCTCGAACCACTCGCCCAGTTTCTCGTTCATCAGGCTTTCGACCGCGGGCCGCACTTCGGAGCTGACCAGCTTGTCCTTGGTCTGGCTGCTGAACTTGGGATCGGGCACCTTGACCGACAGAACCGCGGTCAGCCCCTCGCGGGCATCGTCGCCGGTGAAGTTCACTTTCTCCTTCTTGGCGATTCCACTTTCCTGCGCGTATTTCTGGATCGTCCGCGTCAGCGCGCCGCGAAAGCCCGCCAGATGCGTGCCGCCGTCGCGCTGCGGGATGTTGTTGGTGAAGGGCAGCACCGTCTCGTGATAGCTGTCGTTCCACCACATGGCGATTTCCACGCCGATACCGTCCTTTTCGCCGGTCATGTAGATCGGGTCGGGCATGACCGCCTGCTTGGACCGGTCGAGATATTTCACGAATTCGCGCACGCCGCCTTCGAAGAACAGTTCGGATCGCAGCGGTTCGGCCGGGCGGTCGTCCTCGAGGATGATGCGGACACCGGAATTCAGGAAGGCCAGTTCGCGCAGGCGCTTTTCCAGCGTGTGGAAATCGTAGTCGAGATTGGAGAACGTGCCGGTAGACGCCAGGAACCGCACTTCGGTGCCCTTTTCGCCATGGGCATCGCCGACGACGCGCAGATGTTCGGTCGTCTCGCCATGTTCGAACTTGGCATAGTGCTCCTTGCCATTGCGCCAGATCCGCAATTCCAGCCAGACCGACAGCGCGTTGACGACGGACACACCGACGCCGTGCAGACCGCCCGACACCTTGTAGCTGTTCTGGTCGAATTTGCCGCCGGCATGGAGCTGGGTCATGATCACCTCGGCCGCCGAAACGCCTTCTTCGGCGTGCATGTCGACCGGGATACCGCGACCGTTGTCGCGCACCGAGACGCTGCTGTCGGCGTGGATTTTCACGTGGACATAATCGGCATGACCGGCCAGCGCCTCGTCGATGCCGTTATCGACCACCTCGTAGACCATGTGATGCAAGCCGGAGCCGTCGTCGGTGTCTCCGATATACATGCCAGGACGCTTGCGAACCGCCTCCAAGCCCTTGAGAACCTTGATGGAATCCGCGCCGTATTCCTGCGGTGCGCCTGCATTGTCCGACATCGTGCCGCCTTTTGTCATTTTGCCCCGATTTATAGGGGTTTTGCGGGGGATTGTCACGCCGAAGGCACAAGATTTGGTGTCAGGCGGCGCGGTGGCTGACATGCGACTCGCCTTCGCGTTCCGTGACCTCGATCCGCTGCGCGCGGTCGCCCAGTTCGGCGAACAATTCGGGCCCGGTGCCGGTCATCCAAGCCTGCGCGCCCATGGCGCAGATCTCGTCGTAAAGCGCGGCCCGACGGCAGGCGTCCAGATGCGCCGAGACCTCGTCCAGCAGCAGGATGGGCGGCGCACCGATATCGGCGGCAAGCGCGCGACCGTTTGCAAGGATCAATGAGATAAGCAGCGCTTTCTGTTCTCCCGTCGAACAATCGCTGGCGGGTACACCCTTGGCCGCGAAGACCCCGTACAGGTCGGCACGGTGCGGACCCACCAGTGTGCGACCGGCGGCCAAATCGCGAAACCGGCTTTCCGACAGCGCTTCGGCCAGGTCCGTTTCGGTCTCGGGCAGACCACCCTCTGTCGAAACCAGCTCCAGCGTGGCCGAAGGGAACGCGGTTTCGGCGTCGCGCTGAGCCAGGTCGAGTCGCGCGATCGACGCCGCCCGGTTGGCGTGGATCAGCGCGCCGGCCCGGGCCATCTGCGCCTCGAGCGCGCCGTACCAACGACCATCGCGCACCTGGTCCTTGAGCAATCGGTTGCGTTCGCGCATCGCCTTCTCGTAGTCCAGCACGGCCTGAGCGTGGTCCGGGAAAAAGCTCAGCGTCATCCGGTCCAGAAACCGCCTGCGGCCTTCCGGCCCTTCGATCCACAACCGATCCATCGACGGGATCAGCCACAGGACCCGGGCAATCCGTGCAAGCGTGGTCTGCGGCGCCGCCTTGCCGTCGATCTGCACCTGGCGCGCGGCGCCCGCCTCGGACGCAAAGGCGACTTCGTGGGTCCCACTGGGTCCGTGCAACAGACCGCTGACCTTCCAGCCCAGGGCTTCGGGCCGCCGGACCATGTCTTGCGCCGATGCGCGCCGCAGCCCGCGACCCGGCGAAAACAGCGACACCGCTTCGATCAGGTTTGTCTTGCCCGCGCCGTTCGGCCCGAAGATCGCCACCGGTCGGGTATCGACCGACAGGCGCACCAGGCGATGCGACCGGAAATGCGACAGCGTCAAGTCCGAAAGAAACAGCTCAGCCATGAATGCCGCTTCTTCTCTTTGAAAAATACGCAAACCCGGCCCGCCACGGGGTACCGGCCGGGGTGGCGGTCAAGAGTTTTCGGAACAGTCCAGCGCCCGTCACACCCGCATCGGCATGACGACATAGACCGCACTTGTGTCGTTGCCTTCGCGCATCAGGGTGGGATCGCCCGCCGAGTTGAACAGGAAAACCGCGTTCTCCCGATCCACCTGGCTGGCGATTTCCAGCAGGTATTTCGCGTTGAACCCGATCTCGAGTCGGTCATCGCCATAGGCGACGGCAAGCTCTTCCTCTGCCGCGCCGCTGTCCGGGGCGTTGACCGACAGGATGAGGCGGTCTTCGTCCAACTGCAGCTTGACGGCCCGCGAGCGTTCCGAACTGACCGTCGCCACCCGGTCGACGGCCTTGGCGAAATCACTGGCGTCCACCTCGAGGCGGCGGGTGTTGCCGGTCGGGATGACGCGCGTGTAGTCCGGAAAGGTCCCGTCGATCACCTTGGAAGTCAGCGTGATGTCCTTGGTCGCAAAGCGCACCTTTGTTTCCGACACCGACACGGCGATCTCGGCATCGTCCTCGTCCAGAAGCTTGCGCAATTCGCCGACCGTCTTGCGCGGAACGATCACGCCGGGCATGTCCGCGGCGCCTTCCGGCAGAGCGGCGTCGATCCGCGCCAGACGGTGTCCATCCGTGGCCACACAGCGCAACACCTTGCCGTCTTCTCCGTCGGCGACATGCATGTATACGCCGTTGAGGTAATACCGCGTTTCTTCGGTCGAGATGGCGAATTTCGACTTGTCGAACAACCGCCGCAGCACGTCTGCCTTGGCCTTGAAATTCGCCGAATACTCCGACGAGGCCATGACCGGAAAATCCTCTTTGGGCAGTGTCGCCAGCGAGAAATTCGACCGCCCCGCGGATACGGTCAGGCGGCCCGAAGCGCCATCTTCGGCCAGCGTGACCTGGGCACCGTCGGGCAGTTTGCGGACGATTTCGTGCAGGGTCACGGCGCTGACCGTCGTGCCGCCGGCGCGTTCCACCATTGCCGGTGCCCGGTCAAGCACCTCGATATCCAGATCGGTCGCACGAAAGCTGACGGTGTCGCCCTCGGCGTCGATCGACACGTTGGCAAGGATCGGGATGGTGTTGCGCCGTTCGACCACCGATTGCGCCTGGCTGACCGCCTTGAGAAGCGCCGCGCGTTCGATACTGAATTTCATCGCACCATCCCCTTGCATAGCCGGACGGGCACCCTAGCGGGATGCCTGGACCAGTCCAAGCCCGTTTGTTGCGTTTGTGTTTTGGATTTCGGTACCCGTCAAGAGCGAGGGGCCGCCCGACAGCGACCCCATAAGCGACTGTGCCAAACGGGACTCAGGCCCAGCTCAGGCCTCGAGCGCGCGGCGCAGCATTTCGATGTCGTCGTCGATCTGGCTATCCTGCTGGCGCAGCTCGGTGATGCGCTTGACCCCGTGCATCACCGTGGTGTGGTCACGCCCGCCGAACCTGCGCCCGATTTCGGGCAGCGACCGCCGGGTCAGAAGCTTGCACAGATACATCGCGATCTGCCTGGGCCGGGCAAAGTTGCGCACCCGCTTAGGGCCGATCATGTCGCTCAGCCGGATGTTGTAGTGCTCGGCCACCTTGCGCTGGATCTCCTCGATCGAGATCTTGCGTTCGGATGCGCGCAACACGTCGGCCAGGCTGTCATGGACAAGATCCATGTTGATCGGCTTGCCCACCAGCGACGAAAAGGCGAAAAGCCGCGTCAGCGCCCCTTCCAGCACGCGCACGTTGGTGCTGATCCGGTGGGCGAGAAATTCCAGAACGCCGTCGTCCATCTCAAGATCGGGATTCTGCGCACGGAACGCCTCGGTCTTGGTTTGCAGGATACCCAGGCGCAATTCGTAGTCGGTGGGATGCAGATCGACCACCAGACCGGACTGCAGGCGCGACCGGATCCGGTTTTCGAGATCCTTGATTTCGTCCGGAGCACGATCGGCCGAGATGATGATCTGCTTGTTCTGGTCGACCAGCGCGTTGAACGTATGGAAGAATTCCTCCTGCGTGCTGTCCTTGCCCGCGATGAACTGGACATCGTCCACCATCAGAACGTCGACCGAACGGAAGAGCTGCTTGAAGTCCATCATGCGCTTTTCCCGCAGCGCCTGGACAAAGCGATACATGAACTGTTCCGCCGACAGATAGACCACGCGTAGCTCAGGATTTCGTTCGGACAGTTCCCAGGCGATCGCGTGCATCAAATGGGTCTTGCCGAGCCCCACGCCGCCATAAAGAAACAGCGGGTTGAAGGTGACCGGGCCGCCTTCGGCAACGCGTCGCGCGGCGGCGTGGGCCAATTCGTTGGGCTTGCCGACGACGAAGGTGGAAAAGGTAAACCGCTTGTCCAGGGGCGCATCGGGCAACAGATCGCTTGCCGGAAGGTCGCGCATCGCCTTGTCGACCCGTGTCTCGGGCGCGGCGCTGACGGCGGCATGCGACGAAACCGCCGCACTGCGGTTGGCGACATCGAATTGAATCCGCCGGATGGATCTGTCGATCGTCGAGATTTGCGCAAGCAAAACGTCGCCGAAGTTTTGCGAGACATAGGTCCCGAAGAACCCCGTGGGGGCGTGCAAAACGACGACACCCTCATTGGCGGGTCCGCCATATTCAAGCGGGGCAATCCACGTTTTATAGTTGTTTTCGCCCAAAGTCTTGCAAAGTGTGTCCTGCAAGGCGCCCCACTGTTCTTTCGTCATCGTGTCCCCGTCCCAAAACAAATACCTGTCCAGTGTCCGCCTCGATGCGGACAGCGTGCCACGAAACGCAACGGGTGGGTCAGGTCCGCGTGACAGCGGCCCGACTGGCATCGTTCGTTGAACCGCGAACACAGGCGATAGGGCTCCAGGCATCCCCAAAGGAAGCTGGTCCAACGCTGCTCGCGCTTTCATTTTTGAACATGGCTGGGTCCCCCCCGCCATTCTGCAGACCCGCCGAAGCGGCTAACAGAAGCCCAACCGCGACCGTTTGCCGGTCTTGAATCGGTCACCTGTCCCCCTGCGATGTGACTCGCTCGGTGAAATTACATCTTGCGTGCGAAGCCGGGCAACTGTTCTTACTGCTTGACTCTGCGGTTTCCGAAAAAGAATCTGCGGCGCTGGCAAAGCTGCCACGCAAAGCAAAAGGCGCCGCAGATGCGGCGCCTTTTTCATCTCAATACCTTAGCGGTTTTCTCAACCCAAAGACTTCACCCGGGCCGACAGTCGCGACATTTTGCGCGACGCGGTGTTCTTGTGAAACACGCCCTTCGTGACGCCGCGCATCAGCTCGGGCTGGGCCGCTTTCAGAGCGGCGTGTGCGGCATCTTTGTCACCACTTGCGATCGCTTCCTCGACCTTGCGCAGGAAGGTGCGAATCCGCGAACGGCGGGCTTTGTTGATCGCGAACCGCTTTTCGTTCTGGCGGGCGCGCTTTTTCGACTGGGGAGTGTTTGCCATGATGATCGGTCTTTCTGTACGTCTCGGTTACGGGCTGGTCGCGCAATGACCCAGGGACCCGACCGTGTCGGACCGATTCTTGCCAGGCGGGCATCACGCGCATGTATCGGCGGGCGCTATACCGCAGCCCGTCGTCTTTGTTAAGCCCCTTTCGCTCAGCGGTCGCGGAACTGTGCGGTGCGTTTTTCCATGAAGGCGGCCATCCCTTCGGCCTGATCTTCGGTGTTGAACAGCGAATGGAACAAACGCCGTTCGAACAGCAGGCCTTCGTTCAGCGGCACTTCGTAGGCGCGATTGACTGCTTCCTTGACCATCATTGCGGCCAGCTGGCTTTTCTCGGCGATCTTCTGGGCGGCGGCCTGGGCCTCTTCCATCAGTTGCTTGGCCGGAACCACGCGGCTGACCAATCCGGCGCGCTCGGCCTCTTCGGCTTCCATGAAGCGGCCGGTCAGGTGCATGTCCATGCTCTTGGATTTGCCGACGAAGCGGGTCAGCCGCTGCGTGCCGCCGATCCCCGCCAGCACGCCCAGGTTGATCTCGGGCTGACCGAACTTCGCGTTGTCCGCCGCGATGATGAAGTCGCACATCATCGCCAACTCGCAACCACCCCCCAGGGCATAGCCGGCAACGGCCGCGATGATCGGCTTGCGGGTCCGGCAGATGGCGGCGGTTTCCGAGCCGAAGAAATCCGAAAGGAACATCTCGACAAAGGTCTTTTCCGACATCTCCTTGATATCGGCGCCCGCTGCAAAGGCCTTGGCCGAGCCTGTCAGGATGATGCAGCGCACCTTGTCGTTGCCATCCGCATCCGCCAACGCATCGGCCAGTTCCCCCAACAACTGCGTGTTGAGTGCGTTCAAGGCGTCGGGGCGGTTCAGTTTGATTGTGGCGACGTGGTCTTCGATTTCTACGATGAGTGTCTCGTAGGCCATGAGGGATGGCTCCGGTCCGTTTCCGTCAGACGCCAAGGCTTAGCATCTCGGAGCGGCGTTTCAAGCTATCTTTGGCAGGACGGACAATAGAAAGTGGAGCGGCCCGACTGGACGAGCCTGCGGATCGTGTCGCCGCAATCCGGCGTCCGGCAGGGTTCTCCCTCGCGCCCATAGGCATCGAAACTGTGCTGGAAGTAACCCAGTTCACCATCGGCCTGGCGGAAGTCCCGCAGCGACGATCCGCCCGCCTCGATCGCCTCGGACAACACGGCGCGAACGATCGGAACCAGCGCCGCTATGCGGTTCGCCGCCACTCGGCCGGCCTTGCGGGCCGGGTGGATACCGGCGCGGAACAGCGCCTCGCAGACATAGATGTTGCCCAGCCCGGCGACGATCTTCTGATCCAGCAAAGCCGACTTCATCGGCATCCCCCGCCCGCGCAGCGCGGCCACCAGATGCGCCTCGTTGAACGCATTGCCCAGCGGTTCGGGTCCGAGACTGGCCAGCAGCGGATGCATCCCGGCCGAGTCGGTCGGCATCAGATCCATCGCGCCGAAGCGGCGCGGATCGTTGAAGGTGATGCGCGCGCCGTTTTCCATGTCCAGCACGACGTGGTCGTGTTTTTCCGGCGCGGGGTGGTCGTGCACGAATTGCCCCAGCGGGTCACCCGAAACCAGCATCCGCCCGGACATGCCCAGATGAATCAGCAGCGTCTCGCCCCCCGACAGATCGACGAGGATGTATTTCGACCGTCGCCGAAGCCTGTCGACCCGCTGCCCGGTCAGACGTTGAGCCATGCAGTCGGGAAAGGGCCAGCGCAAATCGGGCCTATTCACTTGTGCCCGGGCGATCGCCGCCCCTTCCATCACGGGGGCCAGACCGCGGCGTACGGTTTCGACCTCGGGCAGTTCGGGCATCGGGTCTCCTGTCCAAAGGGGCGCATTGTAACGGGTGCCCCGCGGACTATAAGGAGTGCAAAGCGCTGAACGGCAAGGGCCATGACGGACAACGAAACGAAAAGAACGCATTTCGGGTTCACCGACGTGCCGGAATCGGAAAAGGCCGGGCGCGTGCGGGGCGTGTTCACCTCGGTCGCGTCGAAATACGACGTGATGAACGACGCCATGTCCTTTGGCATCCACCGGATCTGGAAAGACGCCATGATGGATTGGCTGGCACCGCGCCCCGGCCAGCGTTTGCTGGACGTGGCGGGCGGGACCGGTGACATTTCCTTTCGCTTTCTGAAACGCGCGGGGCATGGCCATGCCACTGTTCTGGACCTGACCGAACCGATGCTGGTCGAGGGCCGCAAACGCGCCGAGGCCGAAGCGCTGTCGGACAGCCTGGACTGGGTGGTGGGCGATGCGATGGCGCTGCCTTTCGCCGACAACACCTTTGATGTCTACACAATTTCCTTCGGCATCCGGAACGTCACTCGCCCGCAGGAGGCACTGAACGAAGCCTACCGCGTGCTGAAGCCCGGCGGCCGGCTGATGGTGCTGGAATTCAGCCAGATCCCCAACGATCTGATGCAATGGGCCTATGACCTTTATTCGTTCAACATCATCCCGCGCATGGGCCAGGTGATCGCCGGCGACCGCGACAGCTATCAATACCTGGTGGAATCGATCCGCAAATTCCCGGATCAGGAAACCTTTCTTGGCATGGTGCGCCAGGCCGGGTTCGGCAATGCCAAGTACCGCAACCTGACGATGGGCGTCGCCTGCCTGCATTCCGGCTGGAAGATCTGAGATGCGCGGACCGCACAACATCTGGCGCCTGATCCGCACAGGCGCCACCCTCGAGCGCACGGGCGCGATGGGTGTGGTGCTGGATGCGTTCGACGCTCCGAAACCGCTGCGGATCGCCGCGCGCGTGCTGGCCTGGCCGTTTCGCTGGCTGGGCGAAAGGGGCGATCCGGACATGCCGCCTCCGACACGGGCGCTGACTGCGCTCGGCCCGGCCTACATCAAGTTCGGACAGGTTCTCAGCACGCGACCGGACGTCGTCGGCGAAGACATGGCAACGCAGTTGCGAGTGCTGCAGGACAAGCTGCCGCCATTTTCGGTGGCCGAGGCCAAGGCCGCCATCGAAGCCGAGATCGGCCGCCCCACGGACACGCTGTTTTCGGAATTCAGTGAACCGGTGGCTGCAGCGTCGATCGCCCAGGTCCACAAGGCACGGTTGGCGCACAATGGTGAAACGGTCGCGGTCAAGGTGCTGCGCCCGGGGATCGAAAAGGCGTTTCGCAAGGATGTCGACGCCTTCTATTTCGCCGCCGGCCTGATCGAGCTGCTGTCGCCGGCCTCGCGCCGTCTGCGGCCGCGCGACGTGATCGCGCATTTCGAAGGCGTCGTGAATGGCGAACTGGACCTGCGGCTGGAATCGGCCTCGGCGAGCGAGTTTGCTGCCAACACCACCGGAGATGCCGGGTTTCAGTTGCCCGAGGTCAAGTGGGGGTTTTCCGGCCGCCGCGTGATGACCATGAGCTGGGCCGAAGGTGTTCCGCTGGGCGACAACGCCGCAATCGACGCCGCGGGGCACGATCGTGTGGCGTTGTCGGAACGGGTTCTGCAGCTGTTTCTGAACCACGCACTGCGCGACGGCTTCTTCCATGCCGACATGCATCAGGGCAATCTGAAGGTCGCGGCGAATGGCGACATCATCGCCTATGATTTCGGGATCATGGGGCAGATCGACGAATACACGCGCCGGGTCTACGCCGAAATCCTCTACGGCTTCATCCGCCGCGATTACCGGCGCGTGGCCGAAGTGCATTTCGAGGCCGGATACGTGCCCGCGGACCGCGATGTCGACGCGTTCGCCAGGGCCTTGCGTGCGGTCGGTGAGCCGATCTTCGGGATGGATGCGACGCGGATCTCGATGGGAAAGCTGCTGGCCTATCTCTTCGAAGTCACCGAGCGGTTCGGCATGGAAACCCGCACCGAGCTTATTCTGTTGCAGCGCACAATGGTGGTTGTCGAAGGGGTGGCGCGGTCGCTGAATCCGCGCATGAACATCTGGAGTACCGCCAAACCGATCGTCGAGAACTATATCCGAACCTATATCGGCCCACGCGCCGCGGCGCGCGACCTGGGCAAGACGGTGCAGGTTCTGGCCCGTTTCGGTCCGCGCCTTCCGGCGCTGGTGGAATCGGCCTTGATCCGGCAGTCTCAGGGCGAGCCGCCGGCCTCGCCCCCGCGATGGCGGACCCGGGCAACCTGGGCGGGCCTCGGTGCTTTGGGTGGCGGCGTGTTCACCCTGCTCGCACAGGCTTTTGGCTGAGATGCGATGACGGACAACAGCACGCGCCCCCGAACTGCGCTGGTGACCGGCTCTGCCGGTTTCATCGGGTTCCACCTGTGCCGGCGGCTGTTGGCCGAACACTGGACGGTGATCGGCGTCGACGGATTGACCGAGTACTACGATGTGACGCTCAAAAAGCGGCGCCATGCCATACTCGACAGCCAGGCGGCATTCGAACCGATCGTGGCGCGGATCGAGACCGAGGGACTGCTGAGCGAACTGGTGCAGGCGCACGAACCTTCGGTGATCGTGCATCTCGCCGCGCAGGCCGGTGTGCGGTATTCGCTTGAAGCGCCGCGCAGCTATGTCCAGAGCAACCTGTGCGGAACGACGGAGGTTCTCGAGGCAGCCCGCCTGTGTCCGCCACAACACTTGCTGATGGCGTCGACATCGTCAGTCTACGGTGCGAATTCCGAAATGCCCTATCGCGAGACGGCGCAATCCGATCATCCGCTGTCTTTCTATGCCGCGACAAAGAAGGCCAACGAGGCGATGGCGCACGCCTATGCGCATCTTTACGGCGTACCGATCACCATGTTTCGCTTTTTCACGGTGTACGGACCGTGGGGGCGGCCGGACATGGCTTTGTTCAAGTTCGTCAAGGCGATACTCGAGAACCGGCCGATCGACATCTACAACCACGGGCGGATGCGTCGCGATTTCACCTATGTCGACGACCTGGTCGAAGGGTTGGTCAGACTGGTCGAACGGCCGCCGGTCATGGGAACGTCGATCGCGGGCGACAGTCTGTCACCGGTTGCGCCGTGGCGGATCCTGAATATCGGGCATGGTGCTCCCGAGGTGCTGGAAGACTTCGTCGACGCGGTCGAAGCAGCGCTCGGCATGAAGGCGCAGCGGAACTACATGGACATGCAGCCCGGCGACGTCCCGGCCACTTGGGCGGACACCAGCCTGCTGACCGAACTCGTCGGTCCGTTGCCGAAAACGTCACTGAACGACGGCGTGCGGCGCTTCGTGGATTGGTACAAGACCTATCATTCGCACGGACCGAAATGAAAACGGCGGCACAATGGCCGCCGCTTCCGAATTCCTTGGGTCGACCGATCAGTCGGTGCCGCTCGAAGAACCGGCAACGATAACCGCGATGAAGGCCGCGCCGCCAACGATGGCGAGGGCCGGGACCGCCGAAAGCTGCGTGCTGAGGAACGGGTCGTTGGATTTCTCTTCCGCGCTCACCGGCACGGCAGTCGCTGCTGCCAGAGCTGCGGCGGCTGCGAAGATCGAAAGCTTTTTCATTACTACTCTCCAGACATGTCTGATTTGGATGCGAACATCCTTGCGCGGTGCCACTATGCGAGAGCTTCGAGGAAAACAAAACCGGAAATTTCGCCGATCCGCTGCTAAGCAGCAATTTTGTTGCAGATTTCCCCGAGACCGGCGAAAGCTTGCCGTTTTTTCACTGTGTCGCTCAGGAAATGCGCCGGTAGATCCGCTGGTTGGACCGACGGTTTCAATCGCGGACGGCGCGCAGGCCTTCGACCATCGTTGTCGGCAATTCGGTCCCGTCGGCAAGCCGGATCACCGTGGAAGAGCCGTCGATACGGACCTCGTCGATTCGCGCATAGACGGATGCAAGACGGGTATCGATCGCGGTTCCGTTAGCCTGGCTTTCGATTTCGATCCGGTAGACGCCTTGAGGAACGGCGGTCCCGAACGCATCGGTTCCGTCCCATGTGGCGGACGAACTCAAATCGGGCAGGACTTCGCGGCGCACGATATCACCGGTCGCGTTCCGCACGACGTAAACCGCAGTGTCGGACCCTTCGACCGGATCGGGTTTGAACGTCACGGGTCGACCGTCGAACTGGACGGGCGCGCGGGCCAGCGTTTCCATGCCGATCCAGCCGCTGAATTCCGCCAGTGTTCCGCCACCCAGGGCGGCCGACAGCCCCCGCAGCAAGTCGTTGGTCAGAACCTGTTGTTCCACGGATGAAAACGTCGCCAGCTGGGTTGCGTAGTCGGTCGAATCCACGGGATTCAGTGGATCCTGGTTCTGGACCTGGGCGGTCAGCATGCGCAGAAAAGTTTGGAAATCCGAGCTCAACACGGCCTTGTCCTGGCTTTTCGCAGCGTCGGCAGGTGTCGGTTGACCCGAACCGATGCGGGTCGCCGCATTCGGGGCGTAGAGGGGTGGCAGGGTTGCGTTGCTTTGCATGTATTTCCTCACATCAGAATGTTCAGACCGTCCACTGCAGACGGCAATGGCCCCTTTCGGGCATGTGTTGCCGAGTCCGCGGGATCGGTTGCGATAGGGTCGGACTGTTCGCCGCGTCGCTCTTGCGGTTGGGGCCGTCCGTTGTGGGAAAACTCGAAGCTGGCCTCACCATATCCCGCGGCTGCCAGCGCGCGCGCCAGCTGGTCGATATGGCGGCGCAGAAGGTCGAGCGTTTCGGGCCGGTCAGCGGCGATGGCCATCTGCAGTCCGGTTTCGCCGGCCGTGATCTGCATCCGGACGTGCCCCAGTTCCTCGGGATCGAGACGCAATTCCACGACGCTGTCCCCGAGACGCACCATTTGTTCGATCACCTGGCGCACCGCAACCGGGACGGTTGCGGGTTTCGCAGGCGCCGCGGTCACGGCCGTCGGCGAAGTGGTGGCCTGGTTCGCGGCGGTGAACGTTGTGGTGGATTCGTCGGAAATACTGCCGGCGACAGCTTCTTCGTCCCCCATGCTGCTGGTTGCGAAGATCGCAGATCGCGCATTGGCCGGAAACGACGAGAAGTCGGCTTTCCCAAGGCGGGTCGTGTCCGGATACACAACGCCAGCAAAACCGCCGGCGGGATTGGCCGGGTTGTGTGACGGTATCTGCGCAACCGGGTCCGATAGGCGGTTGGACCATTGCGGCGGAAAGCGTTCGGGCGGGAAGGACGGCAAGTTCAAATCGCCCGTGCGGGAACCGGGCGGAACCTGTGCCATCCGGATTTCAGGCGCGGTCTTCTCGATCTGTGCGGTCGTGTCCGCTGTCGACCATTTGCTGTTCGACTCGGTCGCGGGGCGCATCATCGTTGCGGGCCGTATGTCTTTGGCGGAAATGTCGACATCCCGCCCGCGCATGAATTCATCTGTCTTGCCAGGTACCGAATGGGGCTGGAGCAGCACGCCCTCCTTCACCGGTGCGAAACCGGGTCGTGCCCGGGGCGGGTGTTCCGTGACGTTGGGCGTTGATCGGTCCAGCGTGCCACCCCCCGGCGTTGATTCCCCAACCCGCCCGGGCCCATCGGCGCCCGTGAATGCCGCGGATTGGACAATTGGCGAAGCTGCACGCGCGACAGGCGCCTGTTCGGTATGCCCGGAACTGTCCGCGTCGACGGCCGCCAGCGTTGCGGGATGTACCGTCATGAGGGTCTGAGCGGTTCTCGGCGTCGCTTCGGCCCGTGCACCGGCAGGCGGCGGTGATTGGTTCGGTGTTTTCCGAACAGGTTGCTGCCCTGTCAGCAGCGGCTGCGCCGGAGTTTCGGGTCTCGGACTGTCTAACGGGGCCTTCTGCAACGGGTCGAACCCGGCGGACGGGGTCGTGGCGGGCGCGGCCTGTTCCGTGCTTGAAACCGGCGTCGCTGTCGCCGACAGCACCGCATTACGCGGCCCGGTGACAGATTGCGTGGATACGCCGAAATGATCGCTCGAAAAGGGAACAACCCAAGGCGAAGATCCCCAGTCGTTCGGGTCCTGCGCCTTGGGGTGTTTCCTGACGGTATCCCGTGCTTCGCGGGAACCGGAAACATCGAACCGGTCCTCGCTTCCCGCAACAGGCAGGTTCGGCGAGAATTCGACGGCCTCGGCATTCCAGTCGAACCGCGCGCCCTCAGCCTGCGGGTCTGTGGCGGTGGCTGTATCGGAGGGAACCGCATGGGATACCTCCGGCGCGACCTTGGTGGCCAATGCACCAGTCTTGCGACTGCCCACGTTCGGGGCGTCGTTCCGATCCGCACGGGTGCTCGGGTTTTCAGACGTTTCCGGAATTTCGACCGCTTCGTTGTCCCGTTCGGACGGCGCCGGCATGTGACCAGTATCGCCGTCAACCGTCCGCTCAGTGTGATCGGACGGATGCGCACCCTCTGCCTTGCTCACCTCATCAGCCACAAACCGCGAGAAGTCGCGTTGACCTGCCGCAATCGTTGTGCCGCCAGACGGCGCGGGATTGATGAGCGCCGGGTCGGAGTGGCGCGACAGGCCACTGATGAACGTTTGCATGGCAACCTCAAGGCGTTGTTCCGGAGTGGAACATAAATCGAACATCCTTACCGGTTATTTACCGCATTACCGCCAGAACCGGAAAACCGAGTCGAATTGGAGACACCCGATGGAGATACCCGCTATCGCCCCGGATGCGCGAACCGCCAGGAACACGGCGCTGCAGAACGCGGCGCGGGAGCTTGAAACCACCTTTCTCGCCGAGATGCTCAAGGCCGCCAAGCTGGGTGAACCGCCCGAAGGTTGGGGTGGTGGTGCAGGGGAAGAGCATTTCGCGTCCTTCCTGCGTCAGGAACAGGCCAGGCAACTGGTCGCCGGTGGCGGCATCGGGCTTTCGGAGATCCTGTTCAATGCTTTGAAGGAGGTCGATAATGAGTGACGCGCAAGCCATACTTGCCAAGTTGCAGGCGCTGATCGAAGCCGAACGGGCCGCGCTGCTTTCCGGCGACCTGGATGCCCTCGCTACCTTGGTCGAAAACAAATCCGACTTGCTGATGCAGCTGTCGGACGAAACGTCGCTTTCGGTCGAAGACCTGCAACCGATCCGATCGACGTTGAAGCGAAATCAGGAATTGTTCGACCATGCTCTTGCAGGCGTCCGCAATGTCGTTGATCGGCTGGGGCAGGTACGCCGACTTCGGCAGGACTTGTCGACCTACGATCCGAATGGCCAGCGGCAGGCCTTTGGCAGCCAAGACCAAAAGCGCCTCGAAAAGCGGGCATGACCGGCATTTCGATCAAATCGTCGGAAATCGCTTTGTGGCGTTTAGGACTCCATTAGCACTGCTTGGCGATGTTCCCCCTGCATCCATGAGGGTGGCGCCGCGGGCCGAACGGCAGCGTGGCATTCGTCAGAAAGACGCCGAAACGGCCCAACCGGGCCTCTCGCAACCTGACGCAAAAGCGTCGTGCAACAATAAGGATAACGCCAGATGTCC
Organism: Thalassococcus arenae; assembly: GCF_019104745.1. Classification (NCBI taxonomy): domain Bacteria; kingdom Pseudomonadati; phylum Pseudomonadota; class Alphaproteobacteria; order Rhodobacterales; family Roseobacteraceae; genus Thalassococcus; species Thalassococcus arenae. The sequence goes on from NZ_JAHRWL010000001.1 coordinate 1,218,985, forward strand.
AGCATTCTGACGAACAATGGCGCGATGGTCGCGCTGCAAACCCTGAAATCGATCAACTCGCGCCTTGCCGACACGCAAAGCGAAATCTCGACCGGCAAATCAGTCGCCAGCGCCCGTGACAACGCTGCCGTCTGGGCGATCTCCAAGGTGATGGAAGCCGACGTCAAAGGGTTCAAGGGCATTTCCGACAGCCTGAACCTCGGTGAATCCACCGTCGCCGTGGCACGCCAGGCAGCGGAAACCGTGACCGACCTGCTGACCGAAATGAAGGGCAAGATCGTCGCCGCCCAGGAAGAAAACGTCGATCGCGCGAAGATTCAGAACGACATCAACGCTCTTCGCGACCAGATCGGCTCGGTGACCGGGGCGGCCCAGTTCAATGGCCTGAACCTGATCTCGAACCTTTCGTCGACCGCCGGAACCGGATCGATCAACATCCTGTCGTCGCTCGACCGTTCGGGAACCGGCGTGAGCTCGAGCGATATCACGGTCGGCAAACAGGATCTGAGCACACAACAGGCCGCGCTGACGGGCACCTGGACGGCGACCGCGGGTGACAGCGGAACGCTGAACGGCACGCAAACCGATACCTTGACCATCGCAGCTCCGACCGCGGCCGGCGCTGTGTACGGTCTGTCGGTTTTCGGCACTGACGCCGACAACAGCACGTTCACGCAAGCCGACTATCGCAGCAGCGCCGCGCTGACCCCCGCAAACGCCGCGGAGTTGGGCCAGATCCTCTACGTCACAAAGGATGGCGACACCGCCGCAGATGTGGCGAAAGGCCTGGCACAAGCCTACGCGATCTATGCGGCCGAGAACAATCTCGACACCGACGTGCTCAACATCACGCAAAACGGTTCGGGTCTGAACATCTCCTCCACGGTGACCGATGCGACGGACAGCATCCAGGTTCAGGTCAACACGGGCGTTGCGGGTGCGGGTGCCTCGGCCACCATCGGTGGTGGCCTTGGTGCAGTTGCGGATATCGACGTGACCACCGATGCCGGTGCGGATTCGGCTCTCGTCGCCATCGAGTTCATGATCCAGAACTCGATCGATGCCGCGGCGGAATTCGGCTCGGTACAGGGCCGGATCGAAACGCAGACCAACTTCATCACCGGTATGACCGACGCCCTCAAGTCCGGCATCGGCACCTTGGTGGATGCGGATATGGAAGAAGCCTCGGCGCGCCTGCAGGCACTTCAGGTTCAGCAGCAGTTGGGCGTGCAGGCATTGTCGATCGCCAACCAGGCGCCGCAGTCGCTGCTGTCTCTCTTCCGGTAAACGGTTCCATTCGGGGGCCTTCGGGCCCCCGATCCCCCTCGTTGACCTGATCAACCGGAAGGCTCTCCAGTGAACGCTCAATTGTTGGCACAACAGGCCTATGCGCAGGCCACCACACCCGTCCGAACGCACCGCAGCGTGGAATACGATCTGCTCGCGCGCGCAACGCATCGTATCAAGGCGGCGGCACAAAAAGGTCCTGCTGCCTTTCCGCAGTTGGTCGAGGCCCTTTCGGACAATCGCAAACTGTGGACGGCACTCGCCGTCGACGTGGCAAACCAGGAAAACGGCCTGCCGCAAGATCTGCGCGCGCGAATCTTCTACCTCGCGGAGTTCGTCCAACATCATACGGGTCGTGTCCTGGCCCGAAAAGCGGGTGTACGACCGCTTCTCGAAATCAACGCCGCCGTCTTGCGGGGCCTGCGTGGCGGGAATGCAAAACAATGAGTGGATTGGTTCTGAAACTCGGCCCGCGCGAAAGGGTTCTTATCAACGGCGCGGTGATCGAAAACGGGGATCGGCGCAGCCGTCTGTCGATCGTCACCCCCAATGCCAATATCCTGCGACTGCGCGATGCTATCCACCCCGAAGACGCCCGCACACCAGTGCGTCGGATCTGCTACCAGGCCCAGTTGCTTTTGACCGGGGATGCCGAGATCGAGGACACCCGCCAACATCTGCTTCGCCGGATCGAAGAGATCAGTCACATCTTCAAGGATCCGGATAGCCGCCGTTTGCTTGCATCCGCGACCGATGCGTTGATCTCCAACCAGTTCTACCCGTGTCTCAAGGCACTTCGTGCATTGATCCCGCGCGAAGACCGCCTGCTTGCAGCCGTGCCGCAATGACGTTTCAGCCCGTCCTCGTCGGCAGCGGGCTGGTCGGTTGGCGATTTCTGCAAGCGACGCTGCAGAACCAGCGACAAGCTTTCGATAACGGCGCACTAGAGTTGCGCGATACGGCGTATTTCGAGAACAAGATCGCAACCATCGACAACGCGGAGAGCCTGGTGACGGATCGGCGCCTGTTGCGCGTGGCGCTGACCGCTTTCGGCCTTCAAGACGACATCAACAACAAGTTTTTCATCCGCAAGGTGCTCGAAGAAGGAGTGACCGACAGGGACGCTTTGGCCAACAAGCTGACCGATGACCGATACAAGGCGCTTGCAAGAACCTTTGCCTTTGATTCCGCCTCAGGGCCGAGCACGAAACGTGCCGGCTTCGCCGAGGAAATTATCGCCCGCTATCGCGCGCAGCAATTCGAACTCGCGGTTGGCGAACAGGACGAAACGCTGCGTCTTGCGATGAACTTCGAACGGGCCTTGCCCGAGGTCGCGGCAGGTGCCGGTTCGAACGACACGAAATGGTTTCGCGTCATGGGCACCCCGCCGTTGCGGACCGTTTTCGAAACGGCGCTTGGCCTGCCATCGGGGTTCGGGCAGCTCGATATCGATCGCCAAGTCGAAACCCTGCGCGAAAAAGCCGGGGCGCGGTTCGGCGCGTCAGAGATCATCGACCTCAGTTCCGAGGAAATCATGAGCAAAATCGTTCGGAGCTATTTGCTGCAGTCGCAGCTTCAACAAAGCAGCGCCAGCCAACCCGGACAGACGGCTTTGGCATTGATCAGTGCGATCCCGCGCCAGTCGCTGTTCAACAAGATCTGACGATCAGGCCTTTCGTGGCACTACGAAGCGGCGTTCTTGGCCGCGTCCGCCACGCCGGGCACCATGGCGCGGTGGCGCGATGGCGTCGCGGTACCGGAATTGTCGAGCTGGACTCCGGCGCGGCGCAAGATCAATCGCAGGCGCGCAAAGGCGTTTTCAGGTCCGGCGGAGGAACGTTCGGCCAGGAAAGCGTCAAGGTCGGGCCACGCGCGGATGGCTTGATCCAGGACCGCGTCCTCGCCATCGCGATAGAGGCCTGCCCGGATCATCGTTTCCGACCGCGCATAGGCGCCCAAGAGGGTGCGGGCTTGCTGAATGAGACGGTTTTCGGCCTCGGTTGCAGCTTCGGGCAAACTGCGCGAGACCGACCGCAGAAGATCGACCGCCGGGAACCGGGCACGTTCCGCAATCTGCCGGTCCAGGACGACATGGCCATCCAGAACCCCGCGCAGCACATCGGCCACCGGTTCGTCCATGTCCGATCCGGCGACCAGCACGCTGAAAATCGCCGTGATATCCCCCATTGCCTCGGTGCCCGGGCCGGCCCGTTCGGCCAAGCACATGATCTGATGCGCGACCGAAGGAGGATAGCCCCTTAGGGCAGGCAATTCGCCGGCAGCGATGGCCACCTCGCGATGCGCTTCGGCAAAACGGGTGATCGAATCAGCGAGATAGAGAACGTGACGTCCCCGGTCACGAAAATGTTCGGCGATCGTCATAGCGGCCAAGGGACAACGGCGGCGTTCCAGCGGCGATCTGTCAGAGGTCGCGGCCACGACGATGGTGCGCGCCATGCCTTCGGGTCCAAGCACCGTCCGGACGAAATCCTGAACCTCGCGTCCGCGTTCGCCGACAAGGGCCAGCACGACGATGTCCGCCTGCAGATCCCGCGTGAGCGAGCCAAGCAGCCGCGACTTGCCCACGCCGGACCCGGCGAACAAGCCGATCCTTTGGCCGCGGACGATGGGCAGCAGCGTGTCGAAAACGGCCAGCCCCGTTGCCAGCCTTGCACCCAAAGGCTTGCGAAAGGCCGCGGCCGGCGGTGCCGCGCGAAACGGGCGCGCCTCCTTGCCAATTGTCAGGGGACGGCCGTCCAGCGGGCGAGCGTAGGGATCGATCACACGACCGACCCAGCTGTCATCGGGCGCCAGCACCGGCGGCCCGACAACCGCGACACGATCACCCTGCGACACACCTTCGGCGCCCTCGTCGGGAAGCATTGCGACCAGGTCGTCGCGGATGCGCAAGACGTCCCCGCCGAGCACCTGCGCGCCGTGAAACAGCCTGAGCCGGTCGCCGATGGCCGCGCGGTGCGCCAGCCCTCGGATCCAGATCACCGTACCGTCGACCGATTGCACCCGCCCCACCGCCTGCACCGGCCGCAAACCGGCGATGCGGTTGGCCAGGTTATCCAGTTCGGTCCGTTCCATCGTACGCTCCATTCATGTGTCGCAAACCGTTTCTAAAGGAATCGCGGTTAAGCCTTGATTGAAGCCAATCGAGGGAGAAGCCCCGATGTTCCAGGATCTGACGGTGTTCCGCACGGCAATGGCCATGGCACGCCATGCCGGACACCAACAGGCGCTCAGCGCGCAGAATATCGCTAACGCCGACACGCCGGGTTACCGCGCGCTCGAAATGCCGGATTTCGCCTCGGTTTCGGCCCGCGATGCGGCCGCGCAGAAAGCCACCCGGACCAAACACCTCAACGGCAGTTCCACCGGTGCCTGGACGGCGACCGAACGGCGCGATGCGCAGGACCCCAACGGCAACACCGTTTCCCTGGAGCGCGAGATGCTTGAGGCGGTCGGCGCCAAGCGCCAGCACGACCGTGCCCTGGCGATCTACCGGTCTTCGCTCAGCGTCTTGCGGGCCAGTCTCGGCCGTCAATAAGGATATCGTCTGATGAGTGCCTTTTCCGATGCGCTGGCGGTTACGTCCAGCGGCCTGAAGGCGCAGGCCACACGCTTGCGTCTGGTTTCCGAAAACATCGCAAATGTCGACACGCCGGGCTACCGGCGCAAGCTGGCAGCGTTCGAACTGACTGGCGACGCCGACACCGTCCGCCATGTCGAAACCGGGCGGATCAGGCTCGATCAGAGCGAACGCCAGGTGATCCACGATCCCGCCCACCCGCTGGCGGGCGATGACGGCACATATGTCGGGTCGAACGTCGACCTGATCCTTGAAATCGCCGATGCGCGAGAAGCGCAGCGCAGCTACGAAGCCAACCTCAAGATGTTCGAGCAGACCCGCCAGATGTCCGGCGCTCTGCTCGACCTGCTGAGACGCTGATCCGGAAAGGAGGCCAGAATGGACGTCCGATCGCTGTTTGCCACCCAGAAATACGCCGCCTCGCGTCCGGCGATGCTGCCCGATCCCGGGTCGGCGCCGAAGCCCGAAACAACAGGCGCCGCAAGCGCCATCGCCGATTTCGCGGCCACCCTGCGCGAGGCCGAAACCACCGCAAAGGCGGCGATGACCGGAGGGGCGGATCCACACGCCCTGGTCGAGGCGCTGGCGCAGTCCGAGCTGGCGGTCGAGACCGTGGTCGCCCTGCGCAACAAGGTGGTCGAAGCCTACCAGGAAATCCTGCGGATGCCGGTGTGATGCTGGATGAAACGCTGTTCTTCGACACGTTGCGGCAGGGCCTTTGGATCGCCACGATCGTATCGGTCCCGATCCTCAGCGCCGCGCTGATCGCCGGCGTCAGCGTCGGCCTGTTCCAGGCGCTGACCTCGATCCAGGAAATGACGCTGACTTTCGTGCCCAAGCTGTTGGCCATCGTCGCCGTATTCTGGATCTCGATGAGCTTCATGACCGAAACCCTGGTTGCCTATTTCCAGGATCATCTGATCCCGATCATCGCCGGAGGCTGAACGATGGAATCCGCAGGATACGCAGCGCTGTCGCGCCAATCGGGCCTGATGCGCGAAATGCAGGTCATCGCCAACAACATCGCCAATGCCCAGACTTCGGGCTTTCGCCAGGAAGGTGTGGTTTTCTCGGAATACCTGCGCGACAGCGACGAAGGTGCGGGGCTGGCGATGGCCGCTGGGCGGGTGCGGAACACGTCATTCGAACAGGGCGCGCTGAAGCATACCGGTGCGGCCTTTGACCTTGCCATCGAAGGCGACGGATTCTTCGTTGTCGAGACGCCAAACGGGCCGCGCCTGACCCGGGCCGGGGCGTTTACGCCGGATTCCGCCGGCCAACTGGTGACACCCGACGGCTACGCGGTGCTCGATCAGGGCGGAGCCCCGGTCGTGCTTCCCGCCGCGACCGGCGATGTCGCCATCGCCGAGGACGGCACGATCAGCAGCGCCGGCACACCGGTCGGCAGGATCGGTGTCGTCTTGCCGGAGAACCCGCTGCGCCTGACCCGCGAAGGCGGTGTTCTCTTTGACGCCGAAGACGGCTTTGTCGAGGTCGACAATCCGCGCATGCGCCAGGGCTATGTCGAGGGATCGAATGTCGATCCCATACTTCAGATCGCACGCATGAGCGAGGTGCAGCGCGCCTACGAGATGGGACAGGCCTTCATGGACCGTGAAGACGAACGCATCCGGTCCGCTCTCAAGGCCTTTGTAAGCTAAGGAACCAGGATGAAAGCCCTCAAGATCGCCGCAAGCGGCATGTCGGCCCAACAGATGCGGGTCGAAGTGATTTCGAACAACCTGTCGAACATGAGCACCACCGGCTACAATGCGCGGCGTGCCGAATTCGCCGATCTGCACTACCAGCAGATCTCTCGCGCGGGGGCGGTCAGTGCTGCCGACGGCACCGTGCTGCCGACCGGCATCCAGCTGGGTCTTGGCGTGCGTCCGGCGGCGGTTTCCGTGCAACTCAGCCAGGGTACCTTGTCGGCCACCGGCGGCGATCTGGATATCGCGATCGAGGGCCAGGGGTATTTCGAAGTGACCTTGCCGTCGGGCAATCCGGCCTATACCCGCGACGGTGCTCTCAAACGCAGCGCCGACGGGCTGATCGTCACCGCAGAAGGCCACGCCGTGGCACCCGAGATCGTCATTCCCGCGGATGCGCGCAGCCTGACGGTCAACGCCGATGGCGAGGTCTACGCCTATTTCGACGTCGGCGCCGAAGCGCAGTTGCTTGGACAATTGACGCTGGCGGGGTTTACCAACCCGAAAGGTCTAGAAGCGCTCGGATCGAACCTGTTCGCGGAAACCGAGGCTTCGGGCCCGCCGTTGCAAAGTACTCCGGGACAGGACGGGCTGGGAACCGTGCGGCAAGGGTATCTCGAGGACAGCTCCGTCGATGCCGTTCGCGAGATCACCGACCTGATCGAGGCGCAACGCGGCTACGAACTGAATTCCAAGGTCATTTCCGCAGCCGACCAGATGCTTGCCGCAACGGCCCAGGTCCGGTGATGCGGTTGATCTTGCCGATCGGTCTTGCCCTTGCGGCCCAGGCAGCGCTTGCCGACACGGTCGTGGCCACACGTACCGTTCGTCCGAACACCGTCATATCGGCACAGGACGTTCGGGTCGATCCGGTCGACACACCGGGTGCGTATTCGGTCGTGCAGGACGTGATCGGTCAAGAGGCGCGGATCGCGCTGTATCCCGGACGGCCGATACAGATGGGCGCGGTCGGAGCGCCTGCCCTGGTCGACCGCAACCAATTGGTCGCCCTGTTCTTCGAACGCGGTGGCTTGCGGATCGTCACCGAAGGCCGTGCGCTTGGACGCGCCGCCGCGGGCGAGCGCATCCGCGTGATGAACCTGTCTTCCAAGGCGGTGCTGTTCGGTATCGTCCTTGCGGATGGCAGCGTCTCCGTGACCCCGTGAGTTGGACATGACCCGAGCAAGTTCTTTCGCCTTATTGATCCTGTTCACCGCTTCCTGCGGACGAATCGACCATATCGGCAGACCACCTTCCTTTTCGGAACCCGACACCAGCATGGAACGCGTGGCGATGCGTGCCGCCGGGCCCGGTGAGCCCGTCCTGCCGATGCGGGTCTCGGAAACTGCGTCGCTCTGGAGCGGCGAACAGGGATCGTTGCTGGGTGATCGCCGCGCGATGAAACAGGGTGATATCCTCACCGTGGTGATCGAGATCGACGAAAGCGCCAAGATATCGAACAGCAGCGAACGCGCCCGGAGCGGTTCGGAAAGTCTCGGCGTGCCACAGCTTTTCGGCGTTCCGCAGCGCATCGACCAGACCATCAGTGAAGGCGCCAGCATGGCCGACGCCGTTTCGATCGACAGCGCCAGCAAGGCCAAGGGGAACGGCTCGGTTCGCCGAAGCGAGCAATTGACGCTTCGGGTGGCGGCCACGGTCACGGGCGTGCTGCCGAACGGCGTTCTCCAGATCGAGGGCATGCAGGAAGTCCGGGTGAATTTCGAGCTTCGCGAATTGCTGGTCTCCGGCTACGTCCGGCCCGAGGACATCTCGCGGCAGAACGAGATCACTTATGACAAGATCGCCTCGGCACGGATCTCTTACGGCGGGCGCGGGCAGATCACCGACGTCCAGCAGCCCCGCATCGGCCAGCAAGTGCTGGACGCGGTCCTGCCCTTCTAGGAGTCCGGTCGATGCGCTTCATCCTGCCGATTGTTCTGGCACTGATCGGAACCGCCGCCGGCGTCGGCGCCGGCGTTTTCCTGACCGCGGACAAACCGGATGCACCGGACCGTTCCGAGACGGAGTCATCAGAATCCGATGACAAGGCGCTCGTCGACGACACGCAGGCATCGGACACGGTAAAACACGACGGGCCGACCGATTTCGTGAAGCTGAACAATCAATTCATCATTCCGGTCCTGCACGACGACCGCGTCGCGTCGCTGGTCATCCTGTCGCTCAGTCTCGAGGTGCCCGAAGGACGAACCGAAGCGGTCTATTCCAAGGAACCGCGTTTGCGCGACGCATTCCTGCGCGTGCTGTTCGATCATGCCAATATCGGCGGGTTCGACGGCGCCTTCACGCGATCGCCCCGGATGGAGGTCTTGCGCGGAGCGCTGACCGACACGGCGCGAAACGTCGTCGGCGACGACTTGCTGGCCGTTCTGGTTACCGAGATTTCCCGACAGGACAACTGACCCGGCCTCGACCTGGCGGCGCGGTCAGTCGAACGCGGCGTTCCAGGCCGACAATACCGTCAGGTCGGACAGGGCCTGGTCCAATCTTGCCGAGCGATCCTGCTTCTGACGACGCCGGGTGTCGTCCTCGATATCCTGGGTCGCTTGTGCTTTTCCGAAGGCGAGCCGAGCCTCGATCAGACTCTGTTCCTGCCTGACGCGATACTGCGCCTGTTCGCGCAACAGTGTCGCGCGGCGCGTCAACAACCATCCGTGCCATAACAAGTCTGCTCCCAGGCGTTCTCTAAGACCGAAATCGCCTTCACGCGACAGCGCCTCGCGCCGAAGCGCGTCGATCCCTTCCACTTCGATGCGCGATTGGCGTTCCTGGGCAAGGTTCCGACGATGGCGGGCAAGGGCCTGATCCAGAAGCAGATTGGAGAGATGGGTCAGAGTTTCGTTTTCGTGCGACATCACCAACCTCTCTTGCGCGCCTTGACCCGCATGGCTTCGGCAAACCGGATCGCCGCAGCCACCGGTTTGTAGTGGTCAAAGGCGATCTGGGCACCGATTTCCGTGGTTGCATAAACCGCGCGCGCCGTCGGTGGGTCGGCATGGATGGGAACGCCGTTTTCCAAAGCGATCTGGCGGATCCTCAGGGCGATTTCATCGACACCCTTGGCGACGCATACCGGAGCCTCGCCGGGCAGGCGGCTCCATTTCAGCGCAACGGCGTAATGCGTCGGGTTGACGATGACGACATCGGCGGTCGGCACGTCCTGCATCATCTGGTTCATCGCGATTTCCTGGGCACGGTTGCGACGCTGTTGCTTGACCATCGGATCGCCTTCGGAATCCTTCATCTCGTCACGCATCTCTTTCAGCGTCATCCGGTTGCGTCGGAGGTGGTCGGCGCGTTGCCAGAAGAAATCGATCGCGCCGATCGTGATGGCGACCAAGGTCACAAGAACCAGCAATCGTATCATCAACGTCGTCATCGCCAGGACTGCCTGGCCCGGTTCGGCACGGGGAAGACCGGTCAGCAGATCGATCTCGCGCGCCAGAAACAGGCCTAGGCACACGCCGAAGATCACCAGCTTGGCGAAGCTCTTGGAGAATTCGAAGAGTCCCCGGCGCCCAAACTTGTTCTTGGCATTGCCGATCGGCGAGATCCTCTGAAGCTTCGGCACGAGCTTGGAAGGCGTCACGGTGATTCCGCGCGTCGCCAGAAGTACGGCGAGGACGCACAGCGCGGGTACGGTCAGCAGAACGGCCACCGGCTGAAGGACCCGCATGATGAGGGTTGCGGCGAACGGACCGGTTTCGGCGAAGACCGCGTCGGCCAGCTGGTCCGGATGCGCCAGAAGCGGCAGGAGCGCTTCGCCGAACTGGTCGGACAAAAGGCCGCCCACTGCCGCAAGGGTCAGCAAAAGGCCAAGATAGGCGGCGCTTGTCAGCAGGTCCGGCGCACGCGCGATTTCACCCTTGCGGCGGGACTCCTCGAGCTTGCGCTGACTGGGTTCGAAGCTCTTTTCCGCGCTGTCATCTGTGTCGGACATCACTCAATTTCCGAACGGATTGGCGAGAAAGGCGTTGAAGGCGGTATGCCACGCCTGGAGGATCACGGGTGCTGCAAGAAACAGCAAGGCGATCGAGCCGAACGTGATCAGAGGCGCTCCGACGAAAGCGACCATCAACTGGGGCATCGCCTTGTTTATCGCCCCAAGCGTCAGGTTGTAGAGAACCGAAAGCAGCACGAAAGGTGCGGCGAGACTGAAGGCCAGCGCAAAGGATCGCGCAACCCGGTCCGCACCAGCCGCCGAGAGCGCCGCAGCGTCGGGAAAGCGCAGTGGCGGCAGGATCTCGTAGGTCAGGATCAGGAAACCGGCGGCCTTGACGTGGAACCCGACGCTCAGCAGAAGGGCCAGCGCGGACACCGTCAGGATATGGCCGATGGCGGGCAATGGATCGGCGCCGGCCGTGCCCATGATCTGCGACAGCGACGTTGATTGCGCCGCGATCGCGCCGGCAGTCTGAATGGCCAAGATGAACAGTCGAAGAGACAGACCGAGAAACAGGCCTGCCACGGTTTCCGTCGCCAGTGCCAGAACCAGGACTGCCGGTGAGAGTCCGGGCCAATCGAAACGGCCGGCCACAGCCGGAAACACGATGGCCGTCAAGGCAAGCGCGGCAACCAACCGGATTCGGACCGACAGGCTTTGTTCGCCCAAGGCCGGCAGCACCGCCATTGCCGCGCCGACGCGCAAAAAAACGAGAACCGCAACGCCGAAACCTGCGAATACCTCTTGCGCAAGGGCATCGGTGCTGGTCATGCAGCGACCGTGCCGACAAGCGCCGGGCGGGCCTCGAGTCCGATTTCCTCGAAAGACAGGACGGGGTTGGTCAGGCCCTTGGCCGACATGATCGTCTGCAAAAGACGGCGGCGGCGCGCCGTCGTGACGATCGCCGGCTGAATTCCGCGGTTCCCGACATCCGCCACCTCGCGCGCCAGACCTGACGTTAGGCGTTCGAACCGATCGGGCGGCAGCGCGACATCGAGACCCCCTCGGGCACCGTCGATTTGATAGGCGGCGAACGTGTCCTCCCATTCCGGCGCCAGTTGGATCAGAGGCACGGTGCCGTCGGGTCGGCGTAGTCCGGCGACGATCTGGAAGCCCAGTTTCTGGCGCACATGTTCGCACAGCACCTCGGGTCCGGCGTTCTGGCCACGCGTCTCTGCGATCGCTTCCAGGATCAGCGGCAGGTTGCGGATCGAAACCTGTTCCTGCAGCAGCAGCCTGAGAACGGCCAGCAGGGTATCGACCTGCACCTTTTCCGGGATCAGTTCGTCAAGCAGGCGCTTGTTGGCTTCGGCCCGCTGCGGATTGCTGAGCGTCACCATCTCGTCCATCACGCGGCGCAGAGCCTTGAGCGTCAGCAAGCGGCCGAAATTGCGCTTGATGATTTCGAGAAGATGCGTCGCCAGCACTTCGGTCGGGGTCACGATCGTCACGCCGGTCAACGCCGCCTTGTCCTGGTCTTCAGGCTGGATCCAGCGTGCCGGCGCACCATAGACTGGTTCGCTGACGTCGCGGCCACGAGGCAGGGCCGACATATCCTGCGGCATCAGGGCCAAAACCAGGTCGGGATGCAGGATGCCGCGCGCCTGTTCGACGCCATGAATGCGGATGAGGTATTCGCCGGTGTCCAGCACGGCGGAATCGGTCAGACGGATTTCCGGCAGGATCAGACCGAAATGCGCTGCGATATGCGTCCGCATGTTGGCGATCCGCACATCCAGTCCGGTTCCAGGGTCAAGCGCCATGTTGACCAGATCCGGTGCGAATTCGACGTGGATATCGTCGAGATCTAGCACGTCGCCGATGGCGCGTTCGCGCGCAGGTTCGGGGTTTTCGCCGGCATCGTCGGTTTCGTCCCCCGGTGACACGTTGCGTCGCGCCAGGTGCCAAGCCGTTCCGCACAAGACGGCGCCCCCCAACATGAACGGCAGGAAAGGCAGGCCCGGGACAAGTGCGAAGAGGGCCATCAGGACACCGACCGTCCCCATCGCGGCCGGGTAGCGGCCGAGTTGCGCAGCAACCGCAAGATCCGTCGCGCCGGTTGTTCCACCGCGCGCGAGCAACAAGCCGGAGGCGATGGAAATGATGACCGCGGGGATCTGAGATACGAGCCCGTCGCCAACAGTCAGGATCGCATAGGTTTCGAACGCGTTTCCGATCGCCATGCCATGCACGGCGACACCCATGATCATGCCCATCACCAGGTTCAGGAGCGTGATCAGCAAGCCCGCGACGGCGTCGCCCTTGACGAATTTGGACGCGCCGTCGAGCGAGCCGAAAAAAGTGGTTTCCTGTTGCTCGCGTTCGCGCCGCGCCTTGGCTTCGGCATGGTCGATCGCACCGGCGGACATGTCGCTGTCTATCGCCAGCTGCTTGCCCGGCATGCCATCAAGGGCGAACCGCGCGCCAACCTCGGCCATGCGGGCGGCGCCTTTCGTGATGACCGCGAAATTGACGATCATCAGGACACCGAAAACCACGAGGCCAAGAAAGACGCTGCCTCCCATGACGAAATTCGCGAAGCCCTGGATCACATCGCCAGCGGCCTGCGTGCCGGTATGGCCCTGGCCGATGATCAGTTTGGTCGAACTCACGTTCAGCGACAGGCGCAGCATCAGTGACGCCAACAGGATCGTCGGAAACGCGGAAAAGTCCAACGGGCGTTCGATGAAAAGAGTGACCGTGAAGATCAGGATCGCCAATCCGAAGGAGGCCGCCAGACCAACGTCCAGAACCCAGGCCGGCACCGGAAGGATCATCATCACGATGACCGCCATCAGGGCCACCGCCAGCAGCACCGTGGGCTTGAAAAAGACAGCGCGTAGTTCTGTCATCGCTCAACCTCCCCACATGATCGATGCGGACGTCCTTCGGTCGGACAACCTGACCAGCGAGCCCCGGGCGGCCGTGCCTTCCGTCGATATCAGGGCTTGTCGCGGTGCGTCGCCTGCTCGATCCGGTGTTGGTGGATCGTCGGCTGCGATCGAAGCGAGGACGGTGTCGTACCGTTGCAGATACCTGTCGGCCAGCGCCGGCGTTGCGCTGTGATACGCGCCGACCGCAGTCCGCCAATCGCCCGTCCGGGCATAGAGGTCGGCCAGAAACGATGCTGCATAGACCGCATTCTTCACGGGGTCGAACATGTCGCGCAGTTCCGGAAAGGCTCTGCCATGCCAGCGGTAGTTGATCTGGAAACACCCGATATCGAGGTTGCGGACACCGATCTCTATCATTTGCGAGGCGTGGTCCAACGCGGATCGTCGATCTGCGAACCAGGTGCCCCGCCCCATGGTGTTGACGGCCCATGGCCAGGGTTCCAGGTCGCCACCCCGAGCGCGGCCCGTTTCGGTTCGCGTCACCGCCAAGAGCACGGCAAGGGGCACGGTACTTTCTTGCGCAGCGACCGCCGCTGCCCTGTCACAGGTTGCTGCGTCTTGCGCTGTTTCGGCCGCGGCGATACCGGCCGATGCGAGGGACATCAGGACGGTCGAACGAAACCATCTCATCGTCGCGGCGATGTAGGATTGCTGAATGACCCGGCGCATGATTCCGGTTTGACCCTGCCACATTCTGTTGCACCACCGGTCGTAGCTGGAAGAAGTTGACAAACCTTTTCGGCAAGACCTAGCCGCCGTCGTCCAGTCGGCTTTCGGAAAGAAGATCGGCGAGCGCGCTGCGCGCGGTTTGGCTTTGCTCGATCAACGTGCCGACGTCCTGCAAGCTGGGTTCCGTGGTTTGCGGGGGCGCAATCGGTTCGGCCGATAGCCGGCTTGCGGCCTCGTACAGGCCGCCGACATCGACCGGCAGATCCTGCAAATCGCCTGCCATCCACGCGGCCCGTGCCGCGGCCTCGTTGTCGCCAAGGCTTTCGTGGGCCGTTTTCGCGAAATCGTAGTCACCCATCATGGCGCGCGCTTCAGCACGCAGGCGCAGCACATCCGGGCCTCGCAAGCCGATCAGGGCGATTTCGGCGTCTTCGGGTTGGCGCAATCTGAGATACGCCGCTGCCCTGAGCAACTGAACCGCTCTCCGGCTTTCAGAACCCGAAACCGTCTGCGTCATCGCCAAAGCGGTTTCCGCCATACCGAGGGACAAAAGCCGCTCGGCCAGCTCTGGCCGAAGGTCGTCGGGTATCTTTGACGACCAGTCGTTTTGCGACGCCAGTATCAGCGACAGGAATGTCGCATCATCCGCATCCTTCGCCAGGCGCGTGAACAATCGAGGCCACAGAACCGCGGCAGACCCACTGTCGGTTTCCTCTTCGGCGTCGATCAGTGCATAGGCCTCTGCGAATGCGCCGGCGTCCATCAACGCGTACACTTGGCTTTGCAGAACCCCCGAGGCCAGATCGGTATCGCGCAACTCGGAGGCAAGCGCCTGCGTAAGCAACGAATCCGTGGGGATCGCTACTTCGGCCCCGTCGGCGATCAGGTCAGCGGCGACAGTCAACGCCTTCGGAGCGATTGCAGGCGATCGGTCGACAGCGTCCTGCAGCCTTGCATTGGCATCGTCAATGGCGCCGGCTTCGGCATCGATCCGCGCTTGCACCAGCAAAGCATCCACCGGTGGCACGGCGCCATCGCGCTTTTGCCGGTTCAGCACATCCTTCGCCAGGTCGGTCCTGCCGCCGATCGTCAGACGCTCGGCAAGTCGGGGCGCCAGATACGACTTGAGATGTGCCGGCAATTCTTCGAATGCCTCAAGAACCGATCGGTCTTCCGGCGCGATCCGACCTGTCGCGGAGGTCTGCGCCAGCGAACCCCATAGCGCCGCACGCCCGGGACATGCCGACTGGCCTTCGAACCCGCTTTCAGACCCGGGCCGGCCATCCAACAAATCGGCCAGACCAAGCAGTGCGGCGGGTGCCTCGCCCTGAATCAGCGACAGGGCTGCACGTGCTTCGGCACCGAACCCGGCGAACAGATAGAGCCTTGCCAGATCGGTCAGCGCCGCGCTGTCCAGCACGTCCAGGTCGCGGGCCAAGGCCAGCCGCGCCGCCGCGAGGTCATCGAAAAGCCGTTCGGCATTGCCCCAGCTCGGCAAATCGAGTTCTGCGTCCGGCGTGCAGCGGCTGCCGATGCGGATCCGGTCATCTGGTTCAAGCCGGACGGCCAGCGGCGCCGACGCAAGCGCCGGAGTGTCGTCGCCGGGCTGTCCGTTTTCAGCTTCGGCTACGGGTGACAAGTCCGGCCCGGCGCTGTCGTCGGCCGTCAGAATCCCCTGTGCGGCAGCTTCGGTCAACCGAACCGCAAGGTTGCGCAAGCCGACAGGCAGGTCTTCATCTGGCGCCTCGAGGGCGGCGTCGCGCATCGGAGGATCGAAGGCCGGTGCCGCACGGACCATTTGCGCGGCCGTGTCCAAGCCGGTGTCATCTGCGTCGAAGAACAGCGGAAGTGGCTCTGCGGATTGCCTGGGTCGATCCACCGGGGGGTCCGCGAAATCGACGACCAGCATTGTTCCCTGCAAGAGTTGCGCCGACACATCGCAGGCACAATTCAATGCGAATTCCACCGAATCCGGAGCGATCTGCACAAGATCCGCGATGCGATCTCGACGGATGCGCAGAAAAGCGTTCGACAAGTCGAAGCCGGAACGGCGATCCAGAGTTATTCGCGCAGTCGACAAATCGGCGTTCCGGGTCAGAGACCATCCGGTACCGGCCGGAACGTCAAGAACCACGCGGGTAAAGCCGGGGTGTTCTCCCGTGCGAATAACCACCGGGTCTGCCGAAAGCGCGGTTGCGCCAAGCGCGAGAAAACCGGCCAGTAGAAGCCGCATCATGCTGCGTCCTGCTTCACATTCTTGAGGGCTTCCTCGAGTTCGACGAAACTGGGCCTGCAATGCGACGGCGTGTTCTGCCGTCCGACCTCTATGCAGATATTGGTGGCATGGTTGTGCAGGTTCGCGACAAGAACCTCGCGGATGAGTTGGTAGAAATGCATGTCCTCCTCGACCACGGCGCGAACTTTGGACGCGAAGGGCGAGGCGAGGCCGTAAGCCAGAAACACGCCGAGAAACGTGCCCACCAGCGCGCCGCCGATCAACTTGCCCAGAACCTCGGGCGGTTGGTCGATCGACGCCATTGTCTTGATGACACCCAGAACCGCGGCAACGATGCCCAGGGCCGGCAGCGCGTCGGCCATGGATTGCAAGGCATGGCTGGAATGCAGGGCGTGGTGCTGCATTCCCTCGATCCGTTTGTCCAGCACGTCCTCGACCTGGTGAGGATCGTCGTAGTTCATCGAAACGGATCGCATCGTGTCGCAAATCAGTTCGACGGCATATTTGTCGGCCAGGATTTTCGGGTATTTGGTGAAAATCGTGGATTCCTTGGGAGACTCGACGTGCTCTTCGATGGCGACCGGGCTTTGCCGGGCAAGGCGGATCAGTTCGAAAAGCAGGCACAACAACTCGCGATAGTCGGACGGGCGCCATTTCGGACCCTTGAAGACCTTGGCCATGTCCTTGGCGGTCTGTTTGACCACACTCGAGTCGTTGCCGATCAGGAACGCGCCGGTTGCGGCGCCACCGATCATCATCAACTCGAAAGGCAAAGCCTTGAGGATGATGCCCATCTTGCCGCCGGCAAGAATGTAGCCACCAAAGACCATCACGAAGATCACGGCGATGCCGATCAATCCGAACATGACGTTGCTCCCGATTCAAGGTCGCGACACTGTTGCGCGCGCCGGGTTAACAAAGCTTCAGCGGTCGCGTGACCGGCTCTACATCACCAGAAACTCGGCATGCAGCGCGCCGGCGGCCTTGATGCTCTTGAGAATGTCGATCATGTCTCGCGGCGAGACGCCCAAGGCATTGAGGCCTCCGATGACTTCCGAAAGCGTTGTGCCGCCCGGAACTTCGGCCAGACCGATCCCCGGCTCTTCGTCGATCGCAGCGCCGGAACGGGGCAGAACGATCGTTTCGCCTTCGGAAAAAGGATTTGGCTGAACGGCGATCGGCGATTCCTCGATCCGCAAAGTCAGGTTTCCTTGCGACACCGCCACACGCGAAATCCGCACGTCGTCGCCCATCACGATTGTTCCCGATCGCTGATCGACGACAACGCGCGCCCGGCGTTCCGGTTCGACCCCGAGGTTTTCGATTTCCACCACGGCGCGTGCCGGCGAAGCCGCGCCGGTGCGGGACAGATCCACGACAACCGTTCCGGCATCCTGCATGAGCGCGGCAGAGCGCCCCATGGTCCGGTTGATCGCGGTCTCGATCCGCGC
The DNA here is from genome assembly GCF_019104745.1 of Thalassococcus arenae. Lineage (NCBI taxonomy): Bacteria > Pseudomonadati > Pseudomonadota > Alphaproteobacteria > Rhodobacterales > Roseobacteraceae > Thalassococcus > Thalassococcus arenae. Next base: position 1,236,790 of record NZ_JAHRWL010000001.1, read on the forward strand.
GGCTGTGGTGAAGTCGGGTTCGCGCAGCGCAAGGCGCAGCGTCGACATCTGGGTGAAATCGAAATCCACCTCGCGCTCCACCCGGGCGCCGGCCGGGATGACGCCCGCCGTGGGTACGCCCTGCACGACACGCGCCGCGTCGCCTTCGGCTTCGACCCCGCCGGCGATCACCGTGCCCTGGGCGACGGCATAGATCTGACCGTCCGCGGCATTGAGCGGGGTCATGACCAGCGTGCCGCCCAACAGGCTTTTTGCATCGCCAATGGCCGACACCGTCACGTCGATCTGGCTACCGGCGCGTGCAAAGGGCGGCAGCCGACCGGTGACGAAAACCGCCGCCACGTTGCGCGGCCGGAATTGTTCGCCAGTGACGTTGACGCCAAGCCGCTCGAGAATGTTGGTCATGATCTCTTCGGTGAACGGGGCGTTGCGCAAACCGTCGCCTGTGCCGTTCAGACCAACGACAAGCCCATAGCCGACAAGGTCGTTGGCCCGCACGCCTTCGACCTCCACAAGGTCCTTGATGCGCACGGTCTGGGCCAGCGAGACCCCTGGCATCGCGGCAACAAAGCAAATCAGGGCAAGGCAGAGACGGATCATCGCAGGAACTCCGCAAGTGACAGGCGCGAAGACCGCGCGGTGATGGCGTACAGGCTTTCGAGTTGGCTGCGCACCTCCTCGTAGCGGGTGGCCGTCTCATAGGGGTCGGTCGAGATCAGCTCATTCCGCGCGATGCTGGCTGCGGTGCGCTCGGCTGCGTTTCGCGTTGCGGTCTCCTCGATCCGGGCTTCCAGAGAACCGAGCCCTGCACGCAGTTCGACCACTGCCTCCTGCGCAAACAGCACGTCGCGGCCGGCTTTCGACAACAGCGACGATTGAAGTTCGACTGACAGGCCCAGCGTGGGATCGGCGGCCAGGGCCGCCGCCGCAAGTGGTTTCAGAAGCGCGCGAAACGCCGCATCGTCGGCGCGGATATCGATTTGGGCGCTTTCGGTCTCACCGAGCCGCATCGGTCCGGACCCGGCCGTCGAACCGACATAGGTACTGGTCTGAAAGCCGCCTGTGGGACCATCGAACCATGCATCGAGTGCAGTTTCGATATCGGGTAGTGTCGTAAGGCCGGTCAACGCGGTGCGCAGATCGGCCAACATCGTATCGGTGTCCTGAAGCGCCGGACCATCCGTTGCCGCCCCCGAAAACAGGAACCGGCCGGCGACGGAGCGGTTCAGTTCCCCCATCGCCTGTTCCAATGCGTCTGCGGCGTCCCCGGACAGGGTCTGCAACAGCGCGGGCGACGGTGTCAGATCGGCACCCAACAGCGATTGCGCAACCTGTTCGCTGCGCGACTGGATCTGCTCCATCGCGATTTGCATCGCGCCGGAAACCAGCTTGGCTTCGGCGGTATTGATGCGGAAGGTTTCAAGCCGGGCTAGGGACCGGTCCAGTGCCAGCAACGGAGTCGTGTCGCCAGCCAGGCGCGCGGGTTTGTCGGTTGCCTCGCCGGTTGCGACCTCGGTCGCGAGACGGTCCATATCCTGCCGCAGCCGGACCTGGTTGGTGCGCAGGACAAGCGCGCGGGCCATGTCACCGATGGAGTTCATCAAAAAAGCTCCTCAGAAAGCGTTGAGCAGGCGTTGCATCAGGTCGTCGACGACCGACATCACCTGAGCGTTGGCCGCATATTGCTGTTCGATCCGCATCAGGGTCTGCAATTCGGCATCGGTGTCGACGCCGTCGGAAAGCTCGATCTCGCGCAGGGCGGTGTTCTGCGCGGCGTCATATCCGCGCGTCTGTTCGATCCGCAGCCGCGCCCCCGAAACGGTGGCCGACAGGTCTGCCGCGCGATCGGCGAAACCGCGCGACACTGCTGCCAGCGCCGTCGAGCCGGGCGGCAGCGGTTCCGTCAATCTCTGACCGAGCGCGTCGAGAAGTTGCGATTGCCCGGCATCCCCAGGCGTGGCAGCGCCAAGCCCGTCGCGCAGTTTCCAGCTTTGTCCGGTGCCGGGTGCAACCAGCGTGTTCAACGCGATTCGCCCGGCCAATCCGGGTTCGTTTGCCGCGTTGAACGCCGTTCCAGCATCGGTGAACAAGCCCGGATCGGTGGCCGTCATGGTCGGATCGGGGCCGCCGGGACCGAACCGTTCGGCCAGATCCCGCGAGAGGCCGTCCAGTTCCGCCTGCCGCGCGATCCCGTCGATATCGCGCAGATGCAGCTGAGCACCGAGCGCACCACCCCCGAAGGGTCCGTCAGGACCGCTGTTCACCGCCATCCCGTTGATCGTCAGCCCCGATAGACCTGCGCCGAGAATTGTGCTGGCATCGATGGCCGACGCCGGCTGAAAGCCGATCCGCGCCGGCGAGCCGTCGAGCAATTGTGCGCCGCCTGTGGAAAACACGGCAATGGCACCGTGATCCCGGGCGACAACGCGCAACGGTACGATTTCAGACAACGTGTCCAATGCGCGCTGTCGGTCGTCCATCAACGCCGCCGTGTCGTCGCTGCGGCTGGAGGCCGCGACGATCTTGGCGTTCAGCTTGTCGATCCGCGCCAGGGTCTCGTTGAGCGTTCCGACCTGGGCGGCGATCGCCTTGTCGGCATCGGCGCGGGCTTGCTGGACATGGTTGGACAACCGGTTCAGCGTCGCGGCAAGATCGGTCGCCGCCGCGGCCACGGCGTCAAGGCGATGTTGCGATGCGGGGTTCGACGCCGCCAGAGTCAGCGAGTTTTCGAACGCTGTGACACGCCCGGGAAGCGATCCTGCATCGCCCGGTTGGCCGATGGCGGTCTCCATTCCCCGAGCGAAGGCCAGGCGCGTTTCGGAATTGCCAAGGGCCGCGTCCGACAACCAGCGGTCGCCCAGCACCAACGGATTGCTGTGCCGGGTGACGCCAGTGATGCGGACGCCCCCCGTCGTGCCGACGGCAGAAGGCGCCAGACCAAGCGTCCTTCGGCCATACCCCTCGGTGGTGGCGTTGGCGATATTCGATGATACCAACCCCGCGGCGCGGGCGTTCGCGGTCAGCCCGCTGAGGGCGTTGTTGAGGGCTCCGGACAGCGACATGGCGCTTCCTTTCGTTGGGCGTCACCGGGCGGGTTCAGCGCTTGATGTTGGTGGTTTCCTGCAGCATCTCGTCGACCGTCTGGATCACCTTGGCGTTCGACGAATAGGCCCGCTGCGTCTGGATCATCTCCGTCAGTTCGGTCGCCACATCGGTCGCGGACTCCTCGCGCGCATAGGCCACGACGTCGCCGGTCGGACCGTCACCGGCATCCCACAGGAAATAGCTGCCGCTTTCGGGCGATGGCATGTAGACCTGCTTGTCCAGCGCCACCATGCCGTTGGGATTCGGCAGGTCGACAAGCGGAACCTGATAGATGGTCCGGGTAATGCCTGTGTCGAAAAAGGCCCGAACAAAGCCGTTTTCATCGACTTCGACCGACGTCATGTTGCCCACGGGCGAACCATCCTTGGAGATGTTCAGCGGTGCGAAGCTGTCGGAGAGTTGCGTGAGACCGGCATTGGTACCCGGCTGGCCGATGCCGACCTCGATCGGACCGCCGGCCACGTCGATGATGAAGGTGCCGTTGACGGGGTCGTAGGCACCGCCCGAAATCGTCGTGACCGATGCGATGGTACCGCCCGAGGCGCGCGACGAATCGAACGTGACTTCGTATTCGCCGATCACCGCGCCGGCCGAGGCGGTATCCGCGATCGTCATGGTCCAGGTGTTCGACGTCCCGGTTGCCGGAACCGTGGGCGTAAAGCTGATCTGCAGGTTCTCGGACCTGCCGAGATTGTCGAAATATTCGACCGACAGGTTCAGCGGATCGCCAGCCGAACCGGCATAGGTTTCGGTAGCCGGCAGGTTCACGCCCAGCGACATCCGTGTCGTCGGTTCGCCGGAGAATTGGTTGACGTTGATCCGCACCGGTTCGAGGCCATCGGATGCATCGCGCGGATAGACCGGGATCGTGCCATCGGGATTGGCGGGCCAGCCCAGCAGCATCAGCCCGGACTCGGTTCGGAAATAGCCATCGGCATCCGTGCGGAAAGACCCTGTCGTGGTCAGATACATCTGCGGGTCGCCGTTGCCGGCCGTTACCTCGGTCGCGCGGGCGACGGGCAGAAAGCCCCGTCCGCGCACCGCCAGATCGGTCGCGTTGGTGGTGGCCACCAGAGCGCCGCTTTCGTCGATCAGGCGGTTGGTCGTCGTGCGGACCCCGCCCGCGGCATAGGTGCCGCCCGAAGACGAGATCACCATCGAGGAAAAATCGGTTTCGACCCTCTTGTAGCCGTAGGTCGCCGAATTGGCGATGTTGTCCGAGATGGTGGCAAGCCGCGTTGCGTTCGCAGACAATCCTGCGACGCCGGCATTGAGGGAAGAGGAAATCGTCATGACACGCCTTTCTGCTGTCTCCGGAGACCGTTCGGAGGCAACAGTTACGCGCGCCGGCTTAATGGCCCGCTAACAGATAAAATTGGTTCTATCCGTCAGGGGCTCCGCAGGAAGATCACCTCGATCCGGTTGTTGCGCCGATCCATGCGGTTCCTGTCATCGGCTTCGCGATCGCCATGTGCAGTCATGCGCTGCACCCGTTCGTCGGCCAGGCCGCTGTCGACCAGCATCGTCCGAAAGGACGCGGCCCGTTCGGACGTGACCTGCCAGGACGGATCGGTCAGACGAACGACGGGATATGTCGCGACATGCGCTTCGATGGCGACCGGGTTGGTTACGACCTCGGCCGCGGCGGCGATCACCTGGGCCAATCTGCCGGTCAGGCCGGTCGGCGCCCCGTCGTCGTTGAACAACGGCGCTTCATCCGTGTCGAAAAGCTCGACGACCAGCCCTTCGTCGGTCAGACGGGTTTCGATGTGATGACGAATATCGTCGGACACAAGGCTTTCGCCGCCCAATCCGACCAGCAAGTCTTCGATCCGACCAAAAGCCGAGTTGTCCCCTTCGTCAGAGGTGCTGTCGCGCTCCGCTTCGGACGAGGTTTCGATGCCTCTGGCCTGGTGCGAGGCGGTGGGGCGAAAGCTGGTCGCGCCCGTGCCGACCTGGGACAACGTGTTTTCGGCGAAGATCGTGTCGCCGCCAAAGCTGCCTTCGCCACCTCCGGACACCCGCGCCACCGCGACGGTCGGGTTGAAGTAATCCGCAAGCCCCTTGCGTTGCTTTTCCGTCGTCGCGTTCAACAGCCACATCAGCATGAAGAAGGCCATCATCGCCGTCACGAAATCCGCATAGGCGACTTTCCAGGCGCCACCATGGTGGCCGCCGGCAACGACGATCTTCTTCTTCCTGATGATGACCGGCGCGACATTGCTGTCGGCACCCATTCTCACCACCTCAATTCTCACCCGACAAAAGGGCTAGCCGACCGTGCGTTACCAAGCTGCTAAACTCGGCATTTTATCGAACGCGAAGATCGGCCAAACCGTGCCGAGAATCCCACAGACGGACAGCTTGGCGCGCGGCTTTGTGGACAGGATCGGCCAAAGCGTCTAGGCGTTGAGAAAACCAACATCCAAGAGGTGGCGCATGCGAGGGCGGGCAGGCATGAACGACGGTCAGGCACGCAATCTGCCGCGGCGGTTCGTTGGCGCCGTGGCCGTTTTCGCTGTGGTCGCAGCCGCTCCGGGCGGCGCGGAACAGTCCGTCGGCTTCAATCTTTACGGCGGGCCAGGCCTGATCGACATGCCGACGGCCGAGATGCCGGAAGACGCGATGCTGTCCAGCACTGTCTCTCGGTTCGGCGACAACACCCGCACAACGCTGACTTTCCAGATCGCGCCGCGGCTTTCCGGAAGCTTTCGTTATTCCGCGATCGACAACTTCATCACGCCGTCCAGCGTCGACGGAGTTTACTACGATCGAAGCTTCGACCTGCGTTACCAGGTACTGACGGAAGGCCAGTACCTTCCTTCCGTTGTGATCGGTTTGCAGGATTTCATCGGCACAGGGCTTTACGGCGGCGAATACGTCGTCGCGACAAAGACGCTGGCACCGGGGCTGAAGATCACCGGCGGCCTGGGTTGGGGTCGCTTGGGCAGCCACGGATCGATCGGAACGCTTGGCACCCGGCCCGAAGAGCTTTTGGGCGAAGGCGGTCTGCCGACCTATGACCGCTGGTTCCGTGGCGACGTCGCGCCGTTCGGCGGCATCAGCTATGCACCCAGCGACAGGCTGCGGTTCAAGCTCGAGTATTCATCGGACGACTACGTTCAGGAAAGCACCACAGGCGCCTTCGACAAGGGATCGCCGTGGAGCTACGGCGTGGACTATACCTTCCGAAACGGCACGCAACTGTCGCTGTACCACGCATATGGAACCGAGATCGGGGCACAGCTGACCTTCAACCTGAACCCCAGGACCATCGGCATCGGCGGTGGCATCGATCAGGCCCCGCTGCCGATCGATCCAAGGGCGCCCGGCGATTCCGCGGATTTGGGCTGGACGGGCGACAGCGTGCGGATCGCCAGCGCCCGGCAGAGCCTTGCGGAACTCATGGACAAGGACGGGCTCAAGCTCGAGGCGTTGCAGCTGGAATCGAACCGGGCGGTCGTTCGGCTGCGCAACCCGACCTACAACGCCACGTCGCAAGCCGTCGGCCGTACTGCCCGCGCAATGAGCCGCGCTTTGCCGGCCTCCGTCGAACAGTTCGAGATCGTGTCGGTGGTCAATGGCGTCGGTGCGTCTTCGGTGATCGTGAACCGCAGCGATCTGGAACGGCTTGAGCATGACGACGCCGACCAGATGCTTGCCCGCACGACGTTTGCCGATGCCTACGGGCGCACACCCGCGGCAGATTCCGGGCTCTACCCACGTCTGACATGGTCTTTGGCACCCTACCTGGCCGTGTCGGTCTTCGATCCCGACAGCCCGGTCCGGGCCGATTTCGGGTTGCGGGCGAAAGCCGATTGGCGCCTGACGCCGAACCTCGTGGCGTCCGGATCGGTGACCAAACGGCTGACGGGCGATCTCGACTCGCTCCGGCTGGACGAATCCAACCTGCCGCGCGTGCGAACCGACTACGCCCGATACAGCGCCGAAGGCGATCCGGCCATCGAATACCTGACGCTGGCCCATTACGGCAGACCGGGCCGCAACCTCTACAGCCGCGTCACGCTTGGATATCTCGAACCGATGTATGCCGGCGCTTCGGCCGAATTGCTGTGGAAACCGGTGAACAGCCGCCTCGCCCTGGGAGCCGAACTGAACTATGTCCGGCGCCGCGATTTCGACCAGCGCTTCGGGCTTCAAAGCAACGAAACGGTCGACCCGGTAAGCGGACGGGTGCGGGCGATTCCCGAGGTCAACGGACATGTCTCGGCCTACTACGATTTCGGAAACGGCTTTCACGGCCAGCTGGATGTCGGCCGCTACCTTGCGGGCGACTATGGCGCGACGGTGTCGCTGGACCGCGAATTCGCCAATGGGTGGCGCATCGGCGCCTATGCCACGGTGACCGACACCCCGTTCGAGGATTTCGGCGAAGGGTCGTTCGACAAGGGGCTGCGGGTCACCATCCCGCTGGCAGCCCTGCTGGGTCAGTCGACCCGCCAATCGAACACGGTCGCCATCAGCTCGCTGACGCGCGATGGCGGTGCGCGCCTGAACGTGAACGGGCGGCTTTACGACGAAGTGCGCGGTGCCCACCAGCCGGATGCGGCAAAGTCCTGGGGGAGGTTCTGGCGATGAAGAAAACCTGGATCGTTCGCCTGACAGCCGGCATTGCCGGGCTTGCCATGCTTGCCGCCTGCGGCAATTCGCCGTCGGCGGAAACCACGGGCCGCATCATCAAGCAGGTGCCGCAGATCCTGGCCGCTCGCCGGGCCGAACCCCGGCCGCTGACGGCAGAGCAGGTCGGGCGGGCCCTGGCGGCGACCGACGCACCCATCATCATGTTGCAGATCGAAAGCCGCAAATCGCAGACGCTTCTGATCGAGATAGAGCGCAACGGACCGTACCGCACCTTCGCAACGTCCGCCCGGCAATCCGTTGTGATCCGGAACGGGTTGGTCACGGCGACGCGCGGTCTGGGCGGCGACCTGATGTCGTCCGAGGAAGACGCGCTGCTGGAAATGGTTCGCGGTCGCAAACACGGCGTTGTCCGGTACACACAACGCTACCTGACGCCCGAGGATGTCACTGAGGCGATCGACTATGACTGCCTGGTCAAGTCCGAAGGCACCACTTCGGTTCCGACGACGGCCGGACCCCGCACAGCGACCGAGATGCAGGCGATTTGCGAAAGCGACGGGCGCGTCCGCACGATGACCTTTCTTGTCGACGGCAATGGAAACATCCTGTCGGCGCGGCAATGGCTGGGCGAGACGACCGGGTTCGTGGGTGTGCAGGTCGTGCGCGGCTGAAGCCTTCTGCGCTAGTGCAGGCCGACGCGACGCACCACCGTTGCCAGCATCAGTCGCAGATCTGAACACAGCGTGCGCTGCGCGGCATAGATCCTGTCAAGCCGGGCCTTTCGAGGCACACAGCGGCGGCTGTATACCGCGTCAGTTTCCTCGGGAGAACGGCATACCGACAGCAGGCGTTCCTCGGTCCGGTGATAGGCCAGGGTCGCCAGGCCCGTGACGCCGGGACGATCCCTCAGAACCTCGGCATAGAGATCGGGAAACCTCTCGACATAGCGGCGCAATGGCGGGCGGGGTCCGACAAAGCCGATGTCGCCGCGCAGGATGTTCCAAAGCTGCGGCAGCTCATCCAGACGGTAGCGGCGCAGAACTCGCCCGGTGGCGGTGATCCGCGCCGCCTTGTCGCCGCCCGACACGCCGCTGTCTTGTTCGACGGTTGCCATCGTGCGGAACTTCCACAACTGGAACGCCCGTTCCGGGCTTTGCATCCGTTCCGAAAGGTACAGCACCGGTTGGCCGTCACGCAGCAGGATCAACAAGGCGATTCCAAGGATCAGCGGCCAAAGAAGCGCGACCAGAAGCAATGCCAAAACGATATCCATAAGCCGTCGCGCCGTCATGACCAGACCGGGTCCTCGGCAAAGCCTGCAAGGTAGGCCGGGTCTGCCGCCTGGGGCGGCAACGGGCAGAATTCCGACAGACGTGCCGTATCCATCGCAACAAGCGGCGCGGCGCCGTCAGGTGCATCGACAAAGCGGATGCGCCGCCCGGCGGCTTGTGCGATTTCGGCCATTGCCGTGGCCCGCGGGGCCGATGCGTTGAACACACCACTGACCGGTTCACGGATCGCGGCTTCGCAGATTTGGGCCAGGTGCGGCGGCGACACATAGCTGCGTGACGGCCCCGATCCGTCGGAAAACCTGTCCATGGCGATCTCGCCGCCGCTGGCGATACTCCGGAACAGGCTGTCGGCACCCGCCACGTTGCCGACCCTCAGGATAACCTGGCGCGCGGCCGCGTCCCGGTGCAGAACGGCGTGTTCCATCGCCCGTTTCGCGCGTCCGTAGTCGGTCTGCGGGTCCGCCGCGTCCTCGGTCAAGGGATTCGGTCCCGGCCGGTAGACCGCCGCGCTCGACAGGTGCACCACGCACTCCGCGCCCAGGGTTTCGCCCAGGGCCACGGCATGCCGCGCAAGATCGACATTGAGCGACAGGTCTTCGCCGCCGACAGGCGTGACACCCCAAAGAGCGACGATTGCCGTGGGCCCCGCAACCTTGGGCGCCGGTGATCCCGAGACCCAAACCAACCCGCGTTCAGCGCGATCTGTTCGATAAACCGGAACAAGTTCGACCCCTTGCGGCGGGGCCTGGTCCCAGTGGCGCAGTATCAGACGCCCGACCTTGCCCGACGCTCCCAAAACCAGAACCCTGGTAATCTGCGATCCGGGCGCCACGGTTTTTGCCTCATTCGTCTTTTCCGGCCTTGAAGGTCTGTCTATCAGCCGCAATCCTGTCTAGAAAGCGAACAATGGCAGCTTGTCTGGGGGGACTGGTTTTGCACAAACGCATCCGCGGGATCGCTCTTGTTTTCGTCTGCCTCGCTGTGGCTGCCTGCAGCCTGCCTCGAGGTGCCGCCGTGCAATCGGAAGTGCTGAAGGAAGCCGACAGCAAGCAACCGACCTTTCAGGTGGTTCAGGTCACCCGGGAAAACACACCCGTTCTGGCAAATTGGCCGGCTACCGGCTGGCATGGTCATTTCCACTGGCCCAAAGCCGGATCGATATCCGACGGCACCGTCATCCGCACCGGCGACAAGGTCACCGTGACGATTTGGGACAGCCAGGAAAACTCGCTGCTGACGAGCCCGGGCGAAAAGTTCACCCGGTTGGCGGACATGGAAGTCAGCGCCGACGGCACGATCTTTCTGCCATATGTCAACGAAGTGAACGTTCGCGGGCTGACACCGGCCAGCGCGCGGTCGCGTATCCAAGCCAATCTCGAGCCCATCGTGCCATCCGCGCAGGTGCAACTGAGCGTGGTGTCGGGTGAAGGCAGCGCCGTGGATGCCGCAGGCGGGCTGGCGCAACCGGGGTCGTATCCGATGCCGTCCCGGAACTACAAGATTCTCGCCCTCATCTCGGATGCCGGCGGCATACCACCAACCCTGCGCAATCCCCGCGTGCGCTTGCTGCGCGGGACCACGACTTATCAGATCTCGGCCGACCAGCTGTTCGAATCCGGCTCGCGGAACATTCTGCTGCAGCCGCGCGACACGGTGGTCGTCGAAGAGGACGACCGGTCGTTCGTGGCCCTGGGTGCGACCGGGAACGAAGACCTGATCTATTTCCCGAAGGACGAGTTGAACGCCCTGCAGGCATTGTCGCTCATGGGTGGCTTGTCGGACTTGCGCGCCGATCCCAAGGGGGTCCTGGTTTTGCGGGAATACCGAAGCAAGGACCTCCGCGCAGACGCGTTCGGACCGAACATGCAGCAAGTCGTGTTCAGCTTTGACCTGACCAGTGCAGACGGCCTGTTCGCTGCACGAAACTTCATGATCAATCCCGATGACATCGTGCTGGCGACCGAATCCCCGGTCACGTCCGCACAGACGATCTTCGGCCTGATCGGCAGCGTACTCGGGCTTTCCGGCCAGGTGGCGGCGACCGCCGGGTAATAAAAGAAAACGGGCGCGCCGGAATGGCACGCCCGTCGATGCATTGGTCCGTCGTGATCAGTTCGTCGGGGCGGGCCCGACCGACACCAGGTAGGCATAGACGTCTTCTGCGCCCTTGCGCAGCTTGAACGACATCTTGGACTTGGCGCCGCTGTCGTCGAGATAGGTCTGCAGAAATCCGCGCGGATCCTGCACATATGCCACGAAGTTGGCTTCGTCCCAGACAAGGCCCGCTTCGCCCGCCGCGACCAGCGAGTCGCCATAGTTGAAGCCTTCGACGACGCCGGCCTGTTGACCCATAACGCCCCAAAGGTTCGGACCGGTCTTCCCGCCCTTGACGATTTCGGTGCCGTCATCGGCCACGATCATGTGGCACGACTTGCACTTGTTGAATTCCTTCTCACCGGCCGCCGCGTCGCCGCTTCCGGCATGGGACTCGGCAAATGCCGACGTGGCCAGAGTGGCGGCGGCAAGCGCCGTGACGATCTTGAGCTTCATAACGCGTTCTCCGTTAGACTCGTTTCCGCCGACAACCTAGCGCAGTGCCCAAAGTGTCAACAACAACAATCCTGTGAAACGATGCGCGACAAATGGTTCAGGCAACCGCATGCGCGATCGCACAACGCTTCCACAGCGTGGTCAGCGCCATGACCAGATGCTCGATATCGGCATCAGAATGCAACGGCCCCGGGGTGAACCGTAGCCGTTCGGTACCCTTGGGCACGGTCGGGTAATTGATCGGCTGCACGTAGATCCCGAAGTCCTGCATCAGGATATCGGCCAATTGCCGGCACTTGACCGGGTCCTTCACCATCACGGGAATGATATGGGACGGGTTGTCCAGATGCGGGATGCCGATCTGGCTCAGCCGGTCGCGCAGCTTGTCAACTTGCGCGCGCTGGCGCTTGCGCTCGACATCGCTGGATTTCAGATGCGCGATCGAGGTGCGCGCCGCGGCGGCCACGGCAGGCGGCAGTGCGGTGGTAAAGATGAACCCGCTGGCAAAGGAGCGGATGAAGTCGCACAGAGCCTCGGATCCGGTGATATAGCCACCCATCACGCCATAGGCCTTGCCCAGCGTGCCTTCGATCAGCGTGATCCGGTCCGCCAGCCCGCGTTCCTCGGACACGCCGCCGCCGCGCGGGCCGTACATGCCGACCGCGTGGACTTCGTCCAGGTAGGTCATCGCGCCGTGTTTCTCGGCCACCTCGACGATTTCTTCCATCGGGCAGATATCGCCATCCATCGAATAGACGCTCTCGAACGCCACGATCTTGGTGGCGTTCGATGGCAGTGCCGCCAGCTTGCGGTCCAGATCCTCCGGGTCGTTGTGCTTCCAGATCACCTTGTTGCAGCGGGCGTGGCGGATGCCTTCGATCATGCTGGCATGGTTCAACGCATCCGACAGGATCACCGCATCCGGCAGCCGTGCGCCCAGTGTCGACAGCGCGGCCCAGTTCGACACGTAGCCGCTGGTGAACAGCAGCGCCGCCTCCTTGCCGTGCAGATCGGCCAGCTCGGCCTCCAGCAGCTTGTGCTGGTGGTTGGTGCCCGAAATGTTGCGCGTGCCCCCTGCCCCGCACCCGCAAGCTGCGACGGCCTCCTGCATGGCGGCGATCACCTCGGGGTGCTGACCCATGCCGAGGTAGTCGTTCGAACACCACACCGTCACTTCGTCCGGGCAATCCTCATCATGGCTGCGCGCCTTGGGAAAGGCCCCTGCCTTGCGCTCGAGCTCGGCGAATATCCGGTAATTGCCTTCTTCTTTCAAAGTATCCAGCTGGGCGTTGAACAGGCTGTCAAAGTCCATGGGCGTCCTCCGTCGTCGTCTTGTCCAGTTTGGTTTTGGGCGCGGGCAGCATCCAGCGCCAGAGTTTCTCGTCAGGCAGCGGCAGCACCATGAACCAGTGCTCCAGCAGCGCCAGCGCCGTCAGCGCGGTCAGCAAGGCGAAACCCACGATTTCCGCCGGATCGGTGACGAAAACCAGCCGTTCGAGCCAGCAGGCGACAGCAAAGCTGAGGCCCGTGATCGACAAGGGGAACAGCCCGTTCATCGGCGCGATGCGGAAATGGCTTGGCAGATGCGCCAGTGCCCGGGGCAGGAATTCCGTATTGATCTTGGGTACACCCAGGAACAGGTTCAGCTTCGCCGACACCCGGGCGAAAAACAGCACGGCGAAGGCCCAGAAGCCAAAGGGATTGGCGGCGTCCGCGAACAGCAGGCCCAGTCCGATCAGGGCCGCCACAAGCGCCACCTCGTGATAGGCGATGGTTCCCCAGGCCCGGATGAACCGTTCCCATTCCGGCACATCGACGCGGCAGACATGGCGGTTCGGCCCGGCGACCGCACCGGTCAGAAAGGCCAGTTCGATCCAACCCCAGACCGCCAGGGCCGAAACAAAGCCGTGATAGACCGCGCCCACTCCGGCAATGCCAGACGACACCCACATCCCCCAGAGCCCGAGCGCGAGCGCCGGCAGGCCCGCCAGCGTCACCCAAAGCCCCGTGCGTCCGCCGCGGCGGTCGGCAAGCTTGACCACGACCAGGATCGCCCCGGTGGAAAACCACCAGAGGAAAAGCGCGACGAACGCGGCGATCCAGGGGTCATTCATCAAGACGGGTCCGTCCTTCTCTGGTTCAAAAATATCCCGGGGGGTGTGGGGGGCTGGCCCCCCACTCCGGTGTCAGTAGACCGGCTCGAGCCGTGTCGAATCAGGCACAAGATGCCGGTTTGCGGGGATCGTGTAGAGCGACACGAAGGCCAGCGCGGCCCGTATCGATCCACCCATCTGCTTGAGCTTGCCAGACAGACCGCCGGCCGCCTTCCCCTCGGCAATCGCCACATTGGCGCGATGCAGCCGTTCCAGGCTGCGCTGCCAGCGCGGATGGTCGATATCCAGCGTGATCGGGAAAATTTGTTCCGACAGCTTCGACGTCTTGGTGAAGACCTCGTGCGCATACCAATCCGGATCCACCCCCAAAGCGGCATGAAAGGCCGGGCGCTGGTGATCGCGGACATACATCGTGGCATAGACCGCGGTCAGGAAGAACTTGATCCACCAGACATTGCCGCCGCTGGTCAGCTTGGGGTCGGTCTTCATCAGCAGGGCGAAGGCCTCGCCATGGCTGAACTCGTCGTTGCACCATTCCTCGAACCACTTGAAGATCGGGTGGAAGCGATGCTCGGGGTTGGCCTCGAGATGACGGAAGATCGTGATGTAGCGCGCATAGCCGATCTTCTCGCTCAGATAGGTGGCGTAGTAGATGAACTTCGGGCGGAAATAGGTGTATTTCTTCGACTGCGTCAGGAAACCCAGGTTCACCCGCAGCCCCGCCTCGCGCAGCGCGTCGTTGATGAACCCGGCATGCCGCGCCTCGTCCCGCGCCATCAGCTGGAACAGCTGGGTGATGTCCTTGTTGGCACCGCGCCGCTTCATTTCCTTGTACAGCACGCAGCCCGAGAACTCGGCGGTGCAGCTGGAGATCAGGAAGTCGATGAACTCCTTCTTCAGCTGCGGCTCCATCCCGTCCCAATCGACATGGTCCCAGTCCTCGTTCTTCTTGAAATGGCCCTTGTTGGGGTCGCTCACCATCTGCGCGATCAGCTTGTCCCAGTCGTCGCGCACGGAACTCACGTCGATGGCGTCCAGCTCGTCGAAATCGGTGGTGTAGAACCGCGGTGTCAGAAGGGTGTTCTGCATCGCGGTCTCGGTGGCGAAATCGTCGTCGAATTTCGCCTGTTTTTCCTGGATGGCAAGGCCTTCCTCGACGGTGGTCGCGTCGGCGGTGTGCTTGCCTGTGTAGCCTTGCGGGTTCTGGGCGTTCATAGCTTCACCTCCTCCGAAAAGGAAAACTCGCACAGCTCCATGACCTCGAAATCACCGGTCATGCGGGTCCAGAGCCGTTCCAGCCGGCTGGCGCGCACGATGACCGCCTCGCGGTCTTCGGTGACGATCTCGCCGAACGGCGCCATGATCTCGGGGCCCTGCACCCGCACCTCGTCGCCCGGATAGACGACTGAGCCGTCGTTGAACCGCACATGCGCGTGCAGGCTTTCGAATTTGTGGCTGATCTCGACGGTGCAGGGCACCTTTTCGATCTCGCGTGTCAGAAGTCCCATTTCCGGTTCCCTTTCGGTTGCGCGCGGGTGTCCCCGCGCTAGTCCAGCAGCAGCTTGGCGAAGGCTGCTGCGTTGTCGTGGCCGAACCCCATCAGGTCGGCGCTCCATCCGGTGCTCGGATCGGCGATGGCCATGCGGCCGTTGTCGTAGGCCGTCACGCGCACCGGCCCGTCCAGCGCCACCCGCGCCTTGGTGCGTTCGCGCTGCAACACGCGCCACACACCCGAAACGAAGCCGCCCTCGTCCGGGGCAAGATCGGCGATCAGCGAACCGTTGGCGTCCAGAACGCGGGCCGATCCGGCCATGTCGCCCTGCAGGAATACGATGCGCTCCCTGTCGACTGCGGCCTGTGGCGCGGTGTATTTCACCGGCTGCCCGGTCCAGACATGGGCACTGACCAGGATCAGGCACAGCAGCACCAACGCGACCATGGCGCGGACCATGACGCGCGGGACCAGTTCCTTGTCGTCGCTGCGAAATCGGGGATGGGTGCGGTCCATGTTCGCCTCCTATTCCGCCGCGACGGCCGCGCGGGACGGCCGGCGTTCCACTTGCGGTGTCGCGACGTGTGTGTCGGCCGCCTCGGCGATCAGTCGTGCCACGCGTTCGGCATCGGGGATGCAGCGCAACGCGGGTTGCGTGCGTCGCATGACCCAGGGCCGGACATGCGGCCAGCAGACCAGATAGCTCAACCGCGTGTCGCCCATGGTTTCCAACGCGATGGTGCCGGTGCCGTTGCCGCGCATCGACAGGGTCGCGTTGGCGACCTGCCGGTAGGGGATGTTCAGCGTCACGGTCAGCGCCGCACCGATACGCATCGCCACCCGCTTGTTGGTCACGGTGTAGAGCGTGCAGACAGATTGCACCCATCCCACCAGCATCAACGCCGCCACCACGACCGCGCCCAGGATCAGGAATGGCACCGACGCGCCGATGGCCTGACCCAGCGGCAACAGGTCATAGACCGCGCCGAACCGCCACAGCGCCAGCAGGACGAAATAACCGATCACCCAGGGCAGGCTCATCGCCTCCCAGCTCAGCTGAACCCAGTTCGGTCGGCCCTGCCAGAGGATATGTTCGCCCTCGGGCGGTTTCTCCGGCAGGCCCGGAACGGGCTCGGTTGCGAAATCGTCATGGCTCATGGCGGCACCCCCTTTTGCGCGCGGTTACAGCTGCGACTCGAGACGGCGCTCTTCGGCATAGAGCTTGCCGCCGCCGTAGTAGGCGCAGATCTTCTCTTCCTCGAGCTTGGTCACCTGCCGCGACGCCTTGACTGTCGGCACCCCGGCGAAATGCTTGCCGAACAGCGAATGGATCGCGACCTGGTTGGACTTGATCCGCGCCAGCGTCATCGGCACCAGGCGGCTGCCCTGGCCATATTCGGCGTCCAGCTCGATCTCGAGATAACGGACGAGCTGTTCCGGCTCATCGATCCACATGTCGCTGATCTTGCCCACGATCGCACCATCGGCGGCCACCACCGGCAGACCGCGCGGATCGCGGCCCGCGGCCACGTGGAAATGCTCGGTGGCAGACATCGGGACGATCTTGGGATGCCCCTTGCCGTCCAGCTCCGGCTCGTCGCGCCGCGGCGCCCACGACGCCGGGCCGACACCATCGGCGAACGGGTCACCTGCAGGTTCATAGGGAAAACCGCCCGACTGTCCGGTCGGCACCAGCTTGGCGTCGATATCGCCGCGTTCGGGCGTCTGGCCCGACGGCACGGTATAGCTGCCGCGTCCATGCGGCAGCAAAAAGGTCTTGTCCTCCGGTAGCGGGAACACCCCCCCGGCATCGGCGGGCGAGCCGTCCTCGTCGACCAGCGGATAACCCTCGCGCTGGTTCTCGCGCTGGATCCAGACCACCAGGCCCACGAAGAAAAAGAAAAACAGCCACAGCGCGATGCTGGCGACGTCGAGATTGCCCAGGATATAGTCTTCGGTCATGTCGTCCTCCTTGATGGGCCTTGGTCAGGTCGGGAAATCCGCAAGGCCCAGCCCTGTCGATTTCTCTTGTGGAATACGGTTGCGGGACAGAAGCGGCCCCAACGCCACCATCGTGACGAAAAGCAGGCCGATTTCGGTGTGGTAGACCACGGAATACCCGGTGGCCGGATCGTTCAGCGCCGCACCCCAGGCGCCGCTTGTGGCGATCTGGTTGACGCCATCGCGCAGCGCCCCGCCGATCAGCGTGCTGAGTCCTGCGGCAGTTGCCTGCGCGGCACCCCAGGCGCCCAGGGCCAGGCCCTTTCCGGCCATGTCGGTCTCGGGCAGGGTCATTGCGGCAGTCAGGGTCGACACGGCGAACAGCCCGCCACCAAATCCGATCAGCGTGGCCCCGGCAAAGAACAAAGCGGGCGATCCCATCGGGCTGGCAAAGATCACCGCGGAAAACGCCACCAGCCCGGCCAACAGACCGCGCCCGGCCATGCGGAACGGGTGCAGACCGCGCCGCAGCCAGCGTGCGGCCATCGCAAAACCCGCCAGGGCACCCGCCGCCCAACCGGCGGTCAGCAGCGTGGTCGACGACACCGACAGGCCCAGGATTTCGCCGCCATAGGGTTCCAGCAGCACGTCCTGCATGTTGAAGGCCATGGTGCCCAGGAAAACCACCGCCAACAACCGCCCGGCGGTGCCGCCGCGCGTCAGGTCGGCCCAGGCGGCGCCAAAGCTGGGCTGCGGCGCCTCGCGCTCGGCCTTGGTCATCGGGCGCACCCGTTCCTGCCGCCACAGCGCCACCAGGTTCAGCAGGATCGTCACGACGGCGCAGCCCTGCACCACCTGGATCAGCCGCACGCCGTTGAAATCGCGCAGCAGCCAGCCGATCACGATGGCCGACAGACCCATGCCGATCAGGAACATCACATACAGCAGCGCCACGACACGGGGGCGGGTCTCGTCCGTCGCCCGGTCGGCGGCCAGCGCCAGACCGGCGGTCTGGGTCATGTGCATACCCAGACCGGTCATGACAAAGGCCAGCCCGGCCAGCGCCTCTCCGGCAAAGGGGATGTCGTGCACCACGTCGCCACCCAGCACCAGCAGGCAGGACGGCATGATCGCCAATCCGCCCATCTGCCACAGCGTGCCGAACCACAGATAGGGGATCCGCTTCCAGCCGATGGCGCTGCGATAATTGTCCGACTTGAAGCCCAGCAGCGCCCGGAACGGTGCGATCAGCACCGGCAGCGCCACCATGATCGCCACCAGCGTCGCCGGCACGGACAGCTCGACGATCATCACCCGGTTCAACGTGCCCAGCAGCATCACCCCGGCCATCCCGACCGAGATCTGGAACAGCGACAGGCGCAGCAACTGGCCCAGCGGCAGGTCGTCCGACGCCGCGTCCGAAAAGGGCAACAGCCGGGCCGACAGACCCGCGATATGGGCGCGGCTCAGGATCACGGCGTGAACTCCAGCGCCTGGCTGATATAGAACCCGCTGGCGACCCGGCCCAGATCGCGCAGCTGTCCGATATCAGACACTGTTTCTGCCAGATCGGCCGATTTGTGGGGGATCATCACAGGCGACCGGTCCGAGCGTGGAAAGACCTTGCCGGCATACCACATCGCCATCAGCAACCGGGTTCGCGGCGCCACGGTGAAGACGACGCTGCCACGCGTGCGGTCGCGCAGCGCGGCCAGCGCGTCGCGGATATCGGACGCGCGGTAATAGATCAGGCTGTCCATCGCAAAGACGTGGTCGAACCGGCCCAGATGCGCCGACAGCATGTCGCCGCTGGCAAAGGTGACCCTGTCGCGCAGGCTGTCCGGCAGGCGCCGTTCGGCGATCTCGACCAGGGAAGGCGAGATGTCGACCGCCACCACCTCGGCGCCGCGCCGCGCCAGCTCCACCGTCGCCGGCCCGGCACCGCAGCCGGCATCCAGCACCCGCATCCCGGTCATGTCGACCGGCAAGGCCGACAGCATGCGCCCGCGCATCGCATCGCGCCCCTTGCGCACGGTTTCGCGGATACGCGACACCGGCGCGTCCGAGGTCAGCCGTTCCCAGACCTGGGTGGCGGTGCGGTCGAAATACGTTTCGACCCGCGCGCGGGTGACCTCGTAGCTCATCAGTCGAATCCCAGCAGTTCAAAGATATCACGATCGGGCAGCGGCTCGGGCGCCAGCGGTTCGGTTCCGGCCCAGAGGGTTTCGGCCAGCCGGATGTATTCTGCGCGCGCCAGCACGATGTCGTCCTCGTCCGGCATTTCGAACAGGGTCTTCTTCTTCAGCCGCGACCGCCGGATCGCGTCGAAATCCGGCATATGCGCGATGCGCTTGAAACCCACCGTGTCGCAGAACCGGTCGACCTCGTCGGTGGCCTTGGACCGGTTGGCAACGCAACCGGCCAACCGCACCTTGTAGTTCGCGCTTTTGGCCTGCACCGCGGCGATGATCCGGTTCATCGCATAGATGCTGTCGAAATCGTTGGCTGTGACGATCACCGCCCGGTCGGCATGCTGCAGCGGCGCTGCGAACCCGCCGCAGACCACGTCGCCCAGCACGTCGAAGATCACCACATCGGTGTCGTCCAGCAGGTGGTGCTGTTTCAACAGCTTCACCGTCTGTCCCACCACGTAACCACCGCACCCCGTACCCGCGGGCGGACCGCCGGCCTCGATGCATTGCACGCCGCCCCAGCCTTCGGTGACGAAATCCTCGGGCCGTAATTCCTCGGCGTGGAAATCGACCTCCTTGAGGATGTCGATCACCGTCGGTTGCAGCTTGCCGGTCAGCGTGAACGTGCTGTCATGCTTGGGGTCGCAGCCGATCTGCAGCACCCGTTTGCCCAGCTTGGCAAAGGCTGCCGACAGGTTGGAACTGGTCGTCGACTTGCCGATCCCGCCCTTGCCGTAGACCGAGAACACCTGCGCCCCCTCGATCTTCATCGTCGCGTCCTGGTGCACCTGCACCGAACCTTCGCCGTCCTGTCCGCGCAACACCGGCGGCGTCTTGACGCCCCGCGCTTCCAGGCCCGCGGCTTCGCGCATCGCGGCTTTCGCCGCTGGCGGGTTCTTTGCATCCAAGGGGCTCATGCCGCCCTCCCATTCCGGGACCAGGGCCCCTTGTTCTCTGGTTCAAAAATATCCCGGGGTCCGGGGCAGCGCCCCGGTCCGACGACGCCATATGTGCATGCGTCCATCATTCCGCCGCGATCCCCTCCAGCCGGTCTTCCAGCGCATCGGCCGCATCCTGCAACGCCGCCAGAGTGTCGGCGTCGGGCTGCCAGTAGTCGCGGTCATGCGCCTCGAGCAGGCGGTTCGCCATCCGGCTCGACGCGGTCGGGTTCAGATCGGCCAGGCGGGCGCGCATTTCGGCATCCAGCACGAAGGTTTCGCTGATCCGCTGATAGACCCAGGGTTCGACCTTGCCGGTGGTGGCCGACCAGCCCATCGTGTTGGTCACCTGGGCCTCGATCTGCCGCACGCCCTCGGCGCCGTGCTTGAGCATGCCCTCGAACCATTTCGGGTTCAGGCTGCGGCTGCGGGTCTCCAGCGCCACCTGTTCGGCCAGGGTGCGCATCCGGCCCTGCCCGCGCGTGGTGTCGCTGATATAGATCGCTGCCTCGTCGCCACCGCGGGCGCGTCTCACCGCGCGGGAAATGCCGCCCAGCGTGTCGAAATAGTGGTCGACCGTGGTCACCCCCAATTCGATCGATTCCAGGTTCTGATAGGCCACTTCCACCCGCTTCAGGGTCGATTGCAGCAACGCCGAGTTGGCGCTGGCCTTGCCGGTCACGCCATAGGCGAAACTCTTGCGCGCCTCGTAGGCATCGGCCAGCTCGTCCTCGTCACCGAACGCGCTGCTGTCGACCAGCGCGTTGACATTCGAGCCGTATGCGCCTTCGGCATTGCTGAAGACGCGCAGCGCGGCGGTTTCGATGTCGCAGCCATGTTCGTCCATATAGGCCAGCGCATGGGCGCGGATGAAATTCTGTTCCGGCGGTTCGTCGGCCTGTGCGGCTTTCAGCGCGGCCTCGGCCAACATCCGGGTCTGCAAGGGCAGCAGATCGCGGAAGATGCCCGACAGGGTCATCACCACGTCGATCCTTGGCCGGCCCAGTTCGGCCAGCGGAACCAGGTCGGCACCCGAGATCCGGCCGAAACTGTCAAAGCGCGGTTTTGCCCCGATCAGCGCCAGGGCCTGCGCCAGCGGCGCTCCGTCCGACTTGATGTTGTCCGATCCCCAAAGCACCAGCGCCACGCTACGCGGCAGACTGTGATGCGTTTCCAGCAGCAGCCGGGCCTGTCTTTCGCCATCGCGGCAGGCGAATTCCGTCGGCATGCGGAACGGATCGAACGCGTGGATGTTGCGTCCCGTGGGCAGGATGTCGGTCGAGCGGATCAGGTCGCCCCCCGGCACCGGCGCGACAAAGCGCGCCGACAAGGCCCGCAGCAGGGCGGGAATCTCGTGGTCCTCCTGCAACAGCGCATCGACACGGGCGCGGATGTCGTCGTCGGCGCCGTCGATCAGCGCAAGATAATCGGCACGGGCAGTGTCCGAGAAACCCTTGCCCAGAACATGCAGACCGTCGGGGATCAATGCGTCTTCGGTTTCCAGCAGCCTCAGCCACAGGGCATCGGGCTGTGTTTCACCCAGATCGACCGCCCGGGCCTGCTCGGCGATCAGCGCCTGAAGTTCGGTGCGCTGACCATCTCCGGGCGCCATCTCGCGCCAACGGGTCAGGCTGTCCTTCAGTTCGGCCAGTCCCTTGTACAGCCCCGACTGCGCCAGTGGCGGGGTCAGGTGCGTCACCGTCACCGCGCCCGACCGGCGCTTGGCCAGCGATGCCTCGGACGGGTTGTTGCATGCATAAAGGTAGATATTCGGCATCTCGCCGATCAACCGGTCGGGCCAGTCGCGCGCTCCAAGACCCGCCTGCTTGCCGGGCATGAATTCCAGCGCACCATGCATGCCGAAATGCAGCACCGCATCGGCCTTCAGCGTGTTGCGCAGCCACAGGTAGAACTGCACGAAGGCATGGGTGGGCGCGAAGCCCCGCTCGAACAGCAGGCGCATCGGGTCGCCTTCGTAGCCGAAAGCGGGTTGCACGCCGACGAACACCTTGCCGAACTGCGCACCTAGCACGAAAACACCGCGGCCGTCCGATTGCACCTTGCCGGGTGCCGGGCCCCAGACCGCCTCGATGGCATCCAGAGGCGGCGTGTTGCGCACGATTTCGTCGGCGCTCACATGGGCCGCCACGTTGGCTTCCTGCCCGTATTGCGCGGCATTTCCGGTCAGAACGGCGGCGCGCAAGGCCTCGACGCTGGCGGGTACATCCAGATCATAGCCATCAGCCTTCATCGCCCGCAGCGTGTTCCACAGGCTTTCGAAAACGCTCAGATAGGCGGCGGTGCCCACGGCGCCGGCATTGGGCGGAAAGCCGAACAGCACCACCGCGACAGTCTTTTCGGCATTGGCCTTGCGCCGCAACGTCGCCAATCTCAGCGTCTTTTCCGCCAGGCTTTCGATACGCTCAAAGCAGGGCGCCATGGCCTTGTCGCTCGCGGCGTTCGGGCAGCGATGCGCGCAGCCGTTGCATCCGTCTTCGCCATGCCGACCACCGAACACGGTGGGGTTGGTGGCCCCGTCCAGTTCCGGCAAGGCCACAAGCATCGTGGTTTCGATCGGCCCCAGGCCCTGCGGGCTTTCGGCCCATTGACCCAGCGTCTGGAATTCAAGCGGATGCGCGGCCAGATACGGCACGTCGAGATCATTCAGCACGCCGATCGCCGCCGCGTTGTCGTTGTAGGCGGGCCCACCGACCAGCGAAAAACCGGTCAGCGAAACCAGAGCGTCGATCCGAACGGCGCCCTGGTCACGGAAATAACCGTCGATCGCGGGTCGCGCATCCAGCCCTCCGGCAAACGCCGGGATGACGCGCAGGCCGCGCGCCTCGAACTTGCGGATCACCGCGTCGTAATGCGCGCAGTCGCCAGACAGCACGTATGACCGCATCATCAGCAACCCGACCGTTCCGACCGGATCTTTCGGTTTCGGCAGATCGGCGATCCGGGTCGTGATGCGTTTGGACAAATCGGGGTGATACAGACCCACATCCGGGTAATCGATGGGCGCCGCACCTTCGGCACCCAGCCAGTCTGGGCGGCTGGTTGCGTAATGGCCCAGCAGGTAGCGCACCATCGCTTCGATATTGTCGTCCGACCCGCCCAGCCAGTATTGCATGACCAGAAACCACGACCGCAGATCCTGTGCCTTGCCGGGGATCAGCCGCAGGATTTTCGGAAGTCGGCGCAGCATGCGCATTTTCTTGGCGCCGTCCTCCGAAGACGGCTTGGACGACCCGCGCAGCTTTTTCATCAAGGCCATCAGGCCGGATTGCGGCGCCATCATGTCCAGCTTGCCCAACCGGGTCAGCTTGACGATTTCGGCATCAGCAATGACGCCGATCATCCCGTCGACGCGGTCCCGGGCAGAGCGCAAGTCGGGCAGGATCGGTTTGATGTGTTCCTCGAGGAACAGCAGGTTCGCCATCACCATGTCGGCGGCGGCGATCGCGGCCTTCGTCTCGGCCAGGGCGCCCGGCGTTTCCGCCCATTCGGCGGCGGCGTGGACACTGATCTCGAGACCGGGAAAATCCGGCGCCAGTCGCATGGCGGCGCGGGC
The DNA here is from genome assembly GCF_019104745.1 of Thalassococcus arenae. Classification (NCBI taxonomy): domain Bacteria; kingdom Pseudomonadati; phylum Pseudomonadota; class Alphaproteobacteria; order Rhodobacterales; family Roseobacteraceae; genus Thalassococcus; species Thalassococcus arenae. The sequence continues at coordinate 1,260,590 of NZ_JAHRWL010000001.1, forward strand.
GACCGAGCCGGCGGCGTGGTTGTCCAACGTCACGATGGCGATGCGATACGCCGGTATGCCGATCACGTCATCGCGCATAGTGGGCCTTTGCCTCGTATAGGGTGTCGACGCTGATTTCCGATACGCCGCGTTCGGACGCAAAGACCTCGGTGTTGCGGCGGGCCTTGCCGCGGACGAAGAACGGGATCTTCTTCAATTCTCTCTCGGCAGCGGGCAGCCAGACGATCTCGGCGCTTTTTGCGGCCAGCAATCCGTCCTGTTTCGGTTCGGTTCGGGACGGTTCGGTCGGCTCTTGCCAGCGCACGGCCTGGTGACCGTGATGGCTGGCGCCGGCGGCATCGTGAAATTCGAAATCCTCGCGGAACATCGTCAACAGGTGTTCTTCCAAACCCATGACAAGCGGGTGCACCCAGGTGTCGAAAATAACGTTCGCGCCTTCGATCCCCATCTGCGGCGAATAGCGTGCGGGGAAATCCTGGACATGCACCGGGGCCGAGATCACCGCACAGGGAATGCCCAGCCGCTTGCCGATATGGCGTTCCATCTGGGTTCCGAGGATCAGTTCGGGCGCGGCCGCTTCGATGGTGCGTTCGACTTCGAGATAATCGTCAGTGATCAGCGCCTCGACGCCATAATCCTTGGCCAATCCGCGGATCAGCCGCGCCTGTTCGCGGTTGTAGCAGCCCAAGCCCACCACCTCGAAGCCCATCTCGTCCCGGGCGATGCGGGCGCAGGCGGCGACATGGGTGCCGTCGCCGAACAGGAAGACGCGCTTGCCGGTCAGGTACGTGCTGTCGACCGACGACGAATACCAGGGCAGACGCAGGCGGGATTCATCGAGATGCGGCTCTGTTTTGGCCAGTTTCGCCACTTCGGCCACGAAATCGCGGGTCGCGCCGACACCGATCGGCACCGTCCTGGTGTAGGGCAAGCCCAGCTCGCGTTCCATCCAGCGCGCGGCGGTTTCCGCCGTCTCGGGATACATCAGCACGTTGAAATGCGCCGCCCCCAGTCGGGCGATATCGGACGGAGACGCGCCGTAAGGCGCGGTGACGTTCACCGCGATCCCCATCTCCATCAGCAGGCCGGTCAGCTCGGTGATGTCGTCGCGATGGCGAAAGCCCAGCGCGGTGGGGCCGATCAGGTTCGCGGTCACGCGCGCGGTCTTGTCCACGGGTCGGGCCAGTGCCTTGACGACCTGGTAGAATGTCTCGTCCGCGCCGAAGTTTTCCTTGCGCTGGTAGCTGGGCAGCTCCAGCGGGATCGTGGGCACGGGCAGACCAAGCGTTTCGGAAAGCCCGCCGGGATCGTCCTGGATCAGTTCGGCGGTGCAGGACGCGCCGACGATCATCGCTTCGGGCTTGAACCGTTCATAGGCCGCCATGCAGGCATCCTTGAACAGGTAGGCGGTGTCGGCCCCAAGGTCGCGCGCCTGGAAGGTGGTGTAAGTCACCGGCGGGCGGTGGTTGCGTCGCTCGATCATCGTGAACAGCAGGTCGGCGTAAGTGTCGCCCTGCGGGGCGTGCAGCACGTAATGCAGGCCTTTCATGCCGGTGGCGACGCGCATCGCGCCGACATGGGGCGGGCCTTCGTATGTCCAGACGGTCAGCTTCATGGCTGACCCCCGGGGCGCTGCCCCGGACCCCGGAGTTTTCCCGGCAAGATGAAGACAGGGATCATTCTGCCGCCTCCATCTTGAGAAGAGACCGGCGGCGGATCGGACGCGAGAACAGGCCGGCCAGATCGCCCGCCTGTTCGTAGAAATGCACCGGGGTGAAGACCAGTTCGATCGCCCATTTGGTGGTCAGCCCTTCGGCCTCGAGCGGATTGGCAAGGCCCAGGCCGCAGACCGTCAGGTCGGGCGCGGCGGCGCGGCAGCGGTCAAGCTGAAGATCGACATCCTGGCCTTCGGCGATGACCGGCCCTTCGGCAAGCAGGTCGAGCTCGGGCGCCATCACCGCGCGGTGGATGAAGGGGGCGCCGATCTCGACCGCCTGCATCCCGCATTCACGGGTCAGGAACCGCGCGAGGGGCAGTTCCAGTTGGCTGTCGGGGAAAAAGAAGACCGACTTGTCGCGCAACGTCTCGGCCGCCTGGGCCACGGCCTTTCGGGCCCGTGCGCGGGGTGCGTCGGTGACGCGGGCAAAGGTTGCGGCATCCACGCCGAATTCCGTGGCGATCGCCTGCAGCCAGGCGGTGGTGCCTTCCTCGCCGAACGGGAAAGGCGCGGCGATGTGCCGGGCGCCCCGGCGCTGCAGCGCCTCGTGCGTTTCGGTCAGAAAAGGCTGGGTCAGCGCGTAGACAGTGTTCGGACCGATCCCGTATTCAGCGTTGCGCGCGGGCGCCGGCAAAACGCGGACCGGGCCGATGCCCATCGCGTTCAGCAGGCCCACGGCCTGTTCTTCGACCACATCCGGCAGCGCGCCGACGATCAGCAATTCGCGTGCGTCGGTATCCGGAAGAACCGGCACCATGGCGGCAAGACAGGCGTCTTCGCCCTGGGTAAAGGTGGTTTCGATCCCCGAGCCGGAGAAGTTCAGCACGCGGACCCGCGGAGCGAATTGCGCGCTCATCCGTTCGGCGGCGTTGGCAAGGTCGAGCTTGATGACCTCGGACGGGCACGACCCGACGAGGAAGAGCTGGCGGATATCGGGACGGCGCTTTAGCAGTTCCGATACGACGCGATCCAGTTCGGCCTGGGCATCAGCCATGCCGGCGAGGTCGGTTTCCTCGAGAATGGCGGTGGCGAAACGGGGTTCGGCGAAGATCATCACGCCGGCCGCGGATTGCAGCAGATGCGCGCATGTGCGGCTGCCGACCACGAGAAAGAAGGCATCCTGCATCTTGCGGTGCAGCCAGATGATACCGGTCAAGCCGCAGAACACTTCGTGCTGGCCGCGTTGTTTGAGAACCGGGGTCTGGCTGCAGCCGCGTGCGGGGGGTGGGGCGAAATGATCGGTCATGCCGGCGCCTCGGATTGCAGGCGCGCGATGCGCAGTTTCCACAGGAACTGGCCGGCGTTGACGACATAAGCGGCATAGGCGGCAAGCGCGAGCCACATCTCTTGCGCCGGCATCAGCGAACCGGTCCACAATGCCCAGAGATACGCCGTGTGCAGCGCGATCACGCCGAAGGAGAACACGTCCTCCCAGAAGAAGGCGGGCGCGAACAGGTACTGTCCGAAGACGATCTTTTCCCAGACCGCACCGGTTACCATGATGAGATACAGCACGCCCGTCTTGACCAGGATCGACAGCGTCGCCGCGTCGTAGCCGATGCCGGAAACGAGATAGCGCAACACCAGCACGACCGAGACCAGGAAGACCAGGAACTGCAACGGCGCGAGTATGCCCTGCACCGTGGTCCACACAGTCGCGTCCCGCCGCGCCCGCTGATCGGGCGTGTAGAGCGGGGCTCTGCCGGGAGACAAGGGATGCGGGGCAGCCATATGCGATTCCGTCAACTTGCTTGGACAAAATCTAACTGCCGGACGCCAAAAGTGTCAATCTTAACTTACACTGATCGGGGCACGCCTGCCTGACACTTCGCAATTCACCTGATTCTGTTGGTTTCGGTGCTGTTGGCTGATTTTCTTGGTCGTTTTTCGTGGATAGGCGCTTGAAATCGCTTGGATGACCCGCGTGGTGTCAATTTATTTTGACATTTGGAAGGCAGTCTCCGACAATTGATCTTGCTCCATTCCGGGTCACCAAGTCGGCCGTCGCGGATCGGCGGAGCGGCAAGGATGATCGCATGTCGACTGACAACAGCTCAGAAGACCGCGACGCTGAACGGGGATCGCCCTTCGGCGTATCCGTCTTGGCGAGCACGGTTATTTCCGTCCTCAACGGCAAGCAGGACGATGTGGCGCGTAGCATGCGCAACTCGGTCGTTCGGTCGCTGGTTCGGTCGACCTTGCGCGCGGGTGCCTTCAATGCGGAAGTGCTGCTGAACGATCTCAGGGACAGCCGGATCGAGCCCAACGACATCGTCGATCTGTATATTCCCGAAGCGGCACGCGCGTTGGGCGAGATGTGGGTAGAAGATGCGATCGGGTTCGCAAAGGTCACGATCGCGACCGCGCGCCTGCAAGGTCTGCTGACGTTGCTGGCGCCCCCCTGGGCGGCCGTTGCGAACGACCAGGCCGAGGCGATCAACACGCTGCTGATCCTTCAAGCCGATGACAGTCACACCCTGGGCCCGCATGTCGCCACGGCGCAGCTGCGCCGTCTTGGCGCGTCTGTGCGGTTGCTGTTCGGACCCGATGAAAGAACGATCGTGCGCGTGCTGCGCGACGATCCCTACGACCTGATCATGTTCTCATGTTCTCGGGCCGATGCTCTTGCGCCCATCGCCCAGATGGTTAAACGGGTCAGAGCCGAGCTGAACGGAGCGCCACCCATCGCGCTTGGTGGCCTGGTTCTTGGGCTTGCCGAGCGGGTCAAGGAACGAACCGGCGTCGACCTGGTGACCAACGATGTGCGCGTGGCATTCAAGCTCTGCGAAAGGAAAAGACACAAGTTCAAGTCAGCGGCACGTTAGATGAATACAAACGGATCCAGTTTCTGGAGCAACGGCTCCATACCGCTGATCGACCCGCAGGACTTGGCAGGTTTGATTTCAGCAGCGTCGGATATCGCCCTGGTCGTTTCCGCCCAGGGCGTCATTCTGTCCGTGCTGATCAATGAAAACGAAACCTCGTTCGGCAATCTCGACCATTGGGAAGGCCGGCCGATCGATGATTTCCTGACGGTCGAAAGCATCCCCAAGTTCCGTGCCATTCTTGACGAATATGTCGGTGGAACCGTTTCGTCCAAGGCGGTCGAGTTGAACCATACCGACAACGCGGTCTGGGAATTTCCGGTGCGCTACACCTTTCACGGGCTGATCGGCAACAAGGCGCTGCTGCTTTTGGGCCGCGATCTGCGGCCGATCGCGGAAACCCAGCAGCAACTGGTGCAAGCGCAGATGTCGCTGGAACAGGGTTACGAGGCGCGGCGCGAATTCGATGCCCGCTATCGGCTTTTGTTGCGCTCGGTGCGGGATGCGATCGTGTTCGTGTCGGTCAACGAGGGCCGGATCAAGGATCTCAACGAACCCGCCGCGGCGTTGCTTGGATCGACGCGCGAAGATCTGATCGGCGTGTCGTTTGCGCAGGAATTCCGCGACCGGCGGCGCGACGAATTCATCGAAAGCCTGGTGAACACCGCCATTTCGGAATCCGCCTCGGGTTTCGATCTGCAGACGAAACGCGGCCGACAACGGATCGTCATCACGCCCAACGTGTTTCGCGCCGCCGGCGAGCGCGTGCTGATCTGCCGGCTGAGCACGACCGATGGCGCCAGTGCCGCTCCGGATGACCTGAGCACGAACCTGATGGCCCTGTTCGAAAAGGGTGCGGACGCCGTCGTCTTCACTTCGATCACGGGACAGGTCCAGACCGGCAACGACGCGTTTCTGGATCTTGTCGATGCCGCGCACCTCGTCGACGTCAAGGGCCGGAACCTCAGCGATTTCCTGGGGCGCGGCCAGATCGACATGAGCGTGTTGGTCGAAAACGCCCGCCGGGCCGGGCAGATGCGCATGTACGCAACCAAGATCGTCAACGATTTCGGCGCCCGAACGGCGGTCGAATTGTCGGTGACGTATCTGAACGACCGCTCGGAACCCGAACTGGGTTTCGTCATCCGCGACGCCAGCCGTGTCGAGGCGTTCCGGAGAAGCCCGCTCCAGACCACCGACGACTCCAACCGCAACGTGATGGAACTGGTCGGCTCGGCGTCGCTCAAGGAAATCGTGGCTGAAACCACGGACGTGGTGGAAAAGATGTGCATCGAAACCGCGGTGAACCTGACCCGGAACAACCGCGTGGCCGCCGCCGAAATGCTGGGCCTGTCGCGCCAGAGCCTGTATGTGAAGCTGCGAAAATACGGGTTGCTGAGCCGCGACGGCGACGGCGACGAATAGCCCCTCCAACTCAACGGTTTTTCTTGCGCCGACTCGACATGTCGTATCTAGTTTACACATGTCTGTCAGCCTGAATTTACACTCTCGGCAGATGCCTGATCCCGCAGCAATGCTGCGGTTGATCAAGCCTGTCACCTGGTTTCCTCCGATGTGGGCATATCTGTGCGGGATGGTGTCGTCGGGGGCGTCCTTTGCCGAACATTGGGGGCTGGCGCTGCTGGGCGTGATTTTGGCCGGCCCGATCGTCTGCGGCATGAGCCAAGCGGCCAACGATTGGTGCGACCGCCACGTCGATGCCATCAACGAACCCGATCGACCCATTCCCTCGGGCCGCATTCCGGGCCGGTGGGGGTTGTGGATCGCGTTGGCGATGTCGGCGTTGTCTTTGGTGGTGGGATCGTTTCTGGGTCTTTGGGGGTTTTTCGCAACCTGCATCGGTGTGCTTGCCGCCTGGGCCTATTCGGCCGAACCGGTTCGTCTGAAACGGTCGGGCTGGTGGGGGCCGGGCCTGGTGGGTCTCAGCTATGAGACCCTGCCCTGGTTCACTGGCGCCGCCGTGCTGTTGCAGGCGCTACCGGCTCCGCAGATGGTGTTCGTCGCCCTTCTTTATGGCATCGGAGCGCATGGCATCATGACGCTGAACGATTTCAAGGCGCTTGAAGGCGACCGGCAGACCGGGGTGAAGTCACTGCCCGTCACGATGGGCGCCGACCGTGCGGCGCGGATCGCCTGCGCGGTGATGCTGATACCGCAGGTCATGGTGATCATAGCGCTGGTCGCCTGGGGCAAGCCGGCCTTTGCGGCAGGTGTCCTGCTGCTGTGCCTGGGCCAGGTCTGGGCCATGTCCGTGATGTTGCGCGACCCCAGGGCGAAAGCGCCGTGGTACAACGGGACCGGAGTGCTGATGTATATCTCGGGCATGATGATCGCCGCCCTGGCCTTGCGGGGGCTGGGCGCATGACGCTGAGTTGGCTGTCCATAGTCCGACTGGGCCTGGTGCAGATGGCGCTTGGTGCCATCGTGGTGCTGACCACGTCGACGCTGAACCGGCTGATGGTGGTGGAACTGGCGTTGCCCGCGCTGCTGCCGGGATTGCTGGTCGGGCTGCATTACGGCATCCAGATCACCCGGCCCAGCTGGGGCTTTCTGTCGGATACCGGCGGCAACCGCACCTTGTGGATCCGCGCCGGGATGGCGGTATTGGCCGTGGGCGGTGTGTTGGCCGCGTGCGGCGTGATCCTGCTGGAACAGAGCCTGTTTCTGGGTGTCTCTCTTTCGGTTTTCGCCTATGCCCTGATCGGACTCGGGGTAGGCGCATCAGGCACTTCGCTGCTGGCCTTGCTGGCCACCGCGACCGCGCCGCGGCGCCGTGCTGCGGCTGCCACGGTGACCTGGCTGATGATGATATTCGGGATCGCCGTGACCGCCGGTGTGGTTGGCGCGATGCTCGACCCCTATTCACCGGCGCGCCTGTTGCGGGTCGTGGGCGGTGTTGCGGTTCTCGCGCTGATCCTGACCGTCGCCGTGACGGTGCGCATCGAACGCGGGCTGACCGTCACCCCCGAACCGGATCCGGTGCCGTTTCGCGAAGGCCTTGCCGAGATCTGGGCCGAGCGCGAGGCACGGCTGTTCACTGTTTTCGTCTTTCTCAGCATGACCGCCTATTTCATGCAGGAGTTGATCCTGGAACCCTATGCCGGGCTGGTGTTCGGCTGGACACCCGGTCAGACCACGCAATTGTCGGGCATGCAGAACGGTGGTGTCTTTCTGGGCATGCTGACCGTGGGCATCGCCGCGACCGGGCTTCGCATAGGCAGTTTGCGCAGCTGGGTGATCCTGGGCTGTCTGGGTTCGGCGCTGAGCCTTGTCGCCGTGGCGCTTTCGGCGGAAACCGGCTCGGATGCCGCCTTGCGCGCGGCCGTGATCGCCTTGGGCTTCTGCAACGGCATGTTCGCCGTCGCCGCGATCGGATCGATGATGGCACTCGCCGGACAGGGGCGGGACAAGCGCGAAGGCACGCGCATGGGCCTGTGGGGCGCCGCGCAGGCCATCGCCGCCGGATTCGGCGGGCTGACCGGCGCCGCGGCGGTCGATCTCATGCGGCAGGTCCTGCCCGACGCGCCCGCCTTCGGTGCTGTCTTCGCGGCCGAAGCGCTGCTGTTCACCGCGGCCGCCGTCATGGCGGCCCGCATCATGACCCCGCGCCCGACCGGCGCGCATTTCGTTCCGGGAGAGTAATCGATGTTCGATGTCGTCGTCGTCGGGGGCGGCCCCTCGGGCGCCACAGCCGCAGCCGATCTGGCTAATAGCGGCCATTCCGTCGCACTGCTGGACCGCGAGGGCCGGATCAAGCCCTGCGGCGGGGCCATCCCGCCACGCCTGATCGCGGATTTCGATATCCCGGATGACCTGCTGATCGCCAAAATCACCACCGCGCGGATGATCTCGCCCACCGGGCGGCGCGTCGATATCCCGATCGAGAACGGGTTCGTCGGCATGGTCGACCGCAAGGATTTCGACCCGTTCCTTCGCGCCCGGGCCGAGGCAGCCGGGGCCGAACGCCTGACCGGAACGTTCCTGCGGATCGAACGCGAGGGCAAACGCCGATGGGTGGTCTACCGCGACAAAAAGAACAGCGCCGAAAAGCGGGTCGAAACCCGCCTGATCATCGGTGCCGACGGGGCCAAGAGCCGGGTCGCCGCCCAGGAAATACCGGGTGGTGACAAGACCCCGCTGGTCTTTGCCTATCATGAAATCATCGCGGCGCCCGACACCACAAACGACAGCTATGATCCGACGCGCTGCGACGTGATCTATGACGGCGCGATCAGCCCGGACTTCTACGGCTGGGTCTTTCCGCACGGCCGATCCGCCAGCGTCGGGATGGGAACATTCGTCGGCGACGTCAGCCTAAAGGATGCCACCGCCGCACTGCGCCAGGCATCGGGCCTTGCCGATTGCGACACGCTGCGCCGCGAAGGTGCGCCGATCCCGCTGAAACCGTTGCGCTTCTGGGACAACGCCCGCGATGTGGTGCTGGCAGGCGATGCAGCAGGCGTGGTCGCGCCCAGTTCGGGCGAGGGCATCTACTACGCGATGATCGGCGGGCGCCACGCCGCGACGGCCGCCGCGGCGACACTGGCCAGCGGACGGATCACCGATCTGGCGCTGGCGCGCAAGCTGTTCATGCGCGAGCACAAGAACGTCTTCAAGGTGCTCGGCGCCATGCAGGACGCCTATTACCGCTCGGATTCACGCCGCGAGCGGTTCGTGTCGCTGTGCCACGACATCGATGTCCAGCGCTTGACCTTCGAGGCTTACATGAACAAGAAACTGGTCAAGGCGCGTCCGTTGGCGCATCTCAAGATCGGGTTCAAAAACCTGCGCCACCTGACCGGACTCGTCGCGGAGACGCATGTATGACCATCCACATCCCCGCCTGGGTCGACGGCGAACTGACCCCCGTCGAAAAGCTCGAGGCCCATGTCAGGGGTCTCAGGCACAAGGCGGTATCGGTCTTCGTACTGGCCGGCGATCGGGTGCTGATCCAGCGCCGCGCCCTGGAGAAATACCACACGCCGGGATTGTGGGCGAACACCTGCTGCACCCACCCGGACTGGGACGAAGACAGCCGCGCCTGCGCGATCCGGCGGCTGGACGAGGAACTGGGGATCACCGGGCTTGACCCGCTGTTTCGCGACCGGGTCGAATATCGCGCCGATGTCGGCAATGGCATGATCGAACACGAGGTGGTCGACATCTTCGTTGCCGAGGCGCCGATCGACCTGGGAATCGAGCCTGATTCAGCCGAAGTCATGGATACCGACTGGGTTGGATACGCCGATCTCCTGGCCCGGGTCACCGCGCAACCTGCACAATTCACGCCGTGGCTTCGGATCTATCTCGACCTCTATGCCGACCGCATTTTCGGCACGGATTTCGTCGCCACCTCGTGATCTTCACCTGGCCGGAAATATCCCGGGTGGGGTTTGGGGAGGGCTGGCCCTCCCCAAGGCCTGCGTGGCCCGAACGCGTTCTTGTCCGTGCGCGCAGCGCGCCTTTGGATCACGCTCGACCCGGCAGCGACACGATCTTGCCCGGGATGCGCATCGCGCGACGCACGTGGTCGGCGATGTCGAAACGGGTCAGCCCGGCATCGGCATACATCTCGTCCGGGCTGGCCTGTTCGATGAAGCGGTCGGGCAGGGTCAGGGTGCGGATACACAGACCGCGATCCAGCAACCCTTCGGCCGCGAGCGCGTGCAGCACCATTGCGCCGAATCCGCCCTGCGCGCCCTGCTCCACAGTGATCAGCGCCTTGTGGTTGCGCGACAGCCTGCGGATCAGGTCCATGTCCAGCGGCTTGGCAAACCGCGCGTCCGCAACGGTCACGGACAAGCTGTCACCTTCCAGCAGGTCGGCAGCGGCGTTGACTTCCGGCAGATGTGCTCCGAACGACAACAACGCCACGTCCGACCCTTCGCGCAACACGCGGCCCTTGCCGATCTCGAGAACCGTCCCGCGTTCGGGCAGTGCGACGCCGGTTCCGGACCCGCGCGGATAACGGAAGGCGATGGGGCCGGCGTCATGCGCCGCAGCGGTGGCGACCATGTGCACCAGTTCGGCCTCGTCGGCCGCGGCCATCACGGTAAAACCCGGCAGGTTCGCAAGGTAGGCGACATCGAAGGCGCCTGCATGGGTTGCGCCATCGGCACCGACCAGCCCGGCCCGATCGATGGCGAAGCGCACCGGAAGACCCTGCAAGGCGACGTCATGCACCACCTGGTCGTAGCCGCGTTGCAGAAAGGTCGAGTAGATCGCGCAGAACGGCTTGAGCCCGCTGGCAGCCATCCCGGCGGAGAAGGTCACGCCATGCTGTTCGGCGATGCCCACGTCGAAGACCCGTGCGGGAAAGCGTTTGGCCATGATGTTCACACCGGTGCCCGAAGGCATCGCGGCGGTCACGGCGACGATGTCGGAATCACGCGCAGCCTCTGCCGTCAGCGCTTCGCCGAAGACGCTGGTATAGCTGGGTGCGTTCGGCTTTGACTTGGCTTGTTGCCCTGTAACCGGGTCGAATTTCGACACGCCATGGCCGCGATCGGCGCTGCCTTCGGCGGCGGCGAATCCCTTGCCCTTGACTGTGCAGACATGGATCAGGACCGGCCCGGTCGCCCGTGCGCGCGCCGCACGCAAAACCGGCAGCAGTTGGTCCAGGTCGTGCCCGTCGATCGGCCCGACATAGTCGAACCCCAGCTCCTCGAACAAGGTGCCCGATCCCTGCATGGCGCCGGTCACCAATTGCCGCGCCCGCTTGGCGCCTTCGCGCATCGGGTAGGGCAACGACGCCTCGAAGCCCTCGGCCAGCGATTTCATCCGCGCCAGAGGTTCGTTGGCATAAAGCCGCGACAGATAGGACGACATCGCGCCGACCGGCGGGGCGATGCTCATTTCGTTGTCGTTCAGGATCACGAACAGCCGTCGCCCCTCGTGCCCGGCATTGTTCAACGCCTCGTAGGCCATGCCGGCACTGATCGAGCCGTCGCCGATCACGGCGATGGCATCGCCGGTCGGGCGACCCATGTCGCGGCCGACCGTGAATCCCAGGGCTGCGGAAATCGACGTCGACGAATGCGCGGCGCCGAACGGATCGAACTGCGATTCCGACCGTTTGGTGAACCCGCTCAACCCGTCCTTCTGGCGCAGGGTGCGGATGCGGTCGCGACGGCCGGTCAGGATCTTGTGCGGATAACACTGATGGCCGACGTCCCAGATCAGTTTGTCCACCGGGGTGTTGAAGACCGCGTGGATCGCCACGCTCAGCTCGACGACGCCCAGTGACGATCCCAGATGCCCGCCGGTTTCGGACACGGCGGAAATCACCTCGGCGCGCAGGTCGTCGGCCACATGTGCCAGTGTCCGGTCGTCCATCCGTCGCAGATCCGCGGGGCCTGCAACGCGATCGAGATGGGGGGTTTCCGGGCGGGTCATGGGCAGCCTCCTTGAAAGGATAGGCGCCACGTTCGCACGGGGGTGCCGATGAACGTGGCGCCAGGTTCCTGTTGCCAACAGGAAGGGAACCGGGGTTGAGGCCCCGATATCCGGACCTGACCATGGGAAATGCGCAGGCCCGGATCTGGCGCCATCGGGGGCTGGGAAGGTTCAGCCCCCGATGGTCATTGGTAGACCGGCGGTCCGCTGGCCGCGAGTTCGGGCCAGTCACCGATCACGTTCATGCCTTGCAAGGGCTGCTGATACCCCTTGTGACATGTCTTGCAGGCGGCCTTGGGCGCGTCCTGATAAACCGGACCAAGCCGCTCTGGGGGGTAGGTGTCCTTCAGGGGCACGAGCCATTCGTTGTTGATCTCTTGCACCATGCCGATCCCGAGCTGTTCGGTCCCCCATTGCGGGGTGACCTGTTCGGGGTCGTAGAAGGCGCGGCTGTTGTGGCAGAAAACGCAATTCACACCAAGCGAATTGGACACGTAGTTCATCAGGCTGAACGTCCGTTCCGCGTGTTGCCAGGTCTGGATGCCGTCGGCGGGGTATTCCGCCACGTGGCTTTCCAGGTCGTGCACACCGATCTGTTCGTAGCCCAGCAGATAGGCCTCGAGCGCGTCCGAGGGCAGCGAGGTGTATTGCGACAGCGATGTCGCACGGTTCTGCACCGACGCCCAACCCGCCGTCGCCTCGGTCACCGGGGTGATCCGGAACCAGATGTCCGACGGCACGTTCTGGCCGCGATGGCAGGTGTAGCAATTCACGCCGACCTGCTTGTTGGCGTTCACATGCCCGTCCCAGCCATCGTTGATGGCCTGGGTCATCTGGATCATGTTGCGCGCGACGACCTTGGTATACAGATTGTCCTCGCCGTATTGCTCGAGATCCACATCACCGTGGCAATAGGCGCATCCCTGTTCCGGAGCGACCCAGTTGGTGATCGCATTCATGACCCGGTTGAAGTTGTCCTCGGTCAGATCGCCCAGCACCTGGACGTTCTGATAGACATCCCTGGCCAGCGCTTCGCCTCCCGCGGGGACATAGGGGGCTTCGGTGTAGTAGCCATCGATCGTCGGGTCGGGCTTGGCCAGGTCGGCCTTGAACTCGGGCACCGACATGCCCGTCCCGCGGGGACCGGTCTGCATGCTGTCGGTCGCGTAGGGTTGACCGAACGAGATCAGCAGAACCGCCAGGATGACCGCCCCGCCCAGCGATCCCACCAGGATCGCCGGCCCGTAGATGTCGGTGGGGTTTTTCGAGTTCCAGTCGTTGAACCACTTGGGAAGCATGATCAGTTCTCCTTCCCGATGAAGGCTTCGTAAGAGCCGTATGCCTCGTAGCCGTAGCTGCCGTCATACATCGGAGCGAAGTGATGCTCCTGTGCCCAGATGAACCAGTTGTCGACGACCGTGCCGGTCAGAAGGATGCCGATCCCACCGGTGATCGGTGTCAGCACCGCGAACCACCAGGCCCAGCGGTGGATGCCCTCCATCGTGGCATTGAAGCCCATGGTCCAGCGCCAGAACAGCGCCGCACGTTCGGTGGCGGTGCCGCGGTCGACGATCTGTTCCAGTTCGCGGTCCCCGCCATAGCGGGTCACGGCCAGGATGGTCGCACCATGCATGGCGAACAGCAGGACCGACCCGTAGAGGAACACGATCGAAAGCGCGTGGAAGGGGTTGTAGTACAGGTTTCCGTACCGGATCGAGAACGCGGTGGTCCAGTCGAGATGCGGAAAGATCCCGTATGGCACCATTTCCGACCAACTGCCCATCAGGATCGGGCGGAAGAGCCCCAGAACCAGGAACAGCCAGATCGCGCTGCCAAAGGCCCAGAAGATGTGCTTGCCCATCTTGTGCTCGGCGGCAAGAAACCAGGTCCTCGCCCACCAGGTCATGACGGAAACCAGCAGGAACAGGCTTGCGATCATGTACCAGCCGCCATCGTCCAGCGGCGGCATGCGCAATCCGTATTCCGGGCTGGGTGGTTCCAGCGCAAGCCAGAATCCCTGTCGCAGGAATTCCGGGATCGACCAGCCGACCTGCGCCAGCATGTTGATCCCGATGATGTTCAGTGCCAGCGTGCCGGTGGCGATCGACACAAGCCCGGTCCAGCCCAGGTAGACCGGCCCCAGCTGCGCGTTGCCAAGCCAGCCGACCAGGGTCGAGAAGCGGGCCCAGGTGCCGCGTTCGCGGTGCGCCTCGGGGGTTTCCATGCCCCATTCGGGCTGACCCTGGACCTGCACCTGCGTGAAGATGTTCTGATATTCAGGTTGGTTCCACATTGGTCACAATCCCACGTTGGAGCCCCAGATGGGCATTTCGAGCCACCAGCTCCACCATTCCGGCCAGCCCTTGGTCCAGACCGGGCCCGAGATGATGATGCAGACCGCCGAGAAGAAGACGGCGTTGATGGCGAGAAGGAAGCCGAGGCGGTGAATGCCGAGCGTGCCGACCGAGTAGCCGATGAAATCACGGAAGAACGTGTCTTCGTGATCCGGCGTCTTCATCAGTTCGCCCTTTTCGGGGTTCGCCGCAGACAGGATCAGGCCGCCATGCAGCGCCAGTGCCAGCGTCGTTGTGAAGAACAGCGTCACCGCCAGCATGTGCGCCGGGTTGTAATGGAAGTGCAGGTAGGCATAGCCGGTGTTGCTGACCCAATCGAGGTGGCTGAAAATCCCGTAGGGAAATCCGTGCCCCCAGGCGCCCATCAGCAGCGGGCGGAAGATCACCAGCGTGACGTAGGCGAGGATCGCGAAACTGAAGGCGAAGGGCACGTGATAGCCGATGCCCAGCTTGCGCGAGATCTCGACCTCGCGCAGCGCCCAGCTGACGAAGGCCGCGGTCGCGCAGATCGTGATGATCTGCCAAAGACCGCCTTCCATCAGCGGCGCCATGCCCAGACCATAGCTCAGGTCGGGCGGCGCGATATTGATGAGCCAGGGGTTGAAGGTGCCCTGCTGGGACGCGCCCCAAAGAATGAGGATCGTGCCAAGAAGGCTGAAAAAGGCGGTCGTGACCCCGAAAAAGCCCACGTAGAAGGGGCCCACCCAGAAGTCGAACAGATCGCCGCCGATCAGCGTCCCTCCGCGGACGCGATACTTTTTCTCGAAGCTGAGCAGCGCCATCTTCTTGTCTCCGCGTTTGGCGGCGCGTCTGTCGACCGTGCCGTCGTTCCTGTAGGTTGGCCGCGGGCGACCGGCCATCCGGGGCCGCCCGCAGCGCTTTTCTTGGTCCTTCCTGGTTCACACCACCCAGACGGGCCGGTGTTTAACCGCCGGCCGCTTTCTGGGCTGCGATTTCAAACCAGTTGAAGTGCTCCGTGCTGAGCAGGACGAGATGAATCATCGCCGCCAGCAGGAAAAGGAAGACGCCCTGCGCCACGAAAACGCGGCGGGGGTCGAACACGAGCCAGATCTTGTAGAACTTTGCCATGTTGCCCTCCTCAGAACCACGGACGCCAGATGAAGGTCGCGAGGTGTGCGACCACCGCAACCGCCGAGAACAGCCAGAGGCCGCTCATGTAGACGGAATGCAGCTCTTGCGCCTGTTCGTCCGTAAGACCCGTGAACGACAGGTCTGAGTTATCAGCCATTAACTTTCCTCCGGAACGTTCAGACTGACGCCGCACACCCTGCGGCCGGGTTCCCCGTGGCAAGTCACGGGGGCCTTCCCATCCGTTGCCGGACGGTCAGTTTCGGTTCTGCCTGACGGATCAGGCAGAAAAGATCAGCGGCGTGATCCGGTCAGCCTCGGCCCAGGCCCGCGCAAGCGGTCCGTGCAGGAACAGGGTCTGTTTCTGGAACACGTCGGCCAGCCAGAACACCGTGGCGAACGGGATCGCCAGGATGAACAGCAGGGCAAAATAGACGTGGTACTCCGTGCCGCGCTTGGCGGTGCGACGCGGAGCGTTCGAGGTGAAATCCGTCATGATGCGGGTCCTCCTGAGGTGCGGGGCGCCAGTGCCTGGACGGTTTCCAGAACCACCCTTTCGGCCCCCTCTTTGAGCGCGGCGGCCTCTGCCGCGTCGCGCA
This sequence comes from Thalassococcus arenae, assembly GCF_019104745.1. NCBI lineage: Bacteria > Pseudomonadati > Pseudomonadota > Alphaproteobacteria > Rhodobacterales > Roseobacteraceae > Thalassococcus > Thalassococcus arenae. The sequence goes on from NZ_JAHRWL010000001.1 coordinate 1,276,590, forward strand.
AGTTCTTGGCTGCGGAAATCCGTGTCAGCACCGGGTGCTGCGCCACGATCCGATCCAGTTCGGCCTGGGCATCGGCATCCCAGGGAAAGTCACGGCGCAGGGGCGTCAGCGTGGCTTCGGACTGATCCATCACGCTGCCCAGCGGCAATATGTGGAACAGCGCGTCGAACAACCCGTTGCAGACTTCTTGCAGCAGGTAGGTCGCGCCGGCGTAACCCATGAATGGCGTGCCGGTGTGGCGTCTGATCGCCGCTCCGGGGAAACTGGCGGGGATGAAGGTGGGCTGCGGCCCATGCCCCGCCTGCGTTTCGGCCAGGTACATCTTTTCGTTGATCGACCCCATCAGGATCAGCGGCCGACGACCGTGCACCAGCGCGCGCACCGCGTCGTTGTCGGTCTTGGTACCGGCGCAGCGCGCCACCGCGAAGGCGCAGGGCAGGCCCAGATCGTTTTCCAGGTAATTGCGTATGCCGCGGGCATAGGTTTCGTTCGCGACGATCCCGAAATTCGCGGTGGCAAAGAAATCCTGGGTGACGGAACGCCACAGATCCCAGACCGGCTTGAGCGTCGAATGCTTTTCGCGCTCGATGAACGGCTCAGGGTCCAGCCCCAGCAACTCGCCCAGTTTGCGCAGGAATTTCGTCGTGCTTTCAACGCCGATGGGCGCCTGCAGATAGGGCTTGCCCAGCAGCTCGCACAGGCCTCGTCCGAATTCGCGATACAGGCAGATGTTGACGTCGGCATTCACGAGGTTGCGCATCTCGGCCAGATGGGCGCCCAGCGGCATCACCATGTTGATCTCGGCGCCGATGCCTTCGACCAGGCGTCGGATCTCGGCCAGGTCCGAAGGCATGTTGAACGTGCCGTACATCGGCCCGAGAATGTTGACGCGGGGCGCTGCGCCTTCTTCGCGCTTCTTCTCGGGCGGCATCCGGCCCTTGGTCATGCCGAATTCGGTGAAGATCCAGGTCATGGCGCGGTCAGCGCATTCCCACTGGTCTTCGTCGATCGTGCGCGGCAGGAACCGCTGGATGCTGGTGCCCATAGGCGTCACACCGCCGCCGATCATCTCGGCGATCGATCCGGTTACGACGACGGCGGGCAAAGCCGGATCGAGCGTGCCCCACGCGCGTTTCATCGCCCCTTCGGTTCCGTCGCGGCCCAGTTCTTCCTCGCCCAGACCGGTGGTCACGATGGGCAATTCGTGCGGCGGCAGCGCGTCGGTGTAGTGCAGCACCGAGGTCACAGGCAGATTTTCGCAGCCTACCGGGCCATCGATCACGACCTGCAGGCCCTTTACGGCACAAAAGGCATAAACTGCGCCCCAATAGCCTCCTGCCCTGTCGTGGTCCTGGATCAGCACGTCACACCTCCGTTGGCGGCGATGCGGGCCTTTTCGGCGCGCTCGAGCTTCTTGAGGTTCTGGTTGCGGAAATCCGGGCGCAGGTTCGGTTCGCCTTCCCAGACACCGGCCGTATCGCCGTGGCCGACGCCCTCGAAGAACGCTTTCATTCCGTCCATCCGCGCCTTGCCGGCGATGGCGGCGTTGACCACTTCGGCCAGCGATCCGGCGCCGGCCGGGCCCATCAGCGGACGGGCGGAAATCAGGTTGGTGTAATAGAGCGCGGGGATGGCCAGTTCCTTGGCCTTCTGAACGACCGGCGTGGTGCCGATGGCAAGATCGGGTTTGACGGCTTCCATCGCCGCCAGGTCGTCTTCGAGCGACGCGCGGAACGTCACCTTGATCCCCCTGGTCTCGAGCCATTCGCGGTCGGGATCGGACCAGCGGGTGCGCGGGCAGGCAGTGCCGACATAGCGCAGGTCGGCCCCGCTTTCGACCAGCAGCCGCGCGACCAGCAATTCGCTGCCCTCGTATCCCGACAGCGTGATTGTACCCTTGATCGGTGCCGCGGCCAGCGCGCCCTTGATCGCGGGCAGAAAGGCGTTCTGCGCGGCGGCCACACGGTCGGCGGGCAAGCCGAAGGCGTCGCCGATTCCAGCCAGCCAGGCGGCTGTGCCGTCATGCCCCACCGGAGCCGAGCCGACGATCGGCCGACCGGCAGCTTCGAATTCGCGGATCGCGGCTGTGTAGAAGGGATGGATCGCCGCCACTGCGCCGCAGTCCAGCGCACCGTAGAGTTCGCGCCATTCGCGGCAGGGCACGACCGGCCCGGCGGCCAGCCCCAGGGGCGCCAGCATGGCGCCGATCATCATCGGATCGGCCGGAAACATCTCACCCAGCAACGCGACACTTGGCCGATCCGACTTGCCGCCGACCGGTGCTGCCACCGGACCGGCCTGCACTTCCTTGCGGGCATAGGACAGCATGGCGCCCGCCAGCACATCCTTGGCCTCGGCGTGGGTCGGGATGCCGAAACCGGGTACGTCTATGCCGACAATCCGCACGCCGTTGATTTCGTCCGGCAAAAGCCGCAGGGGCACACCGGATGCCGTCGGAACGCACAGGTTAGTCACGACGATGGCGTCGTAATGTGCCGGGTCCGCCATCTGGTGCACTGCGTCGCGGATATCCTCGAACAGCTTGCCGGTAACCAGGGTTTCGGAATTGAACGGGACATAGCCCACCGACCGACGCGCGCCGTAGAAATGGCTGACAAAGGTCAGACCGTAGACACAGCAGGCCGAGCCGGAAAGCACCGTCGCCACCCGTTTCATCCGCAACCCCACGCGCAGTGATCCGAAGGCGGGGCACATGGATTGCGGCTTGTCATGCGGGCCTTGCGGGTAGTCGCGGGCAAAGCGGTCGAGCATCTCGGAGTTGCCGGCCATCCGCGCGGCCTTTTCCATCTCCGCGCCGGAATGACATCCCAGACCCTGGACGGGTTCGGATGCGCGTTCCGGGACTTCTCCCCGGATCACCGCGACCTCGGCCGCCTCGTCATATGTCGCTTCTTTGCTCACGTCCCAGTCTTCGTCTTGCCAAGTTAATTTCGGAGGTCCGGGGCTGGCCCCCGGGCTTGCCGTCATGCGTCGTCGTAGATCACCTCGAGCGAGGGTATTGGCGCGGCGTTCTTGCCGCGCATGTCGATGTCGGTCGCAGGCTCCAGCACCACGCCGGCGCCGGTCTCCGAGCCATCGAAAAGCGCCAGAAGCCCGTCCTGATCCAGCGGCTTGGGGCGCACCGGCGGCGCTTCGGCGACGTTCAGGCCCAGTTCGGCGAACAGCGCCCCCCAGGGACCGGCGGCGGTGCCGACGATCTGGTAATTGGCGGATTTCTTGCGCAGGTCGTCGTCTTGCGGGATCGAGGCCAGAACGGGCACGTTCACCGCGTCGGCAAAGGCCTGTGCCTCGCCCGAGCCGTCATCCTTGTTGATGACCAACCCCGCCACACCGACATTGCCGCCCAGCTTGCGGAAATATTCGACCGCCGAGCAGACATTGTTGGCGACATACAGCGATTGCAGGTCGTTCGATCCGACCAGGATCACCTTTTGCGCCATGTCGCGCGCGATCGGCAGACCGAAGCCGCCACAGACCACGTCACCCAGGAAATCCAACAGGACAAAGTCGAAGTCCCAATCGTGGAAGCCCAGCTTTTCCAGCAGCTCGAAACCGTGGATGATTCCGCGCCCGCCGCAGCCGCGACCCACTTCGGGTCCGCCCAGCTCCATCGCGAAGACACCGCCGCGCTTGAAGCAGACATCGCCGATCTTCACCTCTTCGCCGGCCAGCTTCTTCTTGGTCGAAGTCTCGATGATCGTCGGGCAGGCCTTGCCACCGAACAGCAGCGACGTGGTGTCGGATTTCGGATCGCAGCCGATCAACAGCACGCGTTTGCCCTGTTCGGCCATCATGTGACTGAGATTGGCCAGCGTGAAGGACTTGCCGATGCCGCCCTTGCCGTAGATCGCGATGATCTGCGTCTTTGATTTCGGCTCGGTCACGGGGATTTCGTCGTCGCCCTCGGCCGCCTCTTCGCGCAGCCGCTGGTCGTAACCGGACAGGTTCGGGATTTCATCTTTCACGCGACGGTCTCCCAATTGAGGATCATTTTCAGGCAGGCCGGATCTTCGAACGCGGTGCGATAGGCGTTCGGTGCCTCCGTTGCCGGGGCTTGGTGCGTGATCAGGCCGTCGAGGCTGAGCGCGCCGGTTTCGATCAGCGCGCGGGTCGCGGTCAGGTCGTCGCGGTCCCATTCGGCGGCAACGCGGAACCGCGCCTCTTTCATGAAGGCGGGCGGAAAGGCGAATTGCAGCGGCGCCGCATAAAACCCCGCCAGCACGATTTCGCCACCCTTGGCGATGCGGCCGACGAGGTCGTCCAGCAAGGCGCCGTTGCCGGATGCATCGTAGATGGTCTTGTAGTCCCGGCGCGGGTCGTCTTCGGGGCGGCAGACCGGGTAATCCTGCGCACCATCCATCCGCGCCGGATCGATTTCCCAGACGGTTGGCGCGGGCGCACCGGCGGCAACCGTCAGCCGCGCCATGAGCCGGCCGAGAACGCCATGCCCGACGATCAGTTCCGGCAGCGCCTTGCCGAACCCGGCCATCGCGTGGCGGGCGGTGGCGGCCAGCGCCAGCAGGGCACCGCTGGCGCCCATCGCGGGGTCGATCCGCGTGACGCGCGAGGCATCCGTGACAAGACGCGACGCCGCGCCCCCGAACAGGCCGAACGCGCCGTCATAGCAATTGGCTCCGGGAACGAAGACATGTTCGCCGCGCCGGAAACCGGTTTGCGAACCGGCCTCCACCACTTCGCCCGCCGCTTCGTATCCAGGCACCAGCGGATAACCCATGCCGGGAAAGGGCGGCATGGCGCCGGACCAGAACAGTTTCTCGGTTCCGGTGGAAATCCCCGAATGCCGGATATCGACAACGATATCGGTGGCGGATGGCTCGTTCAGCGTAACGTCTGACAAGCTCAGATCTTGGGGACCGCGGAGCAGAACGGCTTGCGTCGGCATCTTGCATCCCCCTTTGCGCTTCGCGTTGGACCACCGGGCGAATCCCCGGATGTGTACGTTTTAGTTTACAGCTTACGTGTAAGTTTATCTAGACATACGCAACTGTCAATAACTATGGACGGCGGCGGTTCATGCGCTTGGCACGCGGGCCGTCACGACCGAGGCGACGAACGCGCGGAGTGGCCTGGGCGTCTGGATATCGACAAAGCCTGCTTCGGCGAGAAGCGCCGCGATTTCTGCCTGGCTGCGCACCGTCCCGGTCCGCATCGCCATGCAGTAGAAGGCAAAGTAGACATCACCTATGGGATCAGGCGTTTCGCCACCCGACATCGGTTCCGCCACGATCAGTCGACCGCCCGGCGGCAGCGCCCGTTTCACTTTCTGCAGAAGCGCCGTCACCGTGTCGTCGGCATGGTCGTAAAGCACCCGGACCAATGTCGCGGCGTCGGCCCCGGACGGCAAAGGATCATCGCGGAACGATCCGGGGAAGAAGTGCAGGCGTTCCAGCACCGGCGATCCAGCCAGTCGCGTTCGCGCGGCATCGATAACCTGCGGCAAGTCCATCAACGTCACGATCAGGCCCGGAGTGGCCTTCAACGCGGCGGCCGCAAAGGCGCCGGTGCCACCTCCGATATCCATCAGGCGTGTTGTTCCCTGCAGCGAAACGGTTTGAAGCACCTCTTGCGCGACAAGGCCCTGCGACTGCGCCATCAGGTCCGAGTAGCGCCGCGCCGTATCCGGATCCTCGGCCGCTCCGGCGCCGAACACGTAGGGCCAGAAGCGCGCGAGTTCGGGCTGGGTATCGCCCCGCAGAAACGCAACCGGATCGGCAAGGTCACGGTAAAGCAGATCGTGGTGGCGAATCATGTCTTCAAGACCGGGCACGCCGATCAACGCCGCACCGCGCGTCGACAACGCGAACCGATCGCCGCGCCGCCGCAACAGGCCCAGGCCAGCGCCCGCCTGCAACAGGCGCTGCATCCGGTCGACCGCAAGCCCGACCTCGGACGCAAGCTCTTTTGCCGTTCCCGGCCGTTCGAGGATCCGGTGCGGAATGCGCAATTCGACAAGGGCGAACAAGACCTGCGATGCGACGAAACCCTGCACGATACCGAACAGGGCTTCGCCTTCGCGCCTGACCAGGCCGCGCGTCAGGGGAAACCGCGCCGCCCAGCTTTGAAAGCGCGGACTGGCGGCCAGCTTCAGCAGGCGGCTGCGCCAGGTGGGTCGACGTGGTGAAATCGGTTTGGTGTCCTCGGCAAGCGCCATGTCATGCGCGGGCCCGCAGAACCTCGGCCGACGGTGTCAGCCGGTCGGCATACATGCGCACCATCTGCGCCAGCTGCGCCTCGCCCGGGCAGGACGGAATCGACGCGATAGCGCCTGAAAGGATGTCGGACAGCCGTTTCATCGCGCCATCGACACCCAGCATGGACACCGCGTTCGGGCGTCCGTGCAGATCATCCTGCCCCGCCGGCTTGCCAAGCGCCTGTTCGTCGAACAGCGCATCCCTCAGGTCGTCAGCGACCTGGAAGGCTTCGCCGATCCGGGCGCCCAGTTCGGTCCACGGCTCGGCCTCTTGCCCGGCGGCCAAGGCGCCCATCTGGGTGGCCGCAATGAAGAGCGCGCCGGTCTTGGCGCGGTGATAGGCCGACAGGTCGATCTGCGCTTCGCTTTCCCAGCCTTGTCCCGCGCAGATGCCATGCGGCATTCCCGTCTGGCGCGACAGCACGGCGATCAAGGCAAGCGCGCGTTCGGGCGTGTCACCAGCGGCACGCGAGAGGACGTTGAACGCCAGCACGATCAGCGAATCGCCGGTCAACACGGCTAGGGGCTCGGAATAGGCGCGGTGCACAGACGGCTTGCCGCGTCGGACATCGGCGTCGTCGAAGCAGGGCAAGTCGTCATGCACGAGGCTGGCGCAATGGACCAGTTCCAGCGAGGCCGAAGCCGCATCGGTGATTGAAGGACGGTCGTCACCACATGCCAGTGCCACCGATGTCAGAATCGTCGGGCGGATGCGCGCCCCGCCGGGCGTACAGGCATAATGCAAGGCGCCGGACAGGCGTTCCGGCGCCGGACCGGCACGACCCATGGCGATGGCACGTTCCACTGCCGCGTCGATCCGTTTGGACAATCCCATCGTCGCTCCTCGCCAATGTGTAAGTTTTTCTGGACATCAATATGTAAATCATACTGGACATGACGCGGCTGCAAGTCAACTATTGCTGCATGAAGAACGCCGCGGTCATTGCCGAACGCAGACGCCCAGGACCGGTCATCGTGATTGGCGCAGGGATCGGTGGGCTATGCGCGGCGCTGGAACTGGTGGCCGCGGGCGAGAACGTGCTGATTCTCGAACGCCACGCCACGCCGGGCGGCAAGATGCGGCAAGTGCCCAGCCCTGCGGGCGGCGTCGATGCCGGTCCGACCGTTTTGACCATGCGTGCGGTCTTCGACGCCTTGTTCGAAATGACCGGGTCGACGCTGGACGCCCACGTGACGCTGCACAAACAGGACATCCTGGCGCGGCATTGGTGGCCGGACTCCGGGCCTCTTGATCTTTACGCCGACACGGCGCGTTCTGCCCAGGCCATCGGCGCGTTCGCCGGAACCCGGGCGGCGCAGCAGTTTTCGGCATTCTCGCAGCGCACTCGGCAATTGTTCGATGGATTCCGCGCGCCCGTCATGGAAGCGGCCAATCCGACACTGGGCAGTCTGACCCGACATGTCCTGAGACACCCCCACCTGATCGGCGCCATGGCACCGGGTGCGACGCTAGCCATATTGCTGCGTCAAACATTCACCGATCCGCGTCTGCGTCAGTTGTTCGGTCGGTATGCGACCTATGTCGGAGGTTCGCCTTTCGAGGTTCCCGCCCTGTTGTCGCTGATCTGGCAGGCGGAAGAAAATGGTGTCTGGGTCGTCGAAGGCGGATTGACGGCGCTGGCCCAGGCGATCGCCGCCCGCTTCGAGGCATTAGGCGGCAACCTGTTGTATCACGCTCATGCCACGCGCATCCTGACCGACAGCGAAGGCGTGACCGGCGTCGCACTGGCCGATGGATCGATCTTTCCGGCGGGACAAGTCGTGTTCAACGGCGACCCCCGCGCCCTTGCGCTTGGTCGGTTCGGCGATGCGGCCGCTTCGGTTGCGCAAGTAACCGACCGGGTGCCACGCAGTCTGTCGGCCAATGTCTGGGCATTCGCGTCCGAGGTCCGGGGACTGGATCTCGTGCATCACAACGTCTTTTTCTCGTCCGATCCCAAAAGCGAATTCAAGGATCTGAAACGCGGCTGCCTTCCGTCCGACCCAACGCTTTACCTTTGTGCCGAGGATCGCGGCCAGGGTCGTTCGCCGTCTCGGATGGAGCGGTTTGAAATCATCCTCAACGCGCCGCCACTGACGCGGCGCCTGCCTGAACCGGAGGACTTCGACACATGTCACCGACGGACATTCCAGACCCTGGGGCGCTTCGGCCTGACCTTCACGCCGGAACCGGGAAAAGCTGCGCTGACGACGCCAAGCGGATTCGACGCGCTCTTTCCCGCCACGGCCGGATCGCTTTACGGGCAGAGCCCGCACGGCATGATGGCGGCCTTCCGGCGGCCAACGGCGAAATCGCCGATTCCGGGGCTGGTGCTGTGCGGCGGCGGGTGTCACCCGGGGGCGGGAGTGCCGATGGCGGCGCTCTCAGGACGGCACGCGGCCGCGGCGATCTTGACGGCCCGAACTTCAACCTCGACGTCCCGTCGAACGGCTACGCCTGGTGGTATGTCGACGGCATCTCGGATTGCGGCAGCCGTGCCGTCTCGGTCATCGGGTTCATAGGGTCGGTCTTTTCGCCCTGGTATGCGTGGTCTGGCCGCAAGGACCCGGAAAACCATGTTTGCATCAACGTCGCGACTTACGGTCCCGGCGGGCGGTTCACGATGACCGACCGGGGACGAAGTGCTTTGCGGCAAAGCCCACGCCGGTTCGAGGTGGGACCGTCCTCGATGACGTGGAAAGCGGGGCAACTGGTGATCGACATCAACGAGATGTCCGGGCCACCTGTCATCGCGCGGGTTCGCGGCCAAATTCGCGTGACCCCGTCGGCGCTGACACGGGTCGAGTTGCCGTTGACGCCGAGCGGGACGCATATCTGGCGACCGTTCGGGCCGGTGTCCGATATCGAGGTCGATCTGGAAGCCAAGGGTTGGCAGTGGCGCGGGCATGGCTATTTCGATGCCAATTTCGGCACCCGCGCGCTGGAACAGGATTTCGCCTATTGGACCTGGGGACGATTTCCGGCCAAGGGTGGGGCGACCTGTTTCTATGACGCGACGCGCCTGGACGGATCGGAACTGGGTGCCGGGTTCCACTTTGACACCGATGGCAACGGGACCGCCATCGCCCTGCCCGAAAAGCACCGGTTTCGCCGGTCATTATGGGCCGTGCATCGCGAAACGCGCGGCGATGACGACGCCCGGCCGCGCCAGGTGATGAACATGCTGGATGCGCCGTTCTATTCGCGGTCGATGGTCAAAACCCGGCTGGAGGGCGAAGACTGCATCGGTGTGCACGAGGCCTTGGACCTGCGCCGGTTCCGATCGCCGCTGCTCAAGCCGATGCTCGCGCTGCGTGTTCCCCGACGCAGCAATTGGCGGTTCGGGCTTTAACGCGCCTCGCCGGGGTTCAATCTCCAGACGCTGGCATTCAGTGCGCCGGCGACGGTCACCCATGCGAGGTAGGGCAGGAAAAGCATCCCCGCGATCCAATCGGTTTGCCAAAGCGCGACGACCGAGGCGGCAACCGCCAGCCAGAGCGCTCCCAGAACGACCATGCCCAGCCGGATGCGCTTTAGCCCGAAAAACACCGGCGTCCACAAGCCGTTGAGAGCGATTTGCAAGGACCAGAGCGCCATGGCGACACCGTTGTCCTCTGCCATCGCTACCCGCGCGCCGGCTGTCGCCATGCAAAGGTAAAGCGTCGTCCATGCGACGGGAAATACCCAGTCGGGCGGAGTCCAGGTCGGTTTGTTCAGCGCGCGGTACCATTGACCGGGCGGGAACAAGCCGCCTGTCGCACCTGCCGCGAAGCAGGCGCCAAGGAAGATAAGGAACAAAATCCAGAACATGACGGTCAGGTAGCCCGCGCGCCCGTCGCGATCAAGCGGTGCCTGGCCTCGTGGTCTCGGGCGGCCAACTGGGACAACGCCTGGTGCAGCCCATCGGCCGGATGCCATGCGACACGCGCGCTCGTCGCGGCCGCATCGACCAGAAACGCGACTTCGGGCATCGGTGGAGCAAAGAGCGTGGCGGCCCGCGGCGAGATGGTGGTCGCGGCGGCCTGAAGGCAGGACTTGAGAAGCCATCCCATTTTTTGCTGCTTCGATGTGCGCGCCCTGGACGAAAGCGAATCGTAGCCCGCTTCGGAGACCTTTCCGCCGATCCCGGCGTAAATGTTGCGCGCCGCAAAAATGCCCGGCCGGCAGAATAGCGGAAGCTCGGCAATACCCGGTTCGGCGCGGAAATAGAGCCGGTTCGCCTCGGTGACCAGCCGTCTTGTCATGATGCGGATCGCTTTGGTCGGGCGCGGATTGGCAAGAAAGGCATCCGGATCGATTCCGGCTTCGTCCAGCCATTCGGTCGGAAGGTACAGCCGGCCTTCGAGCGCATCTTCCCCGACGTCCCGGGCGATGTTGGTCAGCTGCATCGCAAGACCCAGATCGCAGGCGCGTGCCAGGGCATCGGCATCGCGGACGCGCATCAGCACGGCCATCATCGCACCAACGGCCGACGCCACACGGGCAGAATAGGACAGCACGTCGGACAGGGTTGCGTAACGGCGGCCCATCGCATCCCAGGCCAGGCCTTCCAACAAGGCGTCGGGCAAGGCTCGCGGCATCTGGAACCGTTCCACCACGGCGGCAAAGGCACGATCCGGCGCGGCATCCCGCGGACGTCCGGCATAAACCCGGTCCAGCCGGTCGCGCAGCTCGAGAACCGCGGCCGCCTTTTCCCGCCGCAGATCGACGGCGTCGTCAGCCAGCCGGCAAAAGGCATACAGTGCCAGCGCCGGATCGCGGACCGAAGCCGGCAACAGGCGGGAAGCGGCATGGAAGGACAGCGATCCGTGGCGGATCATCTCGGCGCAGGCCGCGATATCGGCATCGGGACCGGTCATTCCGCCGCCAATCGGTCGACAGTTGCGACGCCGACTGCATCGGGCACCAGTTGTGCCAGAACCTCGGCCGACGACACGACGCCGGGCAATCCGGCGCCCGGATGGGTTCCGGCGCCTGTGAGATAAAGACCTTCGATTTCTTCCGACACGTTGTGCGGCCTGAACCAGGCAGACTGCAGGATGCGTGGTTCTATGGAAAACCCGCTCCCGAAGGGCGAAAGGTATCGATCGCGGAATTCGACCGGGGTGAAGGTTTCCGAGGCGGTGATCCGGTCGGCGAAACCGGGCAGCAGTTCCCTGTCAAGCATCGCGATCATCTTTTCGCGATACGGCTCGCGTTCCGCGTCCCAATCGACCGGATTTCGATGACCCAGATGCGGCACCGGGCTGAGAACGTAGAAGGTGTCGTCGCCTTCCGGCGCGACACTAGGATCGGTGACGGACGGGCGATGGACATACAGTGACATGTCGTCGGACAGCTTGCCCCGAAGGAAAATGTCGCGCACGAGGCCGCGATACCGAGGGCCGTTCAGAATGGTGTGGTGACCGACATCAGGCCACATCGCGCGTGTGCCTTTGGTTCCGAAATACCAGACATACAGCCCCATCGACCATCGCGACCTTTTCAGCCGCTGGTCGGTCCAGCGTCGTTTGGTCTGGTGCCGCAGCAGATTTGAATAGCTGAACCCGGCATCGGCATTCGACACGACGATGTCGGACGACAGGACTTCGCCGTCTTTCAGCCTGACGCCTTGCGCGCGCCCATCCCTGACAAGGATCTCGTCGACCTCGGCATTCATCCTAAGCCGGCCACCCTGGTCGGTCACGACAGTGGCCATGGCGCGCGCCATCTCGGCTACGCCGCCCATGGCGTAATGCACGCCGAATGCCTTTTCGAGGTGGCTGACCAGGATATACATCGACGTGACGTTGAAAGGGTCACCGCCGATGAACAGCGGGTGAAAGCTCAGCGCCATGCGCAACCGTTCGTCGCGAACCCGTTTTGCAGCGTGACCGAACACCGAGCGGTCGGCACGCATCCGCACGAAGGTCGGCAGCACCTCGATCAGATCACGCAATTTGTTCATCGGGCGACGCCCGAGGTCTTCGAAGCCGAACCAGTAGCGTTCTTCGCTGTCCCGCAGAAATGCCTCATAGCCGGCCACGTCGCCTGGCGAAAGGCGCGCCACTTCGGCTTTCATCGCGTCGGTGTCCTGACGGGCGGTGAAGGTGGACCCGTCGGGCCACCGGATTTCGTAGAACGGGTCGAGTGGACGAAGGTCGACCTCGCTGTGGAAATCGCGGCCGCAAGCGGCCCACAGTTCCTTGAAAACCTGGGGAACGGTGACGATTGTCGGACCCAGGTCAAAGCGATGGCCGTCTTTCCAGATACACGACCCGCGACCACCCGGCACGTCGAGCCGATCGACAACTGTGACGTGATAGCCCTTGGCACCTAGCCGCATGGCAGACGCAAGCCCACCCAGCCCGGCACCGATCACGATCGCCCGGGCCTTTGAAATCCCGGTGACCGGGGGTGATTTTGCGTGGACCGCTTGTATCATCATTCGACGATAGCACTGTCAGGAAAAGTAGACAATAATCCGTTGAGCCATGTTTTCAACGTTATCAGTCTTTGATTTTCCGACTCGTTGTGTCAGACTTGGTTGACACATGGGGTGCCGAACATGCAGACCGCCAGTCTGAGTCTTTTCCGGTTCGAGTCCTGGGTCGCACGGGTCTGGGCCTTGGCCATGATGGGTGCGGCGCGGTTCAGGCTGCCGCAAGTCGATGGACTCGGCTTCTGGAAACTCTGCGGCTCCGGAACAGGCGAAGGGTTCACGCCGATTCCCAATACCGCCGTCTACGCGATTCTGTGCACGTGGCCCGACCTGGATACGGGTCGGGCGCGGATCGCCGATGACCCGCTGTTCGCTGCGTATCGCAAGCGCGCCGTCGAAGACTGGACGGTGTTCCTGACGCCGATCTCGTCACGTGGCGCATGGTCGGGTCAGACGCCATTCGACGCACAGTCGGACAATGGAACCGGCCCTATCGCGGCGCTGACCCGCGCCACGATCAAACCATCGGTCGCTTTGCGTTTCTGGCGGCGGGTTCCCGACATCTCGCAGGTGATCGGCGCCGATCCCAGTGTTCTTTTCAAGATCGGTATCGGCGAAGTTCCATTGCTGCACCAGGTGACCTTTTCGGTCTGGCCCGATGATTCCAGCATGGCGCATTTCGCCCGCCGCGATGGCCCGCATGCCCGTGCGATCCGCGCCGTTAGAGACGGCAACTGGTTCAGCGAAGAATTGTATGCGCGGTTCCGGGTGGCCGGCGAAACCGGAAGCTGGGACGGACAGAGCCCGCGTATTCTCAAGGAGGCGTTCGCATGAAACAGCCCTTTCCCTTTTCCGCCATCGTCGGCCAGGAGGACATGAAACGTGCAATGATCCTGACGGCTGTCGATCCCGGCATTGGCGGGGTCCTGGTGTTCGGCGATCGTGGCACCGGCAAGTCGACGGCGGTGCGCGCCCTGGCCGCGCTGCTGCCCGAAATCGCCGTTCTCGAAGGCAGTCCTACCAATGCGGCGCAGGCCGCCGATCATCCCGATTGGGCCGATCCGGTTTCCGGCAAGACGCGGCGCGTGCCGACACCGGTGGTCGATCTGCCCCTGGGCGCCACCGAAGATCGCGTCATCGGTGCGCTGGATATCGAACGCGCGTTGACGCGGGGCGAAAAGGCTTTCGAGCCGGGGCTGCTGGCGCGGGCGAACCGTGGGTATCTGTATATAGACGAGGTCAACCTGCTGGAGGACCACATCGTCGATCTGCTGTTGGACGTCGCGCAATCGGGTGAAAACGTGATCGAGCGCGAGGGCCTGTCGATCCGCCATGATGCACGGTTCGTGCTGGTCGGTTCCGGAAACCCCGAAGAGGGAGAGCTGCGGCCGCAATTGCTCGACCGTTTCGGATTGTCAGTCGAGGTCCGTTCTCCCACCGATATCGAAGAACGGATCGAGGTCATTCGCCGCCGCGCTGCATTCGACACCGACCCGGATGCATTCCTCAAGAAATGGCGCCGCGAGGATACGAGGATTCGCAAGGCGATCCTGACGGCGCGCGACGCACTATCCGGTATCGCCACCCCGGACGATACGCTGCGCGACTGCGCGCGGCTTTGCATGACGCTGGGCTCGGACGGCTTGCGGGGCGAGCTGACGCTGTTGCGCGCGGCGCGGGCCCTTGCTGCCTTTGAAGGGCAAAGCACGGTTTCGCGACATCATCTGCGCACCGTGGCGCCGATGGCGTTGTGCCACCGATTGCGCCGCGACCCACTGGATGAAGCCGGATCAACCGCACGGGTCACCCGCACGGTCGAAGACGTCTTCGCATGATCGACAGCGCCGCCGAAATCTGGATCGCCGGGCATCTGGCAAGGGCCCTTCTGGCGGTGGACCCCGCCGGACTTGGCGGCCTGCACCTGCGCGCCCGCGCATCGGCGACGCGCGATGCCTTTCTGCGTAGCGGCGTGTCCGGCCCGATGCCAGGTTGCCGCATATCGCCTTCGATCGACGATTCGCAGTTGCTCGGCGGCGTCGATATCGCGGCGACGCTGGCAAAGGGGCGCTTGGTTCTATCGCGCGGATTGTTGGCCGGGTGCGGAACGCTGACGCTGGCGACGGCCGAACGCTGTTCTCCCGGGCTGGCTGCACGGCTCGCACAAAGGATCGATAGCGGTCATGGTCCGGTCGTAATCGTCCTGGACGAGGGCGCCGAAGAGAGCGAGGCCGCGCCGCCGTCGCTGACCGAACGACTTGCGTTCCTTGTCGATCTGGACGGAATCCGCCTGCAAGACATGGCGGAACCGGTGTTCACCGAGACCGACATCACAAGCGCTCAGGACAGGCTGGCAGACGTCATCATTCCTGACCACGCGGTTGCAGCGATAACGGTGGCGGCCGCGCGTTTCGGCATCGCATCGATGCGCGCGCCCTTGTTCGCCCTGCGCGCGGCGCGGGCACATGCCGCGCTAAGCGGTCGCCCGTCGGTGATATCGGACGACCTGGCCATCGCGGCGCAACTTGTCCTCGCCCACCGCGCCACATGCATGCCGGACGACGCGGCGGATGATCTCCAAGATCCGGGGTCGCCCGAAAACCGCGATTCGTGCAGTGATGGTCCGTTGTCCGATTTGCCCAAGGACATGCTGGTCGAAGCCGTACGCGCAGTGCTACCGCCAAGAATGCTGAAAGCGCTGGTCACCGACACCCCGCAACCCCGGGCGGCAGGAAACGGTTCCGGCAACAGAAAACGTGGAAACCGGCGCGGGCGACCCTTGCCCGCACGGCCCGGAAAACCTCATTCAGGCGCGCGGATCGATGTCATCGCGACCCTGCGCGCCGCGGCGCCTTGGCAGACTTTGCGTCGCAAGGCGCCGCCTGACCGGGCTGGGCTCTTGCTGCGCCCGTCCGACATCCACCTGAAGAGGTATGAGGAAAGATCCGACCGGCTCATCGTTTTCGCCGTCGACGCGTCGGGTTCCTCGGCGATGGCACGACTTGCCGAAACCAAGGGTGCGGTCGAGCTTTTGCTGGCCGAAGCCTATGCGCAACGCGATCATGTGGCCCTGATCGCGTTCCGGGGCACTGGCGCCGAAATGGTGTTGCCGCCGACCCGGTCCTTGGTTCAGACCAAACGGCGACTAGCGGGCTTGCCGGGTGGCGGAGGCACACCTCTGGCCGCCGGGCTGCAGGCCAGCGCGGACATCATGCGTCGGGCCCGGGACCAGGGTTTGTCGCCGGTGCTCGCGCTTTTGACCGATGGCCGCGCGAATGTTCCCCTGCCCGGGCGCAACGGTCGTGCGGCGGCTATCGAAGATGCCGAAAGGATGGCTTTGCAGATTCGCGAATTGAACATTGCCAGCGCGGTGGTCGACACCGGTATCCGTCCGCAGCGCGATCTGCAGAACCTGGCCGCAACGCTGGGCGCCTGCTACCTGCCCCTGCCCCGAGCGGATGCGCGAACGCTGAGCAAGGCGATCGGATCGGCCATCGGGGCGTAACGAATGGACCCGCAAAAGGATTTCTCCGGCTGGCCCCACGCCGAATGGTCTAGAATCGTGCCCTGCCGACCCCATCGTTGGCACGTGCAGGACAGGGGCCAAGGCAAGACCCTGCTTTTCCTGCATGGCGCAGGCGCCTCGACGCATAGCTGGCGCGATATTCTGCCGGCGTTCCTGGATCGCTATCGCGTGGTGGCCATCGATCTTCCCGGTCACGGTTTCACGCAACTCGGCGCGCGACAACGCTCGTCTCTGGACGCGATGGCAACCGACCTGGCAGTGCTTCTGGAGAGCGAAGGAATAGAGCCCGCGGCGATCGTCGGGCATTCGGCGGGAGCGGCCATCGCGCTTCGGCTGGCCAGCTTGTCCGGGAACCCGCCGGTCATCGGACTGAACGCCGCACTGCAACCTTTTCATGGGTTGGCGGCCTTCCTGTTTCCGCTGGCCGCTCGGGTTCTTGCGATGACGCCCTTCGCCGTGACGGGCATCGTTCGCAGCCTGTCTTCCGATCGCAGGATTTCTGCTCTTTTGGCCGAAACAGGCTCTGTTATCGACGCAGAGGGGGCTGCCTACTATGCACGCCTGTGCCGAGATCACGATCATGTCGACGGAACGTTGAGGATGATGGCGCAATGGTCGCTGGACGGGTTGTTATCCGATCTGCCGGCTTTTTCGATGACGTGCCTGTTATTGACCGGCGAGCAGGATGGTACCGTTCCGCCAACCGTGTCGGTCGCGGCCGCGGCGCAAATGCAGAACGCGGTGTCGGAAAGCTTTGACCGGCTCGGACATCTGATGCACGAAGAAGCGCCTGCCCGAATTTCCGCGCGACTCCGCGCTTGGCTGGACGATGCGATCTGACTGAACCAGAGGCGTGAAGAGACAAGGCGCGGCATGGCCCGAACGGACTTTTTCACGGAAAACGCGCCTTGGCTGACGACCGGAGTTCTGCTGACATTCCTGTCGAGCTTTGGTCAGACCTTTTTCATCTCGGTCTTTGCAGGCGAGATCCGGATTGCCTACGGCCTGAGCCATGCTGGTTGGGGTGCGATCTATTCGATCGCCACCGCCGTTTCGGCATTGGTCATGCTTTGGGCCGGGGGTTTGGCCGATCGGTTCCGTGTCCGGACCTTGGGCCCCTTGGTGTTGATCGGTCTCGCCGTGGCGTGTGTCGCCATGTCCGCGAACGTCTATGTCGCGCTACTGCCTCTCGTGATCTTTCTGTTGCGACTGACCGGACAGGGAATGTGCAGCCAGATCGCCATTGTCGCCATGGCGCGTTGGTTCGTTGCAAGACGCGGCCGGGCACTTGCAGTTGCCGGCCTCGGTTTTGCCCTGGGTGAGGCGATGTTGCCCGTGCTGTTCGTCTGGCTGATGACAGCGATGGACTGGCGTGCCCTGTGGGTTGCGGCGGCTGTCGTCGCGGTGTTTGCCATTTTCCCGATACGCGCGCTGTTGAAACGCGAGCGCACGCCCCGATCACATGCAGAAACCAGCGCCACTACGGGAATGAACGGCAGGCACTGGACCCGGAAACAGGCTCTGTTTCACCCGCTTTTCTGGTTCATGGCGCCAGCTTTGCTGGGTCCCGCGGCATTCAATACGGCGTTTTTCTTTCACCAGGTGCACTTTGCCGAAATCAAGGGGTGGAGCCACTTGCAACTGGCCGCGCTGTTTCCGGTCTACACTGCGATGGGGGTTGTCGCGATGCTCGTGTCGGGCGCGCTCATAGACCGTATGGGCACCGCTCGGTTGATACCCTGGTTTCAACTGCCGATGGTGGCGGCCTTCGCAACATTCGCGCAAGGCAACGATCCCGTTTCGATGTTGATCGGGTTTCTCTGCCTTGCAATGACGACCGGTGCGAACAGCACGCTCCCCAATGCGTTCTGGGCCGAGTTCTATGGTACGCGGCACATCGGTTCGATCAAGGCGATGGCCGCTGCGGTCATGGTGTTTGGATCGGCGATCGGTCCCGGGCTGACCGGCTTGTTGATCGGCATCGGCGTCGGCCTCGAAACGCAATTTCTGGGGATCGCGGCGTATTTCGTGATGACAACCGGCCTGATGGTGATCGGCGTGGCGGAATCGCGCCGCGCCCTGGTGTGATGGTCAGCGTCGTTTTCGAAGATAGACATAATATGCGCCGGACCCACCATGGCGCACATGCGCTTCGGACACTTGCAGCACCGCGCCGGCGAGCGGCATCTGTTGCAACCAAAGAGGCGCTTGCCGCTTGAGCGCACCGCGCCGTTGCGGAACCGGATCGAATGGGTCTTCGCGGTTTCCCTTGCCGGTGATGACCAGGACCAACCGCAAGCCGCGCGATTGCGCGGACAAGACGAATTGGATAAGCGCGCTATGTGCGGCGTCAAGCGTCAGTCCGTGCAGGTCGATCCGAGCTTCGGGGACCAGTTTGCCACGTTTGAGCCGTCCGAACGCTTTGGCGTCCATGGTCACGGGGGCGTCGGCGAGGCGCTCGGAGGTCGTTCGAACGGGCAAGCGGACCTCGGATCGCAGAGGAGCGCGGGCCCCGACGCTGAAATCTGACGGTATCGCGATTTGCGTTTGCTTTGGCGGCGGCTTGCGCGCCGCTGGGGCAGGGGTGGGATGATCTGGGTTCTTGCCCGGTCTGGGTTTGGCCGATCGCGCGACACCCTTCCACAGCTCCAGTTCGTCGGGCCGCAGACGCCGCCGTGTCATTGCACCGATTCCGGCAACAACGCGTACGCGCGCTGGATCGGCATCAGAACGACCATGCGGCCAGGGTCTTTTATTCGGCCTGCGATACGGCCAGCACGGTCGCCCGTGCCAAAAAAGATATCGGCGCGCTGCGCGCCCTTGATCGCCGAACCCGTGTCCTGCGCGATCATCAGCCGGCGCAAAGGCGCCTGACCTTCCTTCTCGATCCAGACCGGCGCGCCCAAAGGGGTGTAGGCAGGATCGACCGCGATTGACCGCATCGCGGTGATCGAACGGTTCATGGCGCCAAGCGGGCCCTTGTCAGCCGGGACTTCGTTCACCTCGCGGAAGAAGACGTAGCTGTCATTGACAAGCAGCAAGTCGAGACCTTCCCGGGGATTTCGACGCACCCAGTTCTTGATGACCTGCGCAGAGACCTGGTGTGGCTGATAGATGCCCCGGCGCACCAGTTCCTGACCGATCGAGCTGTAGGGGTGGCCGTTTGCCCCGCCATATCCGACACGGACATGGCCGCCGTCGGGCAGCCGGACGCGCCCGGAACCCTGAACCTGAAGGAAAAACAACTCGACCGGATCGTCGACCCAGGCGATTTCCAGACCTCGTCCTTCCATCACGCCGTCGGTCAGGATTTCACGGCGGGTCAACCAGGGGCGCTGCTGTTCGGCTTCGGGCGGCATACGGTAGAGCGGAAACTGGAAACGGCCATCGGGCCGCAGTGATCCGGTCAGCTCCGGCTCGAAATATCCGGTGAACAACCCGTCGGTGCCATTCGAGACCAACACCGGCCGGAAGAAAAGCTCGAAGAATTGCCGCGCGTCCCCGGCTTCGGCCGCCATCCCGCAAAGCGCGGACCAATCGGGTGCGGATAGATCACCGCAGGTGTTACGAAAGACGGTAAGGGCCGCCTGGTGATCATCGTCAGCCCATCCCTTCAGATCCTCGAAGCCGAGGATCGAGAAACTGGGTTCTTCTTCGGCCCCAAGCTGTTGTCCCGCCATGACGACCCCCGCCAGAATTGCCGCGAAGAGCCTCCGCGTCATTCGTCCGTGGCGACGAGCTGCCAGTTCGGATCATCGCTGCCCATGTTGCGGGCAAAGGTCCAGACGTCTTTCTGACGTTTGACGGACGTGGCGCTTCCTTCGACGATATCGCCCTCGGCATTCTTGACCACGGACGTGAGTTCGCCGACATAGCGCACGGTTATCTCGGCAAGTCCGGTTTCGTCTTCGAACCGTGCGTTCGTCAACGTCAGCTCCCGCACGCCAACGAAATCGGCCTCGATCGTGAGCCCCTGTTCTTCCCGAGCGGCGACGACTTCGGCGAAGGTGTCATAGACATCCTCGGCGAGAAACGGCTTTAGCTCTTCGATATCCCCGCGCTCGAAACCCATCAGGATCATCTCGTAGGCACCACGAGCACCGGACAGGAATTCGCTGACGCTGAACGTCGGGTCGGTGCGTTTCATCCGTGCGAGCGCGTCGGCGCTCGGGCTTTTTTCGTCGACATGATCGGTTATGTCGCGATCCGGTCCACCTTCGATCACTTCAAAGTCGCGGCGGGCCCCGCTGTCGCGGGTCTGGTTGGAAAGCGGCGGTTTTTCAAACCCTTCACGGGTGCCCAGCACGCTGCGAAGCCGCAAGATCAGGAAAACGGCGATTCCAGCAAGAACCAGAAGCTGGATGATCGGGGAATTCATCGGCACCTCGTTTCGGTGGCAAGTGTGGCATGAGCGCTGTCGAGTTCTTATGTAGGTGAGCAAGGCGGGTTAGTCCACCACGTGGCCAAGGGAAAGGATGTCGGTCGAAATGTGGCTCTTCTTTGCGTTTCTCAGCGTTCCCTTGATCGAAATCGCGCTGTTCATCCAGATAGGTGGTCTAATCGGGCTTTGGCCGACGCTCGGCATCGTCGTGCTGACGGCGGTGATCGGCACATGGTTGGTACGCAGCCAGGGGAAACTGGCGCTTGCAAACCTGAGGCGATCGTTTTCCGATCTTGACGATCCGACCGAACCCCTGGCGCATGGTGCGATGATCCTGTTTTCCGGTGCGTTGCTGCTGACACCCGGGTTCTTCACGGATGCGGCGGGCTTCGCCTTGCTGATGCCACCGGTTCGAGACGCGGTGTTTCGCTGGATGAGCCGACGGATAAAGGTTCACCGCTTTTCGATGGGTGAGCAGCCGCCGCGCCAGAGCAGCCCGCATGACAGACCAGACGTCATCGATGGCGAGTTCACCGAAATGCCGCAGGGAAAAGCACCCAACCACCCGGGATCGGGCTGGACTAGGCATTGAGACCGGCGCTGACGGCTGGTATGCGATGGGCCGACGTTTTCAGGGAGACTGAACCATGGCCGATACCGCAGACAACGGCGCGGCGCCGCAAGCCCCGCAGATCAAGATGAACGTGCTCGCGCAATTCGTGCGGGACATGTCATTCGAGAACATTCTGGCCCAGAAAGGCGCCAGCGGAGACGTGCAGCCGGACGTTCAGGTTCAAGTGAACCTGGATGCCAAGAAACGGTCCCAGGAAAACCAGTACGAGGTCATCCTCAAGCTCAAGGTAGATTCGAAAAGCAAGAGCGATCGTGCCCAACTGTTCCTGCTGGAACTGGACTACGCCGGCGTGTTTCACATCGAAAACGTGCCCGAAGAGCAGCTGCACCCGTTCCTTCTGATCGAGTGCCCACGGATGCTTTTCCCGTTCGTGCGGCGGGTGGTGTCTGACGTGACCCGCGACGGTGGATTTCCGCCGCTCAACCTGGAAACGATCGACTTTCTTGCGCTTTACCGGAACGAACTGGCGCGGCGGGCGGCGCAATCAGGTGGGGGCGAACAGACGGCCAACGCCTGATCGTTCAGGCGCTCCAGAGCGCCTTGTCTCCCAGTTTTTTCAGAAACTCGGCATGGGCTGCCTTTTCGTCGTTCGTCAGGCGTGCGGGCAAAGGTTCGGGCCGCGGGCCCGGGCGCCAGGTTGCATCGCTATTCGACTTCTGCGACCGGCCGCCCGGTGTGGTCAGCGCGAAATCCGGCTGCTTGCCGCCGATCAATTCAAGATAGACCTCGGCCAGGATTTCACTGTCGAGAAGTGCGCCGTGTAACGTGCGCGAAGAATTGTCGATACCGAAACGCCGGCAAAGGGCGTCGAGGGAAGCGGGGCTTCCGGGAAACCTTCTTCGGGCGATTTCGAGCGTGTCGACAGCCTGGTCGTTGGGCAGTGGGGCACGATCGACCCAGCGCAACTCGGCGTTCAGGAACTTCATGTCGAAGCTCGCGTTGTGAATTATCAACTTGGAATCTTGAACGAATTCCAGAAAATCATCGACGATCGCTGCAAAGACCGGTTTGTCGCGCAGAAAATCATCGCCCAACCCATGAACTTCGAACGCTTCCTGCGGCATGGCGCGTTGGGGATTGATGTACTGATGGTAGGTCTTGCCGGTGGGCACGTGGTTGAACAGTTCGACCGCGCCGATCTCGACCACACGGTCGCCGCTTTCTGGATCAAAGCCCGTTGTTTCGGTGTCGAGGACAATTTCACGCATTCTGGAACCGTCGTTTGATATCTGCGAGCACAGTCTGGACCTGCGACCGCGCATGCTCAAGGTTGTCGGTTTCGATGATGTAGTCTGCCCTGACCATTTTCTCGTCGTTGGGCATCTGGCGGGCGAGGATCCGCTGCAGATCCGCTTCGGTCATGTTTCCGCGATCGAGGACCCGGGATTTCTGCGTCTCGGCGTCGATCGTCACGCAAACCGTGGCATGCATGTCCTTGTCGGTCCCGGTTTCGAACAGAAGCGGAATGTCGAAGACGACGATTCCGTCAGGATGGTTGTTCGCGAAATCTTCGCGGTCTTGCCGGACGAGCGGGTGTACGATCGCTTCGATGCGGGGCAGGGCGGTTGGGTCTTGGGCGATGATGCGGCGAAGCGCGTCACGGGATACCGCACCATCGGCTACGGCATCGGGAAACGCTGACCGGATTGCTGTGACGGCCGACCCGCCACGAGCATAAAGGCGATGAACGGCCGCGTCCGCATCCCAGACCGGGCATCCCAGTTCGTGAAAGAGTTGGGCTGTCGCCGATTTGCCCATGCCAATGGAACCGGTCAAACCGATGCGTATGGTCATCTCAGGACAGCGGCGCGCGCTGTTTCATCCACATCGGGACGTTTTCCGAACCACCGTTCGAATCCGGGCACGGCCTGGTGAAGCAACATGCCCAGCCCGTCGACGGTAACGCATTTGGCCTGTTCCGCTTCGCGCAAGAGCCTTGTTTGCAACGGTGTATAGACAAGATCGCAAACTGTCGTGCCGGCACGTAGACCGTCGAGCGGCACCCGGAATTCAGGTTTGCCGACCATGCCGAGCGATGTCGTATTGACAACGGTCGCCGCGTCGTCGAGCACGTTTCCGGCCTGGACCCAGTCGACGACCGTGATGCGATGACCGAATTCGTCGCGCAGGTTTTCGGCACGCAATCGGGTGCGATTGGTCAACCGGATTTCCGGAGCGCCGACATCAAGCAGGGATGCGACGACCGCCCGCGCGGCGCCACCCGCGCCGAAGACCACAATCGGACCCGCCGCAGCGCGCCACTTCGGCGCGGATTGCCGGAGGTTTTCGATGAACCCGTAACCGTCGGTATTGTCGGCATGGATCTTGCCATCCTTGCGGAAGATCAGCGTATTCGCTGCACCGATTAGGGTTGCCCGATCGCTGATCTGATCGGCGATGTCCATCACCTGTTCCTTGTAGGGAATAGTGACATTGACACCGACGAAACCGATCTCGGGAAGCAAGCGCAGCGTATCGGCCAGCCGCGCTGCCGGCACGTCCATCGGGATGTAGTGACCCGGCAATCCGTACTTGCGCAACCAATGCGCATGAAGACGGGGTGACTTGGAGTGGGCAATGGGTGATCCGATCACGCCGGCCAGGGGAATGCGATCTGGGCTCATGCTGGGATTGTTCCGGTGAGGGACAGATTGTTGAGGAGCGGCAGTAACGGCAGACCAAGAATGGTGAAATGGTCGCCGTCGATCCGGGCAAAGAGCCGCACGCCTTCCTCCTCGAGCTTGTAGCCACCGACCGAGGATGCGACGGAAGGCCAGTTCCGATCAAGGTAGGCGTCGAGATAAGCATCCGAAAAGCGACGCATCGTCAGGCGGGCGGTGTCGACGTGGCGCCAGACAGGATTGCCGTCGCGATAGAGAACCGCTGCCGAATGCAGACTGTGTTGACGCCCCCGCAAAACAATCAATTGGTCGCGGGCCTCGTCCCGGGTTTCGGGTTTGGAGAGGACGGTGTCTTCAAACTCGAGAACCTGGTCACAACCAAGAACAAGCGACTGCGGATGGCGTGCGGCGATCTTTCGTGCCTTGCTTTCGGCCAATGCGTCGGCGATGTCACGCGCCGTCGCGCCTTCGGCACGCAGTGAGGCCTTCACGGCGTCTTCGTCGATCCGGGGCGAATCGATATCGAAGGTCAGCCCTGCCGACGAGAGCATTTGAGCGCGGATGTGCGACCCGGATGCGAGGATCAAAGCAGTTTTCATGGGGTGAATTTGTGGAAAACCGGGGTGAATGTCTGTCGGTTGTTCTGGGGAATAAGCGGGTGGGTTGCAAGCCGGTGGAGTGTATGCGGGTTTTTCCGCCTGTTCCGCTCGTTTGCGCATCTCGGGAAAAGGAAAACCCGATCACGTGGAACGAAAGGCCCGAAGCTGAGGTTTCCGACAGAATACCAACAAAATGGCTTAGACTGGTTTATCTTGTTAACATATTGATTTATATTCTTTTTTTCTAGAATTCTCCTGTCGATGCCTTGTTTGATCCAGAGCAATTTCCACATCTTGACGCCTGTGGACCGATCTGTGTGGACTTCGTTAATCCACAGGATCAGAGCAGACTAGAACCAACAAATACTCTTTTTCTTTCTCATTCTTTTATTGGTTCCCGTGGCCAGTGCTGCGCGATTGACAGGCTGTGCTCCGACGTTTAGGTCGGGGATGCCTTCGGTCCCGAAGGTCGTCTCCTTAATGAACGCGCTAAGCCGGACCTGGTCCGCGAGAGGTCATGCCATGATCATTGAAAAGCTGAACCTTGCCGATCTGAAGGCAAAGAGCCCCAAGGATCTTCTGGCTATGGCCGAGGAACTTGAGATCGAGAACGCCTCGACGATGCGCAAGGGGGAGATGATGTTCCAGATCCTGCGCGAGCGGGCGGACGAGGGTTGGGACATCTTCGGTGATGGCGTCTTGGAGGTGCTTCAGGACGGCTTTGGTTTCCTGCGGTCGCCGGAAGCGAATTACCTGCCTGGTCCGGACGACATCTATGTCAGCCCGGAAATGATCCGAAAATACTCCTTGAGAACCGGTGATACGATCGAGGGAGAGATCAAGGCTCCTGATGAGAACGAACGCTACTTTGCCCTGGTTTCGGTAACGAAGATCAATTTCGAGGATCCCGACAAGGCCCGTCACAAGATCGCGTTCGACAACCTGACGCCATTGTATCCGGACGAACGGCTGAAGATGGAAATCGAGGATCCGACGATCAAGGATCGATCGGCCCGGATCATCGATCTAGTATCGCCGATCGGAAAAGGTCAGCGCAGCCTGATCGTGGCGCCGCCGCGGACAGGGAAAACGGTTCTTTTGCAGAACATTGCGCATTCGATCGAGAAGAACCATCCGGAATGCTATCTGATCGTGCTGCTGATCGATGAACGACCGGAAGAAGTGACGGACATGCAGCGTTCGGTAAAGGGCGAGGTGATATCTTCAACGTTCGACGAACCGGCCACGCGGCATGTGGCGGTCAGCGAGATGGTGATCGAGAAGGCCAAGCGACTGGTTGAACACAAGCGGGACGTGGTCATTCTGCTTGATTCGATCACGCGACTGGGACGCGCGTTCAATACGGTTGTGCCATCGTCGGGAAAGGTATTGACCGGCGGTGTTGATGCCAATGCGTTGCAACGTCCCAAAAGGTTTTTCGGTGCCGCACGGAACATCGAAGAGGGTGGATCTCTGACCATCATCGCGACCGCGCTGATCGATACCGGCTCGCGCATGGACGAGGTGATCTTTGAAGAATTCAAGGGTACCGGCAACTCGGAGATCGTGTTGGACCGCAAGGTTGCCGACAAGCGTGTGTTCCCGGCGATCGATATCCTGAAGTCGGGAACCCGGAAGGAAGATCTGCTTGTCGACAAGATCGATTTGCAGAAAACGTTCGTGTTGCGGCGCATTCTGAACCCGATGGGTACGACCGACGCGATCGAATTCCTTTTGTCGAAGCTCAAGCAGACCAAGACGAACTCGGAATTCTTTGACTCGATGAACAGCTAAAGGCGCTTGGAGGCGACTTTGGACACGATCTTTGCGCAGGCAAGTGCGCCTGGAAAGGCGGGCGTGGCCGTCATTCGTGTGTCAGGGCCACTGGCGTTTCAAGCGGTCGAACATCTTGCGGGTGACATACCGAAACCGCGATACGCAGCATTGCGGAAACTGAAAACCCCTGGTGGCGAGGTGATCGACGAAGCGTTGGTGCTTTGTTTTGCGGAAAACGCCAGCTTCACCGGAGAGCGGGTCGTCGAGTTCCAGCTGCACGGGAGCATCGCCGTCGTGGCGTCGGTAATGGGCGAGTTGACGGTTCTGAAGGGGTTTCGGCCCGCCGAGCCGGGTGAGTTCACGCGGCGGGCTTTGGAGAACGGCCGATTGGATCTCGCGCAGGTGGAAGCTCTCGCGGATTTGATAGATGCAGAGACGGAAGCACAGCGTGAACAGGCCATGCGACTGTTTTCCGGTGCCCTTGGCCAAGCGGTTGCCGTCTGGCGCGACAAGCTGATCCATGCGCTGTCGCTTTTGGAGGCCACGCTTGATTTCGCCGATGAGGAGGTGCCCGTTGATGTCACACCGGATGTCTTGGGTTTGGTGACCACCGTCAAGGAAGACGTCGAACGCGAACTTCGAGGTTATTCTGCCGCTGAGCGAATACGCAGCGGGTTCGAAGTGGCGATCGTCGGCGCTCCGAACGTGGGGAAATCCACTTTGCTGAATCGTCTCGCGGGCCGTCAAGCCGCGATCGTTTCAGCGGTAGCGGGAACGACGCGAGACGTGATCGAAGTGAGGATGGATATCAAGGGCCTAGCGGTGACGTTTCTGGACACGGCTGGGCTGAGAGAAACCGACGATGAGATTGAGGCGATCGGCGTCGATCTGGCCCGGCGCCGTGCCGCGAACGCGGATCTGCGTGTTTTCCTGGTTGATGACTCGGTAGCAACGGGCATTGTTGCGCAACCGGATGATATCGTGGTTCGATCGAAAATCGACCTTCGTGGCGGCGAGGGGATCTCAGCGGTCACTGGTGAAGGTATCGATGCGCTCTTGTCGCGGCTGCATGGTATACTTGTTCGGAGAAGCGCGAATGCTGGACTTGTCACACGGGAAAGACACCGCGCAGCTATGATTGATGGGCAGCAACGCCTAGGTAACGCGTTGGCACTGCTTGCTCGGGGTCCAGATGTGTATGACCAGGTGGCGGAGGAACTTCGTCTTGCTGTGCGACGACTGGCGCATGTAATGGGTAAGGTGGATGTCGAGGACATCTTGGATTCGGTCTTCAATCGCTTTTGTCTTGGGAAGTGAGGAGTGTTTCACGTGAAACACGGTGGCTTCGATGTTGTGGTAATCGGTGGCGGTCACGCTGGAACAGAAGCGGCGGCGGCTGCCTCTCGGATGGGTGCACGGACCGCGCTGGTCACGTTCCAAAAGGACGATCTTGGTGTGATGTCGTGCAACCCGGCGATCGGAGGGCTTGGGAAGGGCCATCTTGTACGGGAGATCGACGCGATGGACGGCCTGATGGGTCGTGTCGCGGATCGCGCCGGCATTCAGTTTCGCCTGTTGAACCGGCGCAAAGGTCCGGCTGTTCAAGGCCCTCGCGCACAAGCAGATCGTCGCCTCTATCGCGCAGCGATGTCAGAAGAAGTTCTCGCGTTACCTGGCCTTGCTGTCGTTGTCGGAGAAGTCGTGGATATCGTCCCGGCGGGTCAGCTGTCATTCCGCGTGATCCTGGCAGACGGGTCGGAGGTTGCAGCGCGCACCGTCGTTCTGACCACGGGAACTTTCTTACGTGGGACGGTTCATATCGGCGATCGTTCGTTTACCGCGGGAAGGATGGGCGCGCAGCCATCCAATCGGCTCGCAGATCGCTTGCGGGGGTTCGATCTGCCGTTTGGGCGGCTCAAAACCGGTACTCCCCCACGACTGGATGGTCGTACGATTGCCTGGGATCAACTTGAGATGCAGCCTGGCGATGACGAACCAGTGATGTTTTCGTTCCTGTCCAAAGCACCCGTGGCCCGGCAAATCAGTTGTGGCATCACGCACACAAACCCTGCGACACACGAGATCATAGAAGAAAACCTAGCGCGTTCTGCAATGTACGGTGGTCGGATCGCCGGCGTCGGTCCGAGATATTGCCCATCGATCGAAGACAAGGTCGTGCGCTTTGCGGACAAGAACGCGCACCAGGTTTTTCTGGAACCGGAGGGTCTGGACGATCACACGGTATATCCGAACGGGATATCCACGTCTTTGCCGGAAGATGTGCAGGTTCGATACGTTCGGACGATGAAAGGCTTGGAGCGCGTCGACATTCTGCAACCCGGTTACGCAATCGAATATGACTACGTGGATCCGCGTTCTCTTGACAGCCGACTAAGCCTCATGTCCTGCCCTGGCTTTTTTCTCGCGGGGCAGATCAACGGCACCACCGGCTATGAGGAAGCTGCGGCGCAAGGTCTTGTGGCGGGATTGAACGCTGCGGCCATGGCCGCGGATCGCGATCAGGTGGCTTTCAGCCGTGCCGAGTCATATATCGGTGTGATGATTGATGATCTTGTGACGAGGGGAGTCACCGAGCCGTATCGGATGTTCACATCGCGAGCCGAGTTTCGTCTCACACTGCGCGCGGACAATGCGGATCAACGTCTGACGCCCATGGCAATCGACTTGGGTGTGGTTAGCGATCGCCGAAGAACGGCGTTCGAAGAAAAAATGGAGAAGTTGAACGCGGCCAGGGTTGTTCTGCGGGAAACAAGATTTTCGCCTTCCGAGCTCTCCGCTTTGGGTGTTGAGGTGAACAAGGACGGCCCACGCCGCAGTGCGTACGAACTTCTATCTTTCCCTGATGTTACGTTGCCTGCTTTGACCAGTCTCGCGGCAAGTCTGGATCAGATCGAACCAGTCATCGGCGAACAGCTGGAGCGCGAGGCTCTCTACGCGAATTACCTCGATCGTCAGGCGCAGGACATCGATGCGCTGCGACGCGAAGAGCGCACCGTCATCCCGCGCGACTTCGATTATCTGGGGATGTCGGGTTTGTCTAAGGAACTTCAGTCGAAATTGGTATTCCACAAGCCGGAAACACTGGCACAAGCCGGAAAGATCGACGGCATGACACCGGCGGCGCTGGCGCTTATCTTGGCAAAGTTGCGTCAATCACGCCGCAAATCGGCATGACGTCACGCGCACTTGCAACGGACGTTTCACGTGAAACACAAGACAGGTTGTCTACCTTCGTCAAGCTGTTGAAAACGTGGAATCAAGCAATCAACCTGGTTGCCCGCACGGATGAGCATGATCTCTGGACGCGGCATGTCGCGGATTCGCTGCAGGTTTTCGAACTCTCCCCCGAGACCAAGCAGAGCTGGCTGGATCTGGGCAGCGGCGGTGGTTTCCCTGGGTTGGTTGTCGCGATCGTCGCTGCCGAGAAGCAACCAGACCTGTCCGTCACCCTGATCGAAAGTGATGCCAGGAAGTCCGCGTTCCTGCGGACGGTCGTTCGCGAAGCCGGCTTGAAAACCACGGTGTTGCCTACCAGGATCGAACGCGCATCTCCGCAGGGCGCAGACGTTATCAGCGCTCGCGCCTTGGCAGCTTTGACCAAGCTTCTCGGTCTGGCAAGCCGTCATGGAACGCCGAACACCACCTATCTTTTTCCCAAGGGCGAAAACTGGAAAAAAGAGATCGCGGAGGCGCAGAAGACGTGGCGTTTCAATGCCGAGCCAATTACAAGCAGAACCAACGAAAACGCCGTGATCCTGCGCTTGAAAGAGGTGATCCATGTCTGATCCGACACGACCGCCGGGCCCGAAAATCATTGCGGTCGCCAACCAAAAAGGTGGGGTTGGCAAAACCACCACCACGATCAACCTCGGCGCGGCCTTGGCCGAACTGAACCTGAAGGTTCTGGTTGTCGACCTGGACCCTCAAGGAAACGCGTCCACCGGACTTGGTGTCGAACCGGAAGATCGGCAGCACACGACATACGATCTCTTGACCGGCGAGCGCGAACTCGCAGAAGTCGTGAAAGGCAGCGATATCGAAAACCTCAGCATTGTTCCTGCCAATGTCGATCTGAGCTCTGCCGACATCGAACTGATCTCGAACGCCAAGCGCAGTTTCCTGCTACATGACGCGCTTAGGCAGACGGCCATGGATCGGTTCGGTTTCGACTATGTGTTGATCGATTGCCCGCCGTCGCTCAATCTGCTGACCGTCAATGCGATGGTCGCCGCGCACTCCGTTCTTATCCCGCTTCAAAGCGAGTTTTTCGCGTTGGAAGGTTTGTCGCAGTTGATGCTGACATTGCGCGAAATCCGCCTGTCCGCGAATCCCGACCTTCGCATCGAAGGCGTGGTCCTCACGATGTTTGATCGCCGAAACAACCTGTCTCAGCAAGTCGAGGCCGACGCGCGCGCAAATCTTGGTGAGGTGGTCTTCGACACCGTCATTCCCAGAAATGTACGCCTCAGCGAAGCACCGTCCTTTGCGCTGCCCGTCCTGCAGTACGACGGACAATCGAAAGGTGCGCAAGCGTATCGCGCGCTTGCCGCCGAGCTGATCAGAAAAAACCAGAAGATAGCGGCATAAAGGCAGGAGTTTCCTTTCATGGCTCAGAGCAAGGATACAAGGCGCGGACTTGGTCGCGGCCTGTCGGCGCTGATGGCGGATGTCGACCCCAGCGGCCGATCAGACGAACAGTCTGACTCGGCACGGCGGCCCGAAAGAACCATTCCGATTGAAAAGATCGTCCCCAATCCCGATCAGCCACGCCGCGCATTCACATCGGAACAGCTTGAGGAACTGGCAGAATCGATCAGGGCAAAGGGCGTTCTTCAACCTCTGATTGTGCGAGAAAAGCCTGGAAACCCAGAGCTGTACGAGATCGTCGCCGGCGAACGCCGATGGCGGGCCGCGCAGATCGCCAAGCTGCACAGCCTTCCGGCGATCCTTCGCGATTATGATGACACCGAAGTGCTGGAAGTGGCGATCATCGAGAACATCCAGCGTGCCGATCTGAACGCCATCGAAGAAGCCGCGGGATATAGGCAACTGATGATGAAGTTCGGCCATACTCAGGAAAAAATGGCCGAAGCCCTGGGCAAGAGCCGTAGCCACATCGCCAACCTGCTTCGGTTGCTCAATCTCCCGGAGTCCGTCCAGGCCATGGTCAGCGATGGCCGCTTGTCTGCAGGGCATGCCCGGGCGCTGGTAACCGCCCCCGATCCGGAAGCCCTCGCAAAGCAGATCGTCGCAAAAGGATTGTCCGTTCGAGACGCCGAGAAGCTCGCCAAACGATCGGGAGAGCCTGCGACTCGCGACGCAAAGCGAAAGTCCGGAATTTCGTTCGACAAGGATGCCGACACCAAGGCACTCGAGGGGGATCTCACCGCGGCACTCGGCATGCGGGTTTCCGTCGATCACAAGCCAGGCGGCGAAGCGGGTCGCGTCACGATCACATACGACACGCTCGAACAACTCGACGCCTTGTGCATGGTACTCAGTTCGGGGCGTTAGTCAGGAGCCAACTCCGCAACAAGTCTATTCAACAGCAAGCGACCTCTTTGCGTTGCCCGCACGCATTGGCCGGAACGCTCGATCAGACCCTGATCTTCAAAAAAGACCAATTTTTCGTCCGTCAGGGCTTCCGGATGCATGCGCCTTGCGCGATCGACGTTCACGCCTTCCGAAAGGCGCAGACCCATCATGATGTATTCGGTGCTTCGCTCTTTCATCGACAGCAGCGAACGTTCCACTTCGGTTCGGCCGGTTGCCGCACGCGCCAGCCAGTCGTTCGGCATCCGGGCGGCGACCGTGGCAAATCTGTGTTCGCCCACCGTGATACGACCATGCGCACCCGGGCCGATGCCGACATAATCACCGTTGCGCCAATAGATCAGGTTGTGCCGCGACTCTGCGCCAGGTCGCGCGAAATTCGACACTTCATAGGCTGAAAACCCATGTGCGCGACACATATCGACCGTCATGTCGTAGAAATCGGCGGATAGATCCTCGTCCGGTAATCCCGGCAACCCTCCGGCCTTGGCGCGCGCCCAGAAGGCCGTACCGGGTTCAATCGTCAACTGGTACAGGGACAAATGATCGACGGCCAACGACAACGCTTCGCCCAATTCGGTCTCCCACTCGTCGAGTGTCTGGTCCTGCCGGGCATAGATCAGATCGAAACTGACGCGATCAAAAGCTTTCCGCGCAACGGAATAGGCCTCTTTGGCAGCCTCCACATCGTGCAGCCGACCCAGTCGCTTCAGGTCACGCGGCACCAAGGACTGCACGCCCAACGAAATCCGGTTCACCCCTGCATCGGCATAGTCGGAAAACCTCGCGATTTCGACGCTGCGCGGGTTTGCCTCTAGTGTGATTTCGATATCATTGGCCCAACGCCACACCGTCCGGCTGGCCGACAAAACGGCGTCCACCGTTTCCGCGGACATCAAAGAAGGTGTCCCGCCGCCGAAGAAGATCGAGTTCAGAACACGGTCTGGAACCTGTTCGGCATAGCGCCTCAGTTCGCCAACAAGCGCGTCCGCCCAGGGTT
This sequence comes from Thalassococcus arenae, assembly GCF_019104745.1. Taxonomy (NCBI): domain Bacteria; kingdom Pseudomonadati; phylum Pseudomonadota; class Alphaproteobacteria; order Rhodobacterales; family Roseobacteraceae; genus Thalassococcus; species Thalassococcus arenae. The sequence continues at coordinate 1,309,352 of NZ_JAHRWL010000001.1, forward strand.
TTTGATCGGGAACATTCTGGACGTGGCTGTTGAAATCGCAATATGGACACTTGGCCTCGCAAAACGGCCAATGGACATAAAGGCCGAAACCGCCCTCGCGCCAATCGTCACGCAAAACAGCCCGCCACCAGCTTTGCAAAGGCATCGGCCCTGTGACTGATCCGGTTCTTTTCCCACCGGTCCATCTCGCCAAAGGTCAAGTCGTACCCATCGGGTTGAAATACCGGATCATACCCGTGACCTTGCGTCCCACGCATCGGCCAAACGATCCGACCTTCCATCACACCCGGAAACACCTCGTCGTGGCCATCGGGCCATGCCAGGACAAGAGTGCAGCAAAACCTGGCCGTCCAGGGCTGCGAGGCACCAGTTGCCAACAGCGCATCATGTGCCCGCGTCATCGCCAGATCGAAGTCCCGACCCGTCTCTGTCTCGGCCCAATCTGCCGTATATACCCCAGGAGCACCGTCAAGAGCGTCGATCTCGATCCCGGAATCATCGGCCAAGGCTGGCAGCCCTGTCGCCTTGGCCGCGGCATGGGCCTTGATCCTCGCGTTTTCCACGAACCGCGATCCGGTTTCCTCCGGTTCCGGCAATCCCAGTTCGGCCGCGCCCCTGACCGAAATCCCGAAAGGCGCGAGCAGATCGGCGATCTCTTCCAGCTTCCCCTGGTTATGGGTTGCAACCAAAAGTTGATCGCCGTCGAACCGACGTGTCATGCCACGGCCGCTTTCTGAACGGCGACCAGGTTCTGAACGCCGAGATCTGCGAGACCCATCAACGTGTCCAGTTCTTCTCGTGAAAACGCAGCACCTTCCGCCGACATCTGCACTTCGATCAATCTCCCGTCTCCACGCATGACGAAATTTCCGTCCACACCCGCTGCGCTGTCTTCCGGGTAATCCAGATCCAGGACCGGCTGCCCAGCGTAGATACCGCAACTCACTGCCGCTACAGGAGAAAGAAGCGGGTCCGAAAGCACATCTCCCGCCTTCATCAGCTTGTTGACGGCCAGCCGCAAGGCGACCCAACCGCCGGTGATCGCCGCACATCGCGTGCCCCCATCGGCCTGGAGGACATCGCAATCCACGGTGATCTGCCGTTCCCCAAGCGCCACACGGTCGACACCGGCGCGCAACGAACGCCCGATCAGCCTCTGGATTTCCACGGTGCGGCCACCCTGTTTGCCCGCGGCCGCCTCGCGGCGCATGCGCGAACTGGTCGACCGGGGCAACATGCCGTATTCCGCCGTCACCCAACCCAAACCGGAACCCTTGATGAAGGGTGGAACGCGCTCCTCGAGAGATGCCGTACACAAGACATGGGTGTCACCGATCTTGATCAGACAGGATCCTTCTGCGTGTTTGGTAACGTCCGTATCGATTGAAACGGCGCGCATCTCGCTTAAATCTCGTCCCGACGGTCTCATGTTGTTCCTTTCTGCGGTTGAGCCCGGGATAGACGCGCCGGCCCGTGTCGCGCAACCCCGATTGACGATCGGTCGCGGGGTCATTTAATGGCAGAGGTCCGAGGGTTTGCTCACATGGATGCCAACACGCTGCTCAGCCAATTGAACGACCGCTCGCGAGAGGTGTTTCGACGCGTGGTCGAAGGCTATCTGGATTCCGGCGAACCAGTCGGTTCGCGCACCTTGTCCCGTACCCTGACCGAAGGCATTTCAGCGGCCACGATTCGGAACGTGATGCAGGATCTGGAGTATCTCGGTCTGCTTGACAGTCCGCATGTCAGCGCCGGACGCATACCCACACAGCTTGGCCTGCGCCTTTTCGTCGACGGTTTGCTCGAAGTGCGTGATCTCGACCAGGAAGATCGGGCCGCGCTGGATGCCACGCTTGGAGACCAGCGCCGAGACGTCGGCGATCTGCTGGACCAGGTCGGATCGGCATTGTCCGGCGTGACCCATGGCGCGTCGCTTGTCCTGACGCCCAAACACGAGGCGCCGCTGAAGCATATCGAGTTCGTGAGCCTCGGCCATGATCGCGCCCTGGTGGTCATTGTCTTCGCCGATGGCCATGTCGAGAACCGGCTTTTCACGCCACCCCCGGGACAAACCCCCAGTTCGATGCGCGAAGCCGCGAATTTTCTGAACGCGCAGGTCGAAGGCCGCACGCTCAGCGAATTGCGCCAGGTGATGGTCAGGGAAATCGCGCAGCGCCGGCAAGAACTCGACACGCTGGCCGCAGATCTCGTCGAGTCGGGCCTTGCCCTGTGGTCTTCCGAAGATGACAGTTCGGCCCGTCTGATCGTGCGCGGCCGCGCCAATCTGTTGGAACACGAAGCCGTTGACGAGGAGCTTGACCGGATCCGCAGCCTGTTCGATGACCTCGAACGCAAACGCGACATCGCCGAGTTCCTCCAACTGGCAGAAGAAGGCGACGGTGTGCGAATTTTTATCGGTTCGGAGAACAAACTTTTTTCGCTTTCGGGTTCCTCTTTGGTCGTCTCTCCGTATATGAACGCTGATCGAAAAATCGTGGGCGCGGTCGGAGTCATCGGACCCACGCGCCTCAACTATGGCCGTATCGTCCCGATCGTGGACTACACGGCCCAACTGGTCGGAAGATTGATCACCGATCGGAGTCAAAGGTGAAACATGGCAGAGCGGACCGAAGACGACACTTTTCTGGATGACGTGGATCAGGCCGAGGCCGAAGCGATGGCACATGACCAGGAAATCGACCCGGTAGAAGCTGAACTGGATGCGCTCCGCGCCGAACGCGACGAGTTGAAAGACCGCATGTTGCGCGCGCTTGCGGATGCCGAAAACGCCCGAAAGCGTGCCGACAAGGACCGGCGCGAAGCGCAGGCCTATGGCGGGTCGCGCCTGGCGCGCGATTTGCTGCCGGTCTACGACAACCTGCAAAGGGCATTGAATGCCGCCCGCGACGAAGGCGACAAGGTCTCGACCGCGCTGGTCGAAGGTGTCGAGCTGACGCTGCGCGAATTGCTGAACGTGTTCGACAAGCATGGTGTCACCCGAATCGCTCCCGAGGTCGGCGAACGGTTCGATCCGCAACTGCACGAAGCCATGTTCGAAGCCCCGGTTCCCGGTACGCGTGCTGGCGACATCATCCAGGTCTCGGCAGAAGGGTTCCTACTCTATGATCGCTTGTTGCGCCCCGCGCAGGTCGGCGTCAGTTCGACCCCCGGAAAATAGACGCTAGCTTTTCAAAAGCGCCTTGAGATCATACAGCGCCTGCAAGGCTTCTCGCGGTGTCATTTCGTCTGGCAGCAACGCGTCCAGCCGGGTTTCCAGCTCGACTGGTTCGCGTTTGGGCGGCGGCTGTTGCGGAACCTGCGCCGCGAACAAGGGCAGGTCATCGATAAGCGCCTTTGGCGCGCTGCGTTCGCGGTCGCCTTGTTCCAACGCGTTCAGAACCACGCGGGCCCGTTCGATCACCGGCTTGGGCAGGCCGGCCAGTTGCGCGACCTGAACCCCGTAAGACCGGTCTGCCGCCCCATCATGCACCTCGTGCAGGAAAACCACGTCGCCGTCCCACTCCTTGACGGCCACCGTGGCGTTGCGCACACCGTCCAGCTTTCCGGCAAGGGCGGTCAATTCATGGTAATGGGTCGCGAAAAGCGCCCGGACCCGGTTCACGGATTGCAGATGTTCGAGCGTCGCCCAAGCGATCGACAGCCCGTCATAGGTGGCTGTTCCGCGCCCGATCTCGTCCAGGATCACCAGTGCGCGGTCATCCGACTGGTTCAGGATGGCGGCGGTTTCGACCATTTCGACCATGAAGGTCGATCGCCCGCGCGCAAGATCGTCCGACGCGCCGACCCGGCTGAAGATCTGGCTCACCAACCCGACATGAGCCGAGCGCGCCGGCACGAATGATCCCATCTGCGCCAGAAGTGCAATCAGGGCGTTCTGTCTCAGATATGTCGACTTGCCAGCCATGTTGGGGCCGGTCAAAAGCACGATCGCCGAATCCCTGTCACCCGCGCTCAGATCGCAATCGTTGGCGATGAACGGGGTACCCGAGGGTGCCAGCGCTTTTTCGACCACCGGATGGCGACCGGCCTCGACGTGAAAGGCCCGGCTTTCGTCCACCACGGGCCGGCACCAGTTCTGCGATGCTGCAAGCTCTGCCAAAGCAACGGCAAGATCAAGCTCCGACAACGCCGAAGCTAGATCCGACAACACGTCGGCTTGTTCAAGGACTGCGGCTTTCAGGCCATCATAGAGCCGCTTTTCGATTTCAAGCGCTTCGCTGCCCGCATTCAGAATTCGGGTCTCCAGTTCTGACAGTTCCAACGTTGTGAACCGCACCTGGTTGGCCGTGGTCTGGCGATGGATAAACGTTTCGCTCATCGGCGGCGACATCATCCTGTCCGCATGTGTCGCCGTCGTTTCGATGAAATAGCCCAGCACGTTGTTGTGTTTGATTTTCAGCGAAGCGACTCCGGTCAGCGCGCTGTACCGCCCCTGCAATTCGGCGATGATGCTGCGCCCTTCGTCGCGCAAACGCCGGGCTGCATCCAGGTCGGCGTCGAATCCCGGCGCGACAAAGCCGCCGTCCCGAACCAGCAACGGCGGTTCGGACACGAGGGCGGCGTCCAATTGCGCCATCAATGCATCGTGACCGACCAATGCTTTTGCCGCGGAAACCAGAAGGTCCGGCAATTTCGGCATTTCCAGGGACTGATTCAGCACCCTGGCTTGGCCAAGCGCATTGCGGATCGCCGCAAGGTCCCGAGGTCCGCCACGATCCAGCGACAATCGAGACAAGGCACGGTCGATATCCGGGACCTTGCGCAGCTCTGCCCTCAATCCCGATCCCGCCCCCAAGGCCCATTCCACGGCATCCAACCGGGCACGAATGACCGCAAGGTCTCGGGACGGCGAAGCAAGACGCCGTTCCAACAATCGACCGCCGCCAGCCGTGACCGTGCGATCGATCACCGAAAGCAACGATCCCGTGCGCCCTCCGTTCAGCGATTGCGTCAGCTCCAGGTTCCGGCGTGTCGCGGGATCGATCTGCATGACCCCCGAAACCGTTTCCTTGCCCGGCGGACGCAAGAGCGGCAGTCGCCCCTTCTGCGTGATCTCGAGATAGTCGACCAGCGCGCCCATGGCGGACATTTCGGCACGGTCGAAACCGCCGAATCCCGCCAGCGTCTGGACGTCGAACAGCTTGCACAACCTGTCCTCGGCATTGGCCGAGTCGAACGAGGCCCCGCCGAGGATGGTCGGCTGCACTTCAAGGTCGGACAACACCGCGCGCAAGTCTTGCTCGGTCGATTCCGTTGTCAGCAATTCCGAAGGCGAAAGCCGTGCGAGCTCGGCGCCGATACGGGCACGGCCCAAGCGCATTACCCTGAAAGCGCCCGTCGAAATATCGCACCAGGCCAGCGCCCAATCGTCTCTGACGCAGCTCAGGGCAGCCAGATAATTGTGCCGCCGCGCATCCAGCAGGGATTCTTCGGTCAGGGTGCCAGGCGTGACAAGGCGCACCACGTCGCGCCGTACAACCGACTTCGATCCACGTTTTTTCGCTTCAGCCGGGCTTTCCATCTGCTCGCAGACCGCGACGCGAAAGCCCTTGCGGATCAGGGTCAGCAGATAGCCTTCGGCGCTGTGCACCGGGACACCGCACATCGGGATGTCTTCGCCGGCATGCTTGCCCCGCTTCGTCAGGGCGATATCCAGCGCTTCGGCCGCCGCCGCCGCGTCGTCGAAGAACAACTCGTAGAAGTCGCCCATCCGGTAGAACAACAGCGCGTCGGGGTATTGCGCCTTGATCTCCAGATATTGCGCCATCATCGGCGTCACAGCCGTTGTGTTAGCGTTCACGAGCCTTTCCCCATCCGGTTCGACGTGACATTAAGGCCGGCGACACGGCGGTGAAACCGGAATTTCCCGCACGCAACCAGAGGCCCAGATGTCCAAAGTCAAATTCACCCGAGAAGAGGCGCTGGCCTTTCACCTCGAACCCACACCCGGCAAGTGGGAGGTGCAGGCCACCGTGCCGATGACCACCCAAAGGGATCTGAGCCTGGCCTATTCGCCCGGTGTTGCGGTGCCATGCGAGGATATCGCCGAAAACCCCGAACTGGCCTACGACTATACCAACAAGGGCAACCTTGTGGCGGTCATCTCGAACGGCACCGCGGTTCTGGGCCTCGGCAATCTCGGTGCGTTGGGCTCCAAGCCGGTGATGGAAGGCAAGTCGGTGCTGTTCAAGCGCTTCGCCGACGTGAACTCGATCGATATCGAACTCGACACCGAAGACCCGGAGGAATTCATCAAGGCGGTGCGGCTGATGGGCCCGACCTTCGGCGGCATCAATCTCGAGGACATCAAGGCGCCGGAATGTTTCATCATCGAACAGACGTTGAAGGAGCAGATGGACATCCCGGTCTTTCACGACGACCAGCACGGTACCGCGGTGATCTGCGCCGCCGGACTGATCAACGCGCTGCACCTGTCGGGAAAGAAGATCGAGGACGTGAAGATCGTCCTGAACGGGGCGGGCGCTGCCGGTATCGCGTGCATCGAACTGCTCAAGGCGATGGGTGCGCGGCACGATAACTGCATCGTCTGCGACACCAAGGGCGTGATCTATCAGGGTCGCACCGAAGGCATGAACCAGTGGAAATCCGCCCATGCCGTCAAGACCGATCTGCGCACCCTCGAAGAGGCGATGATCGGCGCCGACGTCTTCCTTGGCGTCAGTGCGAAAGGCGCGGTGACACCGGCGATGGTCGAAAGCATGGCCGACAATCCGGTGATCTTCGCCATGGCCAACCCCGATCCGGAAATCACGCCCGAAGAGGCGCACGAAGTCCGGATGGATGCCATCGTCGCCACAGGGCGCAGCGACTATCCCAACCAGGTCAACAACGTCCTGGGTTTTCCCTATCTCTTTCGCGGCGCGCTCGACATCCATGCCCGCGCGATCAATGACGAGATGAAGATCGCCTGCGCCCAGGCCCTCGCCGAACTGGCGCGCGAAGACGTTCCCGACGAGGTGGCGCTGGCCTACGGGCGCAACCTGTCCTTCGGGCGCGACTACATCATTCCCACCCCGTTCGATCCGCGGCTGATCCATCGCATCCCGTCCGCCGTTGCGCGGGCCGGGATGGACACTGGCGCGGCGCGGCGTCCGATCATCGACATGGACGCCTACGAACAAAGCCTGAAATCGCGGATGGACCCGACCGCGTCGATCCTGCGCGGCATCAACGCCCGTGCCCGGGCCGCGCAGGCCCGGATGATCTTTGCCGAAGGCGACGATCCCCGTGTCCTGCGTGCCGCGGTGATGTACCAGCGCTCTGGCCTCGGCAAGGCGCTTGTCGTCGGGCGCGACACGGATGTGCGCGACAAGCTCGAGGCAGCAGGGCTCGCCGACGCCGTGCGCGAAATCGAGGTCGTCAACGCGGCCAATACCGGCCATCTCGATACCTACAAGGCGTTTCTCTACGACCGGTTGCAGCGAAAGGGGTTCGATCGCTCCGACATCCACCGTCTGGCTGCCCGCGACCGGCATGTCTTTGCCGCGCTGATGCTGGCGCATGGACAGGGTGATGGTCTTGTCACCGGGGCGACCCGCAAGGCCGCCCACGTGATGAACCTTATCAACCACGTCTTCGATGCCGACGCCCAAAACGGCGCGGCAGGGGTTACCGCGTTGCTGCACAAGGGCCGGATCGTGATGATCTCGGACACTCTGGTCCATGAATGGCCGGACGAGAACGACCTGGCGACAATCGCCGAACGCGCGGCCGGCGTGGCGCGGGACCTCGGTCTTGAACCGCGCGTCGCCTTTGTCAGTTTCTCGACCTTTGGATACCCGATGTCGGAACGGGCCGAAAAGATGCACAAGGCGCCGCGTGTTCTGGATGCCCGCGGTGTCGATTTCGAATACGAAGGCGAAATGACCGTCGATGTCGCGCTGAATGTCCGTGCCCAGGCTGCCTATCCGTTCCAGCGGCTGACCGGCCCTGCCAATATCCTGGTGGTACCGGCGCGGCACTCGGCGTCGATCAGCGTCAAGCTCATGCAGGAAATGGCGGGTGCCACGGTTATCGGCCCGATCCTGGCTGGTGTCGACAAGCCCATCCAGATCTGTTCGACCAACATGACCGCCAACGATATCCTCAATATGGCGATCCTGGCGGCCTGCAAGGTCGGCTGAGCCGATGACCGTCTTCAACCTCGGCTCGATCAACGCGGACCTGACATATCGCGTTCCCCATCTTCCGCAGGCAGGCGAAACGCTGGCCGCGGTGTCGATGACCCGCGGACTGGGGGGCAAGGGCACCAACATGTCGGTTGCCGGGGCGCGCGCGGGCGCGCGGGTCGTCCATATCGGGGCGGTCGGTTCGGATGGCGCCTGGGCGGTCGAGCGGCTGACGGAATATGGCGTCGACACCCGGCACATCGCCCGCTTGGACCTGCCGACAGGCCACGCGATCATCGCGGTCGACGATGCAGGCGAAAACGCGATCCTGCTCTATCCCGGCGCAAACCGCGCGATTCCGATCGAAGCTGTCCGGCGCGCACTGGAGGAGGCGACGGATTCGGATCTGTTTGTCTGCCAGAACGAAACCAGCCTTCAGGCCGAGGCTGCGGAAACGGCTTCGGCGCGGGGTATGCGTGTCGCTTATGCCGCTGCGCCCTTTGACGTGGCATCGGTTCGGGCGCTGTTGCCGATGCTCGATCTTTTGGTTTTGAACGCGGTCGAAGCGCAGCAATTGACCGCAGCAACCGGGCTGGAACCGCAGGCGCTGCCGGTTCGCGATGTGGTCGTGACGCTGGGATCGAAAGGCTGCCGCTGGATCAACACCGATACCGGGGCCGTGCAGGATCTGCCTGCTGTTCCCGTGAAGCCGGTCGACACCACCGGCGCCGGCGATACCTTCACGGGATACCTGCTGGCCGGTCTCGATCGGGGCATGCCGATGGAACAGGCTCTGCGCCTGGCCAGCAAGGCGGCAGCGATCATGGTGACCCGCCTTGGCACGGCAGATGTGATCCCCGATCTCAAGGACGTCCAGGATTTCGGCTGACGCGCCGACCGTCACGGGGATTGCCGCAATGCGGGCACGCGGCTAGCCTTGGCCATGACCTCTATCCGCCTTCGATTGCTGCTGCTGGCGCTTCTGCCGCTGATCGTGCTCATGCCCTTGCTGCTGCTATTGGGCATGTCGCGCTGGACGTCGGATTACGACAAGGTGCTGATCGCGAATGTCGAAAGCGATCTGCGGATCGCCGAACAATACCTCGCGCGGATCGTGACCGATACCGGAAGCGATCTCAGCGGTATTGCCGAGTCGGCCGAGTTTTCCGCCATTCTGGCCAGATCCGAGACTGATCGTGTCGCGTATTTCGATACGAAGCGCCAGGAATTGCAGCTCGATTTCCTGTATTTCGTTCCGATAGGGCAGGTGGCGGAACTCGCACGACGCTGGCCGGTCGTGGCGGCGGCGCTGTCCGGTCGGCTTGATAGCCAGATCGACATCTTTTCAGCCGAGGAGTTGTCGGCCTTGCCCGGAAATCTGGACGCGAGGGCCCGGATCGACTTGATCGAAACCGAAGCCGCGGTGCCGACCAGGCGGGTCGTCGAAGATCGCGGCATGGTCGTGCACGCCGCTGCGCCGGTGGGTATCGCGGGGCAACGCGGTGTTCTGGTCGGCGGCATCCTGCTGAACCGCAATCTGCAATTCATCGATACGATCAACGCGCTGGTCTACCTCAACGCGGTTACCGGGGGCGACCGGCAGGGCACCGCGACGCTGTTTCTCGAAGATGTCCGGGTATCGACGAATGTTCGCCTGTTCGAGGATGTCCGAGCGCTGGGCACCCGTGTCTCGGCCGTTGTGCGTGGCGCGGTGCTAGACGAAGGCCGCACCTGGCTCGACCGCGCATTCGTGGTCAACGATTGGTATATCTCGGGCTATCTGCCACTGACCGACAGCTTCGGGCAGCGCGTCGGGATGCTGTATGTCGGTTTTCTGGAAGCGCCGTTCACTGCCGCCAAGAGGCGGGCCTTTTTCGCGATGATGGCTGCCTTTCTTGCGGTGATCCTGGTTTCGGCACCGGTCTTTCTGTGGCTGGCCAAGGGTATCTTTGCGCCGCTGGAACGGATGACGCAGACGATGAACAGCGTCGAACGCGGCAATCTTTCGGCGCGCAACGGCGATGTCGGGTCGAAAGACGAAATCGGCCAGGTCGCCAACCATCTCGATCGTCTTCTGGACGACGTCCAGGATCGCGACAGGAAACTTCGTGCTTGGGCCGACGAACTGAACGCCCGGGTCGAAGAACGCACCGCCGAATTGCGGGATGCCAACGAAAAGCTCGAAGCGACCTTCAAGCAGCTTGTGATGTCGGAAAAACTCGCCTCGATCGGCGAAATCACCGCCGGCGTGGCGCACGAGATCAACAACCCGGTCGCCGTGATCCAGGGCAACGTGGATGTGATCCGCCAGACGCTTGGAGACGGCGCCGCGCCGGTCAAGACCGAACTGAACCTGATCGATCGCCAGGTCACCCGGATCGAGGCCATCGTCGGCAAGCTGCTGCAATTCGCCAGACCCAGCGAGTTCTCGGGCAATGACGAAACCGTCGCCCTGACCCCGGTGGTGTCCGATTGCATCGTGCTGGTCGATCACATCCTGTCGAAAAAGGCGATCACGGTTGAAACCGATCTGACGGATCTGCCGCCGGTACGGATCGATGCCGGCGAGATGCAGCAGGTCGTCATCAACCTTTTGGTCAACGCGGTGCAGGCGATGGGCGACGAAGGCACGCTGACCCTGACCCTGTCGCCCGAGTCACGCGACGGGATCCGCGGCGCCTGCCTGACCGTCCGCGATACCGGGCCCGGCGTACCCGAGGACAAGTTGACCAGCGTGTTCGACCCGTTCTTCACGACGAAACAGGCGGAAGGCACCGGGCTGGGCCTGTCGATCAGCCAGACACTGATACAGCGCGCCGGTGGTATCATTTCGGCCCGGAACCTGCCTGATCGTGGTGCGGAATTCCGCGTCTGGCTGCCACTTGCCGATCAGGGTGAACTGGCGGCACAGTGACCCGCTAGGCGCCCCATGCCGCCATCTTGCGGTCGATCGTCTTTCTCGACACCCCCAGCCGACGCGCCGCCTCGGCCCTGTTGCCGCCGCAGCGATCCAGCACGTGCAGGATGTGGCGCTGCATCACCAGGTCCAGATCCTCGACGGCCTTTTCACCAGTGACCGTGCCGTGACCCGCGAATTCATCTGGAAAGGCGCCCAGGATCACCGAGCGTTCGATCAGGTTGCGCAATTCGCGCACGTTTCCGGGCCAGTCGTAGCGCCGCAGTTTCAGCAACGTCTCTTCGTCCAGGTCCAGCGGCGGCATCCCCAGTGTCGTGGCGAAGTGACTGGTGAAATGCGCGGCCAATTCGACGATGTCGTCCGCCCGATCGCGCAACGGCGGCATCTCGACGTTGACGACATTCATCCGATGGAACAAATCCGCCCGAAATCGACCCTGTTCAACCGCATCTTGCAGGTTTGCGTTGGTGGCGAACAGGAACCGCAAGTTCAGCGGGATGTCGCGTTCACCGCCGACGGGCCGGATGCGTTGGTCTTCCAGAACACGCAGCAATGCGGCCTGCACCTGTCCAGGCATCTGTGCCACCTCGTCGAGGAAAAGCGTGCCGCCATCGGCCAAAAGCAGCAGACCGGCCTTGCGCGTTTCGCCATCATCGATCAGGCCGAACAACTCGTGTGCGATGCGGTCGGGCGGCAAGGCCGCGCAATTGATCGCGACGAACGGTTTTTCGGCACGGTCCGACAGCGAATGCAGCGTCCGCGCGGCGATTTCCTTGCCTGTACCGCTTGCACCGGTGAACAAGACCGGGGTCGGCAGCGGTGCCAGTTTGTGCAACATCCGCCGCACCGCGCTCAAAGCCTGCGAAGTGCCCAACAGCGTGCCACGTCCGGCAAGACCGTCGACCGACAGTTCATGACGCAACAAAGTGTTGTCCCGGCGCAGGTTCTTGCGGTCCAGCGTGCGGGATACGGCGTTGAGGATCTGGTTGGCGCGGAACGGCTTCAGGACGAAATCGCTGACACCTGCCCGCAATGCCTGGATCGCGGTTTCCAGGTCGGCATAGGCGGTGATCAGGATCGTATCGGCGAAGAAACCCAGCCGACGTTGTTCCGTCACCCAATCCAGCCCCGTCTTGCCGGGCATGATGTTGTCCAGCACCACCAGGTCGAAATGCGCCTCGTCAAGCCGGGCCGTAGCCTCGGCCGGAGACGCCGCCTGTTCGATCCGCTTGCAGCGCGGTCCCAGGATCTTGGTCAGGAAATTCCGCATGCCCGGTTCGTCGTCGATCACCAGGATCGACGCGCCCGACAGGTTCGGACCGTAGTCGTCAGCGGTGGCGGCAGTCATCGGCGGGGTCACTCGAGGCGGACATTGGCCCCTGAATAGACCTCCTGCGAAGAAAAGCCCATCTCACCCAGGGCAAAATGGGCGGCGAACGCGATGACGACCACTCCTGCAAATCCTGCCCACATGGCTTTCATCATGTCACTCCTTCTTGGTGGCGGACCTGAGGAACGCGATCAGGTCGGCCCGGTCTTCGTCGCCTGCGATGATCTGCATCGGCATTTTCGATCCCGGAATATAGTGATCCGGGCCAATGTCGAACAGCGCATCGATCGTGGCATCGGACCAGACGATGTCTGATCCATCCAGGGTTTCGGAATACCGATATCCCGGAACGGTGCCGGCGCGGCGGCCGAAGACGCCGTGCAGCGTGGGTCCCGCCTTGCGAGACGGGCCCGGTTCGAGCGCGTGGCAGATCGAGCATTTGCGCATGAACTGCCGTTCGCCGTTTGGCATGGTCTCGGCGTCGCGCAGGAACGACCGCGCGCCGACTATTCCGGGTTCGAACCTGTCAAGCAGCGCGACCGGCCAGGCAAACACGACATCGTCCAGCCCACCGGCATAGATGGTCTGTCCGTCGGGCGAAAAGGCCAACGCCCAGACCGGACCTTCGCGCGCGGCGCGAAAATCGCGCACGATCCGTCGCGCGTCGGTGTCGACGATCATGATGAACCCTTCGCCGTCGCCGACCGCCAGTTGCCGGCTGGCATCGTGATAGGCCAGGGCAAGGATCGGGCGGCGTTCCAGCGTGAAATCGGCGATCTCGGCGCCAGAGGTTACGTCGACCAGCCGCGTCACCCCGTCGACGGCGCCGTAGGCCAGCCAGCCTTCGGTCTCGTTGACGACGACGCGGGTGACGGCAAAGCCGTTCGACACCAATACCCGCGACGTCGATCCGTCATCTTCCCAGACCCGCACCGTGCCGTCGCTCGACGCGGAATAGAGCCGGTTTCCATCTTCGGAAAAGGCCACGGCGTTCACGCCGGATTCGTGATCGGTCAGGTCCTTGCGGGCGGCTTTCCAGGACCCCGACGCAGCCTGCCGGTCCACCTCCCAAAGGCCGATCGTTCCATCCCAGGACGCGGTGGCGATGGTCTTGCCATCCGGGTTCGTCGCGATGTCCAGGATCTTGCCCTTGTGGGCGCCCAGCCGGGTGCCGGTTCCGCCTTCCCAAAGCCAAAGCGCGAAATCGTCTCCGCCCGAAAGCACGACGCCCGGCTCGAGATAGGCAACCGCCGCGACGGCTGCATCGTGGCCTTCAAGCCAGTCGGGTTCGGAACCCGACCAAAGCCCCACCGCATTGTCGAAACTGGCGCTGGCAACGGTTCCGTCGGGCGCAACGGCGATATCCATGATCGGTCCGCCGTGGCCCTTGAGCGTGGCGAAATCCTGCGCCGCCAATGGGGCGGCGCAGCCAATCCAGAACGCAGCGGCGATCATCCGCATCGCCGTCACTCCGCAGGGGTCGCGCTTTCCGGCGCCTTGCCCTTTTCCGCGGCCTCGCGCTCTTTCAACTCGTCCAGCCACAACGAATGGTGCTGGTGGGCCCAGGCTTCGTCGACCTCGCCGCTGCCCATGGCGGCAAATGCGCCTTCCATCCCGATCGAGCCGATGTAGATATGCGCCAGGATGATCGCCATCAAAACAAAGCTGACGATGGCGTGCCAGGCCTGGGCCAACTGCATTTCCTCTTGCGGCGCCAGCTCAGTCGGCAGCGGTGCGATGCCGATCAGGCCCGGAATGCCGAGGTCGTTCAGCACGGTGAAGGTCTTGGCGAACAACGGCAGCTCGAACGGAAACAGCAATGACAGGCCAGAAACCGAAATCGACCCGCCCAGCAGGATGACCGACCAGAAGATGATCTTTTGTCCGCCGTTGAATTTCTTGGCCGGCGGGTGCGCGTGTCCGATGATGCCGCCCGCCTGAGCGAACCATCTGAGATCGGTCCGGTCGGGGATGTTGTGCCAGACCCACATGACGAAGATCATCACCAGTGCCACGATGAAGGCCCAGGCGATGTTGTTGTGAACCAGTTTGGACCAGGTCAGCAATTGGGCGTTCACGTCCTTGCCCAGGTAGGGCGCGATGTAGTCGCGGCCGTATTTGACGAAGAGCCCCGTCAGGCCCAGCAGGATGAAGGACCCCGCCAGCAGCCAATGGGCGAACCGTTCGACGGATTTGAACCGCGTGACGGTGCGTCCGGTCATGTCTTCGTCCAGGGTGATCTTGCCGCGCAACAGGTAGAAAAGCAGCAGCCCCACAATCGTGACGATCAGCAGGCCTCCTCCGTAGGTGGCCAATGGTCCGCTGCGGAACTCGTACCAGGCCATGCCGCCATCCTGCACCAGCACCTTGGCCACGTCGCCGCCGGCAGATACCGATACGTCGGCATTTCCGTAGCGCAGCGCACGCCAGACCTCGCTGTCTGACGCGCCGCCCAACGTGCCCAGCTGGCTGGCGATGCCCGCGGCGCTGTCGGGGTCGCCGGTCGCATCACGGCGGAAACTGTCATCCACCTTTTCGCCGCGCTGGCGGGCCAGGATATCCTCCAGCGTTTGCGCGCCGCCCGTGGCCGATCGGTCGGGCGGGGGCGCGGCGGTATCCTGTGCGGAACCGGGAACCGGCAGCGCAAGAAGGGTCAGCAGAAGAAGGGCCATAAGATGACGCATCATGGTCATGCTCCTGTTTCCGGAAACTCTTTGGACGGTGCGTTGAAAACGCACCCTACATCGGATGGGGACGTAGGGTGCGTTTTGAACCCACCGCACGATGGCGGTGACGCAGGCCGGACGCGATGTCCGGCCTGCGCTGTGACGGGGATCAGCCGTCTTTCTGGTCGTAGGCCGTGCCCCAGCCCCAAGCGCCCGAGCCAAAGCCGCGGGCGACCACGCGCTCGCGGTAGATGGCCGACACCACGTCGCCATCACCCGCCAGCAGGGCCTTGGTGGAACACATCTCGGCGCAGATGGGCAGCTTGCCCTCGGCGATCCGGTTCCGCCCGTACTTGGCGAACTCGGCCGTCGAATGCGTCTCTTCCGGGCCACCGGCGCAGAAGGTGCATTTGTCCATCTTGCCACGCGACCCGAAATTGCCGGCCTGCGGGAATTGCGGCGCACCGAACGGGCACGCGTAGAAGCAATAGCCGCAGCCGATGCACAGGTCCTTGGAGTGCAGGACGACGCCTTCTTCGTTCTGGTAGAAGCAGTCGACCGGGCACACCGCCATACAGGGCGCGTCCGAGCAGTGCATGCAGGCCACCGAGATCGAGCGTTCGCCCGGTTTGCCGTCCTGGATCGTCACCACCCTTCGGCGGTTGATGCCCCAGGGCACTTCGTGCTCGTTCTTGCAGGCCGTGACGCAGGCGTTGCATTCGATGCAGCGCTCGGCGTCGCAGAGAAACTTTGCTCTGGCCATTCTTTCCTCCTCCTTACGCTGCGGTGATCTTGCAGAGAGTCGCCTTGGTCTCCTGCATCTGCGTCACCGAATCATAGCCATAGGTCTGCGCCGTATTGGTGCTTTCGCCCAAGACATACGGATCAGCCCCGTCGGGGTATTTCGACCGCTGGTCTTCGCCCTGGAAATGGCCGCCGAAGTGGAAGGGCATGAAGGCCACGCCTTCGCCCACCCGTTCGGTCACCATCGCCATGACCTTGACCTTGCCGCCTTCCGGGCCTTCCACCCAGACCTGCGCGCCGTCCCGCACACCAAGGTTGTTGGCGTCGCGCGGGTTGATCTCGACGAACATGTCCTGCTGCAATTCGGCCAGCCACGGGTTCGAGCGGGTCTCGTCGCCGCCACCCTCGTATTCGACCAGTCGGCCGGAGGTGAGGATGATGGGATAGTCCTTGCTGAAGTCCTGTTTCTGGATCGACGCATACATGGTCGGCAGGCGATAGAACTTGCGGTCCTCGTAGGTCGGATAGTCGGCCACGAGATCGCGGCGGTTGGTGTAGAGCGGTTCGCGGTGCAGCGGCACCGGATCCGGGAAGGTCCACACCACGGCCCGCGCCTTGGCATTGCCGAAGGGCGCGCAGCCATGTTCGATGGCCACCCGCTGGATGCCGCCCGACAGGTCGGTCTTCCAGTTGACGCCACCCACCTTGTCCGGTGCGCCCGCGACCTTTTCGATAACCGCCCGTTCGTCCGCGGTCAGATCGCCGTCCCAGCCCAGGTCCATCAGCATCTGCATGGTGAATTCCGGATATCCGTCCTGGATTTCCGATCCCACCGAGTAGACGCCTTCGGCCAGCAGGTTCTGGCCGTCCCGCTCGACGCCGAAGCGCGCGCGGAAGGTCAGGCCGCCTTCGGCCACCGGTTTGGACATGTCGTACAGGTTCGGCGTGCCCGGGTGCCCCATTTCCGGGGTGCCCCATGCCGGCCAGGGCAGACCGTAATAGTCGCCATCGGCCGGCCCGCCGATTGCCTGCAGCGTCGTCTTGTCGAACGTATGCTGGTTGGCCATGTGCAGCTTGAGCCGCTCGGGCGACTGGCCGGTATAGCCGATCGTCCACATGCCGCGGTTGATCTCGCGCAGCGTGTCTTCGATATTCGGCGTCACACCGTCCTCTTCGATGCCGATGTTGCGGAACAACCGGTCATGGAAGCCGAACTTCTGCGCGAACAGGCCGATGATCTCCTGATCGGGCTTGGACTCGAACAGCGGATCGACCACCTTGTCGCGCCACTGGATCGACCGGTTCGACGCGGTGACGGACCCGTGCGTCTCGAACTGCGTGCAGGCCGGCAGCAGGTAGACGCCGTCGGTGCGGTCATGCAGCACGGCGGAAACGGTGGGATACGGGTCGATCACGACCAGCATGTCCAGCTTTTCCATCGCCGTCTTCATTTCCGTCATCCGGGTCTGCGAGTTGGGCGCATGACCCCAGAGAACCATCGCCCGGACGTTGTTGGGCTGGTCGATGTTCTCCTTGTCTTCAAGGACGCCGTCGATCCAGCGCGACACCGGGATACCGGTTTCGTACTGAAGCTTCTTCTCCTTGCCGTCGGCGCCGGTCGTGGTGGCGAATTGCGCCGCCAGCCATTCCGGATCCTCTTCCCAGACGCGGGCCCAATGTGCCCAGGCTCCAGCCGCCAGACCATAATAGCCGGGCAGCGTGTGCGACAGGACACCAAGGTCGGTCGCGCCCTGCACGTTGTCATGGCCGCGGAAGATGTTGGTGCCGCCACCCGACGTGCCCATGTTGCCAAGGGCCAGCTGAAGGATGCAGTAGGCGCGGGTGTTGTTGTTGCCGTTGGTGTGCTGGGTGCCGCCCATGCACCAGATCACCGTGCCGGGGCGGTTGTTGGCCATGGTCAGGGCGACCCGGCGCAGCTGCGAACCCGGCGTGCCGGTGACACGCTCGACCTCTTCGGGCGTCCACTTGGCCACTTCTTCCTTGATCTGGTCCATCCCCCAGACACGGGTGCGGATGAACTCCTTGTCTTCCCAGCCGTTCTCGAAGATGTGCCACAGGATGCCCCAGACCAGCGCCACGTCGGTGCCGGGCCGGAACCGGACATATTCGTCGGCATGGGCCGCGGTCCGGGTGAAACGCGGATCGCAGACGATCAGCGGCGCGTTGTTCTGTTCCTTGGCCTTCAACACGTGCAGCAGCGACACGGGGTGCGCCTCGGCCGGGTTGCCGCCGATGATGAAGATCGCCTTGGAATTGTGGATGTCGTTGTAGCTGTTGGTCATTGCGCCATAGCCCCAGGTGTTGGCAACACCGGCGACCGTGGTCGAGTGACAGATGCGGGCCTGGTGGTCCACGTTGTTCGTGCCCCAATAGGCGGCGAACTTGCGGAACAGATAGGCCTGTTCGTTGTTATGCTTGGCCGAGCCCAGCCAATAGACGCTGTCCGGGCCGCTTTCGTCCCGGATCTGCATCATGCCGTCGCCGATCTCGTTGATCGCCTGTTCCCAGCTGATGCGCTTCCACTCGCCACCCTCTTTCTTCATCGGGTACTTGAGCCGGCGTTCGCCGTGGGCGTGTTCGCGGACCGCGGCGCCCTTGGCGCAATGGGCGCCCAGGTTGAACGGGCTGTCCCAGCCGGGCTCCTGGCCCACCCAGACGCCGTTCGACACTTCGGCGACCACGGTGCAGCCGACCGAACAATGGGTGCAGACCGACTTTACCAGGTTCACCGCGCCGATACCGGCGGCAGTCTGTGCCGATGCCGGTTTGACGGTTCCCCCCGTCGCGGCAATCGCGGCCATTCCTCCGATGGCCAGACCGGACCCGCGCAGGAACGCGCGGCGGTCAACCGAAGCGTTCGCCGCCTCGGAAAGGATCGAAGTCCGCTGGGGGCGTCGCGCAACCCCGTTGGTCTTTTTCCTCAACATGGTTCTCTCTCCCTTCACGCGGCAAGCGCGCTCTTGGCTGATGGAGGCCGGAACAGTTGGGCGTCACGCAACCGGTCGTTCCCGCCGTTCGGGGCCTGCGTCCGGTCAGAACCGGGCGCTGGCAAAGTAGGCGCGGGTATGCGCCGTGTCCTGCATCGTCTCGCGGGACAGATCGGGCTCGGCCGCTTCGGCTTCACCCCCGGTCGCAACCGCCACCGCCGCAAGCGGCGCCGTCGTTCCGGCCAGTTTCAGAAAATCGCGGCGGGTGGCCCCGTCCTCGGTTTTCTTGGTCATCGAGAGTCCTCCTCTCTGGTTCCGATGGTCGCCCATCGCTCGATTGGCGGGTCAGCCCGCCGCCATCCGAAAGCCTTCGGATTCGATCTCCATGAACGTGCGGCCGATCGTGCCGACCGGCGTGTAAAAGACCGAATTCTTGGCGCCTTCGAGATCCGCAAAGAAATGCGCCGCCCACGGCGCGATATGCTTGTTGAAAAAGCTTTTCTGCTGATCGAGCGTCGACGCGCTGCCGAAGCGGCCGACGATCATCGCACCCATCATCTCCATCAGGCTGGCGATGTTGTCTTCGGGTTCGAACACGTTGTCGGCGCGGCCCAGCCCGCGCGCGGTCATGTCGGCCCGCAGCTGCGCCAGCGGTTTTTCGTTCAGGAAACCGGTCAGGTAATAGCTGGCATAGGGCAGCAATTCGCCCCGTCCCAGGCCGATGAACAGCCGGTTGTATTCGCTTTCCACCGATTTCGGCTTGGTGATCCGGGCCATCTTGGCCAGTGTCGCGATCGCCTGGCCCAGGTCGCTGTCGTCGCCCGACAGTTCCGCTGTCTGGTCCAGCAGCATCTGGTCCGGCGGGCGCGCAAGAATGAGGCCCAGGAAATTGTAGAGATCCGCGCGCAGCCGGTCTTCTTCGGCGATCTTCGTCATGTCCACGGCGGTTTTCATCCTGTCATCTGGTCCTTGTAGTGAAACGTCATCCGGCGTCGCGGCGCAAAGCCGGCCGGTTCGGTCCCGGCGTCGAGCGGTTGCGCTTCGGTCGCTTCGGGTTCTGCCGGCTCGGCAAGGGCCACCGCCTCGGGTACCTCGGCGGCGACGGGCTCTTCGGTATCGATGTCTTCAGGCTGTTCTGCGTCGTCGCGCTGCGGCTCGGGTTCGGCCTGGCGGGCCAACTCCTCGACATGGCGCAGCATGCCCTTGCCGACTTGATAGGCGGTCTGCATGTTTTCGACGACCATGGCGCTGTCGGTGAAGTCCTGACCATAGTCGACCAGGCCGTCGAGATTGGCCAGAACCGGGTTCACCCGCCACAACCGGCGCAATGCGCGCATCCGCAGGCGGGCCGGTACGGCATCGGTCAGGAACGCCTTGAAATCGTCGCCCGCGTCCAGGCTGTCGGGATCGGGCAGGCCCAGATCGGCCAGCAATTCCTCGTCGGACCTGTCGGCAACGGCCGCTTCGCGTTCGGCTTTTTCGGTTTCGAGCCGAGCCGCGGTTTCGGCCCGTGCTTCGGCAGCAACGGCGGCCTTGCGCCGGGCCCAGAAATCACCGCCCTTGACGCGTTCGCCGGTCATTGCAGCCGCCCCCGCTTGGACCGGGGCGACCGGTAGACATCCGCCACCTGCGCGATCCGGGCATCGCCGATGCCGTCCTCGACCAGGTCGATCCGCTTCTTGTCGCGCTTGCGTTTGACGAATTCCTCCTCGACGTGGAATTCGTTCACGAAGTCCTGCACCCACGCCATAAGGCCGGGCGGCATGGCGACCTTTTCCACGATCTCCTCGCCGCTGTCGGTGTAATCCTGCGCCTCGTAGGGCGAGGCGGTGACAAGCGTGACCTCGAGCGGGCAGTCGCCCGGCTCGCCGCTGTCGCGCAGCACTACATAAATCGACGGCACCTGAGCCATCAGTCCGTGTAGATAGGCTTCGGTGTCGGCGCCATGCAGTTCCAGCGTGACGGTAGCGGCGTGGAATTCGACCGTATCACCCTCTCGGCGCAGTTCGCGCCAGTCCGCAGGGCCGGCTCCGGGAAGAACGGCGACAGCGCGCCAACACCACTGGGCCCAGCGGGTCACGCCGGGCGCCTTTCGAAGCACCACACCGATCGGCATGGTGCGGTACATGTTCGGATTGTGGATCAACCCGTGTCCTCCCGAACGCCAGCTTGCGCCCGAAATCCGTGCCGACAAAGCGCGAATTTGTGCACGACGGTATTCTTCGCGACGCAAGGTCAATTTGGGCATGTTGTCCTGCTTCGGGTCACTGGAACGGTCGTTTTGTCCATCCCGATTGAATCAGTCAGGAAACCAGCGGTCCGCCGATGGCCGAATCAGGGCATCGAATCATGCGGATTCCCACTGCGTGGCGACCGACAACAAGTGGGGGAATCCGGTTGCCGGTGCTCGCGAATCATGACTACGCTGACCGAGCGAAGGGGTGGAAACCGGCCATCAAACCGGTGTTTCCACAGGGGGGAAACCATGGTCAAGTCATTGATAACATGCGACTGTCTGGGTAGTCAGTCGGTTGATGCACAGGGGTTGTCCAAGGCCACCGGTCTGGATGTGCGCGCCCCCTGCACCGCGCTGTGCACCACCCAGATCGACCGGGCGGCCAAGGCGCTGGAGGCCGGCGACACGATGATTTGTTGCACCCAGGAGGCCCGGCTTTTCGAGGCGCTCGCCGACGAGATGCAGACCCCTGCCGCGCCGGTGCTGGATCTGCGCGACCGGGCCGGATGGTCCGCCGATCCGGCGTCGAAACTGCCCAAAATGTCCGCCCTGATCGCCGAGGCGCTGCTGCCCGCCCCGTCGTCGAAAAGTCTCGATGTCGTGTCCGAAGGGGTGTGCCTGATCCTTGGCCCGGCCAAGGTGGCCCTGGCCGCCGCCGAACAGCTTGCCCCGCATCTTGGCGTGACCGTGCTGCTGGGCGCCGAAGCCGATCTGCCCGACACCCGGGAGTTCGACGTCGTGGTCGGGCGGCTGCGCGGCATCACCGGCGCGCTGGGCCAGTTCGAGGCGCGCTTCGACGGGTTGCAACAGGTTCAGCCCGGCGGCCGCGGCGCGCGCAGTTTGACCGAACCGCGCGACGATGCGACGTCGCATTGCGATATCGTGCTGGACCTGACCGGCAGCACGCCGCTGTTTTCGGCGCATGAAAAGCGCGAAGGATACCTGCGTGCCGACCCCAACCACGCGCCCGGTGTCGCCGCCGCGATCCTGGCCGCGTCGCATCTGACCGGCACGTTCGAAAAACCGCTTTACGTCAAGACCGAACCGTTGCTTTGCGCCCATTCCCGTGCCGAACAGACCGGCTGCACCCGCTGCCTCGACCTGTGCCCCACCGGGGCGATCACACCCGACGGCGATCATGTCAGCGTCGATCCGATGATCTGTGCCGGATGCGGCGCCTGTTCCGCGGTCTGCCCCTCCGGTGCCATCGGTTATGATGCCCCGCCGGTCGATCTGACCTTCCGCCGCGTGCAGACCCTTGCCAAGGCCTATCGCGATGCCGGCGGTGTCGCGCCGCGGCTGCTGGTGCATGGCGATTTCGGCGCGGAAATGATCCGCCTGTCCGCGCGCCACGGCGACGGCCTGCCCGCCGATGTCATCCCGCTCGAGATGGCGGCGGTCGGCGCCTTCGGCCATGCCGAAATGGTGGCGGCCCTGGCTGCCGGGTTCGCGGATATCCACGTGGTGCCCAATCCCGGTACCGACCGCGCTGCGCTGTCGGCGCAGATCGCTTTGGCCTGCGCCATCGGTGGCGACCGTGTCGCGCTGCTGGACACCCAGGACCCAGATGCGCTTTCGCAGACCCTGTTTGCCGGCACCGATGCCCAGCCCTGCGCGGCGCCGGTCCGCCCCATGGGCACGCGGCGCCAAATCACCCGTCAGGCCGCCCGCGCGCTGCATCCCGGCACTGACAGCCTGCCGTTGCCCGACGGCGCGCCGTACGGCGCCGTGCTGGTGGATACCGATGCTTGCACGCTGTGCCTGTCCTGTGTTTCGCTTTGCCCGTCCGGCGCTCTGGGCGACAATCCCGACATGCCGCAACTGCGCTTTCAGGAAGACGCGTGCCTGCAATGCGGGTTGTGCGCCAATATCTGCCCCGAGGACGCGATCACCTATGAACCGCGACTGGATCTGAGCGACGCTGCCCTGTCACAACGGGTTCTGAACGAGGAAGAGCCGTTCGCCTGCGTCGAATGCGGAGCCCTGTTCGGGTCGAAATCCACCATCGACCGGATTACCGAAAAGCTGACCGGCCATTCGATGTTTTCCGATCCCGGCAAGCTGCGGATGATCCAGATGTGCGACGATTGCCGCGTGAATGCGCAGTACCATTCGGAAAACAACCCCTTTGCCGGCGGCGAGCGGCCCAGGGTGCGCACCACCGACGATTACCTCAGCAAGCGGCGCGATCACTGATGCTGGATCGGGGCGCCCAGGTCGGCAGCGGACAGGCTGCCTACATAGGCCATGATGGCCGAAAGCTCGTCCAGCGTCATCACGACCGGCACGATGGGCGACGGGCGGTCCAGCGGAAAGGGCGGCGTCACGCCATCGACCTGTGTGAACGAGGGATGCGGGTTCAGCACGTAGAACGCGCTGAACCGGTCGATCCAGTCGCCCAGGCTGCGCAGCACGAAAAAGCTGGGGGTCGAACCGATCGAGTTCATCCGACCGGCCTCTTCGACGACATGGCAGCGGGCGCATTTGGCGCGCGACACGTCGTGGCCCAGTTTCGGATCGCCTTCCAGTTCCACCGCCGCCACCTCGGCCACGCGGTCGCTGGGCGGGGCGAACAGGGGCGTGCCCTCGGGCGCAAAGCCGGTGATCGTGTTCAGGCCGATTTCGGATGTCAGCCAATCCGCCAGTTTCTGGGTGCCGGGATGGTCGGCGGCGTTCACCGCCATGTGCCATGTCGCGCCCGCCCCCTCGAACAGCGCGCGGCCCTCGGAACCCAGCACCAGGTCGGCCTGTTCCGGGGTTTCGACCCGTTCGATCCGCACCTGGGTCTTGAGCGAAAAGCGCGGCAGGATATGTTTCAGCAACCCCGTTTCGTCGAGACCGGCAGGGGCGTGAAGCCGAACAAGCCTGTCATCGGCCAGCGCCGTCAGCGGCGCCAGGCACAGCAGGCAGACAGCGATCCATACACGCAAAGCCATCCGTCAAGCCTAGGGCCGGGATTGCCTTTGCGTCAATCCGGACGATAGGAGGACACAATGAGCGACGATTTCAACATGTCGATGCGGAAATTCCTGAAGCAGGTCGGCGTGACCTCGCAACAGGCCATCGAAGAGGCGCTGCGCAAGGCCGGCGACAGCGGCAAGGCCTACAAGATCAAGGCCGTCGTTACCATCGACGAACTGGACATGACCCATGTGGTCGAAGGCGAGATCAAGAGCGGGGACTGACACGTGGCGGCAAGCAGAGAGGCGGTTCTCGAGGCTCTCAAGACGATCCCCGATCCCGTGGGCGACGGCGATATCGTCGCCAGCGGCGTGGTGCGGGCGCTGAACGTGAGCGCGGATGGCGCGGTGCGGTTCGTCATGGAAATCGCACCCAGCCAGGCCAAGGCCTATGAGGCCATCAAGGCGCAGGCCGAAACCGCGCTTGCGGCGGTCGAAGGCATAGGGGCGGTGTCGATCGTGATGACCGGTCACACCGAAAAGGCACCGCCGCCCGATCTGAAACCGCAGCGCAAGGCGGAACCCCAGGGTCCGCAAAAGATCCCCGGCGTGAACCACATCATCGCCATCGCCAGCGGCAAGGGCGGCGTGGGCAAGTCGACCGTTTCGTCGAACCTGGCCTGTGCCCTGGCCGCGCAGGGCCGGCGCGTCGGTCTGCTGGATGCCGATGTCTACGGCCCCTCGCAGCCACGGATGCTGGGCGTCAGCGGCCGTCCGGCCAGCCCCGACGGCAAGACCATCCTCCCGATGCGCAACCACGGCGTGACGATGATGTCGATCGGCCTGATGACGAACGAGGACCAGGCCGTGGTCTGGCGCGGCCCGATGCTGATGGGCGCGTTGCAACAGATGATGACGCAGGTGCAGTGGGGCGCGCTCGACGTTCTGATCGTCGATCTTCCGCCCGGAACGGGCGACGTGCAGATGACGTTGACCCAGAAATTCCATGTCGATGGCGCGGTCGTGGTGTCGACCCCGCAGGATGTCGCGCTTCTGGACGCGCGCAAGGGCATCGACATGTTCAAGCAGCTCAGGGTGCCGATCCTGGGCATGGTCGAGAACATGTCGACGCATATCTGTTCGAAATGCGGGCATGAGGAACATGTCTTCGGTCATGGCGGCGTGGCGACCGAGGCCGCCAAGCTGGGCGTGCCGTTGCTGGCCGAAGTGCCCCTGGACCTGCAGATCCGATTGGCTTCGGACGGCGGCGCGCCGATCACCGTCAGCCAGCCCGACAGCGCGCAGGCGCAGGCGTTCCACGACATCGCCAAGGCGCTGGTGGCACAGGGGGTGGCGTGAGCGAGACGCTGACATT
Organism: Thalassococcus arenae; assembly: GCF_019104745.1. Lineage (NCBI taxonomy): Bacteria > Pseudomonadati > Pseudomonadota > Alphaproteobacteria > Rhodobacterales > Roseobacteraceae > Thalassococcus > Thalassococcus arenae. The sequence continues at coordinate 1,334,618 of NZ_JAHRWL010000001.1, forward strand.
CCCGCCGCTCATGACCGGCGAGCCCACGGCGGGCGACGTGATGGAGCGCGCCGCCTTGCGGGCGACCATGGGCTGCGATGCCGGCCTGGTGGTCTACAACCTGGGCGCCGATGCGCTGTCGGCCGCTTTGGTCTTTGCCCCCGAGGTGCCGTTGGCGCAGGCCATGGCGATGCTGCCGCTTTGCGGTGTCGGCTTCCAGAACGCGCTTGGCGCGCTGGCCCCGCCCGAGGTCGCCGTGCATCTGGATTGGGCCGGCGGCATCCGCATCAACGGCGCGCGCTGCGGCGGGTTCCGGGTGGCAGCGTCCGGCAGCGACCCCGATGCGGTGCCCGATTGGCTGGTCGTCGGTCTTTTCCTGCCGCTCTGGCCCGCCAGCGACACGCCCGGCGACACGCCCGACGATACCGCGCTTTATGCCGAAGGCTGCGCCGATGTGCAGGCGCCGCTGCTGGTCGAGGCCTGGGCGCGGCACACGCTGAACTGGATCGGCCGCTGGGAAAGCGGCGGCAACAAGGTGCTGCACGACGAATGGCGCGGGCTGGCCCATGGTATCGGCGAGCAAACCACCCAAGGCGGGCTGACCGGCACCTTCCTGGGCGTCGACGATGCTTTCGGGATGCTGCTGCGCGATGCCGAGACAACCCATCTGATCCCGCTAACCACGGTGCTGGAGGACCTCGCATGAAACTGGCCCGCGCGATCCATTTCGACGAAAGCGACATGCGCGTCTTCGCCTCGCCCGCGCGCACCGGTGAATGGTGCATTTCCGGCGGGTTCGAGTTTTCAGACTGGACCGAGGCCGATCTTGCCGGAAAGGCGCGCCAGGCGTTTTCCAACGGCTGGTTCGGCCTGGAAACCGGTGGGCGGGTGACGTTCGTCGCGGTGACGCAGGTCGAGCCGGCCGAGATCGAAACCCTGACCGACCTGCTGGCACGGCATTTCGTCACCTATTACGGCGCGCCCTCGGTTGACGCCGCCCGCCCCGTCGCCGCCGAGGAACTGGCGCAGATGGCCGATCTATGCGCCGATTTCGACCCGAACACGCTGTTGACGGTGGCGCGGGAATTGACCGCGTCGGGGGTGCGCGAGGCCTATCGCAGCATCGAGCCCGACGCGGCGGGGCTGGAGCAATTCGCCATTCACGGCGATCTCGATGAACCGGGGCACAGCCACTAGGCCAGCCACGCCGTTACCTTGCGTTGAACACGAACAGCGGCTGACCGTTGATCGCGTAGCCATCGATCAGCGCGCGGGCGCGGTCGGATGTCAGCCAGGTTTCCAGCTGCGCGGCAAGGTCGGCTTTGACATGGGGATGCAGGGCGGGGCTGACCGGCAGATAGGCGTATTGATTGAACAACGCCGGATCGCCAGCGAACAGCAGCGCCAGATCGCCCTTGTTGCCGAAATTCAACCAGCTTGCCCGGTCCGACAGGATATAGGCACCCAGGCCCGACGCGGTGTTCAGCGCCGCCCCCATGCCCGCGCCGACGGCCTTGTACCAATCGCCGAAACCGGTCGGGTCCAGATCCGCTTGTGCCCACAGCGCCAATTCCATCTTGTGCGTACCGCTGTCGTCACCCCGGCTGACGAAATCCGCCTCGGTCGCCGCGATTCGCTTCAGGACTTCGGCTGCGCTTGGGGCGGTGGCTGTTTCGGCCGGATCACCGGACGGGCCGACAAAGACGAAATCGTTGTACATGATCTCGCGACGATGGGTGCCGAAACCCGCAGCGACGAATGCCTCCTCGGCTGCGCGGGAATGCACCAGGATCGCATCCACATCCCCGGCCTCGCCCAGCTTCAGCGCCTGTCCGGTGCCGACGACCAGCAGTTGCACCTCAAGCCCCAGGTCCTCCTGGATGGCTGGCAGAAGGACATCGGCCAGGCCGGAATTGTGGAACGATGTGGTCACCGCCATGCGCATCGTGTCCGCTGCCGCCGTGCTGGCGCTCAGCATTGCCGCAAACACTCCGATCAGGATTTTCATTCCACGATATCTCCGTTCAGAAAGGCGCGCGCCTCAGTGGTTTGCGGCGTGTCGAAAAACGCGGGCGAGGTCTGGCGTTCATGTACCCGCCCACCCAACAGGAACACAACTTCGTCGGCGAGGCGGCGGGCCTGGCCCATGTCGTGTGTCGACAGGATCAGCCGGGTTCCGGCGGCCTTCGCGTCTTGCAGGATCGTCTCGATCTCGCGCGTGGCGCGTCCGTCGAGCGAGGCGCAGGGTTCGTCCAGGAACACCAGACGCGGTTCGACGATCAGCGCACGGGCCAACGCCAATTTCTGCTGTTCGCCGCCCGACAGAACGGTGGCCGATCGCTCCAGCGCATGTCCCAGACCCACGCGGCCGGCCCAGTAGCGTGCCTTGTCATGCGCCTGCGCCCGACTCGCGCCGCGCATTCGCAATGGATAGGCGATATTGGCCTCGACCGTCCGGCGCAGCATGACCGGCTGCTGAAAGACAAAGGCCTGGTGGTGCCGCGCTTCCTCCAGCCCGCAGGCCCAGTCGATCCGGCCGGATGTCAGCCGTGCGGCGCCATGCAGCAGTCGCAGCAGCGTCGTCTTGCCGGCGCCGTTCGGACCGATCACCACCGTGACACCTTTGGCGCCCAGGTCCAGGTCGACCGGTCCGACCAGTTGCTTGCCACGCCGCGACGTGCCCGCGCCGCGCACGATCAGCGGAAAGAGATCGGTCACCAGCGTCCCTCCCGTTCGGTGCGGCTGAGCCAGTGGATCGCCACGTTGACCGAAATCGCCAGTCCGATCAGGACAAAGCCCAGACCAAGCGCCAAAGCGAATTCGCCCTTGCCGGTTTCCAGCGCGATCGCCGTGGTCAGCACCCGCGTTGCATGGTCGATATTGCCGCCGACGATCATGATCGCACCAACCTCGCCGATGGCCCGGCCAAATCCGGCCAGCGCGGCGGTCAGCAAGGCCCGGCGCGCGTCCCAGAGCAGCGTCATGATCTTCTGACGCTGGGTGACGTTCATCGAGATCAGCAGGTCGTGGTAATCGGTCCACAGATCGCGCAGCGACTGGTGCGCGATGGACGCGATCAGCGGCACGATGATGATGACCTGCGCGATGATCATCGCGGTCGGCGTGAACAAAAGCCCCAGCACTCCCAGCGGTCCCGAGCGCGACAGCAAGACATAGACCACAAGGCCCACGACGACGGGTGGCAGGCCCATCAGTGCGTTCAGCACGGCGATGGTGCCACGCCGCCAGCGAAAGCGGCGCACGGTCAGCAGCGCGGCCAGCGGAAAGGCGATGACGCTGGCGATGACCAGCGCCGTCAGCGACACGCGCAGCGACCGCACCGCGATTTCCCACAATTCGGGGTCGAACGACACGACAAGCCAGACCGCCTGGGACAGCCCGTCCCAAAGATCGCCCATGCGCGCTTCCCCCCGTTGGTCTTCTTTCGGGCGTCACATTACCCATCAGAACACCGGGTGATAGGGGGCAACGCAAAAAACCCGGCGCTGGCAAGGCGGCCGGGTTTCGGGGTGGTCAATCTGTCCTGTTGGGGCGGCATTCGGGACGGATTGCTGGACAAGCCGTCCCCGGCCATGCGCGAATCGCCGGTGTCAGCTTCCGGCGAATGGCGCGGCGTCGCCCCACAGCTGGCGCACCCGCTGGTCGCGGCCGCACGCCTCGCGATACCGCTTGTAGGCATCGCTCTGCCTGATCGCACCGAACCGGGTGAGAACCCTGGAACTGCCCTTGTAGTAATCCTGGTGTTCCGGGCCGGCCAGATAAAACGGCCCGGCATTCAGGATCGGTGTCACGATCTTGCGGCCCAAATCCTTTTCGGCCCGCGCCTTGGCCGCCTCGGCCGCCTGACGCTGGGCGTTGTCCTGCACGAAAATGGCGGTGCGATAGCTTTCGCCGCGGTCGCAGAACTGGCCGCCGGCATCGGTCGGGTCGACCGAGCGGAAGAACAGGTCGTAAAGCTGATCCAGGCCGATCTGGCCGGAATTGTAGGTGATCCGCACCGCCTCGTAATGGCCGGTGCCGCCACGCACGACCTGCTTGTAGGTCGGATTGGCGACCTTGCCGCCGGTAAAGCCCGACTCGGCGCCGCGCACGCCGCGCACCTTTTCGAAATCGGCTTCGACGCACCAGAAACAGCCGCCTGCGACGATGATCTCGGCGGCGTCGGCGCGCATGGCATGGATGCTCAGGCCAAGGGCGATGAGCAGGCTCAGAAACAACGGGCGGACGGTTCGGGTCATGGGACACTCCTGTCTGTCGCGCTCAATCTGACGAACGCCACTCAACCGGGCAACGGCCGCGATCGAAAATCACCGCAAGGTGACAGGCCGTGAATGCTTTGCAATCCCGAGCAATCCCCCTAGCGTGGCGGTCATGGACAAGGTGACGACCCATCAGGCGCAGGATGATGCGCGCAACGAAACGGTGCTGATCTGGGTGAACGGCGCGCTCAAGCCGCGCGCCGAGGCCATGGTCAGCGTCTACGATTCCGGCTTCATGCTGGGTGACGGCGTGTGGGAAGGGCTGCGGCTCTACGATGGCCGTTGGGCTTTTCTCGACGAACATATCGACCGGCTGTTCGAGGCCGCCAAGGCCATCGACCTGGATATCGGCCTGACGCGGGATGACGTGATTTCGGCCTTGTTCGAGACGCAAGAGGCCAATGGCATGACCACCGATGCCCATGCGCGTCTTATGGTGACGCGGGGGGTCAAGATACGGCCGTTCCAGCATCCGTCGCTGTCGCGGTCCGGGCCGACGATGGTCATCATCATGGAGCATTCGCAACCGAAGATCCCGCGCCCGATCCGCCTGGCCACGGTGCCGCATCTGCGCGGGTTGCCGATGACCCAGGACCCCAAGCTGAACAGCCATTCCAAGCTGAACTGCATCCTCGCCTGCATCGCCGCCGAAAAGGCCGGCGCGGACGAGGCGTTGATGCTGGACTTGCATGGCTTCGTGAACACCACCAATGCCTGCAACTTCTTCATCGTGCGCAAGGGTGAGGTTTGGACCTCGACCGGCGACTACTGCATGAACGGGATCACCCGCCAGAAGGTGATCGACCTGTGCCGTGCCAACGGCATCCCGGCTTTCGAGCGGAATTTCAGCCTGGTCGACACATATTCCGCCGACGAGGCGTTCCTGACCGGCACCTTCGGCGCCCAGACCCCGGTGGGCGAAATCGACGGGCGGTGCATCGGCGACGGGCAGATGGGGCCGGTGACGGCGCGGCTGCGCGATCTCTACAAGGCGCTGGTTGCGGCATGAGGATCGCGATGTGGTCGGGGCCGCGCAACCTGTCGACGGCCATGATGTACGCCTTTGGCCAACGCGCTGACTGCTATGTCGTCGACGAGCCGTTTTACGGCCCCTATTTGCGTCGCACGGGGCTGGCCCACCCGATGCGCGACGCGATCCTGGCCAGCCGACCGGAAAGCGCGGATGTGGTGGAACAGAGCCTGCTGGGGCCGATACCCGACGGCAAGCGACACGCCTATCACAAGCACATGTGCCAGCACATGATCCCCGGCATGCCGCTGGGTTGCATGGAAGGATCGGTCAACGTTTTTCTGATCCGCCACCCGGCGCGCGTGGCGGCCAGCTATGGCGCGCGCTACGACATCGCGGATGCCGATGCCTTGGGGTTCCGGCGGCAGGCGGAACTGTTCGACCATGCTTTGTCGCTGGGGCAGAGCCCGGTGGTGGTGGACAGCAGCGACATCCGCGCCGATCCGCGACGGATGCTGGGCCTGCTCTGCGCGGCCATCGGGCTGGATTTCGACCCCGCGATGCTGTCCTGGCCCAAGGGTGGCCACCCGGCGGATGGTGTCTGGGCGGCGCATTGGTACCGCAGCGTGCATGACAGCACCGGCTTTGCCGGGGCTGAGGGGGCGCTGCCGGAACTGACCGGCGATATCGCTGCCATAGCGGCAGAGGCATTGCCGCATTACGAGAACCTGGTTGACTGCAAGATCGGTTAAAAAGCAGCTTTCGTAGGCCAAGTTCGGATCAAAGCATCTGTATGACGAGACACAACATTGAGTAAGTTCAAGGTCTGTCAACACCAAATATGTGTCAGTTTCTCGAAGAAACCTCTGGACTCCTTACTCATGACTCGGAATCAATAGGGCGCCTGTTGCAGCAGGCGCCCATGACTGCCGAGGACGGCAGCCTGTCAGTTACGACTCCGTGACATTCACGGATTTGACCGGCTTCGTCAAGTATGCCTCGGCGTCCTCGCACGCTCCGACAATAATGCCGGGGCGGCACTTGGTGTATGGGAGCACAACGATGTATTTCGTTCTGTTTTTGGATACCCGCGGTCAATGGCGTTGGACACTCAAAGCCTCGAACCACGAGCCGATCGCGATGTCATCCGAGTCCTACGTCCGCAAGGCGGACGCTCAGTACAGCATCAGCCTAGTTAAATCGGCGCACAACGCTCCGGTTTATGACGTGGCTACCACATAGACTTTGGGGCGGGCGGGAAACCGCCCGTTTCATTTCTTCACCCGCCGGTTCCGCGCCGCCAGCAGCTTCAGGCGCAGCGCGTTCAGCTGGATGAAGCCCTTGGCGTCCTTCTGGTCGTAGGCGCCGGCGTCTTCCTCGAAGGTCACGTGCGCCTCGGAATACAGCGAATGGTCAGACCAGCGGCCGACGCAATTCACCGACCCCTTGTAGAGCTTGAGCCGCACCGTGCCGGTCACGTGTTCCTGGCTACGGTCGATGGCGGCCTGCAGCATCTCGCGTTCGGGGCTGAACCAGAAGCCGTTGTAGATCAGTTCGGCATAGCGCGGCATCAGGCTGTCCTTGAGATGGCCCGCGCCGCTGTCCAGCGTGATCTGCTCGATGCCGCGATGCGCCTCGAGCAGAACGGTGCCGCCGGGGGTTTCGTAGATGCCGCGCGACTTCATGCCGACAAACCGGTTTTCCACGAAATCGAGCCGCCCGACGCCGTGTCGGCCGCCGATCTCGTTCAGCCGGGTCAGGATCGTGGCGGGCGACAGCGCCTCGCCATTGATGGACACCGCATCGCCGCGTTCGAAACCGACCTCGATGAATTCGGGCGTATCGGGCGCCTTTTCGGGATCGACGGTGCGCTGATAGACGTAATCCGGCGCCATCTCGGCAGGGTTTTCCAGCACTTTGCCCTCGGACGAGGTGTGAAGAAGGTTCGCGTCGACGCTGAACGGCGCCTCGCCGCGCTTGTCCTTGGCGATGGGGATCTGGTTTTTCTCGGCGAAATCGATCAGCCGCGTGCGCGAGGTCAGATCCCACAGCCGCCAGGGCGCGATCACCTTGATGTCGGGGTTCAGCGCGTAGGCCGACAGTTCGAACCGCACCTGGTCGTTGCCCTTGCCGGTGGCGCCGTGGGCGACCGCGTCGGCGCCGGTTTCGGCGGCGATTTCCACCAGCCGTTTCGAGATCAGCGGGCGGGCGATGGAGGTGCCCAGAAGATAGAGCCCCTCGTAGACCGCGTTGGCGCGGAACATCGGGAAGACGAAGTCGCGCACGAACTCCTCGCGCACATCCTCGATATAGATATTCTCCGGCTTGATCCCCAGCATCAGAGCCTTTTCCCGCGCCGGTTCCAGCTCTTCGCCCTGGCCCAGATCGGCGGTGAAGGTGACCACCTCGCAGCCATATTCGGTCTGCAGCCATTTCAGGATGATCGAGGTGTCGAGACCGCCGGAATAGGCCAGCACGACTTTCTTGGGCGCGGACATGGGATGTCTCCTTGCTAAGGATGGACGCGGCGTAGCGGGTTTTCGGAGCGGGGGCAAGGATGCCCGGTTGACCACGCGGGGCGGCGTGTTAGCCATGCGGGGCAGTCAGGAGGAACGCGATGAAAGGCTGGCAGATCTTCGTGCATTCGGTGCGGTTGGTGCTGAACAACCTGGGCGATGCGTTGCGGGTATCGGCGGTTCTGTACGCGGTGCAGGCTGCCGTGCAGATCGTGCTGTTCCTGAACCCGCCGGGTGTGATGGAGATGGATGTCGTCGCCAATGGCGAACCGATGCAGATGATGGACCCCGGCGATGCCTTGCGCGTGCTGGCGCTGCAGATCGTCGGGATCGTGGCCAGCCTGTGGATCGCCGTGGCCTGGCACCGCTATGTGCTGGCGGGCGAATACCCCAAGGGCTGGTTGCCGGCCTGGCCGGGATCGAAACTGGCGGGGTACCTGGGCCGGTCGATCATGATCGGCCTGCTGATCGCGTTGGGGGTGGCGATTCTGTCGATCCCTGTGGGTTTCCTGGCGGTCCTGGTGCCGGGGCTGGGCGTGCTGACGATTTCGGCACTGATCGGTTTTGGCGCCTTCCTGTTCTTCAAGATGGGCCCGATCCTGCCGGCCGTCGCCCTGGGCGAGCCGATCCGGCTGAGCGAAGCGTGGAACGCCACGCGCGGACAGGACAGCGCGATCCTGACGCTGGCCTTGATCGTCATCGCCGGATCGCTTCTGGTTCAGGCCCCGACGCTGCTGGCGGGAACCGGCACGCCGTTCATCACCCTGGTCTACACGCTGGTCACCGGCTGGTTCCTGACGCTGATCGGCGCATCGATGCTGACCACGCTTTACGGCCATTTCGTGCAGGGCCGCCCCATCGACTGACTGGACAGCGCGCGGCACTTGCGGCACGTCAGGATGATGACCGAGTTCCAGGATAAGGCCCGCGCCGCCGAAACCGCCCTGCGCGACGTGTTCCCGCCCACGCCGCTGCAGCGCAATGCCCATCTGTCCGAGCGTTACGGCGCCGATATCTGGCTGAAACGCGAGGATCTGAGCCCGGTGCGCAGCTACAAGCTGCGCGGCGCGTTCAACGCGATGTCCAAGCATCCGCAGGCCGATCTGTTCGTCGCCGCCAGCGCCGGCAACCATGCGCAGGGCGTGGCGTTCATGTGCAAGCAGCTGGGCAAGCGCGGCATGATCTTCATGCCGGTCACGACGCCGCAGCAGAAGATCCAGAAGACCCGGATGTTCGGCGGCGACCAGATCGAGATCCGCTTGATCGGCGACTATTTCGACGATTGCCTCAAGGCGGCGCAGGCGTTCTGCGAAACCGAGGGCGGGCATTTCCTGTCGCCCTTCGACGATGACGACGTGATCGTCGGGCAGGCCAGCGTGGCGGTGGAAATCGAAGACCAGCTGGGCCGCGCGCCCGATCATCTTGTCGTGCCGGTGGGCGGCGGCGGCCTGGGGGCGGGGTTGCTGGGCTATTTCGGCAATGACAGCCTCTATACCTTTGTCGAACCGGCGGGTGGGGCCTGCTTGCGCGCGGCGCTGGAGGCGGGCAAACCGGTGCGCCTGCCCAAGGTCAACACCTTTGCCGATGGCGCCGCCGTGGCGCGCATCGGTGAACGGCCGTTCCAGCGGCTGAAGGATGTCGGCCTGGCCAATACGCTGACGATCAACGAGGATCGGCTGTGCACCACGATTCTCGAGATGCTGAACGTCGAGGGGATCGTGCTGGAACCGGCGGGCGCGCTTTCGGTCGACGCGCTCAAGGATCTGGGCCGGTCGATCGCGGGCCGCACCGTGGTCTGCATCACGTCTGGCGGCAATTTCGATTTCGAACGCCTGCCCGAGGTCAAGGAACGCGCGCTGCGCTATTCCGGGGTGAAGAAGTATTTCATCCTGCGTTTGCCGCAGCGGCCCGGCGCGCTCAGGGATTTCCTGAATTACCTCGGCCCCGACGACGATATCGCGCGGTTCGAATACCTCAAGAAATCGGCGCGGAACTTCGGATCGGTGCTGATCGGGATCGAAACCAGCGACCCGGCGAATTTCGACCGGCTGTTCCGGGCGCTGGATGAAAACGGGTTCACCTACCAGGACATCACGGAGGACGAGACCGTGGCGAATTTCGTGATCTGATGTTCGACGGCAAGACCGCCATCGTGACCGGGGCCGGACAGGGGATCGGCAAGGCGATCGCCCGGCGTCTCGCCGGGCAGGGCATGAAGGTGGTCGTGGCGGATATCGACCCTGTTTCCGCGCAAAAAGTGGCGGACGAGATCGGTGGCCTGGCCGTTTCCGGTGATCTGAGGCGGGCTGACGCGGTTGACGCGCTGGTCGCCACGGCACGCGCCCGGTACGGCAGGATCGACATGCTGGTGTCCAATGCGGGCTTTGCCCGGGGCGATGGCGGCCACGCCGCCGCAGCACCCGATGAGCTTTGGCAGGACAGTTGGGATTTGCATGTCATGGCGCATGTGCGCGCCGCGCGGTTGCTGCTGCCCGAGATGATCGAACGGGGTTCGGGTTGGCTGGTCAACATCGCCTCGGCCGCGGGGCTGCTGAGCCAGATCGAGGATGCCGCCTATTCGGCGACCAAGCATGCCGCCGTCAGCCTTGCGCAATCGCTGGCCATCAGCCACGGCGATCAGGGTATCCGGGTCTCGGTCGTCTGCCCGCAATACGTCGCGACGCCGCTTCTGGGCTACGCCGACGGCGCGCCGCAGGGCCGACCGCATGACCGGGTGATTCTGCCGGACGATGTCGCCGGGGCGTTGATGGACGGCCTGGCCGAAAACCGGTTCCTGATCCTTCCGCATCCCGAGGTGGCCGGGTACATGCGGTTGCGCGGTGTGGACATGGAGGCGTGGATCAAGGCGATGCGGAAGCTGCGCAAGGCCGCGCTTGCCGACGGAGTGCCCGACAACCTTTCCCAGCTGCACCGGCGGATCTAGGCGGCAAGGCGATTGGCCAGATCGGCGAAGAACAGGGATCGTGACTCGGCGAAAACGGTGGCGACCTGCGCCGCGACCCGGCCGGGATCGGTGTCCGGCCGGCATTCCGCATCGGCGCAAAGCGACGCCAAGGCCGCGAAACCGAGATTCAGCGCCGAACCCTTCAGGAAATGCATCTGGTCACGAAACGCATCGGTGTCTTCCGGCTGCAACCCGCCGATCGCGTTGTCGACTTCGGCAAGGAACAGATCGACCACCTCGTCGAAATCGGCGCCGCCGATTTCGTCCCTCAGTTCGCGCACGCGGTTCCAATCGATCATGGCCGACCTCCTGCGGGAACCCTCCTTCAAAGGTCTGAAGAAATGATTTCCCTGTCCGGCCGAAATGCGTGGCATTCGAATGTTCAGGGGCTGTTAGCAGTTCTTCAACAGCATCACCCCGTTGATCACGGCACCAACAAAGGCGATTCGGCGTGCAAGTTGTTTCGGAAAATCACTCCGATCCGGTGTCGGCGGGCGGCGCGGTCCGGCGAATCCTTGTCGTCGACGACAGCCGACTGCAACTGCGGATCCTGTCCAGCATGCTCGAAAAATGGGGTTTCGAGGTCATTCAAGCCGATTCGGGCCGGCAAGCGCTCGACCTCTGCCGGCAATCGCCTCCGGATATCGTCCTTTCGGATTGGATCATGCCGGGAATGACGGGGCTGGACCTGTGCCAGGCCTTTCGCGCGCGGTCGGTGGGGAATTTCGGCTATTTCATCCTGCTGACTTCGAAATCCGACAAGGAAGACATCGCTCGTGGTCTGGATGCGGGCGCCGACGATTTCCTGACCAAGCCGGTCAATCCCGCGGAATTGCGTGCGCGGATCAACGCTGGCGCCCGGATCGTGTCGATGGAACGCGAATTGTCCGACCAGAAGCGGGTTGTGCAGGATACGCTTGACGAATTGCGCGTCGTGCACGCGGCAATCGACAAGGATTTGCAACAGGCCCGCAAGATCCAGCAATCGCTCATCCCGGCCCGCAGCCAGGTCGTCGGATCGTCCCGCATCAGCTTGATGGTGCATCCCTGCGGTCATGTCGGTGGCGATCTTGTGGGTGTCTTCGCTCAGGATGACGACCAACTGGGCCTGTATTCCATCGACGTTTCCGGTCATGGCATCACATCGGCGATGGTAACGGCGCGGATCGCCGGATACCTGTCGAACACGTTTCACGATCAGAACCTCGCGCTGGAACCGGGCGCGGATGGCCAATATGCGCTGCGCCAGCCCGAAGCCACGGCCCGGTTGCTGAATCAGAGGCTGGCCGCCGACCGCGGCGTCGAACAGTATTTCACCATGGCCTATGCAACCATCGACAGCGAAAGCGGATCGGTCAGGATGGTTCAGGCCGGTCATCCACCACCGCTCTTGCTGCGTCACGACGGGTCGTTCGCGTTTCTCGGCAATGGCGGGTTGCCGATCGGACTGGTCGACGAGGTCAGCCATGACAGGGTCGAATTCGATCTCGGACCCGGGGACAAGCTGATCCTCTACTCGGACGGCTTTACCGAGGCGGAAATGCGCGGTGGCGGAATGCTGGGAGAAGACGGTCTTGTCGATCTCGTGCGCGCGGCGGCCGCCGTCGCGCAGGGCGTCGAGATGCTCGAGGACATGTTCTGGCGGCTGACATCGGCGATGCGCGACGGCGGCCGGCTGGCCGATGACGTCTCGGCCGCGATGATCGAGTTCGGCTGCGAAGCGCCGCGACCCCCCTAGCGCATCAAGCGTGCGACGAACGCCCGGTCACCGGGGTTGCCCAGCGAAAGAACAGCGACCTGTGGCGGCAGCCAAAGCGCCGTATGGCCTGCTTCCTCGGGCGGTCCCAGCCGCCTTACGGGGCGCGCGCGATAGACGTAGCAGACCTTTTCGGCCCAGAGATCGTATTCCGGCATGAAGGTGAACCGCCGGAACCGGCCCAGCAGGACGGGCGCGGCAATCCGCCAGCCGGTTTCCTCGTGAACTTCGCGGTGCAGCGCGGTCAGCGGCGATTCCCCGGGATCGATTCCGCCACCGGGTAGCTGGATTTCCGGCTCCGGTTCGGATTGCCGTGTCAGCAACAGCGCGCCTCGCAGCGGCAACACCGCGTAGACACCGGGCCTGCGGCGGTAGCGGCGGCCGGGCTGTGGCGGCTCTCCGAATCGCGGTGTCATCGCTGTCCCTTGGTCTCTGCCTTGATCGCGCCTATATGGCCGCGGTATGCCAATCGGCACCGGATAAGGAAACTCCATGACACTGGCCAGCAAAATCGCCTGGGACGACACGGTCCTGCCGTTTCAGCTTGATCGGTCCGACATGCGCGGGCGCGTTGCGCGCCTGGATGGTGTGCTGGACGGTATCCTGAAGCAGCACGACTACCCCGCTCCGGTCGAAGCACTGGTGGCCGAGATGGCCCTGTTGACCGCGCTGATCGGCCAGACGGTCAAACTGCGCTGGAAACTGTCGCTGCAGGTGCAGACCAACGGACCGGTGCGGATGATCGCCACCGATTACTTCGGCCCGGACGAAGAAGGTCAGCCGGCCCGCATTCGGGGCTATGCAAGCTTTGACCGCGACCGCATCACCGACGATGCGCCGTTCGCCCAGTTGGGCAGCGGGTATTTCGCGATCCTGATCGACCAGGGCAAGGGCATGACACCTTACCAGGGAATCACGCCCGTGGCGGGATCATCGCTTTCGGATTGCGCCGCGGCCTATTTCGCCCAGTCCGAACAGCTGCCGACGACCTTTGCTTTGTCCTATGGCCGGTCGAGCGAGCCGGGCGTGCCCGAGCATTGGCGTGCCGGCGGCTTGATGATCCAGCACATGCCCAAGGCCTCGCCCTTTGCCACAGGCGGCGGATCGGGAGAAGGCGGCCTGCTGAACGCACAGGACCTCATGCATGGCGATAACGGGGAAAACTGGACACGGATCAATGCCCATATCGGAACACTGGAAGAGCTGGAGCTGATCGGTCCTTCGGTGCCGCCGACCGACCTGCTGTATCGCCTGTTCCACGAGGAAGGCGCGCGGGTTTTCGATGCCCAGCCCGTCCGCTTCGGCTGCACCTGTTCCGAGGAACGCGTGCGCAAGAGCCTGTCGATCTATTCGGCCAAGGACATCGAGAAGATGACGACCGACAACGGTATCGTCACGGCCGATTGCCAATTCTGCGGCGCACATTACGAACTCGACCCCGCGTCGGTTGGCTTCGAGGCCAGAGACGATGACGCTGGATGATGCCATCGCCGCCTTGGGCGCGGCGCTGGCGGCCCCGGCGCAGGCGTCGTCCGATTTCGACCTGAACGCCGGCGTCGTCCTGCCGCCGGGGCGTGTGTTGCGGCCCGCGGGGGTTCTGATCGCAGTCCAGCACGGGGCCGCAGGCGCCGAGGTGGTGCTGACCAAGCGGTCATCGCGGTTGAAACACCACCCTGGCCAAATCGCCTTTCCGGGCGGCAAGCAGGACGATACCGATGCCGATGCCATCAATGCCGCATTGCGCGAAGCCCACGAGGAAATCGGGTTGCCGCCCTCGCAAGTCGAGGTCCTGGGCACCTTGCCGCCGCATGAAACCGTGACGAGTTTCACGATCACACCGGTTCTGGGTTGGATCAGGGACAGTTTTCATCCGGTTCCCGAGGCCGGCGAGGTCGACGAGGTGTTCTCGGTCCCGTTGGCGCATCTGGCCGATCCGTCGCGCTATTCCGTGCAATCCCGGCGCTGGCGCGGTCAGCAGCGGCACTATTACACGGTGCCGTTCGGGCCTTATTACATCTGGGGGGCGACGGCGCGCATCCTGCGCGGCCTGGCAGGCAGGATGGCCTCATGACGCGCGTCACCGGCGATTGGCTGACTCGGCCCGCGACACAGCGGGTCATGCGGCTTCTGACCGATGCCGGGCACCAAGCCTATGCCGTCGGGGGATGCGTGCGCAATGCGCTGCTGGGCGTCGCCGTGGCCGATGTGGACCTGTCCACCGATGCGCGGCCCGAAACGGTTCTGGCGCTGGCGAAAAACGCGGGGCTCAAGGCCGTGCCGACCGGTATCGATCACGGCACGGTCACCGTCGTTTCGCAGGGCGAGGGTTACGAGATCACCACGTTCCGAGCGGATGTGGAAACCGACGGGCGCCGTGCAGTCGTCGCCTTTGCCGACGACATCCGGCAGGATGCAGTGCGCCGCGATTTCACCATGAACGCGCTTTACGCCGCCGCTGACGGAACGCTGGTCGATCCGCTGGGCGGTCTGCCCGATCTGCAGGCGCGCATCGTGCGCTTCATCGAGGATCCGACCCAGCGCATCCGCGAGGACTATCTGCGAATCCTGCGTTTCTTCCGCTTCACCGCTTGGTATGGCGATCCCGAACAGGGTCTGGACGCCGAGGCGTTGGCGGCGATCGCCGCCAATCTCGACGGCCTGACCGGACTGTCGCGCGAGCGGGTCGGCGCCGAGATCACCAAGCTGCTTGGCGCGCCCGATCCGGCGCCGGCTGTCGCGGCGATGGCGCAGGCCGGGGTTCTGGCCGTGGTGCTGCCCGGCAGCGATCACAAGACCCTGGCGCCGCTTGTCCACCTCGAGGCAAGGCTGGGTCTGCAGGCCGACGCGATCCGCCGCCTTGCCACCACGGGGTTCGCCGATGGCGCCGGTCTGCGGCTGTCACGGGCCAAGCAAAGCCGCCTGACGCGCCTGCACGACCTGGTCTCGGACACGGCCGGGCTGGCCGAAATCGCCTGGCGGCATGGCGCGGACACGGCGCGCGACGTGCTGGCCTTGCGATGCGCTGCCCTCGGCCACGAACCCGGCAAGGCCGACGAGACCGCGATCGCCGACGGCGCCGCGGCGCGCTTTCCCGTTACCGCCCGCGACCTGATGCCCGGCCTGCAGGGGGCGGAACTGGGCGCCGCACTGAAGGAAATGGAGCGGCGCTGGATCGCATCCGGTTTTTCGCTCGGTCGTGCCGATCTCCTGACGGGCAGGGGTGACAGCGGTGGCGATCTGGGGTAATACCCACGCCATCCAATCGGAGGACAGCGCATGCATCGTGACAGGTTTCTGATCAGCTTCGCCTGAGAACCCTGCACGTGCGGGGATCATGGCCCCCGCAATTCCATGCGCTATTCTATTCCACCGGAAAGCCTCCGACATGTTCCGTTTCTTTGAAAATCTCGTCGACCCCTATGTCGACTACCCGCAAACCGACCGCCCGCCGCAATCGTTGTACGGGTTTCTCGCCGATTACGCACAGCCGTTCCGCGGCGTGTTCTTCCTTGCCGCCTTTCTGTCTGTCGTGGTCGCCGCGGTCGAGATCGGCCTGATCTGGGCGATGGGCTGGGTCGTCGATATCCTGGCCGGCGATCCGCAGACGGTGTGGGACTCGCATGGAACGACCCTGATCGCGCTCGGCGTTTTCGTGCTGTTGTTGCGCCCCCTGGTGCAGGCGATCGACGTGCTGATCCTCAACAACACGATCATGCCGAATTTCGGCACGCTGATCCGTTGGCGCGCGCATCGGCACGTGTTGCGGCAATCGGTGGGATGGTTCGAGAACGATTTCGCCGGGCGCATCGCCAACCGTATCATGCAGACCCCCCCTGCCGCGGGCGAGGCGGTGTTCCAGGTCTTCGACGCCATCGCCTATGCCCTGGCCTATGTCGTCGGCGCGCTGGTGCTGCTGGGCGAGGCCGATCTGCGCCTGATGATCCCGCTGATCCTTTGGCTGGTCCTCTATGCTGCGCTGATGCGCTGGACGGTCACCCGCGTCGCACCGGCCTCCAAGGCCGCATCCGACGCGCGGTCCGAAGTGACGGGCCGGGTTGTCGACGCCTATACCAACATCCATTCGGTCAAGATGTTCGCGCACCACGATCGCGAACTGGCCTATGCCCGCGATGCGATCGACCACACACGGACGACCTTCATCCGCGAGATGCGGCTCTATACCATCATGGATGTCAGCCTGACGGCATTGAACGGCGTGCTGATCGTCGGCGTGGTGGGCTGGGCCATCGCGCTTTGGCTGCAAGGCGCGGCCAGCACCGGAACCGTTGCGGCCGCAGCGGCCCTGACTCTGCGCCTGAACGCCATGACCGGCTGGATCATGTGGGCGCTGACCACGCTGTTCCGCCAGCTTGGTGTCGTGTCCGAAGGGATGGAGACCATCGCCCAGCCCATCACCCTGACCGACGCGCCGGATGCAAGGCCGCTGAAGCTGAAGACCGGCAAGATCGAGCTCCGCTCGCTGACCCACCATTACGGGCGCGGGTCCGGTGGGCTTGACGGCATCGACCTGACCATCGCGCCGGGCGAAAAGGTGGGCCTTGTCGGCCGGTCCGGCGCGGGCAAGTCGACGCTGGTCAAACTGCTCTTGCGCTTCTACGACGCCGAAGGCGGGCGCATCCTGATCGACGGGCAGGACATCCGCACCGTCACCCAGCAAAGCTTGCGGCGACAGATCGGCATGGTGCAGCAGGACAGCTCGCTTTTGCACCGGTCGGTGCGCGAAAACATCCTCTATGGCCGCCCCGATGCAACCGAAGCGCAGATGATCGCCGCGGCGGAACAGGCACAAGCGCACCGGTTCATTCTTGACCTGCAAGACCCGCACGGCCGCACCGGCTATGACGCGCAGGTCGGCGAACGGGGCGTCAAGCTGTCGGGTGGACAACGCCAGCGCGTGGCGCTGGCCAGGGTCATCCTGAAGGACGCTCCGATCCTGCTGCTGGACGAGGCAACCAGCGCGCTGGACAGCGAAGTCGAGGCGGCGATCCAGGACACGCTGTATGGCATGATGGAAGGCAAGACGGTGATCGCCATCGCCCACCGCCTGAGCACCATTGCGCATATGGACCGCATCCTGGTTCTGGACCGCGGCCGCATCGTCGAGCAGGGCAGCCATGATGCGCTTTTGGCGCAGGGTGGGCTATATGCCAGCTTCTGGACCCGGCAATCCGGCGGGTTCCTTGATCCCGATGCCGAGGCCGCGGAATGAAATTGTCGAACTGGATCGATCCGTTTGCCCATGCGGACGGGCCGCCGCCGCGGCACCTGACCCCGTTCCTGCGCTGGGTTCTGCGGGGAACCGGTCCGGCGCTGACGGCGGCGGGCGCGATTTCGATCGTCGCCGGGATCGTCGAAGTGATGGCCGCGCTTGTTTTGGGCTGGGTGGTGGACGCCGCGCTGAACGCACCGCCCGAGAACGTCTTTTCCCACAATCTCGGCACGCTGGGTTTCGCCCTGGCCTTCTTTCTGCTGGCGCGGCCGGTCTTTTTCGGCGGCAACGCGCTGATGCAGAATATCGTCGTGGCGCCGAACGTGCTGAACCTCGTTCTTCAACGCCTGCACCGCTTTACGCTGGGCCAGTCCGTGACCTTCTTCGACAACGATTTCGCCGGACGCATCGCGCAGAAGGAAATGCAGACCGCCCGCGCCCTGACGGACGTGGTGGTCGAGACGCTGCAGACCGTGCTGTTCGCGCTGGCCTCGGTGATCGGGGCGGTGCTGCTTCTGGGCACGGTGGACGGGCGCATCGCTGCGGGGCTGGTGGTCTGGCTGGTCGTGTATTTCGGGATCATCCGGTATTACATGCCGCGAGTGCGCAAGCTGTCGACAGCCCGGGCTGCGGCGCGGGCAAACGTCACCGGCCAGATCGTCGACACGGTCAGCAATATCAAGACGGTCAAGCTGTTCGCCCATGCCGATCACGAGGACCGCGCGGCGCTTGGCGCCATGTCCCGGCTGCGTGACCGGACGCTGGACTACGGCCGGGTGTCCGTCGCATTCCGATTCTGGCTGATGGCGCTGGCCGGGGTGCTGCCGGTCCTGCTGGTGGGCGGGGCGCTGTGGTATTGGTCGCGCGGGATGATCAGCGCGGGCGACATCGCGGCGACCGGCGCCGTCAGCTTGCGCCTTGCCCAGATGACAGGATGGGTGTCGTTCACGCTGATGGGGCTCTACGCCAATCTGGGCGAGGTCGAGGACGGCATCCGCACCCTGACGCCCGCGCATGCGCTGGTCGACGCGCCGGGTGCGACCGAACTGGCCATTACTCGGGCCCAGGTGGAATTCAGCGGCGTCAGCTTTGCCTATGGCCGCGAAAAGGGCGGCGTTCAGGATATCGGACTGACCATCGCCCCGGGTGAAAAGCTGGGCATCGTCGGCGCGTCCGGTGCGGGGAAATCGACACTGGTCGCCCTGCTCTTGCGTCTCTACGACACCGAAAAAGGCGCTGTCCTGATCGATGGCCAGGACGTGCGCGACGTGACCCAGGAAAGCCTGCGGCGCCAGATCGGCATGGTCACGCAGGAAACCGCGATGTTCAACCGATCGGCGCTGGACAACATCCGCTATGGCCGTCCCGATGCAACCGACGACGCGGTGTTCGAGGCCGCACGCCAGGCCGAGGCGCACGAGTTCATCCTCGACCTGCGGGATTTCGCCGGACGCACGGGGTACGACGCGCATCTGGGCGAACGGGGTGTCAAGCTGTCGGGCGGCCAGCGGCAGCGCATCGCGCTGGCACGGGCGCTGCTCAAGGACGCGCCGATCCTCGTGCTGGACGAGGCGACCAGCGCGCTTGACAGCGAGGTCGAGGCATCGATCCAGGCGGCTCTTGAACGGGTGATGCGCGGCAAGACGGTGCTGGCAATCGCGCATCGGCTGTCGACCTTGTCCTCGATGGACCGGATCGTGGTGCTCGACGCGGGCCGCATCGTGGAAACCGGCACCCACGCCGAATTGCTGGCGCGCGGCGGGCTTTATGCGCGCTACTGGAACCGGCAGTCGGGCGGATTCATCGACCCCAAGGCGGCGGCGGAATGAAGCGGGTGATGATCCTGGGCCAGCCGGGCTCGGGCAAGTCGACACTGGCGCGGCAGATCGGTGACAGGACGGGCTTGCCGGTGGTGCATGTCGACCGCATCCACCATCTGCCCGGCTGGGGTGAACGACCGCGCGCCGAAAAGATCGCGATGGCGCTGGCCGAACAGGCCAAACCGGAATGGGTCTTCGAAGGCGGCTTGTCTGCGACCTACGAAGATCGGTTCGCCCGCGCCGATACGGTGATCTTTCTGGACCTGCCGCTGAGGCTGCGCCTGCGTCGCGTGGTTTGGCGGACGCTGCGCTATCTCGGGCGCACCCGACCCGACATGCAGGACAACTGCCCCGAGCGGTTCAGCGTGGAATTCTTCAAATGGATCTGGGACACGCGGCATACCGGGCGTCGCAAGCCGCTGGCGCTTCTGGCGCGCGATGCGCCGGACAAATGCCGGTGGCATCTGCGCAGTCCAGCCGAGATCGACGTGTTTCTCGCCACGCTCGACGGCGCCGAAAAAAGCGGGCAAGAGACGGGGCATGAACACCTTTGTCATTGAACGCCTGGGCCATCAAGGCGACGGCATCGCCCAGGGGCCGGTCTATGTTCCTGGCGCCTTGCCGGGCGAAGTCGTGTCCGGTGTCCCGGACGGGCAGATCTTGGGCACCTATCGCATCGAGACCCCGTCACCCGACCGGGTTTCGCCGCCCTGCCGTCATGCACGGTCATGCGGCGGTTGCCAGCTGCAGCATGCCGCCGACAGCTTTGTCGAGGCATGGAAACAGGACGTGGTCGGTCGCGCCCTGATCGCACAGGGCGTTCAGGTGGATTTTCGACCCTGTTTCACCGCGGAACCGCAATCGCGCCGCCGTGCATCCTTTGCCGCGCGGCGCACGAAAAAGGGCGCCCTGGTCGGGTTCCACCAGAAAGCCTCGGACATCGTGGTCGCCGTTCCCGACTGCCTGTTGATCACGCCCGCGCTGCGCAAGGCGCTGCCGATGGTCGAAAGGCTGGCCGTTCTGGGCGCCAGCCGCAAACACGCGCTGTCGGTGCAGATCACCGATACGGCGGGCGGGCTGGACGTTGCCGTCAGCGGCGGCAAGCCGATGGACGCGGCCCTTCAGTCGGCGCTGGCGGACCTGGCGCGCGATCACGACCTCGCCCGGCTGTTCTGGGATGGCGAAGGGCTGACCCGCCGGCCGCCGCATGTCGATTTCGGCGGAATCACCGTGGTGCCGCCCCCAGGCGCGTTTCTGCAGGCCACCGCCGATGGCGAGGCGACGCTGCGCAACGACGTTCTGGAAATCGTCGATGGCGCGCGGCACGTGGTCGACCTGTTCGCCGGTTGCGGCACATTCGCCCTGCCCGTGGCGCGTTCCAGCGCGGTGCATGCGGTCGAGGGCGACAAGGCCATGCTGGTGGCGCTGGATGCCGGCTGGAGGCAAGGCACCGGCTTGCGCAAGGTCACGCACCAGGCGCGCGATCTGTTCCGCAATCCGCTGTTGCCCGACGAACTGGCGCGCTTCGACGCCGCGATCATCGATCCGCCCCGCGCCGGGGCCGAGGCGCAGACCGCCGCCCTGGCGCGCGCGCGCATCCCGCGGATCGCGTTCGTGTCGTGCAATCCGGTCAGCTTTGCCCGCGATGCGGCGACGCTGACCAAGGCCGGTTACCGCCTGAATTGGGTCCGGGTGGTTGACCAATTCCGCTGGTCGACCCATGTGGAACTCGTCGCCGCATTCCAGCTCGAGGATTGATGATGGATCTCCGCACCCAGATTGCGTCTTTTCTGGACCGTCCCGCCGTGCGCTACGGCATCATCGCGGTGATCGTCGTCAACGCGATCTTGCTGGGGATGGAAACGTCGCAGTCTCTGATGGCGCGCTTCGGGCCGATCATCCTGGCGCTGGACAGCGCCTGTCTGGCGATCTTCGTGACCGAAATCGGCGCCAAGCTCTATGCCTATCGCGCGCGCTTTTTCCGCGACGGCTGGAACCTGTTCGACCTTGCCGTCGTGGGCATCGCGCTGGTGCCCGATTCCCACGGGTTTTCGGTGCTGCGGGCGATGCGGATCCTGCGGGCGCTGCGCGTGGTCTCGGTCGCGCCGCGCCTGCGCCGCGTGGTCGAGGGCTTCGTCAATGCGCTGCCGGGAATGGCCAGCGTGTTTCTTCTTATGGCGCTGATCTTCTACATCGCCGCGGTCATGGCGACCAAACTGTTCGCAGCGTCGTTTCCCGACTGGTTCGGCACGTTGGGCCTGTCGGCCTATACGCTGTTCCAGATCATGACGCTGGAAAGCTGGTCGATGGGCATCGTGCGCCCGGTGATGGAGACCTATCCCTTCGCCTGGGCCTTTTTCGTGCCGTTCATCATGGTCACCACCTTCGCGGTGGTGAACCTGATCGTCGGCCTGATCGTGAATTCGATGCAGGACGCGCACGAAAGGGAAGACGGCGAACGCACCGATGCCTATCGCGACGAGGTGCTCAAGCGGCTCGACGCCATCGAAGCCCGCCTGGAGGCAAGGCTGGAAGCCCGGCTGGCGGCCCGCGATCTGCCGAAAATGTGATCTCCCGCTTTGCCCGCGGATCGGTTACACTCCGTGGCAAAACGAGGGCAGGCACACAATGAAACCGATCCGGTACATCCTGATCCTGGCGCTGGCTTTGACCATCGCCGGGTGTTCCAAGTACAAACCCTATCACGGTCCCGAAATCACCCAGGTCGTCGTCAACAAGGGCGACCGGCGCATGTACTTGCTGCACAATGAAAAGGTGCTCAAGGCCTACGATATCGGGCTGGGCTTTGCGCCGGTGGGCGACAAGAAGATCGAAGGCGACGGGCGCACGCCCGAAGGCAATTACGTCATCGACAGGCGCAACTACAACAGCGCGTTCTTCCTGAGCATCGGGATTTCCTATCCCAACGAACAGGACATCGCCGAAGCGCTGGCACTGGGCAAAAGCCCGGGCGGAGACATCTTCATCCACGGGCGTCCGAACGGCGTGTCGCGGATGAACTTCCGCGATACCGGCCCGGACTGGACCGCCGGCTGCATCGCCGTGACCAATCGCGAGATGCGCGAGATCTATGGAATGGTCCGCAACGGGACGCCGATCCAGATCAACCCCTAGACGAAAGGCGGGTCAGGCCGGCCCGCCGACCACGCCGGGTGTCGGCGCCAGGTCGGGTGCGCCCAGAACCATCGTCCACCAGATCTTGCCGTTGGCTTCCTGGTGCCAGGAAAAACCCAGGTCGCGTGCGGCGGGGTCCAGGATGATGCGGCGGGTTTCTTCCTGCTCCATCCAGGCACCCAGCGTTTCCAGCTCGGTCTCGTAGGTCTCCGAGATCGTTTCGCCGATCAGGCGGCCGGTATACCCGACGCGCTGCACGCGATCGATCGGCGACGACCCGTCCGATCCGAAATGCCAGGGCCGGTTCTGCAACGCCATGTCGCGCGCATGGGTCGCGGCGGCGGCGTTGAGACGCGAATTCAGTTCGACCGCTGGCTGTCCGGACGCCGCCCGCAACGCGTTCACCGAATCAAGAACGCGAAACTGGATGCGGCCGGAATCCGCGACGCCGATGCGATACAGCTTTGGCAGGGGTTTTCCGTCCGGACCCAGGGTAGGCGTAGTGGGCGCGGGCGCCGGGGCACAGGCCGCGACGGCCAGCATGGACATGACCAACAGGATAGTGAGACGCTTCATTGCACAGCCCCAGGAAACAGTGATTGACCCCCCGCTTACCCGTTGCGCCGTGTCTAATCAAACCCACATGGGCGTGAGATCGCTAACTAACATCTGTTTGATTTGCGACTGAGGCAGCAAAGCCATATACAGCAGAATGATTTTCTGACGTCCGACAGGAGACGCGAACATGAAGAAACCGGCAGCTTTCCGTATGGATCGCCGCGCCTTTCTGGCCGGAACGGCGGCGGTGATCGGCACGTCCGCGCTGGCGCAGAACGTGAACGGCGACGAAACCGTTGAAATCGAACGCGACATCAGCCGCGTCGTGCGTCGCAACGTATCCAGCTTTCGCACGCTGGACTGGCAGCCCTATTTCACCTCGCTGAACAACGGCGCGATCCTGGTCGATATCGACAGCCGCGCTTTGCACTACTGGGAGGAATCGGGCCGCTATCACCTGTATCCATCGTCGGTCCCGCTGACCGAAGACCTGACGCGGCGCGGCCGCACGCAGGTCACGCTGAAGGATCCCAGCCCCGATTGGCGGCCGACCCCGGCGATGAAGATCCGCAATCCCGAATGGCCGGACTACGTGCCTCCGGGCCCCGACAACCCGCTGGGCACCCGCGCGCTGCACCTCAGCTGGCAGTATTATCGCATCCACGGAACCCACGACACGCGCAAGATCGGGCGCCGGTCGTCGAACGGCTGCATCGGGCTCTACAACGAGCATATCGAAGAGCTGTACGAGATGGCGCAGGTCGGAACGCAAGTGTTGCTTATTTGACGACACTGCGGCAGAGCAGATTTTCCCAGCCCCAAGATGCATTTGCATTCGCCTCGAATTGCTGCTTAGAGGGAAACACGAGGTAAGTCTTGGGTGCCTGTCGTGCGGAAACCTATGTCACGCAGGCGAATATCTGGAGGATAACATGAAGAAACTCGCTCTCGCCGCTGTGCTTGCTGGTGCTGCATCGACCGCGATGGCTGGCTCGATGGGCTCGGCTGCCAAGGACGACGTGGTCATGGAACCGGTTGTTGTCGTCGAAGAAGCTGCACAAAGCTCGTCGTCGGCCGGCATCCTGATCCCGCTGGCCCTGCTGGTGCTGATCGCTGCCGCTGCAGCCAACAACTAAGTTGGTCTGAACGGAATTCGGAAAGGGCGGTGCTTTTGCACCGCCTTTTTCATGTCCGGCCGGTGCCTCAGCGCAGCCAGCCGTCCAGGTTGTCGTCGATCACGGCGCACAACGCCTCGATATGGGCATCGTCGTCATTGAGGCAGGGGATGTAGGTGAAGTGTTCGCCGCCCGCTTCCTCGAAGCTTTCCTTGATCTCTTCGTTGATCTCTTCCAGCGTCTCGATGCAATCGGCTGAAAAGGCCGGGGCGCAGACGGCGATGTTCTTTTTCCCGTCCTCTTCGGCCAGCCGCGCCACTTCGTCCACCGTATAGGGCTTGAGCCATTCCTCGGGGCCGAACCTGCTCTGGAAGGTGGTTGTGATGTCGGTATCCTTCCAGCCCAGCCGTTCCTTGAGCAGGCGCGTCGTCTTCTGGCACTGGCAATGGTAGGGGTCGCCCTCCATCAGGTATCGCTTGGGCACGCCGTGATAGGAACACACCAGGATGTCGGGACGGGTATCCATCTGCGCATAGGCGCGCTCGATTGACTGGGCCAGGGCCTCGATGTATTTCGGATGCTCGAAATAGGGATCGACGGTGCGCACCGTCGGCTGCCACTTTTCTTCCATCAAGGCGCGAAAGAACTGGTCGTTCGCGGTGGCCGACGTGGCGCCGGCATAGTGCGGGTACAGCGGGAAGAACAGGATCTTGCGGCACCCGGCCTTGACCATCTCGCGGACCTTGGACTTGGTCGACGGGTTGCCGTACCGCATGCAGAAATCGACCATCACGTTGTCGCCATAGCGGTCGGTCATCTGTTTCGTGACCTTGGCGACCTGATCCTTGGTGATCGTCATCAACGGGCTTTCGCCCGCCTCCTCGTTCCAGATCGACTTGTAGGCCTCGCCCGAACTGAACGGGCGTTTCGACAGGATCACCAGCTGCAGCAGCGGCTGCCACAACCAGGGCGAATAGTCGATCACCCGGCGGTCGGACAGGAATTCGTTCAGATAGCGCCGCATCGACCAATAGTCGTAATTGTCCGGCGTGCCCAGGTTCGCCAGCAGGATGCCCACCTTTTCACCGGCCACCTTGGGGTGGTCGGCTGGGGCATGAACGGGCCGCACGGCGGTCTTGGTGGCATCCAACATCGTGTTTTCCTTGGTCATCCGCTTGGCCTGTAATTATTCCGCACCCCTGATACGTCAATCCTTGAGCGGTGTCTCGGTCGTCTTCAGCGCGTCGGCCAGCCGCGTGGCGGCCGAACCGGGGCGCAGCGGCTGCGGCTGGCTGGCGTCCGGCGACCAGCCGGTCAGGGTGATCAGTTCGAAGGTCGCCCGCACGCGACCGTCATCGCCGGCATAGGTCGCCGCGTAAAGATCGGCGGCCCGCAACAGCACCGCGCGGCGGGTCGGGCGGCGCAGCCGGGCCTGCAGGGCGTTGGTCTCGCCCATCGCGCGCAGGTCGCGCATCAGGTGCAGCGGCGTCTCGTAGGACACCGTCAGCGGCAGGCTGTCGGCCACCGGCAGGGCAAGGCCTGCGCGCTGCAGCAATCCGCCCAGATCGCGGATCTCGGCCATCGGCGCGACACGGGGCGACAGGCCGCCGGTCGCCTCGATTTCGGCCTGGCCGAGGGTCGCGCGCAATTCCTGCAGGGTCTGGCCGCCCAGCGTCAGCGCGATCAGCAGCCCGTCGGGGCGCAACGCGCGGCGGCACTGGATCAACTGGCCGACCGGATCGTCGGCCCAATGCAGAGCAAGGCTGTGGATCACCACGTCGTGGGCGGCTTCGGCCAGATCCAGGACGGCGCCGTCCGTCACGATCCGCGCATCGGGCAAGGCGCCCTGCCAGACATCGGCGAAGGGCGTCACCACGGCAGGCGCCGTAAAGGACCTGTTAACCATCGCCAGACGATCCTGCGCCTCGTCGCGCGCGAGTTCCTGCAGGAACCGCGCAGTGGCCCGGTTTCGGTTGCGCGCCAGCGCGTCGGGGTCGGTCAGGCGGGGCGGTTGTGTCATGGGAGCCAGATAAGATGTGGGCGGCGGCGATGCAAACGCTTGTGCAGGGTCTTTACCCGCCGCGCTGCCTGTCCTGCGGCGGGCTGGTGGAAACCGATTTCGGCCTGTGCGGCGCCTGCTGGCGCGATACGCCCTTCATCGCCGGGCTGGCCTGCGATTTGTGCGGCGTGCCGCTGCCCGGCCAATCCGACCGGGCGGAACATTGCGACGATTGCCTGACCACCGCCCGGCCCTGGGCGCATGGCCGCGCCGCGCTCAGCTACGAGGGCAAGGGGCGGCGGCTGGTGCTGGCGCTCAAGCATGGCGACCGCCACGACATCGCGCGCCCCGCGGCGCGCTGGATGGCGCGGCTGGTGCGCCCGCTGGTCGCGCCCGACACCGTCGTCGTGCCCGTGCCGCTGCATCTGCGGCGCTTGCTCAGCCGCCGCTACAACCAGTCGGCCCTGCTGGCGCAGGCACTGGGCGGCGAGCTGGAGTGCCGGGTGATCGCCGACGCGCTCGAACGCAGCGTGCGCACCCCCAGCCTGGACGGCAAAAGCCGCGAAGACCGGTTCGCCACGCTGGCCGACGCGCTGCGCCCCAATCCGCGCCGCGCGGGCGCGCTGGCCGGGCATCCGGTGCTGATCGTCGACGACGTGATGACCTCGGGCGCCACGCTGGCCGCCGCGACCGAAGCCGCGCTTGCCGCCGGTGCAAGCCGGGTTTGCGTCAGCGTGCTGGCGCGCGTTGCCAAGCGGCCCTAAATTCTCCATGACAGGGCACGGTGCCCGGAGGACGTCATGCAACCCGTTGAGCTCTATACCTCGCCGCTTTGCGGCTATTGCCATGCGGCCAAGCGGCTGCTGACCCAGAAGGGCGTCAAGTTTTCCGAAATCGACGTGCTGGCCGAACCCGCGCGCCGCGCCGAGATGATGCAGCGCGCCCATGGCCGCCATACCGTGCCGCAGATCTTCATCGGAACGACCCATGTCGGCGGGTTCGACGACCTGGCAGCGCTGGAACGGGCGGGCAAGCTCGACCCGCTGCTGCAGGGCTGATGCGCGCGGCACTGCTGCAACTGACGTCATCGGACGACCCGTCCGAGAACCTCGAGACCCTGCGCGCCATGCTGCGCCGGGCCGCGTCGGACGGCGCACAGATCGCGCTGACCCCCGAGGTCAGCAATTGCGTGTCGATGGATCGGGCGCACCAGGCGGAAGTGCTGCGGTCCGAGGCCGAGGATACCGTTCTCGCCGGTCTGCGTGACGAAGCGGCGCGGCTGGGCCTGTGGGTGCTGGCCGGATCGCTGGCGCTCAGGTCCGAACCGCCCGAGACGCGCTTCGTCAACCGATCGCTGCTGATCGACGCCGCGGGCGGGATCGTGGCGCGCTACGACAAGATGCACATGTTCGACGTGCAAGTCGATCAGACCGAAACCTATCGCGAATCCTCCGGCTATGCGCCGGGATCGCGCGCCGTCGTGGCCGACACGCCGTTCGGGCGGCTGGGCCTGACAATCTGCTATGACCTGCGTTTCGCCTATCTCTACCGCGCCTTGGCGCAGGCGGGGGCGCAGGTGCTGTGTGTGCCGTCGGCGTTTTCGCCCGGCACCGGCCCCGCGCATTGGGAGGTGCTGCTGCGCGCCCGCGCGATCGAGACCGGGTGTTACGTGCTTGCCCCCGCGCAGACCGGGACACATGCGGCCCGTTCGGGTCGCCAGCGCCTGACATATGGGCATTCGCTGGCCGTGGCGCCCTGGGGCGCGGTCATCGCCGATGCCGGGACCGCGCCGGGGGTCACGATGCTTGACCTGGACCTGGCCGAGGTGGACAAGGTTCGGGCCAAGATCCCGTCGCTGCGCCACGACCGCACCTTCGAGGGGCCCTGAATGTCCGATGCCAATGCCCTTGCCATCTCGCTTGTCAGCGAGCTTCTGACCGCCGATCAGCTGCTGCGGAACCGACTGACCCGGGTGCTGCCGAACCGGATGGAGATCTCGCATTTCTCGGTGCTGAACCACCTGGCCGGGGTTGGGGCGGAACGCACGCCCGCGCAGCTGGCACGCAGTTTCCACGTCACCCGCGGCGCGATCACCAACACGCTGGGCAAGCTGGAACTGGCCGGCTACGTGCATATCCGCCCCGACTGGGACGACGCGCGGCGCAAGCTGGTGGCGATCAGCCCCGCCGGCATGGCCGCCCGCGATGCCGCGCTGGCCGCGATCACCCCGGTCATCGCCGGGGTGGTGGGCGAGCTGGGCAAGGACAAGGTGCGCGCGGCACTGCCGGTGTTGCGCGAATTGCGGTTGCGCATGGAAGAGGGCTAGGGGGCGCTGCCCCCTCTGGCGCCTGCGGCGCCATTCACCCCCGGAGTTTGTCCGGCAAGATGAAGATCACGGCTTGGTCGCCGCGGTGACGTAATTGACGCTCAGGTCGCGGTCCGAAAGCCGCCAGGACCAGGTCACCGGGTTGAAGACATAGCCCTTGCGGTCGACCGGCGTCATCCCGGCCTGTCGCAGCAGGTCATACAGCTCGTCCGGGGTGATGAATTTCGACCATTCATGCGTGCCCTTGGGCAGCCAGCGCATGACGTATTCGGCGCCGACGATCGCCATGGCAAAGCTCTTGGCGTTGCGGTTGATGGTCGAACACAGGTGCAACCCGCCGGGTTTCAGCAATTGCTGGCAGGCGGTCAGGTAGGCCAGCGGATCGGCCACATGTTCCACCACTTCCATGTTCAGCACGATGTCGAATTGTTCGCCCGCCGCGGCCATGTCTTCGGCCGTGGTGTGGCGGTAATCGATGTCCAGCCCCGATTGCGCGGCATGGGTCTGCGCCACGGGAATGTTGCGTGCGGCGGCGTCGACGCCCACCACCTCGGCGCCCAGACGGGCCATCGGTTCGCACAGCAGGCCGCCGCCGCAGCCGATATCGACGATGCGCAGGCCCTCGAACGGGCGTGGGCCTGCCAGGTCGCGGTCGTATTCGCCCGCGATCTGCGTGGTGATGTAATCCAGCCGGCAGGGATTGAGCATGTGCAGCGGCTTGAACTTGCCGTTCGGATCCCACCACTCGGCGGCCATCGCCTCGAACTTGGCGATCTCGGACGGGTCGACGGTGCTGGTGGTCATGCGTGTATTTCCCATGGTCAATTGCCCTGTCTCGCCAATATAGATAGGCCATGGACAAATTCCCGGGCCAAAAGCGCGCAGTGCAGTATCTTTACCCGCCCATCGACCCCTTCGACCAGCGCATGCTGGAGGTCGATGGCGGGCACACGCTGTATGTCGAGCAATCCGGCAACCCGCAGGGCCGCCCGGTGATCGTGCTGCATGGCGGGCCCGGCGGCGGCTGCAGCCCGGCGATGCGGCGCTATTTCGATCCCAATGTCTATCGCATGGTGCTGTTCGACCAGCGCGGCTGCGGCCGGTCGCGGCCGCATGCCAGCGTCACCAACAACACCACCTGGCACCTTGTTGCCGACATCGAGGCGATCCGCGAAACGCTGGGCATCGACCGGGCGGTCCTGTTCGGCGGATCCTGGGGTGCGACGCTGGCGCTGATCTATGCCATCCGCTTTCCCGAGCGGGTGTCGCACCTGGTGCTGCGCGGCGTTTTCCTGATGACCCGGGCCGAGTTGGACTGGTTCTATGCCGGTGGCGCCGGCCAGTTCTGGCCGGAACCCTGGGCGCGGTTCCGCGACATGATCCCCGAAGACGAACGCCGCGACCTGATCGCCGCCTATCACCGGCGCCTGTTCAGCGGCGACCTGCGCATCGAGACGAATTTCGCGCGCGCCTGGTCGGCCTGGGAAAACGCGCTGGCCTCGGTCTATTCCAGCGGGCAGGGCGGCGAAGCACCCGGCGACTACGCCCGCGCCTTCGCCCGGCTGGAAAACCATTACTTCACCAATGCCGGATTTCTCGACGAAGACGGCTGGATCCTGAAGAACGCAGGCGCCATCGCACAGATCCCGGGGGTCATCGTGCAGGGACGCTACGACATGATCTGCCCGCCGCGGCGCGCCTGGGAACTGGCCCGCGCCTGGCCCAGCGGCGACTTGCGCATGATCCGCAACGCCGGCCACGCCCTGTCCGAGCCCGGCATTTCCGCCGAACTGGTGCGCGCGATGGACCAGATCGCCGAAGAATGAGACAAGGCGTTTCATTCCGGAATGGCGATGTCGCTTTACTCTGGGGCCACAACCGTTAACCTGACCCCAACGAAAACCAACACCGACAGGGTCCGTGAACTCGGTTCTCAAGATCATCCTGCAGCGACTCGCCCTCGGCCTGCTCACGCTTTTCATCGTGTCGATCGTGATCTTCACCGCGGTGAACATGCTGCCCGGCGATTTCGCCCAGGCGATCCTGGGCCAGGGCGCGACCCCCGAAGCGGTCGAGGCGATCCGCCGCGACCTCGGGCTCGATCAGCATCCCGTCATCCGCTATTTCGAATGGCTGTCCGGCGCGCTGCGCGGCGATCTGGGCAATTCCTTTGCCCAGGCCAATTTCGCCAGCTTCGTCGGTGCCGACAGCGGCGTGCGCACGTCGGTGGCGCAGCAGATCGCGCCGCGCTTTGCCAACACGATGTTCCTGGCCGGTGTCACGGCGGCCATCGCGGTACCGTTTTCGGTGACGCTGGGCATCCTGGCCGCGCTCTACCGCAACTCGGTCTTCGACCGGGCGACCAACGTGACCACGCTCAGTTCCATCTCCAGCCCGGAATTCTTTCTGGCCTATGTCCTGATCCTGTTCCTCGCCGTGCTGAACCAGTGGTTGCCATCGCTGTCCAACATCTATGACGGGATGAGCTTTGGCGAACGGCTGGAACGCACGTTGCTGCCGGCGCTGACCCTGACGCTGGTGGTCACGGCGCACATGATGCGGATGACGCGGGCGGCGATCATCAACCTGCTGGCCTCGCCCTATATCGAGATGGCGCGACTGAAGGGCATCAAGCCGATGCGCGTGATCGTGCGGCACGCCCTGCCCAACGCGCTGGCGCCGATCATCAACGTCATCGCGCTGAACCTGGCCTATCTGATCACCGGCGTCGTCGTGGTCGAGGTGGTGTTTGTCTATCCCGGCATCGGACAGCTGTTCGTCGACAGCGTGAAAATCCGCGATATCCCCGTGGTGCAGGCCTGCTGCCTGATCTTCGCGGCGGCGTATATCCTGCTGAACCTCACCGCTGACATCCTGTCGATCCTGTCCAACCCGCGCCTGAGGCACCCGAAATGACCGGCTGGCAGATCCTGCTGGCGGCTCTGTCCGCCATCGCGGCCGGCGGTTGGGTGTTCCGCTTTGCGGGGCAGACGGTGACGGGCAACAAACCGTTCTTCCGCGACATGCCCTATGCCGTCGCTTTCGGCTATGTGTTCGCCGCCGCGGCGGTGCTGTTCGCGCTCTGGTACTACTTCCAGTCTCCGGTGACGGATGCCGGTGTGCCCAATGCCGGCGTGACCTTCTTTCGCTGGGCGGTGCAGGGTTTCATCATCTTCGCCATCGCCGCGTGGCTGTTCCGGCTGGCCGGGCGTCACGTCGGCACATCCGCCACGCGCAAGCTGTTCCGGCAGATGCCGCTGACCGCGTCCTTCGGTATCCTGGTGATCCTGATCTACGCCTTCGTCGCGATCTTCGCCGGTGTCGTCGCTCCCTATGGACAGGAAGAGGTGTTCACCCGCGTCAACGTCCTGCCGGGCGGCAATGCCGCCACCGGCGGCGACCCGGCGCACCTGCTGGGAACCGACCAGATCGGCCGTGATCTGCTCAGCCGGCTGATCTATGGCGCGCAGAACACCGTGGGCATCGCCTTTGCCACCACATGCCTGGCGTTTTTCCTGGGGGGCACCCTGGGTTTCCTGGCCGCGGTGCTTCAGGGCTGGCTGGACCAGGTGCTGTCGCGTGCTATCGACGTGCTGATGGCGATCCCGTCGCTGATCTTTGCGCTGCTGCTGATGACCATCGCCAGCGCCTGGGCGGGGTCGGAAAAATGGCTGCTGACCGTCTACATGGTGCTCATCATCGCGGTGATCGACAGCACGCGGGTGTTCCGGCTGGCCCGCGCAGTGGGCATGAACATCGTCGTGATGGACTATATCGAGGCCGCCAAACTGCGCGGCGAAGGCCTGCCCTACCTGATCTTCAAGGAAATCCTGCCCAACGCCTATGCGCCGCTTCTAGCCGAGTTCGGGCTGCGGTTCTGTTTCGTGTTCCTGACCATCGCGTCGCTGTCGTTCCTGGGTGTCGGCATCCAGCCGCCGCTGGCGGATTGGGGCACGATGGTGCGCGACCTGTCGCAATTCATCAACTTCGCCGCCTTCTCGCCGCTGACCGCCGCGCTGCCGCTGATGGCTGCCGGGGCGATCGCGTTGCTGACCGTGGGCGTGAATTTCGTCGTCGACTGGATGCTGCACCGGTCGTCGGGTCTGAAGGATTAGCGATATGTCCCAAACGACGCCGAAACAGGACAGATTGCTGGTCGAGATGCGCGACATCCATATCGAGGGGCGCAGCGACGAAACCTGGATTCCGATCATCAAGGGCGTCGACCTGACGCTGAACCGGGGCGAGGTGCTGGGCCTGATCGGCGAATCCGGCGCGGGAAAGTCGACGCTGGGTCTGGCCGCGATGGGCTTTACCCGCGACGGGGTCCGGATCTCGGGCGGGACGGTCAAATTCGACGGGATCGACCTGCTGGCCGCCAGTTCCGCCAAGAAACGCGCCCTGTTGGGCAAGCGCATCGCCTATGTCGCGCAATCCGCCGCGGCCAGTTTCAACCCTGCGCATCGCATCATCGACCAGCATGCCGAGGCGCCGGTGCAGCACGGCGTCATGGGTCGGGACGAAAGCGAAGCGGACGCGATCGAGCTGTATGAACGCCTGCGCCTGCCCAATCCCGACGAGATCGGCTTTCGCTATCCGCACCAGGTGTCGGGCGGACAATTGCAGCGGGCGATGACAGCGATGGCGATGTCCTGCCGGCCCGACCTGATCATCTTCGACGAACCCACCACGGCGCTGGACGTGACGACGCAGATCGAGGTGCTGGCCGCGATCCGCGACATCGTCGACCAGTTCGACACCGCCGCGATCTACATCACCCACGATCTTGCCGTCGTGGCGCAGATGGCCGACCGGGTGAAGGTGCTTCTGAAGGGCGACGAGGTCGAAGAGGCCGAAACCCGCGAGATGCTGTCGCATCCGCAAGAGGACTACACCAAGAGCCTCTGGGCCGTGCGCAGCTTCGAACGGCCGGAGAAACCGCCGGTCGCGACCGATGCGGTTCCGGTGATCTCGGTCCAGAGCGTGACCGCCGCCTATGGCAAGGTCGACGTCCTGCACGGCGTCAGTTTCGACATCCATGCCGGGCGCACGGTGGCGGTGGTCGGCGAATCCGGTTCGGGCAAGTCCACCGCGGCGCGCTGCATCACCGGGCTGTTGCCGCCCCGCATCGGCCATATCGAACTGGATGGCGTCCCGTTGCCGCTGGATTACCGCAAGCGCAGCAAGGACCAGTTGCGCCAGGTGCAGATGATCTACCAGATGGCCGATACCGCGCTGAACCCGCGCCAGAGGATCGGCGACATCATCGGGCGCCCGGTGCAATTCTACACCGGGCTGACCGGCAGCGCCCGCCGCAAGCGGGTGGCCGAACTGATGGACCAGATCGAACTGCCCGCCGACCAGTTCATCGACCGCCTGCCATCCGAGCTTTCGGGTGGCCAGAAGCAGCGCATCGGCATCGCCCGGGCCCTTGCCGCCGAACCGAAATTCATCATCTGCGACGAAGTCACCAGCGCGCTGGACCAGTTGGTCGCCGAGGGTATCCTCAAGCTGTTGGCCCGGCTGCAGGACGAGCTGGGCCTGGCCTACATGTTCATCACGCACGACCTGGCCACCGTGCGCGCCATCGCAGACGAGGTGGTGGTGATGAAGGACGGCGAGGTGGTGGAACAAGGTCGAAAGACCGAGATGTTCAAACCGCCGCACCACCCATATACCGATCTTCTGCTCAGCTCGGTGCCGGAAATGGACCCGGACTGGCTGACCGAGCTTCTCGCCGAACGCGGAGTTGATAACATCGGTGACGCGGCCGTTGATAAGATAAACTAGGAATCGCTCCGGACGGAGTGGCGAAGACGGCGACTCAAGCCGTCGAAAACCAACAGGGAGAAACATACCATGACACGATCCATCTCAAGACGCGGACTGCTCAAGACCGGCGCCGCAGCCGGCGTGCTTGCGGCCACCGGCCTGCCGTTGCGCGCGCAGAACCGCGGCGGCACGCTGCGGCTGGGGCTTGCCGGCGCCAATACCAGCGACAGCTGGGACGCCCGCACCCATTCCGACAGCTTCATGATCATGCTCGCGCATGGTGCCGTGTTCGACTGCCTGACCGAGGTCGCCGCGGATGGCGAACTGGTCGGCGAACTGGCCGAAAGCTGGGAAGCCAGCCCCGACGCCAAGGTCTGGACTTTCAAGCTGCGCCAGGGCGTGACCTTCCACAACGGCAAGCCTTTCGGTGCCGATGACGTGCTTGAATCGCTGAACATGCACCTGGCCGAGGGCGCGAAATCGGCGGCCAAGCCGATCATCGAGAACATCAGCGAGATGAAGAAGGTCAATGACCACGAGGTCGAACTGACCCTGAATGCCGGCAATGCCGACTTTCCCTTCCTGCTGTCGGACTATCACATCTGCATGTATCCCGCCGGCCAGGTCGAAGAGGCCATCGCCAAGGGCATCGGCACCGGTCTTTACAAGGTCGAAAGCTTCGATCCGGGCGTGCGCGCCCTGCTGAGCCGCGTCGACGGCCATTACAAGGATGGCCGTGCCGGCTGGTTCGACAGCGTCGAAGCGATCGCCATCAACGATTCCTCGGCCCGGATGAACGCGCTGATGACCGGCCAGGTCGACGCCGTGAACCGCGTCGACTTCAAGACCGAACCGCTGATGCGCGCAAACCCGATGATCAGCATCTTCGAGGTGACCGGCAACCAGCACTTCACCTTCCCGATGCTCACCGGCGTGTCGCCCTTCGACAACGTCAAGGTGCGTCAGGCGCTCAAGCATGCCGTCAACCGCCAGGAACTGGTCGACAAGATCCTGCTGGGTCACGGCGCGGTCGCCAACGACAACCCGATCGGTCCGGCCAACCAGTATTTCGCCAAGGACCTGCCGCTGAACGACTACGATCCGGACAAGGCCAAGGCGCTGCTGAAAGAGGCCGGGCTGGACGGGCTCAAGGTGGATCTGTCGGCCTCCGACGCGGCCTTCCCCGGCGCGGTGGATGCGGCGCAGCTGTATCAGGCTTCGGCCAAGGCGGCTGGCATCGACATCAACGTGGTTCAGGAACCGGCGGATGGCTATTGGTCGAACGTCTGGCTGAAAAAGCCGTGGTGCGCGTGCTACTGGTCGGGCCGCGCGACCGAGGACTGGATGTTCTCGACCGCCTACGAGGCCGGCGTTCCGTGGAACGACACCGGCTGGATCAACGACCGTTTCCAGGAACTTCTGTTCACGGCGCGGGCCGAACTTGACAGCGCCAAGCGCCGCGAGATGTATCACGAGATGCAGATGCTGATCTCGACCGAAGGCGGCACGGTGATCCCGATGTACGCCAATTTCGTCGATGCGCATTCCAACAAGCTGGCCAATTCCGGCACCATCGGCAACGTGTTCCAGATGGACAGCTCGCGCCTGATCGAACGCTGGTGGTTCGCGTAAATCGCGTCGCCTGAACAGGGAAACGCCCCGCCACACCGGCGGGGCGTTTTCGTTTCGGCCCGGGCGGGTCAGCCGTTGGCGGTGGTCGGGTCGATGATCCCGCTGATCGGGGTGATCCTGGTCGCCGGAAAGCCGCTCAGTTCGGCGTGGCGTCGGATCGCGTCTTCGTCTTCGGCCAGATAGACGCAAAAGGTCTTGTCGCCGGCGACGTAGGAATGTTCCCATTGAACCTTGGGCGCAAGCTCGGCGAGGGCTTGGTTCGACGTCTGCGCCGCGCCGCACAGTTCCTTGCCCGACATCGCACCGACGCCAGCGATATCGCGTTCGATCATGTAGCGTTTCAGGGTCATTTCTTGTCCTCCTCAGGTGACGATCCGTATTGTGCACCTTCGGCGGTCCGCCGTCATGCCGGCAATTGGTGACAGGTTTTCAGACGCGGCGGCGTGTTTGCCGGTCGGGGCTAAGGTTGCCAGCCGTGTCGCATCGGGTGATCGGCGGACAGCGGCAGCGCGACCGTTCCGCCTGTGCGCGCCGCTTCGTAGATCGCCGTCACCAGTTCGATCGACCGGCGGCCATCCTGCAGCGTGACATCCGCTGCGGGACGGCCGGACAGCGCCTTGGCGACCTCGGCCAGAAAACCCGCGAATCCCGGTGCCTGCCGCGGCGCCGCGGCGATGCAGGCGTCGATGGCGGGCTGGTCGGCCGGATCGCGGGCCGTGAAGGTCCAGGCGCCGGAACCGGGCGCGTAGGGCGTGGTGGCCGAAGTCGCCGTCAGGTTTTCATAGACCAAGCGCAGGCGCGTTTCGTCGCGCGCCGCGCCCAAAGTGATCGACGACGTGGCCAGCGCGCCACCATCCAGCGCAAAGGTCAGCGCCGCGCAATCCTCGGTTTCGATGGGATTGCACAAGGTGGTCAGAGCCCCGGAGATCGTGCGGATCGGGCTGAAATAGTGACACAGCAGATCATGGGCGTGGATCGCATGACCCAGAATCGCGCCCCCCTGTTCGCCCGCCCAGGTGCCACGCCATGGCACCGCGTAATACTCGGCCTTGCGGCACCAATGCGTCTCGAGCGCGGCCACCCTTGGCCCGCCGGTGAGGCCGGCATCGCGCAGGGCCTGAAGCTGTGCGAAGGCCGGGCCAAAGCGATACTGGAACACCGGAAAGACCCGTCGTGCAGCCTTGTCCGCCGCCGCGGCGATCTGGTCCACATCGTCCAGCGACGTGGCCAGCGGCTTTTCGCAGATCACGTGTTTGCCGGCCTGCAGCGCCGTGATGGCGGTCTGCGCGTGCAGGTGCGGCGGAAGGCAGATGTCGATGAGGTCGACGTCGCTGTCCAGCGCTGTTTCGATGCTGGATGCTCCGGCGATTTCGTCGGAACAGAGCCTGTTGCGCCGGGCTTCGTCCTGATCGACGATCAGCGCGACGGCGAAATCCGGCAGCGCGCGGTAGGCGGCCAGGTGCTGTTCCCCGATCCCGCCACCCAGGATGGCGACCCGGATCATGGCGCGGCCTCGGCGATGGCCTGGGCGCGCAGGGCCAGGTCCATCACCGCAAAGCAATGCGCCTGCGTCATCGCGGTTTCGGCGCGATGCGCGATGTCGTGGGCCAGCCGATCGAAATACGGCAGCCCGGCGTCCCGCGCATCGATGGTCTCGCAACGTTCGCCATTGACCAGGATCAGGTGATCGGTGCCGTCGCGCCCGCCGACATCGACATATTTACGCAGCTCGATATAGCCATTGGTTCCCAGCAGCGTCAGCCGCCCGTCACCCCAGTTCGGCAGCGCGTCGGGCGTGTACCAGTCGACCCGGATATAGCCTGACGCTCGATCTGAGCGCAGGGCGATTTCACCGAAGTCCTGCAGTCCGGGATCGCCGGGATTGGCGTGGTTGGCTACGTGCGCCATGGCGATTTCCGCCGTATCAGAGCCTGTGAAATGCAGGAACTGGTCGATCTGGTGCGATGCGATATCGGTCAGGATACCGCCATAGCGGTCGCGCCGGAAGAACCAGCCGGGTCTTGTCGCACGATTGAGCCGGTGCGGCCCCAACCCGGTCGTGTGCACGACGCGCCCGATGGCGCCGTCTTGCACCAGTTGGTCGGCCAGCGTGACGCAGGGCACCTCGAACCGTTCCGAGAAATTGATCGACCAGATGCGCCCGGTCTCGGTGACGGTGGCGCGGATGGCGTCGAGTTGCGCAAGGTCGGTGCAGCCCGGCTTGTCGGTCATCACGTCATGGCCGGATTCCATCGCCCGGATCGCCAATGCGGCGCGGTCGGCGGGAATGGCCGAGATCAGCGCGAGGTCCGCGCCCAGGGCCAATACGTCCTGAATCCGTTCGAAACGGGACAGATCGGGGAACCGCTTGGTAAAGCCGTCCAGCGTTTCGGGATTGCCTTCGGTCCAGTAGCCAAGGCAGCGCGCGCCGACCCGCAGCATGTTTTCGGTCATGCCGTAGATGTGCCGGTGATCCAGCCCCAGGGCGACGAAGGTCAGGGTCATTGCGAAACCTCTTCGGTCTGGCCCGACCGCGCGGCGCGTTCCATCGCGTCGATCACGGCATGGACATGCAGCGCCTCGCGGCCCGGTGCCAGCGGCGGGCGGTTGTCGCGGATCGCGCCGGCGAAATCCTCGAGCACGGATTGGTGCCATGCATGGGTGAAGGCCATCGGATCGGCACCGCCGCCGGTGCCGCCTGCGCTGTCGGGCAGGAACGCGTCTTCGTGCCCGTCCAGCCAGTGCAGGGTCAAGGCGTCACCCTGCAGCCGGATGCGGGCGCGGGTGGTGGTCAGCGTCAGGCTTTCTGCCAGGCCGGGATAAGCCGTGGTGGTGGCGCGCAAGGTGCCGGTCGCGCCGCTGGCAAAGGTCAGCAACGCGGCGGCGATGTCCTCGGCCTCCATCGCGTGCAAAGGGCTGGTGCGCATCAGGGCCTGAAGCCGGGCGACCGGGCCGCAAAGCCACAGCGCGAGATCCAGCGTGTGGATCGCCTGGTTGATCATCACCCCGCCGCCGTCGCGGGCATAGGTGCCGCGGCCGGGCGCGTCGTAATAGGCCTGGTCGCGCCACCACGGCACGTCGATCTCGACATGAACGACATCGCCCAACGTCCCGCCGGTCATCAGCGTCTTGAGCCGTTGCGAGGCCGCCCGCGTGCGGTGCTGAAAGCACAGACCAAGCGGCACGCCGCTGGTGTCATAGGCCGCCACGATGCGCCGGGCGGCATCCAGTGTCCGTTCCACCGGCTTTTCCATCAGCGTCGGGATAGCGGCCCGCGAAAGCCGCCGGGCATAATCGAGCCGCGTATCGGGAGGGGTGATGAGAACGGCCATGTCGGGGGCGTCGGCCAAAGCCGCATCGAGATCGGTGAAGGCCGCGACATCATGGCCCAGCAGCGATCCCGCTCGGGCGCAAAACGGCTCTAATGCGGCCCTGTTCCTGCCCAGAACGCCGGCAAGGCGGATGCCGGCGGCATTGTCGCGCAACGCCAGCAGATGGGTCTGTGCCACCATGCCGGAACCGATCAACAGAGCCTTCATCGCGGCACCTCGACCTGCGCGGCGGTCGCGGCGCGCGGTACAGAGCGACGCCAGATGATGAGCCCCGAAACCACGATGATCGCCGCGCCGATCAGGGTCCATCCGTCGGGAAGGTCGG
Organism: Thalassococcus arenae; assembly: GCF_019104745.1. NCBI lineage: Bacteria > Pseudomonadati > Pseudomonadota > Alphaproteobacteria > Rhodobacterales > Roseobacteraceae > Thalassococcus > Thalassococcus arenae. Next base: position 1,374,328 of record NZ_JAHRWL010000001.1, read on the forward strand.
CGAAGACGACATAGCCGCCGATCGCGAGATAGATCAGGAAAGCGTAGGTGTAGGGCATCAGCGTGCTGGCGGGGGCAAAGGCATGGGCGCGCGAGAACAGCTCGTGCCCGGCCCAGCCCCAGACGCCGATGCCGACCATCAGCGCCCAGTCGGTACTGCTGGCGGGCGGTGTCCAGACCGCAAGCGCAAAGGGCATGGTCGTGACCGTGCCGACCGCGCCCATGTAGAACTGCATCGCCTGCGGCGTCACGATCCCTGCGATCTTGCGCGTCAGGATCGAATAAAGCGCCAGGGCAAAGGCATTGTAGACGTTCAGGATGGCGATCCAGTGCACCGCGTCGCCAAAGGGCCGGATCACCACCAGAACGCCGGCAAAGCCCAGCCAGATGGCGAACCAGCGCCACGGCCCCACCCGTTCACCCAGCAGCGGCATCGACAGCGCACAGACGATGATCGGGGCCGAGAACATGATCGCGCCGGTGATCGTCAGCGACAGGTAGTTCAGCGTTATGAAGTTGAACAGCGTCGCCGAAGCCAGAAGCGCGCCGCGCAGCAGGACCAGCCCCATCATCGGGCATCGGAACGCCGCCATGCCACCGCTTTTAAGCAGCAACAGGGTCGATATCGCGAAATGCGGCGCGTAGCGCATGAAGGCCAGTTGCACCGCGGGAAGACCGGTCAGGACCAGCCATTTCACCGGCACGTCGACGAAAGCGAAACACAGATAGGCCGCCAGCGTCATGACGATGCCAAGCGCGGCACGATCGGCCGGGGCTGCCTTGGCAAGCGCCACGGGTCAGCCCGCGTAGCGGTCGGCGAAATAGTCGACCATCTGGCCGACCATGTCGTCGGCCCTGCCGCTGTCGCGGGCATCGGACATCGCGGCCAGCGCGCATTGCGACATGACAGACGTCACCCCCGCGTCGCTGGCCATCTGCGTGTAATAGCCCACATCCTTGGCGGCGTTCTTGATCGCGAAGGCCAGTTGGGTCGGGTCGCCTTTCAGCCCGTAGGCCGAGACGAAATCCATCATGCCCGACTTCAGCGGACCGGCGGACATCACGTCGTAGAGCTGTTGCCGGTCCACGCCCGTGACATCGGCCATGGCATAGGCTTCGGCCATCGCGTTGGCGACGGTCATGCCGAAGAAGTTGTTGATCAACTTGATCGTATGCCCGGTGCCGAGCGGACCGAGGTGAAAGACATTCTCGCCCAGATCGTCCAGAACCGGTTTTGCGGTGTCGAAGGCAGCCTTGTCGCCCGAGCACATGATGTTCAATAGCCCGTCGACGGCATGGGATGGCGTGCGACCCAGCGGTGCGTCAAGCATCGTCGCGCCCGCCGCGGCGACCTCTTGCCCCAGGGCCCTGGTCGAGGCGGGCAGCGACGTTCCGAAATCGATGACCAGGGCGCCCGGTTTCAAACCGGCGATCACGCCGTCCGGCCCGCGCATGCGGGATTCGACGTTGGCGGACGTGTCCATGCAAAGCATCACGATGTCCGAGGCGGTGGCGATCTCGCGCGCGGTGGTGACCTCGGTTGCGCCCCGCGCGACGGCCTTGTCGACATGGGTCCGGTTGCGGTTGGCGATGACGGTCAGGGCGTATCCCCGATCCTGCAGGCGCTGCACCATGGCGCCGCCCATCAGGCCGAGGCCGATGAATCCGATGGTGGGCTGGGGCATGGGGTTCCTTTCAGTCTTTGGCGGTTTCGAAGGCGCGATCCTTCAATCCCTTCTGGATTTCATAGATCGACCAGGGCTTGTCGGGTTGCGGCTGGGGAATGCGGATCGGGATGTCCTTGAGCCGCGGCGTCAGCGTGGGTTCGCCGCAGAGCATCCGGGCGTTGTAATCCGCGATCCCGTCCCATTTCGTCATCGACCCCATGATGGGAAAGGCATCGGCGGCCATCATCTCGTAGAACAGCAGGCGGCGGGCACGATCGGAGGTGTTCAGAGCCGATCCATGCACGATTCGTCCGTGATGGATGGAAATCGACCCGGCCGGACCGGTCAGGGGAACCGCATCCTCGGGGTTCAAGCCGGCGGCTTTCAGCGACATCGCCCCGGCAAAGACGCCGTCGGCATGGTGGTCGAAGACCGGGCCGCGATGCGAGCCGGGAAAGACCATCAAGGGTCCGTTTTCCAGCCCCATGTCGTCGATCAGCACGCCGATGGCGAGGATGTCGTCGTTGGTGTGGGGATAGAAGGCATAGTCCTGGTGCCATTCCACCGCCGCGCCGTAGCCCGCGGATTTCATGTTCAGCTTGGTGGTATGCAGCCGGATATCCGGGCCGATCAGGTCGCGCGCGGGGGCCAGCACGTGGTCGGAGAACATCAGGTCGCGCATCACGTCGCTGATCGTGTGCGGCAGCTTGATGCGGCGCAGGCGCGGGTTTTCGGGCGTGTGCGTGTCTTCGAGGTCGAGCCGGTCGTTCGAGGCGGTCATCGTGGCGGCCTCATCCTCGAACCGGGCGATTTCGTCTCTGATCCTGCGCAACCAGTCCTCGGGGATCTGGTTTTCGACGACGAGATAGCCGTGTTCCTGGTAGAACGCGATCTGGTCGGGGGTGAGAACTTCGGCCATCACATCACCGCACCGATCTGCCAGGGGACGAATTCGTAATCGCCCAGGCCCTGCGCTTCGGATTTGCTGGCCTCGCCGCTGGCCACCCGCAGGAACATCTCGTAGATCTCGCGGCCCTTGGCCTCGACGCTGACGCCGTCGGTCAGGATGGTGCCGGCGTTGACGTCCATGTCGTCGGTCATCCGGGTATACATCTCGGAATTGGTCGCCACCTTGATCGTCGGGGCGGGTTTCGACCCAAAGGCCGATCCGCGCCCGGTGGTGAAACAGACCAGGTTGCAGCCGCCCGCGATCTGCCCGGTGACGCTGGCGGGGTCGTAGCCGGGGCTGTCCATGAAGGTAAAGCCGCGGGCCGTGACCTGTTCGGCGTATTTGTAGACACCGGTCAGCGGCGTGGTGCCGCCCTTGGCCGCGGCGCCCAGGGATTTTTCCAGGATCGTCGTCAGCCCGCCCTTCTTGTTCCCGGGGCTTGGGTTGTTGTCCATGCTGCCTTGGTTGCGGGCGGTGTAATCCTCCCACCAGCGGATCAGCCCGATCAAACGGTCGCCGGTGGCGCGGTCGATGGCGCGGCGGGTCAGCAGGTGTTCGGCGCCGTAGATTTCCGGCGTTTCGGCCAGCACACCGGTGCCGCCCTGGGCGACCAGCAGGTCGGTGGCATGGCCAAGCGCGGGGTTGGCGGTGATGCCCGACCAGGCGTCGGACCCGCCGCATTGCAGGGCCACGGTCAGCTCTGACGCCGGGCAGGGCGTTCGCGTGGCCTGGTTGGCAAGCGGCAGCATCGCCTCGATCTTGGCGATGCCCATCTCGACGGTCTTGCGCAGCCCGGCGACGTTCTGGATGTTCATCGTCTGGAACAGCGGCCCCTGTTCCAGCCCGTAGGCTTCGAGCAGCCAGTCGATCTGGTTCATCTCGCAGCCCAGCCCCACCATCAGCACGCCCGCGTGGTTGGGGTGGCGGGCATAGCCCCACATCACGCGCTGCAGCGCCTCGAACCCGTCGCCCGACCCGGCCATGCCGCATCCGGTGCCATGCACGAAGGCGGCAACCCCGTCGACATTGGGATAGGGTGCCAGCCGCTCGGACGTGAAGTGGTCCGCGATCATGCGCGCGGCGGTGGCCGAACAGTTCACCGATGTGACGATGGCGATGTAATTGCGCGTGCCTACGCGGCCACCCGCACGGCGATAGCCCATGAAGGTGTCGCGCCGGTCCTGCGCGACCGGCTCAACCGGTCGCAGGTCGGTAGAGAACTCGTAATCGCCCGCCGTGGCGCGGAATTCCACGTTGTGGGTATGGACGTGTTCGCCGGCCGCGATCGGTTCAGCCGCATAGCCGATGATCTGGGCGTATTTGCGGATCGCCGCGCCCTTGGCGATATCCGCCGTTGCGATCTTGTGCCCGGACGGGATCAGCGCGCGGGTCTGCGTGGTTTCGACCGGATGGCCGACCGCGAGCGCGCGGGTGGCGGTGACGACATTGTCGGAGGGGTCGAGTCGGACGTAATCCATGGCGTTCACGCACAATAGGGGGCGTCTGAGGCCCAGCGGTGGATGGGGATATGCGCCTTTCGGCTGAGACGGGCGCGGGCGTCTTCCCACAACGCCTTCCAGGCGCGCCAGTCACGCAATTCGGTTTCCGGCGCGGCGCGGGACCGCGCGACGAAGCTGGGAAAATGTTCGCGCCCGGTATGCTGGCCGGTCACGTTGTAGCGCAGGTCGAACGACCAGCGGAAGCCGTCCGAGCGGTTGGGCAGCGAGGCATGCGGCACCAGCGGGTGGAACAGCACCACTCCGCCCGACGCCACCGGCAGCGGCACGGCCCGCCCGGTATCCAGCCGACCCGGCGCAATCGCCGTCTGTTTCTGCGGGCAATGCGGCAGCAGCCCGTCGCCGATGCCCGGCACCACCTGCAGGCAGCCGTTTTCCACGGTGGCGTCGGTGATCGCCACCCAGGCGGTGACCATGTCGGTGGTGTCGGCCTGTTCGTGACCCACGCCGCGATCCTGGTGCCAGTCGGTGGCGGTGATGTGGGCGCGCACTTCGTCCGCGGCCAGTTGCGGGCTGGGCGGCTTGATGCGCACATGCTGGATCGGGTTCGAGGTGATCTCGGGGCCGATCAGCGCTTCGATCAGGTCCAGAAGCCGGTCGTCGATCACCAGATCGAACACGGCGGGGCCGAAATGCATCGGCGTATCCGCCGCGATTTCATCACCGGGCAGCGAGATGTCCATGGGCTGGAACCAGTCGCAACCGGCGGCGTAGCTGCGGCTGAGCTTGTCCCAGAACCCGCCCCGGGTCTCGGGGACCAGACCCTGCGCCTGCCAATTCGCGTAAAGGCTGTCCATCAGCGCGGCGTATTCAACCCGGATCGCATCGATCACCCGAGGCGGGATCACGCCCGGCACGACCAGATAGCCGTCGGTGCGGAACCGGGCGATCTGGTCCTGGGTCAGCATGGGGGCCTCCTATAGCAGGATGGTCACGATATTCGGCCAGATCAGCAGAACCGACAAGGCGATGATCTGGATGCCGATGAAGGGCAGGAAGCCCTTGAAGATGTCGGTCAGCGAGATGTGCGGCGGCGCCACGGATTTCAGATAGAAGGCGGCGGGCCCGAACGGCGGCGACAGGAAACTGACCTGCATGTTCATACAGAACACCACGCCGAACCAGATCGCCACGTGGCGGGGGTTGAGCTCGCCCAGCAGGCCGATTTCCTCGATCGGCAGGCGCTGCACGATGGGCAGGAAGACCGGGATGATCAGCAGAACGATGCCGACCCAGTCCATGAAGGCGCCCATGAACAGCAGGATCAGCATCATCATCAGGATGACCAGCATGGTCGGCAATTCCGACCCGACGATGAAATCCGCGACATAGGTCGGCCCGCCCGCGATCGTGTAGGCGCCCGCCAGGGTGGCGGCACCGATGGTCACCCAGATGATCGTGCCGGTGGATTTCAGCGTGCGCATCAGGCTGTCCCACAGCAGATCCCACGATGCCTCGCCGCGGAAGATCGCGATGATCAGCACCGCCAGCGCGCCCATGCCGGCGGCTTCGGTGATGCCGGTGATGCCACCATAGATCGACCCCATGACGACGCCGATGACGACGATGGGCGGCACCAGCCCCTTGCCCATGTTCCAGCCCTGTGCAGTGCGATCACGGCCGAAGACGAAAAAGATCAGCGCCAGCATCAGCACCACGGTGCCACCGAACCACGGCAGGTAATCGGCGGTGCCGTAGACATAGGATGCGCCGGTATTGGCGGCGTTCTGGCCGGAGAACTCGAAGAACGCCGCACGCAGGAACAGCGCGACCGAAAAGCCCGCGACCAGAACGGCGACGAAACCGCCGAACAGCATCAGCTTTTCCAAGCCGCGCGGCTGGGCTTCGAAATCGGCCAGCTCCGCTTCCAGCCGCTGACGCTTGGCGCTGTCGCCTTCGGGCAGGGCGGCCAGTTCGTTGTGCAGCCGTTCCTCGGCCAGCGGCGCGTGGTGCGGGTTCATCTGGGTGCGGATGATGATGTAGATGATGATGAAGCTGGCCAGCATGAAACCGGGGATGAAGGCGGCGGTGAACAGCGCCTTGATCGAGGTTTCGGTGATCAGCCCGTAGATGATCAGAACGATCGACGGCGGGATCATCGTGCCCAGCGACCCCGAGGCGCAGATCGTGCCGATGGCGAGGTTCTGGTTGTAGCCCAGCCGCAGCATCTGCGGCAGCGCGATCAGGCCCAGCAGCACCACCTCTCCGCCGATGATGCCCGACATCGCGGCCATGATGACCGCCATGATCGAGGTGACGATGGCGATGCCGCCGCGGGTGCGGTTCAGCCAGACGTTCAGCGACGAATACATGTCCTTGGCGATGCCCGAGCGTTCCAGCAGCGCCGCCATGAAGATGAACAGCGGAATGGATATCAGCACGTAGTCGGTCAGCAGCCCGTATATCTTCTGCGCCAGGATGTTCAGCGGGCCGCTGCCCGGCCTGCCGGTCAGGATGCCGTCGCCGAAGGTCCATGGCGCCCACAGCAGTTCGGGTTCGAACTTCATCACCAGCACGAGCACCGCCAGGATGGCCGAGGCCAGGCCCAGCGGCATGCCGATGGCCAGAAGCACGATCAGCCCCAGCATCAGGACAAGAGAGATGGTTCCGATATCCATGTGCTCAGTCCTTCGAATGCTGGTGGGCGCCGCGGGTGACGTCCAGGTCGCCGATGCCTTCGGCGCCGACGGCGGCCCGGATGCGGGCGATTTCCTCTTCGTCGATATCGTCGGCGGCGGTGTGGATTTCCGGTTCCTTGTTCCAGTCGGAAATCAGGTTGATGATCGCCTGAACGGCGACCAGAGACACGACCAGCAGCACCATCGGCTTGATCGTCGCCGGGATCGGCGGGTCAAAGGCGGTGCCGAAGGTTTCCCAGCGGTAGAACTTGTCGAATGCCTCGCCATAGCCGCCATAGACCAGGAAGAAGGCGAACATCACGATCAGCAGCGTCGATATCGTGTCGAATGTGCGCTGCAGCCAACGCGGGCAGGCGTCGTACAGCAGGAAAATGCGGATATGGCTGCGCTGCTGCATCGCGTAGAGGCCCGCGGTGAGAAAGATGAAACCCGCGAGCCAAAGCGACAACTCGTTCGCCCACAGCGTGGCGGCGGACATCACGTAGCGCACGAAGACCTCGTAGAGCATCACGCAGCACAGCAGCACGATCAGCATCATCGTCACCCGGCCAAGGAACACCGCCAGCTTGTCGGCGGCGCGCCAGGATTCGTATTCCATCGGCGCGCGGCGCACCGTGGCGATGCCGACCACCGCGAAGACCGGCACGCCGATCAGCGCCAGCCAGTCGACCGCGTCGGCGAAACCGCCGAACAGCCCGCCCATGTTGGGCGTCACGTCGTTGCGCTTGAACAGCGCCGACAGCTTGTCGAACTGCGAGGGGTCTTCGGGCGGCGTCCAGTCCAGTGTGAAGGCCGGCAGATGCCAGGTCAGCCATCCCGCGCACAGGATGAAGCCCAGCGGCACCAGCCATTCGATCAGCGATCCGGATTTCTCGTGCATCGACCCGCTCCCCCCAAGTCAAAGCGCAAAAAAGGCCCCGGATTCGCCCGGGGCCTTTCGGTGTCTTCGGTTTACTGGGACACGAGGCCCAGTTGCGCCAGATAGGCCATGTGGCTGTCGACCAGCGCCTTGGCTTCGGGCGTGTCGGCAAACTCGGGCCAGGTGGCCTGGGCCGCGGCACGGAACTTGGCCAGTTCCTCGGGCGCCCACTGCGACAGGGTCACGCCATCGGCGCGCAGCTTGGCCGCCGCTTCGGCATTGGCCTTTTCGAAGGTCAGCGCGGTGCGCAGCGCCAGTGCCTCCATCGCCACCTTCATGATCCTCTGGTGATGCGCCGGCATCGCGTCAAAGACCGCCTTGTTGCAGGCCAGGTGATCGGACGGCATCGAATGGAAGCCGGGGAAGTTGGCGTATTTGACGATGTCATAGAGACCCAGGCCCACGTTGTTGGCCAGGCCGGACGCGTCGGCGCCGTCGATGATGCCGGTTTCCAGCGCGGTGAAGATTTCGGTGAAATCCATCACGATCGGCTTGGCGCCCAGCTTTTCGAAGATCTTGGTTTCCATGCCCGGGGGCGAGCGGAATTTCCAGTCCTTGAAGTCCTCGACCTTGGCGATCGGCTTGGACGAGGCAAAGCTTTCCTGCCCGTAGACCCACCAGCCGATCAGCTCCATGCCGTACTTGTTGTAAAGCGGCGCCGCGGCTTCGAGACCGCCGCCGTAATACAGCCAGCTCAGCTGCTGATACGGCGTGTCATAGCCGCCCATGATGTCGCCGACGAACTGGAACGCGCTGTTCTTGCCGGTCTGGTATCCGCCGCCCGTCATGTCGCAATCGAGGATGCCGGTGGCCGCGGCGTCGAAGGTTTCGACCGATTTCACGACCGACGAGCTGTAGAACATCTCGACTTCGATTTCGCCATTCGACATCGTCTGGATGTCTTCGATGTACTGAGCGGCCAGTTTGCCCGACACGGTTTCCGGGGCATAGTGCGTCTGGATGCGCAGCTTGGTGGTTTCCGCGCTTGCGGTCAGTGCCGTCGACGCAACCAGAGCGGCCGCGGCTGCGGCCTTCACGATCGTTTTCATGTGGTCCTCCCTATGGATGCATCTTCGATGCGGAGTTGTCCGTCCTTTGAAGATGCCGTGGCGGAACCCTAGCAACGGGGTCCAGACCTGCCAACAAAAAAGAGAAATTATCGAAAATTTCGAGATTTTGATAGGATTTCGAAGTTTCCGGCGCTAGCGTGCCCGGTATCAGGTCGGCAGAGGGGCCACATGGCGGGTGCAGTCGATATATTCGAAACGCTGCGACATCGGCTGATGACGAACGTTTACGATCACGGGGCAAAGGTGCGCGCAGAGGCGCTGAAACAGGAATTCGGCTGTTCCGCCAGCACCGTGCGCGAGGCCCTGTTCCGCCTGTCGACGCTGGGGCTGGTGACGTTCCAGGAACAACGCGGGTTCCGGGTTCCGCGTCGCTCGGACGCGCTGCTTCGGGAACTGACGCATCTTCGCGTGCTGCTCGAGGCCGAGGGCGCGGCGTTGTCGATTCGCCACGGCGGCGTTGCCTGGGAGGCGCAGCTTTCGGCCGCGCATCATCAACTCAGCCATCTCGAGACGCGCATGCAGGGCGCCGACGACAAGTCGCCTTTCGTCGACCTGTGGTTCGCCGCCGAACAGCATTTCCATCAGACCCTGATCGCGTCTTGCGGGTCGGACGTGCTGAAGGAAACCCACTACCGGGTCTACTGCCGGTTCCGGCAGCAATTGATGGTCGAGGACCTGGGGTTCGATTTCATTTCGATGAACATCCAGCATCACCAGGAAATCCTGAACGCGGCGCTGTCGGGGAACGAAGCCCTGACCCGCCAGAAGATCCACGATCACCTGGCGCGGCACTTGCGCCACGACGCGCCCGAACCGGTGGCCGGCTAGCCCGTGCTAGCGAACCGGCCCGTCATCGGCCAGGTAAATCTCGATGATGTCCTTGAAATCGCTTTCGGCCTCGAAGCCGAGCGCGCGGGCGCGCACCGGGTCGAAATCGCGGGGCCAGCCGGCGACGATTCGCTGGATCGTCTCGTCCGGTTCGTGGCGGATCAGCTTGACCACATCATTGCCGGCCACATCGCGCAGCGCTTCGATCTGTTCGGCGACGGTGCAGCTGAGGCCCGGCAGGTTGAGCGCACGGCGCCCTTCGAGCCGGGCGGTGTCCAGCGTCGCGGCATGGGTCAGAAAGCGCGCGGCGGAACGCGGCGAGGCGTGCCAATGGCGCACGGTGTCGGCCACCGGCAGGACCGCCGGCTGGCCGTTCAACGGTTCGCGGATGATGCCCGAGAAAAAGGACGACGCCGCCTTGTTCGGCTTGCCCGGGCGCACGCAGATCGTCGGCAGGCGCAGCGCCATGCCATCGATGAATCCCTTGCGGCTGAAATCCTGGATCAGCAATTCGCAGGCGGCCTTTTGCGCGCCATAGCTGGTCTGCGGCGATTGCAGGAAATCGTCGGTGATCCTGTCGGGATAGGGCCCGCCAAAGACGGCGATGGACGAGGTGAAGACCAGCCGCGGCACATAGGCGCCGCCGGTCGCACGGTGCTGCGCGCGCAGCGCCTCGAGAAAGGCCCAGAGCGGGGTCAGGTTGGTTTGCCAGCCCTTGTCGAAATCGGCCTCGGCCTCGCCCGAGACCACCGAGGCGAGGAAGTAGATCAGGTCAAAGCGCTCGGCGGCCAGCGCGGCGCCTTCGGCCAGCACCGACAGATCGCCGCTGCGCTTGTCCGCAACCGCTGCGCCATCCGGCGGAAAGCCCAGGTCATGTAGGGTGATCGCATCGGCAGGGGTTCCGGTGTCGAGCAGGCGGCGCGCCAGTTTCTGGCCGACCATGCCGCCGCCGCCGAGAATCAGAATGCGGGTCATCAGATCAGTCCGTTGCGCTGCTTGAGTTCGAGATAAAGGCCGGAATGGTCGCGGTCGCCGCCATCCATTTCGGTCATAAAGGTGACGAAACGGTCGCGCACCGATTGCGTCATCGGCAGGGTCAGGTTCAGGCTGGCGGCTTCGGCCAGAACGTTGTCCAGATCCTTGATCTGGAACTTGGTCAGCCCGCCCGGTTCGAAATTGCCGGTGGTCATGCGTTCGCCGTGCTGTTGCAGGATCACGCTGTCGGCGAACCCGCCCTTCAGCGCGTTGCGCAACGCCGCCGGATCGGCGCCGCCCTGCACCGCCAGCAGCATCGCCTCGGCCACGGCGCCGATGGTCACGGCGACGATGGTCTGATTGGCCAGCTTGGACAGCTGACCGGTTCCGGTGGGGCCGACATGCACGGGCCGGCCCATCGCCTTGAGAACCGGCTCGGCCCGGGCAAAGGCCGTCGCTTCGCCTCCCGCCATGATCGCCAGCGTCGCGGCCTCGGCGCCCTTGGTGCCGCCGGATACCGGCGCGTCGAGATGGTCGATGCCGCGTTCTGCCAGGGCGGCGGCCTGCGCGCGGGCCTCTTCGGGTTTGGTGGACGACATGTCGATCCACAGCGCGCCGGGCCGCATCGCGCCGGCAACCGCGCGCTGGAGGGCCAGAACCGTCGGCCCGTCGCTGAGCATGGAAATGACGATTTCGGCGTCCTTGACCGCGTCGCCCGCCGCGTCGGCGATGCGCGCACCGTCCGCGGCAAGCGGTTCGGCCTTGGTCCGGGTGCGGTTCCAGACCGTCAGTTCGTGACCGGCCTTCAGCAGATTGCGCGACATCGGCAGGCCCATCAGGCCCGTTCCCAGCAATGCGAGTTTCATGCGTCCCTCCCCTCGCGCGCTCTGGCCAAGCCCGGCGCGCTGTCCTACGCTAACAAAAAAACACGCCGCCGAAAGGGGCAATCCGGGAGGGATGGACATGGGTCGACTGGACGGCAAGCGCGCGCTGGTCACGGCGGCGGGCCAGGGGATCGGGCGCGCCAGCGTGCTGGCCATGGCGGCCGAAGGCGCGCAGGTCTTCGCCACCGACATCAACGAGGCCGCGCTGGCGGGCCTGGGAGACGGGATCGAAGCCTTCGTGCTGGATGTCCGCGATCCCGACAGCGTGGCGCAGGGCATGGCGCGGGCGCGGCCGGACGTGTTGTTCAACTGCGCGGGCTTCGTGCATCACGGCTCGGTCCTGGAAGCACAGGACGAGGAATGGGATTTCGCCCTGGACCTGAACGTCCGGTCGATGTTCCGTACCATGCGGGCGGCGCTGCCGGGGATGCTGGAACGCGGGGGCGGGTCGATCATCAACATGTCGTCGGCCTGTTCGTCGGTGATCGGCGCGCCCAACCGGTTCATCTATGGCACCACCAAGGCGGCGGTGATCGGGATGACGAAATCGGTGGCGGTGGATTTCATCACCAGGGGCATCCGCTGCAACTGCATCTGCCCCGGCACGGTGGAAAGCCCGTCCTGGCATGACCGGGTCAAGTCGCTGGGCGAACAGGTGGGCAGCTACGAAGAGGCGCTGCGCCAGTTCGTGTCGCGCCAGCCGATGGGCCGGGTTGCCAAGGCCGAGGAGATCGCGGCATTGGTGGTCTACCTGGCCAGCGACGAGTCGGCCTTTACCACCGGGCAGCCCTTCGTGATCGACGGCGGGTGGTCTGGCTGAGCGCGCGGTTTGCGTATTTTTCAAAGAGAAGAAGCAGCAGGGCGGTCTGCTGCATATCCCGGGACGAGAGATGGCCAAGAAAATCGGAATCGAGGACCTGCGGTCGCGCAAGTGGTTCATGAACCCGGACAATCCGGAGATGACGGCGCTGTATCTGGAGCGCTACCTGAATTACGGGCTGACGCGCGAAGAACTGCAAGGCGGCAAGCCGATCATCGCGATCGCGCAGACCGGCAGCGATCTTTCGCCCTGCAACCGGCATCACCTGGAATTGTCCAAGCGGCTGCGCGACGGCATCATCGCCGCGGGCGGCACCTGCATCGAGGTGCCGGTGCATCCGATCCAGGAAACCGGAAAGCGTCCCACCGCGATGCTGGACCGCAACCTGGCCTATCTGTCGCTGGTCGAGACGCTGTTCGGCTATCCGCTGGACGGCGTGGTTCTGAATATCGGCTGTGACAAGACCACGCCGGCGCTGCTGATGGCGGCGGCGACGGTGAACATCCCGGCCATCGCCTTTTCGGTGGGGCCGATGCTGAACGGCTGGTTCCGCGGTGAGCGTACCGGCAGCGGCACCATCGTCTGGAAGGCACGCGAGATGATGGCGGCGGGCGAGATCGACGCCGACGGCTTCATGGAGCTGGTGGCGTCTTCGGCGCCGTCGGTGGGCTATTGCAACACGATGGGCACGGCAACGACGATGAATTCGCTGGCCGAGGCGTTGGGCATGCAATTGCCCGGTTCGGCGGCGATCCCCGCGCCCTATCGAGAACGCGGTCAGATGGCCTATGAGACCGGGCGGCGGATCGTCGAGATGGTGTGGGAGGACCTGCGGCCGTCCGACATCATGACGCGCGAAGCCTTCGAGAATGCCATCGTCATCAACTCGGCCATCGGGGGGTCGACCAACGCGCCCATTCACCTCAACGGCATCGCCCGTCACCTGGGTGTGCCGCTCGACAACAACGACTGGCAGCGGATCGGCCATCACGTGCCGCTGCTGGTCAACCTGCAGCCCGCGGGCGAATACCTGGGCGAGGATTACCAGCATGCCGGCGGGGTTCCCGCCGTGGTGGGCGAGCTGATGGCCGGCGGGCTGCTGCCGCATCCGCAGGCGCTGACCGCCAATGGCCGCACGATGGGCGAGAATTGCGGTTCGCGGCGGTCCGAGGACACACGCGTCATCAAGCCGGTCAGCGAGCCGCTGAAGGAGCATGCCGGTTTCATCAACCTGACCGGCAACCTGTTCGACAGCGCGATCATGAAGACCAGCGTCATCAGCGCAGATTTCCGCAAGCGCTATCTGTCAAACCCTGACGATCCCAACGCGTTCGAAGGGCGTGCGGTGGTGTTCGACGGGCCCGAGGATTTCCATCACCGCATCGACGACCCGTCCGAGGGTATCGACGAGAATTGCATCCTGTTCATGCGCGGCGCGGGGCCCAAGGGATATCCGGGCGGCGCCGAGGTGGTGAACATGCGCGCGCCGTCCTACCTGCTGAAGAAGGGTGTCGAGGCGTTGCCCTGCGTGGGCGACGGGCGGCAATCGGGCACGTCGGGCAGCCCGTCGATCCTGAATGCCTCGCCCGAGGCGGCATCCGGCGGCGGGCTGGCGCTGCTGCGCAACGGCGACCGGGTGCGGATCGATCTGAACAAATGCACCGCCGACATGCTGGTCAGCGTCGAAGAACTGGCCGACCGGGCGCGGGCACTGGAAGCCGCCGGCGGCTATCCGGTGCCCGAGAGCCAGTCGCCCTGGCAAGAGATCTTCCGCGATCGGGTCGGCCGGTTCGACGAGGGGATGACCTTGCGCGGGGCCGACGACTACAAGGACATCTCGCGCAGGCATCTGCCGCGCGACAATCATTGAAGACAGCGGCGGGGTGAACCCCGCCCTACGGGAGGACAGATCATGAGACTTGTGCGCTATGGCGAGACGGGGGCGGAAAAGCCCGGGATGATGGATGGCGACACGCTGCGCGACCTGTCGGGGGTGATCGACGACATCACGGGGGCGACGCTGGACGACGCGACGCTGGCACGGCTGCGCGATCTGGATCCGGCCAGCCTGCCGGCGGTATCGGGCAAGCCCCGGCTGGGCCCCTGTGTCGGCGCCATCGGCAAGTTCCTGTGCATCGGGCTGAATTATTCCGACCATGCGGCGGAAACCGGCGCCGAGATCCCCAAGCATCCGATCCTGTTCTTCAAGGCGAACTCGGCCATCGTGGGCGCCAACGACACCGTGATGATGCCCCGCGGGTCGACCCATACCGATTGGGAGGTCGAACTGGGCGTGGTGATCGGCAAGACCGCGAAATATGTCAGCAAGGAAAACGCGCTGGACCACGTGGCAGGCTATTGCGTGGTCAACGACGTTTCCGAACGGCATTTCCAGACCCAGCTGACCGGGCAATGGACCAAGGGCAAGAGCTGCGACACGTTCGGGCCGACCGGCCCCTGGCTGGTGACCCGCGACGAGGTGCCCGACCCGCAGAAACTGGGCATGTGGCTGGACGTGAACGGCAAGCGGATGCAGACCGGAAACACCGCCACCATGATCTTTACCGTGGCCGAGATCATCGAGCATCTGAGCCACCTGTTCACCCTGCATCCGGGCGACGTGATCACCACCGGCACGCCGCCGGGCGTGGGCATGGGGATGAAGCCCGACCCGGTCTACCTGAAGGTCGGCGACGTGATGACGCTGGGCATCGACGGGCTGGGCGAACAGCGGCAGGAGGTGGGTCAGGATGCCTGATCTTCTGCTGATCGGCGGGGCGACGCCCGTCATGCTCGAACGGATGCAGGCGCGGTTCACAGTTCATCGCCTGGCCGATCTGCCAAAGGGCTGGCTGGCCGAGAACGGTGGCACCATCACCCATGTCGCGACCAACGGCCATGACGGGGTGAAACCGGAGGTCATGCAGCATCTGCCGAACCTGCAGGCGATTTCCTGTTACGGGGTCGGCTACGACAATATCGATGCCAAGGCCTGCGCGGCGCGGGGCATTCCCGTCAGTCACACGCCGGATGTGCTGAATGCCGAGGTGGCGACCACCGCGCTGATGCTGATGATGGCCTGCTACCGCGAGTTGCTGCGCGACGATGCCTGGGTGCGGTCCGGCGATTGGGAGAGAAAGGGCAACGCGCCGCTGACCCGTTCGGTCGACGGGCAAAAGGTGGGCATTCTGGGCATGGGCCGCATCGGGCAGGAAATCGCCCGCAAGCTGGAGCCGTTCGGGACGGAAATTCTGTACCATACGCGGTCGAAAAAGGACGTATTGCACCGCTACTGTCCCGACCTGGTCGAGATGGCGCGCGAGGTGGATTGCCTGATCGTCATCACACCGGGGGGTGCGGCCACGCGGCACCTGGTGAACGCCGAGGTGCTGGAAGCGCTCGGGCCGCAGGGCACGCTGATCAACGTGGCCCGCGGCACCGTGGTGGACGAGGCTGCGCTGATCGACGCGCTGGGCAGCGGCAAGCTGGGCTGGGCGGGTCTGGACGTGTTCGAGAACGAGCCGCGCGTGCCGGATGCGCTCAAGGCGATGAAGAACGTGGTGCTGCTGCCGCATGTCGGGTCGGCCACGGTGGAAACCCGCGCCGCGATGGGCAAGCTGACCGTCGACAACCTGATCGCGCATCTGGACGAAGGCCGCGTGCTGACCCCGGTCCCGGAATGCGCGCATCTGGGGAAATGAGCCGGATCAGTGACGTTTCCGCACGGCTGTTCGCCGTGCCGCTGGACGAGGTGCTGGTGGATGCCAAACATGGCGACCACAGCCATTTTCACCTGATCACCGCGACCGTGACGCTGGCGGACGGGCGGCAGGGCACAGGCTATACCTATAATGGCGGGCGGGGTGGTCATGCGATCGCGGCGATGATCCGGCATGACCTTGGGCCGTTTCTGATCGGCCAGGATGCGGCGCAGGTCGAGGCTCTGACCGAGGGCATGGATTGGCACATGCATTACGTGGGCCGGGGCGGCATTCTGAGTTTCGCCATCTCGGCCATCGACATCGCGCTGTGGGACTTGCGGCTGAAGGCGCAGGGGTCGCCGCTGTGGCGGGCCGCGGGTGGCGCATCGGACCGCTGCAAGGCCTATGGCGGCGGGATCGACCTGGCCTTTCCCCTGCCCAAATTGCTGGATCACGTGCAGGGCTACCTGGATGCCGGGCTGAACGCGGTCAAGATCAAGGTCGGCCAGCCCGACATGGCGACGGATGTCGAACGTATCCGTGCCGTGCGGCAGCGGATCGGGCCCGAAGCGGGGTTCGCAATCGATGCGAATTATTCGCTGAGCGTCGATCAGGCGATCGCGCTGGCCGAAGCGGTCAAGGATGTGGGGCTGCTGTGGTTCGAGGAACCGGTGGTCCCCGACGCGTTCGAGGCGTTCCGCATCATCCGCGACGCCACCGGCGTGCCGACCGCACAGGGCGAGAACCTGCACACGCTGTATGAATTCGAACGGGCCCTGAGCCATGTCGATTTCATCCAGCCCGATGCCTCGAATTGCCTGGGCATCACCGGCTGGTTGCAGGTGGCCGAGCACGCCCGGACCTTCAACGTGCCGGTCTGCAGTCACGGCATGCAGGAGTTGCACGTGTCGCTGGTATCGTCGCAACCGCATGGCGGCTGGCTCGAGGTGCATTCCTTTCCGATCGACCGCTACACGACGCGGCCGCTGGTGATCGAGGACGGGCTGGCAGTGGCGCCGGATGTGCCGGGAATCGGAGTCGACTTCGACTGGGCGAGACTGACTCTGCACGAAGTGGCCTTGTGACATGCTGGAATTCGCCGCCGCGGTGTTCTTTCTGATCATCACGCCCGGGCCCGGGGTGCTGAGCACCGCCGGCATCGGGTCGGCCTATGGCTATCGCCCCGGGCTGGCCTATGTCGGCGGATTGTTCGTCGGCAACTTTCTGGTCGCGCTGCTGGTCATCTCGGGTATCGCGGCGGCGGCGCTGGCGGTGCCGGGGCTGCGGCAGGTGCTGCTGTTCGCCTCGGTTGCCTATCTGCTGTATCTGGGCTTCAAGATCGCCTTTGCGGGCGCGCGGATCGGGTTCATCACGCCCGAGACCGCGCCCGGGTTCTGGAACGGCTTTGCGCTGCAACCGATCAACCCCAAGGCCTATGTCGTCAGCACCACGCTGTTTTCCGGTTTCGCCTTCATGCCCGACGCGCTCTGGGCAGAGACGATCATCAAACTGGTGATCTTCAACGCGCTCTGGGTGCCGATTCATATCCTGTGGCTTTGGGCCGGGGTCAGCCTGCGCCGGATGGACCTGTCGTTGCGGGTGCAGCGGACGATCAATATCGGCATGGCGCTGGCGATGCTGGCCGTGGTCGCATTGGCGCTGTTCGCGCAGGGTTAGAGCCTAAAGCGATGCCGTGATGCCACCGTCGACGAACAGCGTGTGGCCGTTGACGAAGCTGGAAGCATCCGAAGCCAGGAAGACGGCCGCGCCGACCAGTTCTTCGACCTGTCCCCAGCGACCCGCCGGGGTCCGCTTTTCCAGCCAGGCGCTGAATTCCGGGTCGGCAACCAGCGCGGCGTTCAGCGGTGTGTCGAAATAGCCGGGTGCGATCGCGTTGCATTGCAGCCCGTGCCTTGCCCAGTCGGTGGCCATGCCTTTCGTCAGGTTCGCCACGGCGCCCTTGGTCGCCGTGTAGGGTGCGATGCCGGGGCGCGCCAGCGCGGTCTGCACGCTGGCGATGTTGATGATCTTGCCGGCCTTGCGGGAGATCATGTGCCGCGCGCAGGCCTGGCCGACGTGAAAGACGCTGGCGATGTTGGTCTGTAACAGGCGCTCGAAGGCGTCGGCGGGAAAATCCTCGAGCGGGGTGCGGTGTTGCATCCCGGCGTTGTTGATCAGGATGTCGATGGCACCGTGCCGGGCCTCGAAGCCGTCGATGGCGGCGCGCACGCGGTCATGGTCGGTCACGTCGAACGCCAGGGTCACGGCGCCCGGGATCTGCGTGGCCGCGGCGTCCAGCTTGGCGGTGTCGCGGCCGTTCAGCACGATCTGCGCACCGGCTTGGGCCAGACCCTTGGCCAAGGCAAGGCCGATGCCCTGCGACGATCCGGTGATCAGGGCGCGGCGCCCGGTGAGATCGAAGAGTGGCATGGTTTTCCTTCCCTTGGCGGTTCGCGCAGTCCGGTCTACCCTGCGCGTCAGCCACAGCAACCGCAAGGGGCCGTCATGAAAGCGCTTGTCCTTCACGCTGCCCGCGATCTGCGGGTCGAAGACCGCCCCGACCCGCAACCCGGCCCCGGCCAGGTTCTGGCGGCCATCGCCAAGGGCGGGATCTGCGGGTCCGACCTGCATTACTTTCAACATGGCGGAATCGGGTCGATGATCCGCTTGCGCGAGCCGATGATCCTGGGGCACGAGGTTTCGGGCCATGTCGCGGCTCTGGGCGCGGGGGTCGACCGGTTTTCCGTCGGCGATCTGGTGGCCGTCTCGCCGTCGCGACCCTGCGGCGCTTGCACGTATTGCCAGCAGGGTCAGCAGCAGCATTGCCTGAATATGCGGTTCTACGGAAGCGCCATGCCGATGCCGCACATCCAGGGGGCGTTCCGGCAATTGCTGGTGGCGGATGCTGCGCAATGCGTGCCTGCGCACGGGCTGAGCCCTGCCCAGGCGGCGATGGCCGAGCCCCTTGCGGTGTGTCTGCATGCCGTCAACCAGGCGGGGGCGCTGATGGGTAAGACGGTGCTGATCACGGGGTGCGGTCCGATCGGCTGTCTGACCCTGCTTGCCGCACGCAATGCCGGCGCGGCGCGGATCATCGTCACCGATCTGACCGATTTCACGCTGTCCACGGCGCGTGGTCTGGGCGCCGACCTTGCGGTGAATGTGGGCACGCATCCAGATGCGCTGACACCCCTTTCCGAGGGCAAGGGCAAGGTCGACGTGCATTTCGAGTGTTCGGGCGCGGCGCAGGCGCTGGCCACGGGCGTTGCCGTTCTGCGGCCCGGCGGCGTGCTGGTGCAACTGGGCCTTGGCGGCGACGCGACGGTGCCGTTGCAGGCGATGACGGTCAAGGAGCTGACGCTGCGCGGGTCCTTCCGGTTCCACCGCGAATTCGCCAGTGCCGTGCAGGCGATGCAAAGCGGCCGGATCGACGTGTCGCCGTTGTTGTCCGGCAGCTATCCGATGGAAGATGCCGCGGCAGCGCTGGACCACGCCGCCGACCGCAACCGGGCGATGAAGATCAGTCTCGATTTCGCCTGAACAGGGTCACAACACGTAGCGACTGAGATCGGCGGACTTGGTCAGTTCGCCCAGTTGATCCTCGACGAATGCGTTGTCGATCGTCACCGCCTCGCCGCCGCGATCGGGGGCGTGAAAGCTCAGTTCCTCGAACACCCGTTCCATCACGGTATAGAGCCTGCGCGCGCCGATATTCTCGACGCTCTGGTTCACCTGCGCCGCGATCCGGGCCAGCGCGGCGATGCCGTCTTCGGTGAAGGTGACGGTGACGCTTTCGGTCTGCATCAGGGCCGAATATTGCAGCGTCAGGGCGTTGTCGGTTTCGGTCAGGATACGGACGAAATCACCTTCGGTCAGATCGCGCAGGGTGACGCGGATCGGCAGACGACCCTGCAGTTCCGGCAGCAGGTCCGATGGCTTGGCGATGTGGAAGGCACCCGAGGCGATGAAAAGGATGTGGTCGGTCTTGACCGGCCCGTATTTGGTGCTCACGGTGGTGCCTTCGATCAGCGGCAGCAGATCGCGCTGGACGCCTTCGCGGCTGACGTCGCCGCCGCGGGCTTCTTGCCGCGCCGCGACCTTGTCGATTTCGTCCAGAAAGACGATGCCGTTCTGTTCCACCGCTTCCAGCGCGGCCTGCTTGACGGTTTCGTCATCCAGCAGTTTGTCGGCTTCCTCCGAGATCAGGATCTCGTAGCTTTCCGCCACCGACAGACGCTTGCGGGTGGTGCGCCCGCCCAGGGCCTTTCCGAACAGATCGCCCAGGTTCAACATCCCCATGCCGCCGGGCTGGCCGGGGATGTCCATCATCGGAAAGGGCGATGACGTATCGGCGATCTCGAGCTCGATCATCGTATCGTCCAGTTCGCCCGACTTGAGCTTTTTGCGGAACATCTCGCGCGTGGCCTCGCGGGCGTCGGTGCCCGCGATGGCGGCGATCACGCGGTCTTCGGCGGCCTGGTGGGCGCGGGCCTTGACGTCCTCGCGCATCTGTTCGCGGGTCTGGACGATGGCGGCATCCATCAGGTCGCGGATGATCTGTTCGACATCGCGCCCGACATACCCAACCTCGGTGAACTTGGTGGCCTCGACCTTGATGAAGGGTGCGCGGGCGAGTTTCGCCAGTCGGCGGCTGATCTCGGTCTTGCCGACGCCGGTGGGGCCGATCATCAGGATGTTCTTGGGGTACACCTCTTCGCGCAGGTCGTCGGCCAGCTGCTTGCGGCGCCAGCGGTTGCGCAGGGCGACGGCAACGGCGCGCTTGGCCTCGCTCTGGCCGATGATGAAACGATCGAGTTCGCTGACGATTTCGCGGGGGGTGAGGTCGGTCATGGTTCGTCCTTTTCGGCACGCTTAGGCAGGTAAGTGGCCATTGCCCGATGTGCAAGCTGGCTTTTTTCGTTGCATCCATCGTGATATCTGGCCCGGATGATCGGATTGACGACATTCCTTGGCCGCCTTTTCGGCGGGCGCGAAACCGGTGGTCCCGATACCGGTCGGCGGTCGCTGATTGCCGCCCTCTTGGGTGCCGGCGCCGTACCGACAAAGGCCTTGGCAAACGGCATGGCCGTCGCGCTGGATCCGGTGGAGCGCGAGCGCCTGGTTGCGGGCTTGGCGGACATGCTGTTGCGCCGTGATCCGGTGCTGTCGAAACAAGCCGGGGACATGCTGACCGAGCTGAGTGCGACCATGCCAGAAGCGCACGATCTGGTGCGGTTGCATCACCACCATGACGGCCGGATCGGACGGCGGTCTATGATGCGCCCCGCCTTGCGCGTCGACCTGGCTGCGCTGCATCGCGCTTGCGCGGAATCGCATGCGATCGGCTTTTCCTACAAGGACCTCAACGGTCAGGAAACGTCCCGCCGCGTGCTGCCGCTGGCGATCGTGCATCCCGACCACGGGATCAAGCTGGTGGCATGGTGCACGCTGCGCGATGCGCCGCGGACGTTCTTTGTCCATTCAATGACAGACATGCAGGTTGATCCGGAACGGTTCCCGGAAAAACGTGCTGATCTGATCGCCGCTGTCGTTTCGGACATCGACGCGCGCTACGCCTGAATCGTCTCGATGGTCAGGTTGCCGTTGGTGTAGACGCAGATATCCGCGGCGATGGCCATGGCGCGGCGGGCGATGTCTTCGGCGCTCAGGTCGCTGTCCATCAGTGCGCGGCCCGCGGCCAGGGCATAGTTGCCGCCCGACCCGATGGCGGTGACGTCATGTTCGGGCTCCAGCACATCCCCGGCGCCGGTGATGACATAGAGCGCGGCGCCGTCCGACACGATCAGCATCGCTTCCAGCTTTTGCAGGTACTTGTCGGTGCGCCAATCCTTGGCCAGTTCGACGCAGGCGCGCTGCAACTGGCCCGGTGTCGCCTCGAGCTTGGTTTCCAGCCGTTCAAGCAGGGTAAAGGCATCGGCGGTCGAGCCGGCAAAGCCGCACACCACGTCGCGCCCGCCCGGCGACAGGCGCCGCACCTTGCGGGCCGTGCCTTTGATGACGGTCTGGCCCAGGCTGACCTGCCCGTCGCCCGCGATCACCACCTGGCCGCCCTTGCGCACGCCGATGATCGTCGTCCCGTGCCAGCCGGGAAAGTCCTGTTCCGCCATGTCGCCTCCGTTCCGGTTCCCGCCCATATGGGGGCTGGACAACAGCCCGGCAAGGCGGCCCTCTGGGCATAGCGAAACCGGCGGGGAATGGAAATGGATGCATTGACGCGCAAGGCGATGGCGGTCTGGCCTGCCCTGGCCGTTCAGATGGGCGAGCGTCCGGGAGAGTGGACACCAAGCCGCCTGGCCATGCGCGAAGATGCCCGCGTGTCCCGTATCCTGTTGCGGCTGGACAAGTCCGGTGCGACGCCCCTGGTGCTGAAGCACGAGGACCGGCCCCGCCGCCCGCAGGTCTTTGCCGAGGCAGTGCAGGCCCATGTCGCGGCGCAGGAGGGTTTTCCCGATGGCGTTCCTGCGATCCGCGCCGTCGATCTGGACCGGCAGAGCCTGGTAATGGACTACGTGCCCGGACGTCCGCTGTCGGTTGTTCTGGATGGCGCTTCGCCGCAAACCCAATCGGCGGCCTTGCGGCTGGCCGGCGCCTGGCTGGCCGGGTTTCATCGCGGCAGGCTCGGCGACAGGCGCGTGTTCCAGCCGAAATTCACGCTGGGTTTTCTGGATCAGGTTCTGGCCGAGATCTCCCGCGGGGAAAGGGCCGTGTCAGAGCCTGATCTGTTCCGTGCCTGCGCCGAAAGCCTGATCGGACAACGGGCCGAATTCGAGGCGCAGCAGACCGTCGCCGCCGCGACACACGGCGACATGCACATGCGCAACCTGCTGATCGGTTCGGACCGCGCCTGGGGCGTGGATTTCGCCGGTGGCCGGGTGGTGCCGGTGGGACACGATATCGGGCGGCTGCTGGCCGATTACGCGATCCTGCGGGCACCCCATGCGGACATCCCGGTTGGGTCGGTTCTGCCCCCGCAAGCGGAACAGGCGTTCTTTGCCGGCTACGACCTGGTCGGGCCAGACGATCCGTCTGTGCGGTTGCTGGTTCGGCACCGGGTTCTTGCGGAATGGTGGGGCCTGCCTGTGTCAGGCCGAAGCACCGCGCAAGAGCGCCGCTGGCAACGCCTGAAATCGCTGGTTCCACGCGTCTTTGCGCAGCACTAGCGACGAAAAAGGCCCCGCCGCTAGGCGGGGCCCCTGTTCCTGCGCAAGTACGCTGTTACGCGATGGCGTCTTCGATCCAGCTTTGCAGCGCGGCCTTGGGCGCGGCGCCGGCGCGGTTCGACACCACCTGGCCGTCCTTGAAGATGAACAGCGCCGGGATGCCGCGCACGCCCATCGCGGCGGCGGAATTCGGGTTCTGATCGACATCGACCTTGGCGATCTTCACCTTGCCTTCGTATTGCGCCGACAGTTCTTCGAGGGCGGGGCCGATCTGCTTGCACGGGCCGCACCATTCGGCCCAGAAGTCGACGACGACGGGAATGTCGGAATTCTTCACCTCGGTGTCGAAGGTGGCGTCGGTGACGGCAACGGTGCCCATGGGTATCTCCTCGGTCGTGGCATCCAGAAGTCAGAGGCGGAACGTATGGACGTCGCAGGCCAGCGTCAAGATGCGGCGGCCCGCGCCAAGGCTTGTGTCACAAGATCGTGCGGCAGCGGCATGTAGTGGCGGTTTGCCGTCCAAAGCAAGGCTGTTTGAACCGGGCGGTCCGGATAGATCTGAGCCAGCGCTGCGGCATAGGCGCCCATCTGCCGCAACAGGCCTTCGGGCACCGTATCGGGTGTCTCGGGCACGACGCGGTTGGTCTTGAAATCCACCGCGACGACTTGTTCGGGCGTCACGATCAGCCGGTCGATCACGCCGTGGATCCGGCCAAGCTCCGGCAGATCGGCGGTGATCGGCACTTCGGCAAGCGTTCCGGGCGCGAAGACGTTCTTCAAGTCGGGATCGGCGATGATCGACAGCACCTCGGCCACCAACGCGGCCTGGTCCGCCGTTTCGTCGATCAGTTTCGAAGCGGCCTGAGTGCGCAGGTGCCCGGGCAAGGCCGGCAGTGCTTCGAGCAATCGGTGAATCGCCGTGCCGCGCGCTTTCGCGGCCTCGGAGTCGTCGCCTTCGTCGCCCGGCAACGCCTTGGCGCCACCAAGATCGGAAGGCGACCGGATCACGATCCCTGCCGATACGGGCGGTGCGGCGCGCGCCAGGTCATCCGGCAGCGACACGTCCGGACTGGCCGTTTCGGCCGAGCGGACCACCGGCAAAGCCGCTGCATCGCCGGACGACAGGCCAAGTCCCATGCCAGAGCCGAACGAACCGAAATCGAAGGCTTCCGGCGAGGCCCCGACCCGTTGCATCCCGTCCGCGACCTGGTTGTACC
The DNA here is from genome assembly GCF_019104745.1 of Thalassococcus arenae. NCBI lineage: Bacteria > Pseudomonadati > Pseudomonadota > Alphaproteobacteria > Rhodobacterales > Roseobacteraceae > Thalassococcus > Thalassococcus arenae. The sequence goes on from NZ_JAHRWL010000001.1 coordinate 1,398,694, forward strand.
AACAGGTTTCGGACTTGGTTTCGCCCGCAGCAGCGACGATCAGCCATTTCTCGGCGCGTGTCATTGCCACGTAAAGCAGCCGGTCGCGTTCGCGTTGAGCCGCCGTCATGGCGTGCTCCAGCAGTTCGGACTGCCGCTGTGGCATCGTCTCTTTCTTCTGTTTCCACATCACGCGCTCGGAATCGCCCAGCAAGGCGGCGCGGTGGGTTTCACGGGTGTCGGCGCAATCCGGCAGGATCACGACCGGCGCCTCGAGCCCCTTGGCGCCATGCACCGTCATCACCCGCACCCGTTCGCCCCCGGCATCGGGTGCGCGTTTAATCGTCAGGTCGTCGGTCTGCATCCATTGCAGAAACCCGGTCAAAGAGGGGATGTCCGATTGCTCGTAGGCCAGGGCTTGTTGCAGCAGCGCGTTGATTCCGTCCTCGGCCTCGGGGCCCAGGCGTCCGATCAGGCGGGGACGCCCATGGTGTCGGGTCAGGATGCGTTCGATCAGGTCGTAGGGCCGAAGGTAGTCGGTGTTGTCGCGCAGGTCGTTCAAAACCGCCATCACGCCGGGAAACTCATCGGCGCGGTTGCGTAGGGCGGGCCAGAGATATCGGTCGCTGCGACGGTGGGCGAGGTCGAAAAGCGCCTGTTCGGACATCGCGAACAGCGGCGAACGCAGGGCGGCGGCAAGCGACAGGTCGTCTTCGGGCGTGGCCAGGAACCGCAGCAGTGCGGCAATGTCCTTGACCGCCAGTTCCGACATGACCTTGAGCCGGTCGGCCCCGGCAATCGGCAAACCGGCCTGTTTGCAGGCCCGAATGATTTCGACGAACAGATCCTTGCGCCTTTGCACAAGGATCAACACGTCGCCCGCCTGCATGGGCCGGGCGACCGGGTTTCCGTTGTCGTCCTCATCCGCGATCAGCGTACCAAGATCGATCTGGGCCCTGATGAAATGCGCGATGCGGTTGGCCAGGATCACGGTGTGATGCGTGCGCCCGGTGCGATCGACCGGATCGAACCAGACGCCTTCGTCTTCATCCTCGGTCACCGGTTCGACGACAGGCCAGAGATCGACGCGACCGGGCATCGCGTTCTTGAAGGCGATATGTCCCTGTTCCGGCGCAAAACCGGATTTTTCCCGACCTTCGAACGTGGCGTCGACCAGCCGCAGAATCGGCGCGGCCGACCGAAAGGAATAGGCCAGTTCCGAGCGTTGCAGCGGGGTTTCTGTGCCGTCCAGCCGAGTTTGGAATTCCGCGCGCATCCGGTCGAATTCATCCGGATCGGCCCCCTGGAACGAATAGATCGATTGCTTCTTGTCGCCGACGACGAAGATCGTTCGCCGGGTGTCCGACCGGGCACCTTCGCCCGCCGTGATCTCGGCCGCCAACCGTTCGATCACTTGCCATTGCCGCGGGCTGGTGTCCTGTGCTTCGTCGACAAGGATATGATCGATGCCGCCGTCCAGCCGGTACAGCACCCAGTCGGCGACCTTGCGATCGTTCAACAGGTCGCGGGCGCGCAGGATCAGATCGTCGAAATCCAGCCAGCCGCGACGCTGCTTCTCGGCGGCGTAGGCCGGCAGGAAGGCGTCGGCGAACCGGTGCAGGGTCAGGTCGCGCTGGAATGCGGCATGCGCGATCCTTTGCTGCCGCGCGATCAGCGCGCGTTCGGCAAGCGTTTCGATGACCGGCCAGTGCCCGGCCAGGGCACCTTCTCGTGCGCCCTTGGTGATCAGCTGCTTGTTGATCGTGCCGGACTGCGTCAGCAACGCGGCCTCGAGCGCCTGAAGACCAGCAAGGTCGGTGGATCGGACAAGGCACAGCGCCTTGCCGGTTTTCGAGTTCCATCCGCCGCCTTCGGCGATCAGCAATGCAGCGGCTTGCTGGATGAAATCCGTCTCTATTCCGGCGAAAACCGCTTGCGGTTGCGCGTCGGGAACGAAATCCGGCGGCAATCCGTAGCGGGACCGCAAGTCGTGTTCGCTCCAGGGTCGCGACAGCGTCTCGCGCCGTTCGGTCACTTCCTTCAGCAGGTTGTCCGGGTCGTCGCCGCTGACATGTGGCGCCAGGGCCGCCACCAGATGCGCCTCGGGGCCGTCTGCCATCCGTTCCAGGATCTCGGCCCGCAACAGCTGGGCCGCGCGGTCTTCCATTTCGGTGAATTGCGGCGAAACCTGCGCTTCGAGCGGAAATCGGCGCAACAGGCCCGCGCAAAAGGAGTGGATGGTCTGGATCCGCAGACCGCCCGGCGTTTCGATCGCGCGGGCGAACAGGGTGCGCGCGCGCCGCAGCGCCTCGGCGTTCGGTCGGGCATCGGCGCCCAATTCCGCCAGGCGGCTGGCGAGGTCGTCGTCAGCGCGCATCGCCCAATCGCCCAACCGCTTGAACAGCCGGTTCTGCATCTCGGTCGCGGCGGCCTTGGTGTAGGTCAGGCACAAAATGTGTTCCGGCAGCACGCCATCCAGCAGCAGCCGCGCGACCCGGTCGGTCAGCACGCGGGTCTTGCCCGATCCGGCATTGGCAGACAGCCAGGTCGAGGCATCGGGGCGGGCGGCGTCGATCTGCCGTTGCGTGGCGTCGTGGCGGGTCATTCCAAGCCCTCGCGACGCGGTTTCGCCGTGACATTCCATTCGCCGAAACGGGACAGGTGGTCGAAATCCGAACTGTCCGTGTCCTTGAGCATGGCACGGCGCGCCGTATAGCCTTGATCGGGGTCGTCATAGGCCGCGATCAGCTTGGCGAAATCGCTCCAGGTCTCGTGCGGCGGCATGTCTTCCAGCGGCGCAGGCACCTCGCGCGGATCGCCTGCGGCAAGCTGGATGAATACCGCCTCGGCCACCGGGGCAGGACCGATATCGGCGAAGCCGCCCAAGGTGCCGATCGCTGCTTCTAGCAGGAGTTGTTTGTCAAACTTCTGCTGCTGGGGTCCGGTGGGCGCCTTGCCCGTCTTGTAATCGTAGATATGCAAGGCGCCATCGGCGTCGATGTCGATCCTGTCGGCCTTGGCGGTCAGGGTGAAGCCCGATGGCAACGACGCGGCGCCGCGGGTCTCGAAATAGGCGGGGCGGGCGCGGGACTGGCGGGCGCGTTCGGTGTCGCAGAACCATTCGGCGGCGGTCGACAGGCGGGCCAACCACAGATGGCGCTGCACCGGAAAGGGCAGTTGCACGGGGTCTTCCAGGATGGCCGCGGCATGGATCAACAGCTGCTCGGGCGTAAGTTGCGCCGGATCAGAGACGGTGTCTCTCACGAAGCGGTCAAGGATCTCGTGGGTGAGGATACCGCGCATGAGCGCGTCCGGTGCACGGTGCAGCGGATCAAGCGGTTTCAGTCGCAAGATTCGGCGCGCATAGATGTGGTAGGGGTCCCGCACAAGCCGCTTGATGTCGGTGACCGGCAATTCGCGCGGCCGGGCCGCGACCGGCGGCACCGGCGAAGGGCGCGGCGCGGGGTCGGCAGGCCACGGTCGTTCCAGTGCCCGGGCATAACCCAGCCATGTGTCACCCCGGCCGCGCATCGCGCCAAGGGCGTCGCGCCCGCCGCGATCTTCCAGCCCGTTCATCAGGTTGGTCAGCCGGTTGAGCCATCGGGCCGGCACGGTTTCCGCTTCGTCCGATTTCAGGGACCGGGTGAACCAGACCTCGCGCGCGGCGGCGGCCTGCTGGAAATCATGCGCCGAAAGCCCGATCCTGCGTTCGGGCAGCAACAGGCCGACCTGGTGCCGCATCCGCCGGTTCAGCCAGGGATCGGCGGCAGGCGGTTCAGGCCAGCTGCCTTCGTTGAGCCCGCCCAGGATCACCAGGTCCGCACCCATGACGCGGGCCTCCAGCGTGCCCCAGATCAGGATATTCGGATGCGGCGCGTCGCGTTCGCGGATCACCGCATCGGACAGAACCGCGCCGAACAGATCGGCATAGTCGCGGGCGGTCATGGCCGGTGCATAGCCGGCGTTGCGGCGCAGCGCATCGACAACCCCGGCCACCTCTCGGCCGGCTTGGCCTTGCCACGGGCCGGCGCCTGCGCCGTCGGTCCCGCCAGAGATCCGGTTTGCCAGGGCGATGTGGGTTTCCAGCAAAGCATCGACCGGGATCGAACCGTCGATCTGCCTGTCGCAGAAACACGCGATCACCCAGTTTGCCCAATCGACGCAGCCGCGATCTTCGGCCCAGGCACGGATCAGACCCGGATCGGGATAGGGCCAGGCGCGGCGCCGGATCGTCAATTCCAGTTCGCGCGTGTTCAGCAGGTGCGCCCCGCGGTTGTCGTCATTGTGGGTCAGCGGGTGCTTGAGCAATGTCAGCAGCGACTCGGCCGTCAGTCGGTTGTGCAACAATGCCGCGACATGCCGCAGGAACCGACCCGGAGGCGATAGTTGCGCAGGCATCCCGGCGCTGTCATCCGGCACGATGCCCCAGCGATCCAGTGCGGACGTCACCTGCCGAGTCAGCATCCGGTCCGGCGTGATCAGTGCGGCGCGGGTGCCGTCCTCGGCGGCGCGGCGCAGGCGCATCGCGATCGCCAGCGCCTCGTCCCGGACCGAGGGCGCCTCGACAAGGGTTGCATTTGCCATGGCGGTCTGCAGATCGGGCAGGGACGGGCCTTCGGTCAGCCATTGGTGCGTCACCGGCGCCGGGCGCAATGCCAGAGACAACACACGGTTGCGGCTGGGATCGGGGGCAGGGACATCCGCCCATGTGGGCACGGTTTCCGGATCGATGTCGAGGTCACGCAACAGCTTGGCAAAGCGGTATTGCGGATGGTCTTCGCTGTTCAGCGCGTCGCTCAGACTGGCCCAGACCGGCCCCGGCAGATCGGTGTCGAAACCCGGCAGAACCAGGGCACCCTGCGGCAGACGTGACACCGCTTGCATGAACCGGGCGGTCGTACCCCGTGACCCGGTCGACCCGGCGACGATTACGGGATGGGTCGGGGGATGGTTTTCCCAGCGGTTCAGTCTCTGCTCCAGCGCTATTCGGTTGAACGCTTGCGCGTCTGGCTGGGCATCGGTGTCGAAATAGTGTTGCACGATGGACAGAAAGGACAGGGCCCGTTGCCAGTGGCCGGATTCGTCCGACACGTCCAGCGCCGCGACCGTGCCGGGTACGACGCCTTCGCCCTGCATTTCATCCATCAGTGATGCAAGGCTGTCGGCCAGATCGTAGATCGACGACCGGGGCGCAAGATCGGGATCGGCCTCGAGCAGTTTCTGAACAAGCGCCACCAGTTCCAGCCGCCGTTGCAGAGGCGGAACCGGTGGCGTCAGTTGTGCCTGCGTCTCGGGGTCGGACAGATCGGTCACCAGCCGGATCCGCGGCAAGAACCCCGCCGCCCCGGAATCGAAGACCGCCCGAATGCGGCGCGCCATGCGCTCGGTGCTGACGTAAAGCTCGATGCGGGCCATTGCCTCGGGCGGGTGGTCGCGCAGCCGGTCGCGCAGGCCCTGCACCAGAGCCTGACCGAAATCGACGCCCGGGCGCAGCGCGAAGACGCGCGGGGTGTCGCCGGGTTCAAACATCGCCGCGCAAAACCGCTTCGGCCAGGGCGATGCCATCCGGATTGCCGACATCGCACCAGCGGCCGGGATAGACGACACCGCGCAGGCGGCCCGACCGCGCGATGTCGTCCCAGACGCGGTTCAGCGAAAAGGCCGCATCGGTGATCGCGGACACCGCGTCCGTCCGCAGGATTTGCGCGCCCGTGTAGACAAGCTCACCCCCGCGTTTCAGTCGTTTTTCCGTGTCGAGCGAAAAGTCACCGCCGCCACTGCGCCCCAGGGCGCGGGCGAGGGGGACGCAAAGCAGCAGCGCGTCGGCATCCGCGCCGGCCCACGCATCGCGCAGCACGTCGAGCGGGTTCGGTCCGTCCCAGATCGCATCGGTGTTCAGCGTGAAGACCGGGTTGGCGCTCAACAGCGGCAGTGCGGTCTTCAGCCCGCCGCCGGTGTCCAGGATGTCGGGTGCTTCGACAGAAACGGAAACGCCGCGCCCGTCCAGATGCGCAACGATCTGGTCCGCGAGGTAATGCGCGTTGACCACCTTGCGAGGAACGGTGGCGCATAGTGCCAGCGCGTGATCCAACAAGGCTCGCCCCGCGACCGGGATCAGCGGTTTGGGTATGGCGTCGGTCAACGGGCGCATCCGAGTGCCGAAGCCCGCGGCGAAGAGCATCACGGCATCGGGCACGGTGTTCGCAGCCTTTCCAGATGGTCGGATGACGGAGCCGGCAGGGCATCGGCGAGAACCGATGCGACATCCGCCAAGGCCGGATGGCGCAGATCGGTCTGAAGATGCGCCCAGACACGCGGAATCAGGTCGATGTAATGTGGTTTTCCCCGCTGGCGGGCGAGGCGCGCAAAGACGCCAAGGATGCGCAGGTTGCGTTGCGCACCCTGAACCGCCAACGCCGCGCGAAAGCGGGCCTGGTCAAGCCCGGTATGCTCGAGATAGTGCCGGACCGCGGCCTCCGCCGTTTCGGGCAAGACGTCACGACGGGCGTCTTGCAGCAGCGACACCAGGTCGTAGGCGCGGTGCCCCTGCAGCGCGTCCTGGAAATCCAGCAACCCGGCCCGGGCCGGGCCTGTGCGTCCGGGCAAGTACAGGATGTTCTCGGCGTGGTAGTCGCGCAGGATCATCACGTCGGTATCCCGGGCATGCCGTTCCAATGCGGTCGCCAAGGCGTCGATGCATCGTTTTTTCCGGTCCTCCGCCGTGGTTTCGGCGTAGTGGTCGAAGGCAAGGTCCGTCATGGCGGCCAGTGTTGCCGGATCTGCCTTCGGAAGATCGGGTGGCGGGTGCCGATGCAGAGCGAGAAGCGCATCAGTTGCGCAGAGATAGAGCCGCATTTCGCTTTCCGGATCGCTTGCCAGCCTGGCCAGCAAACCGTCACCCAGATCTTCGATCAGCAGCAGACCTGCGGCGGCGTCCATCGCCAGGATGCGAGGAGCACTCAAGCCCAGCGAAGTCAGGTGGCGGGACAGCCGGGCGAAGTGCGCGACGTCGCCTTCGGGATCCTGCATGAGTATCGCGCTGGTATCGCCCTTCCGCAGCCTGGTGTAGCGGCGCGCCGAGGCATCGCCGGCCAGCTGTTCCTGTCTGGCTCTGTCCCAACCGGCGGATGCGAGGAACGCCGCGTTCATGCGGCAAGCTCCGGCACGCCGTCCCAGCGAGGGTGGGACCAGTTGAGCGTCACATCCCGGGTTTCTTCGCCAGTCACGCTGAAGTCCAGCCGCAGCGCCGAGTCCGGCGCCAGCCCGTCAAGACGATCGGGCCATTCGACAAGGCAGATCGCGGTGTCGAACGCGTCGACCAGCCCCAGTTCGACGATCTCGTCGATTCCGGACAGGCGATAGAGATCGGCGTGCCAAAGCGGACCGTGCCGTGTGTCATAGACCTGAACCAGCGTGTAGGTCGGCGACGGAACGTCTTCGGGTTCGTGTAGCAGCGACTGGATCAGGCAGCGGGCGAAATGGGTTTTCCCCGCGCCGATGCTGCCACCCAGCAACAGCACGTCGCCGGCGCGCAGCCGCTGCCCGATGGCGGCAGCCAAGGCGCAGGTGGCTTCGGGGTCGGACAAGTGCGATGTCAGGGAACGCGCCGGCATGGCGCGCAGATTATCGCCCTGTCAGGGGGCTGCAAGCCGGTTCAGACGGTTTCCACCCGATCGGAAGGGACCGTGGCGTTGCGCGCAGTGATTTCGGTGAACCGCACCAGGGTGGCCCCGGCGATCAGCGGTTCTACCCGGCACAGCAGCCGCGCGCCGGTCTTGTGCGCAACCTCGGATTCCCATTGAACGCGGTCGGTCAGGATCGTCACGAATTCGCGGATTTCGCCCCAGATCGGGCTGGGCTGGCAGGCCTGTTGCCAAATCTGGGTCGCGTCGCCGATCGTGGTGTCGGCAAAGGCGCTGTCTGGATCGGTTTGCCAAAGTTCGCGATAGGCTTCGTTGCAGAAGGTCAGCACGCCCAATTGGGAAAACACCGCCACCGGATCCTCCAGCGTCTCGATGACCGCCTGGCTGAGTTCGAGTTCGGACCGGAATTGCCGTGTCAACGTGATCTCGGAGCTGATGTCTTCCATCAGGAAGGCAACGGCGCCGTCCGGGTGCGGTCGACCGGTGATCTTGTAGGTCAGGCCCGAGGGCAGGTTCCACGTCTCGCAGTACCGATCGTCTCGGGCGGCATCGACCACATCGCTGAGCTGTACGCGCCAGGATTGATAGTTCTTCGGCTCCGGCATGATGCGTTTGTCGCGCATGTGGTCGAAGAAGCTCATCAGGTTGGGCCGGCCGCTGAGAAAACCGACCGGAAGGCTGGTCAGGTCGACAAGCGCGGGATTGAACAGAACCAGCTGCCGGTTGCGGTCGAAGACCGCGAGGCCGATGGGCAGATGGGCAAAGGTCTTGGTCAGGGTCTGCACGAAGTTGCGTTGTGCGATCTCGGCTTCGATGACGGTGTCGATCGCATGGGCGAAATGATGGAATTCGCCATCCTCCAGCGCATGTGTGGTCACCTCGAACCAGCGAGCCTTGCCGTCGATGGTCAGCGCCACCCGCGTGGCGTCCGCCGCGCCCTTGTCGGTGCGGGTCAGATCGAACGGGCATTCCGTTTCCGGATCTTGTCCCAGTCCGAAACAGACCGCATCGTACGCCGCATTGCGCCACACCGTGCGCCCGTCAGCCGTGCTCCGCCAGGCCGGCGATGGCATGATGTCGGCCGCGGCCCTGAGATGGGACAGCAGGCATTGGTCGACAGCCAACCGATGGCGGTCGCCCGGGGTCAATGGCGGTGCTTCGAGAACCATCCGTATCATGCCACCGACAGGCACGCAGCGAAGCTGCACATCGGGATCGTCCGCCGCGGCAAAGGTGCCGGCCTGTTGCGGCATTGCCGCCGGAAGGGTCGGAAACCGCGGTTCGAGGATCCGGTACAACGCCGCCCAATCGGTTTCCGGCCGCAGACCGGTCGGAAGCAGGGATTCGGCTGCCGGGGTGCAATGGATGACCACGCCGTCGCCTAGCAGGAACGCCACTTCGTCATCCGGCCGAGCCTCTGGCATGGGCGAGCGTGTGTGTCGGCCTGGCCGGGAGAACACCGAAAGGGCAAGCGCGACAAAACCCGCACCGGCTCCAAGCCCCATGGCCATCCACTCGGACATGCAGAACCCTCCGTTCCTGTACCGAAACGGCTAGTCAATCGGAGTTAAACACGGGTTAACGAACCTGTTAAACTTCGATCGGACGGTTCTCGCCCAACGCGGTTCCGTGGCTTGCTGCCTCGGACACGATCTTTTCGCGCGGCCAAACCACCTCGACGATGGCTCCGCGCCGCTCGAGCGTTTCGGTTGAAAAAGGGTCGGACCCGTTGGCAAAGCTCAGCTGTGCGCCGGTACGTTCAAGCAGCGTCTTCGCAATGAACAGACCCAGCCCCATGCCCTCGTATTCCGGGCGCGTCTTGCGGTCGGTTTCGGACCGGCGCTTGCGGACGAAGGGATCGCCGATGCGTCCGATCAGGTGCGGCGGGAACCCACGCCCGTCGTCGAGGATGCGCACCGACACGATATCGTCTGTCCAGAGCGCCTCGATCCAGATGGTGGACCGTGCGAAGTCCACCGCGTTCTGCACGAGGTTGCGCATGCCATGGATGATCTCGGGTCTGCGCAGGATCATCGGCTGCGCGGCGTCGCCTCCCGGACCGATGGCCAGTTCGATCAGGATTTCCTTTCCGCGTCCCTGGTGCGGTTCGGCGGCTTCGCGGATCACCTCGGCCAGCGGGGCTTGCCGCATGTGAAGATCGTCTTTGCCGGCGCGCCCCATCGACCGCAGGATATCTCGACAGCGGTCGGCCTGGTCACGGATCAGCCGCGCGTCCTCCTGCAATTCGGGCTTGTCGTCCAGTTCCTCGATCAGTTCCGCCGATGTCAGTTTGATGGTGGCAAGCGGCGTTCCCAGTTCATGCGCCGCGGCTGCGACGACGCCTCCGAGATCGTTCAGCTTTTGCGCCCGGGCCAGGGCCATCTGCGTCGCAGACAAAGCATCCGACATGGCATGCATTTCCCGCGAGATCCGGCGCGCATAGATCGAGATGAAGATCAACGCGATGGTGATCGCCGCCCATTGGCCAAAGACAAAGATGTCGGGCACCCGCATGATAAAACCCATGTCGGTCCGCAACGGCAGGTGATAGAACACCATGGTCGAAACCAGGACAAAGGCCGTCGTCCCCAAAAGAAGGGTCGACCGCAGGGTCAGCACCGTCGCCGATACCGTGACCGGTCCCAGAACCAGCAGCGAGAACGGGTTGTGCAGCCCGCCGGTCAGGAACAGCAGGAAACACAGTTGCAGCAGGTCGAACATGACCATCAGCAGGTTTTCGGTCTCGCTCAGGCGCTTGTTTTCCGGAAACACGGCTATCGCGATCAGGTTGCCGATCACCGACACACCGACGGCCAGGTAGCACAGGCCCAGTTCAAGCTGCAGGTTGTAAAGCCGCTGCGCTACGGTGATCGCGGTCAGTTGCCCGACGATGGCGAACCATCGCAACAGGATCATGGTGCGCAAGCGTATGAAGTTGCTGCGCCGCTGTTCCCCGAAGAATCCGAGTTCGCTGTCGGTCATGTGCGCCTTTTCGTCACTTGTGTCCGCTTTGACAATGGTTAGGTCTGATCGGGCCGGGCGCAATGGGAGAGTCGAGATGAGCCGGATTGCCGCGATTTCCGCAGGGGTTGCCGTTGTGGCGCTGTTGGGCGGTGTCTATCTTGCCGGTTTCGGCGGCGCGTCGGACCAGTTCGCCGATTGCCGCACCGGTGCCGTCGCCGGCGGCACGACGCAGATCGGCGGCCCGTTCGAATTGCTGAACGCGCAAGGCGAGACGGTAACCGATGCCGATGTCATCACCGGCCCCAGCCTGATCTATTTCGGCTATACCTTCTGCCCCGATGTCTGTCCGCTCGATACCTATCGCAACGCCGAGGCGGTCGATCTGCTCGAGGCGCAGGGGCACATGGTCACGCCGATCTTCATTTCCATCGACCCGACCCGGGACACGCCGCAGGTGGTGGGCGAATTCGCGGCCAATCTGCACGATCGGATGATCGGCTTGACCGGTTCGCCCGAACAGGTCTCGGCCGCTTCGAAGGCCTACCGCACCTATTACAAGGCACATGACGCCGAGGACGAATTCTATCTCGTCGACCATTCGACATTCACCTATCTCGTGCTGCCCGAACACGGTTTCGTCGAGTTTTTCCGCCGCGAGGTTTCGCCCCAGGAGATGGCCGACCGCGTCGCGTGCTTCGTCGACGCGGCCTGACCACATCTCATCGGTGTTTGACCGCCGCTGGGGGCGGGGCTAATACTCCTTGGGGATAAAGGCATTGCCGGGAGGAGCGGGCTTTGGCGGAACGGCTTGAAGATATCGGCGAGGACCGATCGCTGCTTTTGGTGGACGATGACGAACCGTTCCTGAGGCGACTGGCGAAAGCGATGGAAAAGCGCGGGTTCGAAGTGGAAACCGCCGCATCCGTGGCCGCTGGCACGGCCATCGCGACTGCCCGCCCGCCGGCCTTTGCCGTCGTCGATTTGCGGCTCGAAGACGGCAACGGGCTGGACGTGGTCGAAGTGCTTCGAAACAAGCGACCCGATAGCCGGGTCGTTGTGCTGACGGGCTATGGCGCGATCGCCACCGCAGTGGCTGCGGTCAAGATCGGCGCCACGGATTATCTGTCGAAACCCGCCGATGCCACCGACATCACCAACGCGCTGCTGGCCAAGAACGACGACCTGCCGCCGCCACCGGAGAACCCGATGAGCGCCGACCGCGTGCGGTGGGAACATATCCAGCGGGTCTACGAGCTGTGCGACCGCAACGTCTCGGAAACCGCGCGGCGACTGAACATGCACCGCCGGACCCTGCAACGCATCCTGGCCAAGCGCAGCCCACGCTGACATCGGTATGCCGGGTTAAAGGTCGTAGCGTTTCATGATCCGAGGGGCGATCGGGGCGTCTGCCCATGTCTTCCAGTCTTCGAAGCCACGGCTTTGGTAATATGCCAGCCCTCCGGCGTTGTCGGTGCGGATCACCGCAATGATGGCCGCATAGCCCAGTTGTCGGGCGGCGCGCCGCGAAGCGTCGAACAAGGCGGACCCGATCCCGATCCCGGTGACACCGGACCGCACATAAGTCGCAATGTCGCAACAGTCCGGCGGCAGGCCAGGATGGGGTTCGACATATTGAAAGCCCAGGATATCGCCGTGATCATCCTCGGCCACGTGCCAGGCCGATCTGTCCGGAGCGCCTTGCATCCACTTGGCGATGTCCGCCGCCGTCAGCGGTGCGCAAACCGCTGTTGTTCCACCCGCTGCCACGATCTCGTTCAGCAGAACGGCGATATCGCGGCAATCGAGCCGACCCGCGGGGCGAACCGCAAAGGGCGCGGCACCTTTTCGGGAAGGGCCGCGTCGCCTGCCGGGCACAGTCATAGCGGGAACCGCTTGACGATGCGGTCAACCGAAGTGCCGTCGGGGCGGACGTGGTCGTCCGACCAGACCTCGAAATCCCTGAACCCCATCCGGCTGTAGAAGGTCAGGCCAAGGGCGTTGTCTGCGGTGATCTTGGCCAGGATCGCGACGCCGCCGCGCGCGCGGCAATCGGCCAGGGTCTTGTCGAACAGGGCACGTCCGGCGCCGCGCACCGGGTGCTTTCTGTCGGTGAAGCTGCCGATGGAATAGAGGCCGTCGCCGACATCGAAAGCGGCCTGGAAGCCGACGATCCTGTCACCCGACAGAACGACATTCGCCACGGCGGGATCGCGGAAATACTCGGTGGCAAAGCTGTCTTTGTCGAAAGGCTCCTCATGCGCGGTGCTGCCGCCCAGGGCGATGATGTGGTTGATGATGTCAACGCAGGCGGGAACGTCGCTGCGCTGCATGTCCCGAACGGTCAGGGTCATATCGCGTCCAGCAGCGTCTGGTGGCGTGTCGTGAAATCGGTGCGCACCTCGAGCGGCGGGCGCAGACGGATCGCAAGGTCTGCGATCAGGTCGAGATCCGGCGCGCCAAAGAACTTGTCGGCTTCGGCGCGGGTGAACCCTGCGATCTGCGTCGCTTCCATCCAGGCGCTGATGCGGTCTGCCTTCTTGATCAGCTTCTTCAAGGGCGCCGGCGTGATGGCCGGCAGGCCAAAGCGGATATGCACTGCCGCGGCCAGCCGGTCGTCCAGCGCGCCGTAGGCCGGGCCGACCGCGGATTTCACCGGCGAAATCATGTCGCCAATCACGTATTCCGGAGCGTCGTGCAGCAGGGCAGTCAGCCTTGCGGCAGGCCCCGCGTTTCGCACCATCCGCGAAAAGATCTCTTCGACGAGAATGGAATGCTCGGCCACGGAATAGGCGAAATCACCCCGTGTCTGACCGTTCCAGCGGGCGACAAAGGCCAGACCGTGGGCGATGTCTTCGATCTCGATATCCATCGGCGTCGGATCGAGCAGGTCGAGCCTTCGGCCCGACAGCATCCTTTGCCAGGCGCGGGGTGTGCGTGATGGCACGGCAAGTCTCCGATTTCGGTCTTGTTTCGGCGGCAGGGTATGGACGCAACCGGGTTTGTCCAGCCTTCAGGCCAGCGCCGCCATCGGACGGAAGATCGCGTTCTTCTCGATCGCCCCGGCAAAGGTGTATTTCGCGTCGGGCGCCAGCGCATCCAGCGCAGCGATGTATTCTCGCAAATTCGCCGGCCGGTCGCCTTCCAACAGCACCAGCGGCTTGTTCGTTGCCAGCAACCGCGCGGCGCCTCGCAGCGCTTCGGTCTCGTGGCCTTCGACATCCAGGTGCAGCACCGAAACCCTGCGCGTATCGGGCACCAACGCGTCGATGGTCAGAACCGGCACCGAGATTTTTTCATGGCGTTCGCCGTCGTCTTCGTCGCGCAGGATATGCATTCCGGCGGCCAGGCTTTTCTTCTGCGCGCCGCGGCTGATCGCCAAGGGCAGGATCGATGCCTGGGCGCCGACTGCGCAGCGATGCAGGATCACCCGGTCCAGCCCGTTCAGCCGACAGGTGTAGGCCGCTGCGTCGAAGCTGTCGGGGAACGGCTCGAAGGTGTGCAGCAGCGTGCCGGGCGCCAACACCTCGTGAAGCGCCGGCAGAAAATCCCCGACAAAGGCACCCCCGGTCACGATATCTCCCGTGCCCAAATGCCGGCGCAGGAAGGCCAGCGTTTCGGGCTCGTAGACCTGTCCGGCGCGCAGCATCGTCGGCACCTCGCGCCGAAGGAAGGCACGCGGGATGCAATAGCTGCCATAGCGGTTCGACGCGAGAAGGTGGTCGACCTCGGGCGCGGGGCCGTCCGTCAGCGTGATGTGTTCCAGGTGTTCGGTCGCGACGCATTCGTTCATGCCTGCTGCACCAATTCTTTTCTTTTGCGTTGAGGGGCATCCTAGACGGTTTGCCAAGTCAAACAACTGGTGCTACCTCCGCCTTCAAACCAAGGAGTTCGCATGTCACAGGATTACGTCGTCAAGGACATCGCCCTGGCCGATTTCGGCCGCAAGGAACTGGATATCGCCGAAACCGAGATGCCCGGCCTGATGGCGTTGCGGGATGAATACGGCACCGAAAAGCCATTGAAAGGCGCACGGATCGTCGGGTCTTTGCACATGACGATCCAGACCGGCGTGCTGATCGAAACGCTGGTCGCGCTGGGTGCGGATGTCCGTTGGGCGTCGTGCAACATCTTTTCGACCCAGGATCACGCGGCGGCGGCGATCGCCCGGGCCGGTGTGCCGGTCTTCGCCGTCAAGGGGCAGTCGCTGGAAGAGCACTGGGACTATCTGGACAAGTCGTTCCTGTTCGCGGACGGCCCGAACATGATCCTCGATGACGGTGGCGATGCGACGCTCTATGTCCTGCTCGGTGCCCGTGCCGAAGCGGGCGAAGAGATCATTCCCGTGCCCACCTCCGAAGAGGAAGAGGTGATCAAGAAACAGATCGCCAAGCGGATGGCGGCTTCTCCGGGCTGGTTCACGAAAGTGCGCGACCAGATCAAGGGCGTCTCCGAAGAGACGACCACCGGGGTGCATCGCCTGTACGATCTGGTGAAGAAGGGTCAGCTTCCCTTCCCTGCGATCAACGTGAATGACAGCGTCACCAAGTCGAAATTCGACAACAAATACGGCTGCAAGGAATCCCTGGTCGACGGTATTCGCCGCGCCACCGACACCATGATGGCGGGCAAGGTCGCCGTGGTCATGGGTTACGGCGACGTCGGCAAAGGCTCGGCCGCGTCTCTGCGTGGGGCAGGTGCACGCGTGAAAGTCACCGAGGTCGACCCGATCTGCGCATTGCAGGCGGCCATGGACGGTTTCGAGGTCGTGCTGCTGGAGGATGTGGTTTCCACCGCGGATATCTTCATCACCACCACCGGCAACAAGGACGTGATCCGCATCGAGCACATGCGCGAGATGAAGGACATGGCCATCGTCGGCAACATCGGTCATTTCGACAATGAAATTCAGGTCGCCGCGCTGAAGAACCACAAGTGGACCAACATCAAGGAACAGGTGGACATGATCGAGATGCCCTCGGGCAACCGGATCATCCTGCTGTCCGAAGGACGCCTGCTGAATCTCGGCAATGCGACGGGTCATCCGTCCTTCGTGATGTCGGCCAGTTTCACCAACCAGGTTCTGGCGCAGATCGAGCTTTGGAAGAACGGCGCGAACTACGGAAACGAGGTCTACATTCTGCCCAAGCACCTCGATGAAAAGGTCGCGCGGCTGCATCTGGACCGGATCGGGGTCAAGCTGACGAAACTGGCGCCCGAACAGGCCGCCTATATCGGCGTAGCGCCCGAAGGCCCGTTCAAACCCGAGCATTACCGCTATTGAGCGCGACCCCGGAGCCTTGCGCTCCGGGGGAATTCCCGTGGCGGATTAACCATTGTTTTGCGGTCAATCTGCGGTAAGCATTGCCGCAGCGCCGGATGTTGGGTGTCCGGCGGTCTGCAATTCAACGGGTAGAACCCGAACGAGGGGAGATGTTTTCATGGGAAAACGAGACGAACTGATCGCGAAATATGCTGACGATCTGCGCAACAAGTGCGGCATGCAGCCGGACATGGACCTTCTGACCAAGGTGACCATCGGTTGCGGCCCGGCGATCTACAACGCCGATGCGTCGACCGTCGCCGCTGGCCAGGAAGGCGAGCTGGAAACCGTCAAGAACAACTTTCTCATCAAGAAGCTGGGCCTTGCAGATGGCCCGCAGCTGATGGACGCGATCAATTCGGTTATCGAGACCTATGGCCGGTCCGAGCGCAACAAGTACCGCGCGGTCGTCTACTACATGCTGACCAAGCATTTCGGCAAGGAATCCGTCTACCGCTGAGCGGTGCGATATCCTTGTGAAAGGCCTCCGGTTTCCGGGGGCCTTTTCGTTTCATTTTAGACACTCGGGATTTGCCGGATCGGCGGTTTTCGCTTAGTGTCCTCTTGTTCGCGCCAGGATGGCCGAACCCGGAATATCAGTTCACGTGTGGTGCTTGGGAGCACGTGGGGTGGCAGGGGGTTCGGACTGATCCGGGCCCCCTGTTTTTGCCAAGCTGCCTCATAGCAACGTCAACACAAGCCCCATGATCGCACAGCCGATCGTGGCATAGCCGCCGTCGATCAATGTCAGTCTGGCGGGGCGTCCGGCAAAGGCGTAATTCGTCGCGATCCACGGCGTGGCCAGGAACAGGCCGATGCCCAGACCCGAAACCAGACCCTTGCCCACCGTGTCGACGCCGGACAACGCGAAATTGTGGCGCATCATGCCGGCGACCAGGACGGCGCAGGCCAGGCTGACCACAAACGGCATCGGATTGCTGCTGTTGGCGGGCTTGCCGTCCGCGCCGACCGCAACGCCCGACGCGGCCATCCAGGGCCTGGCAAGTGCCATGTACCAGACCGCCCCGAATGCCCAAGATGCCGCCGCCGCGGCGAGAACCGAGATCAATCCCATGGTCTTTCCTCCTTCCGGTAAGGAAAGCCTGCCATGTTTCGCGGGCTCCGAATAGAAGGCTGTCAGCCCGGCAATCCGGCCATGTCGCAGATAATCTGCCACTCCGCTTTTGACACCGGTTGGACCGACAGCCGGGAATTCTTGACCAGAACCATGTCTGACAGGCGCGGATCGGCTTTGATCTGGTCCAGCGTCACCGGTGTCTTGGCGGCGTGCAGCGCCCTGATATCCACGCATTCCCAGCGGTCGTCGTCGGTCGTGCTGTCGGGATGCGCTTCGGCAATCACCTCGACCGTGCCGACCACCGCCTTTTCGCTTTGCGAATGGTAAAAGAACCCCCGATCGCCGACCGCCATCTCGCGCATGAAATTGCGGGCCTGGTAATTGCGCACACCGTCCCATTCCTCGCCCGTGTCGCCCTTGGCGACCTGCTGATCCCAGGACCAGGTCGACGGTTCGGATTTGAACAGCCAGTATCTCATCCGCCGATCACCCGTTTCCATTCGATCAACTCGACGCTGTCGAACAGGCCGGCTATTGCATACGGATCGTTGTCCGCCCAGTCCTGCGCCGCGGCCTTGTCGGAAACGTCGAGGATGATGAGCGAACCGCACATATCGCCACTGTCACCCAGCAGCGGCCCGGCCTGCGCGACCACGCCTGTCGCGTCCAGATAGTCCAGATGCGCCTGGCGCGTGTCCTTGCGGGTTTGCAGGGCGCCGGGCTTGTCCCGGGCGATCAGCGCGATCAGCATGTCATTCCTCCTTGAGCGGGCGGGCCAGCAGGCCCTGTATGGCGTCGGCGACACTGGTCTGGCCAGTGGAAATCGCGTGAACCGCGGTTGTGATCGGCAGCGACAGGCCGGCCCTTTCGGCGATGTCCAGCGCGGCTCGCGCGGTCGCCTTACCTTCTACCGTCATCGTGGCA
Organism: Thalassococcus arenae; assembly: GCF_019104745.1. Lineage (NCBI taxonomy): Bacteria > Pseudomonadati > Pseudomonadota > Alphaproteobacteria > Rhodobacterales > Roseobacteraceae > Thalassococcus > Thalassococcus arenae. Next base: position 1,416,602 of record NZ_JAHRWL010000001.1, read on the forward strand.
TCGGGGGTGTCACCACGCCCGAGGGCCTCGCCGAAGCGAAAATTTCGCGACAGCGGCGAAGTGCAGGTCAGCGCCAGATCGCCAAGCCCGGACAAGCCCGCCAAGGTTTCGGTGCGCGCCCCGAAATGCAGCGCAAGGCGCATCATCTCGGCAAAGCCGCGGGTCATCAGCGCCGCGCGGGCGCTGTCGCCCAGACCGGCACCCATGCAAGCACCGGAAGCGATGGCGATCACGTTTTTCAACGCCCCGCCCAGTTCGGCGCCCGCGACGTCTGTGGACCGGTAAAGGCGCAGGTTCGGCGTGGAAAGCTCGGTCTGAAGCGCTTGGCCGACGGTGTCGTCGGCACAGGCCAGCGTCAGGGCGGTGGGCAAACCGCGCGCGATATCGGTCGCAAAGCTGGGGCCCGTCAGGATCGCCGCTGTCGCCTCCGGCTTGGTTTCCGCCAGTCTATGCGCAGGGCCTTGGCCGGTACGCAGGTCGATACCCTTGCAGCATGCGACAAGCGCCTTGCCTTGCAAGGTCTCCGGGATCGCCGCAAGCAATCCCGACAGGCTCTGCATCGGTACGGCGAACAGCAGGGTGTCGGCCCCGATTGCCCGCTTCAGATCGCCGGTCAAGGCGACCGCGTCCGGCACGGGGGCATCGGGCAAGCGCGGGCTTTGGCGATCGGTCCAGTCCTGCGCGTTGCGTGCCCACAAGATCACCGGGCGCACCTGCGCGATCGATATCGCCAGCGCGGTGCCGAAAGCGCCCCCACCCAGAACCGCGACGCTCATGCCTTGGCGCCCTTCTTGCCCGATCCGACAAGCGGCGCGGCGTGTTTGTCCAGGGGCCATCGCGGGCGCGCCGACAGGGACATGTCGTGCCGGACACCTTCGGCCAGCAAGGCACCGCCGGCATAGGCGATCATCGCGGCGTTGTCGGTGCAAAGCGCAAGCGGCGGGGCGGTGAAACGCAGGCCGGTTTCGGCACAAAGCGTCTCTATTCCGCCCCGAATGGCGCTGTTCGCGGCTACGCCGCCGGCAATCGACATGGCGGGTTCGGCCGGGTCTTCGTCAAGATAGACGGCAATCGCGCGGCGGGTCTTTTCCACCAGCACATCCGCGACGGCCGCCTGGAAGGCGGCGCACAGGTCGGCGCGGTCGCGCCGCGTCAGGCCGCCTTGATCCGCGACCAGCCCGTCGCGGGCACGCAGCACGGCGGTTTTCAGGCCGGAGAAGGACAGGTCGCAGCCCGGCCGGTCCAGCAGCGGTCGCGGTAGGGCAAAGCGTTCGGGATCGCCGCCGCGGGCTTCGGCTTCGACCGCCGGGCCGCCTGGCTGGGGCAGGCCCAGGATGCGCGCGGTCTTGTCGAACGCTTCGCCGGGCGCGTCGTCGATCGTGCCGCCCAGCCGGGTGAAATCCTGCGCGCCGCGCACGACCAGAAACTGGCAATGACCGCCCGAGACCAGCAACAACAGGTAGGGAAAGGGCAGATCGTCGGTCAGCCGCGGGGTCAGGGCGTGACCGGCCAGGTGGTTGACGCCGACCAGTGGCTTGCCAAGCGTTGCGGACAGCGCCTTGGCGATCATGACGCCCGACAGGACCCCACCGATCAGCCCCGGTCCGGCAGTGACCGCGATGGCGTCGACGGCCGCAAGCGGCAGCCCGGCGTCTTGCAGGGCGCGCTCGGTGCACAGATCCAGCCGTTCGGCATGGGCGCGGGCGGCGATCTCGGGCACCACGCCGCCGAAACTGGCGTGCAGATCGGTTTGCCCGACGACGACAGAGGCCAGCACGGTCCGTCCGCGAACCAGCGCGGCAGCAGTGTCGTCGCACGAGCTTTCCAGCCCCAGGATCAGGGGAGGCAGCCTTGCGTCGTCGTGCCCGTTGCCTTGCATGAGCGCAGCAGGTAGCACCGTCGAGACGCCCTCACAATGGCAGAGACATCATGTCGGACTTGCCCTGGTTGCTGATGACACGGCCCGCTCCGGATTCCGCGCGTTTCGCCGACCAGTTGAAGACGCAGGGCGAAACCGGGTTCCGCATGATCGTGTCGCCGCTCATGCAGATCGAACCATGCGGTTCATTGCCGTCGATGGAGGCTTTCCGTGGGCTGATCTTCACATCGGCAAACGGGGTTGCGGCCTATCTCGACCTGAACGGTCCGCGCGATCTTCCGGTCTTCGCGGTGGGCAAGGCCACCGAGAAAGCCGCGCGGCGTGCGGGCTTTGCCACGCAGTCGGCCGACGGCGATTCGGCCGCCCTGATCGAGATGCTCCGGCATCGGCGACCCGATGCCCCGCTGTTGCACCTGCGCGGTGCGCACACATCGGGCGACATTGCCGAAACGTTGACCGAACTTGGTTTGGAAACCGCCGAGGCGGTGATCTATGACCAGCGTGCGTTGTCCATCTCGCGCGCCGCGGCGTCGGCGCTTTCGGGGTCTGAACCGGTTGTCGCCCCCATCTTTTCGCCACGAACCGCGGCGTTGTTCGCAAGTCACGGGCGGATCACTGCGCCGCTTCTTGTCGCGGCGATGAGCGAAGCGGTGGCCAAGGCCGCGTTGCCGCTCCATAGTCGTGTCCTGAGAGTGGCGACACAGCCGGATGCAAGGGCCATGACGGCCTGTGTCGTTGCCCTGCTGCGCGAGGCCCGGGCAATGTCGGGGCGCGACAGCGCCGTGTAAACCGTTGCAGGACGCTGTAGGGTGTCCGGTGCAAGAGATTCGAAAGGTTCGGCAGGTGGCCAAGACGACGAAGTCCCAAAGCAGCGATGCGCGATCCGCGGATGACAAGAACAAGACCGACAATGCGCAGATCGACGATGCCGAAATCGTCGACGAGTCGCCTGGTCGGGCGGATGCTTCTGCGGCGGCGGATGACGGCGACGGCGTGCCGAAGCCGGGCAAAGGCGACAGCCCCGATGCGACCGACGACGCGCTGACCGCGGCGGACAAGGCATCGGAAGCACCGGCAACACCCGACGACAGCGCGCAACCGAACGATGCTGCCCAGATCGCCGGGGACGAACCGGAAGCTGTCAGCGCATCGGCGCCGCCGCCGGTCGTCAGGGAAACCGTGGTCGAGCGCAAGGGCGGCTTTGTTCCGATGCTTCTGGGCGGGCTGGTGGCAGGGGCGATCGGGTATGGCGCCGCGACATACCTGCCTCAAGCCGACGTGGAAAACCCGTTCGAGACCGAGACCCGTGCCGCGTTGTCCGACCAGGCCACGCGGATCGACGGGCTGACAAGCCAGCTTGCGGAAACGGCGACGTCGGTCGACGGGCTGCGCACCACGCTGGACGCCGTCGATACCGCGCCTATTCAGGCTGCGCTGGATGACCTGCGGGGCACGCTCGACGCCACGCGCGTCGAAACGACCGCCCTGGCCGATGCCCTTGCGGCTTTCGACAGCCGTGTTACCGCGATCGAGAAACAGCCGCTGGCCGGCGCCGTATCGCCCGAGGCCATCGCGGCCTATGAACGCGAACTGGAAGAACTGCGCGCCGCCATCGACATGCAAACCGCCGAGGTCGAGGCGGCCGCTGCCGGGGCCGTGCAAACCTATCAACAGGAGATCGCCAAGCTTCAGGCCGCCGTCGACGAGCAAAGCGCCCGGATCGAGGCCATGGCCAGCGAAGCCTTGCAGGCCGAGGCCAGCGCAGAAGAGAAGGCCGAGATCGCGCAATCCCGCGCTGCCCTCGCCGACCTGATGTCGCGCCTGCAGGCGGGCGAACCCCTGGCCGAACCGCTTGCCGTGCTCGAGGCGAACGGGGTCGCTGTGCCCGCCGTCCTTTCGGAAACCGCGCAGGACGGTGTCCCGACGCTTGCGGCCTTGACCGCCGAATTCCCGGTCCACGCGCGCGAGGCGCTGCGCGTGGTGCGGTCAGAAGCACCGTCCGGTGGCCTGTCGGGTTTCCTTGAGGCGCAATTGGGCGTCCGGTCGGTCACGCCCCGCGAGGGCGACGATCCGGACGCTGTCCTGTCTCGGGCGGAAGCGGCGCTGCGCAACGGCGATATCCACGCCACGTTGACTGAAATCGCCACCCTGCCCGAAAGCGGGCAAGCGGTCTTGGCCGAATGGATTACAAAAGCCGGCGTGCGGCGCGACGCGCAGGCTGCGGCGTCTGAACTGGCGCAATCGCTGAACGCCGAATGAGGGTACGGACATGCTTTGGTCATTGATAAAAATCGTTGTGTTCGTCGCGATGGTCGCGGCTGTGACGCTGGGCGCCGGCTATCTCATGGAAAGCGATGGCGGCATGCAGATCACGTTCGGCGGTTTCGAACTGAACCTCAGCCCGTTGCGTACGGTCATCGCCCTGGTTCTGATGATCGGTGCGGTCTGGCTGTTCCTGAAACTGTTCAGCCTGCTGATCGCGGTTCTCAAGTTCATCAACGGCGACGAAACCGCGCTCAGCCGGTATTTCGACCGCAATCGCGAGCGCAAGGGGTTCCAGGCGCTCAGCGAAGGCATGATGGCGCTGGCCTCGGGCGAAGGCCGCATGGCCATGGCCAAGGCGCAAAAGGCCGAGAAATACCTGCACCGTCCGGACCTGACCGATCTGCTGACTGCCCAGGCTGCCGAAATGGCCGGCGACGGCAAGAAGGCCGAAGAGGTCTACAAGCGGCTGGTGCAGCGCGATGCGACCCGGTTCGTCGGCATCCGCGGCCTGATGAAGCAGAAGCTGTCCAGCGGCGACACGGCGACCGCGATGGCTCTGGCCGAACGCGCCTTTGCGATCAAACCCAAGCATGAAGAAGTGCAGGACGTGCTGCTGCGGCTGCAGGCGCAATCCGGCGAATGGGACGGTGCGCGCAAGACGCTGGCGGCCAAACTCAAGCACGGTGCGTTGCCGCGTGACGTCTTCAAGCGGCGCGACGCGGTGCTGGCGCTGTCGCAGGCCAAGGATGTCATCGACGACGATCTGAGCGTCGAGGCGCGCGAGGCGGCGATCGAGGCGAACAAGGCTTCGCCCGACCTGATCCCGGCGGCCGCCATGGCGGCGCGCGGCTATATCGCCAAGAACCAGCCGCGTTATGCCACGCGGATCCTGAAAAAGGCGTGGGAAGCACATCCGCACCCCGATCTTGCCGCGGCCTTTGCCGAAATCGCGCCTGACGAGTCCCCGGCCGAGCGGCTCAAGCGGTTCCGCGCGCTGACGGCGATCAAGCCGGATCACCGGGAAACCCGTCTGCTCAAGGCCGAACTGAACCTGGCGGCCGAGGATTTCCCCGAGGCGCGCCGCAGCCTGGGCGATCTGGCCGAAACCGATCCGGATGCCCGTGTCCTGGCGGTGATGGCGGCGATCGAAAAGGGCGAAGGCGCGCCTGATGCCGTTGTTCGTGGCTGGCTGGCGCGTGCCCTGACCGCGCCGCGGGGACCGCAGTGGGTATGCGAAAAGTGCAACGCGATCCACGCCGAATGGACACCAATCTGTACCAATTGCGCCGCGTTCGATACGCTTAGCTGGACCACCCCGCCGCAATCCGAAATCGTGTTGCCGGCTGGCGCCGACATGCTGCCGTTGATCGTCGGAGCGATCGAGGACAAGTCGACCGAAGGCGGGGAAGCGCCCCTGGACAACGACGATGCAGACACTGTCGGCGCCGCCGAGAATACGGTGATCGAGATCGACGTGACCCCGGGCGACGGCGATCGCAAGTCTGCCTGAGCGGTCAATTTACCGCTTCCCCTTGCGCGGCCCCGGTGCTAAGAGGCCGCGCACCAGAAAGTGCCGCTGTAGCTCAGCTGGTAGAGCACGTCATTCGTAATGATGGGGTCGGGGGTTCGAGTCCCTTCAGCGGCACCACTTTTCTTCGGGAAAGGGGTGTTCGGCAGGGTGTTTCCTAGCGCAGCGCAAAGATCAGCCCCGTCAGCATCAGCGCAACCGTCAGCGTCCAGAAGGCAAGGCCGACCCGGCGTCTCAAGGGCCATTTGCGCAGCGGGTCAGTCATAGTCGAACCTTTCCGAAAGGATACGGGTAGACGGCGTGCCGCGGGCGATCAGGTGATCTTCGACCCCGTCCATCATGACACCGGGCCCGCACAGGACGAACAGCGCCGTGGCGATCTGGTCGGGGGTCAAGACACGATCCAGCAACCTGGCATCGATCAGCCCGGTCTCGCCGGTCCAGTCGTCCGGCGGCTCGGACAGGACCATCACGGCGCCCGCCGCTTCCAGCCTGTCGCGATGCACGATCTGCTCTGCAACGCGATTGCCGTAGATCAGAGACGCTTTGCGCCGATCGCCGGTGGCGCGCAGCTGGTCGAGGATGCCGATCATCGGCGCGATGCCGACCCCGCCTGCGATCAGCACGATCTCGGGTTCGCTGCGGCCATCCACGGTCAGCGACCCGTGTGGTCCGTCGACATAGGCGCGCGTGCCCGTGGGGATCGTGCCAACCGTGTTGGTGAAATCGCCCAGTTCCTTGATGACGAAGTTCAGCGCGGGGCCGTCGGCAGGGGCCGATGCGATCGAGAACGGGTTTTCATGCAGGGAAAACGCGCTGTGACCGATGTTGAGCCAGGCGAATTGCCCGGCGCGGAACGCCAGGCCGGCGTGGCCCACCGGCTCGACGGTGATTTGCCATTGCCGCGGTGTCAGTCGTTCGACCGCGCTGACCCGCCAGGGTTTGCGGGCTTGCAGGATCGGGGCGACCGCGTAGACGAATATCAGCGATCCCGCGGCCAGAACGGTCATTCCGATCCAAAGCCACGCCATTGCGGGATGCGCGCCGTAGCGCCCGGCATACAGCGTATGGTGCAGCAAGAGACCTGCAATCAGCAGGGCGCCCAGCCCGTGCACCAGCCGCCACAATTCGTAGCGGTAGCGCATCGACCGGCGGGCCATGGCCAGGGCGACGAGGCTGGGCAGCAACCCATAGGCCAGCACGCCCGTCGCGATGGGCAGGAAATCGGTGGTGATGGTCAACTGGCGCGTCGGGTCCCAGGGCCGTGGTCCACCGCTTGACGAGCCGGAATAGAGCAGCGGATGCAGCATGGCAAAGCCAAGTGCCGTGCGCGCCAGAAGCTGGTGCAGGCGCATCGTCACGTCCATGCCGATCCCGCCCGAGATTCCGCGAAAACGGCCGGACAGGATGAATTCGACAAGGATCATCGAAAAGGCGAGCATGCCGAGCGCGCTGGCCAATTCGTACCGGATCGGTCGCGCCGGCCAGCCCAGTCCGGCGGCAAGTGCGAGCGGCAGCGATGCGGCCAGCAAGTACAGTATCCAGAGCCAGATCGGACGCATCGGAAACTCCTGTCGGCCGCGTTGAAGCGGCCGGTTGCAGCACACCTCAATCTGGCACGATGGGCCATGACGTGGGTCAAGCGGCCGGCGCTCGGCTTGCAAAACCGGACAATTCCGATCCAAGGTCTGACGAATGCAAGAGGAGACCGGCATGCCGCCAAAGTTCGGAACAAGCGGGCTGCGCGGCTTGGTGACGGAACTGACCGATGATTTGGTCGCGGACCATATCCGCGCCTTTCTTGCGGCCTGTCCAACGGGGGGTGCGGTGCATGTCGGATGGGACTTGCGTCCGTCGTCTCCGCGTATCGCCGATGTCGTCATGGAGACGGTCGAAAACGAAGGTTTGCCGGTCGTGGACAACGGCCCGGTTCCGACCCCGGCGCTTGCGCTGCAAGCGATGCGCGCCGGTCACGCCGCCATCATGGTGACGGGCAGCCATATCCCGGCTGACCGAAACGGGCTGAAATTCTATGTGCCCGGCGGCGAGATCGCGAAATCGGACGAAGCGGGAATCAGTGCCGCGCTCGGCCGGGCACCCGCCCGGCGATCGGCGCCGGACCGCCGGACCGAAGACGCGCTTGGCCCCTATTGCGCCCGCTACACCGCGGCCTTCGGAGCAGAGGCGCTGCAAGGCTGGCGCATCGGCGTCTACCAGCATTCATCGGTCGCCCGGGATGCTTTGGTCACGGTAATCGAGGGCCTGGGCGCTGTGGCGATCCCGCTGGGGCGTTCCGACATCTTTGTTCCCGTCGATACCGAAGCGCTGGACCCGGCGACCCGGGCGATGCTGCGCGGCTGGGTCGTCGAGCACGGTCTGGACGCGGTCGTGTCGACCGATGGCGATGCGGATCGACCCATGGTCGCGGACGCCACCGGCACCTTGATTCCGGGCGACGTGCTGGGTGCCTTGACTGCGCAGGCGCTTGGCGCGCGGATCGTCGTCACGCCGGTGTCGTCCAACACGATGGTGCAGGCGATGGGGTTCGACCGCGTGGTGACGACGCGGATCGGCTCGCCCTACGTGATCGCCGGGATGACGGCGGCTCTGGCCGAGAACGACGCGTCGAAAGTTGCCGGATACGAGGCCAATGGCGGGTTCCTGCTGGGGTTCGAGGCGGACGGACCGAAAGGCAGGCTCGCGCCGCTGATGACGCGCGATTGCCTTTTGCCCATCGTCGCACCCCTGGCCGCGGCGCGGGCGCAGGGTCGGACGCTGGCGGCATCGGTTGCGGCCTTGCCGCCGCGCTTTACCGCGGCCGACCGCATCGCGGGGATCGACACCGATGTCTCGAAGGCGTTCATCGCGCGGCTGTCGGCGGATGCCGCCGCCCGAGCAACGTTTTTTTCCGGCTTGGGGTCCGAGGCGGGGATCGACATGACCGACGGTATGCGCGTGACCTTCAGCAGCGGCGACGTGGTGCATCTGCGTCCGTCCGGAAACGCTCCGGAATTCCGCTGCTATGCAGAGGCCGACAGCCCGGCAAGGGCGGCCGACCTCGTGGCGGCCTGTTTCGCCAGGGTGAGAGACGAGTTGGTCTAGGCGGCCTTTGTCAGGTCATCGATGGCGCGCAAGCCTTGCAACACGCGGCCCAGGTCATCGACGGGAACCATGTTCGGCCCGTCGCTTGGGGCGTTGTCGGGATCATCGTGGGTTTCGATGAACACCGCCGACACGCCCACGGCCACCGCCGCGCGCGCCAGGGGTTCGACGAATTCGCGCTGACCGCCGCTGGACGTGCCCTTGCCGCCCGGCTGTTGCACGGAATGGGTGGCGTCGAAGACCACCGGATACCCGGTTTCCGCCATGATCGGCAGCGACCGGAAATCGCTGACAAGGGTGTTGTAGCCGAAAGACACGCCGCGTTCGCACAGCAGGATGCGGGTGTTGCCGGTGCTGGCGATCTTGTCGGCCACGTTGCCCATATCCCAAGGGGCCAGGAACTGACCCTTCTTGACGTTGACCGCGGCGCCGGTTTCGCCGGCGGCCAGCAGCAGGTCGGTCTGGCGGCACAGAAAGGCCGGGATCTGCAACACGTCCACCGCCTGCGCGACGGGGGCGCAGTGATCGGGCCCGTGCACATCCGTCAGCACCGGCACGCCGAATTCGCGTTTGATCTCGGACAGGATGCGCAGGCCTTCGTCCATACCAAGCCCGCGCTTGCCCTGCAGCGACGACCGGTTCGCCTTGTCGTAGCTGGCCTTGAAAATCCAGCCCGTCCGCGCCGCGTCGGCCGCGGCGGCGATGCGTTCCGCCAGCATGCGGGCGTGGTTCAGGCTTTCCAACTGGCAGGGGCCGGCGATCAAGGCAAAGGGGTGGTTGTCACCGATCCGCAGCTTGCCGATTTCGACCACGCTCATGCGATACCCTCCTTGCTCAGCACCGCTTCGATGCGGGCGACGTCGACCGGGTTGTTCAGTTCCCAGAACACCCGTCCCTTGGCCTCGACCGGCACGCAGGTCACGGTGGCGCCGTTTTCGATGAAGCGCAGTTGTTCCAGCCCTTCGGCCTTTTCGATCGGCCCCTCCGGCCAGCCGGCATAGCGGCGCAGCGCGTCGGGACGGTAGGCATAGACGCCGACATGGTGCCAGACCTCGGGCGGGTTCGACAGGTCGCCGACATAAGGCAGAACTTCCTTGGAGAAGTAGATCGCCGAGCCGTCGGACTTCATCACGGCGGTGGTGCCGCCCACGCGGCCCTCGCGCCGGTCGGTCACGAAGTTGGCCAGCGTTTCGGCGTCGCAACGTAAAACCGGCGTGGCCATCTGCACGTGCCAGTCGACCATGCGTTCGATCAAAGCCTCGACGAACCAGGACGGCGTCAGAGGGGCGTCGCCCTGCAGGTTGACGATCACGTCGGGCTCGACGGCGAGCTGGGCGACTGCTTCGGCGCAACGCTCGGTGCCGTTGCGGGCGTCAGACGAAGTCATCAGGACATCCGCGCCAAAGCCGCGGGCAGCCTCGGCGATGCGGTCGTCATCGGTCAGCACATAGATCGCCTTGACACCCGACACCGCCTGCGCCGCTTCCCAGCTGCGCTGGATCAGGGTCTTTTTCACGCCGGTCGCGCCGGTCAGGTCGACCAGTGGCTTGCCGGGATAGCGCGACGAGGCATAGCGCGCCGGGATGAAGATGACCGCGCTCATGCCACGCCCGCCCGCAGCGCGTCGTGGATATGCAGCAGGCCAACCAGCTTGTGATCCTCTTCGACGACCAGCAGCACGGTGCGTTTGGTCATGTTCATCACGCCAAGCGCTTCGACCAGCAGGGTGTCGGGCTGCGTCACCATGGGTGTGCGGGTGGCTACATCGCCGGCGCATCGATCCATCAGGCCATCCATGTTCCGGCGCAGGTCGCCATCGGTGATGATGCCGGTCAGACGTCCACCCTGAACCAGCGCGGCCACGCCAAAGCCCTTCTGGCTCATCACGAGAAGCGTTTCGGACATCGGGGTGTCGGCCTGCACGACGGGCAATTCGTCACCGCGATGCATCACGGCGGATACGCGCAGCAATTGCGCCCCCAGGGTTCCGCCGGGATGGAAGGCCAGGAAACGGTCGCGGTCGAACCCGCGATGTTTCATCAGCGCGACCGCAAGTGCATCGCCGAGCGCCATCGCCATGGTCGTCGAGGTCGTGGGGGCCAGGCGCAGGGCGCAGGCTTCGGGCGCTTCGGGCATCTTCAGCACGTGGTCGGCGGCGCGCGCCAGCGTGCTGTCGGCCTTGCGGGTCACGGCGATCATCGGGATCGAATAGCGCGCGCAATGGCCGATCATGTCGGCCAGTTCCTTGGTCTCGCCGGAATTCGAAATCAGGATCACCGCGTCGGCGGGCGTGATCATGCCCAGATCGCCGTGGCTGGCCTCGCCGGGATGAACGGCTTGTGCCGGTGTGCCGGTGCTGGCCAGTGTGGCCGCGATCTTGCCCGCGACATGACCCGATTTGCCCATGCCCGACACGATCACGCGGCCCTTGATATCCAGCAAGAGCGCGACCACCGCGTCGAAGGCCGCGGGCAGTTCATCGGCAAACCGGTTCAACGCGGCTGCCTCGGTTGTCAGCACCTCGCGGGCGATGTCGGAAGGGGTTTGTGTCATGTCGTGGCTCATCTCCTCCGCCGTCTACAGCGCCCTTGCGCCCTTGTCCAATGGCGCAACAGGTCGCCATATTCGACCGGGCTTCGCGTTGACAAACCGGGCTTGGCCGCGCCAAGACAGGCGCAATCAAACCGGGCAGGGGCCAGACCCATGAAAATCGCGATGATCGGCACGGGCTATGTGGGGCTCGTCTCAGGCGTTTGCTTTTCCGATTTCGGACACGAGGTCGTGTGCGTCGACAAGGATCCGCGCAAGATCGAGATGCTGGAACGCGGCGAAGTGCCGATTTACGAGCCGGGGCTGGATCAGCTCATGGCCAAGAATGTCGAGGCCGGGCGGCTGTCTTTCACGATGGATCTGGCCAGCGCCATCGACGGCGCGCAGGCGGTGTTCATCGCCGTGGGTACGCCCACGCGTCGCGGCGATGGCCATGCCGATCTGACCTACGTGATGGCGGCGGCCGAGGAAATCGCCAAGGCGGCGACGGATTACGTTGTGATCGTGACCAAGTCGACCGTGCCGGTGGGCACCAACCGCCAGGTCAAACACGTTGTGCACAAGGCCAATCCCGATCTGGAATTCGACGTGGCCAGCAACCCCGAATTCCTGCGCGAAGGTGCCGCGATCGAGGATTTCATGAAGCCGGATCGTGTGGTCGTTGGCGTGCAGAACGAGCGCGCGGGCGAGGTCATGGCAGAGATCTACCGGCCGCTATACCTGCGCGATTTCCCGGTTGTGACGACGGACCTGGAATCGGCCGAGATGATCAAATACGCCGCGAATGCGTTTCTGGCGACCAAGATCACGTTCATCAACGAAATCGCCGCGCTTTGCGAAAAGGTCGGGGCGGATGTGAAGCAGGTGTCCAAGGGCATGGGCATGGACAACCGCATCGGCAACAAGTTCCTGCATGCGGGTCCGGGCTACGGCGGGTCGTGTTTTCCCAAGGACACAAAGGCGCTGGCGCGGATCGGCCAGGAACACGCCGTGCCGATGCAGATCACCGAGACCGTCATCAAGGTGAACGAAGAGATCAAGCGCCGGATGGTCGACAAGCTGCTGGACCTGTGCGGCGGCAGTTTCAACGGCAAGACGGTCGCGGTGCTGGGCGTGACCTTCAAACCCAATACCGATGACATGCGCGACGCACCGGCACTGACCATCGTCCCGGCATTGGTCGGGGGCGGCGCCAAGGTGCGTGTCTGCGACCCGCAGGGCCGGCGCGAAGGCGAGACGCTGCTGCCCGGCGTGCATTGGGTGGAAGACCCCTACAAGGCGGCCCAAAAGGCCGATCTGCTGGTCATCCTGACCGAATGGAACGAATTCCGCGCACTGGATCTGAAGAAACTCGCACGCAAGATGGCCGTGCCGAACCTGGCTGACCTGCGGAACATCTACTCGGTCAAGGACGCCAAGCGCGCCGGATTCGTCGCCTATGAAAGCATCGGCCGGTCCGGGTTCGTCGCCGGTTAGGGCGGCAAAGCTGCCACAACCCTGCATGAAATCCCGCCTGGGCGGCGCCGGAATCGTGCGCAGCGGGGCACCGCGTGATATTTCGGGTTCGGGCTGGGGGGCCTGACAGAAGAGGTTTCCATGCGCTCGGTTCTTTCCCTGGCCATAGTGGTCTTGGTTGCATTCTCGCACGGCGCCGCTGCCGAGGGCCGGCACGTGCTGGGCTATGGCCGGTTGGTCACCAACGATTCCTTTGTCGGGACGCTGGATCGCTGGCAGACCGGATCCTTTGCGTCGAGCCGGGTGCGCGGGCGAGGATGGGACGGCGTGTTGCCCGACCGACCTTTCGAAATCCTCGAATACCGGCTGGGCGCGCAACTGATGGCGCCCGACAACCTGCGCTTTCCCGCGGCCGGGGACCGGCCCTATGCCGCCGCGCTGTCGCTGGGCATGCACACGCATTTCGCCCGGGGCGCAACCGAATTCGCCTTGGGTGGCGATCTGGTCTTTACCGGCCCGCAAACCCGGCTGGGCGAAGTCCAGACGGCGGTGCATGACGCGTTCGGGATCACGCCGGCGACGAATTCGGTGTTGGCACGGCAGATCGGCGATGCCGTGTATCCCACGCTGGTCACCGAGGTGGGTCAGGCATTCGCCGTCGGAGGACAAGCCGTTCTGCGGCCCTTTGCGGAACTGCGCTGGGGCGCGGAGTCTCTGGCGCGGATCGGTGCCGATCTGACCGTCGGGCCGGCGGGCCAGGGCGAATTGCTTGTGCGCGACCCGGTCACGGGCCACCGGTATCGCAGCGTGCACAATCGCGTGCCCGGGTTCAGCTGGGTCCTGGGCGGCGACATCACGCATGTGGCCGACAGTGTCTTTCTTCCCGACAACCGTGGCGTCACCGCGGAAAAACACCGCCACCGATTGCGAACGGGGTTGCACTGGCAGGGCGACAGGCATGCGATCTTCTATGGCGTGACCTGGATGTCGGAGGAGTTCGAGGCGCAGCCGGAAGCCCAGGTCGTGGGATCCTTGCGGTTGAACCTGCGATTCTGAACACCGGGAGTGTCGCAACTGCAACAGGTTGATGCCGAATTCCCACTCTCCTCAAACGTGCGGAGCAGATAAACCTTCTCAGCCGCATGCCGATTCGTTAATGTAAAGTTAACGAACAAAAAACGGGCAGGCATACGGGCATGGGAACGGGCTATCAGGGCACGTTCGTCATCTCTTGGTCGCAGACGGAACTAGACGGTCTCAAGGCCGCACCTCCGTCGTCGCTTTCGGTCGGGGCCATCTGGACCTGGTCGGGCGATGTTGTCAGGGTTGACGGACCGTCTTCGGTCTTGCGGTTGAACCGGGCGGAAGGCGAAGCGGAATTGCGCAAACGCGCGGCGCGCATGGTGCGCAGGTTGGTGGGTGCGGCTGTGACCGACACCATGCGACCGGACGAGATCGATATCGCGCATCCCCTCGCGGACAGCAGCTTTGTCGTCACGGATGGCACGCAAAGCTTTACCGTGACACTGATCGAAGTCGGCCCCGGGGTGCGACCGCTGTTGATGTTCCTCGACGAGATGCCGCCGAAGAACCGCGATCTTTGGATCGTGCACCACAACCTCGAAGCACGGACCGATCACGCATCGGCCGAAACCGCAGGCGGGGTCATCTGTTTCACACCGGGCACCCGGATCGCGACGCCGAACGGGCTGGTGGCGGTCGAGGATCTTCGCGAAGGCGACATGGTTCAGACCAAGGACAGCGGGTCACAGGAAATCCAGTGGATCGGCAGCCGGCACATGACCGGGGCGCGGTTGTTCGCCATGCCGCGGCTGCGGCCGATCCGAATTCGCGCAGGCGCTTTCGGCATCGCGCAGCCGGATCACGAATTCCTGGTTTCGCCCGAGCACCGGATGCTGGTGCGTGGCGCGGTGGCGAAGTCGCTGTTCAATACACCCGAAGTCCTGGTGGCCGCGAAAGACCTGGTGAACGGCGACAGCATCGTGCACGACCTGCTCGTGCGGGAAGTGACCTATGTTCACCTGATGCTTCCGAGGCACGAGGTGGTCTTTGCCAACGGCGTAGAAACCGAAAGCTTCCATCCCGCCAATACCGCGCTGGGAACCATCGCAAGCGACGACCGCGCGCGGCTACAGAAGCGCCTGCCGCAAGTGGCCGAGAACCCGCATTGCTATGGTGCCTATGCCCGGCGGAACCTGTCATCGTCCGAGGCGGCGATCCTGCTGCACGAGGCCGCCTGACCTTCGCAAACCCGTCTGGCGGTTCGTCACTCGCGGATTTCGTCGGGGCGAACGCCCCAAAGCGCGGTCTTCGGTGCCCAACCCTTGTAGCCGCCCGCCGTCAGGCGGCACCAATCGGGATTGCAATCGCCTAGCCGGGCGATGACGCCCAATTCCAGCCGGGCGCTGACCGGGGCAGTTTCCTCGGGCCGGACGTGAAGGTCTACCATGTCCTGTTCCACGAGCACGGTGCGCACGCCCGACAACAGCGAATAGTGCACCCATCCGCCGGCGCCGTCGCGGTCGCGCACGCGGCGCCAATGGCCGTGTTCCGCGGTGATTTCCAGTGGCATGTTGCGGCGCTTGTAGACCCAGTCGATCCGGTGTGTCAGTGACGGACCGCGGCGCACATTGCCTTCGGCGGCTTTCAGCGAAACGAAGCGCGGCAAAGGAAGATTCGTGACCGGCCCGCGGTTATCCGCGAATGCCCCTCCGGCCATGATGCATGCCAGACCCAGTGACAGAAGTACCCTGCGCATTGATTTTCCTGCCCGATTTTGTTGCGGGGTTCTTGTGCCCCGTCCTCGACTATAGCAGTTTGCCAAACAGACGCGCCGCAGAGAAGCGAGGGGAGGCGTTGATGCCAACAAAACGTCTGAGTGTTGTCGTGACGCGACGCTTGCCCGAGGCAGTGGAAACCCGCCTGACCGAGTTGTTCGACGCGCGCTTGCGCGCCGACGACACGCCGATGACACGCGCCGAACTGGCCGAGGCGGTTCGCACCGCTGATGTGCTTGTGCCGACGATCACCGACACCATCGATGCCGGTCTGATCGGTCAGGCCGGCGAAAACCTGCGCCTGATCGCCAATTACGGCGCAGGCGTGGATCACATCGACGTCGAAACCGCGCGTTCGCGCGGTATCCTCGTGTCGAACACGCCCGGTGTGGTGACCGAAGACACCGCCGATATGGTCATGGCTCTGATGCTGGGCGTGACACGCCGCCTGCAGGAGGGGCTGGCGGTCATGCAGGGCGACGATTGGGCCGGCTGGGCGCCGACCGCCTTTCTGGGCGGCCGGATCGGCGGAAAGCGGCTGGGCATCCTGGGCATGGGCCGGATCGGTCAGGCAGTGGCACGGCGGGCGCGGGCCTTCGGGATGCAGATCCACTATCACAACCGGCGCCGTTTGCGGCCCGAGTTGGAAGAGGCGCTGGAAGCAACCTATTGGGACAGTCTCGACCAAATGGTGGCTCGCATGGACGTCATCAGCGTGAACTGTCCGCACACGCCGTCGACCTTTCACCTGCTGAACGCGCGGCGGCTCAAGCTGCTCAAGCCCACAGCGGTTATCGTCAACACCTCGCGCGGCGAGGTGATCGATGAAAACGCGCTGGTGCGCATGCTGAAGGCGGGAGAGCTGGCCGGTGCCGGGCTGGATGTCTACGAACACGGACATCGCGGCAATGCCGAATTGCGGTCGATGCCCAACGTCGTGATGCTGCCGCATATGGGATCGGCCACCGAAGAAGGCCGGATCGAGATGGGCGAAAAGGTCATCATCAACGTCAAGACCTTTGCCGACGGCCATCGTCCGCCGGATCAGGTTGTCCCGGCGATGCTGTGATCCCTCGCCTTTGGCGGGAAAAAAGGGCTTTGATTCGCGCTGGAACGGTGTGACCCTGCGGTCATACCGACACAGCAGGATGAGAGGCCACGATGTTCCGATCGATATTGCCATGGCTTTTCGCGGCCTTCGCCAGCGTAGCCCAAGCACAACAGGCCGCGGATGCGGTCGATCCCGAAGCCGCAACGGACACCGGGTTCGCTGCGATATCGCAGGACGTTGCGGCCGCGCTTGATGCGAAATCCGCCGGTCAGCCGGTTTCGGCGCGGGACTGGATGGTCGCCGCGGCCAACCCGTACGCCGTCTCGGCAGGCGCCGACGTGCTGCGCGCCGGCGGGACGGCCGCCGATGCCATGGTCGCCGTCCAGGCGGTGCTTGGCCTGGTCGAGCCGCAGAGTTCGGGCCTGGGTGGCGGGGCTTTCCTGGTCTGGTACGACGCGGCATCGGGGGCGATCACCACGCTGGACGGGCGCGAGACCGCGCCGTTGGCGGCGACGCCCAAACTGTTCCAGGACGACAACGGCGAACCGCTGAAGTTCTTCGATGCGGTCGTCGGCGGACGGTCGGTCGGCGTGCCGGGAACGCCCGCGCTGATGCAGGCGGCGCATGAACGCTGGGGACGGTCGGACTGGGCAGGCCTTTTCGGCGCGGCGATCGACCTGGCCGAAAACGGGTTTCCCGTGTCGCCGCGACTTGCCGGGCTAGTCGCCGAGGATGCCGACAGGCTGGGCCGGTTCGCGCCCACTGCCGCTTATTTCCTTCCGGGCGGAGCACCAGTCGCGGCGGGAACGATCCTGAAGAACCCGGACTACGCGTCGGTCCTGCGGTCGATATCCACCGAGGGTGCGGGGGTCTTCTATACCGGCGCCATCGCGCAGGACATCGTCGATACCGTGGTCGGTGCAACCGGCAATCCGGGCGTGATGAGCCTGACCGATCTGGCCATCTACCAGGTCAAGGAACGGCCTGCGGTCTGCGTGGTGTTTCGCGCGCATGATGTCTGCGGGATGGGCCCGCCGTCGTCGGGCGCGCTGACCGTCGGCCAGATCCTGGGTATGCTCGACGCCTATCCGCCGGGCAATCCCGACGATCCACAGACCTGGCGGCTGATCGGCGATGCCTCGCGGCTCGCCTTTGCCGACAGGGGGCGGTACATGGCCGACAGCGATTTCGTGCCGATGCCGACCGCGGGGCTGGTGGCGCCGGACTACCTGGCGGCGCGTTCAGAACTGTTGCGGGGCGACGACGCCCTGCCCGAGGTCGTGCCGGGAACGCCCGAATGGGATCATGCGCTGCTTTGGGCGGATGACGACAGCCTGGAACTGCCTTCGACCTCTCACATCTCGATCGTCGACAGCTACGGCAACGCCCTGTCGATGACCACGACGATCGAGAACGGCTTTGGGTCACGGCTGATGACCAACGGCTTTCTGCTGAACAACGAATTGACCGACTTTTCGTTCAGCAGCCATTCCGACGGCATCCCCATCGCGAACCGCGTCGAACCGGGCAAGCGGCCGCGATCGTCGATGGCGCCGACCATCGTGATGCGCGACGGCGCGCCGGTTCTGGTTATCGGCAGCCCCGGAGGCAGCCGGATCATCGGCTACGTGGCCAAGGCCATCATCGCGCATGTCGACTGGGGCATGGATGTCCAGCAAGCGGTGTCGATGCCGCATGGCGTCAACCGGTTCGGCACGTTCGATCTGGAAGAAGGCACCAATCTTGCGGCACTGCAGCCGGACCTCGAGGCGCTCGGCTACGAGGTGACCGTGCGCGCCCTGACATCGGGTCTGCACGCCATTTCCATCGGTTCCGACGGTCTCAGGGGCGGGGCGGACCCGCGACGCGAAGGCGTTGCCCTTGGCGAGTGAGCATCCGCGCCGTCAGAGGGCGCTTTGCGTTCGGTTCGTCTCGATCCCCGCGATGACGTCGCGCGGCAGACCCAACCAATCTGCCGCGGCAGCCATGGTCGGCAGCACGGCGCAACGCGTGCCACCCGACCTGCCGACCCGATCGGCATATTCCAGAAGCAGCGGCAGATGGCCGGTGTTGTCGGTCACGATGGCGATCTGCCACGGGTCCGTCCGGTCGTCGCCGTCCGAGGAAATCATGTCCGCGACCGCACCCATGCCGTCGAAATAGGCCCGAAGCCCCTTGATCCTGCGCAGGTCGACAAGCGCCAGACAGACCTTGTGTGCTCCCGGCATACTCAGGAAGCGGTGATAATTGTCGGACACATCCGAAGCAGTGATGAACCCGGAATGGTCCATGTACAGCAAGCGATGCGCATGCAGGATTTCGCTTTTAATCGGCAACACAAGCTCATCTTTTTACAAGTGGTCACGCATAACGAATTCAATGAGTTATGACAATGCGAATGTGTTTCTACTGGCAAAAATGTCAATTTCGCGTTTTGCGAGTAATTCGGTCGCGGGGCTCGACCGAACTGCTTTGAACGAAGGTGGGGGCGAAGGCGCGCCATCGCCCCCCCCAATTCTCAGCCGAATTCCTTGTAGCTGATCTCCTTGGCATCTGCGCCGGGCCCGACCTTGGACCGCCGCACCAGAAGCCGGTTGAGCGCCTGGATGTAGGCCTTGACCGAAGCGACCACGGTGTCGGTATCCGCGGACTGCCCGGTGGCTATCATCCCGTCTTCTTCCAGTCGTACGCTGACCGTGGCCTGGGCATCGGTGCCTTCGGTCACCGCGTGCACCTGGTAAAGCTGCAGCCGCGCCTTGTTGGGATGCAGTGCGCGCACCGCCTTGAAGCTGGCATCGACGGGGCCGTCGCCGGTTTCGGTGGCCGACACTTCCTTGCCGTCGATTTCCATCTCCAACTCGGCTTCGGCCGGTCCGCCCGTGCCGCAGGCGACGCGCAGGTTCACCAGTTGCAGGTGATCCGCCTCGTCGCCGGTGGCCGAGACAAGGGCGAGGATGTCGTCGTCGAACACCTCTTTCTTGCGGTCGGCCAGTTCCTTGAACCGCACGAAGATATCCTTGAGCTGGTTGTCGCCCACCTCGACGCCCAGGTCCTTGAGCTTGGCGCGCAGCGCGGCCCGGCCCGAATGCTTGCCCAGCGGCAGCGAGGTTCCGGCGATGCCCACGTCCTCGGGGCGCATGATCTCGAACGTCTCGGCGTTCTTGAGCATCCCGTCCTGGTGGATGCCCGATTCGTGGGCAAAGGCGTTCTTGCCGACGATCGCCTTGTTGAACTGCACCGGGAAACCCGACACGGTCGAGACACGGCGCGAGATATGCATGATCTTGCGGGTGTCGATGCGGGTCTCGAACGGCATGATGTCGCCGCGCACCTTGAGCGCCATGACGACTTCTTCCAGCGCGGTGTTCCCGGCGCGTTCGCCCAGGCCGTTGATCGTGCATTCGATCTGCCGCGCGCCGCCTTCGACGGCAGCCAGCGCGTTGGCCGTCGCCATGCCCAGGTCGTTGTGGCAATGGGTGGCGAACACCACCTCGTCGGCGCCGGGCACGGTTTCGATCAGGCGGCGGATCAGGTCGGCGCTTTCGCGCGGCGCGGTGTAGCCCACCGTGTCGGGGATGTTGATCGTGCTGGCGCCGGCCTTGATGGCGATCTCGACCACCCGGCACAGGTAATCCCATTCCGTCCGCGTGGCATCCATCGGCGACCATTGCACGTTGTCGCACAGGTTGCGGGCATGGGTCACGGTTTCGTGGATGCGATCGGCCATCTCGTCCATGGTCAGGTTCGGAATGGCACGGTGCAGCGGCGAGGTACCGATAAAGGTATGGATGCGCGGTTTCTCGGCGTGTTTGACGGCTTCCCAGCAGCGGTCGATATCGGGCAGTTGCGCACGGGCCAGGCCGCAGATCACGGCGTTCTTGGAACGCTCGGCGATCTCGGACACGGCGCGAAAGTCGCCTTCGGAGGCGATCGGAAAACCGGCTTCGATGATGTCGACGCCCATGTCATCCAGCAACTCGGCGATTTCGAGTTTCTCGGAATGGGTCATGGTCGCGCCGGGGCTTTGTTCGCCATCGCGGAGGGTCGTGTCAAAGATGAGCACGCGGTCTTTTTTCGAAGTCATGGGTCTGTCTCTTGTCAGCTTCTTGGGTCACGTTGACGGCGCGAAATGCCTCCTCTGAGCGGTCGCGCCGAAACGGGCCGCGCTCAGAGGCGGATTAGAAGAAGCGACAGGCCAAGCGCAAGCATCCCGTTGCCGGGCGTGCGCGAAAGGATATGGCCGTGGATGGTCATGCGCTTATCATACGCGCAAATCGGCAAATGGAAACTGCCAAATTCCGCCGCCGGGTGCGGCGACGCTTTGTCTTGGCGGCTGGCTGCGCCATACTGGCGAAAAGGCAAGGCGGGTGAGGCAGATGATCCGGCGAATAGTGGCGGTTCTTTCGGTTGTCGTGACGGTATTCCAGGCGCAGGCCGAGGGGCGCGATGCGTCGCGGGTCTATGTTTTCGGCAATTCGCTGCAGCACCACCTGAGTGACGCGGATCACACCAACATCGTCCACTGGATGAACGAGATGGCCCGCGCCGATGGGCGGACGCTGGCGCTGGACGGGCAATGGGGGTTCCTGCGCAACTTCGCCGACGGGTTGCCGCCGACCGACAATTGGTCGTTTCCCGGTATCGCCGGTGCATGGTCACCGGGCGACGGGGCGTTCGGTGAGGCGGGCTATGACGCCGTGATCCTGACACCGTCGAATTTCGTCCAGTACCAGCCGCCCGACGCGCCCTATGACGGCGAAAACCCGACCGGGGAAAGCCCCCTGGGCGCCACCTTGCGCCTGGTCGACTGGTTGTCCGCCGAAGCCCCCGATGCCCGGTTGTTCCTGTATGAAGGTTGGGCCGTGATGGACGGGATCGTTCCCGATTTTCCGCCCGATGGCGCCGCGTTCGCGCGGTATGTCGACTATAACGGCGGGGCGCATGCGGCGTGGTTCGACCGATACCAGGCGCTGCTGGCCGAGGCGCGGCCGGACACGCAACCGCAGTTGATCCCGACGGCGCGCATCCTGGCCGCCCTGCTGGGAAAGGGCGGACCGCTGGCAGATGTGCCGGCCACGGCGCTGTTCACGGACGCCGATCCGCATGGCACGCCGTCACTGTATTTCCTGGCCGGCATGATCACCTTTGCGGCGGTCTATGATGCGGCACCGCCCGTCGCATACCAGCCGCCGGCGACGCTGTTGCCCGAGATCGTGGCGAATTACCCTGCGCTGGCCCAGACCGTCTGGTCGATGATGCCCGAACCGCGGTCGCGTCGGGCGACGGTACCGGCTGCTGGCGAAACGTCGCCGGTCAAACCCCAGGCGCGGCCCGCCGCGGCGACACTGCCGCAACGGCAGCCGGTCTACTTGCCACCGCCCGGTGCCCGCCCCGACGGCGCGCCGGCGCTTGGCATGGGGCTGGGCGGCATCGCCGACTGGAATACCCAACACCCTTTCATCGACGTCATGCGTTCGGCCCGCGGCTGGGTCGGCCATCGCAAGGGGCAATGGGGTGGATACGACAGCACGGCGTTGCGTGACGGCGGATACCTGAACGATGACGGCTGGCCCGTGGGCCTGCCCGACGACGCCGAGATGCTCGAGGCGATCATCCTGACCGATCAGCCGGACGGGGCGCTGCATCTGGCCGGCGATTACGCCGTGATCTGGGAAGGAACCGGCGAACTGACCGTCGGGGGACGCGCCAAGCGGGTCCGACAGGAAGAAGGCCGGATCACCTTCAACTACACCCCCGGGGACGGCTATGTCGGCGTCCAGGTGCGCATGTCCGACCCGGACGACCCGATCCGCAACATCCGCGTTGTGCATGTCGACCACTGGCCCTTGTTCGAGACCGGCGCGATCTTCAATCCGGACTGGATAGAGCGGGTGCGTGATCTGCGCGTGGTCCGGTTCATGGACTGGATGATGACAAACGGGTCGACCCAGGTCACGTGGGACGACCGTCCGACCCGGGCGCAACAGGGCTGGAGCGAGCGTGGCGTGCCGGTCGAGGTGATGATCGCCCTGGCCAACCAGATCGGCGCCGACCCGTGGTTCACGTTGCCGCACATGGCCGATGACGACTATGCCCGCCGTTTCGCCGAAGCGGTCCGCGACGGGCTGGACCCGCGCCTGAAGGCCTATGTCGAGTATTCCAACGAAGTCTGGAACCAGATCTTTCCGCAGGCGCGTTGGGCGGCGGAGCAGGCGACGGCACGCTGGGGCAGTTCGGAAACCGGCTGGATGCAGTTCTACGGACTGCGCGCCGCGCAGATGATGGATATCTGGTCGGACGTGTTCGGCGATCAGGCCGACAGCCGGTTGGTGCGGGTGGTGTCCACCCATACGGGATGGCCGGGTCTGGAAGAGGATGTCCTGACCGCCCCGCTGGCGTTTCTCGAGCTGGGCCGGGCGCCCGGCGACAGTTTCGACGCCTATGCCGTCACCGGCTATTTCGGCTACGAGATGGGCGGCGCCGAGATGGCCGCGGATGTTCAGGCCTGGCTTGACGCGGCCGAGGCAATGGCCACCGCCGACGGCGAGGCACAGGGGCTTCGCAGGGTCGCGCTGCGCGAATTCGTCAAGGAAAACAGGTTCGAGGCCGCCATCGCCCCGGCCGCAATCGCGCTGGAACAGGGGTCGCTGCGCGAATTGGTCGAGGACGTATTTCCGTATCATGCGGCGGCCGCAGGCCGCGCCGGTCTGCGCCTGATCATGTACGAAGGCGGCACGCATGTGGTCGCACATGGCGATCGGGTCAACGATGATCGGCTGACCGAGTTCTTCACGCAGTTCAACTACACGCCCGAAATGGCCCGGCTTTACGAGCTGCTGATGGCCGGCTGGGTCGATGCGGGCGGCACGCTGTTCAACGCTTTCGTCGACGTCGCCCCCGCCACGAAATGGGGCAGCTGGGGGGCGCTTCGGCATCTCGACGACGCAAACCCGCGGTGGGACATGCTGATGGCTTTCAACGCCACAGGCCCGACCAGTTGGGAAATCCGTGATCCGTCGGTCTTCTCCGATGGGGTCGTTCGGCGTGGCCAGGATGGACCGGACACCCTGACCGGCACGCCGGAAGAGGATATCCTGTTGGGCGGTCCGGGCGACGATCTTTTGGTTTCGCTGGGTGGCGTCGACCGATTGCATGGCGGTCCCGGTCGTGACGTCGCCGAGTTGCCGGGCCGTCGCGCGGACTGGACGCTGACGCGGGACGGGGCGCGGATCGTCGCCACCAGCCGGGTCGGCACCGCGACGATGATCGGAATCGAAGTGTTGCGGTTTTCCGACGACCCGGGAGCCGATATCGGTATCGACGCTGGCTAGGGTGCCGTGCCCATCGCGTGGCGGATTTCGCGGACCAGGCAAGCCGCCCCGCCCGCGGCGCTGAAATTTGCCACGACATGCGCGCGCCCGGCCGTGGAAAACGCGCGGCAGGTCTCTGGCGACTGAGCCAGGTCACGGATAAGCCGCGCCAGTTCGCGCGGCGCTTTCGGGGCAACCAGCCGGCCTGTCACCCCGTCCTCGATCAGTTCGTGAACGCCGCCCGCATTGGTGCCGATCGTCGGCACGCCGCAGGCCATCGCCTCCATATACGCGACGCCCAGCGGTTCGTTCCACGAGGCCAGGACGAACAGATGCGCTTGCTGAAGCTTGTCGCGCACAATGTCGGCATCGACCGCACCCAGCAGGCGAACATGATCCTGCAGCCTGAGCTTGCGCAGATGCGTCTCGAGTTCCTTGCGGTAACCGGTTCCGCCCACATCGTCCTCTCCGGCGATCTCGAGCCGGACATCGACGCCGTCATCCAGCAATTGCCGAACCGCGCTCATCAGGTCCTGGTGTCCCTTGAACACGTTCAGGCGGCCGCACGAGAACAATCGCATCGGTTCGCCGTGCTGGACGGGCTGGTAAGGACCGGCCGGCCGCAGATCGTCGGTGTCGACCCCCATCGCCTGAACCGGCAGACGATCGGGCAGGTAGCCGCCCAGGTCGCGGGACAGCGTGTTTCGCAAGGTCTGGGTAATGACCGTGGCAAAGGCCGCGTGCCGCCATTTGAAGCGCTGGCCCGGGCCGTAATCCTGCAAGGCACCATGCAGCGTCAGCGAATAGCGCGGCCCGCCCATCCGCTCGGCGAAGGCCGCGATCAGTGCGGCGCGGCCGCAGGAATGGGCGTGCACGTGATCCAGCCGCCGCACGCGTGAAAGGGTCAGCAAGGCCTGCGCGGCAGACAGCGTCAGGATCGCATCCTTCGTGAAATCCAGACCTTCGCGCGCCATCCAGACCGGCAGGCCGCGGGGCAGAAGCCGGGCCAGTCCACCGGCAGCCTGCAAGGGGGCAACGGCGCCAAGATAGGTGGTTCGCGCCATCGCTTCGGCGGACCAGCGGTGCGAAATCAGCCCCTGGGGTGGTTTGCGCGTCGACAGCAGATGCACCTCGTGGCCCATCTCTTCAAGCGCGCGGATTTCCCGCCAGAAGAAGATGTGCGTCTGCCCCGGAAACTGGGGCACAAGATAACCGATCCTCAACGGGCGCGTCACAACGGTGATCCTGAGCTTGGCAGCGGGCCCCGCGGGGCATGGGTCAATCACGCCCAAGTCTAGGCTATTTCATCCTTTGGCCACAGTCGGGCGGCAACTATTCTGCGGCAGACGGGTGGATTTTTTCGGGGTGTGGCCGCATTGGTACGGCAGATGGACAGCAACACGACGCAAAGGCGCCCGACCCTGTCGGTGATCGTACCGGCCTCGAACGAGGCAGCGTTGATCGGCCGGTGCCTGCGGGCGGTTGCGGCGTCGCGCGGGCTTTGGCCCGGCGCGATCGACGCCATCGTCGTGGCCAACGGCTGCCGGGATGAAACCGCGGCTGTTGCCCGCGCCGAAGCGCCCGGTTTCGCGGCGCAGGGCTGGACCTTGCAGGTGATCGAACGGGCCGAAGGTGGCAAGCTGGCGGCATTGAACGCAGGCGACGCGGCGGCACGGTCCGCCATGCGCGTCTATCTCGATGCCGATGTGACTGTCGGACCGGACTTGCTGATGCAACTGGCCGAGGTGCTGGATGACGACGCGCCGCGCTATGCCAGCGGCGCGGTGCAGATCGCCGCGCCGGACAACTGGGCCAGCCGCGCCTATGCCCGGATCTGGCGGCAGGTGCCGTTCATGGCGCAGGGTGTGCCGGGTTGCGGCCTGTTCGCCGTCAACGCGGCGGGACGGGCCCGCTGGGGCGCGTTTCCGGATATCATCTCGGACGACACCTTCGTGCGGCTGTCCTTCGCGCCGGAGGAAAGGATCAGGGTCGGAGCGCCCTATCGCTGGCCGATCGCCGAAGGGTTGGGCAACCTCGTGCGGGTCCGGCAGCGGCAGGATCGCGGCGTCTCCGAAATCACCGAGCGGTTTCCGCACCTGCTGGCCAACGATGACAAACCGGCCTTTCCCGCTGCGGCCAAGCTTGGGCTCGCGTTGCGCGACCCGGCGGGTTTTGCGGTCTATGCCGGGGTCGCGCTGCTGGTGCGGCTGGGGCTGGGTGGCAAGACCGGCTGGAGCCGCGGACGATGATCGGTGCCCTCACATCCCGGTTGGGCGGTGCTTCACTGACCGCCCGTGCGCTGCGCTCGTCGCTGCTGACCGTGGGCGGGTTCGGCACCCAACAGGCCTTGCGCCTGGCGTCGAACCTGATCCTGACCCGCCTTTTGTTCCCCGAAGCCTTCGGGATGATGGCGCTGATCATGGTCTTCCTGCAGGGCCTGCACAATTTCTCGGATGTGGGAATCACGCCCGCGATCCTGCAAAGCAAACGCGGCGACGACCGCGATTTCCTGGATACCGCCTGGACCATGCAGGTGATGCGCGGGTTCGCGCTGTGGCTCGTGGCCTGTGCCCTGGCTTGGCCGCTTTCATTGATCTACGGCGCACCGCAGATCCTGACATTGCTGCCCGTCGCGGCGCTGACGCTGATCCTGCAGGGGTTCAACCCGACCAAGATGGAAACGGCGAACCGGCACCTGGTTCTGGGCCGCGTCACGGCGATCGAGATCGGCACGCAGCTTCTGGCGCTGGTCATCGCGATAGCACTGGCCTGGTGGTTGCGGTCGGTCTGGGCGCTGGTGCTCAGCGGCATCGTCAGCCAGGCGATCCTGCTGGGCCTGTTGTGGCGTTTTCTGCCCGGCGATGGCAACCGTTTGCGGTGGGAAGGTCCGGCGGTGTCTGAACTGATCGGCTTCGGCAAGTGGATTTTCCTGTCGACCGTCTGCGGCTTTGCCTTCAGCCAGGGCGACAAGCTGCTGATCGGGAAATACCTGCCGCTGGATGCCTTCGGGGTCTACAATATCGGCTTCTTCCTCGCCTCGTTCCCGATGCTTCTGGGTGGGCTGGTCACACGCAAGGTGCTGATTCCGGTCTACCGGGAAACGCCCCCCGGGCAGAGCCGCGAAAACTTCGTCAAGCTGCGCAAGATGCGGTTCGCGGTGACGGTCGCGCTGCTGGCGATGGTCGGCGGGTTTGCCATGCTGGGTGTCTGGCTTGTCGATCTTCTTTACGATCCGCGCTATGCGATGGCGGGCGGGATCGTCGTTGTCATCGCGTGCATGCAGGTGCCGACCATCGTGGCGCTGACCTATGATCAGGCTGCGCTGGCCGCGGGCGATTCCAGACGGTTCTTCATCCTCGCCCTGGCACGGGCGGTGCTCATGATCGGTGCATTGATCGCAGGGCTGGAAATCGCCGGGCTTGTCGGTGCGCTTGTGGCGCAGGGCGTCGCGGTTCTGCTGGCCTATCCGGTGGTTGTCTGGCTGGCGCGGCGCATGGGTGCCTGGGATCCGCTGCATGATGCAGTTTGCGCGCTGGCAGGGGCGGCCTTGGCCGCGCTCGCACTTTGGCTGAACTGGGACGCCATCCCGCCGCTGGCGGTTTTGTGACGCTTTTCCTTGCGCAGAAGGATACAATGGTTTGCAATTCGGCCATTGTTCACGCAGGGGAAACGCTGCGACATTGGCGACAGTGAAATTGGGGCGAATTTGAGGACTTTTCCTCAAAATCGCCGCATTTTCCCCGCACAGCCCAAGACGGCTTGCGGGTAATTTGAGTGGGACGGCGATTATGGCGGGCGACGCGTCTCTTGCGTCTGTTGAAACGGATATTGCGATTGTCGGCATGGCGGCTCACCTACCCGGTGCGCGGGACATCGCCGCCTATTGGCGCAACCTGCGTGACGGCGTCTCCTCGATCCGCAGATTGTCCGAGGCCGAACTGCTCGAGGCGGGCGAAAACCCCGGTCTGATCCGCCACCGCGACTACGTGCCCTTCGCCGCGCCGCTGGACGATTTCGACCATTTCGATGCCGAGTTCTTCGGCTTTTCGCCCAAGGAAGCCGCGGTGATGGACCCCCAGCACCGGCAATTCCTGGAAACCGCCTGGGAGGCGTTGGAAAACGCCGGGCACGTGCCCGAGAACTTCGATGGTCAGGTCGGTGTGTTCGCCGGTTGCGGCATGGGCAGCTATTTCTATTTCAACATCTGCTCGAATCCCGACCTGGTCGAATCGACCGGCATGTTCCTGTTGCGCCATACCGGCAACGACAAGGATTTCATGACCACGCGGCTCAGCCATGTGCTGGATCTGCACGGGCCTTCTGTCAACCTGCAGACCGCGTGTTCCACGTCGTTGGTGGCCACGCATTACGCGGTGCAGGCGCTGCTGAACGGCGAATGCGACTTGGCGCTGGCGGGGGGCGTGACGATCGAGCTGCCACACAATCGCGGTTATCTTTTCAAGGAAAACGAGATCCTGTCGCCGGACGGGCAATGCCACGCCTTCGATCACCGCGCGCAGGGCACCGTGTTCGGGTCAGGCGCAGGCGTTGTGGTCTTGCGGCGGCTGGGCGATGCGCAGGCCGATGGCGACCATATCTACGCCGTCATCAAGGGCAGCGCGGTCAACAATGACGGCGCGCAAAAGGCCGGCTATCTGGCACCTTCCGTCGACGGACAGGCGGCAGCCGTGGCCGAGGCGCAGGCGGTGGCGGGCGTTTCATCCGATACGGTCGACTATGTCGAATGCCACGGCACCGGCACCTATCTTGGCGATCCGATAGAAGTCGCCGCGCTGACCCAGGCCTTTCGCGAGACCGGACGTGGCGTCGGTCATTGCCGGATCGGGTCGGTGAAAACCAATATCGGCCATCTCGACACGGCCGCCGGCGTGGCCAGCCTGATCAAGGCGTCGCTGGCGTTGCACAACGCGCAGATCCCGCCCAGCCTGGGTTACGAGAAACCGAACCCCGCCATCGATTTCGACGCCTCGCCCTTCCGCGTCAACGATCGGCTGAGCGACTGGCCGCGCGGCACGCATCCGCGCAGGGCCGGGGTGAATTCTTTGGGTGTGGGCGGCACCAACGCGCATGTCGTCCTGGAAGAGGCACCGGGCCGGGGCGTTTCGGAAGACAGCGATTGGCCTTTCCAGATCCTGACGCTGTCGGCCAAGAGCAAGGCGTCGCTGGAAGAGAACGCCAGCCGGCTGGCCCGGCACCTGCGCGAGCATCCCGAACAGCCGCTGGCCGACATCGCCTTCACGCTCAAGCAAGGGCGCTGTGCGTTCGACCGGCGCATGATCGTCGTCGCCGAAAGCCATGACGAGGCCGCGCGCCTGCTCGACGGCGAAAATGCGCGCCGTGTCCACGGCCACACCGCGCTGGATGCGCCCGAGATCGTTTTCATGTTCCCCGGCGGTGGCGCGCAATACGCCGGCATGGCGCGCGATCTTTACGAAACCGAGCCGGTCTTCGCCGAATGGATGGATCGCGGGCTGGACGTGCTGGCCGAGATGACCGATGCCGACATGCGCGCGCTGTGGCTGCCGGATGCGGCGGATCGGGCCGCGGCGGACAAGGCGCTGCAAAAGCCGTCGCTGCAATTGCCGCTGATCATGATCGTCGAATACGCACTGGCGCAGATGTGGATGGGTTGGGGGGTCGAACCCACCGCCTTGACCGGTCATTCGATGGGCGAAAACACCGCCGCCTGTGTGGCGGGGGTCATGAGTTTCGAGGATTGCATCGGGCTTGTGCACCTGCGCGGCAGGCTTTTCGACACCGTTCCGGCGGGCGGCATGCTGTCGGTGGCGCTTTCGGCCGACCGCCTGACCGAGATGCTGGGCGACGATCTGGACCTGGGCGCCGTGAACGCGCCCGACCTGTCGGTCGTCTCGGGCCCGCAGGGCGCACTCGACCGGCTGGAGCAGGCGTTGCGCACGCAGGATATCGACTGCCAGCGCATCGGCATCGACATTGCCGCGCACAGCCGGATGCTGGACCCGATCCTCGAGGATTTCCGCGCCTATCTGCGCACCATCGAACTGAAGCCGCCACGCATCCCGCTGACCTCGAACCGCACCGGGCAGATGATGACCGATGCGCAAGCCACCGATCCCGACTACTGGGTCGAACATCTGCGCGGCACGGTTTTCTTCGCCGAGGGCATCGGCGCCCTTGCGGCACCCAACCGCATCTTTCTGGAGGTCGGGCCGGGCAAGGCGCTGTCGTCTCTGGCGCGCCAGCATGCGGAGGTCAGCGCGAACCAGGCCCTGTCTTCGCTGCGCCATCCCGACGAAGCCATTGCCGACGACAAGCACATGTTCGAGGTTCTGGGCCGGCTTTGGGCGCTCGGCGCCGAAATCGACTGGGATCAGGTCTGGGGAGACGCCACGCGGCATCGCGTGCCGCTGCCCACCTACGCGTTCCAGCGCAGCCGATACTTCATCGAACCCGGCAAGGCCACCGCGGATGCGGCGCCGCAATTCCTGATGCGCAACGACGATATCGCGCAATGGGGATGGAAGCCGGTCTGGCGCCCGCGCCCCGCGCTGGTGCCGGTCGATGTCGCCGACGGGCTTGGCGATGCCGAACCGCAAACCTGGCTGATATTCCTCGACGAGGCCGGGCTTGGCCGGGCCTGTGCGGCGCGCCTCGAGGCCGCCGGGCACAGCGTGATCGGCGTGACGCCGGGCGATACCTTTGCGCGGCTCGATGGCACCGGCTACGTTTTGTCGCCGGAACGCGGGCGCGAAGGCTATGACCTGCTTTTCCAGGACCTGGCCCTGCGCGGGATTGTGCCCAGCCGGATCGCGCATTTCTGGCTGGTGACCGAGGGCGAAAGCCATCGTCCGGGATCATCGTTCTTCCACCGGGTGCAGGAGCAGGGCTTCTATTCGCTGCTGTTCCTCGCTCAGGCCATGGATGGCGAAGGATTGCCGCGCCCGCTGCATATCACGGTCGTGACCAACGGCGCCGCGCAGGTTCGCGACGAGCCACTGGAATACCCGGCAAAGTCCACCATCGCCGGTCCCGCTCGTGTCATCCCGCGGGAACTGCCCGGCGTCAGCGTGGCGGTTGTGGATGTGCAACTGCCTGCACCGGCGGATGTCGGGCTCTGGTCGCGTCGCAAGGCGGAACAGGCTCGCGACAAGGCCTTTGGCGCGCTGGCACTGCGGGTGCTCGAGGATTTGCTGGCCGAACCTTCGGACGCCATCGCCGCGCTGCGCGCCGATCGCCGGTTCGAAGCGGCGATGATGCCGGTCCTTCTGGACGCAGACGAGACCGCGCCGGACGGGGCCGTGGTGTTCATCACCGGCGGTTTCGGCGGCATCGGGTTGTCGCTGGCCGAAGACTACGCGCGGAAGGGGGCCAAGCTGGTCCTGGTGGCCCGCAAGGCCCTGCCAGATCGTGCGCTTTGGGACGATCACATCAAGCGCCACGCGCCGCAGGACCCGGTATCGCGCCGCATCGAGGCGGTCCGCAGGTTGGAAGACGCCGGCGCCGAGGTGATGCTGGTCGCTGCCGATGTCTGCAACCTGGACCAGATGCGCGCCGCACGGGCCGAGGCCGAAGACCGGTTCGGTCCGATCACCGGTGTCATCCACGGCGCGGGTGTGATCGACGACGGACCACTGCTGTCGAAAAGCCCGACCAGCATAGAGGATGTCTTCACCCCCAAGATCCACGGCACCGAAGTGCTGGGTCAGGCTTTTCCCGACGGGTCGGTCGCTTGGATGGCGCTGTTCAGCTCTTCCTCGACCGTTACCGCGCCGGCGGGGCAGGTGGATTACGTCGCCGCCAACGAATTTCTGAACGCCTTCGCCAAGGCGCGGCGCGGCGGCAAGACCCGCGTTGTGGCGATCAACTGGGGAATCTGGAACGAGGTTGGGATGGCCGCCGAAGCCGTGGCCGCCCGCCACGGCGATCTGCCGCCCGCGCCGGAAGACCCGATCGCGTTGCCGATGCTTGACACCGCCACGTTCGATGACGACGGAAACCGGGTTTTTCACGCCCGATACGGCACCGATGACTGGTTCATCGGCGAACACCGGACGAAATCGGGTGACGCGCTGTTGCCCGGAACCGGCTATCTGACGCTGGCGGCGCATGCATTGCATGCACATCACGCGCCGGGGCCGTTCGAGATCCGGGATCTGAATTTCCTGCGTCCCCTGCGCGTCGCGGACGATGGCGAACGCGACGTTCTGGTGCGGCTGACACGCAACGACCAGGGCTATGGTCTGTCGGTTCTGGCCGATTGCACGCATAACGGGCGGCGCGGTCGCAGTCTGACGGCCGAAGGCACGCTGGTTCTGACACCGCTCACCCGGCCCGCACCGCTGGACTTGCCCGCGATCCGGGCACGCTGCGGGCAGGCGGCCCATGCCGATGGCGGCGGCAAGCTGCGCGCCCCGCAAGAGGTGCATCTGGCCTTTGGCTCGCGCTGGAAGGTGCTGGACAGCCGGGCCATCGGGCAAGGCGAAGGCATCGCCGATCTGTCGCTGGGGCCGCAGGCGCGCGATGATGGCTGCCTTCTGCATCC
Source organism: Thalassococcus arenae (assembly GCF_019104745.1). Lineage (NCBI taxonomy): Bacteria > Pseudomonadati > Pseudomonadota > Alphaproteobacteria > Rhodobacterales > Roseobacteraceae > Thalassococcus > Thalassococcus arenae. Next base: position 1,449,082 of record NZ_JAHRWL010000001.1, read on the forward strand.
CGCGCTTCTGGACATCGCCACCGGATGGGCGATGGATCTGATCGCGGGGTACCAGCCGACGCATCTCTGGGTGCCGGTGTCTTATGGCCTCGTGCGGGTCCACGGGCCGCTACCCGACCGCATCGTCAGCTGGGTGCGCAATGCCGCCGACAACCGTGCCGATGGCCAGACCGCCCGGTTCGACGTGACCTTGTGCGATCCCGATGGTGCCGTGTTCGTGGAAATCGCCGGTTTCACGATCCGTCGGCTCGACAACCCCGACATCCTGCGGGCCGCGCCGCCGCTGACCGCAGCCGAGGTGGAGTTCGATCAGTCCCGCGACTCGGCGCAGCCGCTGAGCCCCGCCGAGGAACGGCTTGCCCATAATCTGAGCCAGGGCATCCTTCCGGCGGAAGGCGTGAAGGCGTTTCATCGCGCCCTGGCGCTTGGCCAGCCGCAGGTGGTGGTGTCGTCCATGGATCTCGACGCACTCACGCGCCAGACCGCGTCCAGCACGGCTGATACGTCCGACGGACAAACCTTCGAACGCCCGCAACTGGACAGCGACTATGTCGCGCCGGAAACCGAGATCGAGCGCGTGCTCGCGGGCTTCTGGCAGGACCTGCTGGGTGTGCAGAATGTCGGGGTCGAAGACAGCTTTTTCGACCTTGGCGGGCATTCGCTGATCGCCGTCCGGCTGTTTGCCAAGGTCAAGAAACACTGGCGCGTCGAATTCCCGATTTCGGTGTTGTTCGAGGCCCCGACGATCCGGGCCTGTGCTGCGCTGATCGGGGAACAGGTCGGCGATGCGCCGGTCTCGGGGGACGGTGACAAGCCGCAGACACCCGCACGGCGCTTCAAGCATCTCGTCGCGATGCATGACGGCGATGGCGGGCCGCGTCAGCCGTTCTTCCTGGTGGCCGGGATGTTCGGCAACGTGCTGAACCTGCGCCACCTTGCGCATCTTCTGGGGTCAGATCGCCCGTTCTACGGCTTGCAGGCACGTGGCCTTTACGGCGGCGAAGACCCGCATGACAGCATCGAAGCGGCAGCGGCCGACTATATCGCCGAGATGCGGCAGGTGCAGTCCGAAGGCCCCTACATGGTCGGCGGCTTTTCCGGCGGCGGCATCACCGCCTACGAGATCGCCCGGCAACTCGAGGCACTGGACGAGACCGTGTCGCTGGTGGTGCTGCTGGACACCCCGCTGCCACAGCGCCGCCCGCTGAGCACCCGCGACCGACTGGTCATCCAGTGGCAACAGGCACGCGCGAGGGGGCCGTTATATCCGCTGATCTGGGCGCGCAACCGCATCGCCTGGGAAATCGGAAAACGCCGCGGAACCGGGGAAACAGTCCAGCAGACCAGCTTTCACAATGCCGAGATCGAGGCGGCTTTCCTGACGGCGGTCAGCCGCTACGAGGTCAAGCCGTGGGATGGTCGGCTTGTGCTCTATCGCCCGCCTCTGGTCGGCAAGTGGCAGGTGGGCGAAGGCCGATGGGTGAATTCCGAGCGGTCCTATGTGCTGCATGACAACGATTGGGGGCAATTCGTGCCGGGGGTCGAGGTGTACGAGGTGCCGGGCGATCATGACAGCATGGTTCTGGAACCCAATGTGCGGGTGCTGGCGGCGCAGTTGCGCGCGGCGATCCTTTCGGCCGAGGGCGGCACCCATCCGCGCGATGTCGTGCCCTTTCCCAACCGGCCGGCGGCGGAGTGAGCCATGGCCGATCCGGTAATCCTGACGGTGCTTCTGAACTACCGCACGCCGCACATGACGATCCGCGCCGCGCGTGCCGCGCTGGTCGCGATGGAAGGGCTGACAGGCGAACTGGTGATCGTCGACAATGACAGCCGCGATGGGTCGTTCGAGACGATTCAGGCTGCAATAGAGACTGAATTGACGGGTTCCGAAACGCCGGTTCGACTGATCGCGGCGCCGCATAACGGCGGCTTTGGCGCTGGCAACAACGTCGGGATTCGGGCCGGGCTGGCCGCCGGCGGCAAACCCGATTTCGTCTACATCCTGAATTCCGATGCCTTTCCCGAGCGCGATGCGATCCGGCGATTGCTGGATCATCTCCGGGCACATCCCGAGGTCGGGTTCGCGGGCAGCTACCTGCATGGGCCCGACGGCGACGACCATGTCAGTTGCTTCCGCTTTCCCGGAATCCTGTCCGAGATCGAAAGCGCCGCTCGGTTCGGCCCGGTCTCGCGCCTGTTGCGCCGTTTCACCGTGCCGCTGCCGGTGCCCGATGCGACCCGCCGCGTCGACTGGCTGGCCGGGGCATCGATGTTGGCCCGGCAAAGCGTGCTGGACCAGATCGGTTTGTTCGACGAGACCTTCTTTCTTTATTTCGAGGAAACCGACCTGTCGCTTCGGGCGATGCGCGCCGGCTACGAGACACATTATGTCCGCGACAGCGTGGTCACCCATATCGGCGGTGAGTCGACCGGGATGAAGGTCTGGAAACGGGTGCCGCAATACTGGCTGGACAGCCGCTGGCACTATTACTCCAAGAACCACGGACGGGCCTATGCCGCGCTGGCGACGCTGGCGCATGTCGGCGCCGGCCTGTTCTGGCGGTTGCGGCGGCTGGTGCAGCGCAAGCCACAGATCGACCCCGACCATTTTCTTCGTGACCTTGTCCTGCACGATGCGCGGGCGCTGTTTCGCGCCCTTCCGACACCGCAGGTCGCGCGGACACCATCCCCCTTGCAGGCGGAGACCAAATCATGACGGCTTTCGCGACCATCGTCATCGGCGAACAATCCTTGCTGGTGCAATGCAGTGAGAAACTGTTGGAGCGCGGACATTCGATTTCCGCTGTGGTCACACGCAATCCGGCAATCGCCGATTGGGCGGCGAACCAGGCTTTGCCGGTCGTCGCCCCGGGCAAGGGGCTGGCGGCCCGGCTGGTGGGCAGGTCTTGCGACTGGTTGTTTTCGATCGGAAATCTGGCGGTGTTGCCCGATGACGTTCTGGCTTTGGCGGAACGCGGCGCCGTCAACTTTCACGATGGCCCGCTGCCCCGGCATGCCGGGCTCAACGCCCCGGTCTGGGCCCTGATCGAAGGCGAATCGCGCCATGGCATCACCTGGCACCGGATCGAAAGCGGCATCGATACCGGCAATATCCTGGTGCAGCGGTTCTTCGACATCGGTGCACAGGACACTGCGCTGACGCTGAACACCAAGGCATTCGAATCCGCCATCGACAGCTTTGACGAACTTGTAGGCAAGCTCGAAGCAGACGACGCCGTCGGCAGCGTCCAGAACGCGGCGCAGCGCAGTTACCACGCAAGGTTGGATCGACCTGCGGGGCATGGCTTGATCGACTGGACCCGACCCGCCGCCGAGGCCGAACGGATGATCCGTGCCCTGGATCACGGGCCCTATTGGAATCCGCTGTGTTGCGCCAAGCTGAGGGCGCGGGATGCCGTTTTTCTGGTGGGCCACGCCAAGTTGACCGAAAGCCATGCCAAGCCCGGCACGGTGATCGACGTCACGTCCGATCATTTGACCGTCGCTTGCATCGATCATGCACTGGTGCTGTCCGTATTGCGCCGCGCCTGCGGTCTGCCGGTCGATCCCGGCGAGATCGCCGCGATCGGCGACGTGTTGAGCGGGCCGGCAAGCGACGACGATTCCGCCGTGGCTGCCGTCGTCCGGCACGAGGCATTCTGGCGGGATCAGCTGGCAGGTCTGGTCGCCGCCGAACTGCCTTTGGTCAACACCGCATCCGGGCAGATCGAAACGCTGGCGCTTGGGCTGAGTGACGATGCGGCGGGACTGGTGGCGGTCTGGGCCGCGCGTCTGACCGGGCAGGACGGATTCGATATCGCTTTTTCCGACACCGCTCTGGCCGGTATCGCGAAAACCCGGCTGGTGTCACCTTGGGTGCCGATCCGCGTGATCTTGGGGGAAACACTGGCGGACATGTCCGTCGCACTGGAAACGGAAATCACCAGGGCCGTCGCGAAAAAGGGGTTTTTCGTCGATCTTGCGGCGCGTGACCCGGCGCTCGCTGCCCCGGTGGTCCCGATGATCGGACTGTCGCGCGGCGCCGGTCCCATCCCGGGCGTGGCGCTGACCGTCGAACTCAAGGCGAATGCCGCACTACTGCATGTGGACACCGGCGCCGTTCCCCTGGCAGAGGCGGTCTTGCTGGCGGCCCGGCTGGATCTTCTTTCGCAAGCCGATCAAGCGGCACCGCTGTCCACGCTGGAAACGCTGCCAGATACCGAACACGCGCTGGTCGTTCAGACCTGGAACGCCACCGGCGTCGATCACGACCGTGGATTGACCATGGCCGCAGCTTTCGAAGCCCAGGTCGATGCGACGCCGGACATGACGGCGTTGGTCTACGAAGATCATCGTCTGAGCTATGCCGAACTCGACGCGCGTGCAAACCGCACCGCCCATCTGTTGCGCGAAATGGGCGTGGACCGCGACACGGTCGTCGGTCTGCATACCCGGCGTGGGATCGATCTGCTGGTCGGCGCGCTGGCGGTTCTCAAGGCAGGCGGCGCCTATCTGCCGCTGGATCCGGGTTATCCCGCCGACCGACTGAATCACTACATCGCCGACAGCGGCGCCCCCGTCATCATCACCCAAGCGGCGCTCGAGGCCTACCTGCCGAAACACGACGCGCAGTTGCTGGTCATCGATGCCGAGCCGCGTCTGTCCGAGATGTCCGACCGCCGTCCCGACCCCGTCGCCCGGTCCGAGGATCTGGCCTATCTGATCTACACCTCGGGGTCGACCGGCACACCGAAGGGCGTGATGGTCGAACACCGCAACGTGGTGAATTTCTATCGCGGCATGGACGACGTGATCCCGCATGAAGACGGCGGAACCTGGCTGGCGGTGACGTCGCTCAGCTTCGACATTTCGGTGCTGGAACTGTTCTGGACCACCGCCCGCGGTCTGACCGTGGTTCTGACATCCGACGAGGATCGCGGGCTGATCTCCAGGGGGCCGATGCGCATCGCCGGTGGCGGGATGGAATTTTCCATCTACTACTGGGGCAACGACGACGGCGCCGGGCGCGACAAGTATGCGCTGCTTCTGGAAGGCGCGAAATTCGCCGACGAGAACGGTTTTGTCGCTGTCTGGACGCCCGAGCGGCATTTCCATGCGTTCGGCGGGCCTTATCCCAATCCTTCCGTCACCGGCGCCGCGGTTGCGGGTGTGACGAAGAATATCGGTGTGCGCGGCGGATCGGTCGTGTCGCCGCTGCACCATCCTGCGCGGATCGCCGAAGAATGGGCGGTGATCGACAACCTGACAAACGGGCGCGCGGGCATGGCCATCGCCAGCGGCTGGCAGCCCGACGATTTCATCCTGCGCCCCGAAAACACGCCGCCCGAAAACAAGACGGCGATGATCCGCGACATCGACACCGTGCGGCGATTGTGGCGTGGCGAGGCGGTGGCCTTCCCGCGCAAGGACGGCAATATGCACGAGGTGGTCACGCAGCCGCGGCCGGTATCTAGGGAACTGCCGGTCTGGGTCACGACGGCGGGCAATCCCGAAACCTGGAAAGAGGCCGGTCGCAACGGCTGCAACGTGCTGACGCATCTTCTGGGCCAGTCCATCGACGAAGTCGCAGGCAAGATCGGGCTGTATCACGCGGCACTGCGCGAGGCCGGGCACGACCCGAACGATTTCACCGTCACGCTGATGTTGCACACCTGCCTGTCAGACAGCCGCGACCATGCCCGCGAGATCGCGCGCGAGCCGATGAAGGATTACCTGCGCTCGGCCGCAGGGCTCATCAAGCAATACGCCTGGGCCTTTCCGGCCTTCAAACGGCCCGAAGGGGTCAAGAACGCCTTTGATCTCAACCTCGACATTCTCGAGGGCGACGAGCTGGACGCCATTCTCGACTTTGCCTTCGAACGCTATTTCAACGACAGCGGCCTGTTCGGCACGATCGAGGATGCGCTGGAACGCACGGAACAGTTGCGGCGCATCGGCGTGACGGAAATCGCCTGCCTGATCGACTACGGCATCCCGCGCGAACAGGTTCTGGAAGGGCTGTGGCCGCTGGCCGAAGTCGTGGCGCGCGCCAATGCCGAAACGGAACTGGCCGAAGACGATTTCTCGATCGCGGCGCAAATCATCCGGCACGGCGTGACCCATCTGCAATGCACGCCGTCCATGGCGCGCATGATTGCCATGAACGACGAGGCGCGCCAGGCACTGCGCGGCGTCAAGCACCTGTTCCTGGGGGGCGAGCCTTTGCCCGGCGCGCTGGTCAGCGAATTCGCGCAGATCACCAAGGCCGATATCACCAACATGTACGGCCCGACCGAAACGACGATCTGGTCATCGGTGGAACCGGCAAGGTCGGGTGACAGCGTCGTCAATCTGGGCCTGCCGCTGGCCAACCAGCAGCTATACGTTCTGGACGCCAGTGGCGCACCGGTCGGTGTTGGCGAGGCGGGCGAGTTGTGGATCGGCGGCGAAGGCGTGACGCGCGGCTATTGGAACCGCCCGGAATTGACTGCCGAACGGTTCCTGGACAATCCCTTTCACCCCGGCCGGATGTATCGCACCGGCGATCTGGTTCGGCGCCGTATCGATGGAAGGATCGACTTTCTCGGCCGGGTCGATCACCAGGTCAAACTGCGCGGCCACCGCATCGAACTGGGCGAAATCGAAGCCGCTCTGGAAGCCCAGGACGGGGTCAGCCAGGCGGTGGTCAGCGCGCGCGAGGATCAGCCCGGCGATGTCCGCTTGGTGGGATACTACACCGGCCGGTTCCGCGACGAATCGCAGTTGAAAACCGCCATGGCGAAATCGCTTCCGGCGATCATGGTGCCGGGGCGTTTCGTGCATCTGGACGCGTTTCCGCTGACCCCGAACAAGAAGGTCGACCGCAACGCGCTGCCTGCACCATCGGCACCTTCGGTGACTGCGCCAAGGCCGGCGCCGCGCCGACCATCGGTTTCGCGCCCTGCGGCGCCGGGATCGGCCAGGACAGAAGGCCAGATCGCCGAGATATGGACCCGCATCCTGGGCGTGCAAGGCATCGCGCCGCGCGACAATTTCTTCGACCTCGGAGGGCATTCGCTGCTGGCCGTCCAGGCGCACCGGGCGATCCGCGAGCAGTTGGGCACGTCACAACTGTCGATCACCGACATCTTTCGCTTTCCCGTTCTCGGCGACCTGGCCGCAAGGGTGGTCGAGCTTTCCGGGGATCTCGACGGGCCGCCGGCACCCTCCACTCCGGGGCCGGTCAGCGACCGGGCGCAAGCGCGAAGCGACGCGATGGCCCGGCGCCGCGCGATGCGTGCGCGCAGGCGCGCCTGAACCGTGACGGCGGAGGATCTGCGATCCTGGATTGCCGCGCTGGATCTTCCGCGAGACCTGAGTTGGGCCGTGACCGATTTTGCCGATCGTACGTCTCTTTTCGATGCCGAACAGGACGCAATGGTCCACGCCGTGCCGCGCCGGATCGCGGAATTCGCCGGTGGCCGGCAGGCGGCGCGCGCGGCCCTCGAAGGCCTTGGAATCGACCCGCGTGCGATCCCGATGGGCCCCGACCGCATGCCCGTGTGGCCTCAGGGCGTCGCGGCCAGCATTACGCATGCGGACCGGCTGTGCCTTGCGGTGGCTGCCTGGAAATCAGCAATCCCGATCCTGGGTGTCGATCTGGAAACCGCTATTCCGATCCCTCCGCAACTTGTGCCCGAGATCGCGTCGGATGCCGACCTTGATGCGTATGCGCCGCTGCCGCGCGGCGAAGCGGCGCTGCGCGTGTTTTCCGCAAAGGAAGCGGCCTACAAGGCGCTGTATCCCGAGATCCGCGAGGTTGCCGGTTTCGACGCCATCACGCTGCGGCGAAGCGGTACCGCTTTGCTGGCCGAACCTGCCCGCGCGGGGCCGTGGCACCATCATCCGGCCGCCCGAGCCCTGGTGATCCGGCAATGGTGGCGCGGCGGGCATCTCCTGTCCCTGGCGCTGCCGGCCGCTTGACCGGCGCGGCCGGATGCACCGGCGAATTGTGGCGAAAACGTGGCGCGAATTCGCGTATTGGAAATGCTGTGTTTCCCGCTGCCATCCGGGAAAAACGTGGCGAAAAACGGGCATCTCCCCTAGATTGTGGCACGAAGGTGGCGAGTTTGCGGCCCGGACAGAACCATTCGCCCACGCCGCTGCCCGTGGTCTTCCGAACGCATTGGGGGCCACTTTGCGGGAGACGTGAGATGAATCAGTTCCAGACGTTCGAGGAGGTGCTTTCGGCGCTGCGCCGGCGTGCCTGGCTCGTGCTTTTGGTGGCGTTCATCGGCAGTGTCCTGTCGGTGGTCTACGCGATGCAGCAGGTCAAGCTCTACGAGGCGATCGCGGTCGTTCAGATCGAGGATTCCAGCGTGCCCGACCAGTTGGCCGGCGCCAGTGCCGCGACGCAAGACGCAGCACGGCGTGTGCGCCTGATCGAACAGCGCCTCATGGCCCGCGACAACCTTGTGCGGATCATGGAAAAGCACGACCTGTTCTCGGACGATCCGGAATTGTCGATGAACGAACGGATCTTCCGTATGCGCCAATCCGCCCGGATCGAAGAGATCATCAACCAGGCGCAGGTCTGGCAACCGAATGTCCGGCCTTCGGGCCTGCTGATCACCGTGACGCTGGACGATCCCCAAAAGGCGGCAGACCTGGCCAACGAACTGATGTATTCGGTCATCGACCAGTCGCGGTCGCGGTCGTTCGACCGGGTACGTGGGACACTGGATTTCTTCTCGATCGAAGAACGACGTGTCGCCGAGGACATCGAAAAGCTCGAGTCGGAAATCGCGGAGTTCAAGGGTATCAACGCAGAAGCCTTGCCCGAAGGATTGGCAAGCTTGCGCGAGCAACTGGTCGCGATCCGTGAGGCCGAACTGGAATTCGACCAGCAGATCGTCGCATTGGATACCAATGCCAGCCGAGCGCGCGAAAACGTTCTTTCCCGTCAGATCGCGTTGATCGAAGAGCAAAAGCGCCTGTTGAGCGAACGGCGGGAGCAGATCGAAACGATTCTTGCCCGCGCTCCGGATGTCGAGCGCGATCTGGGCCGTCTGCAACGCGAACTGACCGGATTGCAGGAGCAATATGCCGTTGTCACCCGCCGCAAGGCCGAGGCGGCGATGGGGCAACTGTTGGAGGACCGCCAACAAACCGATCGGTTCGAGGTGCTTGAAACCGCGCTGGTGCCGGAACATCCGGTGACGCGCAGCCGCCGGCAGCTTGCGCTGATGGGCGGCGTGGCCAGCCTGCTTGCGGGACTTGCTGCCGCCTTCCTGATCGAAATGATGAACCCCGCGATCCGCAATGCCGCGCAGATGGAACGGGTGCTGGGAATCCAGCCGGTCGTGTCTATCCCGCGGATAACGACAACCCGCGACAAACGAAGGCATAGCGCGCTGGTGATCGGGACAGTCTTGGCGGGATTGGCCGTGTTGTGGGGCGCCGCGCGCTTTGCCGGCGACAGGTTGCCGTTCACGGAACTGCTGGCTCGGTTGCTGCCGGGGTTGACGCGGTACTGACCGCGCCCCTTCAGTAATTGTATTTCTTGACCGAGCTGCCTTCGGCCTTGTTCAGCACCATGCCGAGCAAGGGGGTGTCTTCGCCCAGACGGTGTTCGACCTGCTTGATTTCCTTGTCGGTGGACATGCCGCCCCCGACGACCAGCAGGACACCGTCGAACATCGGGCGAAAGGCGATCACATCGTCATAGAGCAGTGCGGGCGGCAGGTCGAACAACATGACATCGGGCGCCATGTCCCGCTCGATCGCGGCCAGGGTCTGCCGGGTTCTGGGGTCTTGCAACAATTCCGCGGCATAGGGTTCTGTCGTGTCGTTGAACCCGAACGCGATGTTGCGGCCGGCGTGGATGGTGTTCTTGCCCATTCGGACAAGATGGTCGCCGGGGTGGGTCGCGCCGCGCAGCATGTCACCGATCGAGCCAGGGTTCGCAAAACCCATGACGGAATGAAGACTGGGCCGTCGCAAGTCGAAGTCCAGAAGGAGCGTGCGGCAGTTTTCTTGCCGCGACAGGCTGATTGCGAGGTTGGCCGCGGTAAAGGTCTTGCCGCAATCCTGGGTCGGCGACGTGATCGCGACCCGCTTCCAGCCGCGATCGGACAAGGCCTGGAGCAACCGGGTGCGCAACACGTCAAAGGCCGCATGGGCCGGGTTGTGACGGCTGGCGGTGATGATCCGGTTGAGCTCGAGATGCCGTTCACGCACCGTGAACGATTTCAGACCGCGCCATTGCGCATCCGGGCCATTAGTAAGGTCGATCGGATCGGTCAGCGTGAGCGGGGGCGGTGTCGCGGCCCGCTTTCGGGAATGTGCGGCATCGCTGCGCTTGGCGGCGCTGATCTTGGCCACATCACCAGCCTGCGCTTCAAGCCGCTCGGCTTCGTGCCGAGCCGCTTCCGCGGCCTCTTGCTGCCGTGTCTCGATCTCGGCTTTTCGGGCGGCGGCAGCGCGGCGCTTCGCCTCTGCATCGGCCTTCGCTTCACGGTCCACGGTTTTTCCGACCTGCCCGGCCGCTCGGTCCGTTCGGCCTTCCCGGGACGGGGCCGGGTTGGTCTTGTCCTCGAACGCCGCGGGATCGGGTTCGGACACCCTTTTCCGACGGCGAAATTTGGGGCGATTGGCCATGTTCATGCCCCGCGATCCATGCGCAGACCGATGGGGCCCCGCCGGTGCCCGGGGTGCCGTGCCTGAAGATGGACCGCAACGCGCTGCATCGTCCTGCTCTGCTCCTGTCTGCGTGCCCGATTTCGGGCCGCTGTGCCTGTATCGGCGGTTACATCAGACAAATCTGTCAAGAATACGTCCGATTTGCGGGGATTGTTCACACCGCGTGTTCGCCATTCCGCCTCAGAAGCCAAACAGATTGGCACGCGTGATCGCTTTTTCAATGAACCGGGCGCGTTCGGTCTCGGGCGCCCAGTCCAGCATGGCCTTGGCCTTGTCATTGGAGAACACCGAAAAATGTGCCCGGCTTTTCCAATCGGCGAGCGACGGGCGCACAAGCCCGGTGCGGCGCAACGCGTATTTCTTGAGCGCGTATTTCACCGCGTCGGACGCGTAGAAGACATGGAGGTCGCCTGCGCTGACCCGGATACGAGCGCCCAACTCTTTGTGGATCGCATCGAAATAGTCCCGCGCCGACAGCATGGGTTCCCCGACCAGGTTGAAGCTTTCCCCGTCGACCGGCGCGTCGATCATCCGCACAAGCCCGTCGACGACGTCTTCGATCAGGACGAACGGCAAGATGTTGCGCCCATGCCCCCAGATGCGCACCGCACCCGCACCGTGCCAGCGTCCGATACCCCAATGCTGAAGCGGCCCGCCCATGCCGACGACGATGCCCGGTCGCGCAATGACGATGGGCAGACCGCGGTCCTTGTTCAGTTTCATGAGTTGACGTTCGCATTCCGCCTTGGACCGGGCGTACAGGTTCCGGTCCGTCATGTCGTTCGGGAAACCGGTTTCTTCGGTGATGGTGACGCCGGGGTCCGACATGTCGTAGCTGGCAATGGTGCCGGTGTAGACCAGTCGCCGCACACCGGCCTTTTCGCAGGCCATCGCGACACGCGTTGCGACGCCGACATCGTTGACCAGGCAGTCGGCCCAGGTCTTGTCCAGCGACTTGGCAAGGTTGAAGACTACCTCGATGCCCCGCATCGCTTCGGTCAGCGCATCCAGGTCATGCAGAGACGCGGCGATGGTTTCCACCCGGTCGGGAAGATCGGGAAAGGGGCCACTGCTGCTTCGGGAAAGAACGCGCACATCGCGCCCGTCGGCCACCAGACGCCGTGTCAGCGCTCGCCCGATGAACCCGGTTCCGCCGATCACAAGGGCCGTCGGTTTGGGCCGGCGGGTCTGTGCGGCGGGCGCGGCGACCTTCAGCACCTCTTGTGGCAGCCTTGCGATGGTGTCGTCGATTGCCGTCATTACCGCGACGGCGCCGTCTTGTCCGAACCGAGGATCGGAACCGCCGTCACCTGCGCCGTAGATCGCCGCGTTCATGCCGCGAAAGCTGCGCGCGTAGGGGTTCCTGGTATTCAGCGACGTGGCTTGAACCCAAGCGTTTCCGAAACCGGCCTTCAGGTGCTGCGCCGCAAGCCCAAGCTGTCGCCGCAAGGGATTGACGACGAGGTCCGATGCGTTTTCCCGTTCGACGGTCAGCGTGTCGTGCGCGTAGTCCAGCCGCGCCCGGGCCGATGAGCCGCGCAGCGTCACCGAGCGGTCGTCGATACTTTCGACCATGGACAGCGTTATCGTGATGTCGACCGCGCCGGCGCGGGCGAGGATGCGGAACGCCTGCGGCCGCGGGTCGTCGCCGGGCAACATCACCGGTTTGCCGGCCTCGGCGAAAATGATCTCGGGCGCGCCGAACAGGTCGACGGCAAAGGCAAACGGATGTGGGCCCAGTTCCAGCAGCAGGTTCCTGGGCTCACGCAAAAGCCACAGGTTGTAGGGGCCCGATCGCAACGGCACCAGCGGCAAGGCCCAGGTGATCTCGGCCGACGAGATGCGGCCGAAATCGCCCGCCAGAACCGCGGCTTTCATCCTTTCGTAGCTGGGCAGGCCAAGAAAGTTGTGGCCCGCCCGAAACCGTCTGCCCGCCTTTTCTGCCTCCAAGGCGATCTCGCGGGTTTCCGATGCGGATGTCGTCACCGGCTTTTCCACCAGGACATCCAGCCCGCCTTTCAGGCACTGGATGGCGATGGCGTGGTGCAGATGGGGCGGTGTAAGCACGTGTACGGCGTCGCAGGAACCACTGTCGATCAGGGATTGCACGTCGGTGAAGACCTGCGCACCAAAGCCCGCCGCCAGACCCGCTGCCGCGTCTTTGGACAGGTCGCAGATCGCGGCGACCTCCACACCCGGTGTCGCGGCCAGCGCTTGGGCATGCCATGTGGCGATATAACCGGCGCCGATCAGTCCTACTCTGGTGGGCATCTCGACCTCACTTGTACTCAATGATGCGCATGTCGTGGCCACGCAGGCGGCGCAAACGGTAGAGCGCCATGCCGATCATGTTCGGGATCTTGGACAGGGTCAAAAGGACGGAATGCCGCCACGCTTGCCGTGCAGGAAGACCATCGCGGATCAGACCGCGCGCAGTGCGAAAATAGTTCGCCGCGTATAGCGCAAGAACCGCCAGACAAAGCCAAGGCGTCGTGAACAAACCCAGCAGGAATACCAGCGGCAGGATCGCCCCGTAGACCAGCACCCGCTTGCGTTCGATGACGAAGTGGTCGGGATGGAGGTGGCCCACCTGGGCAAACCCATGGCCCGTGCGCACCGCCCGCGCCCACCACTGCCCGAACCGTGTCATGCCCGCGTCGTGGCGGGTCATTTCGACGGGCACGCGGTGCAGTTTCCAGCCGGCCTTGCGAAAGCGACAGCAGATTTCGTCATCCTCGGCCGCGATGACTTGCGGGTTCATGCCGCCCACATCGCGCCAAAGCGCGGCCCGCACCATCATGTCGCCGCCGCAAGACAGGATTTCACCCGCGGGGCGGCGCCATTCCCAATCGCAAAGTTGGTTGTACAGAGACGCATCACGGTGAATTTCCGATCGCCAGCCGGTCACCATGCCGACCTGCGGGTTGGCTTCCAGATGCAAGCGCGCGGCGTCGACGAAACCGGGAACCAACGTGCAATCGCCGTCCACGAACATCACGAATCGCGGGTCGTCCAGGGCGTCGAACCCCGCGTTCCGGGCGCGCGCCGCTGTAAATGGCGTCGCCATGTCCAACGCAACGGTCTTGGCGCCGGCTGCTTGCGCCGCGTGGACGCTGCCATCGGTCGATCCGCTGTCGACATAGACCAACTGCCTGACCTGACCCTGGGCGGCAGCCAATGCCGCGATCAGCCGGTCGCCCTCGTTGCGGCCGATCAGAACGACATCCACCGGTGTCATGGACGTTTTCCCCGGGGCGGCCTGCCCGCGTTGTAGCCAGTGAACAGCTGAGACAACCATGCGGCCTCTGCCCGGATTTCGAAGGCGGATTCGACCCTGTTTCGACCCTTTTCGCCCATGCTCCGGCGCCGGTCTGGATCGTTCAAGAGGGTTTGAATCGCACTCTGCAGCGCGATTGCGTCGCCCGGCGGTACAAGAAACCCGCTTACACCGTGTTCCACCAGCTCCGGGATGCCGGCGATCTGCGTGGCCACCACCGGCACCCTTGCGGCCATCGCTTCCATCAACACGACCGGGACGCCTTCTGCAAAACTGGGCAGCACGAAAACGTCGGTATCCGCCAAGGCCCTGGCGACGTCCGATTGCGATTTGTAGCCGACGAACTCTATCGGCAAACCTTGCGCCCGGCGTTCCAGATCCGAACGTTCGGGCCCGTCACCGATCATGGTCAGCCGGGTTCCGGCAATATCGATCCGTCGCAATGCGTCGAACAGAACGGGCACGCCTTTGACCGCGGCCAGACGCCCTACAAACAGCAGGTTGGCGCCGTTGTGCCGAGACATCGCATAGCGCGATACGTCGACCCCGCAATGCACGATATGGAACCGGTCCCAATGCGCCTGGTCGGCGAAACACATCAACTGCGCCCGGCAGTATTCGCTGATGCAGGCGACGAATGCGGCGCGCGCGGCCTTTTCGTCGATGCGCCAGTGATGCGGTTCGAAAAAGATGTCGGGTCCGTGAATGGTAAAGCTGTAAGGGATGCCCGACAACGCCGAGGCCAGCATCGCCACGGTGCAGGACGCCTTGGCGATGTGGTTGTGAAGGTGGTCGACGCCTTCGTCGGCAAGATGCGCCGCCAGCACGGCGGCCTCTGCGAAATAGATCAGGTTGTACACCCGGCCCCGGACTCCTTTGGGCGCGGTGCGCCATGCAAGCGCAAGGGCCTGCATGTAGCGAACCGGGTGTTTCATCCATCGAAGATGCGCGCGCATCAGGCGCAGAGGAGATTTGCAGGCATCGAGAACCTTGAACGTGCCAGCATGTTCTTGGCGTTGTTCCGGTCCGACCAGATGTTCGTGTCCGGTGGTTCGGATCGAACAGGTCAAGACCTCGTGTCCAAGCGCACGCAGCGCTGCGACTTCGCGCTGGATGAACGTGTCGGAGGCGCGGGGATATTCGCCGGTCAGGTAGGCCAGTTTTGGGGGTGTCACCGGTGGTCCCCCACGCTTTGCGCGAGAACCGTCTCGAAATCGGCCCGATCGGCGCCACCCAGTGCGGCGCGCAAAGCGGTGTTCGGGTAGTGCAATGGCATCAGGCGAGCGCGGGCAATGGGAACCTGGAACAGACCGGGCAGATGGCGGGCAATGGGCGACAGCACTGCCGTCATCGCCATCCAGAAGCCGTAGCCGATCGGCAGAACCAGCCGCGGCCATCCTGTGGCCCTGCGATGCGCGCGGACAAATCGCGCGCGGCTGGGCCGGTCGTCGTCAACCGCGTTCAGCGCGGTCACGCCTCGGGGATCGGTCAGGGCCGCCTGAACCAGCATTTCCGCCAAGTGATCGACATGGACCAATGGCAATTCACCATCCTCGCCGCCGATCCGCACGAAAAGGCGGGACACCCAGAAGCCCATCAAGGCATGCCAGGTGCGCCCCGGACCCCAGACCGCTCCGGGTCGGATAAGCCAAGCCGGGCGGCGCGATGCACGCACCATCTCCTCTTGCTGCAGCTTGGCGGCAGTGTAGGCGTCGCGCGCCGTGTCCGCGCGTTCCAACGGGCTGGTCTCGGTCAGGGTGTCGCCCAGCTTCAATGCCATCGTGTCGTAGACCGTGATCGAGCTGACAAGAACCAGGCGCGTCTCCGTACCGTTCATGGCGGCCAGGACGCGGTCGGTTCCGGACAGCGTGTCGCGTTCATGGGCGGCGGGATCGCCACCCAGATGGGCGGCTGCGTGAATGACGGCCTGGGCGTTCTGCATGGCGCTGCGCAAGATATCGACGCTTTGGGGATCCGACAAATCGGCACGCACAGTCTCGATTTCGGCATCACCTGCCCATGCTGCCGGCGCAGGAGAACGGATTACCGCGGTCACCTCGATGCCACGCCGACGCGCTGCTGCGACCGTGGCGCGCCCGACAAAGCCGGTGGCGCCGGTCAAGAGGATGCGGGTCACGTCGCCCATGGCATCGGGTCCATCGGCGCGCAGCGCGTGGTCATGGTCTGAGCGCCCGCAGTCTCGCCTGCGTTCTGGATCGCGAGCGTCACCTCGGTCAGATGCAGCGCATAGTCGCCGCCCAGTCGCGACGACCGGCCGGTCGCGATCGCATCCAGTACCTCGGCGGGTCCCAAGAGAAAGTTCATTGCTGCGGCTCCCCAGCGGCCGACTTTCGGGTGCGTCGGGCCCGACAGTTTCACCCGGCGTTTCCACGGCGACTCGAACAGGCGGCGTCGCAGGGAAAAGCGCTCGGCGAACCGGACTTTCGCAGAGTTGTTCCACGCTGCGTCGCACGACAAAACACCTTTGTCGCCGATCACCCGGATCGTGTGGTCATGGGGTGCGACGATCGAGCACGTCAACCGCACCAGGGGGCCGTTGTCGAGGAACAGCGTTGCCACCGAAACGTCGGGGGCAAACGGGCCCGTGCCTTCCTTTTCGGGCAGGGTTTCGGCCGATGCGGCGACCACCGTCCGTACCGAGCCGAACCAGGCGATCAGCCACCCCAGGTAGTAGCCGGCATGTTCCAGGGTGCAGCCGGTGCGGAACTCGTCCTCGTAAGGCCACGGCGCGCCGCTTTCGCTGCGCCATTTGCGATAGGCCGCCTGCGGTATGAAACCGTCATCCAGTTCGGCGTAGATCAACCGCGGCGTGCCAGCAACGTTCTTGCGCAAAGCCGCGGCCATCGTCTGGGCCGCTTCTCCCAGAACCGAGCAGGGCGCGGTTGCCAGCGTCAAGCCATTGGTGTCGGCCAAACGGTGAAGGCTGCGCGCCTGTTCCAGTGCCATTGCCAGCGGCTTTTCCGAATAGACATGCCGACCGGCGTCCAGGCATGCCTTGGTGGTTGCGAAATGCTCTGCGGGATTGGTCAGGTTCAACACCAAACCGTCCGGCGGTGTCGACGCGATCAGCGCATCCAGCGATGCGGCTGCGGGCAAGTTCCAATAGCTGCAAAAGGCGGCCAGGCGCGTTGGGTCGCGGTCCCAGACCGCAGCGACGCGAAGCCCGGGCATCACCGAAAGCGACCGCAAGTACAGATCCGCAACGAAGCCGCAACCCAGCAGGCTGATGACACCGGTCATGCCGGGCCTCCTTGCCCGCCTGTGTCGCGGTTCCAAACCTGCACCATGTTGCCTGCCTCGTTTTCGGAACCGACTATCCATGCAAATCATGACGACATTTCGGCGCCGCGGCAAACCCCGGAAAACCGGCGTGTCTCTGATGTCGCGCTTTCGCGGATTTCGCACATGTCCTGGTAAAACGTCCTTCTCGTGTTCGTGAATAGCGCTATCTAGAAGGCGGGGAGATGTGTTTGCCGTTCATGCAGTTCTCGATTGCCGATCAGATCATCGCCGTGAACGTACCATCCTGGGCCGCGCTAGAGGCGCGTGTCGCAGAGCGGTTGGCGCGCAAACGCGGTTTCGCCCTGGCCACAATCAATCTCGATCACATCGTCAAACTGCGCCGTTCGAGTGCATTTCGCGCCGCATACGCACAACAGGATCTGGTCTGTGCCGATGGCAATCCGGTCGTGTGGATGTCGCGCATTGCGGGCCGCCCCGTCGCGCTGATCCCCGGCTCTGATGCGATCCTGCCGCTGGCACGGATCGCGGCCAAGCAGGGCGTCAGGCTGGGCCTTGTGGGAAGCACCGAACCCGTGCTGCGAGCGGCAAAAAGCTATCTCGAACGCGAGATCCGCGATCTTGAGGTCGCGCTGACGGTCGCGCCGCCGATGGGGTTCGACCCAGAGGGCGACGAAGCGCGCGCGATCCATGCACGGCTGGCCGATGCCGGAGTGGGTCTGTGTTTCGTTGCGCTGGGTGCGCCCAAGCAAGAGATTTTTGCCGCCCTCGGTCGGCGCGAGGCGCCGCAGATCGGTTATGCCTCGATCGGGGCCGGGCTGGATTTCTTCGCTGGAACCCAGCAGCGAGCGCCGCTGTGGGTGCGCCGGATGGCTCTGGAATGGCTGTGGCGCGCGGCAAGTGCGCCGCGACGGCTGGGTCCGCGCTACCTGGAATGCCTCGCGATCCTGCCCGGTCAGTTGGTGCAGGCGTTTTGGTTGCGGATGCGGTCCGATCGGATCTAGAGCCTGCGCGGCTTGCGGCGGCGCATCAGCAGCACGTCTTTCAGACGGCCCTTCATGCCGCGCGGTGGCAGCACCTCGGTGTCCATCTCGAACAGCGTTCCGCTGAGGGCAGGATCGCAGCGCAGCGCCAGTTCGACGCCCCATCGCGCCGCTGTTTCCGGCTCGAGCCCGTCGGGGATGCCCATCTCTGTTTTCAACATCCCCGGCATCCAGTCGCCGATCACGATGTCCGGGAACCGGTCGGCGAGGTCGGCAACCAGGGCACGGGTCAGGATGCGCGCGGCACCTTTCGACACCGAATAGGCCGAAGAGGATGGCAGCGGATGCAGATCGGCAAAGGTCGACACGTTCAGGATGCGCCCGCGTCCGCGTTCAGTCATCCCGTCGAGAACGGCGCGTGAACACGCCACGACGCCGCCCAGGTTGACGGCGACCGTGGCCATGAAGCTGTCTGCGGTTTCTTCGAGAAAATCGCGGCGCGGATATTGTGCTGCATTGTTGATCAGCAGCGCGATCGGCCCGATTTCCGCCTGGATCGTGTCGAAAACGCCTGTCACCTCGGCGGTCTTGCCAATGTCGAGCGGCACTGGAACGACCTGTCCAGCCGCGGCCATGCTTGCGGTTTCTTCCAGCGCGGCGCGGCGGCGTCCGATCGCGGCCACGCGAAAACCCTGCGCCGCCAGCCGAAGCGTCAAGGCGCGGCCAAGACCCGACCCGGCCCCGGTAACCGCCGCGATACCGTCCTGTGGGGTCAGTCGCGTCATGTCCCGCTGCTCCGTTTGATGGCGTCCGCCACCCGCAAGGCGTTGGCCGCGATGGTCAGGCTGGGATTGACGCCCATCGAGCTGGGCAAGAACGACGCGTCAGCCACCCAGAGGTTGGTCAGATCATGCGCCCGGCAATGCGCGTCCAGAACCGAAGCGTCGGGGTCGTGACCAAAGCGCAAGGTGCCGCAAGGATGGCCATAGTTCAACTCCGGCGCGAGGCTCAGCATCAGGTGCCGGTGACCGCGCAGCGCGCGACCGATCGCCTTGCGAAAGGCACGGCGGCGGTCATGCAGTTCCTTGTGGATGGTGTAGGTGACTGCCAGCTTGTCGGGTTGTGTAGCGTCGTATTGCACCCGGTTCTCCGGGTAGGGCAGGTCTTCCATCAGACCCACGAAGATTTGGGCATGACCGAACAACAGCTGCGAGGCGGCGGCGACCGCGCGAACAGCCTGACGCGTGCCCGGCGTGTGTTTCAGCCAGCTTCGGTCGATCATCCGCGATAGATAGAACACCGTTTCGCCGTACGAGGCGCGGATACCCATGGCCTGCACGGTGCCCAGCCGCTGACCGTGCCGGTGGTAGAAATCGCGCAGCGAGATCGCCTTGGTCGGTCCGTCGTCCGGCGTGCCGCGCCTCGGCCACAGGGCAAACATCTCGTTTACGTGAAACATCAGGTTCCGCCCCACCAGGCCGGACCTGTTTGCCGCCCCCATGGGCCACGCTTCGCTGGCCGAGGCCAACAGAAGTCGCGGTGAACCAAGCGCGCCGGCGGCCAGCACATAGCGCTTTGCCCGCAAGACCCGCGTTTCGCCGCCGCGCCGGATCTCGATGCCCTCGACCCGGTCGGCCCGCCCCAGCAGGCGCAAGGCTTGGGTATCGGTCATCAGCGTCGCGTTGCCGGTGGCCAGTGCCGGTTCCACCCCCGCGGACCGGCCGTCCATCTTGCAGGTTTCGGGGCATTTGGTGCCCAGACAGTTGCGACAGCCGGGGACGCGTTCGATGGCGGTATGGGCATGATAGGGATGCAGCCCGCTGGCGGTAAGGCTGTCCATCAAAGCGGACTCGGTCGCGGTCAGCCGGGGCGGATCGCGCAAGGGCAAGCTGTGCTCGGTACTCAGCGGATCGGGTGTGCCGTAAACCCGGTACAGTCGGGCCGCGGCATCGAAATGCGGCAGGAACGCATCGAAGCCAACGGGCCAGCCGCCTGTCGGGTGCGGGTGGTCGGGAAGATCGTCCAGATCGTGGCGTTCGGGCCGTTCCAGCGTGGCGGCGTAGAACACCGATGACCCGCCCAGCCCGGCGCCAAGCGGCGCGTAGAAAGCGCTGTCGGCTCCGTCGAGCGTGACATGCAACTTGTCGGGCCACAGACCGCGCGTGCGTCGCGCCTCGGGCACGGAAATCTCGGACAAGCCATGTGTTTCGCGTCGTCGCCCGGCGGAACCGCGTTCGACGAACAGAACCTTTTGACCGGCTTCGGACAACGCGCGACCGACCGTGCCGCCACCGATCCCGGTGCCGATGACGATCACGTCCCAGTCCTCGTTGGTCATCCGCGGTCGTCCTGTTCGGCGTTCGTCGGTTGTCGCAGCATCTGTCCGAACGTCGCGGCGAACAGGTCTTTGAGGCGCAGGGCGGCAGTATTCGTAACGTGGTTGTTGTCGAAATACTGTCCGATGCCATCGATGACGGCATGACAGGCGCTGTCATCGCAGAAGGCCGGCCAGGGATCGATCCAGATGATGTCGCCGGTATCGGCCAAGTCGGCCCAGATGCCGTCGCCGGCTGCGGCGCGGGTTCGTGCGCCGGCAAGCGAAATCGAAGACGCGGTGGTTGGCAGGGCGGCCAGCGGCCAGCCCGCATGAGCCGCTTCGCGCGCGGCGCGGCGGCTGTCGTACCGCGCGATTTCGGGCGGTTGGCGCAGAACGGCGATGGTGTCGAAGCGCTGTCGAAGCGCTGACACGGTGTCTTTCGCGGCCTGCTCCGCGATCTCGGCCTGTAATGTCCCTTGCGCGGGAATCGAGGTCAGCGGGTGCAAGGCAATGCGGTTGTGAGCATCCAGTCCGGTGCCCGATCCGGTCGCATAATAGCTCCACCGGCCGATCAGCAGAATGGTGTCGAGGCTGTCGATGCGCGAAAAGCTTTGCGCGATTTGCGTGTTCGCCTGCGTGCATGCCGTGTCCTGAGCGGGTGTGGCGGCGCTTTCGGTCTTACGGACGCCGACAAGAGGCGGACAGCCGGCGCGCCAGAGGGTGATGCCCGGCGTGCCACTGTCCCAGGCAGCGCGATCCAGACCTTCGCGGAAGGCGCGGACGTGACTGTCGCCCCAGATCGCCACGCGCGGCGGCCCTTCGGGGCCGATCGGACAGACATCGAGGCCCATGAGCGGGCCGCTGCCGGGAACATGGCATCGGCTCCAATCCTGCAGGAAATCACCCGAAGCGGCGATATGGGTCCGGGCCTCGGCACCGAAACGACCGGGCAATCCGTCCTGCGTGTACAAAATCGCACCCAGTGAAAGAAGAACCGCCGTTGCCGCGGCGGTTCCCGCAAAGGCGATCCCGCCAGTCAGCGTGCGCGACCGGCGCACCGGCTGTTCAACGAACCGCCAGGACAGCCAGGCGATGCCCACCGATGCCGCAATCCAGATCAAGGACCAGGACGGGTTTCCGTGGTTGCCCTGAAGGTAGCCGGACAACACGAAGATCGGCCAGTGCCAGAGGTAAAGCGAATACGAAATCAGCCCGAAGAAAACCGAAACCGGGTGACACAAGGCCCTGTTGACCGGGTTGTCAGCGGCGCCGTTCGCCAACAGCAGCACCGTGCCCGCGACCGGCAGAATTGCGAGCAAACCGGGGAACAGCGGTCCGGCCGGGATGGCGGCGACCGAAAACACCAACAGCCCGATGCCCGACCAGCTCAGGATATCCGCTCCCCGCCAGCGCTGCCCCGTCTCGTAGCCCCAGATCGCCAGGAGAACGCCCGACAGAAGCTCCCACGCGCGCAATGGAAACAGGTAGAACGCGGCGGTCGGCTGCGACGGCGTCAGGATCACGCAGGCACCCAGCGAGACAACCCAAACCAGTACCAGACCGCTCAGCAGGCCGCTGCGCCAGCGTGCCAGGAACAGAATGAACAGCGGCAGGAAGATGTAGAACTGTTCTTCGACCGCCAGCGACCAGGTGTGCAAAAGCGGCTTTTCGTCGGACGCGCTGTCGAAATAGCCGGCGCCCCGGTAGAAGTAGACGTTGGACAGATACACCGTCGCCGCGATCAGCGACTTGCCATATTCGCGGAACTCGAACGGCAGCAGCAGAAGCCAGCTGAAGGCGGTCGTAACCAACGCCATGACGAAGTAGGCGGGCGCGAGGCGACGAATGCGCCGGGCGTAGAAATGCCTCAGCCAGATCCGGCCGGTCTGGTCGTATTCGCGCCAAAGGATGCCTCCGATCAGGAACCCCGAAATGACGAAAAAGATATCGACACCAACGAACCCGCCCCGCAACGGCAGGCCGAAATGGTAAAGAACGACGGACAGAACCGCGAAGGCACGCAAGCCGTCGATGTCGCTGCGGTACGGCAGCGGCGCATGCGTGTCAGCCGTAATGTATGGCGTGGCTTCGCGGGCCATTCCACTCACTTCCTTTCCGGCTCTCCGGACATTTCTGTGCCGTACCTGTGGCGTGACGCCGCCCGTCTGTCTTGTGCTGCGTCGCGCCGCTGCGTCAAGGCATCTCGAGACAGGCTGCTCGCACGAGTGTTGCCATACCGTCAAGGATGGCTCAAATCAGGGCGGTAATGCGGCGATTTCGCGGGGTAGGCGCCTTGCCTGTGGAAAACAACATATCGGCCAGCGAACCCGATTGGTCGCGCGAGACGGTTTCTCGCTTCTGGGATCCCGGAAAGAAACTCATCCGTGCGGTGCGCCGCTACCAGGCGGCGCGCGACGTCAAGGGGCCGCTTGGCTGGGTGACCCGCAAATACTGGGTGCTGAACCATCTTTGGTGGTCGACGATCTGCCAGACGGAACTGCATCTGAACACCGTGGTCGGCGGCGGGCTGAGACTGACCCATCCAACCGGGATCATCATCCACCCGGATGCGCGGATCGGCGTGAATTGCATGATCTTTCACCAGGTGACGCTGGCCGGGCCCGTTGTGCTGGGTGGGCATGTCGATGTCGGCGCCGGCGCAAAGCTGATCGGGCCGCTGACGGTGGGCGACCACGCGGTTATCGGCGCCAACGCGGTCGTCACCGGGGATGTTCCGGCTGGTGCAACGGTTGCCGGCATTCCGGCGAAGGTGATCGCGCAGCACAGCATCGACTGACCGGCAGCGTTCAGAAGAATTCCGGCGCCGGCCCTTCTGCGGATCGCACCCAGCGGTAGACCTCGGCGATCTGTTCCGCTTTGCGCGACCACAGGAACAACGCGTCCACGCGATGCCGTGCGTCTTGGGCCAGCATCGGCAGCGCGCCGCGATCCTTGCAAAGCCGTTGCAGCGCATCGCCCAGATCGGCGACGATCTCGTCCCGGCCGCGGCATGGAACCTTGATCCCGGTTCCCGGAGTGACCAGTTCGCCAGGACCGGCATAGTCGACAACCAGAGGCACGACACCCAGGGCCATCGCCTCGAGCACCACGCCGCCACCGAATTCGCGGATCGACGGAAATGCGAGGATATGGCTGTTCGCGAGGATATCCTGAACCGCGCCGTGCGCTTGCCACCCGTGAAACGTCAGCCCCTTGTCGATCCGCAGAAATCGAGCCTGTATCTGCAGATCGGACCGGGCCGGGCCGTCACCGACGATGTCCAGCACCATGCGTCCGTCGCGCAACAGGGGCGCGGCAGCATCCAGCAGCATGTCGGCGCCCTTGTAGGGCACAAGCCGTCCGACGAAAGCGGCGCGCAGAGGACCGTCTTCAGGGGGATCGGCGATGCGGTTGAAGCGACGCGGATCAATGCCGTTCTCGGGCAGATAGATCACCTTGTCGCGGAATCGGCGGGGGATTTCCGACGCGGTATGCCAGGAGCCGGCCAGGATCGCGGCGGCACCGCGCAGGGTCGCGCCCCGGCCGGGCAGCAACTTGTAGGCGCTTCGGACATAGCTCAGCCATTCCCTTTCGGCACGGCGTTCGGCGTCGAAACCGGGTGGCCATGGCACGCCGCCGTTCAGCGGCCCCAGGACAAAGGGCACACCCGCCTTCGCACAGCGTGAGGCCAGCGCCGACGGTATCGTCGGCGACAGCGGCGTGATCCGATGAACGATGTCGAATTCGCCCGCTTCGATCGCCGGTCCGAACCGTTTCCAGACCAGCCGTTCGAACCAGGGATAACCGAGCGCGTTCAGCGCCTGTACCATCGTCCAGCCCTTGCCTTCGCCCATCCGCAGCCTTTCGGCCAGGGCCCAGAGCGGGCGTGCCAAGGCTTCGGAATCGATGGCGGTGAAGTCGGTGCCTTCGTGAAGCCCCGCAGCGAGGATCGCGTCGCGGTTGCGGACCTGCGTGACCAGGTGCACGTCGGCCACGTCGCGCAGCGCCTGCGACAGCGACCAACCGATCAACGGAACGCTGACCCAGTCGGGGTTGGCGGCTTCGGCGATGACGAGAACGCGGGGTCTTTTCTGTCCGGTCATGGGGTCACAGGATGGAGCGCCAGCGCATCGGCAGGGGCGCTGATCGCTTGAGTTCCAGTCTTTGCGCGCGGAGCTGTTCGGCATATCCGGTCAGCGCACCCGCCACCAGCCAGGTCAGCGGCGTCAGCGTCGCGTTCGGGATCATGTCGAAGATGTTGATCGCCAGCAGCAGCGAAATCGGCGCGATGTATGGCGACACCGGCCGGTCCGTGCCCATGAGCGCTTCGCGCCACAACAACAGTATCGGAAAGACCAGCAGGCCGAACTCGGCCAGGAAGCCAACCCAACCGTAAACGCCGATGGCGATGATCCAGCGCCCGTCCGTCACCGTTTCGATCGCGCCGGTGACAGGGTTCAGGATGTGGTTGCGTCCCCAGCTGCCCCAGCCGAAAACCGGTTTCATCGCGGCGCGGTTCAGCAGGATGTTTTCGTTGTTGAAACGGAATTCCAGCGATGCCGCGCGGTCCGCGTCGATCTGTTGTGCCGCGGCCAGCAGCTGGTCTTCGGGCACCAGCTGCGCGCCTTTCATCAAAGGATAGCCAACCGCGAGAAACCCGATCAACAACGCCACGTTGATCTGCATGAACCGCTTGAGGAACAGCACGCACGGCACCAACGCCACCGCGAAGATCAGCGCTCCGAGCGACTTGGTCAGGATCAGGATCACCGTCAGGTACACCGCCAGCATGAGACCCAGCATTCTGGGTTGCGCGCGATGGCGCCACAAGGCCCAGGCGGCGACGACGGCCGTCACCATGTAGAACGCGACCCACAGACCGTGATACAGGAACACCACGGGGCGGTATCCGCCAAACCGAACGGATTGGCCGAAGTAATGCTGGAAATACCCGTAGATCCAGTTGTTCAGCTGCGGCGAAAGGCGGATTTCGATCAGCATGGGCAGCGAATAGGCCAGGCCGCCCCACATCAGCGCCTTGAGCAGCATTTCCTGTGATCCGCCGGACGCCAGGAACCGCCGCGCCATGAGGAACGGCACCAGGTAAAGTGCCTGTTGCTGTACCAGCGCCGCGGCATCTTTCCAGGTCAGGCCCGGCAGGCCGATATCGCCGAAAAAGACCGGTTCCGTATTCGTGATCACGGTCAGGATCGGCGAGAAGACGAAAACCAGGCACAGCAGTTTTCCCAACAGCGATGCTGGCAACAAGGGCCCTTTCTGCCCGTACATCCACAACGCGATGACAAAAGCGGTCAGCGCCGGGATGTTGTGTTTGCTCAGCGGTGCCAGAAGGGGGAAGTCGAACTGTGCCGGTGGTTCCGGCAGAAAAAGATAGCCGGCCAGCATCGACAGGATCAGCGCGCGATCCGCCGGGAAACGCAGGAACAACACCAGCGTCACGATCGGCCACAAGGCCAGAACCGTATAAGCCAAGGGGTTGGGCATGGACGGGTTCGCGACTCCCGGAGCTTGGATGCGTCACAGGCCCCCCATGCCCGACGCAATGTTTCATCTAACAGATCGATGGTGCCTTGTCTCGGGGGTGCGGGAAAAATCCTTGCCGGCGCGCCTGGCTGGCCACATCTCGATTATTGAGACGTTTCGGTGCACGCGGTTGCAAAAAACCGGTCGCACCGATCCGGGACAAACGCTAACTTGACCTCGAGTTGCCGGTTCGGAGGAGACATGGCGCATACCCAACCTGTCCTCGATCTGTCGCCGAAAGTGTCGGACGAGGTGCGCAAGACCACGTGTTACATGTGTGCCTGCCGGTGCGGCATCAACGTGCACATGAAGGACGGCAAGGTCGCCTATATCGAAGGCAACCGCGATCACCCGGTGAACAAGGGCGTTCTTTGCGCCAAGGGCAGCGCCGGGATCATGCAGCACAATGCGCCGTCGCGGCTGCGGGCGCCGCTTAAACGGGTCGGTCCGCGAGGGTCGGGCGAGTTCGAGGAGATCAGCTGGGACGAAGCGCTTGACCTGGCCGTCAGCTGGCTGAAACCGCTGCGCAAGGCTGCGCCGGAAAAGCTGGCCTTCTTTACCGGTCGGGACCAGTCGCAAAGTTTTACCAGCTTCTGGGCGCAGAATTTCGGCACGCCGAATTATGCCGCCCATGGTGGGTTCTGCTCTGTCAACATGGCGGCTGGCGGCATCTACACGATGGGTGGGGCGTTCTGGGAATTCGGCGCGCCCGATTGGGACCGCACCAGGTTGTTCATGATTTTCGGCGTGGCCGAGGATCATGACAGCAACCCGATCAAGATGGGGATCGGAAAGCTCAAGGCGCGGGGCGCCAAGGTGATCGGCGTCAACCCGATCCGGTCGGGCTACAACGCCGTTGCCGACGAATGGGTGGGCATAACGCCCGGCACCGACGGGCTGTTCATCCTGTCGCTGGTGCATTGCCTGATGAAGGCCGGCAAGATCGACCTCGACTACCTCGCGCGCTGGACGAACGCGCCGGTGATGGTGAACGGTGACCCCAAGTCACCCGATTTCGGTCTGTTTCTGCGCGATGCCGAAGGCAAGCCGCAGGTGATGGACCGTGCGACGGGAAAGCTCGAGCCATTCGACAAGCCGGGCGTCAGGCCCGATCTGACGGGGCATTTCCGCAAGGCGGGGGTCACGCATCGATCGGTGATGCATCTGATGGCCGAACGCTACCTTGATCCGAAATACGCGCCCGAAGCTGTGGCCGACACCTGCGGTATCCCGGCCGAACGCATTCACGCCATTGCGGCAGACCTGGCCCGCGCGGCCTTCGACGAGGCGATCGAGATCGCCCAGCCCTGGACCGATTTCCGCGGCGAACGGCACGAGACGATGATCGGGCGCCCGGTCAGCTTTCACGCGATGCGCGGCATCTCGGCCCATTCCAACGGGTTCCAGACCTGCCGCGCGTTGCACCTGCTGCAGATCGTTCTGGGCGCGGTGGAATGCCCCGGCGGGTTCCGCTTCAAGCCACCCTACCCAAAGCCGCCCGAGGCGCATCCCCGACCGCACAGCAAGGTCACGCCGGACGCGCCGCTTGACGGGCCGCATCTGGGGTTTGCGATGGGTCCCGAAGACCTGGCGCTCAAGGCCGATGGCAGCCCTGCCCGTATCGACAAGGCGTTTTCTTGGGAAAACCCGATGTCGTCGCACGGGCTGATGCATATGGTCATCGCCAATGCCCATGCCGGCGATCCCTACCGGATCGATACGCTGATGCTGTACATGGCGAACATGGCATGGAATTCGTCGATGAACACATCCGGCGTCATGCGGATGCTGACCGACAAGGACGACAACGGCGACTATGTCATTCCGCGGATCATCTATTCCGACGCCTATTCGTCCGAGATGGTCGCCTATGCCGACCTGATCCTGCCCGACACCACCTATCTCGAACGGCACGATTGCATCTCGCTGCTGGACCGGCCGATCTGCGAACCCGAGGCTGCGGCGGACGCGATCCGCTGGCCGGTGGTCGAACCCGACCGCGACGTGCGCGGCTTTCAGTCTGTGCTGATCGACCTCGGCGCAAGGCTGGGCCTGCCGGGTTTCGTCAACGAGGATGGCTCGGCGAAATACGCCGACTATGCCGATTACATCATCAACCACGAACGCAAGCCCGGCATCGGCCCGCTGGCGGGTTGGCGGATGGGTGAAAAGGGCCTGGTATCGGGCCGCGGCGGGGTGAACGCGGCGCAGATCGACAGCTACATCAGCAATGGCGGATTTCACGTCGTGCACGTTCCGGACGAAGCCGCGTTCTTCAAGCCGTGGAACAAGGCCTACCAGGACTGGGCGGTGAGCATGGGCTTTTACGACAGCCCGCAGCCCTACATCTTCAACCTGTATTCCGAGCCGATGCGCAAATTCCAGCGCGCCGCCGAAGGCCATGGCGACCGCCAGCCGCCCGAGCATCTGCGCGCCCGGGTCAAGGCGACGATGGACCCGCTGCCGGACTGGACCCCGCCGTTCAACGCCGCCGAGGCGGCAGAGTTCCCGGTGCATGCGCTGACCCAGCGGCCCATGGCGATGTATCATTCCTGGGGCACCCAGAACGCCTGGTTGCGGCAGATCCACGGCCATAACCCGCTTTATCTGCCGACCAAGTGGTGGGCCAGGCTGGGCCTGAAAGAAGGCGACTGGGTGCGCGTGACCTCGCCGCATGGTGAAATCACCGTTCCTGCCGCCCATATGGCCGCACTGAACGAAGATACCGTCTGGACATGGAACGCAATCGGCAAGCGCAAGGGCGCCTGGGCGCTGGACACCGACGCGCCCGAGGCGACCAAGGGTTTCCTGCTGAACCATCTGATCCACGAATTGCAGCCCGAAAAGGGAGACGGTCTGCGCTGGTCCAATTCCGACCCGATCACCGGGCAGGCGGCCTGGTTCGATCTGCGCGTGCGCCTGGAAAAGGCGCCGGCCCCGTCAGAAAGCCTGCCGGCCTTTCCGCCGATCAAGTCGCCGGTGGGTACAGGGCCGGATCAGCTACGCTGGAAGGTCGGGCAATGAAACGGGGAATGAAGCTGACCGTCCTGGCCATCGCGGCGTTTTTCCTGGCCGTCGCCGGGTCGTTCATCTGGTTCGTGTTGACCTGGGACCCCAATGAACGTCCCGCGGTCGGCGCGGTTTCGGTGCAGACCCTTCATCTGGCTGAATTCTCGCCGGGGGCGCACAGCCAGTCCGCGCAAGCGCCGGGCCCCGGAACCCCGCAAGCCGACAGGATCGCCGCATGACCCAGCTTCCCGACCGCACCGATCGCAAGCTGGGGCTGGTGATCGACCTCGACACCTGCGTCGGGTGCCATGCCTGTGTTGTTTCCTGCAAGGGCTGGAACACCGAGAACTACGGTGCACCGCTGTCGGACCAGGACGCCTATGGCGGCGATCCGACGGGCACCTTCCTGAACCGCGTGCACAGCTATGAAGTGCAGCCCGAAGCCGGGCCTGCCCAGCTGATCCATTTCCCGAAATCCTGCCTGCATTGCGAGGACGCGCCCTGCGTGACCGTCTGCCCGACCGGTGCGAGTTACAAACGGGTCGAAGACGGGATCGTGCTGGTCAACGAGAGCGACTGCATCGGCTGCGGCTTGTGCGCCTGGGCGTGCCCATACGGCGCGCGCGAACTGGACCAGGCCGAGGGCGTGATGAAGAAATGCACGTTGTGTGTCGACCGCATCTACAACGAAAATCTGCCCGAGGAAGACCGCCAGCCGGCCTGTGTGCGCACTTGCCCGGCCGGTGCCCGGCATTTCGGCGACCTTGGCGACCCGGACAGCGCGGTCAGCCAGTTGGTGGCCGAGCGCGGGGGAATCGACCTGATGCCGGAACAGGGTACAAAACCGGTCAACAAATACCTGCCGCCGCGGCCCAAGGATGGCTGGGTCGGCGAAGTCGACGTGCTGGCGCCGTTTCTCGAACCCGTGGCGCAAGAGGCGCGGGGATTCCTGGGCTGGCTCGACAAGACGCTGGACCGCATTCCGGGAAGCGCTAGACGCGCCACGGACCAGGATGTTCGCAACGAAAGCGAGAAGCCCTGATGCATCCGGCCGCCTCGATCATCGCGTTTACGACATTTTCGGGCCTGGGCCTGGGCCTGCTGTTCTGGCTGGGGGTCGATCCGACTCCGCCGACCGGCTGGACGGCCTTCGCCTTTTTCGCCATCGGATTCGCGCTGGCCGTCGGCGGTCTGGTGTCGTCGACATTTCACCTGGGCCGGCCGGAACGCGCGATCAAGGCGTTCACGCAATGGCAGACAAGCTGGCTTTCGCGCGAGGCCTGGGCGGCGACCGCGACCCTGATCCTGATGGGCCTTTACGGCGCCGGGCTGGTGTTCTTCGGCACGGCCTTGCAGCCGTTGGGCTGGCTGGGCGCGGCCGGTGCGCTTGCCACGGTATACACCACGTCGATGATCTATGCGCAGTTGCGCACCGTGCCGCGCTGGTTCCACTGGTCGACCTCGGCGCTGTTTCTTGCCCTGTCGCTGGCGGGCGGCGCGCTGCTATCGGGACGGGTGACCGTGGCGCTGGTGCTGTTGCTTGCGGCGGGCGGGTTGCAATTGTGGTGGTGGCAATCCGGCGACAGGCGGTTCGGCGCCAGCGGCACCGATCTGGGCACCGCCACGGGGCTAGGGGATCGCGGCACCGTCCGGTCGTTCGAGCCGCCCCACACCGGCACCAATTACCTGATGCGCGAGATGGTCCACATGGTGGGCCGCAAGCACGCGCAAAAGCTGCGACTGATCGCGCTGGCGCTGATGATGGTCCTGCCGGTCTTCCTGCTGATCCTGCCGTTCGGTCACGTGCTTGCCGCCTTCGCGGTTCTCAGCCATATCGCGGGGGTGCTTGTCGCCCGCTGGCTGTTCTTCGCCGAGGCCGAGCATGTCGTGGGGCTGTATTACGGGAAACGCTGAGCCATGTCTTTTCTGCCGGGTTTCGACAATCGCTGGAACGACCCGGCCGATTACATCCTGGGTATCACTTTCGACATCTGGGAAGGTCGCGAGGTCGCCCGACTGACCGACTATTACGCCGACGATCTGATCGTGCGTTCGCCCGCTTCGGTGGTGAAGGGCAATCGCGGCGTGATCGCTGCGACGCAGGCCACGCTGGCCGAATTCCCCGATCGCGAATTGCTGGGAGAGGACGTGATCTGGTGCGCGACGCCGGGTGATGCGTTTCTGTCCTCGCACCGGCTCTATTGCACCGCCACCCATGACGGCGCAGGAGTCTATGGTGCGCCCACGGGCAAGCGGCTGGAATACCGCATCCTGGCGGATTGCTGGTGCCAGGCGAACCAGGTGCGCGACGAATGGCTGGTGCGCGATCAGGGCGCCATCGTTCGGCAACTGGGCCTGAACGTGGTCGACTGGACCCGCGACCTGATCGCACGCGAGGGCGGGGCCGAGGCCTGTGTCAAGCCGCTGACGCCCGAAACCGATCTTCCCGGTCCCTATGACGGGCACGGCAACGACGACGAATGGGGCCACACGCTGGCCGATCTGGTCAGCCGAATGATGGCGGCAGAGCTGTCGGTGATCGGCAAGCATTACGACCGCGCGGCCGAGCTGTTCTATCCTGGCCATGTCATGGGCAACGGGCGGCGTGATGCAGACCGGTTCTGGAACGGGCTGCGCGCGGCCTTTCCGTCGGCGCGCTTCTCGGTCGATCACATGATGGGCCAGCAGGATCCGCTGACCGCGCCGCGCGCCGCGCTGCGCTGGTCGCTGACCGGGCGGCATGACGGTTGGGGAATGTTCGGCAAGCCGACGGGCGCCCAGGTGCATGTGATGGGGATCACCCATGCCGAATTCGGGCCGGACGGGCTGCGCCGGGAATGGACGCTGATCGACGAAACCGCGATTTGGAAGCAGATCCTGCTTGTAACTGGCGCGGCCTGATCCGTCAGCCGCGTGTCGAGCTGCGGACGATCAGCTCGACCGGGATCTCGATCGTGCCCGCGGGATCGGTTTCGCCCAGCAGCGCGGCGACGGTCGCGTCCACCATGGCGGCGCTGTCCTGCCGGATCGTTGTCAGGTCATAGCCCGCCCAGGACGCTTCTGGAACGTCGTCGAAGCCGATCACCGCCACATCCTGTGGCACGCGCAGACCAAGTTCGCTGCGCAGCACGTCCATGACCGCAAAGGCCATGTGATCGTTGCCCACGAATACCGCATCGGGCGGGTCGGGCCGGTCGAACATCTGCCGCGTTGCAGTGCAGGCCTGATCGCGGTGGAAATTGCCGACGCCGCGGGCGTACAGGTCCAGACCGGCGGCACGCAGCGTTTCGACGAACCCGGCTTCGCGTTCGATCTGGGTCGATGCCCCTTCCCACCCGGCGACATAGCCGATCCGGCGGCGTCCAAGTGAAAGCAGGTGTTCAGCCGCCAACTGCCCGCCCCGGCGGTTTTCCGACACGACGGCCAATTCGTTGTCCACCCCCTGGCGGCGATTGAACAGCACCACCGGCACGCCCGACGCGCGACATCGCTGCGCAAGATCGGAACTGAGCGCGACCGAAGCCAGCACCAGCCCGTCGACCTGGTAGGCCAGGATGTCCTCGACGATCTCGTCCACCGTGCGATCCACGTTCGTGGCCAAAAAGACCAGGACGTGGTAGCCCTCGCTGTCCAGTGCCGCTGACAGTTGCTGCAAGGCCTGAGGGTAGAACTGGTTGTCCAGATAGCCGACCACCAGCCCGATGATGCGCGACTGCCCGGTCAGCATGGCGCGCGCCAGCACGTTGGGGCGGTAGCCCAGTTCGGTCGCGGCCTCGCGCACCTTGTCGGCGGTGGTCGGCGCCACGGATGCTCCGGGTGTGAAGGTGCGACTGACGGCGGACCGGCTGACGCCGGCGCGGCGCGCGACGTCGAGGGCGGTCACCCGGCTCATGGTGCGGGCGGCGTTTTTTCGCCACGGTCGAAGGCTTCCCAGCCTTCGCCGTTGAAGACGTCGACGCCCAGTTGGGCCAGCACATGCGGAAAATCGACCATAACCCAGTTGTCCGTGATCTTGCCGTTCTCGACCTTCCAGAAATCCATGTAGCGAATTTCCACGCGTTTGCCTGTAGGCGCAATGCCCATGAAGGGCCCACCGTGCGTGGCCTCCTGCCGGCCGAAGGCAGCGGCCCATTCGCCCATGTAAAGCCGCGCCTCGTCGATGCAGACCTTGTCGTGGAACGCCGCCTGAAAGGGCTTTTGCCAGTTTTCCTGGAATTCCCGCAAACCGTTTTTCGTGCCACAGCCGGCATTGCCCATCCAGCGAAAGCTTTGGGCGAAGAACGCGCCGATATCTCCGATGCGATGGTCGTTCAGACCATCAACCATACCTTCGATCACCGCGCGGGTCTCGGCGGTTTTTGACAGGTCGGTATCGCGGGTCAGCACTGCCTGTTCGGGGCGGGCACCTTTCATGACGGTCTCCTGTGGGGGTGCGACCGGTTCGGAGGCTTGGCCGGGAAACGACTGGCCATCGCCTAGCCCTTCACGGCGCCGGCGGTCAGACCCGAGACGATCTGCCTCTGGAAGAACAGGACCAGCACGAACAAGGGCGCCGTGGCGGACACGACGGCGGCGACGGCGAACATCACGTTGCCTTCGACCTGCGTCGTGCCAAGGAAACTGGCGATCTTGGGCACCATCGTCTGGTTTTCCTGGCTGAGCAGCGTCGCCGTCACGGTGAAATCGTTATAGGCCAGCAGAAAGCTGAACAGCCCGGTCGTGATAACGCCGGGCCACATCACCGGGATGATGACGTGACGAAAGGCCTGGAACCGTGTGCACCCGTCGACCATGGCGCTTTCGTCCAGATCCTTGGGGATGTTCAGAAAGAACGAATGCAACATCCACAGCGTGAAGGGCTGGTTGATCGCCACCATGACGATGATCGCCGTGGGCAGGTGCCCCCAAAGATTCCACTCGAAGAACGGCAGCAGATAGCCCGAGACCAGCGTGATATGCGGCATGGCGCGAAAGATCAGCGCCGCCATGAGGATGTAGAACGCATAGCGAAAGCCGGAGCGCGCAAGCGCATAGCCACCAAGGGTTCCGAAGGTCAGCGAGATCACCACGACGCTGACCACGACGATCAGTGTGTTGAGCGCGGCGCGCCAGAATTCCTGTTCGACAAAGGCACCCCAGTAGCCGCGCCCGGTAAAGGCGCTGCCGGTTTCGATCTGCGTGCGGATGCCTTGCAGGGCATAGGTCCAGTCGGCTCTTGAAAAGAAATCGCCCTGCACCTTGAAGCTGCCCCACAAGGTCCAGACGAACGGAAAACCGGCGCAGATCAGCCAGACGGTGACGAAGGCCGTGGAAATCACGACCAGCGAGGGCGAGCGTTTCGTCTGGGCGGCCATGTCACACGCTCTTTCGATTGAAGTCGCGCCAAGTGCGGATCAGCACCGGTGTCAGCAGGATCGCAACGCCGAGGATCGTCATCACCGATGTGGCGGCGGCCGAACCGAAGAGTTTGTTCTCCTGCGCGAGGTCGTTGTAGATGATCCAGCTGAGCGAGGTGGCGTTGGCCTCGGCCGAGAAGCCGACGATCGGCTCGAAGACGCGGAAATTGTCCATCAGCTGGATCAGCGTGATGAAAACCGTCAGCGGCATGAGGTGCGGCAGGGTGATGTGCCAGGTCCGCTGCCAGCGTGTGGCACCGTCGATCATCGCCGCTTCGGTCGCATCCTCGGGCACGGTTTGCAACCCGGCGTAAAAGACGATGAAGGCGAACGGCGCCGAGTGCCAGACACCGTAGACGAACAGCGTGATCCAGGTCAGCGTCTGCGATGCCTTGAGCGACAGGTTGGGATCGCCGACCAGGTTCTGCAGACCGGCGCCCAGGATACCGCGTGCATCGATCATCCAGAACAGGATCAGCGACCCGACCAGCGGCGTGACCATCATCGGCAGCAGCGACACGAAGATCGTCGGACCCTTGAGAATGCGCGGCAGGGAATTGACACCAAGCGCGATCATGAATCCCAGGATCAGCA
Organism: Thalassococcus arenae; assembly: GCF_019104745.1. Classification (NCBI taxonomy): domain Bacteria; kingdom Pseudomonadati; phylum Pseudomonadota; class Alphaproteobacteria; order Rhodobacterales; family Roseobacteraceae; genus Thalassococcus; species Thalassococcus arenae. Next base: position 1,484,146 of record NZ_JAHRWL010000001.1, read on the forward strand.
CCAGCGGCGTCACGATGAACGTGTAGGACAGGGTAAAGGCAAGTGCGGCGTAGAAAGGCAGGTTCATCAGCGCGCCCAGAAACTCGCCGATCCCGTCGCTGCTGCGCCAGGCCTGGGCGACTTCGCTGGTGGCCAGGTGCGAGCGGTTGACATAGGTGCCCAACCCGTTGAAGCGGCCCAGGGGGGCGGCTTCTTTCAGCTTGGCCGTTGCCTCGGCGTCGACCTGGGTTTCCGTGGTGCAGCCGAAAGGGCCGCAGTTTTCCACCTCGATCAGCACCTGTTCGTGTTCGACATGCAGCGACTGGATGACCACCGACACGATGGGCAACGCGATGAACAGCACCATCGCCGTCAGTGACGGCAGGATGAACCAAAAGAAGGTGCGGTGTTTCATCGATCCGGGTCGCTTGCGGGGAATGGCCGGGCGCCTGGCGGGCGCCCGGCACGGTTGTCGTTTACTGCAGGAAACCCTGTTCCTTGGCCGCGGTGGTGTAGGCCGCTTCGACATCGGCCAGTGCCTGTTCGGCGCTTTCCTTGCCCTGCAGGAAATCGGCCAGTTCGTCGCCGAGCGCGGTGTGCAGCGCGCCCATGAAGGGCACCATCGGGTAGGGTGCAGCACCGGCTTGCGCGGTGGCGGCCACGCCGGCCGAGGCCGGGCCGGGTTCGTAGCCGTCGATCAGCCAGACGGCGGCGTCGTTGTTGGCCTTGACCGTCTCGGTCGACGCGCCCTTCATCAAAGCGATGAAGGTCGCTTCGGCGTCTTCATCGGACACGTTGGTGGAAATGGTGAGACCGTCCCACCACAGCGTCGAGGCCGGGCGGGTGCCGCCGCCCCATGTGGGCGCCGCGGCCAGAACGGTGTTGGACGTGATCTCGTCCGTCGACCCTTCGGCGTCCAGGATCGCCGCGCCGCGCGATCCCCACAGCGTTGCCAGCGCCAGGTTGCCCGCTTCCCATTCTGCCTGGGTCGCGTTGGAATCGTAGGTCAGGAAATCGGGGTTGGAAAACTCGACCAGCGCCTTGAGCATCTCCAGCGTCTTGACGCCGTTCTCGTTGTTGATGGCGACCTCGGCGGTGCCGGGTTTGAAGAAATCGGCGCCCGTGCCCATGTACATGTTCACGAATTCCTCGCCCAGGTTCCATCCGGCCTTGGTGTTCAACGCGAACGGATATTCCATGATCCCGGCATCGCGGATCGCCTGCGCGGTCTCGAGCACCTCTTCATAGGTAGTGGGCACCGGCTTGCCGACCTGTTCGAGGATGTCGCTGCGGGCGTACAGGTGCTGCGCATTGGCCATGAACGCCACCGCCATCACCTTGCCGTCGATGGTGATCAACTGGCTCTTGTTCAGCTGCTGCCCGTGTTTGGCCACCAGATCGTCCAGCGGCCGCACCAGACCGTCATTCATCAGCGTGACCAGGGATGAATTCGCCACGATGACCGAGCTGTATTCCGCAGGGTTCGGCGTCAGCGCTGCGACCATCAGGTCCTTGTGATCCTTGTTGTGGTTCTTGTTGAAGCTCGCGGCCTCGCCGGCACAGGTTTCGGCCGCATTGACCACGGCGTGAAGCGCCGGGAAATCGTTGGCCAGAATCGAAATGTTGCCGCCGGAAATGCCGCAATCGGCCATGGCCGCTCCACCCGTCAGGGCAAAGGCGCCGGCGATGGCTAAGGTTCTGATGGTCATGGTCTTGAGTCTCCCTGGTTGTTATTGCGTCGTTGCCGACGCCTTTCTTGTCTTCGGGGCTATGCCCCGATGCGTGCCCCGGTCTTTCTGTCGAACAGGTGGCAAATCTCGGAAGGAACGGCGATCGAGACCGGTTCGTCGATCTCGATGCGGAAATCCTTGTGTGCCTTGACGCTGACCAGTGCGCCGCCGATGCGGACGCTGATCATCGACGCGTCGCCGAGCAGTTCCATCGTGTAGACCGGCGCGGTGATCTGGCCGCCGCTTTCGACGACCTGCGCGTCCTCGGCGCGAAAGCCCAGCGTGACCGGCCCGTTGGCACCGGTCAGGCTGGCGATTTCCGTCCGGGCACAGCGAAAGGTGCCGTCCTGGATTTCACCATCGATCAGGTTCATCGCCGGGTTGCCGATGAAGCTGGCGACAAAGGTGTTGGCCGGCCGGTCGTAGATCTCGGTCGGGCTGCCGACCTGCTGGATCACGCCCTTTTCCATCACCACAACCCGGTCGGCCAGCGTCATCGCCTCGATCTGGTCGTGGGTGACGTAGACGGTGGTCACCTTGAGTTCATGGCTGAGGTTCTTGATCTGCGCCCGCGTCGACACACGCAGCTTGGCGTCCAGGTTCGACAGCGGTTCGTCCATCAGAAAGGCGTTGGGTTCGCGCACGATGGCGCGGGCCAGGGCCACGCGCTGGCGTTGGCCGCCCGACAATTCCGCGGGCTTGCGGTGCAGGAACGGCTCCAGCTCGACCATCTCGGCGGCGCGCATCACGCGGTCCTTGTGGGTGGCCGGGTCGATCTTGCGCACCTTCAGCGGAAAGCGGATGTTCTCGAACACGTTCATGTTCGGGTACAGCCCGTAGGACTGGAACACCATCGAGATATCGCGGTCCTTGGGTTCCAGATCGTTGACCCGTTTGCCGTCGATCAGGATGTCGCCCTCGGTCGCGGTTTCCAGCCCGGCGATCATCCGCATCGTCGTGGTCTTGCCGCAGCCCGACGGCCCCAGCAGCACCAGGAATTCGCGGTCGGCAATCGTCAGGTCGAACTTGTCGACACCCACGAAATTGCCCCAGCGTTTGGACAGGTTGCGCAGCTGGATTTCGGCCATGCATCCCCCTTCGGAACCGGCCTGGCCCGGTATTGCACACGTTTGCAAAAAAGCTAGACGGCAGATGCATCCTTTGCCAAGACTTTTTTCAGGGCAGGGGGCGCGAGGGTTGCTGATGATCGATTTTCGTTCGGAAATCCGGTTGGGACTCGACCGGTTATGGCGTCACGGCGATGCCGGAGTGCTGGCTGATCGCGCCTTTGCCGACCTCGCCTGGCCGCTGAATCGCGTCGAGGGGCGGCAGGCGATTCTCGACCGCTTCATCGCGCCGTTGCGCGCGGCGTTCACCGGGTTGCACCGCCGCGATCTGCTGTTCATCGGCGGTCGGAACATCCGCGAGACGGGGGGCACCTGGTGCGCATGCGTCACCCACTATGTCGGAACGTTCACGGCGCCGCTCTGGGGCATCGCGCCTTCGACGCATCTGGCCTTTCTGCGCGCCGGCGAATTCTATCGGGTCGAAAACGGTCGGATCGCCGAGATCAAGATCATCTTCGACCTGCCCGACCTGTTGCGGCAATGCGGCCGGATGCCATTCCCCCGGATCGGGACCGAGTTGGCCTTTCCCGCACCGGCCACCCAGGACGGGCTGCTGCCGACGATCGGCAATGGCGACGCAACCATCGGGATCATCAACGGCATGATCGCCGATCTGCATGTCTACGACCCCAAGACCGGCGCGTCCAAGGGCCAGACCGGCACCGACGGCTACTGGCACGAGGACATGATGTGGTACGGCCCCGCCGGGATCGGTTCGAATTTCCGGTGGGACGGCTTCGTTCAGGACCATCGCGCGTCGTTCCTGAACGCCTTTCCGGATCGCAGGGGCGGCAACCATTACTGCCGCTTTGGCGACGGCAACTACGCGGCCATCTCGGGCTGGCCGTCGATGACCATGACCTGGCAGGGCGACTATCTGGGGCTCGAGGCCGATGGGCGGGCGCTGACCCTGCGGGTGATGGATTTCTACCGCTGCGACGGGCGGCAGATATGCGAGAACTGGGTCTGCCTGGACTACGGCGATCTCTATCGCCAGATGGGCGGGGTGATCGACGGTATCGGCATCTAGCGACTCCGCGCTTCTTCTCTTTTCCAAATACGCAAACCCGACGGTCTCACCGATCGCCCGATGGCCGGATTGCTCCGACCGGCGGGAATTGCGTATTTCAGAAAGAGAAGAAGATCCGGCTCAGCGCCCGAATCGCCGCCGGATGCTGTCGGTGCCGTCGGCGATGCTGTCCTCGATCTGTTCCAGAGCGGGGTCGATACGGCGCGCGCGGAACCGTCTCCAGCGTACCCAGATCGCCCAGAAGGTCGCCGCGAGCAACACCAGGATCACGATGCTGGTCCAGGGGATGATGCGCACGTCCGGCCCCGCGACGGGGCGGATCGACACGGCATTGGGAAAGATCGAGATGAACTCGTTGCGCCAGCCGTAATGCTTGATCGCCACCCATTGCGGGTCGCCGGCGACGGATTTCAGATCCGCCGCTTCGGCCTGCAGGTTCGATGTATCGAACTTGAAATAGGGTGGCCAGCTCCAGCCGGTGTCTTCGTTGCGATAGACCATCACGTCGCCCTTGGCGCGGCGGGTCTGGATGAAGAACACGTCGCGGTTGGCGGCGTTGATGTCGCTGCCGACATCGGCCTGCGCCCAGAACCAGCGGTTTTCACCCGGGTCTATGCGCTTTTCGTAGGTGTCGGTGATCCGCGCGATATCGGTCTGTGGCAGCGTGTAGTGCAGGAACGCCGCCACGAACAACCAGAACAGCGCGATCAGCGTCCATTTCACGTATCTCATCGGCGGGCCCTCAGGTGAAATTGGTCAGGTAGAGGATGAGCAGTATAAGCCCGGTGGGCACGATGTAGACGCCCAGGATCAATTTGCGGCGCAGCGACTGGTCGTAATCCTTCAGCCCTTCGCGCACGAATTCCTCCATCTCGCCCTCGCGGCCTTCGTCGTGCCATCGGCTTTCCAGCTTGGCGCGGCGCACGGCACGGGAATAGAGCGACAGCGATACGTAGATCACCGTCAGCACGACAAACCCGATAACCAACAGACGCGCCAGGGCCAGCATCTCGACACCCTCCTCTTGCATCAGGTGACGTCTCGGAGCGGGAAAATCAACCGCGACGTCACCAGCGTTCGGTTTTCCAGCGTCGCGGCGCGGTCGAGACCGCCAGGATCAGCACCGGGCCCCAGATCAGCCCCGCCTTCAGGCCCAGAACCAGGAAATGCCGCGCGCCAGAGCCGGGCAGGACGCCCAGCAAATCCGCAACCTCGGGCGAGCGCCAGAGATAGGACAGCGCAAATCCTGCCGCCGAGAGCAGCCACAGCATGATAGCCGAACCGATACCGAGCGCGACCAGCCCAACCAGCGTTTCGGGAACCAGCCTTTCGCCCAGCCGCGGAACGGCGAGGGCGAGCGCCATCAGGACAAGGGTCGGCAGGGCAAGCTGGGTCAGCACGGGGCGCGGTCTCCGGCCAAGGGGGTGCGGGCGGGCATGGCACAAAGCGGCCCGTCCGCACAAGCCCGGCTAGCCCACCACGTTGAATTCCGGGCCGTAGGGGTAGCCGGTGATGTTCTCGTTGCCGTCCGCGGTGATGATCAGGATGTCGTGTTCGCGGTAACCGCCGGCGCCGGGCCGTCCCTCGGGGATCGTCAGCATCGGCTCCATCGAGATGACCATGCCCGGTTCGAGGACGGTGTCGATATCCTCGCGCAGCTCCAGCCCGGCCTCGCGGCCGTAGTAGTGCGACAGGATGCCGAAACTGTGGCCATAACCGAAGGTCCGGTATTGCAGCAGGTCTCGATCGGCAAGAAAATCGTTGATCCGCGCGGTGATCTCGGCGCAGGTCGCACCGGGTTTCAGCAGACCGATCCCCAATTCGTGCGCCGCCACGTTGGCCTGCCAGATCGCCAGCGAGGCCGGGTCGACATCGTCCAGGAAAAGCGTGCGTTCCAGCGCCGTGTAATACCCCGAGATCATCGGGAAGGTGTTCAGCGACAGGATGTCACCGCGCGACAGCATGCGGCTGGTGACGGGGTTATGGGCGCCATCGGTGTTGATGCCGGACTGGAACCAGACCCAGGTGTCGCGATACTCGGCATCGGGAAAGCGCCTGGCGATCTCCAATTCCATCGCGTCGCGCCCGGCCATGGCGATGTCGATCTCGCGGGCGCCCGGTTCGATCGCGTCGCGGATCGCAAAGCCGCCGATATCGGCCACCTGCGCGCCTTGGCGGATCAGGGCGATCTCGGCCGGCGATTTGTGCATCCTCTGGCGCATCGTCGCCGGCGCGATATCGACGCTGCGAACCGGCGACAGAAACTCGGCCATAAACGCGCTTTGCGCCAGGGTCAGGTGGTCGCCCTCGTATCCGATCGCCCTGCCCTTTCCGGTGACCGAGAGGATCGCGCGCCAGTAATTGTTGCGCTGCCAGTCGGTATAGGTGATCGCATCGCCGGCCGACCGCCGCCAGGGCTGCGCCGCGTCGATCCCGGCGCTGATGGTGACGCAGTCGCCGGCCGTAACGACACAGGCATAGGGCCGCCCGAAGGCGCAGTAGAGAAAACCCGAGTAGTAGGCGACATTGTGCATCGAGGTCAGGACACAGGCGTCCAGCCCCTGCTCGGCGAGGATCGCGCGCAGACCGCGCAACCGTGCCTCGTATTCGGATGCGTCAAATGGCAGGATCCTTTGACCCTGGTGAAAGCGGTGAAACTGGGGACGTTCCATTGAAACCCTCCTTTTCGCGGAGGGTCGGCCAAGGCCCCTTCCCCTACCGCATCGGCAAAGCAAGGTCCCGGCGTTCAGGACGGATGGGGGCTGATAGGTGACGACGCCATCGTCGGCCCCTGTTGGGAATAGAGCCGATCACTGGCGTTTGGCAAGGGGGCGCAGGGTGTTCAGTCTGCCTTGGCCAGCCAGATCTTGTATTGCAAGACGACGCCATCGCGTTGCGCCGCGCGGATCTTGGCCAGGAAAAGGGTGTAGGCGCGGCTGGGGTCGCGATGGTCGTCCCAGTTTTCGCCTGGGGGGTCGGCGCCGAGGATTTCCCAAGACGTGTCGCGCGGCGGTTCGGTAAAGCGACGGGTCGACGCCTCCATCAACGAGATGCCCAGGCCCCGGCCCATCGCGTGACGGGCCAGGGTTTCGGCGTGGCGGGCCTGAAGCCAGGGCGTGCCGGCACCGGTACGGGCCGCCGCGACCCACGCATCCAGCGCGGTTTGCGATGGCAAATCGTCCGGGTCGTCGGGCGCGCCGCTGGCCATCACACCGTCATGCAGATGTATTTGAGTTCGAGATAATCCTCGATCCCGTGATGGCTGCCCTCGCGGCCCAGGCCCGATTGCTTGACCCCGCCGAACGGGGCCACCTCGGTCGAGATGATGCCGGTGTTCACGCCGACGATGCCGTATTCCAGCGCTTCGGCGACCTTGTACACGCGGCTCAGATCCTTGGCGTAGAAATAGGATGCCAGGCCGAAGATGGTGTCATTGGCCATCGCGATGACCTCGTCCTCGTCCTTGAACCGGAACAGCGGTGCCATCGGGCCAAAGGTCTCATCCGTGGCCACGGCCATGTCCTGGGTTGCGCCGGTGATGATGGTCGGCGGCAGGAAGTTGCCCGTGCCCTCCAATGGCTGGCCGCCTCCCAGGATGACCTTGCCGCCCTTGGACAGCGCGTCGGCCACATGTTCCTGCACCTTCTCGATGGCGTCGGCGTTGATCAGCGGGCCCAGGTCGGTCCCGGCTTCCAGCCCGTCGCCGACCTTCATCTTGCCCACCTTCTCGGCCAGCTTGGCTGCGAATGCGTCATAGACAGCGTCCTGAACATAAATGCGGTTCGCGCAGACGCAGGTCTGGCCGTTATTGCGGAACTTGCAGATGATCGCACCCTCGACCGCGGCATCCAGGTCGGCGTCGTCGAAGACGATGAAGGGCGCGTTGCCGCCCAGTTCCATGCTGCATTTCATCACCTGGTCGGCGGCCTGTTTCAGCAGGATGCGGCCCACTTCGGTCGAGCCGGTGAAAGTCAGCTTGCGCACCTTGGGATTTTCGCAGAACTCCTTGCCGATTTCCGAACTGGACGACGACGGCACGACGTTGAACACGCCCGCCGGGATGCCCGCGCGGTCGGCCAACACGGCCAGCGCGATGGCCGACAGCGGCGTTTCCTTGGCGGGCCGGGCGACGAAGGCACAGCCCGCTGCCAGCGCCGGACCGGCTTTGCGGGTGATCATCGCGTTGGGAAAATTCCAGGGCGTGATCGACGCGGCCACGCCCACGGGCTGTTTCAGCACCATGATGCGCTTGTCGCGCTGGTGGCCGGGAATGGTTTCACCGTAGATGCGCTTGGCCTCTTCGGCGAAGAATTCGATGAACGACGCGCCATAGGCGATCTCGCCCTTGGCCTCGGCCAGCGGCTTGCCCTGTTCGGCGGTCATGATCGTGCCCAGGTCGTCCTGGTTGGCCATCATCAGGTCGAACCACTTGCGCAGGATCGCGGCGCGTTCCTTGCCGGTCATCGCGGCCCAGGTCTTTTGCGCGGCACAGGCGGCGTCGATCGCCTTGGCGACCTCGGCGCGGGTCAGGTCGGTGACCTGCGCGATGACATCGCCGCGGGCGGGGTTGGTGACGTCGAATGTCTTTGAGCCCTCGACCCAGGCACCGTTCACATAGGCGCGGGTTTCCAGCAGGCTGGGGTCCTTGAGCAGGCTGGCCAGGTTGGTGGCTTGATCGAGCATCGTGTCTCTCCGGGAATTGCGTGTCTGGCGACAGCCAGAGCTTCTGCTATGGAAATACTGCAGACCCGGAGGGGAGGGAAGCCATGGAACTCGACGACGCCTATGCAAACGCGGCCTACATCCCGGATGCGGACGGGTTTCTCGCCCGTTGGCCGCAAGAGGCGGCGGATTTCCGCGGTCACATGGATGCCGAAGGACGCGCGCGGCTCGGGCTGATCTATGGGCCGTCGCCGCGGCAGGCGCTGGACCTGTTCCTGCCGCAGGATGATCCCGAGGGGCTGCTGATCTTCGTTCACGGCGGGTACTGGCTGCGCTTTGACCGGTCGTTCTGGTCGCATTTCGCGCAAGGGGCATTGGCGCGCGGCTGGGCGGTGGCGATGCCGTCCTACGATCTGTGCCCGGTCGTGCGCATCAGCGACATCACCCGGCAAGTGGCGCGGGCCGTGACGCTGGCCGCCGACATGGTGGCCGGTCCGATCCGGTTGGCGGGCCATTCGGCGGGTGGTCACCTGGTGGCACGGATGCTGGCAAAGGCGATGGTGCCGAAACACGTCTCGCATCGCTTTGCGCATGTGATGCCGATTTCTCCGCTTTCCGATCTGCGCCCTTTCCTCCGCACCTCGATGAACGCCGACCTGCGTCTGGACGAGGTCGAAGCCATCGCGGAAAGCCCGATGATGCAGCACGTTCCCGACATTCCGGTCACGGTCTGGGTCGGGGCCGAAGAGCGCCCGGTCTTCCTCGATCAGGCGCAGTGGTTGGTCAAACGCTGGAACTGTGGTCACCATGTCGCGCCGGGGCGACATCATTTCGATGTGATCGATCCGCTGCGCGACCCGGACAGCGGGATGATCGCCACGCTGCTGGACACGTGAAAAAATCCTCGCCCCGCGCCAAGGATCCGTGCGCGCGCAGCGTCCAACCCGTGTGATGCGCATGGATGCAAGTGACGAATCGCTGGCCAGGGCCGCGGCGCAGGGCGACCGCGCCGCCTTTGCCGCGTTGCTGGACAGGATCTATGATCCCCTGTTCCGGCTGGCCTTTCGTCTGACCGGAAGCCGGGCAGAAGCCGAAGACCTGGTGCAGGACATCTGTTGCACATTGCCGGGCAAACTGGCCGGGTTCCGCGGGCAGGCACGGCTGACAACCTGGCTGTATCGCATCGCGGTCAATGCCGCGCATGACCGGCGCCGACGCTTTGCCAGCCATGCCCGAGCCGCCGACGGCTGGGGCGAATGGGAACTGGATCGCCGCGCCGCCGAGGCCGAAGACGCCGAACGGCTGGACTGGCTGCGCCTGGCGATGGACGCGCTGACCCCGCCCGAGTTGCGCGACACGTTGGTTCTGATGCTCGAAGGGCTGAGCCATGCCGAGATCGGCGCGGTGCTGGGCGTGTCCGAAGGCACGGTCAGCTGGCGCCTTTCCGAAGCCCGAAAGAAACTCCGCGCGATGAAGGAGGCGGTGCTATGACCGACGAATTCGACGATCTCAAGCGCGCGCTGGACGCCGCAGCGCCAAAACCCGACGCAACGCGCAAGGCCGAAACACTGGCCCGCGCGATGGAAAATTTCGACAAGGCCCAAGGAATGGCCAGGCAGGCGCGTCCCACCTCTGATCGCCCCGGTTGGGGTCTTGTCAGAGGAGTAGGACAGATGTTTGCACAAATCGGATCGCGCGGCGCTTTGGTCGCGACAACGGCGGTGGCGGCGCTGGCCATGGTCGCGCTGGTGCCGGCGTTGCGCAATGCCGGACCGGAGATGCCAGGCCTGGCCGTGACCGAAGCCGAAGCGCCCGTCCGGGAATCGGTGGTCGTCGAAGACCTGGCATATGACGGGCTGGCAGACACTTCCCTGTCGCCCGCTCCGGCGCCGACGGCGACACTGCGCAAGGCCGCTCCGGCCGAAAGCGTGCTGCAATCGTCCGACCTGGCCGGCGCGCCAAGCGGCTCCACGTCCTCGGCGGAACCCAGGCTGTGGCCGGATCGCCGGCATGGTTCGCCCGTTGCCGAAGCCGACACCGAGGCGTTTCCTGAGGTCGAACCAAACGGCCTGAAGGTGACGATCGAAGAGCCGGTTTCGACCTTCTCGATCGATGTCGACACCGCGTCGTGGTCGATCATCCGCAACTCGATCGCCAACGGCTTTCTGCCGCCGCGCGACGCCGTGCGGATCGAGGAGATGGTGAACTATTTCCCCTATGCCTATCCCGCGCCGGACGGCGATGTGCCCTTCCGTACCTCGGTCGGCATGAGCGATACCCCCTGGCGCGACGGTACGCGGATCGTCCAGATCGGGCTGCAGGGCGCCATGCCCGCCGAACGTCCACCGCTGAACCTGGTGTTCCTGATCGACACATCGGGCAGCATGGACCAGCCGAACAAGCTGCCTCTGCTCAAGCAAAGCTTTCGCCTGTTGCTGGGCGAGCTGACCGCGCAGGACGAGGTTTCGATCGTCACCTATGCGGGCAGCGCCGGACAGGTCCTTCCGCCCACCAGCGCCGCCGACCGCGACACGATCCTGGCCGCTCTGGACCGGCTGTCGGCTGGTGGCGGGACAGCGGGACAGGAAGGGCTACAGCAGGCCTATGCCACCGCCCGCGGCATGGCCAAAGACGGCGAGGTCAGCCGGGTGATCCTCGCCACCGATGGCGATTTCAACATCGGCATCAGCGACCCCGGCGCGCTGGAGGACTACATCGCCACCGAACGCGACAGCGGCACCTACCTGTCGGTGCTGGGTTTCGGACGTGGCAACCTGGACGATGCGACGATGCAGGCCCTGGCCCAGACCGGCAACGGCATGGCCGCCTATATCGACACGCTGGCCGAGGCGCAGAAGGTGCTGGTGGATCAGTTGACCGGCGCGTTGGTGCCCATCGCCGACGACGTGAAGATCCAGGTGGAATGGAACCCCGCCATGGTCGCCGAATACCGCCTTCTGGGCTACGAGACCCGGGCGCTGCGGCGCGAGGATTTCAACAATGATCGCGTCGACGCCGGTGAGATCGGCGCCGGCCACCAGGTGACCGCGCTTTACGAAATCACGCCGGTCGGGTCGCCTGCGCGCCTGACCGACCCCTTGCGCTATGCCGAAGCCGGGGCCGGGCAAGGTGGTGAGCTGGGCTATCTGCGGCTGCGCTACAAGGCACCGGGCGCAGAGACATCGCAGCTGATCGAAACGCCGATCCTGCCGGATGCCGCACCGCTGCCGGATGCCCGCTTCGCCATGGCAATCGCCGGGTTCGGCCAGATTCTGAGCGGGTCCGAGATGATCGGTGACTGGTCGTTTGGCGATGCGATCGCGCTGGCCTTGCAAGGCCGCGGCGAGGATCCCTATGGCTATCGGCAAGAGGCGATCACATTGATGCGACTGGCGGGCAGTCTTATGCGTTGATCCCCCGGTCGCACCGTCACGATGCGCGCAACAGCCTGGGGATCGCGTCGACCAGCGTGTCGAAAACCAGACGCACACGGGGTGACGTGCGCAATTCGCGATGGGCCACCAGCCAGACCGGAAAGGTGAATTCCTTGATGTCGATCTCGACACGCTGCATGTCGGGGTCGGCATCGCCGAGCCCGCGCGGCACCACGCCAAGCCCCAGGCCGGCGCGCGCCATTTCCCAGTTGACGATGTGGTTGCCGGCGGCGACGGGAAAGCTGCTTGCGGTGACCGGGATCCCGCGTTTGACAAGCGCCTGCATGAACATCGTCTGATCGGCGAAACCGATGAACTGGGCACGACCCAGATCCTCGGCCGTGTCGAACGGGCCCGCGCGGGCGATGTAATCGCGATGCCCGTAAAAGCCGCCCTGATCTTCGGCCACCAGGCGTCCGATCAGGTCGGGCTGGTCGGGACGGGCGTTGCGTATGGCGATGTCGGCTTCTCGGCGCTTGAGATCGCGGATCTCGTTCGACGCGACCACTTCGATCGTGACCCCCGGCGCGGTGTCACGCAGAAGGCGCACCAGACGTGGCATCAGCCACCACGAGTAGATTTCGGAGGCGGTGATCGCGACGTGGCCTTCGACCGACGTCGCCTGCCCGCTGGCGGCCAGCGAGACGCCTGCAGCCGCTTCGCCCATGGCGCGGACATGGCTCAGCAATTCCATTCCGGCATCTGTCAGGCTCAGCCCGCGCCCGACGCGTTCGAACAACGACACGCCCAGCTCGTCCTCGAGCGCGGCCACCTGCCGCCCCAAGGTGGGCTGGGTCATGCCAAGAGCGCGCGCCGCGGCCGACAAAGACCCTTCTTCTGCGGTCACCAGAAAGGCGCGAGCCCGGTTCCAGTCGAATTTCACCGATCTCCAATCCATGCAGATTTGCATAGCACCTCTGGAGATTCGGTCAATGTTCGGGAATCGCCGTATGGCGTATGTCACCCGCATTGCAGGAGAGATGCCATGAAAGCCGCCATTTACACCCGGTACGGGGCGCCCCAATCCGTGTCGGTCAAGGACGTCGCCACCCCCGCGCCGGCACCGGACCAAATCCTGATCCGCGTGCGTGCCAGCACGGTGACCACCGCCGATTGGCGCCTGCGCGCATCGGCCTTTCCGGGTTTGCTGTGGCTGCCGGGGCGGCTGATGACCGGTCTTGTCGCTCCGAAGAACCCGATCCTCGGCCTCGAGGTCGCGGGCGAGATCGTGGCGACCGGGCGAGATGTCACGAGGTTCCATATCGGCCAGCGCGTCTTCGGTTTTACCGGCGGTGGCGCGCATGCCGAATACCTGGCTCTGTCGCAGGATGCCGCTGTTCTTCCGATCCCGACGGGCATGAGCGATGCCGAGGCCGCGGCCTTGCCCTGGGGCGCGGTCGCCGCGCTGGTCTTTTTGCGCGATGTGGCGCGTGTGAAACCGGGACAGGACGTGCTGATCGTCGGGGCATCGGGTGGCGTCGGCGTTTATGCCGTGCAGATCGCCAAGGCGATGGGGGCGACGGTGACTGGTGTGTGCAGCGCCGCCAATGTCGATCTGGTCCGTGACCTGGGTGCCGATACGGTGCTCGATTACCGCAAGACGGACATCAGGGCGGCACGCAACGCCTATGATCTGGTCTTTGATACGGTCGGCGCCACACGCTACCCGAAGATGATCGGCGCACTGCGCAAGAACGGGCTGTTCCTGCCGCTCAATTTCGGCGGGCGCGAATTGTGGCACCTGGTGCTGTCGCGCTTGATCCGCGGACCGCGGATCAAGCTGTTCGTGAACGGCGACAGCGCCGAGGATCTTCGGGCCGTGCTTGCGATGGTCGCAAACGGGCAGCTTCGCCCTGTCGTCGACCGGCACTTCGCTCTGGACGACATCGTTTCTGCCCATGCCTATGTCGAGGCACGGCATCGCAAGGGCGCGGTGATCGTCGACATGGCCCGGGCGGGAGACGCCCGCGCCATCGCCTGAGCCTGTCAGCCGCGTGGCTTGGTGCGGTCGAGATCCGGGCCGATCGGGATGAATTCATCCGCGTCACCGGGTGGTAGACGAAAAGGGCCATGATCCCAATCGGCGCGTTTCCAGGCTTCTTTTGCCTCTTCGATCCGGTCCTTGGATGACGATACGAAGTTCCACCAGATGTAGCGCGGCCCGTTCAGCGTTTCGCCGCCAAGCGCCATAAGCCGCGCGCCCTGCGATCCGGCCCTGACCGAGACCCGGTCTCCGGGGCGGAAAACCATCATGCGGCCGGCGTCGAACGTGTCGCCGGCGATCTCGACCGAGCCCTGTACCACGTAAAGCCCGCGATCCTCGTGATCGTCGGGCAAAGGAAAATGCGCGCCCGGCATCAGAGTGACATCGGAATAGAAAATCTCGGATTGCATGGTGACCGGGCTGGCCTGGCCCCAGCCGGTTCCCAGGATCAACCGCGCGGTCGCGCCTTCGGACTCGATCACCGGCAACGCCGCCTGCTTGTGATGTTCGAAGTCCGGCGCCATGTCTTCGCGATCCTCGGGCAGGGCGACCCAGGTCTGGATGCCGAACAGCTTGTGCCGCGTGGCGCGGGTTTCGGCGCTGGTGCGTTCGGAATGGGTGACGCCGCGCCCGGCCAGCATCCAGTTGACCTCTCCGGGATAGATCATCTGGTGGGTGCCCAGGCTGTCGCGATGCTCGAATTCGCCCTGATACAGGTAGGTCACCGTGCCCAGCCCGATATGCGGATGCGGGCGCACATCGATGCCGCCATCGGTGATGAACTCGGCCGGGCCCATCTGGTCGAAGAAGATGAACGGCCCGACCATCTGGCGTTTCGGCGAAGGCAGGGCGCGCCGCACCTCGAAACCGCCCAGGTCGCGGGCCCGGGGAATGATCAGGGTTTCCACCGCGCCGGTCTCGGGGCAATCGGGCGTATGGGTCGGGTTCCAACTCATGGCAGGGCTCCTGTCTGTCGCACAACGATATAGGATCGCGACGCAAAAAGGCCCCGGAATTCACCGGGGCCTTCGACTCGTCGCGATGTCAGGCGCTTCAGTTGACGGCTTCGGCGTCGACCACGTCTTTGTCCACGGCGGTCGTCGCGGCCTTGGCGATCGCGATCCGGCGCGGTTTCAGCGCCTCGGGAATCTCGCGGACCAGGTCGACATGCAACATGCCGTTTTCATGGGTCGCACCGGTGACGCGGACATGGTCGGCCAGCGCGAACTTGCGCTCGAACGCGCGGGTTGCGATGCCGCGATGCAGGTAGGTCTTGCCGGTCTCTTCCTCGGCCTTGCGGGCCGAGACGACCAGCGCCTGTTCCTTGACCTCGACCGACAGGTCGTCATCCGAGAACCCGGCGACGGCGATCGAGATGCGATAGGCATCGTCGGCGGTCTTTTCGATGTTGTAGGGCGGATAGGTCTGGGTCTGCACGTCGTTGGTCAGCACCCGGTCCATCAGGTCGGCGATCTGGTCGAAGCCGACGGTTGCGCGGTAGAGCGGCGCAAAATCAAGGGTTCGCATGGGTCATCCTCCTAGAAGCGATACCGTTATGTGCGGCGCCTTCCCATCCGGGACAGGCGTCTTGGATCACCGGAACCCTGACAGGCGTCCCGGTGCGAACGATGTGGGGGCGGAGAATCCGGGTTTCAAGACCCGCCGGGGCGGACGAACCGGGCCCCTCCCGATGCGCGTTCGCCGACCGTGATCCGGCGCGCTCCCGCGCCTGGCTGCGGACGCGCCGCATCCCGACGCAAGATGCGCATCAAGGCCGTGACCTGCTCGGGCAGGACCATGCCATAGGCGGTGCGGCGACCCTCGCGAACGTCGCCGACGGCCGAGATCACCGACACGATCCGCAAGCGGTCGTCGATGCGGGCAAAGACCGGCGCGCCGGAAGATCCGAAGGTGACGTCGCAGTCGAAGCCGAACACCCCGCCATGATAGCGGTGGGTGATTTCGCAGGATGGCTCGCGCGACAAGGCCTGGTCGCGGCCCTGGCCATAAGACAGAACGCTGACGCGCGCGCCGTCGGGCAGAGTGTCGGCGACCTGGAACGGATCCGCCTCGGCGCTGAAGATGTCGTGGTCCAGTTGCAACAGCGCGATGTCACGGGCGATCATCGTGCCGGTGTTGCGGCCATCGGAACCGGGTGTGTAGCCATCCGAGACGATCCAGCGGGTTACACGACGGTCGGCGATCTGCTGGCCGTGGTGATACCCGGCGCGGAACCGGATCGCGGTGGCCGGCACCGGTGCCGCGCTGGCCCTGTCGAACAGGCAATGCGCTGCAGTCAGAACGATATCGCGGGCGATCAGCGTACCCGTGCAATAGCCGGTCGGGGTGTCGATGCGGCCCACCGCTTCCCATCCCAGCAACGCCCCGCGCCCATCCAGGACGTCGAAGGCGGTTTGCGACTGGCCCGGTGCCGACCCGGCAGCAAGGCTCAGCCAAACCGCTGCGAGATATGTCAGGGCCGGACGAATTTCGCGCCCGTCTCGTTGCGGTTGCCCGCCTGCATCCGCGCCAGGCCGGGCGCAAGGCCCGCACCCCGTGCCAACGCGCCGCGCAGGTCGCGCAAGGGCGCTTCCAACGCGGTGCCCAGAGAAACCGGCCGGCCGTCGGCTTCGGCCTTGGCGGAAACGACCGATACGATCTGCGGCGTGCCGTCATCGCCAAAGCTGAAAACCGGCGATCCCGAGGCGCCGAAATCCACCGAGCAAGACAGGATGAGCACGCCGTCCTGGCGCGACATCACCTCGCAGGTTTCCTGCAGCGACGGTGCTTCGGACCGGTCGAAGGCATAGGACACGACCCCGACATTGTCGCCCACGTCGGGGCGATGATCGGTGACGAACGGCTTGATGGCATTGTTGCGGATGGGGTGCTGCAGCTCGATCAGGGCGATGTCGTTGCGAACCCGCGAGGCGTCTGGCGGGCCGTTGAAATCATAGGCCGGATGCGAAACAGCGCGGCGAACACGCCGATAGGCGGCGGCGCGGCCATTGCGCCACCCGGCCAGGAACTGGATGTCCTCGGTCGGCACGGCGGCTCCGGTGGCGGGATCGAACAGGCAATGCGCCGCGGTCAATACCAGATCGGGCTCGATCAGGGCTCCGGTGCAAAAGGCCACGCCAGAGATCTCCAGCCGCCCGACCGCTTCCCATCGCCGGCCGTCTTCGCGGCTCTGCATGGAAAACAGGCCTTGCGCCTGTGCCACGCCGCCCCAAAGGACAGCGGCTATCACCAACCAACGCACGTGTTTTTGCTCCGCCACTTCGGTGCCCTTGATAGTCGGAAGTTTCGGCGAAATTGGGGCAAATCGGAAAAGAAATCGTTACGTCACGTCGTTTCCACCAAGGCGCGAGGCTTTGGTCCCCCGGTTGCCCAATCCAAAAGCTCGACCGTGTGCACGATCGGAATCGCCGTGCCCGACCCGATCTGCATCATGCAGCCGATATTGCCGGCCGCGATCACGTCGGGCTGTCTGGCCTCCAGCGTGCGCACCTTGCGGTCCTTCAGCTTGGCGGAAATCTCGGGTTGCATCAGGTTGTAGGTGCCGGCCGACCCGCAGCAAAGATGGCTGTCGGCGGGCTCCACCACCTCGAACCCCGCCTTTTTCAGCAGGTCCTTGGGATAGGTCTTGATCTGCTGGCCGTGTTGCAGCGAACAGGCGGCGTGATAAGCGACCCTGATGCCCTTCGCCGCGCCCTGCGGCAGGTCGAGCTTCATCAGCACCTCGCTTACATCCATCGCGATGTCCGCCACCTTTTTCGCGCCCTCGGCCAGCCCCTCGGCGCGGAACATGTGGCCGTAATCCTTGACCGTCGTGCCGCAACCGCTGGTGTTGATGACGATGGCATCCAGCCCGTCGGCATCCATCTCGCGGTTCCAGGCGCGGATGTTCCTGGCGGCGGTGGCGTGGCTTTCGGCGGTCTTGCCCATGTGATGGGTCAGCGCTCCGCAGCACCCCGCACCCTCGGCCACCACCACTTCGCAGCCGAGCCGCGTCAGCAGCCGGATCGTCGCGTCGTTGATGTCGGTGTTGAGCGCCTTCTGCGCGCAGCCGGTCATCAGCGCCACGCGCATCTTCTTCTCTGCGACCGGAGCGAACGTTTGCGGATCGTCGTTGCGGCTGACCGGTGGAATGCGCTTGGGTGCCATGGCCAGCATCGCGCGCAGCCGCGCATCCGGGATCAGCGGGGCAAAGGGCTTGGCGATCTTCGCCCCCAGCATCGCTACGCGGAACCGGTAGGGATAGGGCAGGATCCGCGCCAGTATCCAGCGCAGGGCCTTGTCGTGCCAGGGCCGGTCGTAATGCTTCTCGATATATTCGCGGGCATGATCGACAAGATGCATGTAATGCACGCCGGACGGGCAGGTCGTCATACAGGCCAGGCAAGACAGGCAGCGGTCGATGTGCTTGACGGTCCTGGCGTCCGGCTTGCGCTCGTTCTCGAGCATGTCCTTGATCAGGTAGATGCGCCCGCGCGGGCTGTCCAACTCGTCGCCCAGAACCTGGTAGGTCGGACAGGTCGCGGTGCAGAACCCGCAATGCACGCAGGTGCGCAAGATCTCGTTCGCCCGCGCAGTGCCCGGATCTTTCAACTGCTCTTCGGTAAAGGTCGTCTGCATGAAAAGCCTCGGTGATTGGGCCTATCGTCGATCAAGCGCGCCGTGGCTCTAAGGCGGGCAGCGCCGGCGATTGGCAAAGAACGAAGGTGCGGGGTCGAGAGGGCATCCGGCTAGGCCATCAGGCCGGGGTTGAGAATGCCGCGCGGGTCGAACCGAGTTCGCAATCCCCGGCCAATGGCGGCGACAGGGGCCGGTTCGGGGTGAAAGACCGCAAGCGCGGCGCGCGCCGCGTCGCTGCCGCGGATCAGCGTGGCATGGCCGTCGAAGGCGCCCAGCCGGGCACGGGCATCGGCGCCGTCCGGCAACTCGGCCCAGATCAACCCGCCGCCCCAATCCAGCAGCAGCGCATCCGCGTTCAACCGGTCACACAGCGCCGGCGCGTCCGACGGCCTACACGAGATCCGCCAGACCGCGCCGTCGCTGCCGTGCATCGGCGCCACGTCGCGCACCCATCGCCAGCCTTCGGCGACCTTCTCCGCATCGGTTTCGACGCGCACTGCCAGATCCGGGAACAACGCTTTGACCTGCTTCGCGCGATAGGCCACCGATTGCTCAAAGCCTTCGATCCGCAGCATCGTCACCGCTGTACCGTCCAGCCCCCGCGGTGTATGCGCCGCGCCGGAAATGTCGAAGGGCGATCCCAGGGCGCGCGCCATCGCCGCGACGGCATCGGCGATCGACAAGCCGTCGATCAGCACGCAGGCCGCAGCATCGGGCTTTGGCAGCACCTTGAGGCTCACCTCGGTCAGCACGCCCAGAGTGCCCCAACTGCCGGTCAGCAGCTTGACCAGGTCGTAGCCGGTGACGTTCTTCATCACCCGGCCGCCGTTCTTCAGCACGGTGCCCTGTCCGTCGACGAACCGCACGCCCAGCATCTGGTCGCGGCAAGCGCCCGACTGGATGCGGCGCGGCCCGCTGACATTGCCGGCCACCACGCCGCCGATCGTCGGCTCGCCCTCGGTGCCCAGCAATCCGCGGTGGTCCATCGGCTCGAAGGGCAGGCGCTGGCCTTCGGCATCCAGCGCCGTTTCCAGTTCGGCCAGCGGCGTGCCGGCCTGCGCCACCACGGTCAGCGCACCGGGTTCATAAAGCGTGATTCCCGACAGCCCGCCGGATTCCAGAACCTCGCCCGCCACCGGCTTGCCGATCCGGCGCGTGCCGCCGCCGCGGATATGCAAGGGGCCCTTGGCGGCCGCGATCATCTCGGCCAGTT
This sequence comes from Thalassococcus arenae, assembly GCF_019104745.1. Taxonomy (NCBI): domain Bacteria; kingdom Pseudomonadati; phylum Pseudomonadota; class Alphaproteobacteria; order Rhodobacterales; family Roseobacteraceae; genus Thalassococcus; species Thalassococcus arenae. The sequence goes on from NZ_JAHRWL010000001.1 coordinate 1,503,943, forward strand.
CGGCCTCTGTCCCAGGTCTCATGCTTCTTCTCTTTGAAAAATACGCAAATGCGCTCACTCGGCCGCAAGCGCCATCGCGCGGCGGCTTTCGGACGAGGCCAGCGGAAACACCTTGGCCGGATTCAGCAACCATTTCGGGTCGAACACATCCTTGACCGCCATCTGCACTTCGAGGTCCGCGGGCGCGAACTGGTCGATCATCAGGTCGCGTTTTTCGATCCCCACACCGTGTTCGCCGGTCAGACAGCCGCCGACCTCGACGCACAGCTTGAGGATCGCGGCACCGAACGCTTCGCAGGTTTCCAGGTCGCCGGGCTTGTTGGCGTCGAACAGGATCAGCGGGTGCATGTTGCCGTCGCCGGCATGGAACACGTTGGCGACGTCCAGTCCGTACTCCTTCGACATCTCTCCGATGCGTTTGAGCACATGCGGCAGCGAAGAGACCGGGATCGTGCCGTCGAGGCACATGTAGTCGTTGATCTGTCCCATCGCGCCGAAGGCGGATTTCCGCCCCAGCCAGATGCGCCCCGCTTCGTCCGCATCCCGGGCCTCGCGCAGCTCGACCGGATTGTGCCTGCGCGCGATCTGCAGAATCAGTCCCAGCTGTTCATCGATCTCGGCCTCGCTGCCCTCGACTTCGACGATCAAGAGTGCCTCGCACATCGGGTAGCCGGCCTTGGCGAACGCCTCGGTCGCTTCGATGCAGGGACGGTCCATGAATTCGATCGCGACGGGCAGAACGCCCGCCTTGATGATGTCGGCCACGCAGGCGCCTGCGACCTCGTTGTCGTCAAAACCCATCAGCACCGGCCGCGCGCCCTCGGGCTTGCGCAGAATGCGCAGCGTCGCCTCGGTCACCACGCCCAGCTGGCCTTCGGACCCACAGATCAACCCCAGCAGGTCATAGCCGCCCGCATCCAGATGCGCGCCGCCCAGTTCCATCACGGTGCCGTCCATCGTCACCAAGGTGACACCCAGCAGGTTGTTGGTGGTCACGCCGTATTTCAGGCAATGCGCCCCGCCGGAATTCATCGCGATGTTGCCCGCGATGGCGCAGGCCAGTTGCGACGATGGGTCGGGCGCGTAGAAGAAATCGTTCTCTTCGACCGCGCCGGTGACCGACAGGTTGGTGCGCCCGGTCTGCACGCGAATGATGCGGTTGTCGTAATCGGTTTCCAGAACCGCGTTCATGCGCGCCACGCCGAGGATCACCGAATCCGCCGTTGGCAGCGCCCCGCCCGCCAGCGACGTGCCGGACCCGCGCGGCACCACCGGCACGCCTTCCTCGTGGCAGATCTTGAGCACCGCCGCGACCTCTTCGGTCGAGGAGGGCAGCACCGCCGCCAATGGCGGGCACTTGTAGGCGGTTAGCGCGTCGCATTCATAGGCACGCGTCTCGGCTTCGTCGTCGATCACCGCGTCGGCGGGCAGGACGGTGCGCAGGCGGTTCACGATCCTGGCCTTCTTCGACAGGATCCGGGCGTTCGGTTTGGGCATCTGCATCGGGGCATCTCCGCTTAATTGGTAAGATTATATAACCAAAGTACCCATGTGGCGAGTCTTAAACTGCCTCACTTGCCGCGATATCTTGCGCTTTTTCGCGTCGCAGGGCAGGTCGGGGCATGGCCTGGGTCAAGATCATACACATTCTGTGCGTCATGGGTTGGATGACCTCGATTTTCGCGGTTCCCCGCGCGCTGATCTACTGGAAACGCGAATGGGCCCGGCTGGGCGAATTCGGCCCGCTGGGCGACCTGACGATCCGGCTTTACCGGTTCTCTGCCGGGCTCGCGGTGATCGCGGTGCTCACCGGGCTCTGGCTGGGGTGGTGGCTGGGCTGGCCGGGCTGGGTGCATCTGAAACTGGCGCTCGTTGTGGCGCTGGCGGTGCACTACGCCTGGACCGGCCGTCTGGTGCTGCGCGCCCGCAAGGGCGTTTTCGACGAATCCGACCTGTTCCTGCGCATCTTCAACGAGATCAGCGTGATCGGCGCCATCGCCGTGCTCTGGGTCGTCGTCGTGCAGCCGTTCTGAGTCATGACCTGGATCGACCGCCTGTCGCTGTTTTCGCCGCTGGACTATGTCGCCCTCGCGCTGCTTGTCTGCTGCTGGCTGGGCGTGTCCTGGCTGATCGAGCATCCGCCCGGCGCGCGGCCCTCTACCGCGCATCTCATGGCGGATTACCGCCGCGAATGGATGCGGCATTTCCTGACCCGCGATCCGCGGATCTTCGACAGCCAGATCATCGGCAACCTGCGTCAAGGCACGGCATTCTTTGCGTCGGCCTGCATGATCGCCATCGGCGGCGGGGTCGCGCTGCTGGGCAATGCCGAGCGGCTGGCAGGTGTCGCCGGAGATCTGACACTGGACCAGGCACCGATCTTCGTCTGGGAGGTGAAGGTGATCGCGATCCTGCTGCTGACCACCAACGCCTTTCTGAAATTCGTCTGGGCGCACCGGTTGTTCGGCTACGGCGCGGTGCTCATGGCGGCGGTCCCGAATGACCCCAACGATCCGGTCGCCAGGGCGCGGGCAAACAAGGCGGGCGAGATCAACGTGCTGGCGGCCCGCAGCTACAACCGCGGCCTGCGGTCGGTTTATTTCGGCATCGCTGCGATCGCCTGGCTTGCCGGGGCCTGGGTTCTGGTGGTCGCGACGCTGTTTACCCTGTCGGTCGTCTTGCGGCGCGAATTCGGTTCGCATTCCCGCGCCGTCCTGCTGGACGACAGCGACCGCACAAAGCTGTGACCCCGCCGCCGCGCGCCCCGTGCTAGCCTCGCCGCATGAGACAGCTTGCCCTTCTTTTCCTGTGTTTCGGGGTTCCGGCGCTGGCCGATCCCCCGCAGATCACCGCCGCGCAGGCCGATTTCGATGGGTCGAACTGGCGGTTTTCCGTAACGCTGGCCCATCCCGACACCGGCTGGGATCACTATGCCGACGGCTGGCGCATCGAGGATGCCGACGGCGCGATCCTCGGCACGCGGGAATTGCTGCATCCGCATGTCAACGAACAGCCCTTCACCCGCAACCTGACCGGCGTTGCGGTTCCGGGCGATCTGCAGACGGTGTTCATCCGCGCCAAATGCAGTGTCGACGGGTGGTCGGATAGGCGGCTGGAAATCCCGCTTTCGCGCTAGCCCTCAGCGCCGTCCTTCGCGCAGCCAGGCCGCGAGGATCATCGCCGAGGCCAGCAAAAGCGTCAGCCAGGCGGGCAACAGCGGCGTCTGGCGCACGTCCACGGTTTCGAAAGCCTCGCGCGGTGTGATGCCGATCCAGCCGCGACCTGCGGCGGGCCGTCCTTCGGACACCGCGCGGATCGCCGGAACGCCGTCCTCGAGCCGCGGAATACCGCCGCGCAGGCTGTCGATCAGCGGCTCCAGTGCCTCGCCGCTGGCGATGGTCTGTTCGAATTCCCGCGGTGCTGACGGGCCCAGGCCGACCACCGCCGACATCGCATCGTCCGCCAGCCGGTAAAGCCCGATTTCGGGGCCGTCATACACTGTTTCGAACCGGCCCGGGGACACCTCTTCGAGCGTCACGATTTCGGTTTCGCCGTCGGGGCGGGTGACCGTCACCGATCCCGCCTCGTCCGACAGCGACCGGCGGATGATGCGCATGGTCTGGCCGGTCGGTTCGGCCCACAGCGCCTCTTCCTCCAGGTCGGGCTCTTTCATCATCCAATGCGCCAGCCGCCGCAGCAATTCCAGCTGCGGTCCGCCGCCTTCGTAGCCGCGGCTCCAAAGCCAGGCATGGTCGGATGCCAGCAGGGCAACGCGGCCTTCGCCAACGCGGTCCAGGATAAGCAGCGGGCGGTCGTCGATCCCCGACATCACCACGTCGCCATCCCGCGGATCGACCTCGACCTGGCGCAGCCAGCGCCCCCAGCTTTCGGCGCCCAGCAAACCGGCCGTCACGGGGTGCCGCTGGCCCAGATCGGTCACGGCCGGGCGATAGCCCTGTTCGACCACCCGGGCGGTCGGCTCTGCGGGCAGAATGTCGGCAAGCGGAGAGCGGTAAAGCGAGTCCGCGCTTGCGAAATCCGGACCCGCGGCGATCAGCACCGCGCCGCCGTTTTCGACATAGGCGCGCACGTTGTCCAGGTAGATCGCGGGCAGGATGCCGCGGCGCTTGTAGCGGTCGAAGATGATCAGGTCGAAATCCTCGATCTTCTCCAGGAACAGTTCGCGCGTGGGGAAGGCAATCAGCGACAGTTCCGTTACCGGCACACCGTCTTGTTTTTCCGGCGGGCGCAGGATGGTGAAATGCACCAGATCGACCGAGCTGTCGGATTTCAGCAGGTTCCGCCAGGTGCGGCTGCCGGCATGCGGCTCGCCCGAGACCAGCAGCACGCTCAGCCGGTCGCGCACACCGTTGATCTGCACCAGCGCGGTGTTGTTGCGATCGGTCAGTTCGTCCTCGGCCGCCGGGACCGAGAACTGGATCACGTTCAAACCGCCATGCGGCAGGGTGATCGGCAGGTCCATGTCGGCGCCGATGGGCACGGTGAATTGCTGCGGCGTCTCGCCGTCGACCGAAATCAGCAGATCGGTGCTGACCACGCCAGGTGCGGCGCCGTCATCCTCGACCCGGATGGTCAGGGTCACCGGTTCGCCCAGGATGGCGAACGCCGGGGCGTTGCGCACGATCAGGCGGCGGTCCCAGTCGGTCTCGCGCCCGGTCAACAGCAGATGCAGCGGCGCAGGCAGGTTCGGCGCCCGTTCGAGATCGTGAAGCCGACCGTCGGACAGCAGGAAGATACCGGCAATGCGGCCGCTGGGTTCCTCGGCCAGCGCCGAAGACAAGGCGGTCATCAATTGAGTTCCGGCATCGCCGTCGCCATCGCCGACGCTGATCCGGCGCAGTTCGGTATTGGGCCGCGCGGCGATCCGCGCCTCGAGCGCTTCGGCGGCCTGCTGGGTTTCCGCAATGCGGTCGCCCAGTTTCTGCGAAGCACTTTCGTCCACCAGCATCAGCACGATGTCCGACAGCGGTGCGCGGTCCTCGACCTGGTAGGACGGCTGGGTCAGCGCCAGAACCAGCACAAGGCCTGCCAGCGCCCGGAACGCCCAGCCCGGCAGGCCGCGCCACAGCGCCAGCGCCACGCCCAGAAACGCGACGCCCGCAAGCGCCCAGATCGCGGGCCAGGGCAGCAGCGGGTCGAAGATCACCGTTCCGGTCATTGGCCCAACCTGTCTAGCAACGCAGGCACGTGGACCTGGTCGGATTTGTAGTTCCCGGTCAGCACATGCATTACCAGGTTCACGCCGAACCGGTAGGCGATCTCGCGTTGGCGTTCGCCGGTAAAGCCGCGCCCCACGGGCACCAGCGGGTTGCCGCGCTCATCCATCGCCCAGGCCGCGGCCCAGTCGTTGCCGCCGATCACCACCGGGGTGACGTTGTCGTTGAGGTTGCGGAACGGCATGCCCTCGACCAGTTCGGCATCGGGGGGCGCGGCTTCGACCCACACGTCGCGGCCGGTGAAGCGTCCTGGGAAATCCTGCAGCAGATAGAAGGTGCGGGTCAGCACGTGGTCGGCCGGCACCGGTTCCAGCGGCGGGATGTCCAGCGGTGCCGCCAGTGCCTGCAGCTTGCGGCCGTTGGGGCTGGAGGTGCCGAACCCGGCGATATCGGCGTCGCGGGTGTCGAACAGGATCATGCCGCCCGACCGCAGGTAGGTGTTCAGCTTGGCATAAGCCTCGGCCGAGGGCGTGGTCTGCCCGCTGGTGATCGGCCAGTAGAGGAACGGGTAGAAGGCCAGTTCGTCGCGTTCCAGGTCGACGCCTTGCGGGTCTGCCGGTTCGACCGAGGTGCGAAAGAACAGTGTCTCGCTCAGACCGCGCAGACCGGCCTGAGAAAGCGCATCGATGCTGTCATCGCCGGTGATGACGTAGGCCAGAACCACCTCACCCGTGGCGTCGATCGCCTGCTGGTCGGCCTGGGCGGCACCCTCGGTGGGTGCCAAAGCCAGGGCGCCCAGAACGATCGCCGCGGCGCGTGCGCCCCGCAGACGACCGGACAAGGCCAGCGTGGCCAGCACATCGGCCAGCAACAGCGCGATCGCCAGGCCCAGCAACCAGCCCGCCAGCGGTTGTTCCTGCGGGCGCGAGAACCCCTCGATCCGCAGCCGCGACGGCCACACCGCCGGTTCGAACACCATGTCGGGCGTGACGACGTTGCGGGCAAGGCTGCGATCCTCGCCGGAATAGATGCCCGGTCGCAGGTCCGGACCAAGCGTGCCCTCCACCAGTTGCGGGCCCGGCACTCCGGGCAGCGTGCCCGCGTCGCGCAACGTGCCGAAAGCGTCCAGCACCTGTTCCGGTTGCCAAATCGTGCCTTCCAGTTCGTCGGCTTCCGGCGTGGTTACCGCCGACGACACCGCCAGCCGTTCCAGCATCTGCACGAACAGGCCCGACAAGGGCAGGCTGGACCATTCGGCATTCGCGGTGACGTGGAACAGCACGATCTGGCCCAGACCGACCTGTTTGCGCGTGACCAGCGGCGTGCCATCCGCCAACTGCGCGATCACCCGGTCGGCCAGTGTCGGATCGGGTTGCGCCATGACCTGGCTGTTGACCGTGACATCGGCGGGGATGGGCAGTCCGGCGAAGGGGCTATCTTCGGCGAACGGCGCCAGCGCCTTGGGCTCGCCCCAGCTCATCGCGCCGCCGACACTGCGGCCGCCGGCGCGCAGGCGCACGGGCATCAGCGGGTCCTCCTCGGCGCGGCTGACATCCGACGCCGCCAGCCGAGGCCCCGCAAAGCGCAACAGCGTTCCGCCGGCCTCCAGCCAGTCGGTCACCGCCTGCTGTTCCCCGTCGCTCAGCGTGGCGACATCGGCCAGCACGATCACGTCAGGGTTGGCTGGCAGAACATCGCTCAACGCGCCATCCAGCAGTTCGGCGGTCGGGATCAACGCCTTTTCCAGGAAATGCAAAGGCGACAGCAGTTCCAGCCCTTCGCGATTGTCGCGGGCGGCGATCAAGGCCACCTCGCGTCGGCGCAGGCTGTCATCGGGCAGGGTCACTGCCCCGGCGCTGCGGGCGCCTTCGACTTCGAACCGGGTAACGCGGGCGCGCAGTTCCGACGGCAGGCTCAGCTCGACGCTGGCCTGCAGGGCATCGGCTTCGAAGCGCAGCGGCACGCGCGCCAGAACGGCGGGGTTGCCTGCCGGGTCGCGGCCATGCACGGCCAGCGATGCATCCGCCGCCGGGCCCGGGCGCAGGCGGCGGGCGTCAAGAACGATCACGCCATCCTCGACCCGGGCAGGCGACAGCGCGTATTGGGTGCGCGGGCTTTCGAAAATCGTCACCGTGCCCCGATCTTCAAGCACGGCCAGCAGTGCTGCGCGGTCCTCGCGCGCCAGCCCGTCCGAAAGCCAATGCGTGTCGAAACCGCTGTCGGGCAAGGCAGCGATGGCGGCGGCAGTGCGGTCGGCATCGGGCGCCCAGGGTTCGGGCTGGATGCCGGACAGGCGGCTGCGCAAGATGTCGGCGCTCTGGAACTGCGGAGCTTCGGGCGCGGTCAACCGCATCAGCGCCACCGGGCGGCTTTCGCGCGCGGCGCGGGTCAACACCGCGTCCAGCGCGGTTTCCTGTGCGCGCCAGTCACCGGCGCTGGCCCAACTGGCGTCCATCACGATCAGCAGCGGCCCGTCACCAGCGGTGGCATCCTCGGGCTCGGGGTTCAGCACCGGTCCGGCAAGTCCGACGATAACCGCTGCGGCCGCCAGCATCCGCAGAAGCAGCAGCCACCATGGCGTGCGGTCGGTGACCTGTTCATCGTCCTTCAGACCCAGCAGCAGCACGACGCCGGGAAACAATCGTCGGATCGGCGCGGGCGGCACGGCGCGCAGCAGCAGCCACAGGATGGGCAGCGCCAAAAGTCCCAGCAGCAGCCAGGGCGCGGTAAAGCCGATTGTTCCGAACAACGTCATGTGCGTCCGCCCTCCAGCGCCCGGAATATCCATAGCAGGGCGACTTGCGCGCTGTCCGATGTGTGATGACACAGGTATTGCCATCCGGTCGTCTCAGTCAGCGCCCGCAACCGCGCCTTGCGCTCGGCCAGTCGGGCCAGATATCGCTTGCGCAGATCGGCGGCTTTCAGCGTCTCATGGGCGAGCGTGCCGCCGACGCTTTGAAAGATCGTGCGCCCGTCGAAGGGAAAGCTTTCCTCGCTGGGGTCGAGCACCTGCACAATGACACCGCGCACGCCGCGGTCTGCGGCCTTGGTCAGCGCCGCTTCGACAGGACCGATATCGGCAAGGAAATCGGACACGAACATGGCGCGGGCATGGGGCAGCATGCCGCGTGCCTCGGGTTCGGCGTAATCGGCCTCGCCGTCTTCGGAAAACATCTCGGCCAGGCGCAGGGTCTGGATGTCGCCCCGGCGCGGCGGCAGGCGCCATCCGGTCAGGCCCACCCGTTCACCGCCGCGGATCAGCAGGATCGCCGTGGCCAGCGCAATCAGCCGGGCGCGGTCGGCCTTGGTCGGCAGGTTCTTAGACGACGAAAACCGCATCGAGGCGCCCGGATCGACCCAAAGCTGCACGCTTTGGGCCACCTGCCATTCGCGTTCCCGGACAAAGCGGTCATCGCCCTTGGCTGACCGCCGCCAGTCGATCTGGCGATAGCTGTCCCCGGCCCGCAGCGGGCGATATTGCCAGAAATCGTCGCCCAGCCCCGCACGCCGCCGCCCGTGTTCACCCAGCAGGACAGTGCCCGCAAGGTGTTCGGCCCGGGCCAGAAGCGCCGGAAAACGACTGGCTTCATCCTGGGCGCGGGACCGAAGCTGGGCGACGGTGTCGGTCAAGCGGCGGCCTCGCTGGCCGCGAACCCGGCCGCCACTTCGTCGATCAGTTTGCCCAGATTTTCGCCGCGGGCCCGCGACGAGAAGGTCAGCGCCATCCGGTGCACCAGCACCGGCCGCGCCATCGCGATCACGTCCTCGGGCGCGGGAGCCAACCGGCCCTGCAGCATGGCCCGGGCGCGCACGGTCAGCATCAGCGCCTGCGCGGCGCGTGGTCCGGGGCCCCAGGCGACGGTGTCGCGCACGCGCTGGCTGGACGACGGGTCTTCCGGACGGAAGGCGCGCACAAGGTCCAGGATCATTTCGACCACCGCATCGCCCACCGGCATCCGCCTGAGCAACACCTGCGCCTGCATCAGAGTGGTAGGATCGAACACCTGATGGCTGATGTCTTCTTCCACGCCGGTGGTGGCCAACAGGATGTCCTTTTCGGTGCCGCGGTCGGGATAGGGCACGTCGATCTGCACCAGGAACCGGTCCAGCTGCGCTTCGGGAAGCGGGTAGGTGCCCTCCTGTTCGATCGGGTTCTGCGTGGCCAGCACGTGGAATGGCGTGTCCAGCTTGCGGGTCTCGCCGGCCACCGTGACCTGCTTTTCCTGCATTGCCTGCAAAAGCGCCGACTGTGTCCGCGGGCTGGCGCGGTTGATTTCGTCGGCCATCAGCAACTGGCAGAAGATCGGGCCTTCGATGAACTTGAAGGCCCGGCTGCCGTCCTTGCCGGTCTCCAGCACTTCGGAGCCAAGGATATCGGCCGGCATCAGGTCGGGCGTGAATTGGATCCGGTTGCCACGCAGGCCCATGACCGTCGACAGCGTCTCGACCAGCCGTGTCTTGCCCAGGCCGGGAAGGCCGATCAGCAAAGCGTGGCCACCGCACAGCAGTGCCGACAGCGTCAGGTCGACGACGCGTTCCTGGCCGATGAAGCGTTTCGTGATCGAGGCGCGCGCCTCGGCCAGCTTGTCCTCCAGTGCCTCGATGTCGGCAACCAGGTCTTCGGCCATGACGGACCTCCCTTGAATTCTATGTCTTGAGATAGGAGTGTATCGCGCGGTTTGAAATTGGCAAAAGTTATGAGCGCACAAAAATCCGTGACACCGTCCGCCGAAGGGCTTGCCGCATCGGTTCGCGCCGCAGGCAAGAAAGGCCCGCCGCCTGTGCATTTGTGGAATCCCCCGTTTTGCGGCGACCTGGACATGCGGATCGCCCGCGACGGCACGTGGTTCTACCTGGGCACGCCGATCGGGCGGTTCGAACTCGTGCGTTTGTTCTCGTCGATCCTGCGCAAGGACGGCGACCGCTATTTCCTTGTCACACCAGTGGAAAAGGTCGGGATCACGGTGGATGACGCGCCTTTCGTGGCCACGGATTTCACGGTGCAGGGCGCGGGCAAGGAACAGGTTCTGACCTTCACCACCCATGTCGGGGACAGCACCATCGCCGGGGCGGAAAACCCGATCCGCGTCGAACGTGACGCCGAGACCGGCGAGCCATCGCCCTATGTGCATGTCCGCGCCGGGCTGGAGGCGCTGATCGACCGAAAGAGTTTTTATCGCCTGGTCGACCGGGGCGCCCATCACGACGGCTGGTTCGGGGTTTGGTCGTCCGGTGTTTTCTTCCGGATCATCCCGTCGGACGAACTGCCCGATTCCTGACCTGCGACGCCCGGGCGCGTTGATGTCGCATTCCGATTCGCAGATATAAGAGCTGCCTTTGTAACGGAGCCTGCCATGATCCCGCCCCGCCTTGCCCCTGTCGCCTTCGGCTTTCTGGTTTCGGGGTTGATGTCGTTCATCGTGTCGCTGGTCGCCACCCTGCGCGCGGTCGGACTGGCCGACGGGATCATCGGTTTGTGGATCACGGCGTGGCTGGCCGCCTGGGCGGTGGCGTTTCCCACCATTCTGGTCGTCGCGCCGCTGGTCCGCCGATTCGTGGAGCGCAATACGCGAAAACCGGCCTAGCGGCGCTCAGTCGCCCAGCTTGGCGTGGACCTCGTCCAGGTCGATCTCTCCGGTCGGCATCTTGTTCGACGGGTCGTCGAAATCGTATTTGAACAGCTGGAAGTCGCGCCAGTAGATTTCCTTGATCAGATGCATCGACAAGTCGTCGAAGTAGTCTTCGACCGGATGCGCGCGCTTGGGGCCGTGACCTTCGGATTCGTTGAAGCGCGGGATCTTGGCCAGGTCGATCGCGTGTGGCGTTTCAACGGCATCCAGAACCTGCTGCATGCCGTCGTTGAATTGCTCGGTCCAGAAGATCTTGTTGTAGCGGCCGCCGTTGACGATGAAGGTGCTGACATGGCCCGACATGGCCGACCAGTGGATGTCAGGCTCCATCGGGCGGCGCCAGCGGATGGTGTCCCGGGTAAAGAGCAGGAAGCGCCGGAACGACTTGATCTGGTCGAAATCGTCCTTGCCGTCCTCACCGCCCACTTCGATCCCGTATTTCTGGATCAGCAGGGGCACCAGGTTGCCGCGATAGCGCCGCCCGTTGCGCTGGATGCCGCAGATCTTGTCGAAGAAGGATGACAGGATGCGGGTATAGGGGTTGCGCACGCAGGTGAAAGCATAGGTCGTCTGTGTCTTGACGTTGGCCTTGATGGCGTCCTGGCTGTCCTCGCGCGCCCATTTGTGCAGCCCGCTGGTGGCATCGTGGATGTCGCCATCGAAGAACGCGCCATGGTCCGAGTAATAGAGAATTTGACCGATGGTCGAACAGGCGCATTTCGGCACCACCCGATACACCATGCTCTGGCTTTCGGTCATCCATGTGCCCGGGAAACCCATGCCTGCCGCCTCCGAACCCTGCCCGTCTGTTGTTGTATTGCGTCGACGCGCTTTACAAAAAGCAAAGAAAGCCGGTTTATTCAACGCCCGATCGCCACTATCAACATAATCAATCGGGCGAAAATAGGGCCGTTGTTTCCCCTATGGCAAAAATTGCCTTCATCTTGCTGTGCCACAAGGACCCTGACGCCATCATCAAGCAGGCGCAGAGCCTGACCGCCGTCGGCGACTACATGGCGATCCATTTCGACGCCCGCGCCAAGCCCCAGCACTACAAGAAAATCCGCGCCGCGCTGGACGACAACCCCAACGTGGTCTTCGCCCAGAAGCGCATCAAATGCGGCTGGGGCGAATGGAGCCTGGTGCAGGCGACCATCCAGGCGGTCCGCGCCGCGGTCGACGCCTTCCCGCGCGCGACGCATTTCTACATGTTGTCGGGCGACTGCATGGCGATCAAGTCGGCGGAATACGCCCATGAATTCCTGGACCGGCGCGACTGCGACTACATCGAAAGCTTCGACTACTTCCAATCCGACTGGATCAAGACGGGGTGGAAGGAAGAACGCCTGATCTACCGCCACTGGTTCAACGAGCGCACGCAGAAGCGCCGGTTCTACGCGATGTTCGAGATGCAGAAGCGGTTGGGGCTGAAGCGCGCGATCCCGGATGATCTCGAGATCATGATCGGCTCGCAATGGTGGTGTCTGCGACGGCGCACCGTCGAATGGATCCTGGATTTCATCGGCCGCCGCCCGGACGTGATGCGCTTCTTCCGCACCACCTGGATTCCGGACGAGACGTTCTTCCAGACGCTGGTGCGGCATCTTGTGCCCAGCCACGAGATCCAGAGCCGCACGCTGACCTTCCTGATGTTCACCGATTACGGCATGCCGGTGACCTTCTACAACGACCACTACGACCTGCTGCTCAGCCAGGATTTCCTGTTCGCGCGCAAGATCAGCCCCGAGGCGACCGAACTGAAACGCCGCCTTGGCGTGCTGTATTCCTCCGAAGGCGCGCGGTTCCAGATTTCCAACGAAGGCCGGTCGCTGTTCAAGTTCCTGACCCAGAAGGGGCGCATCGGCAGGCGCTTCGCCACGCGCTTCTGGGAAACCGAAAGCACGCTGGGCCGCGAACGGGAATTGCTGATCGTGGTCTGCAAGAAATGGCACGTCGCCAAACGTCTTCTGGACCGCATTCGCCAGATGACCAACATCCCCGCCATCGAATACCTCTTCAACGAGGAAACCTGCCTGCTGCCGGATCTGGGCGGCATCCAGTCGACCATGGGCAAACGTCACCGGCACCGCCGTGCGCTTATGCGGATGCTGTTCGACTATTACGAGACCGACCGCTTGATCGTCTGCATGGACCCGGCGAACCTGGACCTGCTCGAGGATTTCGGCCGCGACCGGTCGGTCACGCGACTTCTCGAGATCGAGTGCCAGTTCAGCGACGACTACCTGATCGGCCATGCGATGCGGGTGGGCCTGGCGGGTGACCGGACGCCGTCGGAAACGATCCAGCGCCTGCTGCCCACGGTGCGCAACGACATGGTGCACGAAAGCGACCGCATCCGTGACGCCGATTTCGCCAATCACAACCGCATGCGCGAAGCCGACACGCCCGAACAGAACGCCAAGGCCATCGCCGCCTTTCTGTCGCTGCCGGAAGACAAGGCGCTGGAGCTTGCCAAGACCGAGTATCTGTTCGCCGATTGATCCGGTTTCCCTTGCCGCCGGTTGCCGCTATGGCTGGAGCGACCGCGACCGGACGGCGACGCGGCGGCGAGTATCGGAACAGGGCGGAGACCATGGCCTACAGCTACGACGACCAGAACATCTTTGCGAAGATCCTGCGCGGCGAAATCCCCAACAGCACGGTGCTGGAAACCGAGCACAGCCTGGCCTTTCGCGACATCCAGCCCCAGGCGCCGACGCATGTGCTGGTGATTCCGAAAGGCCCCTATGTCTGTTTCGACCATTTCGCGCAGGCGGCGTCGGATGCCGAGATCGTCGACTACGTCCGCGCCGTGGGCGAGGTCTGCAAGATGGAAGGGCTGGAAGCGGACGGTTTCCGCCTGATCGCCAATGCCGGCCGCGACGGCGTCCAGGAAGTGCCGCATCTGCACGTCCATATCCTGGCGGGCCGGCCGTTGGGCCGGATGCTGAGCCGCGCCTGACCACATCGTGCGGGCTGGCGCCCGCGCAGGGTTTCTCGGGTTTGGCCCGGGCCAAACCCTGCGGGTGGGCGCCATGCGGCACGCCGTCCCTTGCCCCCGGCGCGGGGCTGTCGCATAACGCGCCAGCGTCCGCACCTGCCCGAAGAGACTGTCATGACCATCGAAGCACCTGAGACCCGGATCGTCGACAGCTACCGCATCGCCTGTGACGGTGGCGAGGGGGCGCTTGGCCACCCGCGCGTCTGGCTGCAGATTCCGCTCGACGAAGGCTGGGTCGAATGCCCCTATTGCGACTGCAAGTTCGTGCACCGCGATTTCGAGGGCAAGGTCTGAAGGCAGCCGCCGGACCGGCGTATTTTCAAAAGAGAAGAAGCGACAGGCTGGCGCAGGGCGGCCGGTCGTGGCACATCTGAACGCGGGTCCGAGGGAGGGAAAGGCATGGCGTTCGGCAAAGGCTGTCATCTGCATCTGATCGACGGGTCGGCCTATATCTTTCGGGCCTACCACGCGCTGCCGCCGCTGACCCGCAAGTCCGACGGCCTGCCGATCGGAGCGGTCAGCGGTTTCTGCAACATGCTGCAGCGCTACATCGACGGCAATTCCGGAGCGGATGCCCCGACCCACGTCGCGGTGGTGTTCGACAAGGGCAGCCACACGTTCCGCAACGAGCTTTTCGAGGACTACAAGGCCAACCGAGAAGCGATGCCCGAGGATCTGCGCCCGCAGATCCCCCTGACCCGGCGCGCGACCGAGGCGTTCAACATCGCCTGCAAGGAAATCGAGGGCTACGAGGCCGACGACATCATCGCGACGCTGGCCTGCCAGGCGCGCGAGGCCGGTGGGCGGGTGACGATCCTGTCGTCGGACAAGGATCTGATGCAGCTGGTGGGCGACGGCGTCGAGATGCTGGACCCGATGAAGAACCGCCGCATCGACCGCGACGGCGTTGTCGAGAAATTCGGCGTGCCGCCGGAACGGGTGGTGGATGTGCAGGCGCTGGCCGGCGACAGCGTCGACAACGTGCCGGGTGCGCCGGGCATCGGGATCAAGACCGCGGCACTGCTGATCAACGAGTTCGGTTCACTCGAGGAATTGCTGGACCGCGCAGAAGAGATCCCCCAGCCCAAGCGGCGCGAGACGCTGACCACGATGCGGGCGCAGATCGAGCTGTCGAAAAAGCTGGTGATGCTCGATTGCGAGACCCCGCTGGACTTTACGCTGGACGATCTGGAGGTGCGCGACCCCGACCCGGACAAGCTGATGCCGTTCCTGGCCGAGATGGAATTCCGCACCCTGACCAAGCGTGTCGCCGAAGCGCTGGGGGTCGAGCCGCCGGCCATTCCCGACACCACGCCCGAGGGCGCCAACCCCGACGACAGCACGGCCGAGGCGCCGCCGATCCGGCCCGAAGCCTACGAGACGGTGCGCGATGCCAGGGCGCTGCAAGATTGGATCGCCCAGGCGCAGGACCGCGGCTGGGTCGCGGTGGACACCGAGACCACCGGGTTGAACGAGATGACCTGCGACCTTGTCGGGATCTCGCTCTGTGTCGAGGTGGGCCGCGCCTGCTATGTCCCGCTGACCCATCGCGCCGCGGCGACGGACGACCTGTTCGGATCGGACGACCTGGCCGACGGTCAGATGAAGCTGGACGAGGCGTTGGCCCTGATCAAGCCGCTGCTCGAGGACCCGGCGGTGATGAAGATCGGCCAGAACATGAAATACGACGCCAAGGTTCTGGCCCGCTACGGCATCGACATCGCGCCGATCGACGACACGATGCTGATGTCCTATGCGATGAATGCCGGGCTGCATGGCCACGGCATGGATACCCTGGCCGAGCGCTATCTGAGCCACACGCCGATCCCGATCAAGGACCTGCTGGGCAGCGGCAAGGCGCAGGTCACGTTCGACCGGGTACCGGTCGACGAGGCCACGCGTTATGCCGCCGAGGATGCCGACATCACGCTGCGGCTTTGGCAGATGTTCAAGCCGCAATTGCACCGCACCCAAGTGACGCGGGTCTACGAAGGGCTGGAGCGTCCGCTGGTTCCGGTTCTGGCGCAGATGGAGAGGGCCGGGATCCGCGTGGACCGTGACGCGCTCAGCCGGATGTCCAACGCGTTCAGCCAGAAGATGGCGGGGCTCGAGGCCGAGATTCACGAACTGGCCGGCGAGACCTTCAATGTCGGCAGCCCCAAGCAACTGGGCGAGATCCTGTTCGACAAGATGGGAATCGAGGGCGGCAAGAAGGGCAAGACCGGCGCCTATGCCACCGGCGCCGACGTGCTCGAAGACCTGGCGACCGAGCATGAATTGCCGCGCAAGGTGCTGGATTGGCGGCAGTTGTCCAAGCTCAAGTCCACTTATACCGATGCGCTGCAGGAACACATCAATCCTGATACACATCGTGTACACACATCGTATTCCATTGCGGGCGCCAATACCGGCCGCCTCGCCTCGACCGATCCGAACTTGCAGAACATCCCCGTGCGCACCGAGGAAGGTCGCCGCATCCGCGAAGCCTTTGTCGCCGAGCCGGGCAAGGTGCTGGTGTCTCTCGACTACAGCCAGATCGAGCTGCGCATCCTGGCGCATATGGCCGGGATCGACGCGCTGAAACAGGCCTTCCGCGAAGGCCACGACATCCACGCCCTGACCGCGTCCGAGATGTTCAACGTGCCGCTGGACCAGATGACGCCGGATGTGCGGCGGCAGGCCAAGGCGATCAATTTCGGGGTGATCTACGGCATTTCCGGCTTTGGACTGGCGCGCAACCTGCGCATCCCGCGGGCCGAGGCGCAGGGTTTCATCGACCGTTATTTCGAACGCTTCCCCGGCATCAAGACCTATATGGATGACACCGTGGCCTTCGCCAAGGAACACGGACATGTCGAAACGCTGTTCGGGCGCAAGATCCACACGCCCGAGATCGGTGCCAAGGGCCCGCGGGCGGGCTTTGCCTGGCGCGCGGCGATCAATGCGCCGATCCAGGGCACTGCGGCCGACATCATCCGCCGCGCGATGATCCGCATGCCCGACGCGATCGACGGCTTGCCGGCCAAGATGCTGCTGCAGGTGCATGACGAATTGCTGTTCGAGGTCGAAACCGGTGCGGTGGACGACCTGATCGGCGTGGCGCGCGACATCATGGAGGGCGCCGCAGACCCGGTGGTCAAGCTGGATGTGCCACTGGTGGTCGATGCCGGGCAGGGGGCGAACTGGGCCGAGGCGCATTGATCGACGCCTTCACCGAAATGCCCAGTTTTCGCCACGGGCGTTTCGCACACCATCCGCAAGCTGGACGCACCCGCAATCCCAACGGCCCGCCATGTTCCGCCGTCTGATTTCCCTTGCCCTTGCCCTGTGCCTGCTGGTCCCGTCACCCGTGGCGGCCGAAGTGCCCCGGGTGCTCCTGATCGGCGACTCCCTTCTGGCCAGTCACAAGGTGTCGGGGCGGTCAGTGGCGCATTACCTGGAACGCTATCTCGAGGCGCCGGTTCGCAACCGGTCGGTTCTGGGTGCCCGCATGATCTACAAGTTGCCGGTCACTGGTGCGCTTGGTCTGTCGATTCCGGCGCAATTCCGCACGGACGAGGATTGGGACATCGTCATCGTGAACGGCGGCGGCAACGATTTGTGGATGGGCTGCGCCTGCCGCCGCTGCGACCGCAAGATGAACCGCCTGATCAGCGAAAGCGGCACGCGCGGCGAAGTGCCCAAACTGCTGGCCCGCATCCACAAGACAGGGGCGCGGATCATCTATGTCGGCTATCTGCGCAGTCCGGGCATCGTCACGCCGATCGAGGCCTGCAAGGATGAAGGCGACGCCTTCGAGGCCCGGATCGCGACGCTGGCAGGCAAGGTGCAAGGGATCGACTACCTGTCGCTGCAGGATCTGGTGCCGCATGGCGATGCCTCGTGGCTGGCGCTGGACGGTGTGCATCCGGCGACCAAGACAAGCCGCGAGATCGCGCGCCGCCTGGCGGACATGATCAAGCCGGTGGACTGACGGCCAAGGCGCATCGGGGCCGACGCAAGACCGCGGCAGGCCACCGACCCGCGACAAGCGGATCGCCGACATCATGTCCTTGGCGGGCCGGGGTCTGCGCCCCAGCCCGTTCCTGGGTCAGCCCACCAGCGGCTGCGGCGACTGCACCAGCCCGTGCCCCACATCCGCCAGGTCGACCGCAGGGGCCAGCCCGGTGCGCGTGGCGGTGGCGCGCAACTGCGCCGTGACCGCTGCGGCGTTGCGCGGACGGCCGGTCTGCGCCTGCGCCTCCCACCACAGGGCGGCGACACCGGCGACATGGGGACAGGCCATCGACGTGCCCCGCAACGGCCTGAGGCCACCGCCGGTCTTGGCCGACACGATCCCGACACCCGGCGCCGCGATCACCGGGTTGGTGTTGGAAAACTCCGCCACGTTCAGCCCGTTCGGCGTCTGACCCAAGGCCCCCACCGAGATCACACCGAAGGCCGCCGCCGGCACCGAGGCACTGACCTCGAATTGCGGGTCGATTTCGCGGCGGCTTTCATTGCCCGCCGCGGCCACGACCACCGTCCCGCCATCGAACGCCGCCTGGGCGCGGAACATGTCCATCAGCGCATCGAACATCCGCAGGTTGGTGCGGTAGCCTTCCAGCGCGATCGAGGTGGCCAGTAGCTCGGGCAGGCCGTCGCGGATCAGGTCTTCGGCGAATCCGGGAAAGTCGAAGCCCAGCGACATCGAGATCACCTGCGAGCCTTCCGAGGCCGCCCACCGCATCGCGTCGAACAGCATGTCGGACGACCCCGACCCGTCATCGCCCAGAACCTTGCCGATCAGCGCCGTCGTGACGCCGCGCGCCACCCCGATCCGCGTCCCGTCCACGTCGCGACCAAAGACCGTGCCGGCGCAGTGGGTGCCGTGGCCGTTGGCATCCTCGATACCCGATCCGGAAAAGTCGCGGGTGATCAGCGACACGCCGGCAAAGGCGGGGTGGTCGGTGTCGATCCCGGTATCCAGCACCGCCACGCGCACCCCCGCGCCGGTGGCCGAAGACGTGTCGGCCCCCACCGCCGTGATGCCCCAGGCCGGCGTGGCGGCCGCAGCATCCGCATCGTCCAGCGGTTCCGGCGCGATCAGCCGTGTCGGCATGACCCGCGCCATGCCCAGGATGCTGGGATCGCGCATGGCAGAGCGCATGTCGGCGGGGCTCATGTCGCCCACTTCCAGCATCGGATCGGGCGGCAGGGATGTGCCGATGGTTTCCTCGCCCAGAATCGCCGGTCCCATCGGACGCCGCCCGGACGGTGACAGCGGCGCGTTCCGCCAGACGGCATTCGCGTCGCGTAAAACAACATACTTGGTCATGAAATCCCCCTTGGTTTGCTCGTCGGCGCCGAAATAAACGCCCAGGGACAGGATACACCCTTGAGTTGCATCACCAGAGGAGTTTTTCGTGAAAACCGCGTAATTCGCGGTGATCAGCCGATCGGCAGGCCGTTTTCGGCAAACAACCGTTTCAGATCGGCTTCGGGGCGCGGCCCCAGATGCCCGATCACTTCCTGGGCGGCCAGGCAGCCCATGCGCCCGGCCGTGGCCATGTCCCGGCCGGTCACCAGCCCATAGAGGAACCCCGCCGCGAACTGGTCGCCCGCGCCGGTGGCGTCGACCGGCACGACCTTGCGCACCGGCACGTCGGTGCGTTCACCGTTGCGAATGATCGTCACCCCGTCGCCCGAACGGGTGCAGACCACCAGCGGGCAGATCGCGGCAACGGCGGCCAGGTCGTCCTCCAGCGTGCCGTTCTCGAACAACGACCGGATCTCGGCCTCGTTGCCGATGACATAGTCCATCTCGTTCTCGATCAGCGCCAGGAAATCGCCGCGGTGGCGTTCCACGCAGAACGGATCGGAAATCGCGATTCCGGTCTTGCCGCCCGCCGCCCGGCAGGCGCGCGCGGCCTTGAGAAACGCGTGTTTTCCCTTGTCCTTGTCGAACAGGTAACCCTCGAGAAAGATCGCTTCGGCCTGCGCTGCGACGGCCTCGGTCACATCGTCGGGGCCCAGTTCGGCCGAGATGCCCAGATAGGTGTTCATCGACCGCTCGCCATCGGGCGAGACAAAGATCATCGACCGCGAGGTCGGCAATTCGCCCCCCGCGACCGGTGCATTCACGAAGTCGATGCCGTCATTGACCATCGCCTCGGCATAGAAACGGCCCAGATCGTCATCGCGCACCCGGCCGATAAAGGCGGTCCGCAGCCCCAGGTTGCCGCCGCCCGCGATGGTGTTGGCGACCGACCCGCCGGGCGTCTGCACCCGGTTGCCCATGGCGTGATACAACGCCTCGCCGCGGTCCTGTTCGACCAGCTGCATGATGCCCTTTTCGATGCCCATTCGGGTCAGAAACGCATCGTCCGCGCGCGCGATCACGTCGACAACGGCATTGCCGATGCCCACCAGCTGATATTTCTTCATTCGGTCTTGTCCTCGAACTGGCACAGGTCGGCGATCAGGCAGGCCTTGCATTTCGGTTTCCGCGCGACGCAGGTGTAGCGGCCGTGCAGGATCAGCCAGTGATGCGCGTGCTGCTGGTAGTCGACGGGGATGTTGTCTTCGATGGCGCGTTCCACCGCGACCACGTCCTTGCCGGGGCAGATGCCGGTGCGGTTGCCGACGCGAAAGATATGCGTGTCGACCGCCTGCGCCGGGTAATGCCACCACATGTTCAGCACCACATTGGCGGTCTTGCGCCCGACGCCGGGCAGGCTTTCCAGCGCGGCGCGCGAATTCGGCACCTCGCCGCCATATTCTTCGACAAGGATGCGGCTCAGCTTGATGACGTTCTTGGCCTTGTTGCGGAACAGGCCGATCGTCTTGATGTGTTCGATGACGCCGTCTTCGCCCAGGGCCAGCATCTTTTCCGGCGTGTCGGCCACCGCGAACAGCCCGCGGGTGGCCTTGTTGACGCCGGCATCGGTGGCCTGCGCCGACAGTGCCACCGCCACCACCAGCGTGTAGGCGTTGACATGCTCCAGCTCGCCCTTGGGTTCGGGCTCGGCTTCGTGGAAGCGGTCAAAGATTCGGCGGATCGTGTGATAATCAAGCTGCTTGGCCATGATCCGCTTTTGCCTCGGCTCTGCGGGATGCGCAACAATCGGGTCGTGCGGTCGCCCGCCCGGCGTTACATTTGCGCCAACAGGAGAGACCCGATGCCCAAGGATGACACCGATAGCTATCATTTCCACGTCATGCGCCGTGCCATCGACCTGATCGACGGGCTGGGCGAACAGGCGACGCTGGACCGACTGGCGGCCGAGATGAACATGAGCCCCGCGCATTTCCAGCGCCTGTTCACCCAATGGGCGGGCGTGTCGCCCAAGCGCTACCAGCAATACCTGACATTGGGCCACGCCAAGGCGCTGTTGCGCGATCGCTTCACCACGCTCGAGACCGCCCATTCCGCCGGCCTGTCCGGCGGCGGGCGGCTGCACGACCTGTTCCTGCGGTGGGAAGCGATGAGCCCCGGCGACTATGCCCGCGAAGGCGCCGGGCTGACGATCTACTGGGGCTGGTTCGAAAGCCCCTTCGGCCCGGCCCTGGTGACCGGCACCGACAAGGGTATCTGCGGTATCGCCTTTGCGTCCGAGACCGGTGAAGAGGCGGCCTTTGACGACCTGATGGGGCGGTGGCCGCGCGCCGCCTTCGTCGAAGACCCGATGCGCCTGCGGCCCTGGGCGCTGACCGCCTTCGGTGTCGAACAGCAGGGCGAGGTGCCGCTGTACCTGATCGGCGCGCCGTTCCAGATCAAGGTCTGGGAGGCGCTGATGCACATCCCGTCGGGCCATGTGACCACCTATTCCGAGATCGCCGAATCCATCGGCAATCCCAGGGCCGTGCGCGCCGTCGGAACCGCGGTCGGGCGCAACCCGATTTCCTACCTGATTCCGTGCCACCGGGCGCTGCGCAAATCCGGCGGTCTTGGCGGCTATCACTGGGGGTTGCCCGTCAAGCGCGCGCTGCTGGCCTGGGAAGCGGCGCGGGCCGAGGCCTGAGCAGGGGGCTTTTCCGGCTATGAGCGATCCTCCGCCGATTTTTCGGGAACTCCCGGGCGGTTTCGTGCATTGTTTTTGAATATCAACCGACAATCCCCCATGAAACGGGGGCAACTAATCATGAGGCAAACCATGATCCGGGCTAAACTTCCCGTTCTTCTTTCCGTCGCCGTGCTGGGCCTTTCGGCCTGTACCACCGGTCCCATGTTCGATCAGAACGATCCCAACCAGCGGGCCAAGACCGGCGCTTTGGTCGGCGCCGCCACCGGCGCGATCGCCGGGCGTATCGTTGGCGGTGACGACAAGGGCGAACGCAACCGCGCCACCGTGGCCGGCGCGCTTGTCGGCGCCGCGGCGGGCGCCGCCATCGGCAACCAGCTGGACAAGCAGGCCGCCGAACTGCGCCAGCAGCTAGGCAACGACGTGTCGGTGCGCAACACCGGCGATCGCCTGATCGTGACCATGCCGCAGGACATCCTGTTCGCGACCGACAGCGCCACGCTTCGTCCCGACCTGGTCGGCGATCTGCGCGACGTCGCCGCCAGCCTGCAGGCCTATCCCAACACCACGGTTCAGGTCATCGGCCACACGGACAACACCGGCGGTGCGGCCTACAATCTCGACCTGTCGCAGCGCCGCGCGCAATCGGTCGCCAACGTGCTGATCGGACAGGGCGTGCCGTCCTTCCGCATCGCCACCTTCGGCCGCGGCGAAGACCAACCCATCGCGTCCAACCTGACGCCGGAAGGCCGCGCGCAGAACCGCCGGGTGGAAATCGTGATCCTGCCCAACGCCTGATCTGCGCATCCGCGCACAGGACATGGGGAAACGCCGCGGGTTGCCGCGGCGTTTTTCCGTTGTAGGTCTTGGCAAACGCAAGACACGGAGTTTCTCATGCCCGCCTACACTCTCGTCGGCCTGTGCGGATCGCTGCGCGCAGGGTCCACCAACCGCCTGCTGCTGAACGAAGCCGCGCGGCTTTTCGACCCCATCCGCTACACCGAAGGCGACCTCCGCCTGCCGCTGATGGATGCCGATCTGCAAGACCGCGACGGAATCCCGGCATCGGTGCAGGCGCTGGCCGATCTGATCGCCGGGGCCGATGCGGTGATCGTGGCCACGCCCGAATACAACAAGGGCATTTCGGGCGTGCTCAAGAACGCGCTCGACTGGATCAGCCGGGTCGACGGCAATCCCTGGCGCGACAAGCCCGTGGCGCTGATGTCGGCTGCGGCGGGCCGCGCCGGGGGCGAGCGTGCGCAGAACATGGCGCGGCTGTGCCTGAACCCGTTTCGTCCGCGCCTGCTGAGCGGACCCGAGGTGTTCATCGCCGCCACCGCCCAGCAATGGGGCGAAGACGGGCGGCTGACCAACGAATTCGGCGCCAAGCTGCTGGGCGAATTGATGGACGGGCTGCGGGCCGAGATCGGGCGGTCGTAGGCTGCCGCTCAAACCCGGTTGGATATCTCGATCAGGTTGCCGTCGGGATCGCGGACATAGAGCGACCGGATCGGTCCGGTCGCCCCGGTCCGGCCCACCGGCCCTTCGATGACCGCGATCCCGGCCTGCGCCAGGTGCGCCTGCCAGTCCTCCAGCGGCGTCTCGCTCAGGAAACACAGATCGGCGCTGCCGGGTGCCGCGTGTCGGGCCCTGGGCTCGAATTCGCGTCCCTGAACATGCAGGTTGATCTTCTGCACGCCGAAAACCAGCGCCCAGCGGGTGCTGCCATCGGCCGGCCGGAACACCTCGGCCCGCATCCCGAGCACGCCGTAGAACGCCGCCGTCGCGTCGATATCGGCGACGGTCAGAACCAGGTGGTCGAGCGACTGGACGGCGGGCGGCAAGACGGCGATACCTCGGGCAGGACAGGAGACGACCGATGCAGGATGCCGCAGCCACCCAGACCCGTCAAACCGACATCCTCGATCCCGCCCGCGCCCGGGCCTTTCAGGTCGCGCTTGGCGATGCCGCCACGATCGACACCGGCGCGCCGCTGCCGCCGTTTTTCCACCAGCTCTATTTCTGGGATCCGCAGCCACCGTCCGGCCTGGGCCGCGACGGGCATCCGAAGGTGGGCGGGCTGATCCCCGATCTGGGCCTGCCGCGACGGATGTGGGCCGGCGGTTCGCTGCGCTTCCACGCCGCCTTGCACGCGGGGCGACCCGCGGAAAAAACCAGCCGCGTAACACAGGTCACCCGCAAGGATGGCCGCACCGGCCCGCTGGGTTTCGTTACCCTGACGCACGAGATCACCCAAGGCGGGACGCTTTGCGTGACCGAACGGCAGGATCTGGTCTATCGCCAGGATCCCGACCCGGCCGCGCCGCGCCCCGTGGCACCGCAGGCCCGCACCGATGAAACCGACCTGGCCCAGGCCGCGTTCACCTCGACCTTGCTGTTCCGCTACTCCGCGCTGACCTTCAACGGCCACCGGATTCACTACGATCTGGACTATTCCCGCGACGTCGAAGGCTATGCCGGTCTTGTGGTCCACGGCCCGCTTCTGGCCCAGCAATTGATGCTGATGGCCGAACGCCAGGGGCCGATCCGAAGCTTTTCGTTTCGGGCCGCCTCGCCGCTGATGCATTTCGAGACCGCCGCGCTGTGCCGGAACGGTGCGGATATGTGGGTGCGCGGCCCGGACGGGCGGCTGGTCATGTCGGCCGAAGTGACGGGCTGAGCGGGTATCAGCAGCCCGTGCCGCGCAGCACCACCTGCACCGTCTTGAACAGGACCTTCAGATCGGTCTTGAAGCTCAGTTCGCGCAGATAGGCCGTGTCGAAATTCGCCCGCTCGGCAAAGCTCGACTCGTTGCGCACCGATACCTGCCAGAACCCGGTGACGCCGGGCCGAAGCGCGTAGTAGGCGGTGCCGGGATAGATGTCCTGTTGATCGAGCATCATCGGGCGCGGCCCGACCAGCGACATGTCGCCCCGCAGCACGTTCCAAAGTTGCGGCAGTTCGTCGATCGACGATTTCCGGATGAACCGGCCGATCGCCGTGATCCGCGGATCTCTCCGCAGCTTCTGGGTACGGTTCCATTCGGCGCGCGCCTCGGGATCGGCGGCCAGATGCGCCTCGAGCAGGCGGTCGGCGTCCTGCACCATGCTGCGCAGCTTGAACATGTCAAAGCTGCGACCACCGCGGCCCACGCGTTTCTGGATGTAGAACGGCGATCGTCCGTCGCGCGCCACCAGGATCGCAACGACGCAGACGACGATCAGGACGGGAAGCGCAGCCAGCAGGACCAGCACGATGTCCAGCGCGCGTTTCAGAAATTCACGATAAAGACCCGATGTCGGAGCGTAGCTCAGCGCGTCGTCGATCAGCTTGTCGAGTTCGGCCGATGGCAGCGGCTGGCGAATATGTAACGTCAAAACGACCTCCCGAAGGACGCATTGCAGCGGGTCACGTGCATGCAGGTCTGGAACCCGAACAACACAAATCTACTGTGTGCAAACCATTGGCTTGCTTCAAAAAATTCTCTGGGTTTGCACCCGCACAGCGTAGTGAGTTGTTTACGTCCGATCAGAACTCAGCAGACTTACCAGTTACCCCTAGGTGAACGCACCAACCCCCCAGTGCCGTGTATCGAAATACGGCAAGATTGTGTCCCACCGACCGACAGATCGGTTATGCGCGTCTGTCTTCGTTCCGTCAATGAGCCGCGCGCGACACAACTTAGGGTAGATTACACCTGTTCGTTCACTGCGTGAATCGTGATGCCGAAGCTGTATTTTTCCCCGTTCGCGGGATATGCGGACAGCTGCGTTTTCGATGCGTCCGGTCCTGGGGCATGCTGCGCTTTGTGACCTGCAAAGGCTGCGGCGATCGCGAAACACAAGAAACAATGTCGACGAGTCAACAGGTTAATTGTTTCCTGAAGGCGAACAAAATTTCGCGTTCGATGCTTTCGGTCGCCGGTCGCATGGAATTGTAGCAATTTTTCCATCTCGCCCTTTCCCACGAACCGCGAATGCGCGAAACAATCGTGCGATGGTTGACTCGCGCGAATTGGTGAATGGATCGGCCCTTTTTTGCGGATATCCCGCGCTGTTCCGCACCTTGTGACGTTGCGTCGGATTTCGCGTAATCGCCGCCGCGGTGACACGTCTAGGACGAATGGCCGTGTTCACGCATTGTATCATTTTGAAACCTTGCGTGAGGCGGTTGTCCGAATTCCGGCGAATTGATGCCACGCGATTGCCATAATTCCGCCGAATCGCGGCAGGATTGGGGCGGATCTCCGCCGAAAGCAGCCCGGGCCGCGCTTTGCGGGCTTGGTTGCGTGGCACGGTGGGGGCGGATATGCCATCGCTCAGTTCCATGACCCGAGGCCGACCATGACGATACACCTGCATCAGCGCGATCTCCCCGCCGGGCTCGATCTCGGGCCGGCCGTGGCGATCGATTGCGAGACCATGGGCCTCGACCCGCAGCGCGACCGGCTGTGCGTGGTGCAGCTGTCGTCCGGCGACGGCGATGCGCATCTGGTGCAGATCGCGCGCGGTCAGACCGAGGCTCCGAACCTGACCCGGCTGCTGACCGACCCGTCGGTCCTCAAGCTGTTCCATTTCGGCCGGTTCGACATCGCCGCGCTCTACCACGCCTTCGGCGCGCTGGCTGCGCCGGTCTACTGCACCAAGATCGCCAGCCGGCTGGTCCGCACCTATACCGACCGCCACGGGCTCAAGGTGCTGACCAGCGAATTGCTGGGCGTCGACATTTCCAAGCAGCAGCAGTCCAGCGATTGGGGGGCCGAGACGCTGACCGAGGCGCAAAAGGAATACGCGGCCTCGGACGTTCTGTATCTGCACCGGCTGCGCATGGCGCTGGACGCCATGCTGGCGCGCGAAGGCCGGACCGACCTGGCGCAGGCCTGCTTCGATTTCCTGCCGGTGCGCGCGCAGCTCGACCTGGCCGGCTGGCCCGAAACCGACATCTTCGCGCATGCCTGACAGCGGGACATCCTGAGCCATGGCGCGTGCCGAAGGGGCCTATTCCAGCTTCATCGCCTGGCTCAAGATCCTGCTGCCGATCGCCGCTCTGGCTCTGTTGTCGACGATCTTTCTGTTTTCCCGCAGCACCGAGCCGGTGTTCAACGTGCCCTTCGCCAGTCAGCTCGAACTGGGTGAAACCGCGCAGGAACAGGTCAGGGCACCATATTTCGCGGGTACGACGCAGCGCGGCGACGTGGTGACGATGACCGCAGAAAGCGCGCGCCCCGTGGACGCCAGGACAATCGAAGCCGATGCCCTGTCGGCCCGGATGGTCCTGGCGGACGGCAGCACCATCGACCTGCGCGCCGACAAGGCCACATTGCGCAACGACAGCCAGAACATACGCCTGCAAGGCGGCGTCGAGGTCGTCAGCAGCACCGGCTACGTGATCGCCACCGAAACGCTGGTCACCGCCATCGACCGGATACACGGCGAAAGCGAAGGGCCGGTGACCGCCACCGGCCCGGCGGGCACGCTGGAAGCCGGGCGCATGGTCATCACCGCCGAAGACGGCGACGCTGACGTGCATTTGCTTTTCACCGAAGGCGTAAAGCTGGTATACGACCCGCAAGATCAAGAGTGACCTTTCGATGACCCGCACCATTTCGCTTGCCTTCGCGCTTTGCGCGTGCACCTCGCTTGCCACGGCACAGGGCGCCCAGGTCGCCTTCGGCACGATGCAGCAGGACACCAGCGCCCCGGTCGAGGTCGTCGCCGACAGCCTGTCGGTCAATCAGAAGGACGGCACCGCGCTCTATTCCGGCAACGTGGTGATCGCGCAGGGCGACATGCGGCTGGCCGCGCCGCGGGTGCTGATCGTCTACGCCGAAGAGGCCGGTCGCATCGAACGGATGGAAGCCACCGGCGGCGTGACCCTGGTCAGCGGCGAAGAGGCGGCCGAAGCCGAGCGTGCCGATTACGACATCGACGACGGCATCGTGGTGATGTCGGGCAACGTGCTCTTGACGCAGGGCGGCAACGCGCTGACGGCGGAACGCATGAATGTCGACCTGGAAAACGGCACGGCGCAGATGTCGGGTCGCGTGCGCACCGTGCTCCAGCCGCAGGACGATGCCGCGCCGGGTGGAAACCGCTGATGGTCCGCCCCCAGCTCAGCGTCACCGAAGGCAGCAGCGGCCTGCGCGTCACCCATCTGCGCAAAAGCTATCGCAAGCGCGTGGTC
The DNA here is from genome assembly GCF_019104745.1 of Thalassococcus arenae. Taxonomy (NCBI): domain Bacteria; kingdom Pseudomonadati; phylum Pseudomonadota; class Alphaproteobacteria; order Rhodobacterales; family Roseobacteraceae; genus Thalassococcus; species Thalassococcus arenae. The sequence goes on from NZ_JAHRWL010000001.1 coordinate 1,531,937, forward strand.
ATCCGCGACGTCACCATGACGCTTGACCGCGGCGAGGTCGTGGCGCTTCTGGGCCCGAACGGGTCGGGCAAGACGACGTCGTTCTACGCCATCGCCGGCCTGGTGAACCCCGATGCCGGCCAAGTCACGATCGACGGCCGCGACGCCACCTTTCTGCCGATGTATCGCCGCGCCCGCCTGGGCATCGGGTACCTGCCGCAGGAAATGTCGATCTTCCGCGGTCTCACGGTCGAGGACAACATCGCCGCGGTGCTGGACATCGCGGTGTCCGACCTGCACCGCCGGCGCGAGCGGCTGGAGGAACTGCTGGGCGAGTTTTCCATCGAACACCTGCGCCGCGCCCCGGCGCTGGCCCTGTCGGGCGGGGAAAGACGCCGCGTGGAAATCGCCCGCTGTCTCGCGGCCGACCCGAAATACCTGTTGCTGGACGAACCCTTCGCGGGTGTCGATCCGATCAGCGTGGGCGATATCCGCCACCTTGTGGCCGATCTCAAGACCCGCGGGATCGGCGTTCTGATCACCGATCACAACGTCCGCGAGACGCTGGAAATCGTCGACCGCGCCTATATCCTGCATGACGGCCAGGTGCTGATGTCCGGCACCCCGGACGAGGTGGTGCGCAACGAAAACGTGCGCCGCGTCTACCTCGGGGACAACTTCCGCATCGGCTGACGCGGATCGGCGTCAATCCTTTCCTGTTTTCCGCGCGGCGCGGCGCCGGTTTCAATTGACAGCATCCCGCCGCTTTCATCAAATAAAGCCATGACGCTCTGCTCTACCGCAGTTCACAGTGCGATTCCCCGCCGTTGGAGGGTTTTTGCGGCGAACGGTCAGACAGACATGTCATTCCCCATCCGGTAAACCAGACAGAAAAGGGTGCAGACCCTTCGTGGTGCCGGGCCATAACAAGAGAAGGATACACCATGCGCTACCAGATCACGGGAAAGCACATCGACATCGGCGAGGCGCTGCAGAGTCACGTGAAGACCGAACTGGGCGAAATGATGAGCAAGTACGCCGGCCGTCCGACCGACGCGACCGTCGTTTTTTCCAAAAGCGCGCATGAATATGTCTGCGAGACCATCGTGCACCTGTCGACCGGGCTGACCGCGTCGGCCAAGGCGCATGCCACCGAGATCTACGCCGCGTTCGAAAGCTGCTGCGAGAAGATGGACAAGCAGTTGCGCCGCTACAAGCGCCGGTTGAAAGACCACCACAAGGAGCGCGTCGAACCGGTTGAAATCACGCAGGGCGCTTCGTATATCCTCGCCGGAGATTCGACGGAAGAGTCCGAACCGGATACGCTTCAACCGATCATCGTGGCCGAGATGGAAACCAAGATCCCCTCGCTCACCGTCGGCGAAGCCGTGATGCAGATGGAGTTGGCAGGCGCACCTGTGCTGGTGTTCCGCAACGAGAAAAAGGACGGTGTGAACGTCGTGTACCGCCGTGAAGACGGCAATATCGGCTGGATCGATCCATAACCTTCCGCGCGAACCGCGCGGTGTGTGAGCAGTAGGCAACGAATGAAGTTTCTGGACATTCTCAAGCCCGAGGCCGTCAAGGTTCTATCGGCCGTATCCAGCAAGAAACGGCTGATGCACGATATTGCCGAACTGGCCGAGGACGCCTACGGGATCACGGCGGAAACCACCGTGGATGCATTGCTCGAACGGGAATCGCTGGGGCCGACCGGTGTCGGTCACGGCGTCGCCCTGCCGCATGCCCGGCTGGCGGACCTGCAGGAAGTCGTGGGCGTGTTCATCCTGCTGGAAAAACCCATCGATTTCGATGCGGTTGACCGGCAACCGGTGGACGTGGTCTTTGCGCTGTTCGCGCCCGAGGATGCCGGCGTCGAACACCTCAAGGCGCTGGCCCTGGTGTCGCGCAACCTGCGCGACGCATCGCTGTGCGCCAAGTTGCGCGCCAATCACGACCCGGCGACGCTGTTCACCATCCTGACCGAAACCGAATCCGTGCGCGCCGCCTGATACGCGGCCCGGACGGATCGGCAGCGAAAGCCCCGTGCAATCGCAGGGCTTTTTCCTGTACGAGTCCTTTGCGATTCACGCCCAGTCGTCGAAACCGAACATCAGGTAATCCCTGCCATAGGCGTCGCGGGCCAGTTTCTCGATCCGATCGTCATAAATCTGGGCCAGGGCATGGGGCGCGGCGATGGGCAACGGTTCGGGATCGGCCGGAGCAGGGTGGCCCACCTGCATGGCCAGTGGCGGCAGATAGGTGGCCATCTCGTCCTCGCGCACGATCATGTCGGGCAGGGTGAATTCGGCAAAGCCCTCGAGAACCTGCGCCTGGCTGGCCCAATGGCCGTCGACCCGCACGCCGGTCTGGTTCGACAGGTTGGCCTTGAGAAAGGCCAGGAACCCCGTGAAAGCCTCGCGATGCGCCGACAGGTCATAGCCGTCGTCCAGGTCGCCCTCGGGGATCGGCAGGTTGTGGGCGCGGCGCAGCGTCTTGCGGATGCCGGCGAACGATCCCTTCCCGGTGCCCAGGATCTTGGTGCAGAACGCGTCATGGGCGCGGGCCACGGGATGCCGGATCACCGTGAACGACCGGTGCCCCGGGCGTTCGCGTTTCCACTGTTTCAACGAGGACTGGTTGAAATCGCGGGTCAGCGCGTCTTCGTCCACGCCGTCCAGCGCCGCCAGCCAGCCGCGCACCGCCGCCTCGGGTCCGGAACGGATCGGCAGGTACAGCAGCGGCGTCTGCGCGGCGGCCAGGTAGGTCGGCACGACCGCCCCGCGGCGCGGTTCGAAATTCGGCGTGCGCGTCAGGTTGAACCGGTCCAGCCGGGACAGCGCGCGGGCCATCTCGTCGGGGTTCGACACCTTTTCGGTGATCGGCTCGGGGTTCTGACGCTTGAGCGCGGAATTCAGGCTGTCCAGCTGCGACCGCGCACCCAGCCATCGCGCCAGCCCGTTCATCACCCCGACATCCTGCAGGTCTTCGTAGGCGACGTAAAAGGCGGTCTGCCCGCTGCGCTGCAATTCGTTCATCAGGAAAACCTGGAATTGCTGCAGCGCCGCCAGGTGTTCCTCGAATTCGCGGGCGTCGAAGCGCACCTTGGCATCCTTGCGCTTGGCGACATTGGTCAGCTTCCATTGCCCGGTGGCCTGCGCGATCTTCCAACTGACATAGCTGTCGGCAGGATTGCGGGTCAGGATGATCTTGGCGGTGCGCTCGTCCTCCAGGATGCGGGGCAGGATGCGCGGATCATGGTCGTGGAAGAACCGGAACCCGCCGATCCCGCCGGGCGTCGCCTTGCGGATCTGGCCCAGCAGGCGCGCCGGGTCGGCGTCGCGTTCGGCCTGGGTGACGCCCAGGATGTCCTCGGACGTGGGATAGCCGATGAAATGCGGGTTGAACGCCTCGCCATGGCAGGTGATGCCGTCAAAGGCGTTCAGGTTCGCCTCGAGAAAATTCGACCCGGTGCGCATCTCAGCGAAGACGACGAAAAGATCGAAACGGTCGGACATCGCGGCTCAGTTCTTGACCAGATAGGGTTTTCGGGGCCGGCCGTTCTGCGCCGGCGGTATCGGATCGACCGGGAAATCACCCATCAGGTAGGGATGCATCCCCTGGTTCTTGAGGTTCTGCAGGAACTGGCCGAACCCGGTCAGGTCCTCCAGTCTGGGGGCCTCGGCCAGGCGGCGCAGGCTCTTCTGGCCGATCTCGTCGATGATGACCTGCAGCGGTTCCATGGGGGATTCGATGAATTCGGCCATTGTCCAGATGCGGATCCGTGCCTTGGTGTCGGGCGACCGCAACTCGTCCAGCATCCGGCTCTCGATCTTCTGCAGCAGTGCCGCCTCGGCGCGGATATCGGCAAAATTGGCGTTCGACTTGAACAGCGGCACCGCCCAGGCGCCCGAGATCACGCTGATCTGCGCGTTGGGGTCGCGCGACATGTGCCAGTTGATCGACGTGGTGTCGCGCGGCCCGTACTGGAAACATTGCCGTTCGCCGCGGGTGTTCCACAACAGGTTGGTCAGAAACGCCTTGGGGTTGGCGTCGCGCAGCTTGGCGTTGTCGGACAACGCGCCGTTCAGCACGGTCTGCCCGCCCGCGAACTCGGCCCGGCCCGGCGCGAAGAGATGGCCGTGCACCTGCGCACCGGTGGCCCGCGTCAGCCAGTCCTCGAAATTCGCGAACAGCTCGGTGAAGCCCTGAAAGACCGAATACTTGCCCGCCGTCACCCCGTTTTCCCAGCCCCAGTTGGGAAAACGGCTTTGCATGTACAGCCCCGATCTGCCCCGGGTCCGGCGTTCGACCGCCTTGGCGAAGATCCGGTCGATCTTGCCGGGGTTCGGCTCCTGCCCGTTCTCGGCGCCGATCTCGTCGCTCAGGAAATGCGTGTAAAGCCGTTCCGCATACGGCCAGATCTTGCGCGCGACGAAACAATCCGACCGGCGCAGCAATTGCAGATGGTCGTCGTAGAAGATGTGCGGCTTGCCCTGGAAGTCGAACTTGGACAGGGTCAGCGACCGGCTTTCGATATTGGTCGAATACAGCCGCGCCAGGGTCTGGAAATAGCTTTCGTCGGGGATCCAGACCTGCCGGAAATAGCGGTCATGCGCCCGGCGGTTGGGATCCTGCAGGATCGCCGAAAGGGTCTGCCGGGTCAGGCACCACCACTGGCTGCCCATATGCGGCACCACGCCCCCGGGGATCTTGCGCCGAATGCCCAGGCGGCGCTGCATGTCGACGAACTTGTCGAACAGGTAGCGGTGCTTGCGCCACGAGAACGGGAAATACAGCGTGAACCGTTCGCGATCCAGACCGCCCACCGTCCAGGGCACGTCCGCGGTGGTGGCGCTTTCGATGAAATCGGTGCGCGGCCGGTCATCCAGATAGGCGATCAGGTCTTCGACCGGACGCAGGGGCAGGCAGGCGCCCGAGGCCAGATAGACATGGCGGACATCCGGGAATTTCTCGAGCATCAGCTCCGACGCGTCCTGGCTGGCGGCGACCAGCCCCCAGGTGCCCCATTCGCAGCGGTGGCGGCGCGAGAACAGCAGGTCCGGCACGTCGCCCAGCCTGCGCACGAAATCCGCGTAAACCGGTTTGGGGACGTTCCTGTCGACATGGATCACCACCGGACAGCCGGCCTTGGACCAGTGCCGCGCCACCTGCTCGGCCCGGCCAAGCGCGGTATGCACCAGCATGATGATGCCCAGGCTCATGCCCAGTTCCCCTTGGACATCAGTCCCAGGATTTCCAGTTGCCGCCAGTTGATGAATTTCTCCGACCACTTGCACCACAGGTCGGGGTTGTCCTTGATGCCCTGCGCATAGGCCAGGTATTCCTTGGATCCGGCGTAATGCTGCTTGCGCTCCAGCTCCTCCTGCGCCTTGACGCTGAAGGTGTCCAGGAACTTGGTATGCAGCAGCAGGCCGCTGGCCTTTTCGCCGCCCCATTCGTCATAGACCAGGTTCAGCCCGCGCGGCAGCAGGTTGTGGGTCGAGCTGACATAGGTATAGCGCCGGTCCCATTTCACCAGCGGGATCTTGTTCAGCGCCGGCGCCGCCTCGGGAAGATCGGTAAAGAACATCCGCGCCCGCGGCCCGCCCTGGATCCACAGGTTGCCGAAGCGCGGGTTCTTCTGGATCGTGTAGTTGCCGGCATCGAACCACGACGCGATTTCCAGCGGGTTCTGTCCGGCCCGGTAGGGCTGCGCATCGATCCGCCCCTTGGGGTACATGTCCAGCAGCATCGCGCTGAACGACTTGATCGAACTGGCATCCAGCCAGTCGGTCAGCGCGCGCAGGGGGCGGGTATCGCAGAACGGGTACAGGAACAGTTCGTCGGGATCGACGGTCAGGCACCAATGGCCATGGCCGTGTTTGCGCAGCAGCCAGTTCATCCAGTCCATGCCGAACCGCGCGCGCTTGTAGCTTGCCGTGGTGGTCCAGACCGACACGTCGGGTTGGCGAGCCAGGTAGTCCAGCGATCCGTCGGTGCTGTCGTTGTCGACAAAGAAGAAGTGGTTGACGCCCATGTCCCGGTAGAATTTCAGGAAATAGGGCAGGCGGACGCCTTCGTTCCGCTGCGTCGAAAACACCAGCAGGTCCGAGGGCCGGACCTTTTCCGTGCGCAGGGCGACCGGATGCAGGTTGCGGCGCTTGCGCAGCGCGCGGATGCGCCACCGCTTGCGCTGAAGCCTCAGCCGGTATGACTGCCAAACGCCCAATCGTGCCCCTCTTGACCGGCGTACCGGTCCAAACCGTTATCGCGGCTATCAGATCAGCGTTAACACGGTGTTGAAGTGCGCGTCCCAGCCGGGTGCCCGAAACCTTGGTGCCGTGCCGCTCTTCCGCCCTTCGCGATGATCGTCAACCAGTCGTTTTATCGTTGTCAGCCAAAGATAGCGGTCCGATACATCAGCGTAAACGGGAATATCTCCCACGATCTCTCGATAGACCTCCAGATCGTTGCACAAAACCGGCACTTCCAGCGCCGCCGCCTCGGCAGGGGGAAAGCCGTAGCCCTCGGCCAGGCTGGGATGCAGCAGACCGGCCGATTCCCGCAAAAGGCCGAAAACATCCATATCCGGGAGGCCGGTCAATTCGTGGATCCGAGGATGGCCGCGGTCCAGCGCGGCAAAGACCGCCGCGTTGTTCCAGCCGCGGTTGCCGATCACCAGCAGATGGGCATCAGGCACCTCGTCCCACAGGTCCAGCAGCAGGGCGTGGTTCTTGCGCGGCTCGATCGTGCCCAGCGTCACGAACCAGGTCTTGCCGGTCCAGGGTCCATCCGGCGGCGGCCCGGCAACCGGCGGGGTCACCCCAAGGGGCGCCACCACCGTTTCGGGCGTCAGGCCCAGCGGGTCCAGATGCGCCGCCAGCCGGTTGCGCGTGTGCTGCGAATTGCAGATCACCAGGTCGCTCAGCGCGCCCGCGCGCCGCAGAAAGCCGCGAAACGGCTCGACCGTGCCGGGTCGCTGGAAATGCGGAAAATCCAGCGGGATCGCGTCATGCACCATCACCGCCACCCGCGCCTTGCGCAGCCGCAGCGCGCTCAGCACCCGTTCGGTCAGGTTGGTATGGCCGGTGTTGATGTAATGCACGCCCTCGGGCAGGTGCCGGGCCAGCATCCGCGACAACCGGACGGCCAGGCAACGGTCCAGGCAGATCCGTCGCAGATCGGCCTCGGCCCGGGCGCGCATCGGGTCCAGCTTCGGCTTGATCCGCGCCAGCCGGTCGGCCGGGCCCCAGCCGCCGCCATCCAGCCGCGCCTTCAGCCCCGCGCAGCCGGCCCGGTCCAGCAGCACGAACCCCAGCGACGTCCGCACCAGCCCGAACAGCGGCGCCGCGCCCTCCAGCAGCCGCGCCAGATAGGCATATTCGACACGGTCCACCCCGGTCTGCACCTGCCCCGCGCGGCTGACCAACCGGGTCAGGTCCAGCAGGCGGGTGGGTTCAGCGATCGTAGGGGCCATGTTTGTGCCAGCGCCAGGCATCCGCGATCATGTCGGGCAGGGTCGACCGCCGCGGCCGCCAGCCCAGTTCCTGCCCGGCCCGCGTCGATCCCGAAACCAGCTTGGTCGCGTCGCCCGGCCGGCGCGCTCCTTCGGTGAACGGCACCGCCCGGTTGGTGACGGCGCGCGAGGCGTCGATCACCTCGCGCACAGAGAAACCGGTGCCGGTGCCCAGGTTGAACACCCGGCTCGGCTGGCCTTCGCGCAGCCAGCGCAGGCCCAGCACATGGGCCTCGACCAGGTCCCAGACGTGCACATAGTCGCGGATGCAGGTGCCGTCGGGCGTGTCGTAATCGGTGCCGTGGATGGTCAGCGCGTCGCGCTGGCCGTCGATCGCCTCGAGCATCACCGGGATCAGGTGCGTTTCCGGGCGGTGGCATTCGCCGACCTCGCCATCGGGGTCTGCGCCGGCGACGTTGAAATAGCGAAAGATCACGTGCCGCAAGCCGAACGCGGCTTCGAAATCATGCAGGATGTTTTCGACCGCGCGCTTGGACGCGCCATAGGCGTTCAGCGGCTCTTGCGGGGTGTCTTCGTCCAGCACCACTGTGTCATGCTCGCCATAGGTGGCGCAGGTCGACGAAAAGACGAAATCCAGGCAGCCCGCGGCGCAGGCCGCCTCGACCAGGGTCAGCGATCCGCAGACATTGTTGCGCCAGTAAAGGCCGGGCTTGGCCATCGCCTCGCCGACCTGGCTGAGCGCGGCGAAATGCATCACCGCCGCCGGCTGCCAGCGTTCGAACACCGCGTCCAGCCGGGCGCGGTCTGCCAGATCGCCCTGTTCGAACGGGCCGAACTTGACCGCCTGTTTCCAGCCGGTGCTCAGATTGTCATAGGTAACGGGCGTGAACCCGGCGGCCACCAGCGCCTTGCAGGCGTGCGAGCCGATATAGCCGGCGCCACCGGTGACCAGGACCGTCGTCACCGGTTCATTCCGCCGCTTTGCGCGCCGCCAAAAGCTCGTGCAGATAGGTTTCGAGGTCGTCGCGCAGGTCGTCCCGCGCCAGGCCGAAGGCCACGGTGGCCTGCAGGAAACCCGCCTTGGACCCGCAATCGAAACGCTGGCCGCGGAAGCGGTAGCCATAGACGCCCTTTTCGGTGCCGATCTCGGCGGCGATGGCGTCGGTCAGCTGGATCTCGCCCCCGGCGCCGGCCTTGATCCTGTTGAGATTGCGCAACACGTTGGGATGCAGGATGTAGCGACCGATCACCGCCAGGTTCGACGGCGCTTCGCCGGTCTTGGGCTTTTCGACCATGCCCTTGACCGACACCATGGCGCCCATGTCCTCGCCGATGTCGAGAATGCCGTAGGCGTTGGTCTTGTCCGAAGGCACCTCCATCGCGGCGACCATGTTGCCGCCGGTCTCGGCATAGGCTTCGACCATCTGCTGCAGACAGGGCTTTTCCGCCGCGATCACATCGTCGGGCAGCATCACCGCAAAGGGTTCGTTGCCGACCAGGCGCCGCGCGCACCACACCGCGTGACCCAGCCCCAGCGCCTTGTGCTGGCGCATATAGGCGATCTCGCCGCTGTCCATGTTGGTCGATTTCAGGATTTCCAGCAGTTCGGTCTTGCCGGCCTTGCGCAGCGTCTGTTCCAGTTGCGGCGCCTCGTCGAAATAATCCTCCAGCGCGCTTTTCCCGCGCGAGGTGACAAAGATGAATTCCTTGATACCGGCGGCGCGGGCTTCGTCGATGGCGTATTGCACCAGCGGTCGGTCGACCAGGGTCATGATTTCCTTCGGCACCGATTTGGTGGCCGGCAGAAAGCGCGTGCCAAGCCCGGCAACCGGAAAGATGGCTTTCGTGACCTTGTTTCTCATTCGGCTGCTCCTTCATCCCCATCGCGTTTTCGCGGTGCGGGGCCGTTTTCCGGCACGATACAGGGTTCGGCCCGTCTCTAAAACGATATTCTCCGGACATTAAGGGGAATTCTCGTCTACATTTGGTCACCGTCGGGCCCTTGCGCCTGCCGCACCGGGGCCGTGCGCGCGATTTCCCGTCGCAACCGCCGGGCGAAAGTGGTCAGGCGCAGCGGCGGGTCCGTCCGGTCGCTGCGGCCCAACAGCCCGCCGGTCTGTTCCCAGACGCCGTCTTCGGTAAAGCGCACCCGGTGACGGCGCGCGGTGGGCGAAAACAGGTAAAGCGACACGATGGCCCCGTCGCGCGCGGCCTGCGCCGCCTCGGCGCGCTTGCGCGTGGCCTGCCAGACGCGCCCGGCGATGACGCGCCGCGGCGCCTCCGGGCGGCCGGGATAGGGGCGGAACGGCTGCGTGGCCTGCGGGATCGGCGGCAGCGGCGCGGGCACGCGGGTCAGGCCGTCGCGCACGCCCTTGCGAAACCGCCGCATCAGCCGCGCCACGTCATCGGCCCCCAGCGGGCCGCGCTGCATCGCCCGCAGGCAACGCATGCGCTGTTCGGCCCGGTGCTTGGCCAGCGCCACCTTGCGCGCGCCCTTGCCGCAATGACGCTCGAGGAAAGCCGCGACCGACGCGCCGATCTCGAACAGGTCGCGCGGGCTGCGGTCGGCGGCGCGCTGCGGGCTTTCGGCAAAGCCGTGATGGACCTGTGCCAACGGCACCAGTGCGGTGGCGCGCCCGGCCTTCGCCAGCCGCAGGTTCAGGTCGGTTTCGTCCAGGTAATAGTGAAACGCCGGGTCGAAGCCGCCGATCGCGGCCAGAACGTCGCGCCGCACGGCCATGTTGGTGCCTTCGGTCTTGACCGCCAGACCGGGTTGGCCGTGCAGCACCGTGGGTTCCGCCGGGTCCAGCTCGACATCGGTCGTGCGCCCGTTGCCGTCCACCATCCGGCCCCGCCACTGAAAGGAAATCCCGTTGCGCCCCAGCACGAAACCACCCGCCGCCGCGACCTGCGGATCGGCGAAAGCCCCCGCCAGGTGGCTGAGCCACAGCGGTTCGGGCACCGCGTCGTCGTCGATGAAGGCCACGATATCGCCCGACGCCTCTGCCACGCCGATGTTGCGCGCGGCCGAGATATTGGCCACGTCGCAGGCCGCCAGCTTGATCGCCGCCGCATCGTCGCGCGCGGCGACCGCTGCGCGGCCCGCCTCGCAGGCCACCACGACCACCTCGAATTCGGGGTAATCCAGTTGCGCCACCGCGGTCAGGCAACGCTGCAACGCCGCCGGGCGGCCCCGGCTGACGATCACCACGCTGACCGGCGGCGCCATCGCTCAGCCGCCCTTCAGCTCCACGCCCGGCGCGTAGGCGATGAAGAAGGGATTGCCGAAACCCGGCTTGCCATAGGCCAGCGGCGTGTGGTCGTCGAAGCGGATCACGTGGCCGCCCGCGCCGGCCAGCACGGCATGGCCGGCGGCGGTGTCCCATTCCATCGTCCGGCCCAGGCGCGGATACAGGTCCGCCTCGCCCGTCGCCACCAGGCAGAATTTCAGCGACGACCCGGCGCTGCGCATGTCCTTGACGGCGTATTGCCCGATATAGTCGTCGGTCGCCTGGTCGCGGTGCGATTTCGACGCCACCACCATCAGCGCGTCGTTGTCGGGCTGGCTGACACCGATCGGCGTGGTCTCGCCCGGCGTCTCGGGGTCGAACGGTCCGGTCTCCTCGACCGACTGGCCGGTCGCGGTGGTGTAGAACATCCGCCCCTTGGCGGGGGCATAGACCACGCCCCGGCGCGGGGCGCCGTCCTCGACCAGCGCGATGTTGACGGTGAAATCGCCGCGGCGGTTGATGAATTCCTTGGTGCCGTCCAGAGGATCGACGATCAGGAAGGTCATCGCCTCGACGCCGTGGCTGTCGGCCTGTTCCTCGGTCACCAGCGCGACATCGGGAAACGCCGCGCGCAGACCGGCCGCGATCAGCGCATCCGCCGCCTCGTCGGCCTCGGTCACCGGGCTGGCGTCGGACTTCACCTTCACGTCGAAATCGTCGGACTCGTAGATCGCCATGATCTTCTCGCCCGCCTCGATCGCCAGTCGGCGCATCACCCGTGTCAGCTCGGAATAATTCACGATAGCGCTCCATCCGCCCGCGCCGCGACGCGGTTCATTGATTTGCAATCCCGCGCCCCTTATGCTGCCGCGAAATCAAAACGGCAAGAAAACTGCCGGTCCCGCGTCATCGGAGCAGTGCGCAGATGTTTCAGACCCACGCCAAGCGGACCCGCCTGGGTTCGGCGCTCTACATCGCCGAACTGGTCTATCACAACACGGTGCGGTCGGTGCGCAAGGCGCATGGCAACGCCTTCATGGCGATCTTCATGAACATGCTGCAGACGATCATCTTCGTCATGGCCTTCTTCTTCATGTTCCAGATCCTCGGCCTGCGCGGCACCGCGCTGCGCGGCGATTTCATGATCTACATCATGACCGGGATCTTCCTCTACATGACCCACACCAAGACCATCGGCGCGGTGATGGGGTCCGAAGGGCCGGCCAGCCCGATGATGCAGCACGCGCCGATGAACACCGCCATCGCCATCGCCGCGGCGATGCTCAGCACGCTCTACATCCAGATCCTGTCGCTGTTCGCCATCCTGTTCGTCTACGACGTCGCCTTCAATCCCTTCGTCATGCAGGAAATCCACGATCCGATCGGCTGCATGGCGATGGTCCTGCTGGCCTGGTTCTCGGGTGCCGGCATCGGCATGGTGTTCCTCGCGCTCAAGCCCTGGTTCCCGACCCCGGTCAGCATCATCTCGACCGTCTACCAGCGCGCCAACATGATCGCCTCGGGCAAGATGTTCGTGGCCAACACGCTGCCGACCTACATGCTGGTGATGTTCGACTGGAACCCGCTGTTCCACACCATCGACCAGTCGCGCGGCTATGCCTTCGTCGACTACAACCCGCGCAACTCGACCTGGGAATATGCCTTCTATGTCGGCGTCGCGCTGATCATGATCGGGTTGATGGGCGAGTTTTACACCCGCAAGCACGCCTCGGCCTCGTGGGGCGCACGGCGCTGAGCCACCGGGCCGCCGCTCAGCCGGAAAAGATCCGCACCAGGATCGGCTGATAGGCCGCGCCCAGCGCGCCCGACCGTTCGCCCAGGCAGCCCTCGTGCACACGGATGGCGTTCAGGCCCTGCTGGTCGATCCGGGCGATCTCGGCCTCGACCATGGCGCGGGCGCGGGTCCGGAAGACCGGCGGCAGCACCCCGTCCAGCACCACGTCCGACACGTCCAGCACCGCCGCCACCGCGACGATGGCCTGCGCCAGCCCGGTCGCCGCGGTCTCCAGCCAGGCGCGCACCTCGGTCTCGCGGTCGAACCACAGCCGCTCCTCGGCGCGCAGGTTGACCGGGCGTCCCAATGCGGCGGCCATCTGCCGTTCCAGCCGATAGATCGACGCCTGGTGGATCAACTGGTGGTCGGGCCGACCGGTATCGCCGACCGGGATGCTGCCGAAGGCGCCGGCATTGCCGCGCCCGCCCTGCATGACCCGGCCGTCCAGCACCACCGCGCCGCCGACAAAGGCCCCCAGGTAGAAATAGGCGAAATCCGTCAGGTCGCGCCCGACGCCGAACATCACCTCGCCCGCCGCGGCGAGGTTGACGTCGTTGCCGACAAAGACCGGCAGGTCGGTAAAGGCGGCAAACGCGTCTTCAAAGGCATGATCGCGCCACAGATCGGCGCTGTCCTTCGGCGCGCCCAGCCCCTCCAGCCAGTTCCAAAGCTCGAACGGCGCGGCCACGCCGATCCCGGCCACGCGCGTCATGTCGGGGCAATGCCCGGCGCCGGCGATTTCATCCAGGCCGTCCCGGACGAAATCGTCGATCGCGATCGGGGTCGGATAGGGGTAGCGGATGACGCTGTCCCAGACCGGTTCGCCCAGCAGGTTCACCAGGGTCAGCTCGGCACTGCGCCGGCCCAGCCGCAGCCCGACCGAATACGCCCCGTCGGCACGCAGCGCATAGGGCACCTGCGGCTTGCCGACCTTGCCCTTGACCGGGTCCAGCCGTTCGACAAAACCGCTTTCTTCCAGGGACCGCAGGATGACCGAGGCGGTCTGCGCCGACACGCCCAGCCCCTTGGCGATGGACGCGCCCGACGACGGCCCCATATTGCGCAGCAGCGTCAGCATCTCGCGTTCGTTGTGGCCGCGCACGTCCGAAGTCGTGCGGCCCATGCCGTTGCCGGACCTATCGCGCCCCAGGGTCATGATGCTGTTCACGGGTCTCTCCCTGATCCGCATTCTAGCCGTATGCGAATAAATAAATCAATCTGATTTAAATATTGACGCAAGGTAAATCTTTGGCCAGCATCAGCATCAGCCGGGTGCCGAGTCGCCCCGGAAAACTGGGAGGAAAACCATGAAAAGACTTCTCGCCGGAACGGCGCTGGCCGTGACCGCTCTGACCGGGGCCGCGCAGGCCGGCAGCCATGCCGTCAGCGCCTGCCTGATCACCAAGACCGACACCAACCCGTTCTTCGTCAAGATGCGCGAAGGCGCCGAGGCCAAGGCGGCCGAACTGGGCATCACGCTCAACAGCTATGCCGGCAAGATCGACGGCGACCACGAAACCCAGGTTGCGGCGATCGAGACCTGCATCGCCAATGGTGCCAAGGGCATCCTGCTGACCGCCTCCGACACCTCGTCCATCGTGCCCGCCGTCCAGCAGGCCCGTGACGCCGGCATCCTGGTCATCGCGCTGGATACGCCGCTCGATCCCATCGATGCCGCCGACATGACCTTTGCCACCGACAATTACCTGGCCGGTCTGCTGATCGGGCAATGGGCCAAGGCGACGCTGGGCGATGCCGCGGCGGATGCCAGGATCGCGACGCTGGACCTCAACGTCAGCCAGCCCACCGTGGACGTGCTGCGCAACCAGGGCTTCCTTGACGGCTTCGGCGTCGACCTGGCCGACCCCAACGTGATCGGTGACGAAACCGATCCGCGTCTGGTCGGCAGCGACGTCACCGACGGCAACGAAGAGGGCGGCCGCCGCGCGATGGAAAACCTGCTGGCCAAGGATCCGACCATCAACGTCGTGCACACCATCAACGAACCCGCCGCCGCCGGCGCCTACGAGGCGCTCAAGGCCGTGGGGCGCGAAAACGACGTGCTGATCGTGTCGGTCGATGGCGGCTGCCCCGGCGTGCAGAACGTCAAGGACGGCGTGATCGGCGCGACCTCGCAGCAATATCCGCTGCTGATGGCGTCGCTGGGCATCGAGGCGATCGCGGCCTGGGCCGCCGACGGCGTCAAGCCGCAGGCGTCCGAGGGCAAGGACTTCTTCGACACCGGCGTCGCGCTGGTCACGGACAAGCCCGCCGAGGGGGTCGAATCGATCGACACCGCCAAGGGCATGGAGCTGTGCTGGGGGTGATCGCACAGACCCGGCGGCTCTGCCGCCGGGCGAACCCTCCGGTGGAGGGTTCGGTGCGATCACGGGCGAAGCCCCGGGGATTGAACCCGGCGGCTCTGCCGCCGGGCGAACCCTCCGGTGGAGGGTCCGGCGCGATCACGGGCGTAGCCGCGGGTGTGAACCCGGCGGCGCAACCCGCGCATCGTTCGATACCGCATCGTCCGACATGATGACCGAAGGGCGGGCCGCCGCCCTTCGGCACGACGCAAGACCAGGCAAGGGGCCGCAAGCATGAGCCAGAGCGACAACTACGAATCCGCCGCCTCGCAGGCCGCGACCGAGGTCGCCTCCTTCGACGAACATCAAAAGGGCCTGCTGGGCAAGTTCCACCACGCCCTGCACGTGACGCCCGCGCTGGTGCCGCTGATCGTGCTGGTCAGCGCCATCGTCATCTTCGGCCTGCTGCTGGGCTCGCGGTTCTTCTCGCCCTTCGCGCTGACGCTGATCCTGCAGCAGGTGCAGATCGTCGGCATCGTCGCCGCCGCGCAGTCGCTGGTGATCCTGACCGCCGGCATCGACCTGTCGGTCGGCGCCATCGCGGTGATCTCGTCGGTGGTGATGGGCCAGTTCACCTTCCGCTACGGCCTGCCGGTGGAAATCTCGGTGCTTTGCGGGCTGGCCTTCGGCACCGCCATCGGCGCGCTGAACGGCTGGCTGGTGGCGGCGATGCGCCTGCCGCCGTTCATCGTCACGCTGGGCATGTGGCAGATCGTGCTGGCGGCGAATTTCCTCTATTCCGCCAACGAAACCATCCGCAGCCAGGACATCGCCGAACAGGCGCCGCTGCTGCAATTCCTGGGCACCAAGTTCAACATCGGCGGCGCCGTGTTCACCTATGGCGTGATCTTCATGGTCGCGCTGGTGCTGGTGCTGGCCTACGTGCTGCGCCACACCGCCTGGGGCCGGCATGTCTATGCCGTCGGCGACGACCCCGAAGCGGCGGAACTGTCCGGCGTCAACGTCAAGGCGACGCTGATTTCCGTCTATGCCATCGCCGGGCTGATCTGCGCCTTCGCCGGCTGGGCGCTGATCGGGCGCATCGGGTCGGTCTCGCCGACCTCGGGCCAGCTTCTGAACATCGAATCGATCACCGCCGTGGTGATCGGGGGCATCTCGCTCTTCGGCGGGCGCGGGTCGATCCTGGGCACCTTCTTCGGCGCGCTGATCGTCGGCGTGTTCACGCTGGGCCTGCGCCTGGCCGGAGCCGACGCGCAATGGACCTTCCTGTTGATCGGCGTGCTCATCATCGCCGCTGTCGCCGTCGACCAGTGGATCCGAAAGGTGGCCGCATGACCCAGCCCATTCTCTCCGCCAAGAACCTGGTCAAGCGCTACGGCCGCGTCACCGCGCTGGACCATTGCGACTTCGAACTGATGCCGGGCGAAATCCTGGCCGTGATCGGCGACAACGGCGCCGGCAAGTCGACGCTGATCAAGGCCGTGTCCGGCGCCGTGATCCCCGACGAAGGCACCGTCGAGCTGGAAGGCAAGCGAGTGAATTTCCGCTCGCCCATCGAGGCCCGCGAGGCCGGCATCGAAACGGTCTACCAGACCCTTGCCATGTCGCCCGCCCTGTCGATCACGGACAACATGTTCATGGGCCGCGAAATCCGCAAACCCGGCTGGCGCGGCCGCATCCTGCGCCAGCTCGACCGCAAGCGGATGGAGGACATCGCGCGCCAGAAACTCTCGGATCTGGGGCTGATGACGATCCAGAACATCAACCAGGCGGTGGAAACCCTGTCCGGCGGCCAACGCCAGGGCGTCGCCGTGGCCCGCGCCGCCGCCTTCGGCTCCAAGGTCATCATCCTCGACGAACCCACAGCCGCGCTGGGCGTCAAGGAAAGCCGCCGGGTGCTGGAACTGATCCAGGACGTCAAGGCGCGCGGCGTGCCGATCATCCTGATCTCGCACAACATGCCGCATGTCTTCGAACTGGCCGACCGCATTCATGTCCATCGGCTGGGAAAACGGCTGTGCGTCATTGACCCCAGGAACCACAGCATGTCTGATGCGGTGGCGTATATGACGGGCGCCAAGCTGCCCGACGGAGTGGAGGGTTGATATGGCGAACGCAGTCGAAACGATGGCCGAGGCCGTTCTGGCGCAACCGGCACAGGGCCGCCGCAGGCTGGTGGCGGTGGTGGGCGCACCGGGCAGCGGCAAAAGCACCTTGGCGGGGCAGTTGCGCTATGCGCTGAGAGAGCGCGGCGAAACCGCGCGCGTGGTGCCGATGGACGGCTTCCACCTCGACAATGCCACGCTGCAGGAACGCGGCCATCTCGACCGCAAGGGCGCCCCCTGGACCTTCGACGTCGCAGGCTTCGTCGATCTGTGCAAACGGCTCAAGACCGACGACCAGGTGACCTTCCCCGAGTTCGACCGCGACACCGACAACGTCATCGCCGATGCCGGCGAAATCGGCCCCGGCGACAGCACCGTGATCGTCGAAGGCAACTACCTGCTCTACGACGAAGACGGCTGGCGCGACCTCGCCCCGCTTTGGGACATGTCGATCCGGCTGATCGTGCCGATGGAAGACCTCGAACGCCGGTTGACCGAACGCTGGACCGGGCTGGGGCTGGATGCCCAGACGACGCGGCAGAAGGTCCTGGGCAACGACCTGCCGAATGCCAAGCTGGTCTATACCCATGCGTTGCCGGCCACGCATGGCCTGCGCCCGCCGGAAACCCAGGCCGCGCAAAACTCTTGAAGAAAGAGTTTTGCAAGAATTTTTCTGAAAATTCTTGCCCGCGCGGGTCGCCACCCGCAGCGCCCGAGCCGCCCGGTGCCGGGCCGGTTCAGCCCTTTCCGGCGGTGTCGATCGCGGCAATGTCGGTCGTGTGCATGGCCGGCATCACCGCCCGCCAGGCGCCGGTCCGGCCCCGGTCATCGGCCGCCACCGGGCCCGCAAACGCCGCGCCGCCACGCATCAGGCATATCCGGTTCCCCGGATATGCGGGTCGTGATGCGGCCTTTTCCTGTCTTGCGCGCCCCGGTCCCTCGTTCGCCGATCGCGCGGCGCCGCGCCGCTCCGCGCTCAGGTCACAACCCGCAGCGTCAGGTTGATCCGCCCGCCCCTGGGCAGCAGCGTGGACGATCCGAACCGGATGCGGTCGACGCCGTGATGGGCCAGCCGCGCCGCGCCGCCCATCACGACCACGTCGCCCGACCGCAGCCACAGCGATTCCGTCGGCCCGCCGCGTTCGACATTGCCCATCCGGAACAGCCCGTCATCGCCCAGCGACACCGACAGGACGGGACAGCCGAAATCGGCCTCGTCGCGGTCCTGGTGCAGTCCCATCCGCGCGCCCTCGCCATACCAGTTGATCAGGCAACATTCGGGATCGCGCGGGCAATCCGCCAGGGCGCGCCACAGCGCCAGCACCGCGTCCGGGATCGGCGGCCAGGCCATGCCCTGCGGATGGCGCTCGGCATAGCGGTATCCCGCCCGGTCGCTGATCCAGCCGAACCGTCCCGCGGCGCTCATCCGGACCGACATCGGCTGGCCGCGCGGCGTGACCTGTTGCACCAGCGGCGCCCGGGCCAGGATTTCGCGCAGCTCGGCCACCAGGTTTTCCTGCGCGGCCCGGTCCAGCGATCCGGGAAAGATCCGGAATCCGCGGCGCTCGATCACCGCGGTCATCGCATGCCCCGTCCGCCGTCAGTGACCGAATGCACGGGTTTTCTCCCCAATTTGCCGCAACAGGTGGATGCAGGCCGCTTGCAGGCCCAAATCGACCTACTTATATACCGTCCGAACGCGCGGGGGCACGCCCCTCGCGCATGTCCAAGAAACAGCGGGGCCGGATGCCGTAACGGGTCCTTCGCCTCGTGACATCGCCTGATGAAGAAAGGGATCGAACCATGGCCAAAGTAATCGGCATCGACCTCGGCACCACCAACTCCTGCGTCGCCATCATGGACGGCGCGCAACCCCGCGTGATCGAAAACTCCGAAGGGGCGCGCACCACGCCCTCGATCGTCGCCTTCACCGACGACGAACGCCTCGTCGGCCAGCCCGCCAAGCGGCAGGCCGTCACCAACCCCGAAAACACCATCTTCGGCGTCAAGCGCCTGATCGGCCGCCGCATCGACGACGCGGCCCTGTCCAAGGACAAGAAGAACCTGCCGTTCACCGTCATCGACGGCGGCAATGGCGACGCCTGGGTCGAATCCAAGGGCGAGAAATACAGCCCCTCGCAGATTTCGGCCTTCATCCTGCAGAAGATGAAGGAAACCGCCGAAAGCTATCTGGGCGAAGAGGTGAAGCAGGCGGTCATCACCGTCCCGGCCTATTTCAACGACGCCCAGCGTCAGGCGACCAAGGACGCCGGCAAGATCGCCGGCCTGGAAGTGCTGCGGATCATCAACGAACCGACCGCCGCCGCGCTGGCCTACGGTCTGGACAAGAAGGAAAGCAAGACGATCGCGGTCTACGACCTCGGCGGCGGCACCTTCGACGTCACCATCCTGGAAATCGACGACGGCCTGTTCGAGGTCAAGTCGACCAACGGCGACACCTTCCTGGGTGGCGAAGATTTCGACATGCGGATCGTCAACTACCTGGCGGACGAGTTCAAGAAAGAGCACTCGGTCGACCTGACCAAGGACAAGATGGCGCTGCAGCGTCTCAAGGAAGCGGCCGAAAAGGCCAAGATCGAACTCAGCTCCAGCTCGCAGACCGAAATCAACCAGCCGTTCATCTCGATGGGTGCCAACGGCCAGCCGCTGCACATGGTGATGAAGCTGACCCGCGCCAAGCTGGAAAGCCTGGTGGGTGATCTCATCAAGGGTTCGATCAAGCCGTGCCAGGCCGCGCTCAAGGATGCCGGCCTGTCGACCTCGGATATCGACGAGGTGGTGCTGGTCGGCGGCATGACCCGCATGCCCAAGGTCATCGAGGAAGTCACCAAGTTCTTCGGCAAGGAACCCCACAAGGGCGTCAACCCGGACGAAGTGGTCGCCATGGGCGCCGCGATCCAGGCCGGCGTGCTGCAGGGCGATGTCAAGGACGTGGTGCTGCTCGACGTGACCCCGCTGTCGCTCGGCATCGAAACCCTGGGCGGCGTCTTCACGCGTCTGATCGACCGCAATACCACGATCCCCACCAAGAAATCCCAGATCTTCTCGACCGCCGAGGACAACCAGTCGGCGGTGACCATCCGGGTCTTCCAGGGCGAACGCGAAATGGCGGCCGACAACAAGATGCTGGGCCAGTTCAATCTCGAAGACATCCCGCCCGCTCCGCGCGGCATGCCGCAGATCGAGGTGACCTTCGACATCGACGCCAACGGCATCGTGTCCGTCGGGGCCAAGGACAAGGGCACCAACAAGGAACAGAAGATCACCATCCAGGCATCCGGCGGCCTGTCGGACGAGGATATCGACAAGATGGTCCGCGAGGCCGAAGAGAACGCCGAGGCCGACAAGGCCCGCCGCGAACTGGTCGAGGCCCGCAACCAGGCCGAAAGCCTGATCCATTCGACCGAGAAATCGGTCGAGGAACACGGCGACAAGGTCGACCCGTCGACCGTCGAGGCGATCGAACTGGCCGTGGCGGCACTCAAGGACGATCTCGAAAAGGACGACGCGACCGCCGAAAAGATCAAGTCGGGCATCCAGAACGTCACCGAGGTCGCGATGCGCCTGGGCGAGGCGATCTACAAGGCCCAGGCCGAGGAGGCCGGCGAAGAACCGGCGGCGGCCGATGCCGCGGGGGCGGCCGACGACGACAGCATCGTCGACGCCGATTTCGAGGATCTCGACGACAACAAGCGGGCCTGAGGCCGGCGTGGAACCGATCGGGGCCGGCCGCTGCGCCGGCCCCATGCGTTCCACCCCAAAGGAGAACGTGAATGTCCAAGCGTGACTATTACGACGTGCTCGGCCTCTCCAAAGGCGCCTCCGCCGAAGAGATCAAGAAAGCCTACCGCGCCAAGGCCAAGGAATTTCACCCCGACCGCAACACCGACAAACCCAACGCCGAGGCCAAGTTCAAGGAGGTGAACGAAGCCTACGACGTGCTCAAGGACGCCGACAAGAAGGCCGCCTATGACCGTTTCGGTCACGCCGCCTTCGATGGTGGCATGGGCGGCGGGCCGCGGCCTGGCCAGGGGGGCTTCGGCGGCGGCAATGCCGATTTCGCCAGCGCCTTTTCCGACGTGTTCGACGATCTGTTCGGCGATTTCATGGGCGGTCGCCAGGGCGGCGGACGCCAGCGCGCCGCGCGCGGCGCCGATCTGCGCTACAACCTGCGCGTGACGCTGGAAGAGGCCTATGCCGGCCTGCAAAAGACCATCAAGGTGCCGACCTCGGTGCAATGCGGGTCGTGCAACGGGTCGGGCGCCGAAGGCGGGGCGGAACCGTCCACCTGTCCGACCTGTTCGGGCATGGGCAAGGTGCGCGCCACCCAGGGCTTCTTCACCGTCGAACGCACCTGCCCGACCTGTTCGGGGCTGGGCCAGATCATCAAGAACCCCTGCAAGACCTGCGGTGGCAACGGCCGGGTCCACAAGGATCGCGCGCTGTCGGTGAACATCCCCCGCGGCGTCGAAACCGGGACCCGCATCCGCCTCGCCGGCGAAGGCGAGGCCGGGATGCGCGGCGGGCCGCCGGGCGATCTCTACATCTTCATCGAGGTCGAGCCGCACAAGATCTTCGAACGCGAAGGCACCGAACTGCATTGCCGCGTTCCGGTCTCGATGGGCGTCGCCGCACTGGGCGGCGATATCGAGGTGCCGACGATGGATGGTGGCCGCTCGCGCGTCAAGATTCCCCCCGGCAGCCAGTCGGGCCGCCAGATGCGTCTGCGCGGCAAGGGCATGCCGGCCCTGCGCGGCGGTGCGGTGGGCGACATGTTCATCGAACTGGCCGTGGAAACGCCGGTCAACCTGACCGCGCGGCAAAAGGAATTGCTGCGCGAATTCGAGGATCTGTCCGAGGACAACAACCCGGAATCGAAAAGCTTCTTCTCCTCGGTGAAAAGCTTCTGGGATTCGATGAAATCCTGACGCGGGCCGCCGCGTCGTTAACCCAAGCTGACGCAGCGTCATCCGGGCCGGTCCGCAAGGGCCGGCCTTTTCGCGGCAATCCGTCCCGAACGCCGTCCGAATCGGACGGATTGCTCGGATCGGGTCCGTTTCCTGCCCGAATCGGTTCGGGCAATCCGTCCTGAAATCGCGGGATTCAGGACGGATTGCCGGCGCCGTTTCTGCCGCTGCGCGCCGCTGCGCCGCGGGTTTCGCCCGGTTAATGCCCTGGGCCGTTGCGCTCAGCTTTCGTTAACCCGGTCTTCATCACCCCTGCGCCACCCTGCCGGACATGACACGGGGACCGCATTTTTCCGACAGCCAGGCGGCGCTGTTCGACTTCGACGAGGCGCGCAAGACCGTCGCTGCCGCGCGCGGCCGACAACCCTCCTACATCCGCGATCACCGCGCCCGCTTGCGCGAACGGTTCCTGGTCGGCGGCGCCGCCGCCCTGCCGGATTACGAATTGCTGGAACTGGTGTTGTTCCGCGCCATCCCGCGCCGCGATGTCAAGCCTCTGGCGCGGCAACTGCTTGAAACCTTTGGGGATTTCAACGGTGTCCTGTCGGCGCCCCGGTCCCGTCTCGAAGACGTGCCGGGCGTGGGCGAGGCTGTCGTCACCGAACTCAAGATCGTCGAGGCCGCGGCGCATCGGCTGGCGCAGTCGCGGGTGCTGGGCCGTCCGGTCATCAGCTCCTGGGATGCGCTGATCGACTATTGCCAGGCCGCGCTTGCCCATGGCGAGATCGAGCAGTTCCGCGTGCTTTATCTCGACCGCAAGAACGTGCTGATCGCCGACGAGGCGCAGGCGCGCGGTACCGTCGATCACGTTCCCGTCTACCCCCGCGAGGTGGTGAAACGGGCGCTGGAACTGAATGCTACCGCCTTGATACTGCTGCACAATCACCCGTCCGGCGATCCGACCCCCAGCCGCGCCGATATCGACATGACCGCCCAGGTCCAGACCGCGGCCGAGGTTTTCGGCATCACGCTGCACGACCATCTCGTCATCGGCCGCGCCGCGACGCTCAGCTTCCGCTCCGAAGGGCTGCTCTGACGGCTCAGCGCACCCAGACTTCGACCCGCCGGTTGACCTGACGGCCCCAGCCGGTGTCGTCGCAGGCCATCGGCATCGCCTCGCCGAAGGCTTCGGTGTGGATGGTGATCTGGTCCGGGTCTGCGTCCTCGGCCGCTTCCAGCACTGCCTCGCGCACCGCCTGCGCGCGTTTGCGGGCGATCTCCAGGTTGGCCTCCGCCGGTCCCTGGCCATCGGAAAACCCAACGAAAACAAGGGTCCGCCCGTCGTAATCCCGCTGCTCCAGCGACCGTGCCAATTGCTGGACGTTCGATCGCGACTGCGCATCCAGCCGCGCCGATCCCGCCTCGAAGCGGAACGATGTGGTCAGCCGCCGCATCGGTTTCAGCGTGGTGACCATGCGCTGCAACTCGGCGAACCCGGCCGGGTCCGCGGCCACCGAGATCGCGTTTGCGAACCGGTCGCCCTGCAGATCGATGGGCACCTCCTCGGGCGCCTGGTCGACAAAGCCGGCGCGCCGGATCACGATCTGCGCGGGGTCGGATCGCGTGTAGGTCAGGAAGTCGCGTGCCAGCGCCGGCAACCTGCGTGCGGGCAGGTAAAGAAACATTGGGGAAGTCAGCGGATAGTCCTCGGTCTTGATGCTGCGCCGCGCCGCCCGCATCTGAAATCCGCAACTCCCTGATAAGACAAGAGATTTCGTGTTTCCCGTCTCCGAGTAGCTGGCCAGCCCGATGCCGAACGGATCGCGCGCCACCGCTCGCGCCAGCCCGGCATTGGTATCGTGCCGCACCACGTCATCGGGCAGCATCAGACCCACGTTGCGCAACAGCCGGTCCTCGATCCCTTGCGCCAGCCCTGAGGCGGCGTCGCGCAGATGCAGCGTGACCGGCGCGTCCGGCCCGCCCAACTCGCGCCAGTTGGTCAGTTGGCCAGACAGGATGCGCGACAGATCGCGCAGCGAAATCGCATCGACCGGGTTGGCTGGCGCCACCACCGGCACCATCGCATCCAGCGCCAGGACCCTGCTGCGATTGACATCGGTCAGGCGCCCCAGCCCCACCTCCTCGGCCAGACGGACCTCCGAGGCGCGGATCTCGCGCAGTGCCATGACGATATCGGCCTCGTCGGCCAACAGATCGGCGAAACCCTCGTCGGTATTGGTCACCCGGAACTGGAACCGACCCACGATCTTTCCGGTTTCGCTATTGGCCAGAACATAGGTGAAATGGGTCTCATCCAGCGTTTTCCGCTCGGTCGTCAGGCCGTTGCGCAGTGCGAAGCCTTCGATCAGCGCCGGCATCAGGACCGATCCGATCGTGGCCGATCCCGAAATCTGCAGTTCCGCCACGAAATCGGTCAGCGACGGGCAGCCGGGCCCTTCGCAGGTCACGCCGGACCCGTCCAGCGTCAGTTCGCCGAATTGCGACCGGATGCGATAGAATTCACCGTCGAAGCCCAGCAACGTCCCGCTGACCTCGATCGCGCCATCGCGCGACCGCAGGGTCACATCCTGAGCGGCCAGGGCCGAACCGAGCGAAAAAAGGAAAAGTGCGGCGAAGACCGCCGCACGCAATACCCGCATGTGAAGCCTGTGAAATCCCGTCTCAGTTGGACGCGATTTTCAGGTCTTCGACAACGTTTTTCAACACCAGAAAATCCCCGACGCCGTCGCAACCGGGCATCTCGAGCGTCAGGTCATGCACCCGCAACCCGTTTTCGCCGCGCAGTTCCAGGGTCTGGGCCTCGACAGTGGTGTCGCAGTTCGCCGCGGTGATCTCGGCCTCGACCGAAACCGCGATTTCGCCGACGCGCTGCGCTGTGCCGGCAGGAAAGCTGTAGATTTCTGCCAGCAGCGCCTCGGGCGCATTGCTCGTTCCCAGCCGGGTCAGAAAGCCGCTTTCGCCGCGCGCGGTGGCGGCCAGGTCGCCGGTGGATGCAGCCCAGACATGGCCTTCGCCGAAATAGTCGGCGCCGAATTCGCGAGCATGAAGCTGCAAACCGGCTTCGCCTTTCCACTGCAGAACGACACGATCGTAGAACGGCAGCGAGCTGACCTCGGCCGTTGCCATCGCACCTTCGCCATCATTGAACGCGGCGATGAAGACAGCCTGTTCGGCCAGCGCGGGGATGCGCAGCGACAAGGTGCCGTCAGGCTGCATCGTGTCGGTGACCATCATGCCGTTATGGTGCAATGTCACCCGTTCGCTGCCGTGGCAGGGTGCCGTGATCGACAGATCGACCTGGGCACCGGCTGTGGCCTGGGCGGTCATCTCGACCGCGCAGGCCAGTGCCTGGGGTTGCGTTTGCGCGGGCAGCGAAGGTTCGATCGGAACGTCGACCGAAGCGGCGGTGGCGACCGGTGTTTCCGGCAAATCCGTCAGCGCGGGTTGTTCCGCCGGCATTTCGGGAACGGCGAGGGCAGTCGAGGTCGGCGTCACCGAGGTGACGGCGAGCGGCGGGGTATTCGTCTGTCCGGCCGAGTCGGATGGCTTGGCCGCCGAGAATTGCATGTAGGCGCCAAGGCCCAACGCCACGGCCAGGGTGCCTGCGGCCAGCGCATATGTCTTGAGGTTTTGCAGCAGAGCCATCCCGCCCTCCGTGACCATCACATCACGGTATCCTGACGGTCAAAGGTGGCGTCGATGGGGCAACGCGTGGGAGTCATTGCGGCGGGTTGCGTGCCGAGTTCACCAGATGTTGTGGTCAGGCCAGGCGGCCGTGGCAATGCTTGAATTTCTTCCCCGATCCGCAGGGGCAGGGATCGTTCCGGCCGGGATTGCCCCAGGTTGCCGGGTCGGTTTCGTCGAAACCGTCGACCAGCGGTTCGGCTACCGCCAGTGCGGCTCCGGCCCCTGCATCTGCCGAAGCCGGTTGCGCGGGTGCATCGGGTGTGGCGGGCCGTGTCGGAGCGGCACCGGCGGCACGCTGCTGCATTGCCGCCTGCTGCTGCGCCAACTTCTGCATCAATGCCTGCTGTTCTTCCTGGGTCATCGGACGGACCTGCGCCAGCTTTTGCGTCACCTCGGCGCGCAGGCTATCCAGCATCGATTCGAACAGCTGGAAGGCTTCGTTCTTGTATTCGTTCAGCGGATCGCGTTGGGCGTATCCGCGGAAGCCCACGACCGAGCGCAGGTGCTCGAGCGTCAGCAGGTGTTCGCGCCACTTGCCATCGATGGTCTGCAGCAGAACCTGCTTTTCGATCTGGCGCATTGTCTCTGGGCCGAATGCCTCGGCCTTTTCGGCCATGTACTTGGCGGTTTCGTCTTCGAGCCGCTCGCGGATCACGTCCTGGTCCACGCCGTCCTCGTCTCCCCAGGCGATGATCGGCAGATCGACGCCCAACTGCTCCATCACGGCGGCGTAGAGCCCCTGCATGTTCCACTGTTCCGCATAGGTCTTGGGCGGCGCGTAGGTGTCGACCAGATCGTCGATCACCTCGTTGCGCATGTCCTCGGTGACCTCGGACAGGTCTTCGGCCTCCATGATCTCGCGGCGCTGTGCAAAGATCACCTTGCGCTGGTCATTCATCACGTCGTCGAACTTGAGCAGCTGCTTGCGGATGTCGAAGTTGCGTCCTTCAACCTTGGCCTGCGCGCGTTCCAGCGACTTGTTCACCCAGGGGTGCACGATCGCCTCGCCTTCCTTCATGCCCAGCGTCGAGAGCACCTTGTCCAGCCGTTCCGAACCGAAGATGCGCATCAGGTCGTCTTCCAGAGACAGGTAGAACGACGATTTTCCCGGGTCGCCCTGGCGGCCCGACCGGCCGCGCAACTGGTTGTCGATCCGGCGGCTTTCGTGGCGTTCGGTGGCCAAGACGAACAGCCCGCCCGCATCCTTGACCGCCTGTTCGTCGGCCTTGTGCGCGTCTTCGATGCGGCGGCGGATTTCCTCGGGGTCGCCTTCGGGGTCGGCGGCGATGGCTTCCATCACCTTGAACTCGACATTGCCACCCAGCTTGATGTCGGTGCCGCGGCCAGCCATGTTCGTGGCGATGGTGATCGCGCCCAGCTTGCCGGCATCGGCGACGATCTGCGCCTCCTGCTCGTGCTGACGGGCATTCAGGACGTTATGCGTGAGCTTGGCGGCGGTCAGCATCTGGCTCAGCATCTCGGATTTCTCGATGGATGTGGTACCCACCAGCACCGGCTGACCGTTGGCATGCGCTTCCTTGATCTTTTCGACGATGGCTTCGTATTTCTCGCGCGCGGTGCGGTAGACGGCGTCGTCCTCGTCGATCCGGGCAACCGGCAGGTTGGTCGGCACCTCGACCACGCCCAGCCCGTAGATCTGCTGGAATTCCTCGGCCTCGGTCGACGCAGTGCCGGTCATGCCGGCCAGTTTTTCATAGAGGCGGAAGTAGTTCTGAAAGGTCACGCTGGCCAGCGTCACGTTCTCGGGCTGGATGTTGCAGCCTTCCTTGGCCTCGATGGCCTGGTGCAGACCGTCCGACAGGCGGCGGCCCGGCATCATGCGGCCGGTGAATTCGTCGATCAGCACCACATCGCCGTCGCGGACGATGTAATCCTTGTCCTTCTGGAACAACTTGTGCGCACGCAGGCCCTGGTTGACGTGGTGCACCACCGTCGTGCTTTCGGGGTCGTACAGCGATTGTCCTTCGGCCAGAAGGCCGCGAGCGTGCAGGTTTTCCTCGAGGAACTCGTTGCCCTCGTCGGTGAAGGTCACGTTGCGGGTCTTTTCGTCCAGCGAATAGTGCTCGTCGGTCAGGTCGGGGATCAGCTTGTCGATCGCGACATACAGCTCGCTTCGGTCCTGCGCCGGGCCCGAGATGATCAGCGGGGTCCGCGCCTCGTCGATCAGGATGCTGTCCACTTCGTCGACGATCGCGAAATGGTGGTCGCGCTGGAACATCTGACTGAGTTCCGACTTCATGTTGTCGCGCAGGTAGTCGAAGCCCAGTTCGTTGTTGGTGGCATAGGTGATGTCGCACGCATAGGCGTCGCGCTTTTCCTGCTCGGGCTGCTGCGGATAGACGACTCCACAAGTCATGCCGAGGGCGCGATAGACCTTGCCCATCCACTCCGCGTCGCGGCGGGCAAGATAGTCGTTCACCGTGACGATATGCACGCCGCGGCCGTTCAGCGCGTTCAGATAGGCCGGGAATGTGGCGACCAGCGTCTTGCCTTCGCCGGTCTTCATCTCGGCGATGTTGCCCTGGTGCAGAAAGATGCCACCCATCAGCTGCACGTCGAAGGCGCGCAGGCCAAGCGCCCGCTTGGCGGCTTCGCGACAATTGGCGAAGGCTTCGGGCAGGATGTCGTCCAGCTTGGCCCCTTCGGCAACCCGCGCCTTGAGTGCTTCGGTCTTGGCGATCAGGCCGGCATCGTCGAACTTCTCGAACTCGGCTTCCAGCGCGTTGATCTTCTCGACCAGCGGGCGGGTGGCCTTGACCTTGCGGTCATTCGGGCTGCCGAACACCTTGCGCGCGATTTTTCCCAGCATCGAGGATTTGCCCCACCTGTTTGTTTGTCTGACGCCGTGCGTCTATGGCTTGCCCGCCGCGCGGTGAGCCCATATGTCAACAGACAGGAACGACCGGCCGCGAAAAGCCTACCGGGGCGATGTAAGGGGCGGGTCAGAGCGTGTCAACGCCGCCCATGTCGCGGCCCCACAGGGAACATCCATTCCATGCAGAAACCCCTCATGACCCTGGCCGCCACGGCGGTCGCACTGGTGCTGGCCCTTCCGGCCGCGGCCCAGGACGAAGCCAATGCCGAAACCGTGGTCGCCACCGTCAACGGGAAAGACATCACCCTGGGCCACCTGATCATCGTGCGCACGGCGCTGCCCGAACAATACCAGCAACTGCCCGATGACGTGCTGTGGGACGGTATTCTGGAGCAGCTGATCCAGCAGGAGGTCATGGCCCAGGATCCGACCGCGGCCGACACCAAGCGCGTGACCCTCGCGCTGGAAAACGAACGCCGGCAATTGCTGGCCGCCGAGGTTGTGGCCAAGCTTGCCGTCGAAGCGGCCAGCGAAGACGCGCTGCGCGCGGCCTACCAGGCGCAGTATGTCGACGCCGAGCAGCCGATGGAGTTCAACGCATCGCATATCCTGGTGGAAACCGAGGACGAGGCCAAGGCGCTGGTCGAGTCGCTGAACGGCGGTGCCGATTTCGCGGAGCTGGCCAAGGAAAAATCCACCGGACCGTCCGGCCCCAACGGCGGTGCGCTTGGCTGGTTCGGCCCCGGCATGATGGTGCCGCCATTCCAGGAAGCCGTCGAAGCGATGGAGCCGGGCACGATCTCGGGGCCGGTTCAGACGCAGTTCGGCTGGCATGTCATCCGCCTGAACGAAACCCGCCAGACCGAGGCGCCGGCGTTTGACGAAGTGCGCGAGCAACTGATCAGCGAAGTCCAGGAAAAGGCGGTTTCGCAACGGATCGAGTCGCTGCTGGGCGCAGCCGAAATCACCAAGACGACGGCGGCCGATACCGACCCGTCGCTGCTCAACAAGGTCGAGCTTCTGGAGGACTAATTGGCCAAGACCTATCAGCGGTCGCCCCTGGCGCCGGACACTTTCCCAGACCTTCCCGTGATAGACGGGCTGCGTCTTGCCACCGCCGAAGCCGGTGTGCGCTATGCCGGCAGACGCGACGTGCTGCTTGCTGTCCTGTCGCCCGGGACGACGATGGCGGGAGTTTTCACCCGCTCGGCGACGCGGTCGGCGAATGTGCTGGATTGCCAGGCCAAGATCGGTGCGGACAGCGATGCGGGCGCGGCGATCGTCGTGAACTCGGGCAATTCCAATGCTTTCACCGGCAAGGCAGGGGATGGGTCGGTCGCGGCGATCTGCCAGGCGGTGGCCGAGCGCACCGGCCTGCCGGCATCGCGCGTCTTCACCTCGTCCACCGGTGTGATCGGCGAACGCCTGCCGCATGACCGCATCATCGCCAAGCTGGATGCGCTGCTGGGTGCGCTGGACCCCGCCAAGATCGACGAGGCCGCACAGGCCATCATGACCACCGACACCTTTCCCAAAGGCGCCTCGGCCACGGTCGAGATCGGCGGCAAGCCGGTCAGGATCGCGGGTATCGCCAAGGGGTCGGGCATGATCGCGCCGGACATGGCGACGATGCTGGTCTACATCTTCACCGATGCAAGGATCGCGCGTGCCGACCTGCAACCCATGCTGAACCGGCTGACCGATCTGACCTTCAACAACATCACCGTGGACAGCGACACGTCGACGTCGGACACGCTGCTGCTGGCGGCCACCGGCGCCTCGGGTGTCGATGTGACCGGTCACGCGGTTTTCGAGGATGCGCTGCATGCGGTGATGCTGGATCTGGCCCATCAGGTGGTGAAGGATGGCGAAGGCGCGACGAAATTCGTCACCGTGCGTGTCACCGGGGCCGCGAGCGATGCCGACGCGCGCGTCCATGCCTTGTCCATCGCGAATTCGCCTCTGATCAAGACCGCGATCGCGGGAGAGGACCCGAATTGGGGCCGCGTCGTGATGGCCATCGGCAAGTCGGGCGCCGCAGCCGATCGCGACACGCTGTCGATCCGGTTCGGCGATATCCTGGTCGCGGAAAACGGTTGGGTGGCAGAGAGTTACAAGGAAGCTGACGGTGCGGCCTACATGAAGAACCAGAGCCTGACGATCCATGCCGATATCGGTCTGGGGCAGGGTCAGGCCACCGTCTGGACATGTGACCTGACCCACGGTTACATCTCGATCAACGCCGATTACCGGTCGTGACATACCGGGCGGACGCCTGGCGTCTGCCCGCTTCGGAGCCTCTCATGAAGACCGTTCTCGTTTCTGCCGTGGCGCTGATCGACCGTGACGGACGCGTGTTGCTGGCGCAACGCCCCGAAGGCAAGTCGATGGCCGGTCTGTGGGAATTTCCCGGCGGCAAGGTCGAGCCGGGCGAAACCCCCGAAGCCGCGCTGATCCGTGAACTGGAAGAAGAACTGGGCATCAACACCTGGGCGTCCTGCCTCGCGCCGCTGACCTTTGCCTCGCACAGTTACGACGATTTCCACCTTCTGATGCCGCTGTTCGCCTGCCGAAAATGGGAAGGAATCCCGCAGTCGCGCGAAGGGCAAAGCCTGTCCTGGGCCCGTGTGGGGGAATTGCGTGACTACCCGATGCCGCCGGCCGATATCCCGCTGATCCCGATCCTGCGCGATTGGCTGTGAGGACCGCGTGTCGCGATCCGAAAAGGCTTGGCCGCCCGTGCCAACCGCGAAGGCCGGTCGCTACGACAAATGTCGACTCGCTTTGTTTACCAATCCGGCCTAACTAAAGGCATGTCATTGACCTGGGGAGGAATTGACATGCTTCGCACCATCGTTCTGGGCAGCTGCGTGTCCGTGCAGGGCTTGTTCGAAAAGTCGCTGCCGGACGGCCGCATTTCGATCCGCGTGGACAACAAGATCTTTACCGGTTTGCCGGTCGCCAAGGCCGCCTGACCCGGCACGCGCTGGCACAAAAAAGGGTGCCGCAGAGGGCACCCTTTCCGGTTCGATTGCGACCGCTTAGTCCAGCGTGCGTTCGACTTCTTCGCGTTCGAAGATTTCGATCACGTCGTCCGGGCGTATGTCGTCGTAGTTCTCGAACGCCATGCCGCATTCCTGGCCGGACTGTACCTCGGCAACCTCGTCCTTGAAGCGCTTGAGCGTCTTCAACGTGCCTTCGTGAATCACGACGTCGTCGCGCAGCAGGCGGACACCGGCCGACCGGCGGGCGACGCCTTCGGTGACGAGGCAGCCGGCGACCTTGCCGACCCCGGTGACCTTGAAGACTTCCTTGATCGTGGCATAGCCGATGAACTTTTCGCGGATTTCGTTCGACAACAGGCCCGAAGCCGCCGCCTTCACGTCGTCCACCAGGTCGTAGATCACGCTGTAATAACGAATCTCGACGCCTTTCTGGTTGGCCACGTCGCGGGCCGCCTTGTTGGCGCGGACGTTGAAGCCGAAGACCGGCGCGCCCGAGGCTTCGGCCAGGCCGACATCGGTTTCGGTGATCGCGCCGACGCCGGAATGAAGCACCCGCACGCGGACCTCGTCGTTGCCGATCTTTTCCATCGCCTGAACGATGGCTTCGGCAGAACCCTGCACGTCCGCCTTGACCAGGATCGGCAGCTCGGAGACGTTTTCGTCTTCCTTGGCCTTGGCCATGAGCTGTTCCAGCGTCGTGGCGGCACCGGCCGCGGCGCGCTTTTCCTTGGCGACATTGGCACGGTACTCGGCGATCTCGCGGGCCTGTGCTTCGGTTTCGGTGACGTTCAGGACGTCGCCGGCCTCGGGTGTGCCGTTCAGGCCCAGAACCTCGACCGGAACCGACGGCCCCGCTTCTTTCACGCGCTCACCCTTGTCGTTGATCAGCGCGCGGACCTTGCCGTACTGTTCGCCCACGACAAAGATGTCGCCCTGGCGCAGCGTGCCGTTCTGCACCAGAACGGTGGCGACGGGGCCGCGGCCGACATCCAGCTGCGCCTCGATCACGGCGCCTTGCGCGGCGCGGTCGGGATTTGCCTTGAGTTCCAGGATTTCCGCTTGCAGCGCGATGGCCTCGAGCAGTTCGTCCAGACCCTGGCCGGTCACTGCCGAAACCTCGACATCCTGCACCTCGCCCGACATCTCTTCGACGATGACTTCGTGCTGAAGCAGGTCGGTGCGGACCTTGGTGGGGTTGGCCGACGGCTTGTCGATCTTGTTGATCGCAACGATCATCGGCACCTTGGCTGCCTTGGCGTGGTTGATCGCCTCGACGGTCTGCGGCATGACCGCGTCATCCGCCGCGACAACCAGCACCACGATATCCGTCACCTGCGCACCACGCGAGCGCATCGAGGTAAAGGCGGCGTGGCCCGGCGTGTCGAGGAAGCTGAGCGTCACGCCATCCTTCGTCTGCACCTGGTAGGCGCCGATATGCTGGGTGATGCCGCCGGCCTCGCCCGCGGTAACCTTGGTGTTGCGGATCGCGTCCAGAAGCGACGTCTTGCCGTGGTCGACATGGCCCATGATCGTGATGACCGGCGGGCGCGGCTTGAGATCCTCGGGCTTGTCCTCGACGGCCGTGATGACGTCTTCGACGTCGGCATCGGACACGCGCGTCACGCGGTGACCGAATTCCTCGATGATCAGTTCCGCGGTGTCGGCGTCGATCGATTGGTTCTGCGTGGCCATGATGCCGTTGTTCATCAGTGACTTGACGACATCGCCCACGCGTTCAGCCATCCGGTTGGCCAGTTCGGCCACGGTGATCGCTTCGGGCAGCTGCACGTCGCGGATGACCTTTTCGCGGTTTTGCTGTCCGCCCATCGCCTTTTGACGGGCGCGCTCCTGTTTGCGCTTCATGGCAGCCAGCGATTTCTGCCGCCCGCCTTCGCCGCCCAGGGCCTGGTTCAGCGTCAACTTGCCCGCCCGGCGACCGCCATCGTCCCGACCACGGGCCGAGCGACCGCGATCCTCGCGTTCGCGTTCGGCCTTGCGGGGTGCGGCTTCCTTCGGTTTGGCCGCAGCGCGAGCCGGCGTCTCTTCGCGTGCCGCGGCTGGCGGAGCGCTGGCGCGCTTGGCCTCTTCTGCGGCCTCGCGGGCCTTGCGTTCGTCTTCCTCGGCCTTGCGCCGCGCGGCTTCTTCGGCCTCGCGTTGCTCGCGCTCTTTCTGTTCCTTCTCGGCGCGCAGGCGCTCGCGCTCTTCGGCACGGGCCTTTTCCTCGGCTTCGCGTTGCGCGGCGTCTTCGGCTTCGCGGGCCTTCGCAGCCTGCAAGGCTTTCAGGCGGCGTTCCATTTCGGCATCCGAAATGCCCGCGGGGCGTTTCGCGCCGGAGGCCGGTGCCGCTGTACCGGATGCAGCCGCGGCCTTGCCCGCAGCGGCGCCCGGTTTCGGGACGACCACGCGCTTGCGCTTGGTTTCCACCACGACGTTCTTGGTCCGGCCATGGCTGAAGCTTTGCTTCACGTTCCCCGAACGGGCGCCACCGCGCAGTCCCAATGTCTTTTTGCCGTCGTTATCGCTCATGTAGTGTCTTTTCCTTTCCGACGGCCCCTGCCGCCGTGATCCGCATCAACCGTTCCGACGCGTATGCCCTTCAAACGTTGGGCTTCCTCTACAACACGCTGCGTGAGTCCGCCAGCGCCAAGCGCGGCGTGTATCACCTTTTGTCGCCCGAAGGCCAGTCCCAGCTCATCGGCGGTCAGCCAGCCGATGTATTTGCCGCCATGGGGCGTGCTCAGCTTCGATTTCCCGCGGCCCGACCCGTCTTCAGCCTGGATCAGCACCCTGGCTTCCTCGCGGTCGAGTTTGGCCTTGACCTTTTCGTAACCGGAAACCGCGTCGCCAGATTTTCGGGCCAGGCTGATCAGGTCCACGACCCGCCTGGCCAGCATCGCTTCGATCCGTTGGACGAGATCCTCGGGAACCGTGACGGTCTGACGCGCGGCCTTCGCGAACAGGCCTTTCGAAGCGGCCTTTTCGAGAATCCCTCGGTCGGCTGTCACATATAGGCCCCGACCTGGCAGTTTACCAGCCACATCCGGGACGATACCACCCTCCGGGCCCATGACAAAGCGGACGAGACCGGTTTTGCCACCGGTCTCTCCAGTCACGATGCAGCGCCGTTCCGGCCCCGTATCGCGATCCTTGTCGTGGCCGCCTCGGGTCATGCCTGTGTTGCTTCCTCGGCTTCTTCCTCGCCTTCCTCGGGCTCGGCCACCAGATCGGCAGGATCGACCCAGCCCAGCATGACGCGGGCGGTCATCACCATGTTCTGCGCCTCTTCCAGGCCGACGTCGAACTTTTCAAGGATGCCGTCATCCTTGACCCGCTCGCCGTCGACCGTGGTCCAGCCGCCGGCCAGTTCCCAATCGGCGCAGGTCGCGAAATCTTCCAGCGTCTTGACCCCGTCCAGGGCCAGGGCCTCGACCATCTGGGGCGTCAGACCCTCGAAGGCGATCAGGCTGTCTTCGGCACCCAGTTCTCGGGCGCGTTCCAGTGCCTTGCGGGCCTGTTCTTCCAGGAATTCGCGGGCGCGGGTCTGCAATTCGTTGGCGGTGTCCTCGTCGACGCCGTCGATGACAAGCAGCTCGTCCATCTCGACATAGGCGACTTCCTCGAGGTTGGTGAAGCCTTCCGACACCAGCAGCTGGGCAAAGAATTCGTCCACGTCCAGCGTTTCCATGAACAGGTTCGTGCGCTCCTCGAATTCCTTCTGGCGGCGCGCCGATTCCTCTTCCTCGGTCATGATGTCGATATCCAGACCGGTCAGCTGCGAGGCCAGGCGCACGTTCTGACCACGGCGGCCGATGGCCAGGCTGAGCTGTTCCTCGGGCACGACGACCTCGATGCGCTCGGCGTCTTCGTCCAGGACGACCTTGGTCACCTCGGCCGGTTGAAGCGCGTTCACCAGGAAAGTCGGGACATCCTCGTTCCACGGGATGATGTCGATCTTTTCGCCCTGCAATTCGTTCACCACCGCCTGAACGCGGCTGCCGCGCATGCCGACGCAGGCGCCGACCGGGTCGATCGAGTTGTCGTAGCTGATGACGCCGATCTTGGCGCGCGAGCCGGGGTCGCGGGCGACGGCCTTGATCTCGATGATGCCGTCGTAGATCTCCGGCACTTCCATCTTGAACAGCTCGGCCATGAATTCTGGTGCAGTGCGCGACAGGAAGATCTGCGGGCCGCGGGCCTCGCGGCGGACGTCCTTGACATAGCAGCGGATGCGGTCGCCGGGGCGATAGCTTTCGCGGCCGATCTTTTCGTTGCGGCGCAGGATCGCTTCGCCGCGGCCGACGTCGACGATGACGTTGCCGTATTCTTCGCGCTTGACGGTGCCGTTGATGATGGTGCCGGCGCGGTCCTTGAATTCCTCGTACTGACGGTCGCGCTCGGCTTCGCGGACTTTCTGCAGGATCACCTGCTTGGCCGATTGCGCGGCGATGCGGCCCAGTTCGACCGGCGGCACTTCTTCGACGAAGGTGTCGCCGACCTTGGGGTCTTCCAGGTACTGCTTGGCCTGCTCGACCGTCATCTCGGCCTGGTAGTTCTCGACAGCGTCATCCTCGACCACGGTACGAACGCGGGTGAAGGTGGCCTTGCCGGTCTTGCGGTCGATCGACACGCGGATGTCCATCTCGGCGCCGTAGCGCGACTTGGCGGCCCGGGCGAGGCTTTCTTCCATCGCCTCGACCACCAGCGCCGGGTCGATCATCTTTTCGCGCGCAACGGCTTCGGCCGTCTGAAGCAGTTCCAGCTGGTTGGCTGATGTAATGGCCATTATTGATCCTCCGCCTCCGAGGGTTCTTCCTCGATTTCGTCATACTTGGTTTCGTCGATGATGCCGGCGGCCTTGCGTTGCCGCAGCATCTCCTTGATCAGGTCATCGGTCAGGACGAGCTTGGCGTCGCTGAGCCAGTCGAAATGCAGGCCGACGGTGCCCTCGTCGATGTTGATCAGAACCTCGTCGCCCTCGACACCGGCAAGCACACCCTTGAAGCGCTTGCGGCCGTCGATCATCTGGCTGGTCTCGATCCGCGCCTCGTAGCCTTCGAACGTGTCGAAATCCTTGAGCCGGGTCAGCGGCCGGTCGATACCCGGGCTGGAAACCTCCAGGTTGTAGGCATCGGTGATCGGGTCTTCGACATCCAGCGTGGCGCTGACCATGGTCGAGATCTCGGCGCATTCGTCCACTTCGATACCACCTTCGGGACGTTCGGCCATGATCTGCAATGTCGGCGTGGCGCCGCCCATCAGCCGAATCCGCACCAGTTCGTATCCCATCCCTTCGATCACGGGGGTCAGGATTTCGGCCAGGCGCTTGTCCATCGCGGTCTTGGCGATCAGGTCGGTCATGGGTCCTCGGAACACAAAAAAACGGGCCAGCGGCCCGTCGGAGATTTCGGTGGGCGCCGGGTGTGGACCCCGACGCGCCGCTGTTGCCACGCATATAGGGATGCGAACGGCGACTCGCAAGCGAAATGTCAGGCCAGGGTTTCGGCCATGTGACGCAGAGCCAGTCGATAGCCGTGGACACCGGCGCCGGCGATGACCGTGTCGGCCCGGTGACTGACATAGGAATGGTGCCGAAACGCTTCGCGTTTGTGAATTTGGCTAATGTGGACTTCGATCACCGGGCCGTCGAACGCGTTCAGCGCATCCAGGATCGCCACCGAGGTATGCGAATAGGCCCCGGGATTGATGACGATGCCTGCCGCCTCCTGGCGCGCCTGCTGAATCCAGTCTACCAACTGGCCTTCCCAGTTCGATTGCTTGGCGGTGACGGTCAGGTCCAGCGTTCGGCCGAATTCGACGCTGTCGGCCTCGACATCAGCGAGGGTCGTCGCGCCGTATATCTCGGGCTGGCGTTGTCCCAACAGGTTCAGGTTCGGCCCGTTCAAGAGCAGGATGGCATGTGGCATGGCGCGCCCCGGATTGTTCGCGCCCTGATTGCCAGCAAAGACGTCCTCTGGAAAGCCCGTCGTCCTCCGAAGTCGTCCGGGCGCGGCATTCCGGGCACGCCGAAACAAGGCGGCGGGATGCGGCCGCGCAGCGGAAATGGCCTCTGATTTGCACCACCGATCCCGTTTTTCCGGGGAAAACGAGCCGGCGTTTCCTCGCGAGAGGGGCTTGACTCGGTGTCCTCGACAACTTTCGGTCGAAGTCTTCGCACTTTTTGCGGACGGTGTGTCGACTTGGTGTCGGTGGTCCGAACTTTTGCCGGTTTTTCGCCGCATGCACGGCACCGGGCATTCGACCTAAAGCTGTATTGCAGGGCAACGATTATCGGAAATTGTGCCCCAGCACAGGCCAGTCGTTTCCGAGCCGGACGATTGTGCAACCACAGCGCGTAAAACGACGGCCGCTGCCCCGAATATGCCGCAATGGGACATTGTGCGACGACGCGTACAAATCCCTTTGTCACCATATTTCCGGCGTAGGCGACTGGCATGTTTGGAGATGTGACGTGTGCGTAAAGGTTGCCGTCGGTTCGGCACGTAAGCGGTCAGAGTATGAGTATTGCCAAATCCTGGTGCGTAAGTCAGCGCGGTGCTTCGGAGCGCGATGCCCTCGCGGTTTCCCGTCCGGACCGCCGCGCTGTTCAGTTCTCCGGTCCCGTGATCCCCGGCCTCGCGGCAGGGACCAAGATCAAGGGTGCTGGGGGCGAAGTCGATGTGGCCGACCTGCGGCCGGGCGACCCGGTTCTGACACGCGACAACGGATATCAAGCCCTTCGGTTCTGCGGTCCGCTGTCCACGACGGCGGCGTTCATGGAAGGTGGTTCTTCCTCGCGTCCGATCCGGGTGCGCGCCGGTGCGCTTGGCTCGGGTCGCCCGGAACGCGACGTGTTGATCAGCCCGATGCAGCGCATTCTGGTTTCCGGCAGCCGGGTCAAGAAGCTGGCCGGCATGTCCGAGATGCTGGTCGCGGCTGGGCATCTGAGCCATCTGAACGGCATCGACCGGGTCGATTCCCCGGCCCCGGCTTTTGTCGCGATCGCGTTCGACCATCATGAACTGGTGATGGCCAACGGCCTGTGGATGGAGAGCCTCAGCGCCGATTGGTGCCACATCGATGCGGTCACAGTCGGCGGCCGGAAGGGTATTGAACGCGATGGGCAGACAGGCGAACAAGACCGGTATTCCCCGAACCGCGAAGCGCGTCGGACCCTGCCCGCGTCACAGGCCCTGATGCTGGCGTAACGACGCGCTTTCCAGTTCGGGCGATGCCGCTTCTCGGGATTTCGTCGGTTCTGGAAAGTGGTGCCCAGGAGAGGACTCGAACCTCCACGGCCGTTAAGCCACTGGTACCTGAAACCAGCGCGTCTACCAATTCCGCCACCTGGGCAGGTGTCGTGAGCAGGGCGTTTACGCGCGCCGCAAGACCGTGTCAATCGCCTTTTTCCGCCGCCATGGCGCGCGGCAATCCAGCACCTTGCCGGTCCTGCCTGGGATGGGTATTCCTGCCGGTAACCTACGGTCCAGGAGGCGGCTCATGTCCAAACTCGTCACGATTTACGGAGGCTCCGGATTCGTCGGGCGCTACATCGCGCGGCGCATGGCGAAACAAGGCTGGCGGGTACGTGTCGCCGTGCGACGCCCCAACGAGGCGCTGTTCGTCCGTCCCTATGGCGTGGTCGGCCAGGTCGAGCCGGTCTTCTGCAACATCCGTGACGACGCCAGCGTGCGGGCCGTCATGCAAGGCGCCGACGCGGTCGTCAATTGCGTCGGCACCTTCGACAAGAGCGGCAAGAACAACTTTGACGCAGTCCAAAACGACGGCGCCGAGCGCATCTCCCGTATCGCGGCGGAACAGGGCATCACGACGATGGTTCACCTTTCGGCGATCGGAGCGGACGCAGACAGCGACAGCGATTACGCGCGCACCAAGGCTCTTGGCGAAGAAAGCGTGCTGCGGCACATGCCGAATGCGATGATTCTGCGGCCATCGGTCGTTTTCGGCCCGGAAGACCAGTTCTTCAACCGCTTCGCCGGCATGGCGGCGATCAGCCCGGTCCTGCCGCTGGTCGGTGCCGATACCCGTTTTCAGCCGGTCTATGTCGACGATGTGGCGCAGGCCGCGGTGTTGGGTGTGACGGGGCAGGCCAAGCATGGGATCTACGAGCTGGGCGGTCCTGACACCAACACGTTCCGCGAACTCATGCAGCAGATGCTGACGGTGATCCGCCGCCGCCGGCTGATCCTGAACATCCCCTTCGGGATCGCCGCGATCATCGGTTCGGTGTCCGATTTCGTCCAGCGGCTGACGTTCGGACTGGTTCCGGCACAGATCACCCGCGACCAGGTGCGTAGCCTTCGCCGCGACAACGTGGTTTCGGACACGGTACAGGGCTTCGCCGATCTCGGCATCGCGCCGGTCGCGCTCGAGGCGATCCTTCCGGACTACCTGTGGCGCTTCCGTCCTTCCGGTCAATATGCGGCAATCAAGGAATCGGCCGAGAACCTGCGTTCGCAATAGGCGCGACCGCCCAAGGCAATCTGTCGTGGCTTATTGAACCTGCCGACGACGCAACTGATCCAGAACCGTTGCGTTGCAGCACCCCGGTGGTGCTGTAACCTGCGGACCCGGGCCTTTCGACAGCCATTCCTCGCAGGCTTCGACCAAAGCGCATGTCCGGCATTTCGTCACCATCTCGGCATAGGTCTCGGGCGCCAGTTGGCGCGACAGGATCGCGTCACCCAGGCTGACACCCATCGTCTTGGCCACGCTGCGGGTCATCCAGAAATGGCGTTCTGCGTCACCGAGAATGGGTCTCATGGCGTGATTTCCTCGATTGCTGATTTCATCGCGGCAAATCGCTTGGCGTTGATGCAGCTCTCCGGTGCGTCGCGCAGTCCCACCGCATCGAGATCGGCCAACCATTTCGAGCAGCCGTCAGGATTCTGACAACCGCGGCATCGC
This sequence comes from Thalassococcus arenae, assembly GCF_019104745.1. Lineage (NCBI taxonomy): Bacteria > Pseudomonadati > Pseudomonadota > Alphaproteobacteria > Rhodobacterales > Roseobacteraceae > Thalassococcus > Thalassococcus arenae. The sequence goes on from NZ_JAHRWL010000001.1 coordinate 1,572,252, forward strand.
GTGACAATGCGGGACCAATCGTCTTGCGTCATCTGATCGTCTTCCATGGCTTTGACCAGATCAACGCCGGTGGCCTTGGCCATGCGCATCACCAGCCAGTAGTGACGCGACTTCGGGCCTAGCGGGCGCGGAGCGACCTGGCCGCTCATGATGCGGAGCCTCGCAATTCGCGGAACAACTCGGCGTTCCGGCAGTAATCCGGTGTGTCCGCGATGGTTTCGGTGGTTCCGGCCAGAAACGCTTCGCACGCGCAGGGCTGCGCGCAACCGGTGCATCGCAGCACCGCGTCGTCCAGCTCGCCGAAGGTCAATTCGCCTCGCAACATCCGTTCTTCCAGGTCAAGACCGACGGCCTCGGCCATCTGGTCAACGAGTTTTGCGTGGCGTTTCAGTGTCTTGGGCGGTTGCATCCGGCATTCCCCCTCCTGATGGAATGGGCAAAACCTAGCTGCTGGTCGCGAACCTAGCCTTGATGCATATCAATCAGAGCTTTGATGCCACCCGGCGAACGGCCTCGATCCGGGCAGCATTCGGGGGGTGCGAGCCAAGGAAGCGGTTCCCGGGATCGGGCAGGCGGGTAAAGAAAGCGGCACCCCGGACCGGGTCGAAACCGGCCCTGTGCGCGATGACTGTTCCCAGTTCGTCGGCCTCGATCTCGAAATCCTTGGAATAGGTGCGCGCGCCAACCGCGGCCCCCAGGTCCTCGGCGGAACGCACCCCTTGCGCATCGGCTCCGGTCATCGCCGCGATGCCGGAAAAGATCACGGCACCCACTGTCGCATTCTGTCGCTGCCGATCAAGATGCGACAAGATGTGATGGGCCGCTTCGTGCCCCATGACAAAGGCCATTTCGTCGGTGTTGCGGACTGTCGCGATCAGCGCGAGGTTGAAAGCCAGGATCGGCCGGCCGGACCGGTCGACGGTCTGAAAGGCGTTGGGCGGCTGGCCGGGCCGGTCGTCGACGACAATCAGGAAATCGCAGTTCATGCCCCGCGTCCGTGCGCGGCATTCCCGTTCGGCAATCGGTTCGACCCGTTCGACGACTTCGACGAAACCGCGGGCCGCCTGCTGCGCCTGGCTCCGCACCTGCGGGCTTGGCACCGCCGGTGCAGCCACTTGTGTGGGTCGTTGCGGTGCAGGGCCGGTCGTCACGACCACCGGTTCGCAAGCGGCCAGCACCGCTGCAACGGCCATCAAAAGGAATGCGCGCATCTCTCATACCCCGTGCGTGTCGGTGTAACGATAGGGTGCCGAGACGGTCAGGACCAGACCCTTGGCGATCACTTGGCAGTGCGCAGCCGACGCCTATCTGACAGGGTATGAGCAAGGACATCACGGTCATCTACAACGACACCTGCCCGATCTGCGCCCGTGAGGTCGCGGGATACCGCCGCCTGGCCGAAAAGACCGGCGGCGACATCGCCTTTTCGGGTCTGAGCGAAGGGGCTTTCGGCGATTACGGGCTCGATCGCAACAGCGCGGCACGGCGATTTCACGTGGTGGCGGACGGGCGGTTGGTCGGCGGGGTCGAGGCGTTTGCGCTGCTTTGGGACCGCCTGCCGCGGCTGCGCTGGTTGGCCCGGCTGGTCCGGCTGCCGGTCATCGCCCCGTCGGCGCGCCTGGTTTACGACCATGTTCTGGCCCCGGTGCTCTTTGCGCTGCATCGGCGGCGCGAAAGGCTGGGCAAGGCACGTCGCATTGGCTAGGCTACCGGCATGTTCAGCATCGAGCACGAATTCGACGCCACCGTCGTGACCCTTGTGGACGAGGGCGAAACGCCCCTGCAGGAGGACGTGATCGTGTCGTCATTCGAGGAATGCGTGACCGTCGAGCAATACGATCCGCGAACCGACAGCGTGCAGAAGATCACCCTGTCGATCACCCAGATGCGGGATCTTGCCGCCGCGATTTCGCTGCCCGAAGGCGTCTACACCCGCCGCAAGTGATCGGTTTCTTGGCCGGACCATGCGTTCCGCGACATGTGGCCGTGCGCAGGCGTCAAAGCCGGCCGCCCGATACCAAGCGCGCGGGCCCGCAACCTGTGAACGGCCCCCTGGCCCTGGCCGTTCTCGGGCGGGTCGAAAATGCTTTTTGCATCCCGAGAGCGTATCCGCGAGACGAACCAACGCGCGGCGTGACGTGTCAGGCAAACACGGCGCCGGGTTGCGCCAGAAGGCCAAGAACAGGCGATTTCTGCGATCGGCTTGGCATCGGGCGAAAAACCCGCAAGATCGGCGGTTGAATCCCGGCGCTTGCGCGCTGACATAGGGACCAGTGAAACGAGGTGCCCATGCCGCAACCCAACCAAGCCGCGCTGGATTTTCTTCTGACCCGCCGGTCCCGTCCGGCGAAGACGCTGACGGCGCCGGGCCCCGATCGCGAAACGCTCTTGACGCTTTTGACCGCCGCTGCGCGCAGCCCCGACCACGGCAAGCTGGAACCCTGGCGGTTCATCGTGCTGGAACGCGCGGCACTTGGCCGGCTGGCGTCCGCCGCCGAGCAGCGGGCCACCGAGATGGCCCTGGATCCGGATCAGGTAGTCAAGTTGGTCGCGGCCTTCGGCGATAGTCCGCTATGTGTCGCGGTCGTCGAGGTGCAAAAGGAAAGCCCCAAGATCCCGGCGGTCGAGATGACCTATTCCGCCGGTGCGGTCTGCCTTGCGCTGCTGAATGCGGCACTGGCGTCGGGCTGGGGGGCGAACTGGTTGAGCGGTGTCATGGCGCATGACAGGCGTTTCGTCGAAACACATATGGGCCTTGCGCCGAACGAACGGATTGCCGGTTTCATTCATATCGGCACCGAAACCGCCGCGCCGCCTGACCGGCCGCGCCCCGATCTGGACGCCATCACGGAATGGGTTTCGGAATGATCCTGGCGTCGGTCCTGTCGGCCTTGCGGCAGATGAGCGACGGCCGGTTCCAGCGTGTCCTGCTGTTGGGCGTCGGCCTGACCATCGGGCTTTTCGTCGCGATCTACCTGGTATTCGTCACGGCCATCGGCTGGTTCGTCGGCGACAGCGTCAGTCTGCCATGGATCGGCGAGGTCACCTGGGTCGATGATGCGCTCAGCTGGGGCGCGCTGCCGCTCATGCTGGTGTTGTCGGTTTTCCTGATGGTGCCGGTCGCTTCGGCGATCACATCCGTCTTTCTGGACGAGGTGGCGCAAGCGGTCGAGGACCGTCACTATCCCGGCGCCGGCCCGGCGCAGACGGTGCCGCTGGGGGACGCGTTGCGCGATACGGTGGGCTTTCTGGGCACGCTGGTCGTCGCCAACCTGCTGGCGCTGATCCTCTACCTGTTCTTCATCCCCTTCGCGCCGCTGATCTTCTGGGCGCTGAACGGGTTCCTTTTGGGTCGGGAATATTTCACGCTGGCGGCGATGCGCCGTGTCGGCCGTGCTGGCGCCAAGCAATTGCGGCGCCGGCATTTCCTGGCGATCTGGGCTGCTGGTGTCGTGATGGCGCTGCCGCTGAGCGTTCCGCTGCTGAACCTTCTGGTGCCGGTGCTGGGCGCGGCCACGTTCACCCATCTTTTTCACCGGCTGAACGACCGCGTTCAGGTGCCGTAAAGCCAGCGCGAGATATCGGCGACCGTGATCAATCCTGACAGGATGATCCCGGCGATGATCACCCACAGCACCAGCGACACACCGGTCGTGATCCAGGCCTTGCGGCGCAGGTGATGTATCTCGGGCGCACCGGCCTGGGTGCCCGGCACGATTTCGCCGCGGTCGCCCTGGGTGACGACGCGGATGGGAAGAACGACCAGCCATGTCATGAACCAGATGACCGCGAACAGGACCAGCGCCGATGTGATACCCATGGAAATCTCCCTTTTGCGGGATGATAGTTCAGACCTGCTCCAACTCCACCAGGCAACCGTTGAAATCCTTGGGATGCAGAAACAGCACCGGCTTGCCATGGGCGCCGATCTTGGGTTCGCCGCTGCCCAGAACACGGGCGCCGGTGGCCTTGAGGTGGTCGCGTGCCGCAAGGATGTCGTCGACCTCGTAGCAGACGTGATGGATGCCGCCCGACGGGTTCTTTTCCAGGAAACCCTTGATCGGGCTGTCGTCGCCCAGCGGGTAGAGCAGCTCGATCTTGGTGTTTGGCAGTTCGATGAAAACCACCGTCACTCCATGATCGGGTTCATCCTGCGGCGCGCCAACCTTTGCACCGAGCGCGTCGCGATACTGCGCAGACGCGGCCTCGAGGTCGGGCACGGCGATGGCGACATGGTTCAGACGTCCGATCATGAAGGCACTCCTTGCTGCGTTGCGGCGTTTATGGCGTGCCACGCGCTTCCGAACAAGCGGGATGCGGCCATTAACCGCCTGTTCACCTTGCCGCGCCAAAGCTGAACGGGATCCGTATGGGAGGCCAGGATGGACGATTCGGATATCTTTGACACGCTGCCCCGCCCCACCGCCACACGCCCGCTTTTGGGCATGACCGTGCTGGTGGTCGAAGACAGTCGCTATGCCTGCGACGCGATGCGGCTGTTGTGCCTGCGCTCGGGCGCGCGCATTCGTCGGGCCGATTGCCTGCGTTCGGCGCGCCGCCACCTTCAGGTCTACCGCCCGACGGCGGTGGTCGTGGATATGGGGCTGCCGGACGGTTCCGGCGCCGACCTGATTTCCGAGCTTGCCGGCACCACGCCCCGCGTTCCGGCAATCGTCGGAACCAGCGGCGACAGCTTTGCCGAAGACGTGGCGCTCGCTGCGGGCGCGGATGTCTTCTTGGCAAAGCCGATCACGTCGGTCTCGGTGTTCCAGGAGGCGATCATTGCCGCGCTTCCCGCCGATCGGCAACCCAGCGGTGTGCGCCTTGTCAGCGACGATCCGATCCGGCCCGATCCGCTGGCCTATCGCGATGACATGGCCCATGCGGCGGACGTGTTGGGCGACTATGCCGACGACCGGATCGTGCGCTACGTCACGCAATTCATTTCGGGCGTGGCCCGCAGCGCCGGCGATGTGCCGCTTCACGAAGCGGCCGAGGATTTGGCCCATGCCCAAGCGCGCGGCAAGCCGTTGCAGGCCAACCTGGCAAGGGTCGCAGCCATGGTTCAGGATCGCCTGACCGACAAGATCGCGATCTGAAACGCCTCAGGCCAGCAGGCCGGGATCGGAACCCAGGTCGACGCCGGGAAAGACCCGCGTTTCGATCGCGCCGACCGGCAGGCCGAACAGGCCGTGGATCAGCCAGCCCGCGATCGCCCGGACATCCCGTGTGGGCATCAGATCGCGGCGCGCATACAAATCCGCTTCGGCCAGGCCCGGCCATTCGCCGAAGACCCGGCCGCCGCGAATCGCACCTCCCGCCAGCACCATCGCGCCGCCGGTGCCATGATCGGTACCGCCGGTGCCGTTCATGCGGACGGTCCGACCGAATTCCGTCATCGCGATCACGGCGGTGTTTCGCCATGCTCCGTCTCCCATCGTGTCGCGCAATGTCGTCAATGCCGTGACCAACTGCGCCAGGGCTCGTGGCAACGCGCGGTCCTGGGCATCGTGTGTGTCCCAGCCGTTCAACGAAAAGGTGGCGATCCGCGCATCGCCGCGCAGCTGTTGCGCAGCAAAGGCCGCAATCCGCTCTGCGGCCGGTGCCTGGCGCCCCGTCGCCATGTCGGCGCGCAACATGTCCATCATGTCGGCGGTATCGCCCGAAAAGGCGACCGGATCGCCGTCGCTGTCGGCGTTGACGAAGGCTTGCGCCATCGCCTCGGCAAAGGCCGGATCGTCCTGCATCACAAGTTCGGCAAGCCGCAGTGCCTGCGGGCTGAGCGCCAGGTCGACCTCGGGTGTCCATCGCGAAAACGGCGCTGCGCCGGACAGAACGAACATCGGTTCGCGACCAAGCGCATAGGCGGTGCGGGTGCTGACGCCCGGCATTTCGCCGAGCATTCGGTTCAGCCAGCCGTCGCGCGTCAGACCGGATGACAGATCGGCAATCCCGGCCTCCAGTAAATCCTGTCCGTCGAAATGGCTGCGTTTGTCGCGATAGGGCGTCGAAACCGCATGCACGAAGCCCAGCTGACCGGCGGCCCAAAGCGGAAGGAGAGGCGACAAGGCGGTGTGCATCGCGAAGAACCCGTCGAGATCCACGGCGCCGTCTTTTCCGCCAAGGGTCACCGTTCCACGCGCCGAAACAAAATCCGGGTCGCCGTGCGGCATCAAAACGCCCAGCCCGTCCATGCCGCCACGCAGGATGATCACGACCAGGCGCTTTTCTCCCGGAGTGGCGGCCCAAGTCACCGGCGTGACCAGTGGACTGGCGGCCAGCGAACAGCCGATGACGGCAGAGCGGGTCAGAAAGGCGCGGCGCGACAGGCGGGTCGACATGGGTCACATCCTCTGGAAGGCCGGCGAAGCCAGAACAAGCCCGATCCCGTCGGCGCGGCTTTCGGCGGCCTCGGCGGCGAACCGCACAGCGGGCGAAGCGAAGGATCCGAGCGCGGTCTCGACGAAGTCACGGGGATCGGGCAGGGCCGGCACCAGGCGTTCCGGCATGGCGATGGCCCATTGCAGACGCGCGGCCACGCCTTGCGGTGTGATCCAGGCGGAATCCTCTTCCGGAAGTCCGTCGGGTCCGTCCGGTTCCTGCCAGACCTGCCCCATCAAGGCGAGCGGATGAAGGATGGTCAGACGCAGCGGTCGTTCCTTCAGGGCGGCCAACCGCACGGCCGGTGCACCTAGCGCGCGAAGCGCGGAGGCGACGAAATCGAAAGGCGGCTTGACGTTCCGCAGCACCGGCGACCACGCCACCGGATGTGTCAGCAGGGCTTCGTAGACCGTCAGCAAATTCCCGCCGGACCGCTGGTACGCCGCGTCCAGTGCCGCGACCAGCGCGGGATCCGGCTGGTCGGCCACGAAATGCACGGCCAGTTTCGTCGCGATGTGGCGTGCGGTCGCGGGGTGGCGGGCAAGGTCGCGCAGCACCATTTCGATATCCCGGAACCCGGGCTTCGCGCCGCCATAGGATCGTCCCAGCACCGTTTCGGGCCCTGGTTCGGCGAACGCCTTGCGAAAGGTCCGGCCCGATTTCGGGCTCAGCCCCAGACCCGTCAGCAACTTGGCCAGTTCGGTCACGTCGTCCTGAGTGTAAGGCCCGCCCACGCCCAGCGTGTGCAGTTCGAGCACTTCGCGCGCCAGGTTTTCGTTCAGCCCACCCGTGCCGGTTTCCACCGACCGCGCCGAGTTCGGCCCGACAGAACCGGTCTGGTCGAGGTAATGCACCATCAGCGGATGCGTGACCGCCGCAATCAAGAGGTCTTCGAACGACCCGGCGATCCGTGGCCGGATCGCGCTTTCGATATATGGCGACGTTCCGCGGCGGATCACGTTCGACTTTCCCGTCGCGGTGAAATGGTCGGCCCAGAATGCGACCAGCCGTTCGCGCAGGCCTGTCCCGGTCTCGATTCGGCGTGCAAGCATGGCAGCCATCCACGATGCCGAGTCCCGGCGCGCCTGCACATTGATGTCGCGCATCGCCATGCGAGCGGCTTCGCCGATCTCGGTTTCCCGGTTCTGGCGATAGATGCGGGCGTGCTGCATGCGGTCCTGAATGCGCAGGAGAAAGGTATCGAACTCTTCGATCGGAAACCGCTGTGCCATTGCGTCGGGTTCGGTCAACCCGCGCAACACGTCCCGCACCGAGCCCGGTGGCGCTGACCGAGGTGACAGGCCGCAGCCGAACCGGATTTCCGCAAGGGTTGGGTCGAACGACATCTGCGCAGCGCCCGCGATTGGCAACGCCACGAACATAAGCCGAACCGCGCATCTATGCACCGCCCGCGACGCGAACGTGAACGCGCTTGGCGAAAAGGCGCTGTCAGTCCTGCGGGATCACCCGCAAGCCCAGCTCCATCAACTGATCGCTGGTCGGATCGGATGGCGCGTTCATCATCAGGTCTTCGGCGCGCTGGTTCATCGGGAACATGATGACCTCGCGGATGTTGGCGGTGTCGGCCAGCAGCATCACCATCCGGTCGATGCCCGCCGCGCAGCCGCCATGCGGGGGCGCGCCGAAACGGAAGGCGTTGACCATGCCGCCGAACCGCTTGCGAACCTCATCCTCGCCATAGCCGGCCAGTTCGAAGGCCTTGAACATGATCTCGGGCTTGTGGTTCCGGATCGCGCCGGACACCAGTTCGTATCCGTTGCAGGCCAGGTCGTATTGATAGCCCAGAACGCCCAGCGGATCGCCGCTCAGGGCGTCCATGCCGCCTTGGGGCATGGAAAACGGGTTGTGGCTGAAATCGACCGCGCCGGTTTCCTCGTCGGCCTCGTACATCGGGAAATCGACGATCCAGCAGAAGGCGAAACGATCCTTGTCGGTCAGGTTCAGCTCTTCACCGATGGTCACGCGCGCCTTGGCTGCGACGCGTTCGAAACTGGCGGGCTTGCCGCCCAGAAAGAAGGCGGCATCGCCCTTGCCAAGGCCCAGTTGCTGGCGGATCGCCTCGGTGCGTTCGGGGCCGATGTTCTTGGCCAGGGGGCCGGCGGCTTCCATCCCGTCCTCGCCGTCACGCCAGAAGATATAGCCCATCCCCGGCAGGCCCTCTTTCTGGGCGAATGCGTTCATCCGGTCGCAGAACTTGCGCGAGCCGCCGCCGGGCGCCGGAATGGCGCGGATCTCGGTGCCGTCCTGTTCCAGCAGCTTGGCGAAGATCGCAAAGCCCGAGCCGCGGAAATGGTCGGAGACGATCTGCATCTTGATCGGGTTGCGCAGGTCGGGCTTGTCGGTGCCGTACCACAGCGCTGCGTCGGCATAGGAAATCTGCGGCCAGTGCTTGTCGACCGGGCGGCCGCCGCCGAATTCCTCGAACACGCCTTCGATCACCGGCTGGATCGTGTCGAACACGTCCTGCTGGGTGACAAAGCTCATCTCCATGTCGAGCTGGTAGAAATCGGTGGGCGACCGGTCGGCGCGCGGGTCTTCGTCACGGAAGCAGGGCGCGATCTGGAAATACTTGTCGAAGCCCGACACCATGATCAGCTGCTTGAACTGTTGCGGCGCTTGTGGAAGGGCATAGAACTTGCCCGGATGCAGACGGGACGGCACCAGGAAATCGCGCGCGCCTTCGGGGCTGGACGCGGTGATGATCGGCGTCTGGAATTCGCGAAAGCCCTGGCCCCACATCCGCTTGCGGATGGATGCCACCACGTCGGACCGCAGCACCATGTTGCGTTGCATCGCGTCGCGGCGCAGGTCGAGATAGCGATAGCGCAGGCGGGTTTCCTCGGGATAGTCCTGATCGCCGAACACCATCAGCGGCAGTTCGTCGGCAGCGCCCAGAACTTCCATATCGCGGATGAAGACCTCGATCTCGCCCGTCGGCAGTTTGGGATTGACCAGCGATTCATCGCGCGCCTTCACGTTGCCGTCGATCCGGATGCACCATTCGCTGCGCACCTTTTCGACCTGCTTGAAGACCGGGCTGTCGGGGTCGCACAGCACCTGCGTCACCCCGTAGTGGTCGCGCAGGTCGATGAACAGCACGCCGCCATGGTCGCGGATGCGGTGCACCCAGCCGGCAAGGCGCACGGTGTCGCCCACATTGGCTTTGGTCAGCTCGGCGCAGGTATGGCTGCGATAGGCGTGCATGATGGTCTGCCCTCGGAAAATTTGTTTTAAAGTCAGGCGCGGATACACCGCTCCCCGCCCGCGAAGTCAAGTCGCGCCCGACCGATTTGGCGGGAATCACCGCCTCTGATACGATTTCCTGTGCATTGACGCCATGCCAGGCAGCATTCACGGGGGGTGAGTGATGTGGACCGCAACAATGTCGCGCATGCTCGAACGATTGGTCACGATCGGTCGGTTGCGTGTCGTCTATCCGGACGGCACCCGCCGCGACTACGGGCCGGGGGGCGGGATCGAGATCGAGATCGCCATCACCGAGCACCAGACCGTGCAGGCGCTGTGCCTGCGCCCGGTCCTGGCCCTTGGCGAGGCTTACACGGATGGGTCGCTGACCGTGGCCGATGACCGGCTCTACGATTTCCTGACGCTGCTGGTGCGCAACCAGCAGAAAGGCGGCGGGATGCCCGCGTGGTTCCGCGGCTGGCAGGGGCTGCGCAAAGCCGTGCGGCATCTGGTGCAACGCAACACCGACAGCACCGCGCGGCGCAACGTGGCGCATCACTACGACATCTCGGATGATTTCTATCGGCTGTTTCTGGACCGGGACATGCAGTATTCCTGCGCGTATTTCGCGCGGCCCGACATGACGCTGGAACAGGCGCAGGCCGCCAAGAAGGCGCATATCGCCCGCAAGCTGCGGATCGAACCGGGGATGCGGGTGCTGGACATCGGCTGTGGCTGGGGCGGGATGGGGCTGACGCTGGCGGGCGATTTCGGCGCACGGGTCACGGGCGTGACCTTGTCGCGGAACCAGCTGACGACCGCGCAGACCCGGGCGCAGTCCGCGGGATTGGCGGATCGCTGTGATTTCCGCCTGCTGGACTACCGCAAGCTTACCGACCGCTTTGACCGGGTGGTCAGCGTCGGCATGCTGGAACATGTCGGACTGCCGCATTACGATGAATACTTCGACAAGGTGCACAAGGTGCTGGAGCCCGACGGCATCGCGCTGATCCACACGATCGGTCGGGTCGCGCCGCCGTCACCCACCAGCCCGTGGATCGACAAGTACATCTTTCCCGGTGGCTATATTCCGTCGCTTTCCGACCTCGTGCCATCGATCGAACGTGCCCATCTTTGGCAGGCCGATATCGAGGTCCTGCGCGGTCATTACGGCCCGACGCTGAAACACTGGCGCCAGCGTTTCGAGGCGGCGCTGCCGAAGGTGCGCGAAATGTATGATGACCGGTTCATCCGCATGTGGCGGTTCTACCTGGTTGCCTGCGAAATGGCGTTCGAGGAGCAGTGGCAGGTCGTCTACCAGTTTCAGCTGTCGCGCCAGCAGCACGCCGTCCCGGCAACCCGCGACTATCTCTACGGCGATGCGGACAAGACGGCCTTGCAGGCGGCCGAGTAGCGTCGGGCGTTGCCATCCGACCGCGGCGGGTCACTCCACGCGCAGATCGAATCGGCAGGCCGGGTCTCCGGTGGCGGCGCAGGCCACCTCGCGGCAGCGGACACCCGGATGGACCAGCCGGCGATAGAGCGTTTCGAACACCGCCGCGTGCCAGCGGCAAAGCGGTATCGGCGATGACGCGCCGCGGATCAACGGGTTGTCGTGCAGGGCGAACTGCCAGGACGAAAGACGCCGAAACCGCCCCGATCCGGCAAAGGTCCAGGCATGGCGAGCGATGGCGTGCGACAACAGGGCTGCGGCGGCGGCCGGCGGCAAAGCCCGCAGCATCGTTTGCACCGGGGCGGGAATACGGTGGGTCAGGATGTAGTTACCGGTGTGACGCCCCGCCTGAGCCGCGAGCCCGCCCGACCGGGCGCCGAAACGGGCGCGCAGGGCGTCGTGCAGCCGGGCGGCCTGCGCCTCGCAGATCATCGAACCGCCGTCGGGCACGATCACACCGGCCCGGGCAAGAAACGCCGTGGTCGCCGTGACACCCAGCCGTGCTTCGATCACCGGAAGCATCTGCAACACCGCGTTCGGACCGATCAGGCCCGGTTCGCCCGGTGACGGCGCCACGGCAAGGTCGCGCGGCATCTCAGAGGTCGCTCAGCTGTTCGGTTCCGCCCCCGCAGGCCTTGACCGCCGCGTCGCCCGGCATCCGGAACGCGGCGCGTTCCTTCATCTGCGCCTTGACCGCCTCGCGCCGTTCCTTGGCGCGCGCGGCGCGGTCGGCCGCGGCTTCCCAGTCTTCCAGTTGCGCCTCGGCCAGTTGCCGGGTGTCGTCGAAATCGAAGTGCACCGTGTTCTTGGTCTGCGGACCCCAGTACCCGGCCTTGCCCAGGTCGTAGAAGGTGCGCTGCACCCCGGCCTTGAGAAACGCCTTGAGACACCCCAGCAGATAGCGCCGGCGATACCCGGTGCCGCGCCACGGGTAGTGGAACAGCGCCTTGCGCATGTAGAAGCGGCGGTAGTTCTTCATCACCCCGTCCAGCAACTCGCCGCGCGTCATCGCGTCGGGTTTCATGATCGGTGTGACGAAGTTGTACTTGGAGAAATCGAAGATCTCGACCTGGTCCCGCAATTCCTGGAACAACGGCGTGAACGGCCAGGGCGTGTACATCGCCCAGTTGGCCAGGTCGGGCTGCCAATCCCAGGCCATCTGGAAGGTTTCCTCGAGCGTCTCCTCGGTCTCGTTGTCCAGACCCACGATGAACTGCGCCTCGGTAAAGATATCGGCCTCGCGCAGCAGGCGGATCGCGGTCTTGTTCTCGTCGACCTTGGTTTCCTTGTTGAAACGGTCGAGTTTCAGCTGTGCGGCCGCCTCGGTCCCAAGGCTGACATGCACCAGCCCGGCCTTGCGGTAGAATTTCAGCAGATCGCGGTCGCGGTAGATATCGGTGACGCGGGTATTGATGCCCCATTGCACCCGGCGCGGCAGGTCGCGGGCGATCAGTTCTTCGCAGAACTGGATGAACTTCTTGCGGTTGATGGTGGGTTCCTCGTCGGCGAGGATGAAAAAGCCGACGCCGTGGTTCTCAACCAGGTCCTCGATTTCGTCCACCACGGCGATGGGGTCACGCACGCGGTAGTCGCGCCAGAATTTCCATTGCGAACAGAACGAACAGGTGAACGGGCAGCCGCGCGCCATGTTGGGAATGGCCACGCGGGTGCCCAGCGGAATGTAGATGTATTTCTCCCACTCCAGGATCGACCAGTCGGGCTTGATCTTTTCGAGATCCTTGACGGTGCTGGCGGCCTGGGTTGCGACGATGTCGTCGCCGTCGCGAAAAGCCAGCCCGTGGATGCGGCGGCGGTCGGCGGGCCAGCGCCCGTCGCGGATCGCCTCCATCAGGTTGACGAGGATCTCTTCGCCTTCGCCGCGGACGATCACGTCGATCCAGGGGGCTTCGGACAGGACCTGCTTGTACATGAAGGTCGCGTGCACCCCGCCCAACATGCGGATGGCGTCCGGAACTGCCTGCTGAGCAAGGCGCAACACTTCCTCGGCGCGGTAGATCGACGGGGTGATCGCCGTGACGCCGACCACGTCGGGCCGCAACGCGGCAATCTGTCGGCCGAGGTCGTCATCGGCGATATCGTTGGTCATCGCGTCGATGAAATGGATGTCGTCGAACCCCGCCTGGCGCAAGTGCCCGGTCAGGTAGGCCACCCATGCGGGCGGCCAACTGCCGGCGATCTCGGCGCCGCCGGACCTGTAATTCGGGTGGACGAATAAGATGCGCATGGCCGACTCCCTGTTGTAAACTTCAGTTTACAGTCAACACGTCTACTTAACTTGACATAGATCAAATCCGGACGGTTGGTGGCAAAGGCTTGCACGCAGGCAGCGGATGCGTATAACGCCGACAATTTGCGTTTGGGGGTCCGGGCATGCCGAAAAGAACCGATATCAGTTCCATCATGATCATCGGCGCCGGGCCAATCGTCATCGGGCAGGCCTGCGAGTTCGATTATTCCGGTGCCCAGGCCTGCAAGGCGCTGCGGGAAGAAGGGTATCGGGTGATCCTGGTCAACTCGAACCCCGCGACGATCATGACCGATCCCGAACTGGCCGACGCCACCTATATCGAACCGATCACCCCCGAAATCGTCGCCAAGATCATCGCCAAGGAAAAGCCCGACGCGCTTTTGCCGACGATGGGCGGCCAGACCGGCCTGAATACCGCGCTGGCGCTCGAGGAAATGGGCGTGCTGGCGGAGCACGGGGTCGAGATGATCGGCGCCCGGCGCGAAGCCATCGAGATGGCCGAGGACCGCAAGCTGTTCCGCGAGGCCATGGACCGCATCGGGCTCGAGAACCCCAAAGCCACGATCGTTACCGCGCCCAAGCGCGCCGATGGCAAGCGCGACCTGACCGAAGGGCTGCGCATGGCGATGGACGCGCTGGACGATATCGGCCTGCCGGCGATCATCCGCCCGGCCTTTACCCTCGGCGGTACCGGTGGCGGGGTGGCCTACAACCGCGAGGATTACGAATATTACTGCCGCTCGGGTATGGATGCCTCGCCCGTCGGACAGATCCTGATCGACGAGTCGCTGCTGGGCTGGAAGGAATTCGAGATGGAGGTCGTCCGCGACAAGGCGGACAACGCGATCATCGTCTGCGCCATCGAGAACGTCGATCCGATGGGCGTGCATACCGGCGACAGCATCACCGTTGCGCCGGCGCTGACCCTGACGGACAAGGAATACCAGATGATGCGCAACGGCAGCATTGCCGTGCTGCGCGAGATCGGCGTGGAAACGGGCGGATCCAACGTGCAATGGGCGGTGAACCCGGACAATGGCCGCATGGTGGTGATCGAGATGAACCCGCGGGTGTCGCGGTCGTCGGCGCTGGCGTCCAAGGCCACCGGCTTCCCGATCGCCAAGATCGCCGCCAAGCTGGCTGTGGGCTACACGCTGGACGAGTTGGACAACGACATCACCAAGGTCACCCCGGCCAGCTTCGAGCCGACCATCGACTATGTCGTCACCAAGATCCCGCGCTTCGCCTTCGAGAAGTTTCCAGGCAGCCAGCCCAATCTGACCACCGCGATGAAATCGGTGGGCGAGGCGATGGCCATCGGCCGCACGATCCACGAATCGCTGCAAAAGGCGCTGGCCAGCATGGAAACCGGCCTGACCGGGTTCGACGAGGTGACGATCGAAGGCGCGCCCGAGAAATCAGCAGTGGTCAAGGCGCTTTCGGTGGCCACGCCCGACCGGTTGCGCACCATCGCCCAGGCCATGCGTCACGGCCTGAGCGACGACGAAATCCAGGCCGTCACCCATTTCGATCCGTGGTTCCTTGCCCGTATCCGTGAAATCGTCGATGCCGAAGCCCAAGTGCGCAAGGACGGCCTGCCGGTAACCGAGGAAGGGCTGCGCGCGCTCAAGATGATGGGCTTTACCGACGCCCGGCTGGCCAAGTTGACCGGCCGCGACGAAGGGCAGGTGCGACGCGCGCGCCGAAACCTGGGCGTGTCGGCCGTGTTCAAGCGCATCGACACCTGCGCCGCCGAATTCGAGGCGCAGACGCCCTACATGTACTCCACCTACGAAGTGCCGATGATGGGCGAGGTGGAATGCGAAAGCCGGCCGACCACCGCGAAAAAGGTGGTCATTCTCGGCGGCGGGCCGAACCGGATCGGGCAGGGGATCGAGTTCGACTATTGCTGCTGCCACGCCTGCTTTGCGCTGTCGGATGCGGGTTACGAGACCATCATGGTCAACTGCAACCCCGAGACGGTCAGCACCGATTACGACACGTCCGACCGCCTGTATTTCGAGCCGCTGACCTTCGAGCACGTGATGGAAATCCTGAATGTCGAGCAGCAGAAGGGCACGTTGCACGGCGTGATCGTCCAGTTCGGCGGGCAGACGCCGCTGAAGCTGGCCAACGCGCTGCATGACGAGGGCATCCCGATCCTCGGCACCACACCCGATGCCATCGACCTGGCCGAGGACCGCGAGCGGTTCCAGGCGCTGGTCAACAAGCTGGGGCTGAAGCAGCCGAAGAACGGCATCGCCAGCACCGATGCGCAGGCGCTGGCCATCGCGGAACAGATCGGCTTTCCGCTGGTGATCCGCCCGTCCTACGTTCTGGGGGGCCGCGCGATGGAGATCGTCCGCGACATGGCCGGGCTCGAGCGATACATCAACGAAGCGGTGGTCGTGTCCGGCGACAGCCCGGTGCTGCTCGACAGCTACCTGTCCGGCGCGGTGGAACTGGATGTCGATGCGCTGTCGGATGGCGACGCCGTCCATGTCGCCGGCATCATGCAGCATATCGAAGAGGCCGGCGTGCATTCCGGCGACAGCGCCTGTTCCCTGCCGCCCTATTCGCTGGACCCCGCGATCCTGGCCGAGGTCAACCGCCAGACCGAGGCGCTGGCCCGCGCTTTGAACGTGGTCGGCCTGATGAATGTGCAATTCGCGATCAAGGCCAACGAATCTGGAACACCCGAGATCTACCTGATCGAGGTGAACCCCCGTGCCTCACGCACGGTGCCCTTCGTCGCCAAGGCGACCGACAGTGCCATTGCCTCGATCGCCGCGCGGATCATGGCGGGCGAAAAACTTTCGGCTTTCCCGATGCGCCCGCCCTATCCGGAAAACGCCGATTACGACACCGTGCTGCCGCTGGCCGACCCGATGACCTTGGCCGATCCCAACATGCCCTGGTACTCCGTCAAGGAGGCGGTTCTGCCCTTTGCCCGCTTCCCCGGCGTCGACACGATCCTCGGACCGGAAATGCGGTCGACCGGAGAAGTCATGGGCTGGGACCGGTCCTTTCCCCGGGCGTTTCTCAAGGCGCAGATCGGCGCGGGCACCCATCTGCCGACCGAAGGCGCGGTGTTCTTTTCGATCAAGGATGACGACAAGACCCCGCAACTGGTGGAAACCGCACGGACCCTTGTCGAACTGGGCTTTTCCATCGTCGCCACCGGCGGCACGGCGGCGTTCCTCGAAGGTCACGGCATCGCCTGCGAGTTGGTCAAGAAGGTCTATGAAGGCCGCCCGAACGTCACCGACCTGATGAAGGATGGCGGCATCCAGCTGGTGATGAACACCACCGAAGGCGCCGCCGCGGTCGAGGACAGCCGTTCGATCCGGTCGATCGCGCTGTATGACAAGATCCCCTACTACACCACCGCCGCGGGCGCCCATGCCGCCGCGATGGCGATGAAGGCGCGGGAAGAGGGCGAGCTTGTGGTCAAGAGCCTGCAGGCCTGATCCGCGGCCGCAAAGAAAAGAGCCCGCCATCTCTGGCGGGCTTTTGGCTTGACGTGGCGCGGCGTGTCAGAACCGCAGGTTGAACTTGCGCACCAGCATCATGCTGAAACTGCCCTGGTCGCGGCTGCCATCCTTGACGATCGGCGACTCGGCGACGTTGTCGGACAACCGGCTCCAGCCCAGCGTACCCTGCACCGCCCAGGCATCCGAAATGTCGCGGCGTAGGGTCATCTCGATCCCGGCCGATTTCATTCCGGCATCGGCGTCATGAGCGGCCAGCGCGGTCGCCGTGGCCGGTACGGAGAAATAGGTGTCCATGTATTCGCCGTTGGCGAAGGACAGGCGCGGGCCGACACGCAGGGTGGTCTGCGCATCCAGCGGGATGATCGCATCCGCGCCCAGGTCGCCGACCACACCGTCATGGCCCGTCAGGCCCTTGCGTACGGCGGCAAACACCTCGGCGTTTTCCCAGCGATAACTCAGTTTCGCGCCAAGCTCGAACGCGGCGTCGACGTCGTCGATCCCGTCGAGGATCGGGGTGTCGTCCGCAGTGCGTTCACCCACGAAGCGGAACGAAGGCGCGAAGCCGAACCCGGTGCCGCTGCCCGGCTGGATGTTGATCGACCCCAGTTGCAGCGCGCCCAGTGACCCGGTGCCGGTGGGTCCGGTTTCGTACTCGTCCGCGCCTTCGTAGATCGGCGCATAGCGCAAGCCGGCGCCCAGCTCGAAATTCAGGATGCGCTCTTGTGCAGTGGCGAAGGCGGGGGCGAGCGCAAGCAGGGCAGCGGCGGTCGCGATATGGCAGCGCGTCATAGGAGGTCTCCACCTTGCGAACGAAGGGCCGATTCGGCCCTTCGCAATTCGGAACGGTTATCAGGTATATATCTCAACCTTCGGTCGGCGCCAGTGTCAGCGAAGCCAGGCCCAGTGCAAGGTTGACGCCCTGCACGCCCTCGACGCTGACCGGTTGAAGGCCGATCTGCTTGTCCGAGCCGCCGACCAGCGCGTTGGCACCAAGTCCGATCCCCAGCGATGCACCGGCCGAGACGCCGACATAGGTGCCAGCCAGGGCGTTGTCGCCGGGCTTGTTTTCGGCAGTGGTGAACACCACCCAGGTCATGTAGCTTTTCTCGGTCTTGCCGATATCCAGCCCCAGCTTGTCCATCGAGCCGGTATACGCCTCGACCGAACCGTCGGCATGGGTGAATGCGCAGGTCACGCCCTTGGACGACCCCAGGAACATGCCCCAGCCGCCTTCGATTTCGCAATCCAGGGTGCCGATCTGCTGGCCCTGCACTTCGCTGGCGGGCTTCACGGTGTCCATCTTGTCTGCGACGGTCTGCTGAGCCAGCACGG
The DNA here is from genome assembly GCF_019104745.1 of Thalassococcus arenae. Taxonomy (NCBI): domain Bacteria; kingdom Pseudomonadati; phylum Pseudomonadota; class Alphaproteobacteria; order Rhodobacterales; family Roseobacteraceae; genus Thalassococcus; species Thalassococcus arenae. The sequence goes on from NZ_JAHRWL010000001.1 coordinate 1,590,388, forward strand.
GGATGGCTGTCAAGACGGCCAGGCCGGCGATGATGGTGAGTGTCGGACGGATCATTTCTTCCTCCTCAGGTGGGGCCGGGCTGGACGAGGTAAACAACCAGCCCGGCGCTCTGGTGACGTTTCCTTGCGGTGGCGCACCAAGAACCTGTGGGAACTGTAGAGACGCCGATAGAAACAGGAAAACGAATAATAATTGTCGTTGAGGTGACAAATGCGCATATAAAAGCGATCGTGACGCTGCGCGGTCTTGCGACGATTGTGCCCGATCAACGCGCCTCGGTTTCTGGACGCTAGGCTTCGGCACTGATACATCTCGCGGCGACCGCCCTTCCGGAAAGACCCAGCTCATGTCGAAACCTGTCATCCTGTGCATCCTAGACGGCTGGGGCCTGCGCGAAGACGCGGCCAACAATGCGCCAAAGCTGGCCGACACGCCGACCATGGACGAGTTGACCGCGACTTGCCCGCACGCGGAGTTGATCACCCACGGCCCGGATGTGGGCCTGCCGACCGGCCAGATGGGCAATTCCGAAGTCGGCCACACCAATATCGGGGCGGGGCGTGTGGTGGCGATGGACCTGGGCCAGATTGATCTGGCCATCGAGGACGGCAGTTTCTTCGAAAACGACTCCATCCTCGACTTCGCGGCCAAGGTGAAGGCGGCGGGCGGCACCGCTCATGTCATGGGACTGACCTCGGACGGCGGAGTGCATTCGCATTCCAGCCACGTGCTCGCGGCGGCAAAGGTGTTGACCGATGCGGGACTGCCGGTGTCTTTGCACGCGATCACCGACGGGCGCGACGTGCCTCCGCAATCCGCGGCCGAGCAAGTGGCGGCATTCGAAGCCGCATTGCCGGAAGGCGCCCGGATCGTCACCGTATCGGGACGCTACTATGCCATGGACCGCGACAACCGATGGGAACGCGTCGAACGCGCATATCGCCCCATGGTCGAAGGTTCGGGCGAAACACGCGCCAGCGCCGTGGCCGGGATCGAGGCAAGCTATGACGCCGGGAAAACCGACGAATTCATCGAGCCTTTCGTGATCGGCGACTACAGTGGCATTCAGCCGGGTGACGGTGTCTTTTTCGTGAATTTCCGGGCCGACCGCGCGCGCGAGATCCTTGCCGCGATCGGGGCCCCCGATTTCGACGGGTTCGATCGTGACAGACCGGCGCTCAGCGCGTTGCTGGGCATGGTGGAGTATTCCGACGCCCACAACGCATACATGACGACGGCCTATCCCAAGCGCGAAATCGTCAACACCCTGGGCGAATGGGTGGCCAAGCACGGGTTGCGGCAATACCGGCTGGCCGAGACCGAAAAATACCCGCATGTGACGTTCTTCCTGAACGGCGGGCAGGAAGTGCCGGAAGTGGGCGAGGACCGCTTCATGCCGAAATCTCCCAAGGTCGCGACCTATGATCTGCAGCCCGAAATGAGCGCGCCCGAAGTCACCGAAAAATTCGTGGCCGCAATCGAGGCGGGCTACGACCTGATCGTCACCAACTACGCCAACCCGGATATGGTCGGCCACACCGGCGATCTGGGCGCTGCGATCAAGGCCTGTGAAGCGGTCGACCAGGGCCTCGCGCAAGTGGTCGCCGCGACCAAGAAGGCCGGCGGCGCGCTACTCATCATCGCCGATCATGGCAATTGCGAGACGATGGTCGACCCGGAAACCGGTGGCCCGCACACTGCACATACGACGAACCTCGTGCCGGTGATCCTGTTCGGCGGACCAAAGGGGGCATCGTTGCGCAACGGCAGGCTGGCCGATGTGGCGCCGACGCTGCTGCAGTTGATGGGTTTGCCGAAGCCCGACGAGATGACCGGAGAGAGCCTGATCGCGTGAGACGCCTCGCTCTGGCATTGGGGATTGTGGTTGCAACCGGCGCTCTGGCGGATGGGCGCGCTGCACAGCAGGCCGCGCAGGCCTTGACAGAAGCGGCGCAGAAACTCGAAGCCGCGGACGGCGCGCGCGACCGCGTCAAGGCCCTGACCGAAACCGTGCAGGCCTATGAGGCGGGCCTGGCCGCGATGCGTGAAGGGTTGCGGGCCGCAGCGGTCCGGGAAACCGAACTGAGCCGCCGGCTGGAGGCGCGTGAGGCCGAGGTCGCCGGGCTGTTGGCCGCCCTGTCCGGTCTGGGCGCCGGGGCGTCTGCCGGGTCGCTCCTGCATCCGCAGGGGCCGGTGGGCGCAGCGCGTGCCGGTATGCTCCTGTCGTCGGTGACACCGGGCCTGGCAAGCCAGGCCCAGGCTCTGCGCGCCGACCTCGACGAAGCGCGTGCCTTGCGGCAGATCCAACAGGACGCGGCCGATCAACTCAACGCGGGGCTGTCCGGGGTGCAAACGGCCCGGACCGCGCTTAGCCAGGCGGTGGCCAACCGCACCGATCTGCCACGCAAGTTCACCGAGGACCCGGTGCGCACGGCGATCCTGATCGCGTCGGCCGAAACGCTGGGCAGTTTCGCCCGCGATCTTGACCGGATCGCCCTGGACGAGGTTCCTGTGGACCTCGATGTGCTGGACGACCGCAAAGGCGTTCTGCCCATGCCGGTCCAGGGGGTCGTCCTGCGCGAATTCGACCAGGCCGATGCCGCCGGGGTGCAACGGCCGGGCCTGGTGGTCGCCACCGGGGCACGTGCCTTGGTCACCACACCCGTCGCTGCGACCATCCGCTATCGCGGGCCGCTGCTGGACTACGGGCTGGTCTCGATCCTGGAACCGCAGGCGGGTGTCCTGTTCGTTTTGGCGGGTCTGGAAACCGCGTTCGGCGAGACCGGGCAGGTGCTGCCCGAAGGCGCACCGGTGGGTCTGATGGGCGGGACGGTGCCGGATGCCGACAGCGTGCTTTCACCTTCCGGTGAAAGGGGTGGCGCCGACCGGACGGAAACGCTCTATATAGAAGTCAGAGAAGGCGACGTGCCTGTCGATCCACGCGCGTGGTTCGCAACCGACAAGGGATAACGACAACCATGAAGAAATTCCTGATGGCCGCGATCGGCGGCACTTTGGCGGGGGCGGTCGCCACCACGCAATTCGTGGGGCCGCTGCTGGCGCAGGAAACCAACCGGTCGTCATCGGTCTATGAACAGCTCGACCTGTTCGGCGACATCTTCGAACGCATCCGCGCGCAATACGTCGAAGAAGTCGAGGCGGGCGAACTGATCGAGGCGGCCATCGACGGCATGCTGACTTCGCTGGATCCGCATTCCAGCTATCTGTCGCCCGACGACGCGGCGCAGATGCGCGTGCAGACCCGGGGTGAATTCGGCGGCTTGGGCATCGAGGTCACCCAAGAAGAAGGCTTCGTCAAGGTGGTGTCGCCCATCGACGGCACCCCGGCGATGGAAGCGGGTATCGAAGCGGGCGATTTCATCACCCATGTCGACGGGGAATCGGTGCTGGGCCTGACGCTGGACGAAGCCGTCGACCTGATGCGCGGCCCGGTCGGCTCCGAGATCATCGTGACCGTGGTCCGCGAAGGCGAGGCCGAACCGTTCGACGTGTCGATCATCCGCGACACGATCAAGCTTCAGGCGGTGCGCACCCGGACCGAGGGGCAGACCGTCGTGCTGCGGATCACCACGTTCAACGACCAGACCTATGCCAACCTGTCCGAGGGATTGGCCAAACAGGTCGAAGATGCGGGCGGTATCGACAACGTCAACGGTTTCGTTCTGGACCTGCGCAACAATCCCGGCGGCTTGCTGACGCAGGCTATCCGGGTGTCCGATGCGTTCCTTGAAAAGGGCGAAATCGTCTCGACCCGCGGACGCGACCCGGCGGATGGCGAACGCTACAACGCGACGCCGGGCGATCTGGCCGATGGCAAGCCGATCGTGGTGTTGATCAACGGCGGATCGGCCTCGGCGTCGGAAATCGTCGCAGGCGCCCTGCAGGATCATCGCCGCGCGATCGTCGTGGGCACCAAGTCCTTCGGCAAGGGTTCGGTCCAGACGGTCATGCCACTGCGCGGAGACGGCGCGATGCGCCTGACCACGGCGCGCTATTACACGCCGTCGGGCCGGTCGATCCAGTCGCTGGGGGTCAGCCCCGACATCGTCGTCGAACAGCCCCGCCGGCCCGCCGCCAGCGAAGAGGAAGACGAGGCCACCAATCGTTTGAGCCGCACCGAGGCCGATCTGCGCGGCTCGCTCGACAACGACTCGCTGACCGAGGACGAGATCCGCCAGATCGAGGAAGACCGCGCCAAGGCCGAAGCAGCCGCCAAGCTGCGCGAGGAGGATTATCAGCTGGCCTATGCCATCGATATCCTCAAGGGCCTGTCGGCGCTCGGCCCGAACTGACTGCGCCCGTCGACCGGGTTCAAGGCGCCCCGCTTTCCGGCGGGGCGTTTTCGTTCAACCTGGATCAGCCGCCCGCATTTCGGCCAGCGCGCCTCGGTCCAGCATAACTCCGCGCAGGATGACTGCGGCGGGATCGCGCAAGGTGGCCAGACCCTCAAGCGGGTTGGCGTCCAGCAGAACCAGATCGGCCCGGCGGCCGGGCGCGATGCTGCCGTCCTGGTCCCTAAGGCGGAAGAACCGAGGCGGGGCGACGGTGGCGGTGTAGAGCGCCTCGCGCGGGGTGAGACCGGCAGCGACATAGAGGTCCAGTTCGTCCAGAAGCGAGAACCCGTGGAACAGCTGCGGATTGGCAAAGGACGCGTCCGTGGACGCCAGGATCGGCACGCCCGCCGCATGGGCCAGCGCCAGGGTGCGATGATCGAGCGCGATCGCGGCATCGGCGATGGCGCGCAGGTCGTCGGTCATCGCGTCAAGGCGAAAATCCGGGCCGGCCCAGGCATCGCGCACCGCTTGCGGCAGCATTCTCATGCGCGGACTGTCGGGCGCCGCCTTTCGCCCCGTATAGAAACCCGCCACCACCAAGGTCGGGCTGACATGCATCCCAGCCCGGGCCATCCGTGCAAGCACTGCGCCACACAGCGCGGCATCCCACGTGTCCAACACGATGCGGTTGTGGCCGGTCATCTCGGCGATCATCGCGTCGCGGGGGTTGTCGGCGTCCAGTGCCGTCGCGACCCGGTCGACCATGGCGCGTTCCCGAGGCGAACAGGCCTTTGTGACCCGACCGAAATGCTCGATCCCGTCCTGCCCGGCGTCCAGCGCATCCGACAGCGTGACCCGTTCCGGCACGTGGCCGACCAGCTTCAACCCGGCGCGATGCGCGGCTTCGGCCAAGGCCGCATAGGTCGCGCCGTCGAGCATCGAGTAGGCCTTGACCGCGTCCCAGCCTTCGTCCGCGATCCGCGCCACCACTTGCTGTGCCGCGGTCGGAGTGTCGGCCAGGAACATGCCGGGCCAGGACCCCGGACTGGCGTCGACCCATGCGCCCGACAGGATCAGGCGTGGCCCTACCGTCGCGCCGCTTTCGGTGGCGTCCCTGAGCGCCTGCTGATCGGCGATGGGCCAAAGCGCACCCATGTCGCGCAATCCCGTCACGCCGTTGACGATGGCCATGCGAAACGCGGTTTCGGGTTCGTCCGCGCTGGTGAACAGATGCACATGCGAATCCCACAATCCCGGGATCAGGAATTGCCCCTTGGCGTCATGGATCGCGCTGCCCGGAGCGATATCGTCCAAGGTACCGATCGCGGCGATCGCGCCATCGCTGATGACAACCGAAACCGGGGCCGATACCGCGCCGCGCGCGATATCGACCACCCGCACATCGGACAGGACAAGGGACCGCACGTCCTGGGCCATTGCGCCGGAGGCGATCAGCAAAGCGGCTGGAATGACGCGATACTTCATGCGGCGGCCTTTCGATGCAAAGCTGCGATCTGTCTAGCCGGCGACACGCCGTGCACCATGATCTGGGTCAGGCGCGCCGCCGGTTGACCGGAACCGGCATTGATGCGCCTATATGCGCCGCAACCGGAGACGCCCATGACGCCCGAAGACATCGCCAAGCTGCCCTATCGCCGGAACGTCGGCGTGATGCTGGTCAATGCCCAGGGCCATGCTTTTGTCGGTCAACGCATGGACAGCGACATCCCGGCCTGGCAGATGCCGCAGGGCGGGATCGACAAGGGTGAAGACCCCCGCGCCGCCGCCTTGCGCGAATTGCAGGAGGAAACCGGCGTCACGCCGGATCTCGTCACCGTCGAGGCCGAGACCGAAGGCTGGTTCGCCTACGACCTGCCGCATGACCTGGTCCCGCGTCTTTGGAAGGGCCGCTACAAGGGTCAAGAGCAGAAGTGGTTCCTGTTTCGCTTTCACGGCACCGACGACCAGGTGCGCATCGATGCCGACGACCACCAGGAATTCGCCGCGTGGCGCTGGCTGGCGCCGGACCAGGTGCTGGACCAGATCGTGCCGTTCAAACGTGCGGTCTATGCCCGGGTCATCGACGCCTTCCGGGACCACCTCTGATGCGCTTGCTGGTCGTGGGACTGGCGCTGACCTTGTCGGGCGGCCCGGCCGATGCTCTCAGCTGCATCCGTCCCGACGCGGCGCGGGATTTCCAGCAGGCAGTGGCTTCGGAAGACATCTGGATCGTGGTGAACGGGGTGCTGCGCGTCGATGAAACGCTCTTGCCGCGGACCGATTGGCAACGCCAACAGGACATGCCGCCGCAAACCGACATCCCGGCCAGGCTGACCGGCAAGTCGCTCGGACCGGGCGGGTTCACTCGCGATTTCGACCGTGCCGTGACCTTGCGGGCGCTGTGTTTCGGTCCTTGGTGCGGCGCGGTCGCGGACGGCACCGAATACCTCGCCTTTCTCAAGCGCGAGGGGACCGGATACGTGATGTTCGCCGACCCCTGCGGCGGCAACAGCCATCGCGAACCGACGGACGATCTGCGCCGGACTGTAGCGCACTGTTTTCAGGGCAAGCCCTGCACACCCGCCGAGAGGCGCTAGGCGTCAGCGCAACCGGTTCAGCAGGCGTGGCGAAGCATAGCCATCGGGCGGAAGACCCAGCGAGCGCTGGAACCCGCGCACTGCATCGATGGTCAGCGGCCCGATCTTGCCGTCGATGCCGCGCGTGTCGAAGCCGCGCGCGGTCAGGCGGCGTTGCAACTCCATCCGTTCGTCCAGCGTCAGCGCCCTGTCCTGCGTCGGCCAGCCGCTCCGGATCGGTCCGCCGCCCTTGATCCGGTCGGCCAGGTGGCCCACTCCGATCACGTAGGCATCGGCGGTGTTGTAGCGCTCGATCACCGCGAAATTGCGAAACACGAGGAAGGCCGCACCTTCGTGGCCCGCCGGCAGCAGAACCGATGCGACGCCGTAATCGCGCACCGGCTGGCCGTCGATGCCCAGAACGCCGCGCTGCGCCCAGACCGACGGCATCCGTTCGATCCCGCGATTGGCCTGGGCATAGTCGAACCCCTCGGGCAGCCGCACTTCGACCCCCCAGGGCAGACCCTTGCGCCAGCCGTTCTTGGCCAGGTAGTTCGCGGTCGACGCCAACGCGTCGGCGGGGTCGTCGCCCCAGATGTCGCGCCGCCCGTCGCCGGTGTGATCCACCGCCAGCGACTGGAACGAGGTCGGCATGAACTGGGTGTGTCCCATTGCCCCGGCCCATGATCCCTTCATGGCCTCGGGGGCGGTATGCCCCTGGTCGAGGATTTTCAGCGCGGCATAGAGCTGGCCCTCGAAGAACGACCGCCGTCGCCCGTCATAGGCCAGCGTCGCCATCGACTGGATCACCGGTTTGGACCCCTTGAAGGTGCCATAGGCCGATTCCAGCCCCCAGATCGCCACCACGATTTCCTTGTCGACGCCGTATTGCGCCTCGATCCGGTCCAGCAGCGCGCCGTGCCTGCGCAGGGCGGCCTGGCCGTTGCGGATGCGCGCGTCGGAGGCGGCGGTTTCGAGATAGGTCCAGATGGTCTTGGTGAATTCCGACTGGTTGCGGTCGCGTTCGATCACCTCGGGGTCATAGCGCACGTTCCGGAACGCCCTGTCGAAGGTCGCCGCGCCGATTCCGCGATTCAGCGCCTTGGGCCGGAACTCCGCGATCCAGCGTTCGAATCCGGCCTGCGTCGCCGCCGATACTTGACCGATCTCGGTCGACGAGGCCGCCTGGGGCCGTTTGAAGGGGCGCAAAGAATTGGCCGGCGCAACAACCGTGGTCGGGGTGACCGTATCGGTCGCGGCGACGGACAGGACGGCGGCCGGGCGCGCCACGGGGCGCAGCGACAATTCGACCGCACCGGCCAGTGCGGGGGCCGAAACCAGCAGCGCGGCAATCGCGCCGGTAAGACGGGTCGTGACCATTCCGGAATCCCGATATCTGCTCGTTGTTTTCACGCAGCATAGCGGGTCGCGGCACGATTGCGAAGCGATCAGAACGGCGCCACGCGGCTTCCTGCCGGCATTTCCGTGCCGCGCGCGGCTCTGCGCGTGGGGCCGATCCGTTCGCCGCAATCGAACGCACGGACCCTGCCGCGGATCGAACCGGGTTGATCGATCCTCAGCCCTTGGCGCGTCGCTGCCGCGTCACCTTGCGCTTGGCCTTGACCTCCTTGCGCTTGGCCTTGGCCGCCTTGCGCTGCGGCGGCTTGCCCTTGGCGCCGCCCTTGCCGCGCGGCGTGCCGCGCCCGCGGCGGGCGGGCACGCTGGCATAGGCCTCGTCCTCGATCTCCAGCATCTCGAAGGCGATGCCGCCTGACACCGGTGCCGCCTCGACCAGCTTGACCCTGACACGCATGCCCATCGCGATGATCCGCCCGGTATCGGCGCCCATAAGCGTCCCGGCATCGGCATCGAAATGAAAGTATTCGCGCCCCAGCGTGCTGATCGGCACCAAGCCGTCAGCGCCGGTTTCGTCCAGTTTGACAAACACCCCGAAGCGCGCGATGCCGCTGATCCGCCCGGTGAATTCCGCTCCGACGCGGTCCGACAGGTAGGCGGCCAGGTAACGGTCGGTCGTGTCGCGCTCGGCCATCATCGACCGGCGCTCGGTGTCCGAAATGTGCTGACCGGTGGCCTCGAGCCGCTCGATCTCTTCGTTCGTCAGCCCGTCATCGCCCCAGCCATGCGCGGCGATCAGCGCGCGGTGCACCACCAGGTCGGAATAGCGCCGGATGGGCGAGGTGAAATGCGCGTAGTTCTGCAGGGCCAGCCCGAAATGGCCGAAATTCTTGGGGCTGTAATAGGCCTGCGTCATCGACCGCAGCGTGGCGAAGTGGATCAGTTCCGCATCCTCGGTGCCCTGCGCGTCGTGCAGCAGGCGGTTGAGATGCGCGGTTTTCAGAACCTGCCCCTTGGCCAGGGTCAGTCCGGCCGCTTCGGCGGTGTCGCGCAGGCTTTCCAGCTTGTCCAGCGGCGGTTCTTCGTGAACCCGGTACAGCAGCGGGGTGCGCTTGGCGATCAGCGTCTCGGCGGCGGCGACATTGGCCAGCACCATGAATTCCTCGATCAGCCGGTGGGCATCCAGCCGTTCGGCAAAATCGACCGAGACCACCTTGCCCTCTTCGTCCAGCACCACCTTGCGTTCGGGCAGGTCCAGGTCCAGCGGCTGGCGCCGCTGGCGCGCGGCCTTGAGCGCGGCATAGGCGCCGAAAAGCGGCCGGATCACCGGATCGAGCAGCGGGCCGGTCTTGTCGTTGGGTTGGCCGTCAAAGGCCGCCTGAACCTCTTGATAGTTCAGCGACGCCGGCGACCGCATCAGCCCGCGCAGGAAACGGTGCGACCGCTTGTTGCCGTCTGCGTCGATCACCATGCGGACGGCGATGCAGGGCCGTGGCACGCCTTCGTGCAACGAACACAGATCGCCCGACAGCCGGTCGGGCAGCATCGGCACCACGCGGTCGGGGAAATAGCTGGAATTGCCGCGCTTGCGCGCCTCGCGGTCCAGCGCCGATCCGGGCGTGACGTAATGCGCGACATCGGCGATGGCGACCCAGATCACGAAACCGCCGGGGTTCTTTGGGTCGTCGTCGGGTTCGGCAAAGACCGCATCGTCGTGGTCGCGCGCATCCGAGGGGTCGATTGTGACAAGCGGCATGTCGCGCAAGTCTTCGCGGCCTTTCAGCCCCACCGGTTTCATCGCGTCGGCCTCGGCCAGCACATCCGGCGGGAAATCGTCGGGGATGCCGTGCTGGTGGATGGCGATCAACGACACCGCCCGCGGCGCGGTCGGGTCGCCCAGCCGCAGCACGATGCGCGCGCGCGGCAGACCCATTCGGCCCTTGGGCCCGGCCTGTTCGGCCTCGACCAGCTCGCCCTCCTTCGCGCCCGCGGTGGCATCGGCGGCCACCAGCCATTCCCGGTCCGACCCCTTGTCGATCGGCAGGATGCGCCCGCCCTCGGCGGTCTTGCGAAAGATACCCACCACCTTGCGCGGGCTTTGGCCGATACGGCGGATCAGTCGCGCTTCGTAATTGTGGTCGGCCTCGTGCACCACCTGCACGCGTGCCAGGATGCGATCGCCTTCGCCAAGCGCGGGGTCCGATGCGCGCGGCACCACCAGCACGATGGGCTCCACCCCTTCGCCATGCCATTCCAGCGGCGTGGCGAACAGATCGCCGTTTTCATCCGGCGCCTTGATTTGCAGCACGCTGACTGGCGGCAGGCGGTCGGGGTCGCGATAGGTTTTCTTGCGCTTCTCCAGGTGGCCCTCGTGCTCGAGCTCCTTCAGCACGCGCTTGAGATCGATCCGGGCGGCGCCCTTGATGCCGAAAGCCTTCGCGATGTCGCGCTTCGACGTCAGGGTCGGGTTCGCCTCGATCCAGCCTAGGATGTCGTGTTTGGTGGGTATTCTGCTCATGGTTTCTGCCTATCACGGGCGGGACGGAACGTCACAAAAAACGCCTGTCGCGCGTCATCTCGCCATGCAAAATCCCGGGTGAATGCCGCGATCAGCGACACAGGGGCACGCCGTTTCAAAGATCCGATGCCTCGTCCACATCCGCCAGACTGTCGACCAGGGTCACGGACATCGCGCCGAGGCTGCCCAGGCTATCGGCCAGCGCGTGTTCCGTCGACCAGCGCACGCCGGCGAACAATCCGGCCGGCACGGATCGGGTGCGCTTCAATCCGACCAGCCAATACCCGCCATCCGGCGCCGGGCCGAACACGGCATCGCTGCGCCCGAGCGCGCGGAAGGCGCGGTCGACATGGCCTTTCGTGATGCCGGGGATATCCGCTCCGACGATGCAGACCGGCCCGGGCGGCAGCGACCGGAAGACCCGTGCCATCCGGTCACCCAGATCGCCCGCTCCTTGTGGAATGCGTGGCAGGTGTGCGGGCCAGACGCGGCTGCGCAATCCGTCGGTGTCGGGGCTGACCGCCAGAACCAGGCGCCAGCGCGGATCACCGAGCCTCAGCAACAAACGCCGCACCTGGTGGCGGAACCACCAGGCCGCCGCGACAGGGCCGATGGCGCGCGCCAACCGGGTCTTGACCCGCCCCGGTCGCGGTTGCTTGACCATCACCACCAACCAGCGGGTCACCAGCGCCGTTCCATCCTCTGATGCGGCAAACCCGCGGCTTCGAATGGCGCACCGACCGGGACAAAGCCTTCGCCGGCATAGAGCGCCGTGGCGTCGCGCAGGGCGGTCAGGGTGACGGTCGTGGCACCGGCGCGGCGCGCGGCGGCGACGGCCGCGCGCACCAGGGCGCGGCCGGTGCCGCGGCTGCGCTTGTCCGGCAGCACGCAGAGATGTCCGATTTTAGCCACGGCGCCGTCGATGACCACCCGCGCGGTGCCGACTGCCACGGTCCCGTCCAGCGCCAGCAAATGGATCGCGCCGTCTTCGTCGCCGGGAAATTCGACACTATCCGGCACGCCCAGTTCCTCGACGAAAACCGCGCGGCGCAGCGCGACACAGCGGTCGATCCGCGGTGCGGTTTCGATCCTCATCCGAAATAGTCGCCCAGGATGCGGGTGTAGATCGCCTTGAGCCGGTGGATCTGGTCCACCGAAACGCATTCGTCGACGGCGTGCATGGTCTTGCCGACAAGGCCGAACTCGACCACCGGGCAGTGATCCTTGACAAAGCGGGCGTCCGACGTGCCGCCCGACGTGGACAGCTCCGGCGTGACGTTGGTCTCGCGTTTGACTGCCGCGCCGACCAGATCCGACAACGGTCCCGGCGGCGTCAGAAAGCTTTCACCCGAGATCTTGATCGTGACCGTGGTCGCGGTGCCGTATTCCGCATCCACCTCGGCCGCCGCGACGCGCAACCAGTCCGACAGCGTCGCGCCGGTATGCCGGTCGTTGAAGCGGATATTGACGCAGGCGGTGGTCTTGGCCGGGATCACGTTGGTGGCCGGATTGCCGGTGTCGATCGTGACGATCGCCAGCGTCGAGGGATCGAAATGGTCGGTGCCTTTGTCCAGTTCGTGCGAGGCCAGGCGGTCCATCAGGCGCGCCACGGCGGGCATCGGGTTCAGCGCCCGGTGCGGATAGGCGGAATGGCCCTGCTTGCCGGTCACGGTGAACCACGCGGTCAGCGATCCGCGGCGCCCGATCTTGATCATCTCGCCCATCTTGTTGGGGCAGGTGGGTTCGCCCACCAGGCAGACCGACATCGCCTCGCCCTGTGCGCCCATCCAGTCCAGCAACGCCGCCGTTCCGTCGGTCGCGTCGCCTTCCTCGTCGCCGGTGATGGCCAGGATCACGGCCCCGTCGGGTGGCGTGTCACGCACGAAATCCACCGCCGCGGCGACAAAGGCGGCGACGCCCGATTTCATGTCGGTGGTGCCGCGGCCATACATCATGCCATCCACAATCTGGGCGCCGAACGGGTCGTGTGTCCAGTCCTCGGCCCGCCCGATCGGCACCACGTCGGTATGGCCGTTGAACCCGAAGGTGCGGTCATGACCCTTGGCGCCCCAGCGGGCGAACAGGTTGGAGATCCCGTTCCGGTCGACCCGGGTGCATTCGAAACCGGCAGGTTCCAGCACGGCCCGAAGAACCGCCAGCGCCCCGGCATCGTCCGGCGTGACCGATGGGCAGCGCACAAGCTGCGCGGTCAGGGCGACGGGATCGGTGTCGGGCATGGGTTTCTCCTGCTTTTCGGCATGGCTAACGCGACCGGAAGGGCTTGGCAAATGTGGCAAAAAGGGAACTTCGCCACGGAGTTGCCGCTGCGGAAGCGTTAAATTTGTGTGAATGGGCGACCAAACCCATGATAGGGTTCTGAAAAATACAAAAATGCCCAGAGGCAGGGCGCGCAGTGATCGGTAATCGCAGGTTGGCAGGGGGCATCGCCCCCTTTCCCGCGCGCGTCTGTCCGGGTGGACAAACGAGGCAGGCATGGTCGCGGCATCCGAGCTGACGATAAACGAAGGCGCATCCGCCACGCAGATGGCCAATGCGATCTTCGGTGACGGCGTGACGGTGGTCAGCGCCAGCTATTCCGGTGACAGCCGGTCGTCCGGCATCTACAGCGGCGGCGACAGCACCTCGCCGGGCGTGGTTCCGGGCGACACCGGCGTGATCCTGTCCACCGGCCGAGTGCGCGATTTCACCAACAGTTCGGGCCAATCCAACCAATCGACCAACACCTCGACCAACACGTCCGGTCAATCCAACAATTCGCAATTCAACAGCGCCGCCGGTGCCCGAACCTATGACGCGTCGTTTCTCGATGTCGATTTCATTCCGACCGGAAACGTGATGACGATGCAGTTCGTCTTCAGCTCCGAGGAATATCCCGAATACACCAACTCGCAATTCCAGGACATGATGGCGGTCTGGGTGAATGGCGTGCAGGTGCCGCTTGCGGTGGGGAACGGTGATATCGACCCCGGCAACCTGAACCCCAGCAACAACGAAAACTTCTTCATCGACAACACCGCCGACCAATACAACACCGAGATGGACGGTTTCACCGTCACCATGACGCTGACCATTCCGGTCACTTCAGGCGCGGTCAATTCGATCCGGATCGGCATCGCGGACGTCGCCGACAGCAATTACGACTCCAACCTGCTGATCGCCGGGGATTCGGTACAGACCACGCTGGTCGCGCTGGAAGACAGCGGCACGATCTATCCCAACGGATCGACGACCATAGACGCGCTGGCCAACGACGTGAACGCCACCGGCGGCACGTTGACCGTGACCCATATCAACGGCATTCCCGTGGTGGCGGGATCGACCGTGACGCTGGCCTCGGGTCAGTCGGTCACGCTGAACGGCGACGGCACCTTCACGGTGACGGGCAACGGCGATATCGAGCAGTTCGGGTTCACCTACGAAGTCGCCAGCACGACCGGGCAAACCGATATCGGCATCGTCAACATCGACGCGGTGCCCTGTTTCGTGGCCGGGTCTCTGATCGATACCACGGACGGCCCGCGGTCGGTTCAGACATTGCAAGCCGGTGATCTCGTGATGACCCGCGACAACGGTCCACAGCCCTTGCGCTGGATCGGGCGGCGCACGGTGCCGGCGCGCGGCAATCTCGCTCCGGTCCGGATCGAGGCCGGAGCGCTTGGCGCGCACGGTCCCTTGATGGTGTCACCGCAACACCGCGTGCTGGTCACCGGCGCCTTGGCCGAACTGCTTTACGGCGCGCCCGAAGTTCTGGTCGCGGCCAAACACCTGGTCAACGATCGTTCGATCCGCACGGTGCCCGGCGGCGTGGTGGAATACGTGCACCTGCTGTTCGACCGGCACGAGATCCTTTGCGCAAACGGTCTGGACAGCGAAAGCTTTCTTCCCGGTTCGCAAACCGCCGACCTGTTCGAGCGGGCGGCGCTGGAAGAGATCAAAACGCTGTTTCCGGAACTGGATCCCCGATCGGGTCACGGGTACGGACCGGCGGCCCGGCCGATCCTGACTAGGTCCGAGGCGCGGCTGCTGTGCGGCAAGGCCGCATGAGCTGGATCGCCATAGCCGCAGGCAACACCGCCTGGACCGATCCGCGGCTGTTCGCGCCCGATCTGCCGCCGCGCCCGCGCCTGCTCAGCCGCGGCTCGCTGATGCTGGAAACCCGGCTTTCCCCACATGGCAAACCGCAGACCCTGCTCGCGATGGAGCGATGCCATCCCTGGCCCGGCGCGTTGACCGTGCAGGCGCTGCCTTCGGGCGGTGTGGTGTTGGTGATCCGGCAGGGAGAAACGGTTTTCCACACCGCGCTGGACTATGCGCCGGAGTCGCGGACCGACACGCTGCGGATGACGTTTTCCTGGGACTCCGAGGCGCGTTTTGCCCGCCTGGCCCTGGAACGCCCGGACAGCGACGAAGTCGCGTTGCGCACGATGAAGGCACCGCCGCCCCTGCTGCTGGAAGACGTGGAAACGATGGTCCGGCGGCCGCATAATCGGTCCGTCGATGCCGATGTGGTGTTCTTCGCGTTTTCGGACATCATTGAACCGGTCGGTCCGCAAGCCAGCCTTGTCCCGTCATCGCTGATCGAAACCCCCGATGGCCATCGCCGCCTGGGCGATCTTCGGTGCGGCGACCTGGTGCTGACATATAGCGGCACGGCGGTGCCGGTTCTGCATCGTGTCGAACGGGTGGTTCCCGCGCTTGGCTCGTTCCGACCGATCCGGCTGCGCGCGCCCTATCTGGGTCTGACCCGCGACCTGGTTGTGGCCGCCCATCAGCGCCTTGTGATCGGCGGATCGGATGTCGAATACACCTTCGGACGCGAGGCGGTTCTGGTGCCGGCCTACGCGCTGGCCAACGGCTTTGCCGCGGTCGAGGAAGAAGGCCATATCAGCGTACGCTACGCCCATCTTCTGCTGCCGGGCCACGAGGCGCCCATCGTGTCGGGCGTCGCGGTCGAAAGCCTTTATGCCGGCCGGATACGGCGCAGCGAGGACAGGCTGAAGGACAGCTTGCTGAAGGATTGCCCGCGATCGCTGTTGCCCGAACACGCGCGCAAGGGCCTGCAGGTGCTGCGCCCGTTCGAGGCGATGACCCTGGCCGAAGCGCGCGCGGCCTGATTTCAGTCTTCGAACGGCGTCACCTGCGCCACGATCACGGCGTTTTCCGCCAGAGCGCGGTCCATCAGTTCGGCTTCGTCCGCGTCGATCTCGTGGCCTTGTGCCTCGCGTTCGGCGCGGGTGCCGTAGCCGGTGACATCCAGCGGCGCCATGTCGGCCTGTTTCAGGATCGCCACGGTTTCGCGCACCGCTTCGGCCTCGTCGACGCCGCTGGCATAGCACAGCAGCGCGGCGCCGGTCGCCTTGTCCGGCAGGCCGTCGCCTTTCTTGCGCCCGACTTCCACCAACAGGGTGAAGACGTGCTGTTTCGACTTTTTCTTTTCGGTCATGCCTGTCCCTCGGAACTGTCCTGCCAGCGGGATTTCGCGGCCCAGAGCGACGACAGGATCAGTACCGCTTGCGCCGGGACGAAAATCAGCAGGAAGAACGCGGCGAAAACCCAGAAACCGTCCGGTTGTGCCGTCCGGATCCAGCCGATCAGCAGCGCATAGACCGCGTAGGCGTAGGCACAGACCAGCGCGAAATCCACCATCACCAGCCCCCACGCGGCAAGCCAGCCGGGCCGCTGCCCCCGCGCGATGCGGGTCTTGGCAAGGGTCCGGCTGAGGATCATCAGTCGCGCAGCAACTCGTTGATGCCGGTCTTCGAGCGGGTGCGTTCGTCGACCCGCTTCACGATCACCGCGCAATACAGGTTGATGCCGTTCTTGCTGGGCATCGACCCGGCCACGACCACCGAATAGGGCGGCACTTCGCCATACATGACCTCGCCGGTCTCGCGGTCGACGATCTTGGTCGACTGGCCGATGAAGACGCCCATGCCCAGGACCGAACCTTCGCGCACGATGCAGCCCTCGACCACTTCGGAGCGCGCCCCGATAAAGCAGTTGTCCTCGATGATCGTCGGGCCGGCCTGCATCGGTTCCAGCACGCCGCCGATGCCGACGCCGCCCGACAGGTGCACGTTCTTGCCGATCTGCGCGCAGCTGCCCACCGTGGCCCATGTATCGACCATGGTGCCGCTGTCGACATAGGCGCCGAGGTTCACGAAGGACGGCATCAGGACAACGCCCGGGGCGATATAGGCGGATTTGCGGACCACGCAGCTGGGCACGGCGCGAAAGCCTGCGGCCTTCCACTGGCTGTCGTCCCAGCCCTTGAACTTGCTGTCGACCTTGTCCCACCAGCCGCCGCCCTGCGGACCGCCATCCTGCTGTTCCATGTCCTTGATGCGGAAACCCAGCAGCACCGCCTTCTTGGCCCACTGGTTGACGTGCCACGACCCGTCCGCCTGTTTCTCGGCGACCCGAAGTTTGCCGCTGTCGAGCGCGTTCAGGGTGTTCTCGATCGCCTCGCGGGTCTCGCCCTTGGTTGCGGGGGTGATGGTGTCGCGCGCCTCCCAGGCGGCTTCGATGGCGGTTTCCAGGGCTGCGTTGGACATGGGGCCTCCGTTACGTCAAGTCTGCGCCGCTATAGACCGGCCCATGGGGCGGCGCAATCAATCGAACGCCGGGTCGGGCGCGATATTGCCGCCGCAGACCAGAACGGCGACGCTCTCGCCCGGCTCGGGGCGGTAGGCTCCCGACAGAAGCGCGGCGAGCGCGCAGGCCCCTGCGGGCTCGACAAGCAGCCGGTGTGACTGCCATAGCGCGCGCTGCGCCTCGATGATGGCCGGATCGGTCACGGTGACCACCGCGATATCCTGCGCCCGGGCCAGGTCGAAACAGGCCTGCCCGATCCGCCGCGCGCCAAGCGCGTTGGCGGCGACGCCGGAGACCGGCACATCGACCGGTTCGCCTGCCGTCAGCGCGCGGCCCAAGGTGTTGCAGGTGCCGGGTTCGACCGCCACGACCTTGCGCGCCGTTTGCAGCCATGCCAGCGCGCCGGCGATCAGCCCGCCACCGCCGACGGCGATCAGCACGGTGTCGGCAGTCAGTCCCTGCGCTTCCCATTCCGCCATCACGGTACCCTGTCCGGCGATCGTGGCGGGGGCGTCATAGGCGTGGATCTGCAGCGCGCCCTGTTCCTCGGCCAGCCGTGCCGCCATCTGCGCGGCATCGGCGTATTCGCCCGGAACCACGGTCAGCTCGGCGCCGCTGCGTTCGATCAGGGCGATCTTGGACGGCCCGGCGATCTCGGGCACAAAGATCCGTGCCCGGTGGCCAAGCGCGCGGGCCGCATGCGCCACGGCCGCGCCGTGATTGCCACCCGAGGCCGCCACCACGCCGGCGTCGGGCACCTTGCAAGACAAAAGCGTGTTGAACGCGCCGCGGGGCTTGAAGCTGCCGGTCACCTGCAACTGCTCCAGCTTGAGCGCGACGGGGCGGTCCCAGAGCCCGGCCGACATCAGCACCGGGGTGCGCACGACATGGCCCGCGATGCGGTCGGCGGCGGCGCGGATGTCGGATTTCGTGACCATGTGCGTTCCCCTGCTGGTGGGTGGCTGCCGCAGGCTATAGACAGGCGGAAAGACGAACAAGCTGCCCCCCGAAGGAGGCCCCATGAAAGACGACCGCCGTTCGGCGTTTCGCGACGCGCATACCGACCGTGACACCGCCGCGCATGTCCCGCAAACCCCGCAGACGACAAACCCGTCCTACCGGCTGGCCTTTGCCGATGCCGATTTCCTGTGCCGCGACGAATTGCGTCCCGTTCGCCTGCAACTGGAATTGCTCAAGTTCGATATGCTGCTGGACGAACACCAGATCGCGTCGACCGTCGTGCTGTTCGGGGGTGCACGCATCCCGGCGCCCGCGCACAAGGACAAGGCACGAACCAGGACGTTGGCGGAACTGTCCCATTTCTACGACGAAGCGCGGAAATTCGCGGGACTGATGACGCGCAAGTCGCTGGCGTCCGGCAACCGTGACTTCGTCGTGGTGACCGGCGGCGGGCCGGGCGTGATGGAGGCCGGAAACCGCGGTGCGCAGGAACAGGGCGGCGTGTCGATCGGGTTGAACATCGTTCTGCCGCATGAACAGGCACCGAACGAGTTCGTCACACCCGACCTTGCCTTCAACTTTCACTACTTCGCGATCCGCAAGATGCATTTCCTGATGCGTGCCCGGGCGATCTGCGTATTCCCCGGCGGGTTCGGCACGATGGACGAGCTTTTCGAGTCGCTGACCCTGATCCAGACCGGGCGGATGCGGCGCGTGCCTTTTCTGCTGTTCGGTCGGGAATTCTGGGAACGGATCATCAACTGGGATGCGCTGCGCGACGCGGGCACGATCAGCCCCGAGGATCTCGATCTTTTCCGCTTTGTCGAAACCGCCGACGAAGCGGCCGAAATCATCGAAAACTGGGATCCGGCTCCGGCGCGCGACGACATTCCCGGGCGCTGAAATCAGGCGAACCGGCCGACCGGTCTGCAGGGGCGCACCCTGCCGCCGGCAACGGCGATCCTCCGGGCCAGGGTGGGGCTGTGCATGGCGCGGACCGTGCGGCGGGGCAGACTGTCCTGCCATCGGGGCCGCGCGATCCGCACGGGGCTTGTGTCGCGGGCGGTTTCCCTATCCGCTTCCGGCAGAAAACCGATTGCCGGGGTCACAGTCGCTGCGCGATGCCGACGTCGGGTTGATGCGTTGTCTGAAAAGCCGGTTCTGGCTCGCTTCGAAGCGTCGCGGCAGCCGGTGGCGGCCTTGCACAGGTGGAAAAGGCGGCGGCCCCCGGACTTCCCGGGATCGTCCGATCAGCCCGATTGCGCCGATCCGGCGGCCGTCGCGCGATCGTCGGTTTCGACCCAGCGGGCGATGATGGCGCGGGCGCTGTTTTCATCCAGGGCCTCGACCGCGCGCCGAAGGTCCTTCAAGGCGGTCGCAACTTCGATCTCGGACAGCGAACTTTCCTGTGCGCGCAGGATCTTGGTATGCGGCGTGGTCAGCATGTCGGGCGAGATCAGCAATTCCTCGTGCAGTTTTTCGCCGCGCCGCAGACCGGTAATCTGGATTTCGATATCGCCGTCGGGGTGGTCTTCGTCCTTGACGGTGTAACCGGCGCCTTCGATCATCTGTCGGGCCAGATTGCGGATCGGTACCGGGTCGCCCATGTCGAGCACGAAAAGATCCCCGCCGCGCGCGAAAGAACCGGCCAGCAGCACCAGCCGGGCGGCTTCCGAGATCGTCATGAAGTAACGGGTGACCTGGGGGTCGGTCAGGGTCACGGGACCGCCGCGGGCGATCTGTTCCTCGAAAAGCGGAATGACCGATCCGGATGATCCGAGCACGTTGCCGAAACGCACCATCGAGAACCGCGTGCCCGAAGCGCGCGTGGCCAGGTCCTGCACCACCAGTTCGGCCAGCCGCTTGGATGCACCCATCACGTTCGTCGGCCGCACGGCCTTGTCCGAACTGACCAGGATGAACCGCTCGACCCCGGCATCGCGGGCGACGTCGGCCATCACCTTTGTCCCGAAGACGTTGTTGCGCAATCCCTCGATCGGGTTGTCCTCGACCAGCGGCAGGTGCTTGTAGGCTGCCGCGTGCAGAACGACCTCGACCCCGTGATCGTTCAGCGCGTTGCGCATCTGCGCCTCGTTCAGGACCGATCCGAGCACCGGAACCAGCGCGATGCCTTCGCTGATGTCGCACATTTCCTTGTGGATGTTGTAAAGCGCCAGTTCCGAGTGGTCGACGAGAACCAGCCGTTCGGGTCTGCAGGCGATCAGTTGGCGGCACAGCTCCGAGCCGATAGACCCGCCGGCGCCGGTGATCATGATGCGCCGTCCCGAATAGGCATGGCTGACCGATGGCAGATCGCGTTCCAGCCGGTTCCGCCCCAGCAGGTCGTCCAGCGAAACTGGCGCCACGCGTTTCTTCAACTCGCCCTCGCCGATCAGTTCGGCGAAGGACGGCAAGGCGTGCACTTCGCAACCAATGCTGCGCAGACGGTGCGCGATCCGAGCCAGCGCCGGCTGACTGATCGACGGCATCGCCAGGATCACCCGGTCGATCTGCTTTTCCACGACAAGGTCCTTGATGCGCGACGGCGCATAGACCCGCAGGCCCGACACGACAAGGCTCTGCAGGGTCGGGTTGTCGTCGACGAAGGCCACCGGCTGAATGGCGTCATCATGGCGCAAGGCGGCGATCAACTGCTGCCCTGTCTGTCCCGCCCCATAGACCAGAACCCGCATCCGGGACTGACCGCGTCGATAGATCCGGATCGTCATCTGCCGCAAGGCGATGCGCCATGTCGCGCTGAAGAACAGCAGCACCAGCGAGAAGATGAAGAAGATTCCGCCGGGCAGGGCCAGACCAACCGCGCCGGACGGAATGGCGCCGACCAAGCCTGTGGTCGCGGCGAAAGCCGCGGTGCGGACGATGCCGCGGGTCTCGTAGGCATTCAGCTTGATACGGGGAAGGCCCAGCCACCAGCTGGTCAAGGTGCCGCCGACCACCATCGCCACGAACAGGGGCGCGAGATCGATCAGCGTTTGCGCATCCGCGCGAACCGACGCTTCCAGAGCCAGCGCGGCGATCAGCGCGGCGACGATCGCGATGGCGTCGAAAACGGAAAAAACGGCCTGCTTCTGGTGGCGCGACAACGACGTCACTAATTCGTAGAACACTGTCGTCATCCCCCGACCTTGACTTTTGGGGCCGGTTTCGCCGACGGGCTGTCGGGCGGTTCCGGTTGTATTTGGTTGTGCCACCAATTTGAATAGAAACCATTGTCACGCGTAGCATACCGGTTCTAAGCGCGCGACGCACGGTCACACAAGGGCCGTGTTTCTGCACATGCGAAAAATGGCGGGTTTCCACCGAAAGTCGATTTCTACCGTGCCGCCAAGCTGGCCCTGGATCGAAGAAAACCAGAAAAATTAACGATTTCCCCCCGAATCGCTCGGATACAGCCCGTGTTTTGTGTGACCAAAGCGAAACGGTATCGAATCCCGTGTGCGCGCACGGCGTGACGTTAACGCTCTTCCCCCGGCCGTCCCCCTGCGATAAGGAGCGCGCCAGCCCCGCCACGGTCGTCCGGGGCAATGCATGAAGGAGAGCCGGATGGGCTACAGGATCGTTGTTGCCGGCGCCACGGGCAATGTGGGCCGCGAAATGCTGAACATCCTCGCCGAACGGGAATTTCCCGTCGACGAAATCGCCGCGCTTGCCTCGCGCCGGTCGCTGGGGTCCGAGGTCAGCTTTGGCGACAAGACTCTCAAGACCCAGGACCTGGACACCTTCGACTTTACCGGCTGGGACATCGCGCTGTTCGCCGTGGGATCCGAGGCCACCAAGAAATACGCCCCCAAGGCGGCGAACGCCGGCTGCGTGGTGATCGACAATTCCTCGCTCTACCGCTACGACCCGGACGTCCCGCTGGTGGTGCCCGAAGTCAATGCCGACGCGGTGCTGGGCTACCAGAAGCGCAACATCATCGCGAACCCCAATTGCTCGACCGCGCAGATGGTGGTGGCGCTCAAGCCGTTGCACGACCGCGCCCGGATCAAGCGCGTCGTGGTGTCGACCTACCAGTCGGTGTCGGGCGCCGGCAAGGAAGGCATGGACGAGCTGTGGGACCAGACCAAGGCGGTCTACAACCCGACAGACGACGTCAAGCCGAAGAAATTCCAGAAACAGATCGCCTTCAACGTCATTCCCCATATCGACGTCTTCATGGAAGACGGCTCGACAAAGGAGGAATGGAAGATGGTCGCCGAGACCAAGAAGATCCTCGATCCGGCCATCAAGCTGACGGCGACCTGCGTGCGCGTTCCGGTTTTCGTCGGGCATTCTGAATCGATCAACATCGAGTTCGAGGATTTCCTGGACGAGGACGAGGCGCGCGATATCCTGCGCGAAGCGCCGGGCATCATGGTGATCGACAAGCGCGAAAACGGCGGATACGTGACGCCGATCGAATGCGTCGGAGATTATGCCACGTTCATCAGCCGCATCCGCCAGGACAGCACGGTGGAAAACGGTCTGAACCTGTGGTGCGTGTCCGACAACCTGCGCAAGGGCGCGGCGCTGAATGCGGTGCAGATCGCCGAGGTTCTGGGCCAGAAGGCGCTGCGCAAGGGCTGACGCCGACCAATACGCCTGAAGGGCGCGCGGGGTACTTTCCGGCGCGCCCTTTTTTTGTTCGGGACAATCCACAAATCGTCGCTGGATTGTCCTTGCACTGCCAACATTCCGCCGTCTTCCACTGGCAGCCTGTCCTTACGTCAGCCGAAAATGGCGACAAAAGAACAGCAAAGCCCTTCGAGGAGTGAGAGCAGTGACCGAGAACTTGACAGATATCGCCCGCGCCCGCCGTCTTTTGGCGTTGCGTGTCTTGCAGCAGGATCGCCGCGCACGGCCGGTGCGCATGCCTTTGTTCATGCGTGCGGACTTCGGTCAGCCACCGGCCTCCCACGCGGCCTGAGCGCCGCCCGAATACCGGGTCTCGAGTTTCACGTTCGCGATTTGCGGGCCGGTTCCTTTGGAGCCGGCCCTTTTCTATGCCTCTGGATTCGTTGAAAAAACCAAGTCTTTACATACCACAGCCCCATTTTGGCCGTGTTGCGCGGATAGACTGCCGGGATTGGTAAGGAGTATCGTGTCATGCAGGTTCCGACACAAAGTCCCACCGTGTCGCACGACGGCAAGCCCGCGCCGCTGGATTGCGAGACACTTGCCCTGCTGCGCAGTTTCCTGGCGCCGATCCTGGAAACCGGACGCAGTTGGGACGACATCGCGGATCGCCTTCAGGAAAAGGGCTTTGGCCTTGCTTTCCGGGTCGGGCACCTGGTGCTGACCAATCTCGAAAGCGGCGAAACCCTGTGTACCGCCCGCAGCCTCGGCGTGCCGCTGCGCGAGATTTCCGCGCGCATCGGGCGGCCGCAGATCCGCGCGCATTCGGGCGGGGTATCGGGCGACCTGGCCTGAGTGGTTCAGAACCGTTCGGCGCGCAGGACTTCGCAATCCGTGACGGTCACGATGCCGATCTGCGGTTCGACCACGGCAAAGGCCGACTCGAGCAGTTTGTCCAGCTTGTCCGGCGACACCACGCACACGACCTGGACCAGTCCCGTTCCGCGACCCACCTGGCCTTCGCGGCTCCATTCTCCGGACCGGCCCGAACCGCCCAGAACCGGCAGGATCGTCCAGCCCGAAACGCCGGCCGAAGACAGGGCCTGGGTCAGGCGTTTCTGCATCACGGTTTCGATGATGATCGCGACGCGTTTTGCGGCATGCATCTGCATGGATCAGCCTCCGGTGACGGTCTGCGCCACCGACAGGTAAAGCGGCAGACCAATGGTCAGGTTGAAGGGAAAGGTCACGGCCAGCGACAGGGTCAGGTAGATCGCAGGGTTCGCTTGCGGAACCGCGACCCGCATCGCGGCGGGAACCGCGATATAGGACGCCGACGCGGACAGGGTCATCAGCAGCATGGCGCCGCCCGGCGACAGCCCCAGGACCAGCGCGGCAAGCAGGCCGGCGGCGGCCCCGCAGACCGGCATCACGACACCGAACGCGATCGCGCCGCTGTCCAGCACCTTGGCGCCACTGCGCAGACCGCGCCCCGCGACCAGGCCCATGTCCAGCAGGAACAGGCACAACACGCCCTGGAACGGGCTGACGATAAAGCTTTCGATCCGCGCTAGCCCGTCGGCGCCGGTCAGGATGCCGATGGCGAATGCGCCCAAAAGCAGCACGATGGATCCGTTCAACAGGATTTCCCGCCACAAGTCGCCTTCGACCCGGGTTTCGCCCGATCCGCGCGCGATCAGCCACAATGCGGTCAGAATGGCGGGTGCTTCCATCGCCGCGGCGACGGCGACCATATAGCCCTCGGCGGCGATCCCGGCATCGGACAGGATCGACGTGGCCGCAACGAAGGTCACGATCGAGATCGAACCGTAGTGCCCCGCCACCGCGGCGGCATCGACGCGGCTGATGCCGGACAGCAAACGCAACAGCAAGAAGGCCAGCAGCGGCAGTGCAAAGGACAGCGCCACGCCGGCCAGCAGCGTTGCCCCCAGCCGCAGGTCGAACCCGTTATCGGCGACGCTGACGCCGCCTTTGAAGCCGATGGCGAACAGCAGATAGATCGAAATGCCTTTGGCCACGGCTTCGGGCACCGACAGGTCGGATCGCGCCAGCGCGGCACCAAGCCCCAGCAGAAAGGACAGAACGATGGGCGACAGAAGGTTGTTCAGCGCAAGGTCCAGCATGACGATCGTCCCGTGTTTTCCGGTCCGGCGAAGAACACCACCGCGCCGGGCGCCGTCAACCGCGAAAACCGTTCGCGGACGGGTCAGATCGCGGCAAAACGCCCGTGATCGGGGTCCCAGGCTTCAAGTTCGCCCTCGCCGATATCCATCCACAGACCGTGCAGCGTCAATTCGTGACGGTCGACGGCGTCCCGGATGAACGGAAAGGTCATCAGGTTCTCGATCGAGATCAGCACCGCCTCGCGTTCCAGCGCAGCGGCCTGCCGTTCGGCGGGCAGGTCGGCGATCTTGTCGATCGCGGGGCGCAGGATGTCCATCCATCGCCCGACGAAGCTGGTCTTCTTCTCGAGCTCGGGCGCGCGGCCCTGGCACATGTCCAGGCAGCCTTGCACGCCGCCGCATT
This sequence comes from Thalassococcus arenae, assembly GCF_019104745.1. Lineage (NCBI taxonomy): Bacteria > Pseudomonadati > Pseudomonadota > Alphaproteobacteria > Rhodobacterales > Roseobacteraceae > Thalassococcus > Thalassococcus arenae. The sequence goes on from NZ_JAHRWL010000001.1 coordinate 1,615,831, forward strand.
GCGAATGCCCGACCACGACCAGATGCGCGACCTTCAGCGCCGTCACCGCGTATTCCACCGCGGCCGAAGTGCCGTGATAGTCGCCGTCGGGCGCGTAGGGCGGCACCAGGTTGGCGATGTTGCGGTGGATGAAGAACTCGCCCTGTTCCGCGCCGAAGATGGACGTGACGTGAACCCGGCTGTCGCAACAGGCGATGACCATGGCACGCGGGCGCTGGCCTTCGTTCGCCAGCCGCCGGAACCAGGCCTGGTTGTCGGCATAGGTCGTGGCCTTCCAACCCTGATAGCGCTGGACCAGATAGGCGGGCAGGGGGCGGATTGTGGTCACGGTTTGGTCCTCGTCGGTCTTTTCCTGCCCGAGTATCGGGAATTGTCGGGAAATTCGAGAGAAAAGACCGGGCAGCCCTAACCAAATCGGAACCCCTTGCCGCGCAATTTCCGCGTCAATGGGGGCGTAGACTTTGGGGTGACTTGTGATCCGCGTAACTTTTCTGGCACCGGCCGAACGGCCGCGCATGGACCCGGGCCAACTGCAGGCACTGTGCGGCGATCTGGGACCGCATGCCGCCGAAGACCTGATCTGCCGCGCGATGGAGGAAATGGCCCATCGTCTGTGCCAGGTCGAAACCCTGGCCCGCAAGGGTCAGCGCGTCGAGCTGCGCAAGGGCTTGCGGGCGCTCGGGGCCATCGCCGACCAGTTGGGCATGACGGGCGTGGCCGCGGTTGCACGCGACGTCGTGCGCTGCATCGACGACGACGATCCGGTCGCCGAGGCCGCGACGCTGGCCCGTCTCGCCCGATCGGGCGAAAGCGCGCTGCATGCGTTGTGCGATCTTCAGGACCTATCCGGTTTATAAGGCTTGCGGCGGCTGGTCCGCCCGATACTGTCGGCGGCAGAAGACCCCGAAAGGAAGTTTCATGCCGTTCACCTTCGCCGATCCCAAAGCCGAGGCACGGCCGCTCTATGTCCTCGAAAGCGAAGAGGTCGCGCTTTGGGCCGCGCAGCAGGACGACGCCACCCGCCGCTGCGTTGAAAGCAACGGCTTCACGGGGGCGCTTGGAACGACGCTCATGATCCCGGGGCCTGACGGCGTGCCCAGGGCGGCGCTGGCCGGCTACGGAACGGCGGCGCAGCGGGCGCGGCAGCGATTTCCGCTCGCCGGCGCTGCGACGCAGTTGGCGCCGGGCACCTACCGGATCGCGCTTGGCGTGCCCGATGACATGCTCGCCAACGAAGCCCTGGGATGGCTGCTGTCCGGATACGGCTTTTCGCGCTATCGCGACAACACGCCAAAGCGCGCCGGTCTGGTCGCGCCCGACGGTATCGACGCCGCGCAGGTCGAAATCCTGGCCCGATCCGAGGCGCTGACGCGTGATCTGGTCAACACGCCGGCCAACGATATGGGCCCCGAAGCGCTCGAGGACGCGGCGATCAAGCTCGGTGCGGAATTCGGCGCCGACGTGTCCGTCACGCGCGGTGACGATCTGCTGGCCGCGAATTTTCCGCTGATCCATGCCGTCGGACGCGCCGCGGCGCAGGCGCCGCGCCTGATCGACATGCGTTGGGGTGAACTGGGGCCGAAACTCACGCTGGTCGGAAAGGGTGTGTGTTTCGATACCGGCGGGCTGAACCTCAAGCCCGTCTCCTCGATGGGGCTGATGAAGAAGGACATGGGCGGAGCGGCGAACGTGCTGGGACTGGCGCGGATGATCATGGCGCTCGGCCTTCAGCTGCGGTTGCGGGTGCTGATCCCGGCGGTGGAAAACAGCGTCTCGGGCAACAGTTTCCGGCCTCAGGATATCCTGCGCTCGCGCAAGGGCCTGACGGTCGAGATCAACAACACCGACGCCGAGGGTCGGCTGGTGCTGGCCGATGCGCTTGCGCTGGCGGACGAGGAAACGCCCGATCTTCTGATCTCGATGGCCACCCTGACCGGCGCGGCGCGGGTCGCCGTCGGGCCGGATCTCGCGCCATTCTTCACGGATGACGACACCCTGGCGATCGAGATCGAGCAGGCCGGCCGCCGGATGGCCGATCCGGTCTGGCGCTTGCCCTTCTGGGAACCCTACGAAGCGCTGATCGAGCCCGGCATCGCCGATCTGGACAACGCGCCATCTGGCGGCATGGCCGGATCGATCACCGCCGCGCTGTTCCTGCGCCGCTTCGTCGAGACCAGCGCGAAATACGCACATTTCGACATCTACGCCTGGCAGCCGACCGCCGCGCCGGGCCGGTCCAAGGGCGGGTTCCTGCAGGGGCCGCGTGCGATCCTCGGTGCGCTGCCCCAGGCGCTCAACCTGTGAGCTTCGACCCCCGGCGCACGCCGGTCAACGACCGGGTCGTCGCCGACTGGCTCGCCGACCGTTTCCCGGATCGCCTGCCGGTCGAACCCGACATGTGCTATGTCGCCCGGCCCGTCATCGACCTGTCGCTTGCCCCGGGTGGGCGTCGGGACCGGCAACTGCTCTACGGGATGCCCTTCGAATTGCTCGAGACCCGAGACGGCCAGGCTTTCGGACTGTGCGCGCCCGCCGACTATGTCGGCTGGGTCGATGTGACCGCCCTCGCACCGGCATCGGACCGGGGCGAACCTACGGATCTCGTCACGTCGCGGCAGACCCATGCCTATGCACAGCCCGATTTCAAATCTCCCGATCGCCTGGCGCTGCCGCATCTTTGCATTCTGGCCTGCGGTGAAAGTCGGGGTCGGTTCACCGAGACCGAGCTTGGCTGGGTGCCGACCGCCCATCTCGTTCAGCACCCCGATCCCGACCCGGTCGCCATCGCCGCGCTGTATCTCGGAACGCCGTATCTGTGGGGCGGCAATTCCTGCTTTGGCATCGATTGTTCCGGCCTGGTCAAGAACGCGCTGATGCATGCCGGCCGGGACGCGCCCGGCGACAGCGACCTGCAACAGGACATTCTGGGCGAAACCCTGCCGCATGGCACGCCGCCCCAACGCGGCGATCTGCTGTTCTGGAAGGGCCATGTCGCCTGGGTGGCCGATCCCGATACGCTGATCCACGCCAACGCACATCACATGGCCGTCGCCTGCGAACCCATCGCCGATGCCATCGCCCGGATCGCCGCGCAGGGCGACGGGCCGGTCACCCGCCACGCCCGCTTGACCTGAGCGCCGTCTCGTCCCTTCATCTTGCCAGGAAAACTCCGGGGGAGTCCGCGCGCCCCGCGCGGACGGGGGCAGCGCCCCCGAAACACCGGCCAACGGGAGCACGCCATGTCCGATCCCTTCTTCCACCCCGTCTCGGGGTTCGAGCTGCCGCGCTTCGCCGGGGTGCCGACCTTCATGCGATTGCCGCATGTCCCGCCGGACCACCCGCGCTTTGCCGAGGTCGAGATCGGCCTTCTCGGCGTGCCCTGGGACAGCGGCACCACCAATCGTCCCGGCCCGCGCCACGGACCGCGCCAGCTGCGCGACGCGTCCACCATGATCCGCGCCCAGCATCCGGTCAGCGGCCTGCGCCCTTTCGAGACCGCGCGCTGTGCCGATCTGGGCGATGTCGGCCCGAACCCTGCCGATATCGGGGACTCGATGCAGCGCATCACCGCGTTCTACGACCGGCTGGTCGGGGCGGGCATCCGGCCGCTGACCGCCGGCGGCGATCACCTGACGTCGCTGCCGGTTCTGCGCGCGCTGGCCAAGGACGGTCCGCTGGGCATGGTGCATTTCGACAGCCATACCGATCTGTTCCATTCCTATTTCGGCGGCACGATGTACACCCACGGCACACCCTTCCGGCGCGCGGTCGAAGAGGGGCTGCTCGATCCCGGGCGGGTGGTCCAGATCGGCATCCGAGGCACGATGTATGACGCCGAAGACCGCGATTTCGCCGCCGCGACCGGCATCCGCATCGTCACCATCGAGGAATTCTTTGACCGTGGCGTCGCCGATGTGATGAAAGAGGCGCGCGAGATCGTGGGCCGGCAGCCGACCTATGTCAGCTATGACATCGATTTCGTCGATCCGACCTTCGCGCCGGGCACGGGCACGCCCGAGGTCGGCGGGCCGAACAGCTTTCAGGCGCTGCAGGTCTGCCGGGAGCTTTGCGGGCTGAACATCGTCGGTGCCGACCTGGTCGAGGTCTCGCCGCCCTTCGACGCCAGCGGCGGCACGGCCTTCCTGGCGGTGTCGATCCTGTTCGAGATGCTCTGCGCGATGTTGCCGCAACCGGGCTGACCAATCCGTCCCGTTTCGGCGCGTTTCGGGACGGATTACTCGACCGCCCGGATCAGCTTGCGTTCCAGCACCCGCAGCACGGTGCGCAGGTCATGCCCACGCTTGAGCACTTGCCCATCCATGCCGACGACCGCGTATTCGCCCTGCCGGTTGCGCAGCTTGGGCCGTTTCTCGATCCGGTAGAGCGGGTTTTCGGCGGTGCGGCGAAAGACCGAGAACACCGCCACGTCGCGCAGGCTGGAGATGCCGTAGTCGCGCCATTCGCCCGCCGCCACCATCCGCCCGTAGAGCGACAGAATCACCGAAAGTTCCGTCCGGTGAAAGGCGACCCTGTCCGCCTGGTGCCGTTGCGGGAAAGGCGTGAGGCTGTTCATGCAATCAGAGTTGCGCCCTTTGTGGGCGAAATCAAGCGCCGCGCCGCGCCGAGCGTTTCCGATCCGCGTCAAACCGGCCCGATTGCTGCAGAAATGCGGCGCATTAGCCACTGTTTCCGACTTGCGGCACCGCAGCGATCCGCGTAATTCCGTCGGCGGGACACCCCTCCCCAACGAGGGGCGCTTATCTGGAAGGGTAGCATGATGGCTATGACCAAACCGGTGTCGCACGATGTCGTGCGCAAACCCACGACGCGGCCGGCCAATCCGCGGTTCTCCTCTGGCCCCTGCGCCAAGATCCCCACCTTTTCGCTGGAAAAACTCGCCGACGCGCCGCTGGGCAGATCGCATCGCGCCGCCGTGGGCAAGGCCAGGCTGAAGGCCGCGATCGACGGCACGCGCGAGATCCTGGGCATCCCCGACGATTACCGCATCGGCATCGTGCCCGCGTCGGATACCGGCGCCGTTGAAATGGCGATGTGGTCGCTGCTGGGCGCGCGCAAGGCGACGATGCTGGCCTGGGAAAGCTTTGGCGCGGGCTGGGTGACCGATGTGGTCAAGCAGCTTAAAATCGACGCCGAGGTCAAGACCGCCGACTACGGCGATATCGTCGACCTGGCATCCGTGGATTTCGACACCGACGTGGTGTTCACCTGGAACGGCACGACGTCTGGTGTGCGGGTGCCCAACGGCGACGCGATTCCGGCCGACCGGGCCGGGCTGACCATCTGCGACGCCACCAGCGCCGCCTTTGCGATGGACCTGCCTTGGGACAAGCTGGATGTGACCACATTCTCCTGGCAGAAGGTGCTGGGCGGCGAGGCGGCGCATGGCATGCTGGTGCTGTCCCCCCGCGCTGTCGAACGTCTGGAAAGCTATACCCCGGCCTGGCCGCTGCCCAAGATCTTCCGCCTGACCAAGGGCGGCAAGCTGATCGAGGGCATCTTCGTCGGCGAGACGATCAACACGCCGTCGATGCTGGCGGTCGAGGATTACCTGGTGGCGCTGGATTGGGCGCGTTCGGTCGGCGGGCTGCAAGGGCTGATCGCCCGGGCAAATGCCAACACCAAGGCCATCGCCGATTTCGTCGAGCTGCACGACTGGATCGATTTCCTGGCGCAGGACCCGGCAACGGTGTCGAATACCAGCGTCTGCCTGAAATTCACCGATCCGCGCATCCACGATGGCGCGGCCTTTGCCAAGGCCGTGGCCAAGCGGTTGGAAGCCGAAGGCGTTGCGCTGGACGTGGGGGCCTATCGCGACGCGCCTCCGGGCCTGCGGATCTGGTGCGGCGGCACGGTGGAAACCGCCGATATCGCGGCGATGCTGCCTTGGCTGGAATGGGCTTTCGCCACCGAGATCGAGGCGCAGACCAAAGCCGCCTGAGCCGATAGGCGGGGTGAACCCCGCCCTACACCCACCTTCACCCACACGCGTAGGGCGGGGTTTACCCCGCCTTACCCCGCAAAATCAAAGGACCACCGACATGGCCCCCAAGGTACTCATCTCCGACGAACTCTCCGAAGCTGCCGTGCAGATCTTCCGCGATCGCGGGATCGATGTGGATTTCATGCCCGAACTGGGCAAGGACAAGGAAAAGCTGGCCGAGATCATCGGCCGGTATGACGGGCTGGCGATCCGCTCGGCCACCAAGGTCACGCCGACGATCCTCGAGAGGGCGGACAACCTCAAGGTCATCGGCCGCGCCGGGATCGGCACCGACAACATCGACAAGGAAGCGGCATCCAAGAAAGGCGTGATCGTGATGAACACGCCGTTCGGCAACATGATCACCACCGCCGAACATGCCATCGCGATGATGTTCGCCGTCGCCCGCCAAATCCCCGAAGCCAGCGTGTCGACCCATGCCGGGAAATGGGAGAAGTCCAAGTTCATGGGGGTCGAGCTGACCGGCAAGACCCTGGGCGTGATCGGGGCCGGCAATATCGGCGGCATCGTCTGCGACCGGGCGCGCGGGCTGAAGATGAAGGTCATCGCCTACGACCCGTTCCTGGGTGAGGAGAAGGCCCAGCAGATGCAGGTCGAGAAGGTCGAACTGGACGATCTGTTGAAGCGCGCCGATTTCATCACGCTGCACGTACCGCTGACCGACCAGACCCGCAACATCCTGTCGGCCGAGAACCTGGCCAAGACCAAGAAGGGCGTGCGCATCATCAACTGCGCCCGCGGCGGTCTGGTGGACGAAGCGGCACTGGCCGAACTGCTGAAATCCGGCCATGTCGCCGGTGCGGCCTTCGACGTGTTTTCCGTAGAACCGGCCAAGGAAAACCCGCTGTTCAACCTGCCCAACGTGGTCTGCACGCCGCATCTGGGTGCCGCCACCACCGAGGCGCAGGAAAACGTCGCGCTGCAGGTGGCCGAGCAGATGGCCGATTACCTGCTGACCGGCGCCGTGCAGAACGCGCTGAACATGCCGTCGGTCACCGCCGAAGAGGCCAAGATCATGGGCCCCTGGATCAAGCTGGCGGATTACCTGGGTGCGTTCATCGGCCAGATGACGGACGAGCCGATCAAGGCGATCAACATCCTTTATGATGGCTACGCCGCCGAAATGAACCTGGCGGCGCTGAACTGTTCGCTGATCGCCGGGATCATGAAACAGGTGAACCCGGACGTGAACATGGTCTCGGCGCCGCTGATCGCCAAGGAGCGCGGGATCAAGATCTCGACCACGAACCAGGCGCAATCGGGCGCGTTCGAGGGCTATATCAAGGTGACGGTTGTCACGGGCAAGCGCGAGCGGTCGATCGCCGGGACGGTGTTCAGCGACGGCAAACCGCGCTTTATCCAGATCAAGGGCATCAATATCGATGCCGAGGTCGGGCGGCACATGGTCTACACCACCAACGAGGACGTGCCGGGCATCATCGGCGCCCTGGGTCAGACGATGGGTGCCAACGGCGTCAATATCGCCAACTTCACCTTGGGCCGGACCGCCGCCAAGGGCGAGGCCATCGCGCTGCTTTACGTCGACGAACCGGTGCCGGGCAAGGCGCTGGATGCGCTCAGGGCGACGGGGCTGTTCCAGCAGGTCAAGTCGCTGGAATTCGACGTCGCCTGAGCGAAACCGGTAAATCGGCCGCCGCCCGGGCGAGGGCGGCGGTTCGTCATCCGCTGGTGTGTTGTTCAGCCGCAGCGCCGGGAAGACCACCATCGGCGTCGGAGCGATGACCGATCCGGCCTTGGCCAGCGTGTTGTCCGGCCCGAGATCGGTTTCACGATGACGCGGAAACCTGCGACAGGACCGCTGTGCGCGCTGAAACGCATCGGTGCTAGGCGGGTTTCCATGCCCGGGGAGTGTCGCGGCAACAAAGCCCGAACACCACTGGCCGGCAGGCCAACCCCTTCATATCTCTTTCCTTTCTGTCGTCACAAGTTGATCCGGCCCTGTCTCTACCCAGCGTCGGGCGCCGTGTCGGATGACACATCTGACCGCTGGACTGCTCAGCCGGTTTCGCGATGCTTTTGTCGCGGTGGTGCGGCCTCGGCGTCGCAGCACATCGCAGTTACAGGCGCGGGCGATTGCCAAGTCGAAGCCGGGCCGTGGGTCGCCGCCGATTGTCGCGAGAGACAAGTGCGATAGAATATGAAAAATCGATTGTTGTTATCTTCGGAATTACGTTGATGAATTTCAAAACCTTCGATCTCAACCTCCTTCGCGTTCTGGATGCGCTGTTGACGACGCATTCGACGACGCAGGCTGCGCGCAAGCTGGGGCTTTCGCAGCCCGCCGTGTCTTCGGCGCTTGCGCGGTTGCGCCTGTCACTTGGCGATCCGTTGTTCGTGCGGCACGGGCGTCGCATCGTGCCCACCGAAAACGCGTTGAGACTGCAGGTTCCGTTGCGCTTGCTGCTGGATGATGCCGAACGGATGCTGTGCGGCACCGGCCATTTCGATGCCGCCAACGCGCAGGACCGGTTTCGCATTGCGGGCAGCGATTTCTTTGCCGAGATGCTGATGCCCGCGCTGGCCGCCGATGTCGCGCGCGAAGCGCCGGGCATCCGCGTGCAACTGGTCGACCTGGTGCCGGAAAACTTCGTCGAAACGCTGGAAAGGCACCAGATCGACCTGGCCTTGCTGCCGCAAACGGTTTTGCCTGCCTGGGTCGACAGCCATGTGCTGTTCCAGTCCAGTTTTGTCGTGATCGCGCGGCGGGGCCACCCGCGGCTGCGCGCTGCGCGCATCACTGCGGGCGACGTGATGCCGTTGGATCTGTTCTGCGACCTCGGGCATGTGCTGTTTTCACCCGAAGGCAAGCTGGAGGGGCCGGGCGACGCGGCGCTGTCGCGCGTCGGACGCGCGCGGCGGGTGGTGATGACGCTTCCGGTGTTTTCCGGCGTCTACAACACCGTCGCGGGCAGCGACACTATCGCCTTGATCCCGCGGCAGTTGGCTGAAAGGGTCGGGGCGCGTGTGGGTCTGGACATCCTGTTGCCGCCGGTTCCGATCGACCCCGCGGTGATCAGCATGGTGTGGCACAAGCGCGCCACGACCAGCCCGGCGCATCGCTGGTTGCGTGACAAGGTCCATAACGCAACGCGCTGTCTCGACGTGCCCGCGGCACGCATGGTGGGATCTCAGGTTGCACAATGAATGACGCGATCTTTGCCATCGGGGACGTGCACGGTCAGTATCGCTATCTGGTCCAGGCGCTGGACTGGATCGCGGCCGATCCAGAGGCCGGCGCGCCGATCGTTTTCATCGGCGACTACATCGACCGGGGGCCGGATAGCCGCGCGGTGGTGGAAAGGCTGATGCGCGGCGCTCCGGAGGACACCGACTGGATTTGTCTTCAGGGCAATCACGACACGCTGCTGCCGCTCTTCGTGTCCGAGGCCGAAGACGACGCGACGCAGACGATCGCGCGACGCTGGTTGAGCAAGGCGATGGGCGGGATGCAAACCCTGGCGAGCTACGGCATCGACCCGAACGCCGACCGGCCGCTTGATGACATCCGGACAGAGGCGCGCGATCGGGTTCCGGTGGATCACGTCATGTGGCTCGACGCGCGTCCGCGGATGCATGTCACGGATGCCCATGTGTTCGTTCATGCCGGAATTCGCCCCGGGATCGCGCTGGACGATCAGGATCCGGAGGACCTGATCTGGATCCGCCGCGATTTCCTGGACGACCCGCGCGATCATGGTCGATTGGTGATCCACGGCCACACGCCGGCGGATATTCCCGAACACTGCGGCAACCGTATCAACGTCGATGGCGGTGCAGGCTACGGAAGGCCGATCTATCCGGTCCTGTTACTGCGCGGCGAGGCCTTTCTGATCGGGCCCCGCGGTCGCGCCGCCCTCTAGCGCGCGCCAGGCGTCGTATTGCGACAGGAACACCTTGCCAGTCAGCGCATCCAGGAAATGCGAGCGTTTCAAGCGGTCCATCACCGGACCCTTGACCTCGCTCAGATGTAGCCGAATACCCAAGTCATCGAGGCGGCGATTGATTTCCTCGAGCGTTTCCAGTGCGCTCATGTCGACCTCGTTCACCGCCGGGAACATCAGCACGACGTGGCGCAGCGCCTTGTCCTTTGCCACGCGGTTCAGAACCAGGTCTTCAAGAAAGCGGGCATTGGCGAAATACAGGCTTTCGTCGACCCGCAGGGTCACCAGGTGCGGCCGGGTGTCGACCTTGTGCCTCAGGATGTTGCGGAAGTGCTGCGTGCCCGGGACAAGGCCGACCTCGGCGACATGCGGGCGGGATGTCTTGTACAGATGCAGGGCGATCGACAACAGCACGCCGGCCGATACGCCAACTTCGACGCCGAAACCCAGGGTCAGGACGATGGTCGCGGCCACAGCAGAAAAATCGATCTTGGAATAGCTCCAGGCCCGCCCCAGGATCGAGAAATCGACCAGGCTGAGCACTGCGACGATGATCGTGGCGGCCAGTGTCGCGGTCGGCAGATAGGTCAGCAGCGGCGTCAGGAACAACGCGGCCAGCGCGATGCCGATGGCGGTGAGGGCGCCGGCCGCCGGGGTTTCCGCCCCGGCGTCGAAATTGACCACCGACCGGGCGAAACCGCCGGTCACCGGATAGCCGCCCGACAACGCCGCTGCCGCGTTCGACGCGCCAAGGCCGATCAGTTCCTGATCGGGATCGATGCGCTGGCGTTTCTTGGCGGCCAGCGTCTGCGCGACCGACACGGATTCGACGAACCCGATGATCGAGATCAGCAGCGCAGACAGGAACAGTTGCTGCCAGAGCATGGGATCGAGGCTGGGCAGGGTCAGTGGCGGCAGCCCCGAAGGCACGGCACCCACGAGTGCGACGCCCGATGCGCCGAGATCCAGCGCATAAGCGGTCAGGGCGGTGGCGGCGACGGCGGCGACCGGCCCGGCCTTGGCCAGCAGATCGGCGAGGCGCGGGCGCAGGCCCAGCGACAACAGCGCCGGTTTCAGCCCCTTGCGGACCCAGAACAGGAAAGCCAGCGTTGCGGCACCCAGTGCCAGCGTGATCGGGTTGGTGTCCGGCAGATGCGCGACCAGCGTGGTGGCGATGTCCACCAACGTGTGACCATGCGCGTCGACGCCGAAGATGTGGCGCAGCTGCGAGGCGGCGATCAGCAGGCCCGATGCGGTGATGAAGCCGGCGATCACCGGATGGCTGAGGAAATTCGCCAATTGTCCCAGCCGCAGGATCCCCATCGCCAGCAGGATCGCGCCCGACAACAGCGCCAGCGTGCCTGCGGCCAGCGCGATCTGGGCGGGATCGGTCAGACCCAGCTTGCCGATGGCGGCGGCGGTCATCAGCGACACCACGGCTACAGGCCCGACGGCCAGCGCGCGCGAAGTGCCGAAGATCGCGTAGGCCACCAGCGGCAGGATCGACGCGTAGAGCCCCATTTCGGGTGGCAGACCTGCCAGCAGCGCGTAGGCCAGCGATTGCGGGATCAGCATGATCGTGACGATCAGCGCCGCCATGCCATCGGACATGGCCGTATCCCACGTATAGCTCTTGCCCCATTGAAGGATCGGAAAGAAACGCGCGAGCCGTTGCATGATCTGCCCCAATTCTGTTCTGTCGGGACAGATATATTCTTTTTATTGAATTTGTGAAGTGGCCAGTCTCACTCGTAGCTCAGCAGCGTCGCCTTGCCGCGGAAGATCACGTAGGACAAAACCGTGTAGCCCATGATCATGGGCAGCACGAACAGCGTGCCGATCAGGATGATGAACAGGCTTTCCGGTGCCGATGCCGCTTCGTAGATCGTCAGTTGTTCCGGGACCACGTAGGGATAAAAGCTGTAAGCCATGCCGAAGAAGCCCAGCACGAACAGGGTGATCGTGGCGACGAACGGGAACCAGGCCCAGCCGTCGTCCTTGGTCGGCAGGTGGCGCAGGGCGTAGGCCAGAAGCGCCACCAGAGCGGCCGAGATCAGGGGCAGCGGCGCCAGCAGGAAAATCTCGGGTACGGAAAACCATTTGTCGAAGATCCGCGGGCTGACGAAGGGCGAGGCGACAGACACCGCGCCAAGGCCCAGCACGACACCCCAGATGCCGCCCTTTGCCCAGCCCACCGCCTTGCGCTGCAGCGCCTTGTCGGTCTTCAGGATCAGCCATGTCGCGCCGATGAAGCTGTAGGCGACGGTCAGGAAGACCGCGGTGATGGCGGCGAAGCCCAACGTGAACCACGTCACCTGCAGCCCCATGATGTAGAGCCCCAGCATGTAACCCTGGCTGAGCGAGGTCATCAGCGACCCGGCAAAGAAGGCACGATTCCAGCTGTCCTTCCAGGGCGCGGGCGCCTTGACCCGAAACTCGAAGGCGACACCGCGCAGGATCAGTCCGATCAGCATCACCGCGACGGGCAGGTAGAGCGCCGTCAGGATCGCGCCGTGGGCGGTGGGAAAGGCCACCAGAAGGATTCCGATGGCCAACACCAACCAGGTTTCGTTGGCGTCCCAAAACGGACCGATCGAGGCGATCATGCGGTCCTTTTCGGCCTCTTCGGCGAAGGGGAACAGCACCCCGACACCAAGGTCGAAGCCGTCGAGGACGACGTAGATCAGGATCGACAGGCCCATCAGGGCAGCAAAGGTCAGCGGCAGCCAGGTGCCGGGATCGCCGAACAGCTCCATCGGTCTACTCCGCCGCCACGGCGACGGGTGCCTGGCCGGACAGTGCGGTCCGCGGCGCGATGTCTTCGCCGCGCGCCGCCTTGCGGGCAAGGTAGAACAGAACCGACACGTAGGCGAACAGCAACAGGGCATAGATGGCCAGGTAGGCGATCAGCGTGGTCAGCACCATCGGTGCGGGCACGGCGGCCACGGCCTGTTCGGTGGTCAGAACGCCCTGCACCAGCCAGGGCTGACGGCCGATTTCCGTCGTGTACCATCCGGCGAGCGTTGCCACCCAGCCCGAAAACGCCATCGGAACGAGCGCCAGCAACAGCGGCTTGGGCAGGTGCTGGACGCCGCCGCGACGCCACATCAGCGCGACCGCGGCCCAGCTGAGCAGCAGCATCGCCATGCCGGTGCCGACCATGATCCGGAAGCTGAAGAAGACCGGCGCGACGGGCGGATGGGTCACGCTGCCATCTTCGGCGACGAAGTCGTTGAGGCCGGGCACCACGCCATCGGCCTTGTGTTTCAGGATCAGCGAGGCGCCGTTGGGGATGCCGATCTCGAAGCGGTTCTCGCGCGCTTCCTCGTCGGGCAGGGCGAACAGCAGCAGCGGAACGTTGCCGCGCGTTTCCCAGTTGCCTTCCATCGCGGCAACCTTCTGCGGCTGGTGTTCCAGCGTGTTGAGGCCGTGGAAATCGCCAGCGACGATCTGTACCGGGATCAGCAGCGCACCCATGACCAGGCCGGTGCGCAGGGTCGCGCGCACGGCGTCCGACCGGTCGCCGATCAGCAGGCGGAAGGCGCTGAGCCCGGCGATCAGGAAGGCGACGGTCAGGCCCGAGGCCAGAAGCATGTGCACAAGGCGGTAGGGCATCGACGGGTTGAAGATGATCGCCCACCAATCGGTAGCGAACGCGACGCCGTCGCGCATTTCGAACCCCGCGGGCGTGTGCATCCACGAATTCAGCACCAGGATCCAGAAGGCCGACATGGTCGTGCCGAAGGCGACCAGGAAAGTGGACAGCGTATGCAGCCAGGACGGCACCCGCGACATGCCGAACAGCATGATGCCCAGAAACACAGCCTCGAGGAAGAAGGCAGTCATCACCTCGTAGGCCAGCAGCGGTCCGGCGATGTTGCCCACGCTTTCCATGAAGCCCGGCCAGTTGGTGCCGAACTGGAACGACATCGTGATGCCGCTGACCACGCCCATGGCGAAGGACAGGGCAAAGACCTTGACCCAGAAACGGTAGGCATCCATCCATTTTGCTGCGCCTGTTGCCTGCCAGCGCAGCTTGAAGAACAGCAACACCCATCCCAGGGCGATGGTGATCGTCGGAAACAGGATGTGGAACGAAATGTTCGCTCCGAACTGAATGCGGGACAACAGCAGCGTGTCCATGGGTCAAACCTCTCTCTCGGCTTGGTCCAAAGATATGTTGCAAATGCAGCATTTCCGCTGCCTGCGACCGGATTTCGCAGGGGTGCTGCCGGCGTCGCGGACGAACGTGACGCCGGTCGGCGCTCGGTTTCTATTGCAGCGCCGACGCGGCCGGTATCAGGCCTTGTCTGACCCTCAAACCACCCAGAGAAACCGCCCCGGCGGCATGTTTCATCTTGGGGTTGCCGGCTGGCGGGGCGGCCTGCCGCAGCAGGATCGCACCCGGCATGGCAGGTCGCGGCTTGCGCACCGCTTGCGGTCCGCTGGTGCCGGGTTCGGGAAACAGCCCGGCGATGAAGGCGGTTTCCGGGCGCGTGGGCCGGGATCGAAGCGGCGCCGTGTCCGTGTCGGGCGTCATGGAAAAGCCGCGATCCATCAGGCGCGCGACGGTCTCGGTGCGTTCCGCCGACGAGGTTGCGCCGAAGACCGTGACGATCAGGTGCCGCCCGCTGCGTCGCGCCGAAGCGGTCAGGTTGTATCCGGCGGCGCGGGTATATCCCGTCTTGATCCCGTCGGCACCGTCATATGCGCCGAGGAACCGGCGGTTGGTGTGGGCGATTTCACGCGTGCCGATCCGGGCGGTGCGCTGGCGGAACAGGGAAAAGAACTCCGGATGGTCCATCGCCAGGCGGCGGCCGAGTTCGGCCATGTCACGCGCGGTCGAGAGATGCCCCGAAGCGGTCAGGCCATGCGGGTTGCGGAACCGGGTTGCGGTCAGCCCCAGACGCCGCGCGGTGTCGTTCATGCGCGCGACGAACGCGGCTTCGGTGCCGCCAATCGCCTCGGCCAGCGCAGTGGCGGCATCGTTGGCCGACCGGATCGCGGTGCCGAGGATCAACGCTTGAACCGTCGTGCGATCCCCGTCCCTGAGATGCAGCGACGATCCACCCTTGGCTGCGGCGCTGGCCGACACGGTGACGGGATCGTTGGCCGCGATGGTGCCGGACTTGAGCGCGTCGAAAGCCAGGTAAAGCGTCATCATCTTTGTCAGCGATGCGGGATGCAGCGGCGTATCGGCATTGTCCGCAGACAGAACCGCGCCGGTCTGGACATCGAGAACCAGATGCGCCTGAGGCGCGGCGGAGACGGCCCAGCCAGTCAGGATCAGCACAGCTGCCGGGAGCATCCGGTGCAGATATCGTAGTCGCGGCACGCCCGCCCTCCGTTCTGGAAGCGGCCCGGTCAGCCGGGCGGAGCAAGGCTTAGCGCGCGTGGCTTACCGTGTGGTGAAGGCGATCAAGACAATTCGCACGATCCGACCGAAAGACAAAAGCCGCCCCGAATGGAGCGGCTCTGCCAGAACGGTATCGAAGGTGGATCAGAAACCCAGGCCTTCGTATTTTTTCTTGAACTTGGACACGCGGCCGCCCTGGTCCATCAGGCGTGTGCCGCCGCCAGTCCACGCGGGATGCACGGTGGGGTCGATATCCAGAACCAGCGTGTCGCCTTCCTTGCCCCAGGTGGTGCGGGTTTCGAAGGTCGTGCCGTCGGTCATCTTGACGGTGACGAGGTGGTAATCGGGATGGATGTCCTTTTTCATCTCGTCTCTCCTTATGCGTCGGCGCCGCTGAGCGGCTTGTAGTTTGCGTCTTCCGCGATCCGGGCCGATTTGCCGCGGCGGGAACGCAGGTAGTAGAGCTTGGCCCGGCGGACGCGGCCGCGGCGGACAACCTCGATATATTCGATGTTGGTGGAATACAGCGGAAACACCCGCTCCACGCCTTCACCGAAGGAAATCTTGCGCACCGTGAACGACCCGGCGATACCCGACCCGTTCTTGCGGCCGATGCAGACGCCTTCGTAGTTCTGGACGCGGGTACGGGCGCCTTCGGTCACCTTGTAGCCGACGCGCACGGTGTCGCCGGCCTTGAAATCGGGAACGGTCTTCCCGAGCGAGGCGATCTGTTCTGCCTCGAGCTGTGCGATCAGATCCATCTGACCATCTCCTGAACTGCTCACGGTTGACCCGTGAAGGGATTTGCCGCCGCAGAGCTCCTGGTCTTCGGCCGGGTCCGCATATGCGCCCGCAGGAGATTCCGTCGCCGTTTCTTGGTTCGCCGTTATCCGCGACTGGGCCGAAGACTGATCGCCCGACAGATGAACGGGCCCGACAGGCTGGGCCAGCGGGCTGGGGCCGTATACTGCCGCGGCGCCGGGCGTTCAAGCGTTTTTCATCTCGCGACGGCCGCGGCACGCGGGCGGAATGGGACTGCGCGGTCGAAGACTTGGCGGATAACCATTTCTTCAATCGTCGGGCTGTATTTCCGAGGTCCCGTGCAAGGAGTCCGTGATGTTCTCGTTTCTCAAATCGTTTCGCTGCCAGTTGTTGATCGGTGGCACGGTGTTGCTTTGCCTGCTATCGGCTGGTTTGTACGTCGCGATGTCCGGGCCGGCCTATCGTGCGCTTCTCGATGCGGCCCAGTTGCGTCAGGACACGTCGCTGCGCGTGCTGGTCGAACGGTTCCGCGATGCCTATGGCGGGATTGCCGTCAAAACGGACGCCGACAACCGCGTCACCGAAGTGACCTGGGCCGCCCTGCCCGACCTGTCGAACCATTCCCTGATCGACCGGGTCGGACAGATTTCCGGCGAAACCGCCACGATATTCGGCTGGGACGACGCGGTCGGCGATTTCGTCCGTCTTTCGACGAACATCAAGAAACCCGACGGCAGCCGCGCCGTGGGCACGTATCTCGGGCGGGAAAACCCGGTTCACACCGCGATGATGCAGCGACGCACCTACCGGGGCGAGGCGGTGATCCTGGGTAAATCCTACCTCACGCAATACCAGCCGATCCTCGACTCGGCCGGCGTGCCGATCGGCATCTTCTACGTCGGCGTCGAACGCTCGCAGATCGATTCGGTGATTGCCACGCTTCGCTTCAACACGCTTGTTTCGGTTGCGATCTGCGTTCTGCTGGCCGTCGTGGCGATCCTGGCGGCGATCCGTTACCTGATGCGGCCCCTGACGGCGCTGGATGCCTCGATTTCGCGAATCAAGGACGGCGATCTGACGGCGACGGTTCCGCACGGGCAGCGCGGCGATGAGATCGGCAGCATCGCACGCAGCGTCGACAGTTTCCGTGCGCAACTGCTCGAAGCCGAAAACGGAGCCGCCGAACGGCGCCGCCAACGGGCCGACCAGGA
Organism: Thalassococcus arenae; assembly: GCF_019104745.1. Taxonomy (NCBI): domain Bacteria; kingdom Pseudomonadati; phylum Pseudomonadota; class Alphaproteobacteria; order Rhodobacterales; family Roseobacteraceae; genus Thalassococcus; species Thalassococcus arenae. The sequence goes on from NZ_JAHRWL010000001.1 coordinate 1,633,084, forward strand.
AGCGGTTGTCCAGGTTCTCAGCCAGGGTCTCGAACGGCTTGCCGCAAAGAACCTGGCGCACAGGCTGGGGGACGACGTCGTCTTTCCGGCGGAATACGAGGCGTTGCGCGCGAACTTCAACGCGGTCGCCGACAGTCTGGCCGCAACTGTGCAGGACATCGCCAGCGCCGCCGACAACGTCACCAACGCCTCGGCAGAGATCGGGGCGATGTCGGATGATCTGTCGCGCCGGGTCGAATCGCAGGCGGCCACACTGGAGGAAACCGCCGCTGCATTGGACCTGCTGACCACAGGCGGCAAACAGATCAGCGATCGCGCCGCCGAGGCCGATGGGCTTGCGCAATCCAGCCGCGCGCTGTCGGAGGAAAGCGGGCGGGGTCTGGAACAGGCCATCGATGCGATTGGCAAGATCCAGGCGGCCTCGGGCCAGATTTACCGGATCGTCGAGGTTATCGAGGATATCGCGTTCCAGACCAATCTTCTTGCGCTGAACGCCGGTGTCGAGGCCGCCCGCGCCGGAGATGCGGGCAAGGGGTTTGCCGTTGTCGCGACCGAAGTGCGCGGCCTGGCCCATCGCGCGTCTGACTCGGCACGTGAGATCAAGTCTCTGGTCCAGTCCACCGTCGACCAGGTGCAGCAGGGCAGCCAACTTGTTCAAGCCACGGGCGGTTCGATCGGATCGGTGCTCGAGCAGGTGTTTTCGCTGGGTGCGTTGATGTCCGAAATCGCCGCCGAGGTGCAGGGCCAGGCCCAGGGCCTGACCGAGCTGAATGTCGGCGTGCGCCAGCTCGATACGGTCACCCAGCAGAACGCGGCGATGGCCAGCCAATCGAGCGCAGCCAGCCGATCCTTGCGGCAGGAAGCCGAGAGACTGAGCGCGATGGTGGCGACGTTCGGTTCGGCGCCGTGGACTGAAAACGAAGCGCAGATACCGCCACTTGTTCGCCGGGATGGTTCCGCGGGATCGGCTGGTCTGCACCGGCGCGCGGCCGGATAACCGCGGGCACGCGGCGGCGGTTGTCAGTCCTCCGCGCCGCCGTTCTTTTCCAGCAGGTCAGGCCGCCTGTCGCGGGTCAGCGCGCGGGCCTGTTCCCGGCGCCAGGCCGAGATCGCGGCGTGGTTGCCCGACAGCAGGATGTCCGGGATAGGCCGGCCGCGCCACGCCGCCGGCCGGGTATATTGCGGATGCTCGAGCAACCCATCGGAAAAGCTTTCCTCCTGGGTCGAGTCGGCGTTTCCCAGAACGCCCGGCAGCAACCGCACGGTCGCGTCCAGCACCGCCTGGGCTGCCAGTTCTCCGCCGGTCAGGACGTAGTCGCCGATGGACAGTTCTTCGATGTCGTAATGGTCGATGACGCGCTGATCCAGGCCTTCGAACCGGCCACATATCATCACGATGCCGGGCGCCGCGGCGAAGCGCCGGGCGGTGGCCTGATCGAATGGCTTGCCGCGCGGAGACAGGTAGACCAGGGGGGCACCGCGCGGCGCACGCCCAAGCGCGGTGTCGACCGCCCGTCCCATGACATCGGCGCGCAGCACCATGCCCGCGCCGCCACCGGCCGGCGTGTCATCGACATTGCGGTGACGCCCTTCGCCGTAATCTCGCAACGCGACAGTCGACAGTTGCCAGACCCCGTCTTTCAGCGCCTTGCCGGTCAACGACAGCCCCAGGATGCCGGGAAACGCCTCGGGGAACAGCGTGATCACCTGCGCCGACCAGGCCCGCGCCAGTTCCGGTACCGCCGACATCAGGTCGCGCGGAACCGCCGAAGCGCGGATCGTCTTGCGACCATGCGATTTCGCCGGGCTATCGGTCATCTGTCGGGCCTTCTCTCTTGCGTCGTGGCTGACCGGGCGATCGCCATGTCCGGCGCTCTCCGACCCGTTCGGGTCGCTTTTCTTTCAGAGGTGGGAAGGGCGTTCATTCGAACGATCCCGCCGGGGGATCGGCGACGATCCGGCCCTTGGCCAGGTCGATGGTCGGGACCGCGGCGATCGTGAACGGCAACAGCACGGTGCGGCTTTGACCCGGCACCAGTATCTCCAGCAGGTCCGAGGCGCCGTGGTTCAGCACCGCCTTGACAGTACCGAGCACCGCCCCGCCGGTATCGACGACCTCGAGCCCGATCAGGTCGGCGTGATAGTATTCGTCGTCGGGCAGCGAGGGAAGGCGTTCGCGCGGGACAAAAAGCCGGACACCCTTGAGGGCATCGGCCTGCTCGCGCGTCGCGACACCGGACAACCGCGCCGCGAAGCCGCCCTTGATCTCGCGGGTGATTTCGACCTCGAAGGTCTTGCTTCCGTCTTCGGTCGACAACGGCGCATAGTCCGCCAAAGCCGCGGGTTCGGCGGTAAAGCTTTTCAGCCGAACCTCGCCTTGGACGCCGAACGCGCCCGCGATGGCGCCGACACAAACCAGTTCAGCCATCCCGACGATCTCCGATCATGCACATTCTGTCTGCCGACCAGGTCCCACCCGCCTGTGCGCAATCCTGAGCGCGCCTGCCGCGTTCCGTGAGCGCGCCGGCCAGAAAGGCCAGCGCGACCAGGAAGGCAAGGCGAAACAGACGGAACATGGGCTGCCCGGGCGATAAGGGGCTTCGGCGACGGGGTGGGCCCGCCGCCGAAGCGCGCAACGCGGCGGTTTATTCCGCTGCGGCGTCTTCCTCGGCCGGGGCTTCCTCGGCCGGCGCCTCGGTGGCCTTCGCGGCCTTCGCCGCCTTGGCTTCGGCGCGTTCCTGCGCCGCCTTGCCCGGGGCGCCTTTCTGCGGGTTGTTGCGTTCCTTCTTCTCGATCACGCCGGCGGCCTCGAGGAAACGCGACACCCGGTCTGTCGGCTGCGCGCCCTGACCCAGCCAGTACTGGATACGCTCGAGGTCCATCTTGACCCGGTCCTCGCTGTCCTTGGGAAGCTGCGGATTGTACGAGCCCAGCTTCTCGATGAAGCGGCCGTCGCGGGGCATGCGGCTATCGGCGGCCACGATGCGATAGAAGGGACGCTTTTTCGAGCCGCCGCGGGCCAGTCTGATCTTCATTGCCATTTGGGTTTCTCCTTTGGATGGCTGGATGTGCGGTGCGCAGGAACTGCACACCTTACGTTTGGTGTTGCTTGTGGTGCTGGATGACTTCCTGAATGACGAAATTCAGGAACTTTGTGGCGAATTCCGGGTCCAGATCGGCCTGGAGCGCCAGGTCCTGTAGCCGCGCGATCTGTTGTTCCTCGCGCGCGGGGTCGGATGGGGGCAGGTCGTGCTGCGCCTTGAGCACGCCAACGGCCTGGGTGTGCTTGAAACGTTCGGCCAGCGTGAACACGAGGATCGCGTCCAGCCGGTCGATGCTGTCCCTGTGGTCGTGCAGCAGCTTGGCCGCGCGGGCGATGGTATCGGGGTCAATCAAGGGCCCAGCCTTTCGGTTTGAAGAGCGGATCGCGGTAATGGGCGATTTCCATGTCGATGCCGTGCGCCAGCTGCGTTCCGCGCAGCGCTTCGGGAGAAGGATGGCGGTAGACCGCGTCGTTGCCATCGACACTGGCGGCGTCGTGGTCCTTTCGCGCGCCCAGCCGTTCGGCCAGCCGGATCGAGTCGAGATCCTTGGGGTCGAGATAGCTGACGGCGCCTTCCCAGCCGCGGTCGTCATAGAAATGCCGGCGCACTCGGTTGGTGGCCTCGAGCGCGAAACCGTTGCCGTGGTGGTTCGGCCAGATGATCCAGGCGATCTCGCGTTCGGGCCATTTGGCGGGGAACCAGCCGCCTGCCATGCCCACGGTTTCGCCGGTCTCGCGCAGGTGGACCATCCACATGCCGAAACCGCGGATTTCCCAATGGCCGATCTCGGCGGCATACAGCATCCAGGTTTCGTAGGCATTCAGCGGCCCACCCATGAATCGCGACCGGTAGGACGCGAAGGTGGCCTTGAAATCGGGGTAGTTCTCGGGTTCGGGTCCGCGCAGCACCAGCCGGGGCGTTTCGAGAACGGGAATGTCGCGATGTCCCATCAGGCGTCCTCCGGGTTCGGGGCGTGGTGTCGGAACACCAGCGTGCCGTCACCCAGCCGCGCCTCGCAGGCACGGTCGCGCTCTGCGCCCGAGCGGTTCATGAGCGCGATGCAACGGGTGTTTTCGGGGTCGACAAAGGATGCGACGCTGGTCCAGCGCAGGTTGTCGAACGTGTAGCTGCGAGCGGCTTCGAGCGCCTCGAGCGCGATACCTTGACCCTCGGCGGTTTCGGTCAGGAAGATTCCCAGCTCGGCTTCGGGATCGTCGTATTCGTAGCCGACCAGGACGAAACCCGCACTGGGTTGGGTCTGCGCATCGATGGTCCAGAGACCGTGGCCATGCAGCATCCACAACGCCGTGTAGCCGGCGAAATCGGTCCAGGCGGCTTCGCGGCTGAAGGGGCCACCCATGTGTTGCGCCCGGTCCGAACACAGGATCTCGGCAAAGGCGTCGAAATCGTAGATGCGCGGACCGCGCAATTGCAGGCGCGGCGTGTCGATCACCGGCACCTTGCCGCCCAGACGGGCGGCGGTCCGGGCTCCGGGGCCGGGTCGGTGCTGTTCGACGGGGGCAGTCATGCGCCGACCTCCACCGGGTCCGGGTGACGGAATATCTGGCCGGGTGTGTCCAGCAGCACGATGTCGCGCTCGTACCGCGCTCCCAGCCGCCGCGCCAGCGCGACGGACCGGGAGTTTTCCGGCACGACCATCGAGATCAGCGGACCCAACCCGTGTTCGCGCCAAGCCCAGCTGCGCACGGCGACGGCGGCTTCGAAAGCATAGCCCTGACCTTCGAACCCGTCGAAAAGCTGCCAGCCCAGTTCCGGTTCCGGCCACATCTCGTGTTCCACGACGCCCACCCGGCCGGCCAGTGCACCGCTTTCGCGGTGTTCGAGCGTGAAAAAGCCGTAGCCGCGCAACGCCCAATGGCCCATCACCGCCAGAAAGGCGCGCCATGCGGCGAAACGGTCGGCGGTGGGTCCGCCCACATAGGCCGAGCGTTCGGAGGACATGAAGGCCAGAACGGCCTCGAAATCCTCTTCGCGCGGGCCGCGCAGGATCAAGCGATCGGTTCGAAGCTCCGGAAAGCGGATGATGGTGCTCATGCCAACGCCTCCGGTCCGGGATGGCGAAACAACATGTCCTCGCCCATCGTGACGTTGTGATAGGTGCGCTCGTAGGTGGCACCCAGCCGCTGGGCCAGCGCGACCGAGCGCGCATTGCCCGGTACGATGTTCGACGTCAGCGTGGTCATGCCCAGATCGTCATAGGCCCAACGGCGGGCGCGGGCCGCGGCCTCGTAGGCGATGCCCCGGCCTTCGAAGCCGTCGAAGACAACCCAGCCGACCTCGGGTTCGGGCCAGCCCTCGGGGTTCCAGATGCCCGACAGACCGACCGGCTGCCCGGTCTCTTTCAAAGTCACGGTGAAATAGCCGTAGCCGTGGATGTGCCAATGCCCGACATTCAGCGCGAACCAGCGCCAGGCATCGCCGCGGTTGTCGTAGGCGCCGAACCCGGCGGCGCGGTCGCGATCCATCAGGAAGGCGATGACCGGTTCGGCATCCTGCGGTTCGGGACCGCGCAGGATCAACCGCTCTGTTTCAAGGCGCGGGGCGTTGGTCAGGGTCATGCCGCGGCCCTTTCCGACAAGACATAGATGTCGCGGGCCACGCCGTCGGGCAGGGTTTCGCGCCGGTCGCGGCGTCCGCCGCAACGCTGCGCAAGCCGGTTTGCCAATGCCCGGGCCGGGGCGTTTTCGTCGCGCATCATGGTTTCGACCCGGGACCAGTTCAGCACGTCGTGCGCCCAGTCGATAACCGCAAGGCTGGCCTCGGTCGCCACACCGGTGCCACGCACCGCCGGCATGAGCCACCATGTCAGCTCGGGGGTCGGCCATCCCTTTGGCAGGTAAAGCCCCGTCCCGCCCTGGAACTGCCCGGTGTTGCGCGCTTCTATGAGAAACATGCCAAAGCCGTGGCGCGCCCAATGGTCGATGTCGCGGCGCAGGATCGCATCCACCTCGGCGGCATCGCGTCCGCCGCGATACCCGCCAACCGTCAGATCCGAGACCGCGTAGAATGCGTCGTAGCAGGCGCGGTCCGCCGATGACGGCACGCGCAGGACAAGACGGTCGGTGGTCAGAAGGTGCGTGGTCATGCATACGCCTCCGAGTTGCCGTCGGCGTCGGGGCGGTGGCGATAAACGACGGTCTCGTCGTGCGTTTCACCATCGGGCAGGGCGGCGTCGGGGTCGTGTTCGGCACCAAGCCGTTCGGCCAGTGCGATGGATCGTCCGTTCGACGGATCGATATAGGAGACCAGCGTGTCGAAGCTGCGGGCCCAGGCCCAGTCAAGCACGGCCACGGCGGCTTCGGTCGCATAGCCCTTGCCTTCGCCATCGGCGAGCAGGGTCCAGCCGATCTCGGGTTCGGGAAAATGCGGCGGTCTGAGAATGCCGACCTGTCCGACAAAGGTGCCGTCACGGGTCTCGATGCCCCAGGCGCCGTGGCCCATCAGGTCCCACATCGCGACCTCGGACGCGAGCCAACGCCACGCCTGCTTGCGCGGGATCGGCCCACCCATGTGCCGCGCCCGGTCGGACGCGAACAGGTCGCACAGCGCATCGAGGTCGGCCATCGTGTGGCCGCGCAGGCGCAGGCGAGGGGTATCGATCACGGGGGCGGGCATGTCAGATCACTTCTTCTTGCCGAACCCCGACAGGCCCGGCGGCAGCGCCGCGCCACCCAGGCCCGGCATCCCGCCGGCGCCGCCCAGTTGCTTGGCCGCGGCTTCCAGCGCCTTGGGGTCCATGCCCTGCGCCATTTCAGGCGGCAGTCCGCCCTTGCCGAACATGCCGCGCATGGCCTGTTTCAGCATTCCGCCTTTGCCCATCTTGCCCATCTTCTTCATCATGTCCGACATCTGCCGCTGCATCTTGAGCAGCTTGTTGAGGTCGGACACTTCCATCCCCGAACCGGCCGCGATGCGTTTCTTGCGGCTGGCCTGCAGGATCTGCGGGTTGGCGCGTTCCACCTTGGTCATGGAGTTGATGAGCGCGATCTGCTGGCGCAGGATCTTGTCGTCGATGCCGGCGCCTTCCATCTGCTTGGCCATCTTCCCCATGCCGGGCATCATCGACATCATGCCCTCCATGCCGCCCATCTTGATCATCTGTTCCAGCTGCATCTTGAGGTCGTTCATGTTGAACTGACCCTTCTGGAAGCGCTTCATCATGCGCTCGGCCTGTTCGGCCTCGAGCGTCTGTTGCGCCTTTTCCACGAGGCTGACGATGTCGCCCATGCCCAGGATGCGTCCGGCGATGCGCTCGGGCTCGAAGGTTTCGAGCGCGTCCATCTTTTCGCCGAGGCCGACGAACTTGATCGGCTTGCCGGTGATCGCGCGCATCGACAGGGCCGCGCCGCCGCGGCCGTCGCCGTCCATGCGCGTCAGCACCACGCCCGAGATGCCGATGCGTTCGTCGAAATTCTCGGCCGTGTGCACCGCGTCCTGGCCGGTCAGGCCATCGACCACCAGCAGCGTTTCGCGCGGATTGACCACGTCGCGCACCGCCTCGACCTGGGCCATCAGCTCGTCGTCGATCGACAGCCGACCGGCGGTGTCCAGCATGTAGACGTCATAGCCGCCCAGCGATGCCTGCGTCTTGGCGCGCTTGGTGATCGTCACCGGATCTTCGCCCTTGACGATGGGCAACGTGTCGACGCCGATCTGCTGGCCGAGGATGGCCAGCTGTTCCATCGCGGCGGGGCGGTTGACGTCCAGCGAGGCCATCAGGACCTTTTTGCCGTCACGTTCCTTGAGCCGCTTGGCCAGCTTGGCGGTCGTCGTCGTCTTGCCGCCGCCCTGCAGGCCGACCATCAGGATCGGTGCAGGCGGATTGTCGATGCGCAGCGCGCCCGGCTCGCCTTCGCCGCGCAACACCTCGATCAGTTCGTCATGGACGATCTTGACCACCTGTTGGCCCGGCGTCACCGATTTGGTCACCGCCTGGCCGGTCGCCTTTTTCTCGACTGCCTTGATGAAGTTGCGCGCGACCGGCAGCGACACGTCGGCCTCGAGCAGGGCGACGCGCACTTCGCGCAGGGCGGTCTTCACATCGTCCTCGGTCAGTGCACCTTGCTTGGTCAGCCGGTCGAACACGCTGCCGAGGCGTTCGGATAGATTCTCAAACATGCCGCGGCCTCCTTCGCCGGTTTCGGGTTCGCCGGTTCAATCTAGGAACCGGCGGCGCAATGCACAAACGCCCCCGTGGGCGCGACGCGCTGACGGAGGGCGATCCCGGGCAGGGCCCATGGGACCGGAAGCGATACACTTCCGGGTGTTGCAGCGCGGGTAGGCGATGTCGCGCCCGGAGTCAAGGATCCGGAATCCAGGATATCGCGGTGCGGGGTGGTTGCGATTGCCCCTTGGCCCCATATCGGGGCTGTGTTTGTCTTTGTCCCGGACGTGTCCACGCGCCGCGGGCGGGCACACAGATTGGAGAACCGATTGGAAAACTGGGACGAGATCAAGACGGCCTACCAGGTCGCGCGGCACGGCACAGTCAGTGGTGCGGCCGAGGTTCTGGGTGTCCACCACGCCACGGTGATCAGGCATATCGACGCTTTGGAGAAACAGCTCGGCGTCAAGTTGTTCCAGCGTCATCCGCGCGGCTATACCGCGACCGAAGCGGGCATCGACCTGCTGCGAGTGGCGCAGACGACCGACGACCAGTTCCAGCAATTGGCCAGCCGCATCCGCGGACGCGGTGCCGAGGTGTCGGGCGATCTGCTGATCACCTCGCTGGTGGCGTTCGCGCCGATGATGGTCGAGGCGCTGGCCAGCTTCCAGAAAGCGCATCCCGACGTCACCGTGCGCTATCTGACCGGCGATCGACTGTTTCGTCTCGAATACGGCGAAGCGCATGTGGCGCTGCGCGCCGGATCGGTGCCGGAGGAGCCGGACAACGTCGTGCAGCCCTTTGCCCGAGAGAAGATCGCGCTATACGCCAGCCGGGCCTATGTCGAGGCACATGGCAAGCCGGACGGCCTGGCGGCGATGGTCGATCACCGGTTCGTCGGTCCCGACAATCTCGAGACGCGGGCGCCGTTCATGCGCTGGCTGATCGCCCATGTTCCGGCCGAGCGCATCACGTTTCGCGCCTCGGATTCGCGCGTGCTGGAGCAGGCGGTTCTGGCCGGTGCCGGGATCGGGTTTTTCAGCGTGCGCGAGGCAGAGCAGTGCCCAGACCTCGTGCAGATCATGCCGCCGCAGGAAGACTGGACCGCACCGCTTTGGCTGGTCACGCATGTCGACCTGCACCGCACCGCCAAGGTCCAGGCCTTCCTGGCCCATCTCAAGGAGCATTCGGCGATCTTCGACTAGCGTTCGTTCGCCGCCGGTTCCGTGAAGATCGGGTCGGGTTCGTCAAGTTCCTGCTGCAGAAACCGTTCGAACGCATCCAGGTTGACCGCCTCGAATTGGCCGAAACTCTGCATCCAGATACTGGCGTCGCGAAGCGCGTCCGGTTCCAGCTTGCACCATTTCACCCGGCCGCGCTTTTCCTGGCTGATCAGTCCGGCGCGCGTGAGGATCGTCAGGTGCTTGGAGATCGCGGCAAGCGACATCTCGAACGGTTCGGCGACGTCTGTTACCGCCATATCGTCCTCGAGCAGCATCGACAGGATCTGCCGGCGTGTCGGATCGGCCAGCGCGGCAAAGACGGTATCGAGATCGCGGCTCATGCTGCGGTTAAGCCGGTATGGCGGAAAAACTCAACCAGTTAGTTGAATAACGGAATTGCCGTGAATTGGCATCAGGCCGCGGCGTACCGATTGCCGCACCTTGGGGAGCGGCGGGGAAAATACATCTTTATCAGATGGTTATGCCCCTGCCTGTGGTGAGCCGCGTCGTATTGACTCGTGCCGACCCGCCGCGTAGCACAGGCCGGAACTCCAAACGGAGCATCTTGGGTGAGCGATCCCGATCTCGACAGCAAGCTGACCGAGCTTGAGCGCAAGATCGAAGCGGCGAAAACCGCGCGCGACGTCACGAAGGCGCACCAGGAGGAGCATTATTCCCAGGCTCAGTTGGCCTGGCGGATGGTGACGGAAATGGTGGCCGGTCTGGGGATCGGCTTTGGCATCGGATACGGGCTGGACGTGCTGTTTGGCACCACACCGTTTCTCATGGTGCTGTTCACATTGCTGGGGATCGCCGCGGGCATCAACGTGATGCTGCGCAGCGCGGCCGAGATCCAGAAGGCGCAAGAGGCCCGGCAGAAGGGCAACGAAGGGGACGCAGATGGCGAGTGACGCGAAAGCCGAAGGTGGTCTTGTCTTTCACCCGATGGATCAGTTCATCGTCGAACCGCTGTTCGGCGACGGTCCGGTGGGCGCGTTTACCATCACCAACGTGACGCTTTGGCTGTTCCTGGCGGTTCTGGCGGTTGCCGGGCTGATGATCGTGGGCACGTCGCGCCGCGCCATCATCCCGTCGCGCAGCCAGTCGATCGCAGAACTGGCCTACGGTTTCGTCCACAAGATGGTCGAGGATGTGGCGGGCAAGGACGGGCTCAAGTTCTTTCCCTACATCATGACGCTGTTCATGTTCATCGTCTTCGCCAACTTCCTGGGCCTGATCCCGATGAGCTTTACCACCACGTCGCATTTCGCGGTGTCGGTCGTGCTGGCACTCGCGGTTTTCCTGACCGTGACCATCGTCGGTTTCGTCAAGAACGGCGCGGCCTTCCTGGGCCTGTTCTGGGTGTCGTCCGCGCCGCTGCCGCTGCGGCCGGTCCTGGCGCTGATCGAGGTGATTTCCTATTTCGTGCGCCCGGTCAGCCATTCCATCCGTCTTGCCGGCAACCTGATGGCCGGTCACGCGGTTCTCAAGGTCTTCGCCGGTTTCGCGGCGATCGCGGCGGTATCGCCGCTGTCGGTCCTGGCGATCACGGCGATCTACGGGCTCGAGGTGCTGGTGGCCTTCATCCAGGCCTATGTCTTCACCATCCTGACCTGCGTGTATCTCAAGGACGCATTGCACCCGCATCACTAGGTTGCGGTGCGCAGATGCTGCGCACCCCACGACAAATCATCAACTTCCAATCGTAAGGAGAATTCACATGGAAGGCGATCTCGCACATATCGGCGCAGGCCTCGCAGCAATCGGTTCCGGCGCTGCCGCCATCGGGGTGGGCAACGTGGCCGGCAACTTCCTGGCCGGCGCTCTGCGCAACCCCTCCGCGGCTGCTTCGCAGACCGCCACCCTGTTCATCGGCATCGCCTTCGCAGAAGCACTGGGCATCTTTGCCTTCCTCGTGTCGCTGCTGCTGATGTTCGCCGTCTAAGACGCGCTACTCTGAATCCTTACGCGCGGGCGGCGCCGTCATAAGACGGCCCGCCCGATGGTGAGACACCCGTCCCAAGGAGGACACCATGGCGACCGAGACAACCGGAGCCGCAGAAGGCGCTGCAACGGCCAGCAGTTGCGTCGATGCCGGTGGCAGCGCCATCGGGATGCCGCAGCTTTGCTTCGACTGGTGGCCGAACCAGATCGTCTGGCTGGTCATCGCGCTGGTGGCGATCTTCTTCATCCTGTCCCGCGTGGCCCTGCCGCGCATCGCGTCGGTCCTTGCCGAACGCCAGGGCACGATCACAAACGATATCACCGCTGCCGAAGAGCTGAAGCAGAAGGCTGCCGATGCGGAAGCGGCGTACAACAAGGCGTTGGCGGACGCACGAACCGAGGCGCAGGCCATCGCGCAAAAGACCCGTGACGAAATCAAGGGCGATCTCGACGATGCGCTGGCCAAGGCCGATGCCGAAATCGCCGCCAAGGCGGCCGAGTCGGAAAAGGCGATCGCCGATATCCGCGCGTCGGCCATGGCCAATGTCGAAATCGTTGCCAAGGACACCGCCGAGGCCATCGTCGCGGCACTTGGTGGAAAGACCGACGCCAAGGCGATCGCCGCCGCCGTCGGCAACCGGATCAAGGGGTGACACGATGCGCAACGTAACCCTACCCGCCATCGCCGCGACCCTGTTCGCCAGCCCCGCGCTGGCCGCCAAGGGGCCGTTCTTTTCGCTGGGCAACACCGATTTCGTGGTGCTTCTGGGTTTCCTGCTGTTCCTTGGCGTGCTGGCCTATTTCAAGGTGCCCGGACTGCTGGGCGGGATGCTGGACAAGCGTGCCGAAGGCATCCGGAACGATCTGGACGAGGCCCGCAAGCTGCGTGAAGAAGCCCAGGCTCTGCTGGCCAGCTACGAGCGCAAATCCCGCGAGGTCCAGGACCAGGCCGGGCGGATCGTGGCTCAGGCCAAGGAGGAGGCCGAGCTGGCGGCGGACCAAGCCCGGGCAGAATTGCAGAAATCCATCGCCCGCCGTCTGGCGGCGGCCGAGGATCAGATCAAGTCGGCCGAAGCGTCTGCCGTTAAGGACGTGCGCGACCGCGCCGCAACCGTGGCTGTGATGGCTGCGCGCGATGTGGTCGCCGCGCAGATGACGGCCAAGGATGCCGGAAAACTGATCGACGACTCGATCGCCGAGGTCGGTGCGCGTCTGAACTGACCGTATTCCCGGTCGCGAATAGGGCCCGGTCGGCTGCGACCGGGCCTTTTTCGTCGCATCGCGCGGCAATCTGATACCGGGCGGCGCAGCAGGGTTTTCTTGCAAACCGCCACAAGATACAGTTGAAGCCAACAACCCGCAGCAGAACATGTGGGAAATCGGGCAAGGGACACTGCGATGGCGCATATCATCGTGATCGGTAACGAAAAGGGCGGCGCGGGCAAATCGACCGTGTCGATGCATGTCGCGACCGCTTTGGCGCGCATGGGTCACAGGGTGGGGGCGCTGGATCTCGACCTGCGCCAGCGCACGCTGGGCCGTTACATGGACAACCGCCGCAATTACCTGGACAAGGCCGGTATCGATTTGCCCAGCCCGTTCTACATGGACCTGCCCTCGGTCGATGAGACGACCCTCGCGCCCGGCGAAAACGCCTATGACCACCGGCTGTCGCGGGCCGTTGCAGATCTCGAGGCGCGCTCGGATTTCGTTCTGATCGATTGCCCGGGCTCGCATACCCGGCTGAGCCAGGTGGCGCATTCGCTGGCCGACACGCTGGTCACACCGCTCAACGACAGTTTCGTCGATTTCGACCTGCTGGCGCGGATCGACAGCGACGGCGACAAGATCCAGGGGCCGTCCGTCTATTCCGAGATGGTCTGGAACGCCCGGCAATTGCGGGCGCAGGCCGGTTTGGCGCCGATCGACTGGGTGGTGCTGCGCAATCGGCTTGGGGCGCAGGCGATGGTCAACAAGGCCAAGATGGAAAAGGCGTTGGAACGGTTGTCCAAGCGCATCGGCTTTCGCATCGCGCCGGGCTTTTCCGAACGGGTGATCTTTCGCGAGTTGTTCCCGCGCGGATTGACGCTGCTGGACCTCAAGGATGTCGGCGTCAAGCAGTTGAACATCTCGAACGTGGCCGCACGTCAGGAATTGCGCGACCTGGTCAAGGCGCTGAAACTGCCCGGCGTGACGGTCAAGTTCTGATCGCGGCCTGCCCGGCTGTTTCGATCCGGCGCAAGAGATCGCGCAGAAGTGCGCGTTCATCCGTGCTCAGCGCCGCAGTCAAGTCACCCTCGTAGCGTTCGGCAACCGCGAACAGATCGTCGTAGACGCGGCGACCATTGGGGGTCAGCGACAGGTTTTCGACCCTGCGATCGGCCTCGTCCCTCTTCCGGGTCAGAAACCGCTGCGCTTCCAGACGTGACACCGCGCGGCTGATCTTTGTCTTGTGAATACCGGCCCGCGCTCCGATCTCGCGCGCGGTCATCGAGCCGTATAGGCCGAGGTGGAACAGAACCCGCCACTCGGTGCGCAGCATTCCGTACCGTTCGCGGTAAACCTTCTGAAATCCGAGGCTCGCCGCCTCGGCGGCCTGGTTCAACCGATACGGCAGAAATTCCTGCAGGTCGAATGCGCCTTTTTCCATCGCGCCCTTGTCCGTTCCGTTGTTAGTTACAAAATCAACTATTACAGACGAACCCAGCGAACAAGGGAGGCCGCGATGAACCGTCAGACCCACCCGACCGGCATGCTGCAGGCGCCGTCGGTCGCCGGCCCGCATGCCGGGTACATGCCCGGCTTCGGCAATGATTTCGAAACCGAGGCGCTGCCCGGCGCCCTGCCGCAGGGCATGAACAGTCCGCAGAAATGCAATTACGGCCTCTATGGGGAACAATTGTCGGGCACGGCCTTTACCGCGCCCAGCCACCAGAACGAACGCACCTGGTGCTACCGCATCCGGCCTTCGGTCAAGCATTCGCATCGGTACGCCAGGACCGATCTGCCCTATTGGAAATCCGCGCCGCATGTCGACCCGGACGTGATCTCTCTGGGCCAGTACCGCTGGGATCCGGTGCCGCATTCCGAACAGCCGCTGACCTGGCTGACCGGCATGCGCACGATGACCACCGCCGGAGACGTCAACATCCAGATCGGCATGGCCAGCCATATCTACCTGGTGACGCAATCGATGCAGGATGCGTATTTCTATTCCGCCGACAGCGAATTGCTGGTGGTCCCACAGGAAGGCCGGCTGCGGTTCTGTACCGAGCTGGGGATCATCGATCTGGAGCCCAAGGAAATCGCCATCCTGCCGCGCGGGCTGCTCTACCGCGTCGAGGTGCTGGAAGGGCCGTGCCGCGGTTTCGTCTGCGAGAATTACGGCCAGAAATTCGAGCTGCCGGGCCGCGGCCCGATCGGCGCCAATTGCATGGCGAACCGGCGCGATTTCAAGACGCCCGTCGCGGCCTTCGAGGATCGCGAGGTGCCGTCCACCGTCACCGTCAAATGGTGCGGCCAGTTTCACGAAACCCGGATTGGGCACAGCCCGCTGGACGTGGTGGCCTGGCATGGCAACTACGCGCCGGTGAAATACGACCTGCGCACCTATTGCCCGGTCGGCGCGATCCTGTTCGACCACCCCGACCCGTCGATCTTCACTGTTCTGACGGCACCGTCAGGCGTGCCGGGCACCGCCAATATCGACTTTGTCCTGTTCCGCGAACGCTGGATGGTGGCCGAGGACACGTTCCGCCCGCCCTGGTACCACAAGAACGTCATGTCCGAGCTGATGGGCAACATCTATGGCCAATACGACGCCAAGCCGCAGGGCTTTGTTCCCGGCGGAATGAGCCTGCACAACATGATGTTGCCGCACGGCCCGGACAAGGGCGCCTTTGAGGGCGCGTCGAATGCCGAACTGGCGCCGCACAAGCTCGATAACACCATGTCCTTCATGTTCGAAACCCGCTTTCCCCAGCACCTGACGCGTTTCGCCGCGCAGGAGGCGCCCCTGCAGGACGACTACATCGATTGCTGGACGGACCTCGAAAAGAAGTTCGACGGCTCGCCGGGCAAAAAGTGATGGACGTCCTCGGTTACCTCTTTGTCGCCTTCCTGTGCCTCGTCTTCGGCGCCATCGGCTATGCTTGGTGGCAGAAATTCGTGCATGATCGACCTGACCGCTATGGCAAGGGCCGGGGCCACGACCTGCGGGGACCCGAACGCGGCCAATGGGATCGGCACGACGAACGATGAGGGGCGGGTAGCGATGATCCTCTATTCCTACTGGCGCTCGACCACGTCGCTGCGGGTTCGCGCGGCGATGAACCTCAAGGGGTTGGATTATGCGATCCGGCCGGTCAACCTGCTGGAGGGCGGGCAAAAGGCGCCGGATTACGTCGCGTTGAACCCGGGCGCGGGGGTGCCGACGCTGGTTCTGGACGACGGCACGGTTCTGACCCAGTCAATGGCGATCCTCGAATGGCTGGACGAGGTCTATCCCGACCCGCCGCTGTTGCCCCGGCATCCGCTGGAACGCGCGCGCGTTCGCGCTGCGGCGGATGTCTTTGCCGCCGATGTGCATCCGGTGAACAACCTGCGCGTTGTCATGCATCTGAAGTCGCTCGGACATGGTCCGGACGCGTGCCGGGACTGGATGCACCACTGGATGATCGCCGGGTTCGCGGCTTTTCAGGCGATGATCCGCCCGGACACGCGGTTCTGCTTTGGCGACAGCGTGACACAGGCCGATCTGTGCCTGGTCGCGCAGATGGTCAACGCGGTGCGGTGGGGTGTCGACATGGCGCCGTTCGCGCGGCTGACCGCCATCGACGCCGCCGCCCGCGCCTTGCCGCCGATCGCCGCCGCTTTGCTCGAAACGCAACCGGACGCCGTTGGACAGGATTGAAAGGAAACACCCATGCCACTTGCCAGAAGCTGGGTCGAAAGCGCCAACGATCCCAAAACCGACTTCCCTCTGAACAATCTCCCCTATGGCGTGTTCTCGAGCACCGGTCTCGACCCGCGGTGCGGCGTCGCGATCGGCGACAGCATTCTCGATTGCCGGGCAGCGGAAGAAGCCGGGCTGATCGACCTGGGGCATGGTCCGGTTTTCGATGTGCCGTTCTGGAACGAAGTGATGGAGCAAGGTCCGGAAGCCTGGGGCGCGTTGCGTGCCCGGCTTACGGCCCTGTTGGGCGCAGACAGCACCGAACGGGACACCGTCGCGCCGCTTTTGGTGCCGATGGAAAAGGTCCGGATGCACATGCCGTTCCTCGTCTCCGAATTCACCGATTTCTACGCTGGCCGCCACCACGCCACCAATGTCGGCACAATGTTCCGGGGCCCGGAAAACGCCCTGCCGCCGAACTGGCTGCACATCCCCATCGGCTATAACGGCAGGGCCTCTTCGGTCGTGGTGTCCGGCACCCCGGTGCGGCGGCCCTGGGGGCAACTGAAAGGGCCGGACGATGCCGCACCCCGCTTCGCCCCCTGCGCGCGTTTCGATCTCGAGCTCGAAATGGGCGCCATCGTCGGCACCGCTTCGGACGGGCCGGTGACGCTGGACGAGGCCGATGCGATGATCTTCGGCTACGTCCTGCTGAACGACTGGTCGGCGCGCGACATCCAGGCCTGGGAATACCAGCCGCTGGGGCCGTTCCAGGCCAAGGCCACCGCCACGACGATCAGCCCCTGGATCGTGACCAGGGCCGCTCTGGAACCGTTCCGTTGCGACACCCCCCCGCGCGAGGTGCCTTTGCTGCCGCACCTGCAGGATACCGGCCCGATGCTCTACGACATCGATCTCGAAATCGACCTCGCCCCGTCCGGCAAGGCGGCTACCACCATCGCGCGCACGAATTACGGCGAGATGTACTATTCCGCGGCTCAGCAACTGGCGCACCACACCACGTCCGGTTGCCCGATGAATGTCGGCGACCTGCTGGGGTCAGGCACGATATCGGGCCCCGAAAAGCACCAGCGCGGCAGCCTGCTGGAATTGAGCTGGGGCGGCAAGGAGCCGATCACGCTGGACAGCGGCGAGACGCGGTCGTTCCTCGAGGATGGCGACACGCTGACGCTGCGCGGCGCGGCACAGGGCGACGGCTATCGCATCGGCTTCGGCGCCTGTGCCGGCACCGTCTTGCCTGCGCTGCAAGATCCTTACGACCGCTGACCCTTCTTCTCTTTCGAAAATACGCAGACGCGCCAATTGCCAAGCGGCGCACCGACCGGAAGGACCGACCATGGACAAAACCTTTGCCTCTGCCGGCGACATGACGGAAAAGACGACAAGCTTCACCGAGATCGGCGCTGGTCTTTACGCCTTCACCGCCCAGGGCGACCCGAATTCCGGGGTGATCGTCGGCGATGAAAGCGTGATGATCGTCGAGGCACAGGCCACGCCGCGGCTGGCGCGCAAGGTGATCGATTGCGTCCGGTCCGTCACCGACAAGCCGATCAGCCACCTGGTGCTGACCCATTACCACGCCGTCCGGGTGCTGGGTGCCTCGGCCTATGGCGCGCCGCAGATCCTGATGTCGGATGCCGCCCGCGCCATGGTGGTCGAACGCGGGCAGGAGGATTGGGACAGCGAATTCGCCCGTTTTCCACGTCTTTTCCAGGGGCACGAGGAAATCCCCGGCCTGACCTGGCCGACAACAACCTTCAGCGGCCGGATGTCGGTCTATCTGGGCAGGCGGCGCGTTGACCTGATGCAACTGGGTCGGGCGCATACAGCGGGCGACATCGTCATCCACGTGCCCGACCAGAACGTGATGTTCACCGGTGACATCGTCGAATACCATTCGGCCTGCTATTGCGGCGACGGCCACTTGCAGGATTGGCCGGGTACGTTGAACAACATCCGCGAGATGCAACCCGACGCCATCGCGCCGGGGCGTGGCGATGCGCTGGTGGGGGCGCAGATGGTGAGCCGGGCGCTGGAAAACACCGCCGATTTCGTGACGTCGACCTACCGGTCGGTCGCACGGATCGCGCAGGGCGGCGGGTCGCTGAAGGAGGCGATGGCAGCCTGCCGGGCAGTCTGCGACCCGAAATTCGCCGACTACGCCATTTACGAGCACTGCCTGCCGTTCAACGTCGCACGGGCCTATGACGAGGCGTTGGGCATCGATACCCCGCGCATCTGGACCGCCGAGCGCGACGCGCAGATGTGGGAGTCGTTGCAGGGATGAAGGGGCCTGATCGTTCCGAACTGATCTTCCGTCTCGTCTTCAGCCTCTGCGGACTGGTGTTGTTGGGCGTGGCGCTGGCGGTGCGCGGCATCCCGCAGGGCCCTGCGCTGTTCGAGGTCGTGGGCGTGGCGGGGCTGTTCTTTGGTGGCACCGCCATCTGGACCATCCGCAAGCTGATGAAGTCGAAAGGCGACTGACATGGCCTACGAATACAAGCCGTTTCCCTATATCCCACCGCCCGGCCTGACCGCTTCGGAACCGCGCCACCCGGCGGCCATCGTCGGCGCAGGGCCGATCGGGCTGGCGCTGGCGATCGACCTCGCGCTGAAGGGCATCCGGGCGGTCGTGCTGGACGACAACGATGTCGTCTCGGTCGGATCGCGCGCGATCTGCTGGGCCAAGCGGACGCTGGAGATCTTCGACCGGCTGGGTGTCGGTGAGCGGATGCTGGCCAAGGGCGTGACCTGGAAGGTCGGGCGGAACTTCCACGGGGCGGACGAAATCTACAACTTCGATCTCTTGCCCGAGCAAGGGCACAAATACCCGGCCTTCATCAACTTGCAGCAATACTACGTCGAGCAATACCTGGTCGAACGCGCGCAGGCGCTAGGCGTTGATCTGCGTTTCAGGAACACGGTCACCGGTCATGTCAGCCGGGACGATCACGTGGCCTTGTCCGTCCAGACGCCGGATGGGTCTTATACGCTCGAAGCGGAGTATCTTTGCGCGTGCGACGGGGCGAAATCCCCTACCCGAGAGAGAATGGGATTGGCCTTCGAAGGCCAGACCTTTGACGAACACTTTCTGATCGTTGATGTCGAGATGCCCGAAAGCCCGTTCGGCACCGACACACCCGAACGCTGGTTCTGGTTCCGCCCGCCGTTTCACCCCGGCCAATCGGCGCTGTTGCACAAGCAGCCCGACAACATCTACCGCATCGATCTGCAGTTGGGACCGGACACCGATCCGGCCGAGGAAGCGACCGAGGAAAAAGTGCTTCCGCGGCTCAAGGCAATCGTCGGCGACAAGCCTTTCAGGCTGGACTGGATGAGCGTCTACAAGTTCCGCTGCGCGCGGTTGGAGCGGTTCCTGCACGGTCGGGTCATCTTCGTCGGAGACAGCGCGCATGTCGTGTCGCCATTTGGCGCGCGTGGCGGAAACGGCGGCATACAAGATGTCGACAACCTTGGCTGGAAGCTGGCTGCAGTGCTTCTGGGCGAGGCAGAGCACACGCTTTTGCAGAGTTACGACGCCGAGCGCGGGTATGCTTCGGACGAGAATATCCTGCACTCTACCCGCGCCACGAATTTCATGACGCCGAAATCACCGGTCGAAGCGATGTTCCGCGACGAAGTTCTGCGCATGGCGCATGACCATTCGTTCGCACGGCGTTTGGTCAATTCCGGACGCCTGTCGCTTCCGTGTTCGCTGGCCGGGTTCGGTCTGCAGACACCCGGTTCCGGGCCGCTTGCCCCGGGACACGCGATGGTGGATGCGCCCCTGACGGACGGTTGGCTGATCGAGAAGGTCCAGGGACGGTTCGTTCTGGTGGGCTTCGGTGAAGTGGCGCTACCGGACGTGCCGGGGCTGGACCGTCTAGGCGTCGGCGCGGTCGCGGGATATCCGTGCGTATCGCCCGAAGGATCGCTTGCGTTCGACCGTTACGGCGCAGGATACGCCTATCTCTTTCGCCCGGATGGCCATATCGCAGCCGTGTTCGACAAGCCGACGCGCGACACCGTCGAACAGGCGTTGAACCGCGCGTTGGGCAAGGTAGACAGGATGGCGGCATGACGCAGGATGACAGGCTTGGCGCCGATGGTGACGCGATCTACGCCGCGCTTGTGGCGGCGCACGCGGGACTGGACGAAGCGGCCAGTCACCGGTTGAACGCGCGGCTCGTGTTGATGCTGGCGAACCATATCGGCCAGGCCAGCGACGTGCTAAGGCTGATCGCCGATGCAAAGGCATATGACGAGGTTGCGGAATGAGCGCCCCCAGGAACCGCCTCAAGGCGCTGTTGGCCGAAGGCCGTACGACCTTTGGTCTTTGGTCGGCATTGGCCGATCCCTACCTGTCCGAGATCGTCGCGCGCGCCGGCTTCGACTGGGTGCTGATCGACGGCGAACACGGGCCATACGATCTCAAGGCGATGATCCAGCAAGCGCAGGTGACCGAACCCTATGCCGCGCCGGTTGTGCGCCTGCCGATGGCCGAACCCTGGCTGATCAAGCAGGTTCTGGACGGCGGCATTCAAAGCCTGCTGATCCCGATGGTGAACTCGGCCGACGAGGCCCGCGCGATCGTCCGTGCGATGCGCTACCCGCCCCATGGTATCCGCGGCATGGGCCATGTGCTGGGCCGTGCGTCGGTCTTCGGCGCCGCGTCGGACTATGTGAATACCGTGCAGGACGAACTGTGCCTGATCGTGCAGATCGAAAGCAGAGCAGGTCTGGCTGCGCTGGACGAGATCTGCGCGGTCGATGGTGTGGACTGTGTCTTTGTCGGACCGGCAGATCTGGCCGCCGATCTGGGCAAGCCGTTCGACGGGCCCGAGATGCGCGAAATCGTCGACACCGCTTTGCGGCGCATCGTCGAACTGGGCAAACCGGCGGGGATCATCGACGTGCCGAACGATTGCATCCAGCGTCACCTGGATTCCGGGGCGACATTCGTCGGCGTCGGCGCCGATGTGGTGATCCTGTCGCAGGTGCTGCGCGATCTGGCAGGGAAATGGAAAGGCCGGGCCAACTGACCCGGCCTTTCGCTCCCGAGTGAGGAAGGTCACTCGGCCGGCACGGCCAAGGCGTCGCGCGGCGTGCCGAAGTGTTGACGGTTGAGCCGGAACACCAGCCAGATTGCGATAACCTGCGCGGCGATGGCAAAGGCGGTGGCGCCCCAATAGGCCACCCCGAACTTCGCGATCATGCCCGAAGCGACCAGACCCTTGTTGACGAAGAAGTGGATCATGACCGACAGGGCCACCGCCGGGCACACCAGCGCGTAGGAACCGGGCGAGGTCTTCGGCCCTGTCACGAAGTCGGTGAAATACCCCTGCGCTTTCAGAACGACGGCACCCAAACCCAGAAAGGCGAGTTGGATCGACAGCAGACGCGTGAGGAAGACCAGCGTCTCGCCATCGCTTGCGTGGACGTCGAAGGTGGTATGCAGCCCGTGGTTCTGGCGCAGGAACATGATGCCCAGCACCGTGACGATCGGAATCACGATCATCAGCGTCGGTCCGGCCTCGCGCGCGGTGCCGTGCTGCAGCATCGAGCTGACGGCGCTTGTCGCGGCAAGGATGGTGTAGAGAATTGCCGTGATGCCCAAGAAGGTCGACACCATCAGGGAAATCCCGACGGTTGCGGGGTTCGTGCTCATTGCCGCTGGCGCAGCGAAACCCACCGCGACCATCGACACGGCGAAAGCCGGCAGAAGCTGGGCAAACGAGTTGTGTGCGGTGACGTCGAAGACACCGCCCTTGGACAGAACCCGGCCAAGAAAGGCACCGATGATCCGAAAGGCCAAAACACCGATCGCGGCAAAGGCGATCATCGCCAGCGGGAACAGGTATTCGACCACCGACCACAGGCCGGGGACAAAGACCAGCCCGACGATGAACATCGCGTTCACCGTCATCGCCAGGGCCAGCGGCATGGCCAGCAGGGTCGATTCCGCGTTGGAGGCGCGCAGGGCGGCATAGCCTTCTGTTTGTTTGAACTGCGCCAGGGCACCGAGATTCCAGGCGAGGGATTTCACGTTGAGAAACGCGAATACGGCGATCCCGATCCAGGCGATGACGATCGCGGACTGCAATGCCGGGCTGCCGGTTGCGAAGGCGCTCATGATGTCCTCGAAGATCGGAACGGGGCGGCCCGGATGCGGCACCCAGAACATCAGGAACATGAAGAAACTAACCGTGATCCCGCCGGCCCCGAGCGAGGCCAGGAAGTAGATCGGCGAATAGCTGTCAGACGGTTTTCGGGATGTGTCAGCCATGGTGGCCTCCATATGTATTCGGTATATGGAATATATAAGCATTCATTTTGTGGAATGTAAACTGCGGCAATCTGGCCTTGGCGATTCACCGGTTGTTAAGGATGTATGTCAGAGGCTTGCGCCATGCGTGTTCCGGCCGTTTTCTGCGCCTTGCTTCTGATGTCCTGCGACGCAGCCGGTCCCGGTTTTCGCGGTGCCGACAAGGTCGTGCGTGAGGTCGACGGATCACGCTTCACCCTGCGCTTCCGTGGCAATCTCGTCGAAGCGATCCGCACAAGCCCCGAATTCCTGCCGCGGTTTCCCGATGTGGCGCGCAAGGCGGCCATTGCCGCCGACACTGCCACGGGCTGCAAGACCGCCTGGGTCGTCGGTGACCCCGCGATGATGACGATCGGACAATCCTGCAACGGGGAAAAGGCTCCGCCGAAACCCAAACGCCGCAAGTCTTATACGTGCGATCTGTTCGACGTGCGCTATTCGCCGGCGTTGGACAGCGGCGCCGGGACGCTGAACTGCACGCTCGACTAGGCGCCGTGCCGTGTAGCTCAATATATTGTGGATAAGGAGGCAGGTTATCCCACATGCTGCGCAAAGGCGTTGACTCGTGGCGGGTCGGGTCGGCACAGTCACCTGCAAACGGGAATCGGGACCAGCCAGCCTTGCGGTTTTCAAAACTCAGACTGACCGGCTTTAAAAGCTTCGTCGATCCGACCGACCTGGTGATCGCGGACGGGCTGACCGGTGTGGTCGGGCCTAACGGATGCGGCAAGTCGAACCTGCTCGAGGCGTTGCGTTGGGTAATGGGCGAAAACCGCCCGACCGCGATGCGCGGCGATGGCATGGAGGACGTGATCTTTGCCGGGGCCGCGTCGCGTCCGGCCCGCAACTTTGCCGAGGTGGCGCTGACGATCGACAACTCGGAACGGCTTGCGCCATCGGGCTTCAACGACCAGGACCAGCTGGAGATCGTGCGGCGCATCACCCGCGATGTCGGTTCGGCCTACAAGACCAATGGCAAGGACGTGCGCGCCCGTGACGTTCAAATGCTGTTCGCCGATGCCGCGACCGGCGCGCATTCGCCCGCGCTTGTCCGGCAGGGACAGATTTCTGAACTGATCAACGCAAAGCCCAAGAACCGCCGCAAGGTGCTGGAAGACGCGGCGGGAATCGGCGGATTGTACCAACGCCGCCACGAAGCCGAACTCAAGCTCAAGAACACCGAAGCCAACCTGTTGCGGGTCGATGACGTCCTGGAACAGCTGGCCGCGCAACTGGCGCAGTTGGAACGGCAGGCCCGACAGGCCGCACGCTATCGTGCGATCGGCGAAGAGCTGCGCCGCGCCGAAGGCCTTTTGCTTTATCGCCGCTGGCGCGAAGCCGACGAGGCGCGGACCGTGGCGCTGGCCAAGCTCAAGGACCGCACCACCGAGGCGGCACAGGCCGAAGCCGCCGCGCGCAAGGCCGAGGCAGTGCGCGAGCAGGCCGAGAGCGTGCTGCCGCCACGTCGCGAAGAAGAGGCCGTCGCCGCCGCGATCCTGCAGCGACTGACGGTGCAGCGCGACACCTTGCAGGAAGAGGAGCAGCGCGCCGCGGACACGATCGACACGCTGACGCGACGGATCGAACAGCTGACGCTCGATATCGATCGCGAGTCGGGTCTCAATCGCGATGCGGGCGAAACGATCCAGCGGCTGGAATGGGAAGCCCAGGAACTGGCCAAGGCCGCCGAAGGCCACGACGATCGTCTGGCGGCCTACGCCGAGGCTGCGCGCGAGGCGGCGGGCGTTCTTCAGGAACGCGAGGCCGACCTGGCCAAATCCACCGAGGATGTCGCGCGCTTGGCCGCACGACATCAATCCGCGCACCGTTACCTGGCCGATTGCCGGAAGACCGTCGAGCGCGGCGAGACCGAAGCCGCAAAGGCGCGTGCCGCCGTTTCCGATGCCGAAGCCCAGCTGAAGCGGTCCGAAACCGCCCTGAAGGAAGCTGCAGCGCGACAGACCGAGGCACAGTCATTGGCGCAGCGGGCCGAAGCGGTTCTGTCCGAGGCCGAAGTCGCCCGGGCCGAAACCCAGGGCAGTGAAGCCGACGCCCGCGCAACCCGGTCCGAGGCCGAAGGCGAGGCGACCGCGCTGAGAGCCGAAGTCGCCGCACTCACAAAGCTCCTCGGGCGCGATTCGGCCGACGGCGGCCAGTTGCTGGATCAGGTGCGCGTGGCGCCGGGCTATGAAAAGGCGCTCGGTGCGGCGCTGGCCGACGATTTGCGCGCGCCGGTTGTCGGTCCGGGCGCGGGATCGGGCTGGATCGACCTGCCGGGCTATGATGACGAACTTTCGCTGCCGGCGGGTGTGGATCGACTGGGCGACCATGTAACCGTGCCGGGGGTGCTGGCGCGCCGGATGGCTCAGATCGGTCTGGTGAATGCCGCCGAGGGCGCGGCGTTGCAGCCTTCGTTGCGCCCCGGCCAGAGACTGGTCAGCCGCGAAGGCGACGTGTGGCGGTGGGACGGGTTTTGTGCCCGGGCCGAAGACGCGCCCTCGGCCGCAGCGCTGCGGCTGGAACAGCGCAACCGGCTTGCGGCGTTGGAGCAGGAACTGGAACGGGCCGAGACCCGCGCGGCGGCTGCACGGGCCGAACATGATGCGCTGGTGCGCCGAATGGCCGAACTGACCGAGGCGGACAAGTCCGCCCGAGCCGCCCGCCGCGAGGCGGATCAGGCCCTGACCGACGCCGCCCGCGCCCATAACCGCGCCGAGGCCGACCGAAACCTGGCCGAAGGAAAGCTGGAAAGCCTGGCGCTGGCCGTGCGGCGGCACGAGGACGAGGCCGCCGTCGCCCGTGCGCAATTGGCCGAGGCCGAAAAGGCGGTTGCGGACCTGGATGATCTCGACGCAGCGCGCGCCGAGGTCGAAGATATCAAGACGACCGTCGAAGCGGCGCGCATGACCATGATGACCAAGCGTTCCGCACACGACGAACTGCGCCGCGAGGGCGAAGCGCGTACCGGTCGGCGCCAGCAGGTCGCCAAGGAATTGTCGGGGTGGCGTCATCGCCTGGAGACAGCCGAAACGCGCGGGCGTGAACTGGCCGAACGCAAGGACGCAACCGAAGCGGAATTGGAAAGCGCGCGGTCCATGCCCGCGCAATTGGCCTCGAAGCGCGAAGAACTGGTTGCCGCGATGACCGCCGCCGACGCCCGGCGCGCGACCGCGGCCGATGCCCTGTCGGTGGCCGAGGGTGCGCTGCGCGAGGCCATAGCAGCGGAACGCGACGCCGAAAGAAAGGCCGGCGAGGCGCGCGAAGCCCGCGCCCGGGCCGAGGCGCTTGCCGAAGCCGCCGCCGAAACCGTCACGCATGCCGCGGAACGGATCTCGGAGGAATTGGAGACGACGCCGCGCAAGCTGCTCGAACAACTCGATACCGATCCGGACCGCATGCCACCCGCCGACCAGATCGAGGCGGATGTCAGCCGGCTCAAGCGCCAGCGCGATGCGTTGGGCGCGGTGAACCTGCGGGCCGAGGAAGACGCCCGCGAGGTTCAGCAGGAACACGACACGCTGCTTTCTGAAAAAACGGACCTGGAAGAAGCCGTGCGCACCCTGCGATCGGGCATCAACAGTCTGAACCGCGAAGGCCGCGAACGGCTGCTGACGGCCTTCGAACAGGTCAACAGCAATTTCACCCTGTTGTTCAAGCACCTGTTCAATGGCGGCGAGGCCAACCTGGTGATGGTCGAAAGCGACGATCCGCTTGAAGCCGGCCTGGAAATCATGTGTCAGCCTCCGGGCAAGAAACTGTCGACCCTGTCGTTGCTGTCGGGCGGCGAACAGACGCTAACCGCGCTTGCGCTGATCTTCGCGGTCTTCCTGGCAAACCCTGCGCCGATCTGCGTGCTCGACGAGGTCGATGCCCCGCTCGACGATGCCAACGTCACCCGTTTCTGCGACATGCTGGACGAGATGTGCCGCCGCACCGACACGCGCTTTCTGATCATCACACACCACGCGGTGACGATGAGCCGGATGGACCGGTTGTTCGGCGTGACGATGCAGGAACAAGGCGTCAGCCAGCTCGTGTCGGTCGATCTCAAGCGCGCCGAGAAGATGGTCGCGTGATCGTGACGGGCATCGCGATGCCCTCCGCGCTAACCTGGCCGGACGGAGGCGCGCTATGATCCGACCCTTGCTGATCCTGGTTACCCTCGCCAACGCGGCCCAGGCGGAATTCGCGCTTCGCGACGGTGACGAATTGATCGGCCAAGAGGCTTTGGATGTCCGCTTGCGCGGCAACATCCTGACCTTCTTCGACGACGGGCAATCCGAATACTATGTCGACGGGCGCTACACCTACACCTATGCCAACGACGGCGGTACGGCGTATGGCTATTGGCGGATCGACGACGGCGGCGCGGTTTGCATCGAATTCGTCAACGGCTTTGCCCGTTGCGATCTCTATGTGACCAACGGTGCGCGCCTGTTCCTTCTCGACGAAGGCGGATCGCGCTTTCCGGTCAGGCCCTGACGCTCGGTGCGGCTGTTTCTGCTGACTGCCCTGACCATGGTGGCCTTTGCCGCCAATTCCCTGCTGAACCGCGCGGCCCTGGCCAGTGGCAGCATCGACGCGGTCGGTTTCGGCGCGATCCGGCTTGTCTCTGGGGCCGTGGCGCTGGTCGTTCTGGTGTTGCTGTTGCGCGGCAATCTGCGGTTGGGCGGACCGGGCAGGGTTCTGGCGATTGCCGGGCTGTTCATCTACATCTTCGGCTTTTCGGCGGCCTACATGTCGCTCGATGCCGGCCTGGGTGCGTTGATCCTGTTCGGCACAACGCAGGTCACCATGTTTGCGGGGTCGCTTTTGGGTGGCGAGCGCCCGCCCGGGCGGCGCTGGATCGGAGCGCTCATCGCCTTCGGCGGACTGGCTTGGCTATTGTGGCCGGGCGAGGACGCGCAGATCAGCGCGATCCACGGTTTCGCCATGTTGCTGGGCGGCGTCGGATGGGGGCTCTACTCGTTGGCGGGGCGCGCGTCGCGCGATCCCTTGGCCTCGACGGCGGCAAATTTCGTGCTGACCGCGCCGCTGGCGCTGGCGGTCGTGCCTTTCCTGCCGGCCCAGTTGGAACCGGTCGCGATGACCGGGGTCGGGATCACCCTCGCCGTCGTGTCCGGGGCCGTCACCTCGGGGTTGGGCTATGCCTTGTGGTATTCGATCCTGCCACGGCTCGATGGCACCGTGGCGGCGGTGGCCCAGTTGACCGTTCCGGTGATCGCGATGGCAGGGGGGATGATCCTGCTGGGCGAGGTTCTGACCGCGCGCTTCGCCGTCGCGGCCATCCTCGTGCTCGGCGGTGTCGCCCTGTCGGTCGTGCGCTGGCCTCAGCTCCAGATCCGTTCCAGGGGATCGTAGCCCAGACCGTCCGACCAGGCGATGTCCGGCAGGGAACCTGGTCGCAGCCGGATGTTCGCGACTTCTTCCCGGCTGAACAGGTGCCGGCTGTGCACGACCCCTTCGGGATCCGGCCAATCGGCCGAGAGCGTCCCCTGTGTGATCCAGCAGCGAAAGAACACCTCGACCTGGTGGAACCCGCGATCGGGATCGTGGAATTCGTTGACCAGGCAAGGTGCGCCCACCGACACGGTCAGACCCGTTTCCTCGTGCACTTCCCGGACCAGGTTCTCCGGCAGGCTCGCGCCGCGCTCGACCCCGCCGCCCGGCGCGCACCACAGATCGGATTGCTTTCCGGGATAGGCATTGACCAGCAAGAGGCGGTTGTCGTGCAGGATCACGGCGCGGACGGCAAGGCGGGGACTGGGCATCGGCAGGCTCCTTTCGCGCTTTCATAGGGCGCCGCGGCGCGGTATCTCAAGCGCCATGCGCCTGGTTCTTGTCCTTGTCCTGTCCCTGACCGGCCTGCCCGCCGCGGCGCAGGACTGCATCGTCATGTTGCACGGTCTGGCGCGGACGCAGTATTCGCTGGCCGTCATGGCGCAGGTCTTCCGCTGGCGCGGATACGAGGTGATCGTGCCGGGCTACCCGTCGACAGAGGCGCGGGTGCAGGAACTGGCCGATGACGTCCTGCCGCGTGCACTGGAGCAATGCGGCGATCGGACGGTGCATTTCGTCACGCATTCGATGGGCGGCATCCTGCTGCGCTTCTGGCTGCGGGACCGGCGGCCGGAGAACCTGGGCCGCGTGGTCATGCTGGCGCCGCCAAACCAGGGCAGCGAACTGGTCGACGAACTGGGTGGATGGGAGATCTTTCGCTGGATCAACGGACCGGCGGGCGCACAGCTCGGCACCGGGCCCGAGGACCTGCCGCGCCTGCTGCCGCCTGTCGATTTCCCGCTGGGTGTGATCGCCGGGACGCAATCGCTGAATCCGGCCTTTTCTGCGATCATACCCGGACTGGACGATGGCAAGGTGTCTGTCCGTTCGACGCGGGTCGCGGGGATGAGCGCTTTCATCGCGATGCCGGTCACCCATACCTTCATCATGCAATCCCCGGCCGTGATGGCCCAGGTCGCGCTTTATCTCGAAGAAGAGCGCTTTGATCGAGACCTCGACTGGACCGAATTCTTCGACGCGGCAGAAATGGCCTGCGAGATCCTGCGCTGTCCCGGAGAAGGCGATGGCAATTGAGCTGACGCTGACCGGCGCGCGGATCTTGCGGCCGCAGGGCTGGGACAGTGGACCGCTGGCCTTTGCCGGCGGCGTGTTCAGCGACGCAGCGCAGGGCCGCGCGGTCGATCTGCACGGCTACGACGTTCTGCCGGGCATCGTGGACCTGCACGGTGACGGGTTCGAGCGGCACATGGCACCGCGGCGGGGGGCCTTGCGGGAAACCGATGCCGGGATGGTTGCGGTGGCTGCCGAACTGGCTGCGAACGGGATCACCACCGCCTTTCTTGCACAGTTCTGGAGTTGGGAAGGCGGCTTGCGCGGCCCGGATTTCGCCGAAACGGTTTTCGCCTCGGTCGCCCGTGTCGCGCCCGGCCTGCCGGTCGATCTACGCCTTCAGATGCGGCTGGAGACGCATTTCGTCGAAAGCTTCGACCGGGCGATGGCGGCGATCCGCGAATTCGGGATCGGTTATGTCGTCTTCAACGATCACCTGCCGCATGACCGCCTGGCGCAAGGCCGCCGCCCGCCGCGTCTGACCGGGCAGGCGTTAAAAAGCGGCCGCAATCCCGAGGACCATCTGGCCTTGATGCAACGCCTGCATGACGCGGGCGGCACCG
Source organism: Thalassococcus arenae (assembly GCF_019104745.1). NCBI lineage: Bacteria > Pseudomonadati > Pseudomonadota > Alphaproteobacteria > Rhodobacterales > Roseobacteraceae > Thalassococcus > Thalassococcus arenae. The sequence goes on from NZ_JAHRWL010000001.1 coordinate 1,662,853, forward strand.
TGCCAAAGATCCTCGACGGGATTTGTGCTCAGCTTGTCGATGCGGGCATTCGCATCGGCAGCCACGATGACACCGATCGGGCGCGGCGCAACGTCTGGCGGCGACGCGGTGCCGACATCGCGGAATTCCCCGAAACCATGGACGCTGCACAGGCCGCGCGCGATGCCGGCGATGCGGTGATCATGGGTGCGCCCAACGTGGTGCGCGGTGCCAGCCATGCCGGCAAGATCGCAGCGCGTGACGTGATTGCTGCCGGGCTTTGCGATGCGCTGGCCTCGGACTACCATTATCCGTCGCCGTCGCGGGCGGCGCGCCGCTGCGTGGAACTCGGGTTGCTGGACGATGCCGATGCCTGGCGACTGGTGTCGGATGGTCCCGCGCGGGTCTTGGGATTGACCGACCGCGGTCGGCTGCAGCCGGGGCTACGGGCGGATTTCGTGATAGCCGAGCGCGAAACGGGACGCATCGCCGCGACCTTTGCCCAGGGGCAGGTTGCGTTCATGTCCGGCCGTGTCGCAGACCGGTTTCTCATGGGCGACAAAAGCCTTTGAAGGCTTTTGCAAATCTCTTGATCAAGAGATTTGGTCGCGCCCGGTCCGCAGGATGTGATTGACGTGACCCATCTTGCGGCCGGCCTTGATCTCGGCCTTGCCGTACAGATGCAATGCGCAATCGGCCTTGCCGGCAAGATCCGGCACCCTGTCCATGTCGTCCCCGATCAGGTTTTCCATCCGGACATCGGCATAGCGGCCGCCATCGCCCAGTGGCCAGCCCGCCACCGCGCGGATATGCTGTTCGAACTGGTCGACGGTGCAGCCATTCTGCGTCCAATGGCCGGAATTGTGCACCCGCGGTGCGATTTCGTTCACGATCAGCCCCTGCGGCGTCACGAACAACTCCACCCCCATGACGCCCACATAGTCCAGCGCGTTCAGGATGCGCCCGGCCAGCAGAACCGCGTCGGTGCGCTGCGCGGTGCTCAGCCGGGCAGGGACCGTGGTGGTGCGCAGGATGCCACCTTGGTGGACGTTTTCGCCCGGGTCATAGGCCGACACGGTGCCGTCGGCCGCACGGGCGGCGATCACCGACACTTCGTGCGAGAAATCGACGAAGCCTTCAAGGATCGCAGGTGCGCCCTGCATGGTGTCCAGCGCCGCGGCGGCGTCCTTGGCGCTTTGCAGGCGGGCCTGGCCCTTGCCATCATAGCCCAGCCGCCGCGTCTTGAGGATCGACGGTGTGCCGATCTCGGCCAAAGCGACGGCCAGCGTGGCGGCATCGTCGACCGCGGCATAGGGTGCCGTCTGCAGGCCAAGCGAGGTCAGGAAATCCTTTTCCGTCAGACGGTCCTGGCTGATCCGCAGCGCTTCTCGCCCCGGGCGGATCGGTTTGCGGCCTTCCAGAAGGTCCAGCGCGGTCGTGGGGATATTCTCGAATTCGTAGGTGATGACGTCGACCGCATCGGCGAAGTCGGCCAACGCTTGAGCGTCCTCGTAGGTGGCGGTGGTCACCGCGTCGGCGACCTGCCCGGCGGGCGGGTTGGCGCCCGGTTCGTAGATGTGGCAGCGAAAGCCAAGCCGGGATGCCGCCACGGACAGCATCCGGCCCAGTTGGCCACCGCCGAGAATGCCGATCACGGCGCCAGTGCGAAGAGCATGTATCATGGCCGTTCCTTGCCGGGATCGCGCCGACGATGCAAGCGTCAGCTGGCGGTCGGGTCGTGGGGGATCGATGCCGAGAGTGCGGCGCGCCAATCGTCGAGCCGTTTCGCCAGCGCGGGATCGTTGAGCGCCAGGATACCCGCCGCCATCAGGCCCGCATTGGCGGCGCCCGCGGCACCGATCGCCATCGTCGCCACGGGGTAACCGCGTGGCATCTGGACGATGGAATACAGGCTGTCGACGCCGTTCAGCGCCTTGGTCTGGACCGGCACGCCGATCACCGGGACGCGGGTCTTGGACGCCATCATGCCAGGCAGGTGCGCCGCACCGCCGGCCCCGGCAATGATGACCTGCAAGCCGCGTTCGACCGCGGTCTTGCCGTAATCCCAAAGCCGATCCGGTGTACGGTGCGCCGAAACGATGCGGGTTTCGTAGCGCACGCCGAGCGTGTCCAGCATTTCCGCAGCTTCCTGCATCGTCGGCCAGTCCGACTGACTGCCCATGATGATGCCGACCTTCGCGTCTGACATGCGCTCATCCACCTTGTTTCGAGCCGCGGACTATAGTGGATCGCGGCGCGGGGGCAATGGGGCGCTCAGGCGATGATGTCGGGGGTGAGGCGGTCTTCGATCAGCGCGATCAGGTCTTTCAGCCGCAGTTTCTTCTTCTTCAATCGCTGAAGCGTCAGTTGATCGGCCGTGCCGCGTTCCTGCAGCGCACGGATCGCTTCGTCGAGATCGCGGTGTTCGCGCCGGAAGACCTCGAGTTCGACGCGCAGGACCTCGTCTGTTTTCATGGACAGATCGGTGGGTGCGTTCATTCCGGTTCCCGTTTGAGCAAGTCCACAGGCCGTGATCTTAGCAAGGCATGGTTCAAACCGAAAGGGCTTGCAGGTCTTTGGTCGGCTTCCCATATTTTCCGCGTGGATCGCCGGAATCGGGGTCTGCGGACGGTCGCTTTTGGCAAGGACATGTCGATGACAAAACTTACCCTGGGGTCATACCCGCACATGCTCGGGTTCGAGCAACTCGAACGCCTGCTGGAACGCACGGCGAAATCCAGCGAAGGCTACCCGCCGTTCAACATCGAACAAACGTCCGATCATTCCTATCGGATCACGCTGGCCGTGGCCGGGTTTTCCGAAGGCGATCTTTCGATCACCGTCGAGGACCGGCAACTGGTCATCCGTGGTCGTCAGCGCGACGACGGTGCCGACCGGGTGTTCCTGCACCGCGGAATAGCGGCGCGGCAGTTTCAGCGGTCCTTCGTGCTGGCCGATGGCGTCGAGATCGGCGAGGCGGTCATGGAAAACGGTTTGCTGCATATCGACCTGTCGCTCAGCCGGCCGGAAACCGTGGTGCAAACGATCCAGATCAGGAAGGGGTAGGCACATGCATACGAAATACGATCTCAGCCAATTCGACGACGACCGTATCGTTTATGTCCGGTCGGTCGCGGCCAAGGATCTGCCTCAGGACGTGCAGGCGCAACTGGGCGGCGTGAAAACGCTGTATGCGGTGCACAATGCCGATGGCGAACGGCTGGCTTTGGTCAAGGATCGCCGGTTGGCCTTCATGTTGGCCCGCCAGCACGACATGGCGCCGGTCACCGTGCACTGACCGGTTTCCGTCACGGTTGAACCGGGCCCAGCTTCAGCGCGCAACAGCACGTAGACGGCGCCCCTCCCTCGGACACTGGATGGCACCACCCGGCGTATCGAAGCTGACGGGAATGGTCTGGCTGACCGTTCCCCTCGCCCCTATGACCACGTCGAAATGCAGGTGCGGATCGGTCGAATAGCCCGTGTTGCCGGAATACCCGATCAACTGACCGCTTTCGATCTGGTCGCCGGGTGATACCACCGCACCGTTGCGTTGAAGGTGGAAATACCTTGCAAGCGTGCCATCGTCCTGTTCGATCACAACGTAATTGGCGTCATTCTCGAAGTCCCGGCTTGGACCGCCGCTGTCCGACGACTCGACCACCGCAACCGCACGGCCCGATCGGGCCGCGTGAACCGGTGTGCCGACAGGCATGTCGAAATCCACGGCATAGCGATCGTTACCGAAATGCGTGAAACCACCGTCGCAACCCTGCATGATCGCGAAATCCCGTCCGTTCGCATAGGGTAGCCGATACAGTACACGGTCGTCGTGACGCGCGTTGATATCGCCCATGCTCCAGTCGAAGCGGTAGGAATAGGACCACGCGCCGCTGCGAAGGGGCGCCAGTGTCATCAGTTCCACGCGGCTGTCGCCGCGCAGCACGAATGGCCCAGGCGCACCATCGGCGCGTTGCATGTTGCTCAGGTCGAGGTCGATGCTGAGCGTGACGGGCAGATGGGTGAAGCGGTTGATCCCGTAAAGCGTCACTCGGTCGCCATCGCGCTGCGTCTCGACGCAGATCTGGCCGCCTGCGTTGTCACAGGCGATATCGGCCGGGACCGAGATGGGAAAACCAAGAAGAACGGTAAAGAGCAGGGTTCGCAACATGGCGCATCATTCCGCCGTCTTTCCCGGAAAATCAACCGCTTGCCGTGATGGGACCACCGCCGGTGGTCGTGATGCGCCGCACCGCGACCGTCTCAGGTCGCATTCCGCATTGCCGGGCAAGACGGCTTTGCCTACTGCTCCGGATCGGAACGCCGATGGAGGAAGGCATGAACAAGACCGTCGTCAACAGCTGGAACGAATGGGACCCGCTTCGACACGTGATCGTCGGCCGCGCCGATAATTGCCATATCCCGCCCGAGGAACCGGCGCTGGACGCAAAGGTGCCCGAAGACAGCGACATGCGCGGGCAATGGGGCAAGCGCCCGCAAGAAACGATCGACCGCGCCAACGAATTGCTCGACACCTTCGCCGCCCAGTTGCAGGCGCGCGGCATCCGGGTCGACCGCCCGGTGCCCATCGACCATTCCCAACCGGTCACCACGCCGGATTTTCATACCGGCAGCCAGTTCGGCTGCATGCCGCCGCGCGATGTCTTGCTGACGGTGGGTCCGGAGATCCTCGAGGCGACGATGTCGTATCGCTGTCGCTGGTTCGAATACCTGAACTACCGCCCCCTTCTGCAGCGCTACTGGGAGGAAGACCCGAATTTCCGTCACGAGGCCGCACCCAAGCCGCGCCTGACCGATGCCGACTATCACCCCGATTACCTGTCCGAGAAGATCGGCGTCGAGAAGCGGCTGAAATGGGCCGAGGAAAAGCACTTTGTCACAACCGAGGAGGAGCCGCTTTTCGACGCGGCCGACGTGCTGCGTTTCGGTCGGGACCTCGTGGTGCAGCATGGCTTCACCACGAACCTCAAGGGCATCGAATGGCTGCGCCGGCACTTTCCCGATCACCGTGTGCACGCGGTGAACTTTCCGGGGGACCCGTACCCGATCCATATCGACGCGACCTTCACGCCGCTACGCCCCGGGCTGATCCTGAACAACCCGCAGCGCCGGTTGCCAAAGGATCAGCGGGGCATGTTCGAAAAGAACGGGTGGGAGATCGTCGACGCGGCCCAGCCCGCGCACAACGCGCCGCCACCGCTGTGCTATTCGTCGGTCTGGCTGTCGATGAACGTGCTGGTGCTGGACCCGAAAACCGTCTGCGTAGAAAAATCCGAGGTCTACCAGGCCGAGCAGATGGACAAGCTTGGGATGGAGGTCGTGGAGGTCGAGCTGCGCGATGCCTACGCCTTTGGCGGCGGCCTGCATTGCTGCACCGCGGACGTCTACCGCGAGGGCGGGTGCGAGGATTACTTTCCCAACGCGTGAGGCGGGGGATCGGAAACGGAAAACGCCGCGGCTTCAGCCGCGGCGTTTGTCGTCTGGCAGCTCCGTTCACTGCGCGGCGATCAGGCCCATGCTTTCCAGCTTGAGAATGACCTGGTGCGCGCAGTTGTCGACATCCACGTTTTCGGTCTCGACGCGCAGTTCCGGGTTTTCCGGCACGTCATAAGGGTCTGAGATCCCGGTGAATTCCTTGATCTTGCCTTCGCGCGCCAGTTTGTAGAGCCCCTTGCGGTCGCGGCGTTCGCATTCCTCGATGCTGGTCGCGACATGCACTTCGATGAAGGCGCCGAACTGTTCGATCTCTTCACGGACGGCGCGGCGGGTCGTGGCGTAAGGCGCGATGGGTGCGCAGATGGCAATGCCACCGTTCTTGGTGATCTCGGACGCGACATACCCGATGCGGCGGATGTTCAGGTCGCGGTGTTCCTTGGAGAAACCCAACTCCGACGACAGGTTCTTCCGCACGATGTCGCCATCGAGCAGCGTCACCGGGCGGCCGCCCATTTCCATCAGCTTGACCATCAACGCGTTTGCGATGGTCGACTTGCCCGACCCCGAGAAGCCGGTAAAGAAAACGGTAAAGCCCTGCTTGGACCGCGGCGGCCTGGTGCGGCGCAATTCGCGGACCACTTCCGGGAACGAGAACCATTCCGGGATCTCCAGCCCTTCGGAAAGACGGCGCCGCAGCTCTGTGCCGGAGATGTCCAGCACGGTGCAGTCCTCGGGCACTTCGGATACCGGGAAATACTGCGCCTTTTCCTGCACGAAAACCATGTGCTTGAAATCCACCATCTCGAGACCGATTTCGGTCTCGTACTGCTTGAACAGTTCTTGTGCGTCGTAAGGCCCGTAGAAATCCTCGCCCTTGCTGTTCTTGCCCGGGCCGGCGTGGTCGCGGCCGACGATGAAATGCGTGCAGCCGTGGTTCTTGCGGATCAGCCCGTGCCAGACCGCCTCGCGCGGGCCCGCCATGCGCATGGCCAGGTTCAGCAGCGACATGGTGGTGGTCGACGCCGGGTATTTGTCCAATACGGCTTCGTAGCAGCGCACGCGGGTGAAGTGATCGACATCGCCCGGCTTGGTCATGCCGACGACCGGGTGGATCAGAAGGTTGGCCTGGCTTTCCTTGGCGGCGCGGAAGGTCAGTTCCTGGTGCGCGCGGTGCAGCGGGTTGCGGGTCTGAAAGGCGACGACCTTGCGCCAGCCCAGCTTGCGGAAATAGGCGCGCAGTTCGTTGGGGGTATCGCGGCGACCGCGAAAATCGTAGTGGACCGGCTGCTGAATGCCGGTGACCGGACCACCAAGATAGACCTTGCCGGCCGTGTTGTGCAGGTAGTTGACCGCCGGGTGCGCGCTGTCATCGGCACCGAACACCTTCTCGGCTTCGCGTGCCTTGTTGGGCACCCATTTGTCGGTGACCGTCATGGTGGCGAGGATCACGCCTTCCTGGTCGCGCAGGGCGATGTCCTGTCCGATCTCGACTTGGTCGGCGAAGTCTTCCTTGACGTCCAGGGTGATCGGCATCGGCCACAACGTGCCATCGGCCAGGCGCATGTTCTCGACGACGCCGTCGTAATCGGCTTCGGACAAGAACCCCTTGAGCGGGTAGAAGCCGCCGTTCATCAGCAGCTCGAGGTCGCAAATCTGGCGCGGGGTCAGGTCATGGCTGACCAGGTCGGCGGCCTCGACCTTGAGCTTTTGCGCGCTGTCGTAGGAAACGTACAGCTCCGGTATCGGGGCGAGGTAGTTCTGCATCAGTTTGCTCCTGTACTTGAGGGGGGCGAGGCCGCTGGTAGCGCCGGTCAGTTCGGCATGCAGGGCGTCGTATTCGGCGAATTTGCGGGCAAGGAAGCGGTCGGTCAGCCGGGTCTTTTCGGCGGCACCGTGGCTGGTCAGGGCGTAGGTGAACCGCTGTCGGCGGTCCGGGCCGGTCCTGTCGGTGATCTTGACGAACCCTGCGTCGGCGGCGGCGCGCAGATGCGTGTTGAGCCGCCCGAGCGAGATGCCAAGCGCCTTTGCCGTCGCACGCTGCGACGCATCCGGCGCGCCGTCGAGCTGGCGCAGCAGGCGGAAGAGCTGGTCCTCTTCGGGCAGGGAAGATTTGGCCGGCGCGGGTGTCATGGCACGGTCTGCGCAAGTGTGTTCAACTTTGAACGCACTTCACACAGATCGGATCGTCGGAAAACCCCCAAAGTCCGGAACGCGCGATTTGTTGCCGAAAAGCCGCGTTGCACGACTTGCATGGCTGACTGTCTCGGTCGGCCCGTTACATGCGAAACGTCTGCGGCCGGACACGTTCGGCCGTCAGCCTTCGAAACCCCAGCCGTCCGGGGTGAATCCGTGGCGCAGAGCGATGCGCGTGGCGACCTCTTCGCCGAACCAGATGCCCTCGGCGGAAATCACGTGGTCTTGCAGTGTCGCGGCCAGGTAAACGCCGTCCTCATCCTCGACCTCGGAACAGTCATAGCCTTCGTCGTGCAAAGCCGCGACGGCGGCGTCCCAGTTCGCCGCGTCGGATTCGGGCACAAAGAAATAGTCGACATCCGCGATGTCGGGCAGGCCATCCTCGGACAGCGCGCGATAGGTTTCGATTGTTGCTGCCCGCTGCGCGGCGAAATCGTGGTTCGACACGTTATTCCGCCGCCGGGTTTTCGGCGCCGTAGCCCAGCGGCTCGGTTGTCACCTTGCCGGCATCGTCGCCCTGTTCGGCCAGCCAGCGTTCTGCTTCCAGCGCGGCCATGCAGCCCATGCCGGCGCTGGTCACCGCCTGGCGGTACTTGTGGTCGGTCAGGTCGCCCGCAGCGAAAATCCCAGGGATCGAGGTTTCGGTGCTGTCGGGCTTGGTCACGACATAGCCGCCCATGTGGGTTTCCAGCACGTCCTTGACCAATTCGTTGGCCGGGGCGTGACCGATGGCGACGAACACACCGGCGCAGGGAATATCGGTGATCTCGCCCGTCTTCACATGCTTGACGCGCACGCCGGTCACGCCCTTGGGGTTGTCGTCGCCCAACACCTCTTCAAGCTGGTGGAACCAAAGCGGCTCGATTTTGGGATTCTTGAACAGCCGGTCTTGCAGGATCTTCTCTGCGCGCAGCTCGTCCCGGCGGTGGATCAGCGTGACCTTGCTGGCGAAGTTCGTCAGGAACAGAGCCTCTTCCACCGCCGTGTTGCCCCCGCCGATCACGACGATCTCCTTGCCGCGATAGAAGAACCCGTCGCAGGTCGCGCAGGCCGACACGCCGAAACCCTTGAACGCGTCTTCCGACGGCAGGCCCAGCCATTTCGCCCGCGCGCCGGTGGCCAGGATGATCGCATCGGCCGTGTAGACCGTGCCGCTGTCGCCATGTGCCGCGAAGGGGCGGGTGTCGAAATCGATCCTCGTGATGATGTCGCCGATGATCTCGCAGCCCATCGCCTTGGCATGGGCCTCCATACGCACCATCAGGTCAGGGCCCTGCACCTCGGTATCACCCGGCCAGTTCTCGACCTCGGTCGTGGTCGTCAGCTGGCCGCCGGGTTCCAGCCCTTGCACAAGGATCGGGTTCAGCATCGCGCGCGACGCGTAGACGCCCGCCGTATAGCCCGCCGGACCCGAGCCGATGATGAGAACCTTGGTGTGGCGCGTTTCGGACATGGGTCGGCTCCTCTTGGCGGTGTTGCGGGGTCGATATAAAGCCTGTCCGGCGCGGGCAAAAGGCCCGATGCCCAACGTCACGGCAAATGATCGGCGCAACGTGGTCGGCAATCAGCGAAGCGGAAGATTCTTGCGTGAACGCGAAATAATATTGCGCAAACCGGGGTCGGTGCTATAACTTTCGCAGCGAAGCGGGGAAGAAACATGACCGGACACAGGCTTGACGAGATCGACCGAAAGATATTGGCCGAACTTCAGGCAGACGGGCGGATGACCAATGTCGAACTGGCGCGCCGCGTCGGAATTTCGGCGCCGCCCTGTCTGCGGCGGGTGCGCACTCTGGAAGAGCAGGGGTTCATCCGCGGGTATCACGCCGATATCGATCCGCGGTCCTTGGGCTTCGAGGTTCAGGTGTTTGCCATGGTCGGCCTGCAAAGCCAGGCCGAAGCCGATCTGCGCGCCTTCGAGAACCGGTGCCGCGCCTGGTCGCTGGTTCGGGAATGCCACATGCTGAACGGCGAGGTGGATTTCATGCTGAAATGCGTCGCGCCCGACCTGTCGACGTTCCAGAGCTTTCTCACGGGCGATCTGCTGACGGCGCCGAACGTGGCCAGCGTCAAGACGTCGCTGGTGATCCGCGGCGCCAAGGACGAGCCGGGCGTGCCTTTCGACATTCTCGAGGAACGGCTCGGCCGGACGGCCTGACGCTCAGGCGTGCAGGCTTTCCAGTGCGGCCCGTGTCGTGCGTGTCATAGCCAGTTGCCCGAAATCCTCCAACCCTTCGAGATTGGGAAACATCGACAGGAACAGCGCGCGGGTGGCCGCGCTCATGGTCTGGCCGGCACTGTGACCCGGATGGTAGCTTTCCATCTCGATCCCGCCGACCTGCAGGATCGTGTGGCGTTTTAGCATGAGGTGAAAGAGCTGGACGCCGCCGTGGGGCTGAACGCGTAACAACCGGTCGCCGTCCGCAAAATCGGCAACCGGCGCCAGAACGGCATCCTGCCCGATCAGCTCACGCAGTTTTTCGCGCCGCTGCACCATCCGCGCGGCCGGTCCGACCAGCAGGTCGGTGCCCGGACGGCCCAGACCGAACGTGTCGGGGGTGATGCGCGTCAGGTGGGTCAGAATGCTGGCCTCACCGCAATCGCCGGGAACGAAAACGGTCGAACCGATCCACATCACGGGTTCGGACCCGCCGGCGGTTTCGATATAGTCGCCGGGCAGCAGGTCTTCGATCGCCACCGGTCCACGGACGGTCTGAATCAGCGTTCCGCGCGCAAAGGCGGATGTCGCTTCCTCGAAAAGCGGGATGGCCGGGGCGACATGGTTCTGGAACGAGATCGTCAGGTCTGGAAGCAGCGCGGCTGCTTCGTACTTGCGCATGAAATTCGCCGCCCGAGGCTGCGATTCCAGCTCGGCAACGGATCGTGCGTGTTTCGGACCCGGAAAAGGGACATCCAGATTGCGATGGACGCTGGCCATGTGATCACCCCGAAAAGGCTGGTCACATCTTTGCTGGCCCCCACCAACAACGCAGAAGGACGGTTACGGATTACGCGTCCATATTGCGTTCAATCGAACGGCGGCGTCAAAATTGGCCCCGAATGCCGCACATTCGGGTAGCCAATCGGGTTTTTCATTAAGGATTGTCGTCAGCGGGACGACGGTTTCGCCACATTCCGGTTGAGGATGGCGAATCGCGCTTCGTCACGCGCGCTTGAGCGCGACGCGCGGATCGATGCGTTTCGCGACAAAAGCCGCCCGCCGGGCGCCGCGTTGCCAGGGCATGGCGATGTCCGATTCGACCGTGGCGGCCGCGACGATCGACTTGATGAATTTGCGCTGCGTTTTCATTGTCCTGCTCCGTTCAGTCTGGTCCGGGTTCCGCCCGGACCGTTGTTTCACCTATGGAAACTGACTGTGGAATGCGGCGGACTTTTGACAAATTGGGGACAATTCAAGGCGATTTCGCTTGGACGGTCTTACAGCCGGATGACCGAGATCAGGCGTCCATAGTCGGCGGCCTTTTCGTGCGTCGCCCGGCGGTAGGAATAAAAGCGCTCGGCGTCGTTGTAGGTGCAGTGACGGGTCCATTCCGCCCGCACGCCGGCGCTGCGCAGCCGGTGCAGCCCGTAGGCGGGTAGGTCGAAATGCAACCTGTCGTGGCTGCCACCGGCGAAGAACCGGGCGTTGGCGGGGTCTTCGGCCAAGAAGTCGTCGAAGAACTCCGGCCCGACCTCGTAGGCTTGCTGGCTGATTGCAGGGCCGATGACCGCGGTGATAGCCGAGCGCTGCGCCCCGAGTTGTTCCATCGCGTCGATCGTAGCCTCGAGAATCCCCGCCATGGAACCGCGCCATCCGGCATGCGCCGCACCGACCACGCCGTTTTGCGCATCGGCGAACAACACCGGCTGGCAATCGGCGGTCAGGACGGCAAGGGCAAGCCCGGGTGTCGCCGTAACCAGCCCGTCGGCCTTCGGCCGCTCGCCGTTGATCGGCGCCACGAGGCTCAGCACATCGGGGGAATGCACCTGGTGAACCGTCACCAGGTGGTCAGGCGGCACGCCCATCGCATCGGCCACGCGGCCGCGGTTGATCGCCACGATCTCGGATTGGTCGGACGATCCCGGACCGCAATTCAGGCCGGAAAAAACCCCCGAGGACGCGCCGCCCTTGCGGGTAAAGAACCCGTGCCGGACCGTCGAGAGAGCGGCTGAGGTGATGATTTCCAAAGTCATGTCTGCAATCCGGGCGGCAGCGTCGCGCCGGGCGGAAACAGCCCGAGCACCTTGAACACCGAACCCATTTCGTCGGGATGCGTCAACCGGCGATGTGCTGAAACATGCGCGTTCAGCGCCGGGCCGCGCAAACCCCTGGCCAAGGCTTGCGCCCGTTGCGTGATGCCCAGCCGTTCCAGAAAAACGCCTTGGGTGGTCAAACGGGAATGCGCGGCGGGCGACGCTGCGCGGGCCAGCGCCTCGAAATCCACGTGCGCTGTCAGATCGGCCATGCCGGGCGCTGCAAGGGGATTGGCCGGGGCGTGGTTCTGCAGGGCCTGAAGGGTGTCACCAAGGCTGCGCCAGTCGCCGTAGTCGACGATCAGCGCCACACCGCCGCGATCCGCAATTCGCGCGCCGATGGCATGGGCGATGGCGGTTCCGGTGGCGCAGGTCTCGACGATGTCGCCGTCACGGGTATCCTCCACCCGGTGGGACAACGTGGCCAGGTGCGTCGGGTCGGTCAGTCCGACCTGCAGCGCGCCGTCTTGCACTCCGACAACACGTTCCCGCCAGGCCGGTCCGTCGCGGACGAATTGCCGAACGGGCAGCGCATCGAAGAATTCGTTGGCGACCAGGAACAGCGGCATGTCGGGCAGCGTACCGACGGTGTCGTGCCAGCACGGATGGGCCGCATCGAGCGCTGCGGCTTGCGACTTGCGCAAGATCGGCGAGGTTTCCACCAGGTGCAGGCTCATCGCGTCGTGGAAACCCGGCACCGACCGTGTGGCGCGCAATATGTCGGCCATCAGGGTGCCCCGGCCCGGCCCCAGTTCGGCCAGCACAAAGGGCGCGGGCGCGCCCTGGTCCAGCCAGCTTTGCGCGAGGCACAGGCCCAGCAATTCGCCGAACATCTGGCTGATTTCGGGCGCGGTCGTGAAATCGCCGTCTGCGCCCAACGGGTCGCGCGAGGTGTAGTAGCCGTGTTCGGGATGACCCAGGCACTGCGCCATGTACTCGGCCACCGTCACCGGCCCCGAGGCCGCGATCTGGCGTTTCAGCAGATCGAGAAGCGCCGTCATGCGAGAGCGCGCCGCTTTGCCCGGACGACCAGTGCCAGCCCGATCGCGATCATCGGCAGGGTCAGCAATTGGCCCATGGTCAGCCCGTAGCCGCCGACATGCATCGCCAGCCCCAGCGGATTGCCGGGCGACTGGAATTGCGCGTCGGGTTGACGGACGAATTCGACCAGGAAACGGCTGATCCCGTAACCGGCAAAGAACAGGCCCGCCACCAGCCCAGGCTTGCGCAAGGCTCCGGCGCGGAAGGCCAGCCACAGCAGCACGGCACCCAGCAGCAACCCTTCCAGCGCCGCTTCATAAAGTTGCGAAGGGTGGCGCGCGCACAGCGCACCAACCGCTTGCCCGCAATCCTGTGCCAGCGGTCCGGGAAAGATCACGCCCCACGGCGCTTCGGTCGGACGCCCCCAAAGCTCGGCGTTGACGAAATTCGCCAGCCGTCCCAGCAACAGCCCCGGCGGTGTGGCCAGCGCCATCACGTCGGCCGTGGACAGCATCGGGATGCCGTATTTCCGGCAGAACAGAACCGCGGCGACCACGACCCCCAGCAGACCGCCGTGAAAGGCCATGCCGCCCTGCCAGATCGCCAGGATCTCGGCCGGATGCTGCAGGTAGTAGCCGGGCTGGTAGAACAGCACGAAACCCAGCCGACCACCCAGCAGGATACCCAGAATCACCCAGGTCAGCAGGTCTTCGATCTGAGCCGGTGTCATCGGCGCGCGGTTCTCGGGCCACAGGGCTGCGCGCTTGACCGCTGCCACCGCCAGTCGCCAGCCGATCAGGATACCGGCGATATAGGCCAGCGCGTACCAGCGCAGCGCGAATTCCATACCGAAAAGCGCGATGGAAAAGACCTCGGGCGAGAGGTTCGGGAATTGGATGGCGGCCTGCATGCGTCCTGTAGCCCCGGCTTTTCCGACCAAGTCAACCTTGAGCGGTGCCGCTTTGCAGCCCATATAGAAGCGGAATGCAACGGCGGAGTGACCCATGCAAACGCGCAACAAGGTGTTCGAGGATATCTCGCAGCTGATGACCAACGCGATGGGCGTGGCACAGGGCGCCAAGGAAGAAGCCGAGACGGCGATGAAGTCGATGATCGACCGCTGGCTGGCGGACCGGGATTTCGTGACGCGCGAGGAATTCGACGCGGTTCGCGCGATGGCGCAGAAAGCGCGCGAGGAAAACGAAGCGCTGAAGGCGCGGCTCGACGCGCTGGAAAAGACGGCGAAGTAACCGCTTAGCCAGACAGGGCCGCGATGCGATCCAGCGTCGCGGTGCTGATGGCGACGCCTTCGGACGCCGCGCGCGTCCGTTTTGCGCCGCGCCCGTCGCCGGGCAGATGCGCCCCCTCCTGCGCGTGGATCGCGCCCACCAGATCGGTTATGCGCTGCGCGAAGGCGGCGCCATCCGCCGCGCCCGGGTCGATGGCGACGAAGAACTGCCCGGTTCTGGGCGGCCCGCCCTTGGTGCCGGAAAACGGCGAGGCATGGATGCCCAGCGTCGCCCCCGACAGCGCCGCCGCCAGCACCTCGACCAGCAGCGCGACACCCACCCCCTTGTAGCCGCCTGAAGGCGCCATCGAACCTGCAAGCCCGATCTGGGGATCGGTGGTCGGCTTGCCTTCTGGGTCCAGCGCCCAACCTTCGGGGATCGGTTTGCCTTCGCGGGCGTGTTTCATGACCTCGCTTTTCGCGATCGTGCTGGCGGATTGGTCGATCAGCACCGCCACTCCGCCCTGACCATCCGGCACTGCGATCGAGAACGGGTTGGTTCCCACCACCGGCTTGGCGCCGCCGGACGGCGCGATCGAAGCCGGAGCGTTGGTGAACCCCAACCCCACCAGTCCCGCCTGCGCCAGTCGTTGCGTGTGGCAGCCCAGAACCCCGCAATTATAGCTTTTGCGAATCGCCAGTGCCGCGATGCCCTGGTCGCGTGCCAAAGGGATCAGCCGTTCGAACCCGGCGTCGATGGCCGGATGGGCAAAGCCCGTGGCGGCATCGGCCAGCAGGAAGGCCGGGCGCGGTTGTGTGATCGACGGGCGCGCGGTGCCGTCGACCTTGCCGCATTGCACATGTTCACAATAGATCGGGATGTAGGCCAAGCCGTGACTGGCCACGCCGTCGGCCTCGGTCTGGGCGGTGGCGACGGCCAGCGGACGGGCATTCTCGGGGCTGGTCCCGGCGGCCACCAGCGCGTCGAAGGCCAGCGCCTCTATCTTGGCCAGGCTGAGGGTCTTGGTCTCGGTCATCGCGGTTTCCTTTCAGTCATTGTCGGTCAGCCCGGCACCGGCACCCTTTCGGCGCGACTCTTCGGTGGCGGGCGCATAAGTTCGGCCGGCGAAATGCTCCAGCCGATGCCAGTCCGTCGCGGTGGGTTCCGCGCGGGTTCGTGGCGGTTCGGTGTCGCGTGCCGGGGATGCGAGGCAAACCGCGACGCGCGTGGCGTTCGCGATGTCGGTCAGCGATCCGGCGAGCCCGACGCCATCGGTTTGTACCTCTTGCGCGTCGATGGTCAGAGCGACCGGCCGGGCCAGCTTGCGCGCGGCCTGTGCCGCGAAGGGCAGGATCAGCAGGGGTTCGGCGACGCGGCGCAGATGGGTCGGTTCGGTGTCCAAAGATCCGGCGTGATCGGCCAGGGTGACGCCTGCAAAAAACGGGCATATCGCGTCACCGACGGGATGCCATCCGTCGGCGCGCAGTTGCGGCGCCCAATCCGCCGTTGCCGTGCCGTCGAAGCGATCCAGCCAGCGCGCCAGAGCCGCGCAGCCATCGCACCCCGCGCCATGCAGCCAGCGCACCGCGCGCCCGGCTTCGTCGGCCATGGCCCAGTCGTAACCCGCCCCGCGGGCGGCCTTGCGTGCGGTCGCCTCGACTTCACCCAACGACAGGGTCAGGCGCATTCGCATGCCTCGGGATAGACCCACAGATCGGCGTTGTCCGACGCGAGGTCTTCGGGATAGGGCGCGCCGGCATACATGCAGATCCGAACCCAGCGGTCCGACCGCGGATCGAAGCGCGTGGCGCCGAAAAAGGACAGCTTGGCGCGCAGCATGTCGATGGGCATCAGATCGGCGGCAATCGTGTTGTCGCGGATCTCGGCATAGGGCGCAAAACCGGTGATCTGCGCGCGCAGCACGGCGCGGCGGTGTTCGGGATGGACCAGAAGGAAGTCGGCAACCGGTGCGTCCGCTTTCCAGCCCGCCAGATCGGCAAAGGCGCGGGCCGCGTCGCGGGCCGGCGCAAGCGGTTGTTCGTAGTCGGCGATGGGTTCGTCGAACCGTTCGCCCAGCCGCGGTTCCAGCTTTTCCGCCGAGACATACCACGCCCGCGCCTGCTGATCGCGAGCGGACCAGTCCAGATCGAGCGCCCAGCCGAAACAGTTCTGTATCAGGGCGCGCATCTCGGCGACCTTTGTCGCGCCGTCTACCGCCAGACCGGCCTCGGCCACATCCGCCATGCAGTCCGACAACCCGTCGACCAGGTCGGGAAAGGGTTCGAGGATCAGCGATGCGAGCAGTTCCTGGCCTTCCTCCGACAAGGCGCCTTCGCTCCAGCGGATCAAGGCGTCCCACGGCTGGGCCTGATCGAAGACCGCGGGTTGTGCGTGCCCGGTCAGGCGATCGAGATCGTCGTGCAACGCCGCCAGCTTGGCCTGTTGCACCGGGTGATCCGACTGCCAGGTCATGACCATGCTTGCGTTACGCGCCAATAGGTCCCGGAACAGGGATACGGCCTCTGGCGTGGCGGTCTGCAGTGCGCGGATGCGCGCGATCGCCTCTTCCCGGGCCATGATCCAGTTGTTGAACAGAACCGGGTGGTTGACGATGAAAGGCGCCATGCCAAGGCCGGTGGAATTGCCGATACCCAGCCGCAGCGCGAGATCGGGGGCGAGCGTGACAGCCGCCGCACCGCCCTGGGCGCGGGCCATGTGGTTGGCCAGGTCGCGGACGAAGGTGCGGATCAGGTAGACGCTCAGCATCTCGGCCTGGAACGGCGCCTGCAATTCGGGGCGGTCGGCCAGCGCCGCGCGATCCGCAGCACCGAACTTGCCCGAGCCGTAGACCGCCGTGGTGCGCATCAGGTAGCCCACCGCGTCGATTTCCGCCGAATCGGGCTGACACCCCTGCGACAGCGCGCCGACGACGTGATCCCACAAACGCACGGACCGGTTGGCGCGCGACAGGGTCAGTTCGCGTTCGCTGACGCGCCCGGCTTCCTGTAGCGGCACGTTGGCGGACAGTCGGGCGATATCGCCCGCTTGCGGCACGCCGTCGAACAACGCGAAGGTCGCATCCCACGCTTCGGCGATTACCCGGTCCGAACGTTTCTCGGCCGGCAGATCATGGGCGAATGCGACCAGCGAATACGTGCGGTCCGGTCCGGTCGCGGTATAGACGGCGTGACCCACCCCGCGCGCGTCGATATCGAAGACCGGCCGGTCAAAGCGCCAGTCCGCCGCCGCCATCCGCCGGGTCAGCACCCGCATGAAACTCAGTCGGCACTGATGCAGCGACCCCAGCCGGCTCAGTCTCATGACCTGCTCGGGCGGGCGCCGGTCGATTTGGGGCAATCCGTCCTTCATCGCGCCTCCGGTGAAAAGTTCTTTGCGAAAAAGCGGTACCAGTTGCCACCCATGATCGCCGCGACCTCGTCGGCGCTCATGCCGACCGTGCGCAGGCCCTCTTCGATCCGCCCGAAGTCGCGGTTGTCGCGGAACCAGTCCGGCTGCGGCGGGAAGCCCGGCGCATCGGCCGAGCCTTCTCCATAGTCGATCCGCTTGGTCCAGCGACCCACGCGCATCCACTCCACCACGCTGTCGGGCTGATCCTGGCACAGGTCCGAGCCGATGCCGAAATGTCCGATTCCATAGGTTTCGACGCAGCGTGCCACCATCTCGCAGAAGCTGGCCAGCGTGCAGGCGGACTTGTCGCGCAGGTGATGGGGGTACAACGAAAAACCCATCATCCCGCCGTTCTGCGTGACCGCGCGGATCACATCGGCGCGCTTGTTGCGGCGCGCCGGGGCCCAGTCGTGCGGGTTGGCGTGGGTGATGGTGATCGGGCGGGTCGAGATATCCGCCGCCTCGATGGTCGACCGGTCGGCGGAATGGCTCATGTCGACGACGAGGCCCACGCGGTTCATCTCGGCAATGACCTCGCGGCCCATCCGCGTGATGCCGGGGTCTTCGGGTTCGTAGCACCCCGTCGCCAGCAGTGACTGGTTGTTGTAGCTCAGTTGCATGAACCGCGCACCCAGGGTGTGCAGGATTTCCACCAAGCCGATGTCGTCCTCGATCGGGCTGGGATTCTGGAAACCGAAAAAGATCGCCGTACGCCCGCTATTGCGCGCAGCGTCGATGTCGCTGGCCCAGCGGCCCCGGATGATCAGATCGCCGTATTGCTCGAATCGCCGGTTCCAGGCCTCGAGATTCAGCACGGTCTCGCGGAACGTCTCGTGGTAGGCGATGGTGACATGGACCGCGTCGACGCCACCCTCGCGCATCTGGCGAAAGATCTTTTCGGACCAGTTGGCATATTGCAGGGCGTCGATGCGCATCCCGTCCCCCCCCTTCGTCGGATCGCAGCGTGGACCGGAATGCATGGTCCGGTCAAACCCTGCGTCGCGCATCGGCGGTGCATCGGAACGGGACCGGCCAGAAAGGACAGCTCACACCGACAACAGCCGGAAGTTCCCGGCGGGTCGGCCGTGCGGAACGTGCCGGCCCATCGCCCGGGCCAGCGCCAGATTGCTGCCGAAGACCGGCAAGCCCAGCGTTGCCTCGATATCCGGGATCACGTCCAGCGTGCGCAAGTTGGTGCAGGACAGGAACACCGCGTCGACGCCGGATCGCGCGACAGCTTCGGCCGCCGCGCGGATCGACCCCGCCGAGATCCGCACGACGCGCGCTTCCTGCGTCTCGCCAAAGCTGACGGCGTTTGCGACCACAATTCCGGCGGTCTCGAACGCGCGCCGCACCGGCATCGCGATATCGGCTGAATACGGCGACACCAGGCCGATCCGTTGCGCGCCCAGATGCCTGCACGCAGCGATCGCCGCCGTCAGCGGGTCGCACACATGCCTGGTTCGGCAGGCGCCGGATACAAGCGCGGCCACCCGCTCGGCGCCGATCAGCGTGGTGCCGGACGTGCAGGCATAGCCCACCGCATCGAATGCCGCAGCCCTGGGAAACAAGCCGGCGGCATGCGGCAGGTCGCTTTCCATGCGCGCGATGCTGTCCGAGGTAAGATCGTCGCCCGACGGGATGCGCGTAACATGCAGGGTCAGCCCGTTGTTCGGGAACAGCCGCCGGAAGTCCGCTTCGATGGTCTGGTCGGCTTGCAGGACGATCAGGCCCAGCGTGGCGGCAGTGTCGGGGTCATCCAGCGTGTAGGGAAAGCCGGTCATGCGCCGATCACCGGCAAGTCGGCGGGTGCGCGGCGGCTCAGCAATTCCGGGCCATCCGCGCGCAGCACGACATTCTCCTCGTGCACCAGGATGCGGCCCGGCGCGATCTGCACCGAGGGCTCCAGCGTCAGCACCATGCCCTCGCGCAGAACCGTCCGGTCTCTGGGTGTGAAGGACGGCCATTCGGTCAGCGTGATGCCCAGCCCGTGCCCGAGGCGGCCGCCGCAGGCTGTGGCGCCGCGCGTGGCGATGGCATCTGTCAGGACGCGATGGGCGTCGCACGCCAGATGGCCGGGGCGCAATTCCCGCAGCGCGGTTTCGGTGGCTTCGAACAGCACTGCGTGCGCGCGTCTTGCGTCGTCGGCGGCCCGGCCGATCGCCCAGTTTCGGTCGAAGTCGCAGAAGTAGCCATCCCTGACCGCGCCGGTATCCAGCATCAGCACGTCGCCCGGGCGCAGGGGCGTGGCGTCGGCGGGCGAGATGACGTCGCCATAGCCGCCCTGGCCCGCGCCTCCGGCGGTGTAGCTGACCCAATCGGCGCCTTGCGCCAGCAACGCCGCCTGAAAGGTCCGAAACACCGCATCCAGCGTAATGCCCGGCCCGACGAAGTCGGGCACCGTGTCGAACGCCGCATCGGCGATGCTGCAACTGCGGCGGATCGCGGCGATCTCGTTCTCGGACTTGATCTCGCGCACGCGCTGGACGGTATCGGTCGCGTCCACCATTCGGCGCGGGGTCAGCTTGCCGATCAGCGCGTGGTAGTCGGCCAGCGGCATCCGCAGGCTGGTTTCCAGCCCCATCGGCAGCCCGACGGCGCCACGTTCGGGCACCAATGCCGCAAGCGTGTCGGCCAGCAGCGTCACGCCGTCATCCACCGGGTCGGGGGCGTCCCAGGTGCGGATATCGGTAAGCCAGGTCCGTCCCATCAGGTCGGCGCCGATCGTGGGGATCACCGCCACCGGGTCGCCCTCGGCAGGCACCACGATGAACCAGGGGCGCGCCGGGCTTTCCCAGAATCGCGTCAGAAACCCCGTGACGTAATAGATGTCGGCCGCCGCGGTCAGCAGCAGGGCGTCCTGCCCGCGTTCGGCCATGGCGCGCTGCAAGGCGCGGCAACGCCGGCGGAATTCGACCGCCGGAAAGATCAGCGACCGCTCAGCCATCCTCCGGGCCTTCGCTGAGAACCGCCAGCACCCGTGCCTGCGGCCCGATGCCCGGCAGACCGGCGATCAGCGATGCAACTCCCGCCCCGCCCGACGGCGTGGTGTGCAGGCCATGTTCGCGCAAGACGTCGACGCCGCGCGCGGCCTCGGCCTCGGTGATCGTGACGAAGACATCGGCGTCGCGCGACAGCGCCTGCAGCGCCACCACGGATGCGGTTTTGCAGTCCAACCGCCCCATGGCCGATACCGGGCCGCTGGTGGTGACCAGGCGGCCAGCCGCGATGCTCTCGGCCAATGCCGGCGCGGCATCGGGTTCGACCACGACGATCTGCGGTTCGTCACCCCAGACACCGCGTGCATGGGATGCCACGGCGGCCGCCATGCCGCCGACCCCCGCCTGCAACAGGATGTGGCTGGGCGTGTGTGGCATCTGTTCGGCGGCCTCGCGGGCCAGTTGCAGATACCCCTGCATGACGCCAAGCGCGGGCTCCGTGTAGCCGTCCCAAGTGCTGTCCGACAGCAGCGTCCAGCCGTTGTCCGCCGCGGCCTGTTCGGCGGCGGCCATGCTGTCTTCGTAGGTCGCGCCTGCGCGCACCACCTCGGCGCCCTTGCCGCGCAGGCGGTCGGCAAAGGCTTCGGGGACGGTGTCGGCGAGATAGATCACCGCCCGCGCGCCGAAGACCCGCGCGCCGGCGGCGACCGAAAGACCGTGGTTGCCCGCGCTGGCGGCGACGTAACAGCGCCCCGAAAGCGCGCCCTGCGCGGCGGACGCTCCGCCGATGGCCGCGGCGTCCCGCGCAATGACGAAGGCCGCGCCGAGCGCCTTGAAACTGCCCAGACCCATGCGCCGGCTCTCGTCCTTGACATGCAGGGACGCGACCCCGCAGGCGCGGGCGAGTTCGGGCAGATCGCGCAGGGGGGTGGGCCTGTGCGACGGGCACTCGGCAAGCAAGGTGGCCACCGCCGTGGCATCGGTCGCAAGCGGTGCCGCGCCAAGCGGCAGACCGGTTCCACGATACCGGTTGTCGAAGAGTATCGGCACTGTCGCCTCCTCGTGTCCTGCCGATACACGAGACCGGTTTCGCACATCGGGCGCAACCGAAATGACGAACGATCGGGGAAGCAGTGGTGAGCCGTGCAGGATTCGAACCTGCGACCCACTGATTAAAAGTCAGTTGCTCTACCAACTGAGCTAACGGCCCACTGAGGCGCCTATCTAGAAAGTGCGCTTGCGGGGGTCAACCCCGGAAATTCAGGAATCTCGCGGGCTTCTTCCCGCGTCTCTTGCAGAGCACTGGAAAGCGGTCGCGGACAGGCGTATATGCGCGACCATGGCTGCGGACCGCGATACCGGATTGCCCTTCATGAAGATGCACGGGCTGGGCAACGACTTTGTCGTTGTGGATGGACGTGCGCGCGCGGTGACGATGAGCGCCGGGCTGGCGCAGGCGCTGGCCGACCGGCATCGCGGCGTGGGTTTCGACCAGCTCGCGGTGATCGAGCCGGGTCAGGATGCCCATCTGGTGTTCTACAACGCCGACGGGTCGGAATCGGCGGCCTGCGGCAATGCCACGCGCTGCATCGCCCGCCATTTGATGACCGAGACCGGCCGCGACCGTCTGACCCTGACCACCGCACGCGGTGTGCTTGTCTGTGCCGATGCAGGTGACGGGCTGACCTCGGTCAACATGGGGCAGCCGCAGCTGGATTGGGCCGAGATTCCGCTGGCCGAGGACATGGACACGCTCGAGCTTCCGATCGATGGCACGCCTACGGCGACCGGCATGGGCAACCCGCATTGCACGTTTTTCGTGGACGATGCCGAGGCCGTGCCGCTGGACAGTTTCGGCCCGCGGATGGAGCATCACCCGCTGTTTCCCGAACGCACCAATGTGCAGGTCGCCCATCTGATCGGCGACAACCATCTGCGCATGCGGGTCTGGGAACGCGGCACCGGCATCACCCTGGCTTCGGGGTCGTCGTCCTGCGCCACAGCGGTGGCGGCGGCGCGGCGTGGACTGACCGGTCGGCAGGTGACGATCACGCTGGATGGCGGCGACATCGCCGTCGACTGGCGCGACGACGGCGTCTGGATGACCGGGCCGACCACGCATGTCTTTGACGGCGTGCTGACGCCCGGCTGGCTGGCGGACAACGCATGAGCGCGCCCGTCTTCACCACGCTGGGCTGCCGCCTGAACGCCTATGAGACCGAGGCGATGAAGGAACTGGCCCAAGCCGCCGGTCTGGGCGACGCGGTGGTCGTGAACACCTGTGCCGTCACGTCCGAAGCCGTCGCCAAGGCGCGCAAGGAAATCCGCAAGCTGCGGCGCGAGAACCCCGCCGCTCGGGTGATCGTCACCGGCTGCGCGGCGCAGATCGACCCCGACGGGTTCGCCGCGATGGACGAGGTCGACGCGGTCATCGGCAACACCGAGAAAATGGCACCGGACACCTGGGCGCGGCTGGCCAAGGATTTCATCGGCGACACCGAGCGGGTGATGGTCGACGACATCATGTCGGTCACCGAAACCGCCGGCCACCTGATCGACGGGTTCGGGCGGCACCGGGCCTATGTCCAGGTCCAGAACGGTTGCGATCACCGTTGCACCTTCTGCATCATTCCGTATGGCCGGGGCAATTCACGCTCGGTTCCTGCGGGCGTCGTGGTCGACCAGATCAAGCGGCTGGTGCAGCGCGGCTTCAACGAAGTCGTGCTGACGGGGGTCGACCTGACCTCGTGGGGCGCCGATCTGCCCGGGGGGCCGCGGCTGGGCGACCTGGTGATGCGCATTCTGCGGCTGACCGATGTGCCGCGGCTGCGGATCAGTTCCATCGACAGCATCGAGGCGGACGAGAACCTCATGCGGGCCATCGCCACCGAGCCGCGCCTGATGCCGCATCTTCACCTGTCGCTGCAGCACGGCGACGACCTGATCCTCAAGCGGATGAAGCGCCGCCACCTGCGCGACGACGCCATCGCCTTTTGCGACGAGGCGCGGCGGTTGCGCCCCGACATCACCTTCGGCGCCGATGTCATTGCCGGGTTCCCGACCGAGACCGAGGCGGCGTTCGAAAATTCGCTGCGGCTGGTCGAGGAATGTGGCCTGACCTGGCTGCACGTCTTTCCCTATTCCGCCCGCCCCGGCACGCCGGCCGCGCGGATGCCGCAGGTGGACGGACGCGCGATCAAGGCGCGCGCCGCGCGGTTGCGCGCCGCCGGCGACGCCGCTGTCGCCCGACACCTCGCGGCGCAGCAGGGCGTCACGCACCGCATCCTGACCGAAGCGCCCGACATGGGCCGGACCGAACAATTCACCGAGGTGCGCCTGACCACGCCACAGCCCGAGGGCCAGATCGTGACCGCCACGATCACCGGGCAGGATGGTCTCCGGCTGGTGGCATGAGCCGCGCGCCCGCTGGACATTTCGGCGGGTCCTCGGGCAGGGTCGTGCGGCTTCGATCTGCCGGACGACTGCAAGGACGCCATTCATGCCTGCCCCCCTTGACGCAACCACGTTCGGCTCGGTTCTCGACGCGATCGGTCAGACCCCGCTGGTGCGGCTTGACCGGCTGACGCGGCATCACGGGGTCGATGGCACGATCCTGGCCAAGCTCGACTACCTCAATCCCGGGTTTTCCAAGAAGGACCGTGCGGCGCTTGGCATCATCGATGCGGCCGAGGCAGCGGGCGACCTGGCCCCCGGCCAGACCGTCGTCGAACTGACCAGCGGCAACATGGGCACCGGCCTTGCCATCGTCTGTGGGGTGCGGGGCTATCCGTTCGTGGCGGTCATGTCGCGGGGCAATTCGCCGGAACGGGCGCGGATGATGCAAGCCCTCGGCGCCGAGGTGATCCTGGTCGACCAACTGCCGGGCAGCGTGCCGGGGCAGGTGTCGGGCGGTGATCTGGCCGAGGTCGAGCGCGTGGCGCAGGAGATCACGGTGCAGCGCACGGCCTTTCGCGCCGACCAGTTCCAGCGCGCGGGAAATCCGGATGCGCATTTCCACGGGACGGGGCGCGAGATCTGGGAACAGTCCGGCGGCCGCGTCGACGCCTTTTGCGATTTCGTCGGTTCGGGCGGCACGCTGGCCGGCGTCGCGCGCCATCTCAGGGGGCGCAACGCCGCCGTGAAATGTTACCCGATCGAACCCGATGGTGCGGCGGTTCTGTCGGGACAGGGCGCTGCACGTCCCGATCACCCGATCCAGGGCGGCGGTTATGCGATGCCGGACCTGGCGTTCTTCGACGGGCTGGACTGGGACGGCTACCTTGCGGTCAGCGGCGATGCGGCCAAGGCGATGACCCGCGACCTGGCCCGCCTCGAAGGCATCTTTGCGGGTTTCTCCGCGGGTGCCAACGTCGCCGGGGCTGTGGAGTTGCTGCGCACGCGTCATGTCGGCCAGACCGTGGCCGTCATCATTTGCGACTCGGGGCTCAAATACCTGTCGACCGACCTGTTCTGAAGAAAGCGGTTTTCATGCATCCCAACCCGATCTTCCACAAGACGCCCGAGAGCCGCAGCCTGGCCTTTGCCCGCGACCGTGGGTTCGGTGTGTTGGCGGTGTCGTCGGACGGCGCTCCGATGCTGTCGCACATCCCTTTCCTGC
Source organism: Thalassococcus arenae (assembly GCF_019104745.1). Taxonomy (NCBI): domain Bacteria; kingdom Pseudomonadati; phylum Pseudomonadota; class Alphaproteobacteria; order Rhodobacterales; family Roseobacteraceae; genus Thalassococcus; species Thalassococcus arenae. The sequence continues at coordinate 1,687,911 of NZ_JAHRWL010000001.1, forward strand.
TGGCCGAAAGCGGCGGTCACGCGCTGCTGCATCTGGTGCGGTCGAACCCGATTTGCCGGGCTTGCGGCGACGGCATCGCGGCGCGGCTGGATGTGCTGGGGCCCGACGGCTATGTCTCGCCCGACTGGTACGGGGTCGACGACCAGGTGCCGACATGGAACTACGTCGCCGTGCATGTCCTCGGGCGCCTCGTACCCCTGGCGCATGAGCGGATCGAAGAGGTTCTGGAAGCGCAATCAGCGGCTTACGAAAGCCGCCTGCCCAAGGCGCCCTGGACGATGGACAAGATGAGCGCCGAGGCCAAGGCGCGGATGCTGCGGCAGATCCTGCCTTTCCGGTTCGAGATCGAAACCGTCGACGCCACGTGGAAGCTGAACCAGAACAAGGACGATGCGGTGCGTCATCGCGCGGCGGATCACATCCAGGGCTCGATCGGCACCGGTCTGACGGCGTTGCAGGCGCTGATGCGCCACCCGCCGGATCGGGAATGAGGATTTGCGCTTGGAAACGGTTTGGGCCATGACGGAATCATGACACTGGCCATGCGCGCGCTCTGCGTTCATTTCTTCACCGCGACGGGCGCGGTCTTTGCCATGCTGGCGCTGCTTGCCGCGGCACAGGGCCAATGGGCGGTGATGTTCCTGTGGCTGGTCGTGGCCTTCGCCGTGGACGGGGTCGACGGACCGCTGGCGCGCAAATACGACGTCAAGACGAACGCGGCGCGCTTTGACGGGGTGCTGCTGGACCTGATCATCGACTACCTGACCTATGTCTTCATCCCGGCCTTCGCGCTGTTCCAGTCGGGGCTGCTGCCGGGCTGGACGGGCTGGTTCGCCATCTTCGTCATCACCTTCGCCTCGGCGCTGTATTTTGCCGATACCCGTATGAAAACAGAGGATAATTCCTTTCACGGCTTTCCTGGCTGCTGGAACATGGTGGTGATCGTTCTGTTCGCGATCGAGCCCGGGTTCTGGACGATCCTGGGCATCGTCGTGGCCTTGGCGGTGGCGATGTTCCTGCCGCTGAAATTCATCCACCCCGTGCGGACCGAGCGGTGGCGGGCGGTGTCGTTGCCGATGGCGCTGGCCTGGACGTTCTTTGCGGGATGGGCGGCGTGGGTCGAGTTCCATCCGCAAAGCTGGGCGCTTTGGGGGCTGGTGGCCAGCTCGCTCTACCTGCTGTTCGCGGGTATCGTCCAGCAGGTCAGGCCGGTGCGGGGGCAGCCCGGCTTGTAACCCGGTGCGACAATGGGATATAGTGCGTCCAAGACAGGCGGCCCGCAGGCGAGGCCGCTTTTTTCGATGAAAAATCAACGAGGTGGCGCATGTCCTGGACGGATGAGCGGGTCGAGCTTCTCAAGAAGATGTGGGGCGAAGGCCAGTCGGCAAGCCAGATCGCCAAGGAGCTGGGCGGCGTCACGCGCAACGCGGTGATCGGCAAGGTGCACCGTCTGGGCCTGTCGAATCGCGCCGGATCGAGCCCGGCCCCGGCCGAGACCAAGACCAAGGCCAAGCCCGATGCAAAGGCAAAAACCGCTAAAAAACAGGCGGTTAGCCAAGATGACGCGCCGGTGATCGAAACCAAGTCGGCAACCCCGCCGCCCAGCCCGGCGCGCAAGCAGATCATCCCGGCCGGCCAGCCGCTGCCGCCGCAGCCGTCTGCCAACGAGATCAGCCCCGAGGCCCTGGCCCGGGTCAACGAGATCGAGAAAAAAGCCAAGAAAATCGGGCTGATGGACCTGACCGAGCGGACCTGCAAATGGCCCGTGGGCGACCCGGCGACCGAGCATTTCTGGTTCTGCGGCCTGCCGGTGCAACAGGGCAAACCCTATTGTGAAGCGCATGTCGGCGTGGCGTTCCAGCCGATGTCGTCGCGCCGCGACCGGCGCCGTTAACACGCCGCGCGGGGCCGGTTAACGCGGCCCGCAGGCCCCCGAAGGCCCCTTGGACGGGCAGCGATCCGTCTGGTTTTCCCCGAATTCGATACGGATTGGTGCGCCCCGGACGGGGCGCTTTTGCACGCCGTGGGCATCGATCCGTCCTGTTTTTGCCGAGTTCGGGACGGATTGGTCGGCTGGCGGGCCGGAATGTGGGTGACCTTGCGTCAGATCTGGTTAACGGGGGTGTTGCGGCGGGGGTGTGGTGGGTTGCAAACCGCACCCTGCGGCGATCCTTGCGGCGGAGGGGACCGGCGTTCGTGGCGGTGGTGGTCCGGCCCGGCTCTTGCGTCCACCCGATGGCGTGCGGTTGCGGTTGGAGAGTACGGTGCGGGGAATGCTGGAGCGGGGGATTCTGTTCGGATGGCGTGCCATGGGCGCCGCCGCGGAGTTCGGTCCAAGGGCGCTTTGAGCGCTTGGCGGACGTTCGGGTTCAGCCGCGCCAGCGCCGAACCGGGGGGGCGGCGCAGCTTCGGGTCGATCAGCCGTGCTTTATCTTGGCCAATCACATCTTCGATCCGAGCAAAGCACGTGCGTTGACAAAGCGCCGGCCCATCGGGCCGGTCCGGCGCTGGCGCGGCGGGCCTGCGGCCCTCGATTCCGCGCCTTGGGTGCTCTGATCGAACGTCCCCTTCGTCCGCCAAGCCGACCTTGGGTGCCTTCGGGAGACCCGCATGGCCGACATAAAGCGTCAGATGTCCGCTCTGAGCCCGGAGCGGACACCGTTCCTGCGCGGAATAAAGGCCGCAGGCCGCCGCGCATCGCCGGGCCGCCCCCACGGCACGGCGATTTGGCGACACGGGCGCAAAGCTTGGCCGTTGTCCGGACTTGGTTGCCATAAAGTGCCCAATCCCGGCAATCGGTCGCCGCACCGCGGCCCGGCAACGCGCGGCTTGTCACGGTGACGATGAACGTCCGCTTCGTCCGCACAGCGGACGCGCGCGCGGCTGTTGCGGCGCGGCAGATCGCGACAGTCGCCGCGACAGAGGGGGTCGTGGCGGCACGAGTGTTTCGGGGCTTGGTGGGTTGTGAACCCCACCCTACGGGGTTGTCGGGGTTTCGGGCGGGGCTAGTGTGGCGGGCATGGTTTGGAGAACGCTTCCCTTGATGCCGGTGGTGGCGGTGCAGGCGGTCTGGGTCGCGGCGCGGGCGGCGCGGATGCCGGAGGCGGCGGGCGCGCGCGAAGGGCGCGTGGGCGCGGGGCCGGTCCTGCGGCTGCTGGTGGCAGGGGATTCGTCGGCGGCTGGCGTGGGCGTGGCGCATCAGGATGCGGCGCTGCTGGGGCGGCTGGTGGGCGCGTTGGCGCAGGACTTCGCGATTGAATACAGGTTGTGTGCAAGATCGGGCGCGACGGCGGGCGGGGTGGCGGCGCTGCTGCGGGCGCTGCCGGAGCAACGGTTCGACGCGGTGGTGTTCGCGGTCGGTGTGAACGATGCCAAGAACGGCCACCGGCTGGCGCGGTGGCGGGCGGGCTATGGCGCTTTGCTGGACCTCGCGCAGGGGCGGTTCGGGGCGCGGATGGTCTATGCCTCGGGCCTGCCGCCGGTGCAGGATTTCCCGCGCCTGCCGCGGCCGCTGCGCGACGTGATGGGCGTGCGGTTTTCGCGGTTCGACGCGGCGCTGGCGGGGCTGGCGGCCGAGCGGTGCGGCGCCTGCCATCTGCCGATGCGGCTGGACCCGGCGCGGCACCGGCTGGCCGAGGATGGTCTGCATCCCGGACCGTCGGTCTATGCCGCCTGGGGGCAGGGGATCGCGGAACGCATCCTTGCGGATTTCAGCGGGTTGGGGCAGAGGGAGGCGGCCGCCATCCCGGCCGGAGACGCCTTGCCATGACCCAGAACCCGCCCGACCTGCGCCCCGATCTTGCCCGCGCGCATGTGGCCGAGACGCGCCGCGACGGCCAGCCGACCATCGGCATGGTCAGCCTTGGCTGTCCCAAGGCGCTGGTGGACAGCGAGCGCATCCTGACGCGGCTGCGGGCCGAGGGCTATGGCATCTCGGGCGATTACGCGGGCGCCGATGCGGTGATCGTGAATACCTGCGGGTTCCTGGACAGCGCCAAGATGGAGAGCCTGGAGGCGATCGGAGAGGCGCTGCGCGAGAACGGCAAGGTGATCGTCACGGGCTGCCTGGGGGCCGAGCCGGAGGTCATCACCGGGGCGCATCCGACCGTGCGCGCGGTGACCGGGCCGCATCAGTACGAACAGGTGCTGGACGCGGTGCATGGCGTGGTGCCGCCCGCGCCCGATCCGTTCGTCGACCTGCTGCCGGCGCGGGGGGTGAGCCTGACGCCGCGGCATTACAGCTATCTGAAGATTTCCGAGGGCTGCAATCACACCTGCAAGTTCTGCATCATCCCCGACATGCGTGGGAAACTGGTGTCGCGCCCGGCGCGGGCGGTGCTGCGCGAGGCGGAAAAGCTGGTGCAGGCGGGGGTTCGGGAATTGCTGGTGATTTCGCAGGACACCAGCGCCTATGGCACCGACTGGAAGGACCGCGACGACAAGTTCCCGATCACCGCGCTGGCGCGCGACCTGGGGTCGCTGGGGGCCTGGGTGCGGATGCATTACGTCTATCCCTATCCGCATGTGCGGGACATGGTGCCGCTGATGGCCGAGGGGCTGGTGCTGCCTTACCTCGACATCCCGTTCCAGCATGCGCACCCGGATACGCTGCGGCGCATGGCGCGGCCGGCGGCGTCGTCGCGGGTGCTGGACGAGATCGCCGCCTGGCGCGCCGTATGCCCCGAGATCACGCTGCGGTCGACCTTCATCGTGGGCTATCCGGGCGAGACGGAGGCCGAGTTCGAGTATCTGCTGGACTGGCTGGACGCGGCGCAGCTGGACCGGGTGGGGTGCTTTCAATACGAAAACGTCGCGGGCGCGCGGTCGAACGCGCTGCCCGGCCACGTGCCCGAGGAGGTCAAGGCCGAGCGCTGGGCGCGGTTCATGGAAAAGGCGCAGGCGATTTCCGAGGCGAAACTGGCGGCCAAGGTGGGCAGCCGGATGGAGGTGATCGTGGACCTGGTCGAAGAGGATGCCGCCACCTGCCGCACCAAGGCCGACGCGCCAGAGATCGACGGCAACCTGTTCATCGACGAGGGGTTCGAGGGGCTGAACCCCGGCGATATCGTCACCGTCGAGGTGGACGAGGCGGGGGAGTATGACTTGTGGGGGCGGGTTGTGACGGGGTGAAACGCGGTTGGTTCGAGTTCATTCGCAGTTTCCCGGTCGGCGTGATGATCGGGGCCTCAATTGGTATCGCCTACGTCTTTGCGTTAGAAAGCAACTGGAACGAAGCGGTAACAGAGTATGTCCTTTATGGCCTGACTGCGCTTGTAACGCTGGGTGCATCGGCCATCGCGCTGACAACCGCGATTTGGGACTCGGAAAGCAAACGGGACAGGCGGCTGCGCGCGGCAAAAGCCAGTTTGCCCATGGCATTGTCTGAGTTGATGCAGGTTGCTGAGCGGGGCATCCGGCTTTCACTGATGGACACGGCCGTTCTTCGTGACAGTGAAACCGGCCCGAATGTCCGTGCCGAACTGGCCGTTTCCGAAACGTCGCTTGCAACGCTGAAGGAGTGCATTGAAAGCGCGGATGAGACCTCGGCGAAGTGGCTGGTAAATATCGTCGCGCATTATCAGGTCTATGTCTCCCGCATCGACGGGGCCGCGACCGACAGGTCGCTTGGGCGGTCAGAACACAACCGGCAGCATGATGCCGCCAATTGGATTCTCTGGGCATCTATGGTGGCGCATTGCTTTGATTTTGCGCGCGGAGAAGATGTGATCCCGGAGACTATGGATGGCGAGCAACTGGGCCACGGGTTCCTGATGGACCTGTCCGGCAGTCGGCATCATCGGGGGGTCTTGGAGGAGCACAACGACCTAAGAGCCCGCTACGCTCCTTTGAGCGCTGTGGCGCTCTCATTCACCAGGTAGGCCATTCACTGTCCCCCTTTTCACGCTAAGTTGCGCGAGGCGAGGGAGAACGATCTGTGGGGGCGGGTGGTGAAGGGGTGAGGGTGGAGAATTTGGACCGCGGCGAATGGCGGGTTTGAGCCCTTGGCGGATATCCCCCTTGCGCGAATAGCGCCGAAGGCGCCGCGCATCGCCGGGCCGCCCCCCGGCACGGCGATTTGTCACCACCAGCGCAAGGCTCGGGTATTGTCCGCACTTGGCTGACATAAAGCGCCCAATGCCGACGGTTGATCGCCGCACCGCGGCCCGGCAATGCGCGGCTTGTCGCTCTTCTGCCGAAAGACCGCACCGTCCGCACCCCAGTCATTCCAGCGGGGTGGGCTGGCGCGGGGCAGCCCGTTTTGCGGGCGCTGGGGGCGCGGCTCGAATGCAGCGTTTTGCGGGGGTCGGGTCGCTCAGGCGGCCGGGTAGATTTCGACATGGCCTTCCAGCTGGTAGAACTGGCGGCGCATCAGGCGGTCGTCGCGGGCCTTGCGGTATGTGACCGTGACGTCCGAGCGGGTTTCTGTCTTGTATTCCAGGCCCAGCGTGACGCCGGTTTGCGGGGAATGGGACAGCGTCGCTTCGATGCCTTCGGATTTCTGCAGCGTTTCGATGACCGTGTCGCCGATGGCATCGGCGTTGAGGAAGCGCGAGTCGGACCTGACGGGCATGCCGGGGTTGAGAGCGACGTAGTCGGGATCTCCCGCGGGGAAGAGCGTCGCGGTGTCGATGTCGACCAGCCGGACGGAATAGCGGATATCGGCCTGCATCGGCCCCTGGTAGCGGCGCAGCCGCAGGCGGGCGGGCAGCACGACCTGGTAGGCGTGGTCGCGGGGCTGGCCGTCGAAGGTGCAGGTCTTGCTGCGCGAGCCGGTGCCGATCAGGCCGATCTTCTTGATCGTCGCGCTGAGCTTGACGGTCTGGCTGTCGGTGCGGCCGGCCTTGACCGCGACGGTTAGCGCCTTTTCCACCGACGGCGCGACCTGGTAGTCGAAGAACGGCAGGTAGACGGTGACGTCGGCCGGGTGCGGCGGCAGGACCGAGTAGAGGCCGGACAAGCGTTCCCAGAGCGTCAGAACCTGTTGCGCGGCGGGCTGGGCGGCCAGCGCGAAGGCCCGGGCCTTGGCGGTGGGCGTCGCCCTGCCGGGTTCCGAGAGGTCATAGCGCAGGGCGTGCGGCAGGTCGCGCAGGAATGCGGTGGCGTGTTCCATCGCGTCGACGGTTTCGTCGGTCCTGTCGGACAGGATGCGGTGTTCGATGGCCTGTTCGACGGGCGGGCCGGACTGGAACCAGACGCTGCGCACGGAATGCAGGAAATCGAGCCCGTGGATCGCGGCGAGGTCGCGGATGTCTTCGGGGTTGCGGGCGAGGATGCCATCGGGGTCGGGGGCGTCGGCGGGCAGGTCGAGGAAAGGATCGTCGGTCATGGCAATGGTCCCGGTCTTGAATGGGGCCATTCTGCGGGGGCGGCGGCCGCAAGGCAAGATTGCGCGGCAGGGCTGACGGCAACCCGTGCGCGATCATGCGGCGGGCGTGAAGACCATCCAGGTCAGGACATGCGGCGGGGCGACCCGGTACTGCAGGTCGAAGGAGCGGCCCGGGGGCAGGGTGCCGTGCAGGGGGCGGGTGAGGCGCAGGGTGAGCGTGCCGTCGCCGGGCGGGGCGGCCAGCTCGGCGGCGTCGAAGCCGAAGAAGCGGCCGACGGTGGGGAAGAGCGCCTTGAACAGGCTTTCCTTGGCGGAAAAGCACAAGGTCGCCGCGATGGCGGGGTCGGGCAGCGCGGCGAGATGGGCGCGGTCGGCATCGCTGAGCGCGGTCTTGTCGATGGCTTCCAGCGCGCGGCCGGCGGCGATGGATTCGAGATCGAGGCCGGGGGTGGCGTCATCGCGGGGCAGCAGCAGGCAGGCGGCCTGACCGGCGGCATGGCTGATCGAGCCGGACAGGCCCGGCGGCCAGATCGGCGCGCGGCTGGCGGCGGCGGGCACCGGGCGCGGCGCAAAACCGAGCGCCTGTTGCGACAAGCGCGCCAGGCAGCGCCCGGCGAGATATTCGGCCAGCCGCTTGTCGACGGCGCGGTCCAGCCGCGCGGGGCGGTCGACGGCGAGGCGGGCGAACAGCGCCGGGTCGAAGCGGGCGGTGTCGAACCGGGCGCGCAGCAGGACGCCGCCGTGCAGCGGCGCGATGGTGGGGTCGGTCAGGAAACCGCCGGTCAGGCCGGGCAGCGCGGCAAGCCGGTCTTGCGTGGCGGCAAGCAGGTCTGCTGCGGTCGGGGGCTGTCGCGTCATCGGCCGCGATGCGCTCAGCCGTCCAGCAGGAAGGCGCGCAGGCGGTCGGCGACGTCGCGCGGGCATTCCTCGGGCAGGTAATGGCCGCCTTCCAGCGCGGCGCCGGACACGGTGTCGACGCGCCGGCGCCAGAGCGCGAGGCAGTCGAAGCATTCCTCGATCACGCCATGCCCGCCCCAGAGCGCCAGCAGCGGCGCGGCGACCTTGCGGTCGCCATCGGCATCGTCATGGGCCAGGTCGATGCTGGCGGCGGCGCGGTAATCCTCGCACATCGCGTGGACGGTGGCGGGGTCGGACATGTGGGCGATGTATTCGGCCAGCGCGGCATCCGAAAACGGTGCCAGCCCGGCGCGGCCCTGGCCCAGCTTGAAGCGGCAGAACGCCTGCGGGTCGGCGGCGATCATGCGTTCGGGCTGGGGCGCGGGCAGGGTCAGCCAGAACCAGTGCCAGTAGCGGTGGGCGAAGGTTTCGTCGGTGGCGCGGTACATCTCGCGCGTGGGCGCGATGTCGAGCACCGACCAGCGGCGGACCGTTTCGGGGTGGTCCAGGCACAGCCTGTGCGCCACCCGCCCGCCGCGGTCATGGCCGCAGATGTCGAACCGCGCATGGCCCAGATGCGCCATCACCTCGACCATGTCCTGCGCCATGGCGCGCTTGGAATGGGGTGCGTGATCGGGCGCGCTGGGCGGTTTCGACGAGGCGCCGTAGCCGCGCAGATCGGCGATCACCAGGGTGAAGGCGTCCTGCAGCAGCGGCGCCACCCGGTGCCAGAGCACATGGCTTTGCGGATAGCCGTGCAGCAGCAGCAGCGGCGGGCCCGAGCCGCCGGTCACCCCGGCGATTTCTGCGCCGGACGTGGCGATGCGGAAGGGCGCGAAGCCGGGAAAGAAGGTCATCCGTCGGTGTCCTGTCTGCGCCCCGGGGCCGGCCGCGGCTAGGCCTGTTCCTCTTCGAGGTGCATCTTCATGTCGATCAGCACCTGTTGGATCGCCAGCGTTTCCTTGAGCAGGCGCTTGGCTTCGTTGGCCGAGATCACGCCGTCCTCGATCGATTGCTGGTATTCCGCCATCAGCATGGCGAAGCGCTGCGACAGCGCGATCACGTCGGAATTCACGCCGCCGACGCGCGGCGCGTTATCGCGGCGGGATTCGTCGAAATTGAGCGTGATGCCCTTGAGTTCGGACAGGGCGGCGGTGACATGCGGGTAGGAGGCCGCCTCTTCCAGTGCGGCGACGGCATCGACCGGCATGAAGCGGTCGGCATGTTCGGGATAGTCCGAATAATAGCGCCCGAGCGTCGCCTTGGACTTGCCCGTCAATTCGCATGCCGCTTCGATGCCGACATCCTTGACCAGCGCCTCGGTGTGTTTCTTCAGATACCGTCCGACCGTTGACATCCGCTTTCCTCTTGCCCGCGAAACCCGGCGGGGAACCCCCGATGGGATTTCCCATTAATGCCTTGCGCGGGAAATGTCACATACAAACCAGACCGCGAAAACGCGGCTGTAAAGAGTGACCGGCATCCCATCTCCCCAGAACGTGGATGCCGTTGACGCCTAGACGGCGCGTTGTCGGCCCGTGACCCCCGGGGTTCGCCCCAAGGCCAGACAACGCGCCGTGCCTTGCCTAAAGCGCGGCGCTGCGGCAAGAGATGGCGCCATGGCCAAGCTGCACTTTCACTACTCGACCATGAATGCCGGGAAATCGACGCTGCTGTTGCAAGCGGCGCATAACTACGGCGAACGCGGGATGGACACCTATCTGCTGACCGCGGCGCTGGACGACCGGGTGGGCAAGGGCGTGATCGGGTCGCGCATCGGGCTGTCGCGCGAGGCCGATCTGTATTCGGCCGGCGACGACCTGTTCGCGCGGATCGCGGCGCGGCTGGAGGCCGGGCCGGTGGCCTGCGTGTTTGTCGACGAAGCGCAGTTCCTGACGCCCGAGCAGGTCTGGCAGCTGGCCCGCGCGGTCGACGACCTGGACGTGCCGGTGATGGCCTATGGCTTGCGGGTGGATTTCCGCGGCGGGTTGTTTCCGGGCTCGGCGACGCTGCTGGCGCTGGCCGACGTGATGCGCGAGGTGCGCACGATCTGCCATTGCGGGCGCAAGGCGACGATGGTGATCCGCCAGGATGCCGAGGGCCGGGTGCTGCGCGACGGCGCGCAGGTGCAGATCGGCGGCAACGAGACCTATGTCAGCCTGTGCCGGCGGCATTGGCGCCAGGCCGTGGGGGATTGACGGCGGCGGGTTCGCGGGGCTGCGCGGACATGGGCTGTGGCTGCGCACATGTCCGCGGTCCGTTTTTCTTGCGTCTGTGCTATTGCAGCGTCGCCGCGATCGCCTGCACCGTCGCGGCCACGATTTCGTCGGCCTGCCCTTTCGTCAGGCAGAATGGAGGCGCAAACCCCAGGATATCGCCCTGCGGCATGGCCCGTGCGATGACTTTGGCATGTTCGAGCATATGCGCGGCGACACGTGGTCCGACCTTTTCATCCGCGCCGAAGAAGACCGACGCATCGGCGTCCCTGACCAATTCGACGGCGCACAGCATGCCTTCGCCGCGCACTTCGCCGACATGGGGATGCCCCTTCAGGGCGTCGGCCATGGCGGCATTCAGGTAGGCGCCGACCGCGCCTGCCTGGGCGACGAGATCCTGCGCGTCGATGAGTTGCAGGTTGGCGACCCCCGCCGCAGCACTGACGGGATGGGCCGAATACGTCCAGCCATGGCCGATGGGGCCGTTTTCGTCGGTCCCCTGTTCGAGAACGGACCAGAGCTTTTCCGAGATGATCGACCCCGATAGCGGTGCGTATGCCGATGTCAGCCCCTTGGCGATCGTCATGATATCCGGACGCATGCCATAATGGTCCGAGCCGAACATCGACCCCAGGCGTCCGAATCCGGTCACGACTTCGTCGGCGATCAGGAGAATGTCGTGTTTGTCGAGCACGGCTTGTATCGCGGGCCAATAGCCGTCGGGCGGTGGAACGATCCCGCCGGTGCCCAGCACCGGTTCGCCGATGAAAGCCGCGATCGTGTCTGCGCCTTGCGTTTCGATCAGCTGTTCCAGTTCGGTGACGCAATGGGTGACGAAATCCGCTTCGCTCATCGAGCGGTCGGGCCGCCGGAAGTAATAGGGGGCTTGCGTGTGCAGCACCGGGGGCAAGGGCAGATCGAATTTCTTGTGAAAAAGCTCGAGCCCGGTCAGCGATCCCGTCACCAGGCCCGACCCGTGATAACCGCGCCAGCGAGAGATGATCTTTTTCTTCTCGGGCCGTCCCAGGATATTGTTGGCGTACCAGACCAGCTTGATGTTGGTTTCGTTGGCATCCGATCCCGAAAGTCCGAAATAGACCCTGGACATGTGCGATGGCGCACGGTCCAGGATCATCTTGGCCAGGGTGATCGAGGCTTCGGTGCCATGGCCCATATACGCGTGGTAATAGGCCAGTTCCTTGGCCTGTTCCGCGATCGCGTCTGCGATTTCGGAACGCCCGTAGCCGACATTCACGCAATAAAGCCCGGCAAAGGCATCAAGCAGTCGGGTGCCGTCACGGTCCTGGATGTAGCAGCCCGATCCCCCTGTCACGACACGCTGAGGCAGGTTCCCCCGCGCGAATTCGGCGAGATGCGTGGACGGGTGGAAAAAGCTGTCCCGGTCCCATTGATCGAGTTGATCGTTTCTGAGCATCGGCTCTCCCCTTTCGGCATGGACGGCGTGCCGTCCGTCTGTGTGGGTGGAGCTCTGGCTTGCGCGTCGTCGGCCGGTTTCCGGCCCACTCGCAAACGGAGGGCTCCGTTTACTTCAGCAGCAGCGCGCAATGCCTTTATTGCCGAGAGCCCCAGGCTAGTGAACCCGACCGCGAATTGGAAGCGGTCTTCGCCGGTTCCGCAGCCCGGGGCGGGTCGGGCCGGGGCCGGCCATGCGGCGCCGACGGGGCGTCTGCGCCCCTAGCCGCGCTCGACCAGCACCGAGCCCACCGAATAGCCCGCGCCGAACGAGCAGATCACGCCCCTGTCGCCCGGCGACAGGTCGTCGGAATGCTTGGAGAAGGCGATGATCGAGCCCGCCGACGAGGTGTTGGCGTAGTCCTGCAGGATGTTGGGCTGTTCGCCCGGTTCCGGCTCGCGGCCCAGCACCTTGCGGCCGATGAAATCGTTCATCGTCTTGTTGGCCTGGTGCAGCCAGACCCGTTTGAGGTCGTCCGCCGTCCAGCCCGCGTCGGCCATGTGACCGAGGATGTGCGACGACACCATCGGCAGCACCTCCTTGAACACCTTGCGGCCGTTCTGCATGAACTGCATGTCGCGGCGGTCTTCCATCTGGTCGTGGGTGCGGCGCAGGAAGCCCGCGTTGTTGCGGATGTTGTTGGAAAACTCGGTGGCGCAGCGGGTGCCGTGGATGGTGAAATGCGCGCCCTGCGCGTCCTCGGCGCGTTCCACCAGCACCGCGGTGGCGACGTCGCCGAAGATGAAGTGGCAGTCGCGGTCGCGCCATTCCAGGTGGCCGGAACAGATCTCGGGGCTGATGACCAGCGCGCGGCGGACGCTGCCCGACCGCACCATGTCGGCGGCGGCCTGGATGCCGAAGGTGGCCGAGGAACAGGCGACGTTCATGTCGAAGGCAAAGCCGCCCGCGCCCAGCAGTTTCTGGATCTCGATGGCGATGGCGGGGTAGGCGCGTTCGTGGTTCGAGGCGGCGCAGATCACCAGGTCGATCCCGGCACCGTCGCGGCCGGCCATGGCCAGCGCCTTGCGCGCCGCGTCCAGCCCCATCTCGGCCATGATGCCGGGCGCATCGTCGGGACGGACGGGCAGTTTCGGATACATCCGGGTGGGGTCGAGCACGCCGTCCTTGTCCATCACGAACCGCTGTTCGATCCCCGAGGCCGAGACGATGAATTCGGCGCTGGAATGCGCCATCGGCTCGGCCGTGCCCGCGGCGATCGCCCCGGCATGTTCGGCGTTCCACAGATCGGCATAGGCGTTGAAGGCGGCGACCAGTTCGTCATTGGTGATGATCTGGTCGGGGGTGAACACCCCGTGGCCGGTGATCGCTGGCTGAAACATCGAAGTCCTCCGCAGACGTCTTTCCACGAACCGCACGGGGCGGCAAAGGTCAAGCCCGGCCTCGCGTCACCCCCGGCTTCTTCTCTTTCAAAAATACGCAGGCCCGCGGCTGCCGCCTCAGACCGGGTTGGGCAGGGGGGCGCCGTCGAAGAAGGCCACGAGATTGGCCAGCGCCATGCGGCCCATATCCTCGCGCACTTCCAGCGCGGCGGTGCCGAGATGGGGCAGCAGCACGACGTCGTCGCGCGCGATCAGCGCCTCCGGCACTTTTGGTTCGAACTCGTAGACATCGAGCCCCGCGCCGCCGATCCGCCCGGCCTGAAGCGCGGCGATCAGCGCGGCCTCGTCGACCACGTCGCCGCGGGCGATGTTGACCAGCCGGGCATGCGGGCGCATCGCGGCGAAAACCCGCGCGCCGATCAGGTGATGCGTCGCGGCGCCGCCCGGGACGGCGATCACGACGAAATCCACGTGAGGGGCCAGCGCCACCGCGTCGGCGTGCCGGGTCGCCGGGAAATCCAGCGTCTTTTCCGAGCGCGAGGCATAGGCGACCGCCATGCCGAAACCGAAATGGCAGCGCCGCGCGATGGCCTGTCCGATCCGGCCCATGCCGACGATGCCGACGGTCTTGCCGGTCAGGTGCAGGCCCAGCATCTGGGTCGGGTGCCAGCCCTGCCATTGCCCGGCGCGCACCAGCCGTTCGCCCTGGCCGGCGCGGCGGGCGCTCATCAGCATCAGCGTCAGCGCGATATCGGCGGTGGCGTCGGTGACGGCGCCGGGGGTGTTGGTGACGGCGATGCCGGCGGCCCGGGCGGCGGCGACGTCGATATGGTTATAGCCAACGCCGAAATTCGCCAGCAGCCGGGCGCGGGGCTGCGGCACGGCGGCGAAGATGTCGGCGGAGTAGAGATCGCCCAGCGTCGGCAGCACGGCGTCGAAATCGCGCAGCGAGGCGGTCATGTCATCCCGCGACAGCGGCGTGGTCCGGTCCCGCGCGGTGACGTCGAAGCGGGCGCGGGCGGCGTCCATCACGCTGTCGGGAAGCGGGCGGGTGATGAGAAGCCGGGTCAACACAGTCGCGCGCCCAGCGGCGCGTCCTTGTCCGGCACGGCCAGCACCACCGCGCCGGCATCGTCGTGGACGCCCAGCACCAGCACCTCGGACCTGACCGGGCCGATCTGGCGGGGCGGAAAGTTCACCACCGCCAGCACGCGGCGGCCGACCAGGGCGTCGGGCGAGTAATGTTCGGTGATCTGGGCCGAGCTTTTGCGTTCGCCGATCTCGGGGCCGAAATCGACCCACAGCTTGATCGCGGGTTTGCGCGCTTCGGGAAAGGGTTCGGCGCGGGTCACCTGGCCCACGCGGATGTCGACCTTGAGGAAGTCGTCGAAGGTGATCTCAGCCATTCGCAAGGTCTCTGGACCGTTTCGTCGCCGCGGCCACGGTGGCCCGGATCAACGGCGAAAGTCCAGAGGTCGGGTCCATCAGCACGTCGAGCCCGGCCTGGGTGGTGCCGCCCGGCGAGGTCACGTTGCGGCGCAGCTGTTCGGGCGTTTCGTGCGATTGCCGGGCCAGAGCGCCGGCGCCCGCGACGGTTTCGCGGGCCAGCGCCATGGCCAGATCCGGGGCCAGACCCTGCGCCGTGCCGGCGGCGGCCAGGCATTCGATCAGGTGGAAGACATAGGCCGGGCCCGAGCCGGACAGGCCGGTGACGGCGTCCATCTGGCCTTCGTCGGACAGCCGCACCACCGAGCCGACGGCCGAGAGCAGCTGTTCGGCGCCGGCCATGTGTTCTTCGGTCGTCCTGGCGTTGCCGACGATGGCGGTGATGCCCTGGCCCACCGCGGCGGGGGTGTTCGGCATGGCGCGGATGACCGGCGTTTCGGCGCCCAGCATCGTCTCGTAGGTGGCGATCGGAATGCCGGCGGCGACCGACAGGAACAGCGTGTCGCGGTTGCCCAGCGGTTTCAGCACCGGCAGCGCGTCGGCCATGACCTGCGGCTTGACCGCGATCAGCACGACGGCCGGGTCCGGCGGCAGGTCGGCATTGAGGTGGGTGTGCTGGTTGCGGACCCAATCCGAGGGGTTGGGGTCTGTGATCCAGACCGATGAGGCGGGCAGGCCACGGGCCAGCCAGCCTTCGAGCATCGCGCTTCCCATCTTGCCGCAGCCCAGCATGACCAGGCCGCGATGCGCGAGATCGGACGTCTTCATTGTGTCGTTCTGTCCCTGCATTCTTTCCTGTTACGCCGCAGACGCGCGCGGGGCAATGGCTGCGGCGGGCCGGCTGTTCAGGCGCCGGTCCGCCGGGGAAATAGAACGACGGGGCGTGTCGCCAAGGGACTGGCGGAAAATTTCCGGTCAGGCGCGCCCGTAGGCTTCGGCCATCGCGATCTGAAGCGCGTCATGGGGCGATTTTTCGGCCCAGACCATCAGCTGGATCGCGGGGTAATAGCGTTCGGCCGACAGGACGGCGGCGGTGATCATCGTGTCGATCTGTTCCGGCGAGGCGGTCTGGCCGCCCGACAGGACAAGGCCGTACTTGTAGACCATCAGCCGCTGTTTCGCCCAATAGCTGAAGGCGCCCGCCCAGCATTGGTCGTTGATCGCGTTCAGCCCTTCGTAGAGCGCCGGGATGCGGTCCTGCGGCGGTTCCATCTCGAAGGTGCAGATCAGACGCAGGGTTTCGTCGTAATGCGACCAGGCCAGCGTGATCGAGTAGGTGCGCCATTGCCCTTCGATGGCCATCGCGATCTGGTCGTCGGCGATGCGGTCGAAATCCCATTCCTGGACCTCGGCGATGTGTTCGACGATGTCGATGGGATGAAGGTCTTCCGTCAGGTACTGCTCGGAAAGGGCCATGCTGCCACCTCATTGTTTTCCTAGAGACGGAGCGCATCAGCGCCCCAAGCGCTAGGTGCCTGTTCGGGTGTCTGGGGATCATCCCCGAACCCTTATACCAGATATGGTGCCTGTGGGGGGCGCCCCGTGTAAAGCGAAATATTTGCGAAGACCGCAATAAGTTGTGGATCATGTGTGGACAGATGCCAGATCCAGCGTGGCTTCGCGGGGTCAGGATGTCAGCGCATCGCCGAAGCAGGTGGCCAGCACGTCGGGGGCGCTGCTGTCGGGGCCGACGACGAAGCCTTGTTCGGCCAGCACGGTGCCGCGGTCGAGCACGAAGAAGGTCCAAAGGCCCGGCACCATCTCGTGGTCGTGTTCGAAGGTGAAGAGGTTGAGCGCGGTGGCGCCATCGGTCATCCGGGCCGGCCAGCTTTGCGTCGTGGTGCCGGTCGACATCGGCGGATGGGTGACGACGATGTCGGCCTCGATCGGCGCGCTGCCATCGGCGAGCCGGGTGCGCAGACCGAAGCTGAGCCCTGGCCGCATCGGCACGAAGCGGGTGGTGACGTCGATCTGCCGGCCCTGATCGACCAGGTTCATCGTGCCGCTTTCGGTCAGCGGCGCGTCCTGCCGGCCGGTGATCGTGACGTCGCAGATCACGCCGTGGTCGACGAGCCTGAGCGGGTCGGTGACGCGGTTCTGCGCGGCGGCGGCGGCAAACGAAAACACCCCCGCCAGAACGGCGAGGGTGTGAATCGCGATGCGCCGCCGGACCGGCATCAGCCGATCGCCGCCGCCTTCACGTCGTCATCGATGAAGGGCAGGTACTGGGCGAAGTTTTCGGCGAACATGTGGACCAGCTTGGCGGCCTGGGCGTCGTAGGCGGCCCTGTCCTCCCAGGTCTTGCGCGGGTCGAGCAGCAGTTGCGGCACGCCTTCCACCTCGACCGGCACCTCGAAGCCGAAATTCGGATCCTTGCGGAACTCGGCATCGGCCAGCGCGCCGTCGAGCGCGGCATGCAGCAGCGCGCGGGTCGCCTTGATCGGCATCCGCTGGCCGGTGCCGTAGGCGCCGCCGGTCCAGCCGGTATTGACCAGCCAGCAGGTCGCGCCGTGCTTGGCGATCTTGTCGCGCAGGAGCTGGCCGTAGACCTCGGGGCGGCGCGGCATGAACGGCGCGCCGAAGCAGGTGCTGAAGGTCGGTTCCGGTTCGGTCACGCCGCGTTCGGTGCCGGCGACCTTGGAGGTGAAGCCGGACAGGAAGTGATACATCGCCTGCGCGGGCGTCAGCCGGGCGATCGGCGGCAGCACCCCGAAGGCGTCGCAGGTCAGCATGATGATGTTCTTGGGATGCCCGCCAAGCGCGGTTTTCGAGGCATTGGCGATGTAGTGCAGCGGGTAGGCGCAGCGCATGTTCGCGGTCAGGCTGTCATCCTCGAAATCCAGCTCGAAGGTTTCCGGGTCGAAGATCATGTTCTCGATCACGGTGCCGAATTTTTCGGTCGTGGCGTAGATTTCCGGCTCGGCCTCGGGCGAGAGGTTGATCGTCTTGGCATAGCAGCCGCCTTCGAAGTTGAAGGTGCCGCGGTCCGACCAGCCGTGTTCGTCATCGCCGATCAGGGTGCGGTCGGGATCGGCCGACAGCGTGGTCTTGCCGGTGCCCGACAGGCCGAAGAAGACGGCGGTGTCGACCGGGTTGCCGGTGGCGTGGTTGGCCGAGCAATGCATCGCCATGATGCCCTTGGCCGGCAGCAGGTAGTTCAGCAGGGTGAAGACCGATTTCTTGTTCTCGCCGGCATATTCGGTGTTGGCGATCAGGATCAGCTTCTTGTCGAAATTCATCGCGATCACGGTTTCCGACCGGCAGCCGTGCTTTTTCGGGTCGGCCTGGAAGCTGGGGCAGTTGATGATGGTGAAATCGGCGGTGAAACTGTCGAGATCCTCGCGGTCGGGGCGGCGCAGCATGTGGCGGATGAACAGGTTGTGCCAGGCCAGTTCGGAAATCACCCGGACGTCGATGGCATTGGCCGGATCGGCACCGCCGACGAGATCCTGCACGAAATAGTCGCGCCCCTTCATGTGTTCCAGCATGTCGGCATGCAGGGCGTCGAAGCCCTGCGGCGTCATGGGGGCGTTGTTTTCCCACCAGATCGAGTCGGCGACGCTGTCGGTCTTGACGATGAACTTGTCCTTGGGCGAGCGGCCGGTGAACTTGCCGGTGCTGACGAGGAACGCGCCGCCCTTGCCCAGCGTGCCTTCGCCGCGTTTGAGCGCCGCCTCGATCAGCGCCGGCTCCATCAGGTTGTAATAGACATTGCCGAGCCCCTCGATCCCCTGATCTTCGAGCCGGAATTGCGGGTTGACCCGTCCAAATGTCATTTTGTTGCTCCTGTCGCCGCGCTGACATGCGCTTCGTTGTTCGGGATGCCGGACGCAGCCGCCCGTATCGGTCCTTTAACATGTCGATTTTGGCGATGAACAGGACGCATCCGCGCAGTTAGCGCAACCAAGTCGCGGTTAGCGATAGCATCGGCGACCGCTTGCGCGTTCGGCGAGTCCGTTTAGCGGTTCGTTTGCAATATTGCCGTCAAATAAAGCTGGACCGGTTGCCTGATTCGCAGTTTGGGATTGTTGCAAAGCGAAAAATCGCCCATACTCGCGAAAAAACACAGGCAACCAGAGCAGTACAAGGACAGTTCAATGTCTAAAATCGCCCTCGTGGACGATGACAGGAATATCCTGACATCGGTATCGATGACTCTCGAAGCTGAAGGGTTCGAGGTGGAAACCTACAATGACGGCCAGGCCGCATTGGACGCATTCAACAAGAAGATGCCCGACATGGCCGTCTTCGACATCAAGATGCCGCGCATGGATGGCATGGACCTGCTGCAGCGGGTTCGGCAGAAATCCAAGATGCCGGTGATCTTCCTGACCTCGAAGGATGACGAGATCGACGAGGTTCTGGGTCTCCGCATGGGGGCGGACGACTATGTGAAGAAGCCGTTCAGCCAGCGCCTGCTGGTGGAACGCATCCGCGCCCTGCTGCGCCGCCAGGAGGCGATCAGCGGCGATATCGTGGGCGATACCGAGGAAACCAAGCTGATGGTGCGGGGGTCGCTGTCGATGGACCCGCTGCGCCATTCGGTGACCTGGAAGGGCCAGGACGTGTCGCTGACGGTGACCGAATTCCTGCTGCTGCAGGCGCTGGCGCAGCGTCCCGGTTTCGTCAAGTCGCGCGACCAGCTGATGGACGTCGCCTATGACGACCAGGTCTATGTCGACGACCGCACCATCGACAGCCACATCAAGCGGCTGCGCAAGAAGATGCGGTCGGTGGACAACGATTTCTCGGCCATCGAGACGCTTTACGGTATCGGGTATCGTTACAACGAAGAGTGACGATGGCACTGGCCGAGAGGATTTCCCTGCGCAACGACCCGGAGGACAGCCGACGCGACGCCGATGTCGTGCTGGGTGACGATTGGGTGGCGCCCGACCGGATCGTGGAGAAGGAGCTGCGCGACAGCCGTGCGCGGCGCAGCCTTTTTTCCCTGAACCGGTCGCCGCTGACGCGCAAGATCATCACGTTCAACCTGATCGCCCTCAACGTGCTGGTGGCGGGGATCTTCTGGCTGAATTCGGCCCGGGATTCGCTGGCGATCCAGCGCGCCAACGCCATGCAGGCCGAGGTCGAGCTGATCGCGGACGTGTTCGAGACCCAGCTGAGCGTCGGACAGCCGGTCAGCCTGGGCGCGGAACGCGGCCTGGACGTGGGCGCGACGCTGGCCGGGCTGGATCTGCGCGCCGGCACCCAGGTGCTGGTGTTCGACGCCGGCGGGTTCCTGGTGGGCGATGTCCAGGGCAGGCTGCCGCCGCTGATGAAGCTGGGTGGCGAGACCGAGCCGCCGACGGTGATTTCGGATTTCCTCAACTCGGCCTGGCGCAACGTCGCGGGCTTTTTCACGTATTTCGCAACTGGACCGGACCTGGTTCTGGAAGACCGCATCCGCCGCATGATCGAGGCCGGCGACCCGGCGGTCACGCGCGTCGATTCGATGGTCGGCGCCGATGGCCGGACCGAGTTCACCGCGCTTGCACCGGTGCTGCAGGGGGCGTCGATCGTCGGCACGATCGCCATGGTCGCCGAAGCCGAGGAGATCGACGCCGCGGTGCGCGCCGAGCGCGAACGGGTGCTGCAGATGTTCGTGATCGCCACGCTGGTGTCGATCGGGCTGAGCCTGGTGCTGGCATCGACCATCGCGCACCCGATTTCCGACCTGGCCGACGCCGCCGAGATCGGCCGCGACCGCAACCGCCGCAACGTGGCGCCGGGGCGCATCCGCATCCCCGACCTGACGGCGCGGCCCGACGAGATCGGCCGGCTGTCGGGCGCGCTGCGTGGCATGGTGTCGGCGCTGTACGACCGGATCGACGGCAACGAGCAATTCGCGGCCGATGTCGCGCACGAGATCAAGAACCCGCTGGCCAGCCTGCGCTCGGCCGTTGGCAGCCTGCGGATGGTCAAGAAGGAAGAGCACCGCGAAAAGCTGCTGAACGTGATCGAGCACGATGTGCGCCGGCTGGACCGGCTGGTCAGCGACATCTCGAATGCTTCGCGGCTGGACAGCGAGCTGGTCAAGGAAGAAGAGCAGGAGTTCAACCTACTCGAGATGCTGGGCAACCTGGTGCAGTTCCTGGGCGAAGAGGCCAAGGCCAAGGGCGTGGAATTCATCACCGACCTGCCTAAACGGCCGATCCGCATCAACGGGCTGGAGCCGCGCCTGGCGCAGGTCTTCGTCAACCTGATCACCAACGCGATCAGTTTCTGCGAGGATGGCGATGCGATCCGGGTCTGGGCCCGGCGCCGCGAGAACCGGGTGCTGGTCGTGGTCGAGGATACCGGCCCCGGCATCCCCGAAGAGGCGCTGGAGAAGATCTTCAAGCGCTTCTACACCTCGCGGCCCGGTGACGATTTCGGCAACAATTCCGGCCTGGGCCTGGCGATTTCCAAGCAGATCGTCGAGGCGCATGGCGGCGTGATCTGGGCCGAGAACATCCGCCCGACCGAGGCGGATTCGACCTCGGAACCGCTGGGCGCCCGCTTTGTCGTGGGCCTGCCGGTCTGATCCCGATCCATGTCCGACACCCCGTTGATCCTGCACGCCACCGCCGTCGCCGTGCAGGGCCGGGCGCTTTTGATCCGCGGCGCGTCGGGCCGCGGCAAGTCGGGACTGGCGCTGGAGATGATGGCGCGCGGCGCGCAACTGGTGGCCGATGACCGGGTCGTGATCGAGCACGATGGCGCCGGCGGGCTGACGGCGTCGGCCCCCGCGCCGCTGCGGGGCCTGATCGAGGCGCGCGGGCTGGGCCTGCTGGGGGCCGACGCGGTCGAACGCGCGGAGCTGGTCGCGGTGCTGGATCTGGACCATGAAGAGACCGATCGCCTGCCGCCGCAACGCCACACCGTTCTGCTTAACGTGACGCTACCCTTGCTTCACAAATCCGCGTCCCCCACTTTTCCCGCGGCGCTGGTACAATATCTCAGGCGCGATCGGAGAGCGTGACATGGCGCACAAAGCGGCCCCGGGCCAACGCGTTGTGCTGGTGACCGGACCGTCGGGCGCCGGGCGGTCCTCTGCGATCGATGCGCTGGAGGATTGCGGCTATGAGGCGATCGACAACATCCCGCTGAGCCTGATCCCGCGGCTGATCGACGGCCCCGGCGCGCTGGGCCGGCCGCTGGCGCTGGGGATCGATGTGCGCAACCGCGATTTCTCGGCCCGGGCGCTGCTGGACGTCACCGACGCGCTGGCGCTGGACGGGGCGCTGACCGTCGACCTGCTGTATCTCGATTGCGCGCCCGACGTGCTGGCCCGGCGCTATTCCGAGACCCGCCGCCGCCATCCGCTGGCACCGGCCGAGGCGCCGACCGACGGCATCGACCGCGAGTTGCGGCTGCTCGAGGATGTCCGGGCCCGCGCCGATATCCTGAT
This sequence comes from Thalassococcus arenae, assembly GCF_019104745.1. Taxonomy (NCBI): domain Bacteria; kingdom Pseudomonadati; phylum Pseudomonadota; class Alphaproteobacteria; order Rhodobacterales; family Roseobacteraceae; genus Thalassococcus; species Thalassococcus arenae. The sequence continues at coordinate 1,710,004 of NZ_JAHRWL010000001.1, forward strand.
CGACACCACCGAGCTGACGGTGCAGGACCTGCGGGCGGAACTGGAGGGCTGGTTCGGCCGCAGCGAAGGCCCGCGCATGGCGCTGTCGCTGCATTCGTTTTCCTACAAGCGCGGCCTGCCGCACGGCATCGACATGGCGCTGGATTGCCGGTTCCTGCGCAATCCGCATTGGCAACCCGATCTGCGCGGCCTGACCGGGCTTGACGCCCCGGTCGCCGCCTATGTCGCCGCCGACCCGAGGTTCGACGGGTTCCTGGATCGGGTGAGGGCGCTGCTGGACTTCGTGCTGCCGGCGCATCGCGAAGAGGGCAAGGCGCATTTTTCCGTCGGCTTCGGGTGTACCGGCGGGCAACACCGTTCGGTCGCGGTGACCGAACGGGTTGCGCGCACCCTTGCAGAGCGCGGCTGGCAGGTGTCAATTAGGCATCGCGAGCTGGATCGCCGCGGCCTTGCCGCGCCGCGACCGGCAGGCGGCGGCCCAGAGACAGAACCCGGAAAGGCCCCGGAGTGATCGGAATCGTGATTGTTGCCCATGGCGGACTGGCGCGGGAATACCTCGCGGCGGTCGAGCATGTGGTGGGTGCGCAGCCCGGCATGATGGCCATCTCGATCGATGCGGATTGCGACCGCGCGGCGAAGGAGGCCGAGATCTGCATCGCGGCGGACACCGTCGACAAGGGCGATGGCGTGGTGATCGTGACGGACATGTTCGGAGGGTCGCCGTCGAACCTGAGCCTGCTCGCCTGCCGGCCGGAAAACCGCCGCATCCTGTACGGCGCCAATCTGCCGATGCTGATCAAACTGGCGAAGTCCCGCCAGAAGCCGCTATCCGAGGCGGTTCGCAGCGCGCTGGAGGCGGGCCGCAAGTATATCGATTTCCAGAACGTCGCGCCCGAGAAGGCCGCGCGACCCTGACTCATTCGCTCAGAAAGACCGTTTCGCCATGACGACATCCGTGCACCGCGTATTGAAGATCATCAACGAAAAGGGCCTGCACGCCCGCGCCTCGGCCAAGCTGGTGGAAGTGGTCGAGGGGTTCGACGCGACGGCAGAGGTGTCGCGCGACGGTTTGTCGGCCTCGGGCGACAGCATCATGGGGCTTTTGATGTTGGCAGCTTCCAAAGGAACCTCTATTGAAGTGCAGACATCCGGACCGGACGCCGAGGCGCTGGCAGACGCTCTCGAGGCGCTGGTGGCCGACCGGTTCGGCGAGGGGTGTTGAACGCGCGCGCCGGGGAGGCGGCGGGCGCGTCGGGACACGAAGCGAGGAACCGGTTGGGATGGTGGACAGTTCCCGAGCCACGACGGGTGCGCCCGGTGTCACGGCGCCGCAACCGGTGCCTTATGACAAGCGCAAGCTGAGCTACGCCAACACCTTCACCAATCCATGGAAGTCGAACACGATCCGGGCGCTGGAATGGGCGACCGGCAAGCTGACGCTGCTGCGCATGGTGCGGCGCTTCGAGCGCATGGGACCGGCCGACGGCCAGGCGTTCTGGGCGCAGGCCCTGGACATCATGGGCATCACGCTGGAGACGCCGCCCGACCAGATCGCCCGCATCCCCGCGAAGGGGCCGGTGGTGATCGTGGCGAACCATCCGCACGGGCTGATCGACGGGATGGTTCTGGCCGAACTGATCGGCCGGGTGCGCACCGATTACAAGATCCTGACCCGGTCGCTGCTGACCGGTGTCGAGGAGATCGAGGAATTCATGATCCCGGTGCCGTTCCCGCACGAGGCGGACGCGCGCGAGCAGGGGCTGGAGATGCGCGCCCGCGCGATGGCGCATCTGAAAAAGGGCGGTGTGATCGTGCTGTTCCCGTCGGGTGTCGTGGCGTCGAGCGACACGCTGTTCGGCCCGGCCGTCGAGCGGGGATGGAACCCGTTCACCGCCAAGATGATCCTGCGCTCGGGCGCGACGGTGGTGCCGGTGTTCTTTCCCGGGCAGAATTCGCGCGCCTACCAGATCGCCAACCGGGTTTCGGCGACCGTGCGGCAGGGCTTGCTGCTGCACGAGGTGGTGCATGCCTGTCATCGTCCGCAGAGGCCCGTGGTGGGCGCGGCGATCACGCCGGACGAGGTGCGCAAGCGGGCCGAGAACCAGCGCGAATTCGTGGCCTGGCTGCGCGAGGTGACGCTGGGCCTGGGCAGGGGCTGAGCCGATCGAGCGCTGCCGCGCGCTTTATCCCGCCTGTGGCGCGGCGACGCGCCTGCCGGGCCGTTGCGCCCGAGGCGGTGCGGGGCAGCGTATTTTCGAAAGAGAAGAAGGGCGGACCTAGCGCGTCGGCACCGGGGTTTCGCCGCGGTAATCGTAGAAGCCGCGCTTGGTCTTGCGACCCAGCCAGCCGGCCTCGACATATTTGGTCAGCAGCGGGCAGGGACGGTACTTGGTGTCGGCCAGACCGTCATGCAGAACGTTCATGATGGCGAGGCAGGTGTCGAGCCCGATGAAATCGGCCAGTTCCAGCGGCCCCATCGGGTGGTTGGTGCCCAGTTTCATCGCCATGTCGATCGAGGTCACGTTGCCGACGCCTTCGTAGAGCGTGTAGACGGCTTCGTTGATCATCGGCATCAGGATGCGGTTGACGATGAAGGCGGGAAAATCCTCGGCGCTGGCGGCGGTCTTGCCCAGCCGCTGCACCACGGCAAGGCAGGTGTCGTAGGTGTCCTGGTCGGTGGCGATGCCGCGGATCAGTTCGACCAGCTGCATCACCGGCACCGGGTTCATGAAGTGGAAGCCCATGAACCGTTCCGGCCGGTCGGTGCGCGAGGCCAGCCGGGTGATCGAGATCGACGAGGTGTTCGAGGTCAGGATGGTGTGCGGCAGCAGGTCGGGCTGGAGGCTTTCGAAGATCTTGTTCTTGATGTCCTCGCGTTCGGTCGCGGCCTCGATCACGAGATCGGTCGCGGCGGTGTCGGCGATGGCGAGCGAGGTGGAGATGCGCGCCATGGCGGCGTCGCGGTCGTCGCCCGAGACCATGTCCCGCGCGACCTGTCGATCGATGTTCCGGGCGATCCGGGCGACGGCGTCGTCCAGCGCATCCTGGCTGATGTCGTTGAGCACGACTTCGTAGCCCGCCAGGGCCATGACATGGGCGATGCCGTTGCCCATCTGCCCCGCTCCGACAACGCCGATCCGTTTGATTTCCATGGCCGATCCCCTTGAACGCGCCGCCACTTTAGGCGCGGGCGAAGCCGGGCCGCAAGCGGGATAGATCGCATTTTCGCTTTAGCGAATTGGCAAGTGCTATGGGTCACGCTGTTCCCGGGTGAGTTTGAAACCGGATGGGTGAGATGACCTTTGCTGCCGCGGGCCGCATGGCCCTGGAATACTATCCGTGCCGGTATGGTGCCAGCCGCACGGATTTTCGTGGCCCGCGACGGCCGCTGGAGGGCACTTTCGTGGCCTGCATCGGCGGAACGGAAACCTATGGCCGCTTCATGCCCGAACCGTATCCGGTTCTGCTGGAGCGGGCGACGGGCAGGCCTTGCGTGAATTTCGGCGGGATCAATGCCGGGCTGGACCTGTACCTGAAGGATCCCGCGATCCTGGGCGTGCTTGCGGGGGCGCGGGTGGTGGTCATGCAGGTGATGGGCGCGCAGAACATGTCGAACCGGTTCTACGCGGTGCATCCGCGCCGCAACGACCGGTTCCTGCGCGCCTCGGAGCGTCTGCAGGAGCTGTTTCCGGAGGTGGACTTTACCGAGTTCCATTTCACCCGCCACATGCTGGTGCGGCTGCACGATCTGTGCCCGGCGCGGTTCGGCACGCTGGTGGAGGAGCTGCGCCTGTCCTGGGTGGCGCGGATGAAGCACCTGTTGGCGATGTTGCCCGGATCGGTGGTGCTGGTCTGGCTGGCCGATCACCTGCCGGGTTCCGGCGATGGCGTGGAAGCGGGCGATCCGCTGTTCGTGACGCCGGAGATGCTGGAGACGGTGCGGCCGCGGGTGAGCGACCTGGTGACGATCGTGCCGGCGGCGGAGAGCCGGCAGGCGAACCGGTCGGACCTTGTCTTTACCGAGTTCGAGGCAGCCGCCGCGGCCGAAATGCTGGGCAGCGCGGCGCATGCGCAGGCGACCGAAGCGCTGGCGGATGTGATCAGACCGCTGCTGACGATGCCGAAGACATGAAAAAGCCCGCCGGGGGGCGGGCTTTCACGAGGTCGTTTCGCGCCGGTCAGCCCAGCTTTTCGGTCAGTTCCGGCACCGCGGTGAACAGGTCGGCGACCAGGCCGAAATCGGCGACCTGAAAGATCGGCGCCTCTTCGTCCTTGTTGATCGCGACGATGATCTTGCTGTCCTTCATGCCGGCGAGGTGCTGGATCGCGCCCGAGATGCCGACCGCGATATAGAGGTCCGGCGCCACGACCTTGCCGGTCTGTCCGACCTGCCAGTCATTGGGCGCGAAACCGCTGTCGACCGCCGCACGCGAGGCGCCGACGGCGGCGCCCAGCTTGTCGGCCAGTTTCTCGATCAGGGCGAAATCCTCTTCCGAGCCCACGCCGCGGCCGCCGGACACGACGATGCCGGCCGAGGTCAGTTCGGGGCGGTCGGATTCGGCCACCTTGTCCTCGACCCATTCCGACAGCGCCGGGTTGTCGCCCGCGCCGATGGCCTCGACCGCGGCCGAGCCGCCGGTGGGCGCGGCGTCGAAGGTGGAGGTGCGGAAAGTGATGACCTTGGTCGCGTCGCGCGACTTGACCGTCTGGATCGCGTTGCCGGCATAGATCGGGCGTTCGAAGGTGTCGGCGTCGATCACGGCGCTCACATCGGTCAGCACCATGACGTCCAGAAGCGCGGCGACGCGCGGCAGGATGTTCTTGGCGTCGGTGGTGGCAGGCGCGACGATATGGCTGTAATCGCCCGCCAGCGAGGCGATCAGCGCCGCGACCGGTTCGGCCAGGCGGTGACCGTAAAGCGCGTCTTCGGCGACCAGCACCTTGGCGACGCCGTCGATCGTGGCGGCTTCGTCGGCGGCGGCCTTTGCGGATGCGCCGGCGGCCAGCACGGTCACGTCACCCAGGGCCTTGGCGGCGGTGACGGTCTTGGCGGTGGCGTCCATCGACAGCGCGCCATCGGTAATCTCGGCAATCAGAAGTACGGCCATCTTACACAGCTCCCGCTTCTTTCAGTTTCGCCACGAGCTCGTCGACCGAGCCCACCTTGATGCCGGCGGCGCGTTCGGCCGGTTCGGTCGTCTTGACGATTTCCAGCCGCGGCGCGACGTCGACGCCGTAATCGGCGGCAGTCTTTTCATCCAAAGGCTTTTTCTTGGCCTTCATGATGTTGGGCAGCGAGGCGTAGCGCGGTTCGTTCAGGCGCAGGTCGGTCGAGATGATCGTGGGCATCCTGACCTTGACGGTCTGCAACCCGCCATCGACCTCGCGGGTGACCACGGCGTGATCGCCCTCGACGTCGACCTTGTTGGCATACATGGCTTGCGACCAGCCCAGCAGCGCCGACAGCATCTGGCCGGTGGCGTTCATGTCGTTGTCGATCGCCTGCTTGCCGCAGAGCACCAGGCCCGGGTTTTCTTCCTTGACGACGGCGGCGAGGATCTTGGCCACGGCCAGCGGTTCGATGTCGGTGTGCACGTCATCGGCGGCCACCACCAGGATGGCGCGGTCGGCACCCATCGCCAGCGCGGTGCGCAGGGTTTCCTGGGATTGCTTCACGCCGATCGACACGACGACGATCTCTTCGGCCTTGCCGGCTTCCTTCAGGCGGATCGCCTCTTCGACGGCGATTTCGTCGAAGGGGTTCATCGACATCTTGACGTTGGCGAGATCGACCCCCGATCCGTCCGCCTTGACGCGAACCTTCACGTTGTAGTCGATCACGCGTTTGACGGGCACAAGCACCTTCATCTGCGTCTCTCTCCTCGTTTCCGGCGCGAAGAATGCCGCACCGCATCAATTCCTCTGGATGCTGGATAGCGGAGCATGGCCCGGCGCAACAGGCCAAAATCGTCGCGTCACGGTCTTTCGACGTCGCGTTTTTCGTTGAATGCCCGGGCCAGCTGCGGGTGTTCCAGCGGGAAATCAGTCGCAGACCCGTTTGAGCGCGCCCCATTGCGGGGCATCCAGCAACGGGCGCGTTGCGAATCCGTCGGGCGTTGCGGCGCGGGCTGCGGCGATCCTGTCACCAAGCGCGGGGTGGGCCATGAAATGCTGGACCATACCTTCGGCATCGCCGTCCATGTCGCGGAAGCGTTCGAACATCTCGGCCAGAGCGGCGGGCGACAGTCCGGCGTCCAGAAGCATGCGGTGCGAAAACGCGTCGGCGGCGGCCTCGGCTTCCTGGCTGTAGCGGGCATCGATCAGCCGTTCGGCCAGGAACAGCACCACGGTGCCGCCGGCGAAATCGCCGAACAGCAGCCCCAGCACGCCGATCGACCCGGCCGAGCGCAGGGCATGGCGGGTGGGATCGCGGCTGACGACATGCCCCACCTCGTGTGCCAGAACCGCGGCCAGTTCCTCGGGTGCACCGGCGGCATCGATCAGCCCGTCGAACAGCACGACATGGCCGCCGGGCAGGGCGAAGGCATTGACCATCTCGTGGTTCAGGATGTGCACGGTCAGCGGCGTTTCCAGATCGTGCCGTTCCAGCAGCCGGTCCTGCATCGCGGCCAGCGCCGCCAGCCCGTCGGGGTTTTCGCAGAACGGCACCGGTTGCAGACCGGTCTGGTCCAGCGCGTCGCGGATCTGGTTCAGCGTGACCTGGCCAAGGGCGCGTTCGCCTTCGGGCGGGATGTATTCGGCCAACTGGTCGGCCATGACCGGCACCAGGACGAAGACGATCAGCGCGACCGAGGCGACGGCGGCGGCGGCCCAGGCGAAAAGCCGTCCGCGCCGCGTGACGGGGGCGCGGCGGCGTGCATGGGGCAGGCGCGGGGCCAGCGCGCGGTCGAGCAGCATCAGGCGTTGCAGCGGATCGTCGGCGCGGCGCAGCATGTAAAGATCGCCGCCGGCCTGGTCGGGCAGTTCGCGGATCGCCGCCAGCGGCCAGGCCTGGCGGCCGTCGGGCGTGTCGATCAGCAGGGTCTGCAACGCCTCGTCGATCCACAGGCTGGCTTCTTGCGGGACGGGCGAGATGCCGTCGAGAAAGAAGCCGCGGGCCTCGAACGCGGGCGGCCGGGCGCCGACATGCAGAAGCGTGCTCATATCGAGGCCCCCACATCCAGCGCTTCGGCAAAGCCTTCGGCCTCGATATGTTCGTCGCGCGGGCGCTGGCGGATGGACCGCAGGCCTTCGGTGCCATCGATGCGCAGGGTTTCGGCGTAGTGCCGGGTGACGGGCATCGTGATCAACGCGTGGGTCAGCGCCGACCACAAAAGGAAGACGGCGAAGTAGACGGCGACGCTGAACGCGATGATGACCCAGCGGTCGATGCCGGACAGCACCGCGAGATCACCGTCGACCCCCATATGCGACAGCGTGTCGACCGATTGCGCGGCGACCAGCACCAGGCCGAGAGCGCCCAGCGGGATCGACGCGGCCAGACCGGCCAGCAGATAGCCGAAGACATGGATGAACAGGATGCGGCGCGGGCTGGGATCGACCGTCAGGCGCAGGTCGCCCAGCCGTTTCGTCGCGGTCAGCCTCCGCAGGGTTTCGACGCGGTAATAGACCAGGCCATAGGCCAGCACGGCGGCGGCGGCGAAACCCAGACCGAAGCTCATGCGGAGATTGCCGGATACCGCGGCGCCGGCGGTGGCCGCGGCGAGGGCGAAACCGAGGAACAGCCATTTGGTTGCCGGATAGAGCATCTGCCAGCGGCCGTCCTGCACCAAGCGCTCGGTGCCGTAGGAGGTGCGGTCCGTGCGGTATTTCTCGAGCCAGAAGGTCATCCGCGGCCAGAGCAGCCCGGCGGTCAGGATGGTCAGCGCCCAGTGCCACAGCGCCCGGGCCGCATAGCCCCAGGCACCCGGTTCCAGCCCGAAGCGCAGGCCGCGCCAGCGGGTGCGCGCCAGCACGTAGCGCCGGGCCCGGTATTGCGCGTAGAACCAGAGCGGAACGACCCCCGCGAGGCTGACCAGATAGGCGATGGTGTTGCCCTGGAACAGCGAGAAGCTGGCGAACATCAGAAGCAGGTTCACGATACCGATATAGAAAGCCAGGATCACCACCGCGATCAGGAAACCCAGCAGTTTTTCGATCGGGTCGCCCACGTATTCCAGCGGCGTGCCGCCGATGCGGATCGCCGACCAGTACCAGCGCCGCAGCCGGGTTTTCATCCAGAACCGGTAGAGACCGAGCGTGATGACGGTCAGGAACCCGGTGCGCAGAGCCAGGGCAAAGAGCGTGGCGCGCCGCCCGACGAACCGGCCCGCGCCGGGATCAGGTGAAGCGGTTGTCGCGGGGGAAGCCGCGGGGGGCCATGCGCCCGGCGCTGGCGCGCTTGCCGATCCATTCGTCGAGTTCGGTTTCGGTTCTTGTTCGTCCGGCCGGGTCGCGCCAGGAGAGGCCTTCGCCCAGGGTGAAGGTCGTCGCATCGCTCAGGCCTCCGTCCTTGTATTTCTGTAGCCGAACGCCCTTACCGCGCCCCATCTCGGGCAGTTCGTCAAGCATGAAGACCAGAACCTTGCGGTTTTCGCCGACCACTGCCACGGCATCGCCCTGAACCGGTGCGCAGACGCGCGCCTTGACGTCGTCGCGCACGTTCAGCACCTGCTTGCCGGCGCGGGTCTGGGCCACCACGTCATCCTCGGGCACGACGAACCCGTCGCCGGCGGACGAGGCCACCAGCAGCTTGCCGCCGGGGCGGTGGATGAACAGATCGACGATCTCGGCCTCGTTGGGCAGGTCGACCATCAGCCGCAGCGGTTCGCCCATGCCGCGCCCGCCGGGCAGGTTCGCGGCGGAGAGCGTGTAAAAGCGCCCGTTGCTGCCGAAGACCAGCAGCTTGTCGGTGGTTTCGGCGTGAAAGATGAAGCGCGGGCTGTCGCCGTCCTTGAATTTCAACTCGCGGGTCAGGTCGATATGGCCGGTCATGGCGCGGATCCAGCCCATCTGCGAGCAGACCACCGTGACCGGTTCGCGTTCGATCATCGCCTCGAGCGGCACGTCTTCGGCTTCGGCCGCCTCGGCGAAGGTGGTCAGCCGCTGACCGCGGTCGTAACCCTTGGTGAAGGTCTTTTTCACCGCGCGCAATTCATCGGTGATCGTGTCCCATTGCAGCCCGGGCTGTTCCAGCAGGTCCTCGAGCCCGGCGCGTTCCTCCATCAACGCGTCGCGTTCGGCGACCAGTTCCATTTCCTCGAGCCGCCGCAGCGACCGCAGGCGCATGTTCAGGATCGCCTCGGCCTGAACCTCGGTCAGGCCCATCGCGTCCTCGTCCGCGACCGGCGGGGGCGAGACGTAGTCGGATTCGTCGGTGGCGCGGGTGAAATCGCGGCCCCAATCCTCGCGCATGAGCGCCGCCTTGGGGTCATCGTCGTATCGGATGATGTCGATGACGCGGTCAAGGTTCAGAAAGGCGACGATGAGCCCTTCCAGCACCTCCAGCCGGTGGTCGATCTTTTCCATCCGGTGGGTCGAGCGCCGGATCAGCACGTCGCGGCGGAAGTCGAGGAAGGCGCGCAGCACTTCCTTGAGCGAGCAGACCTTGGGCGTGACGCCGTCGATCAGCACGTTCATGTTCAGCGAAAAGCGGATTTCGAGGTCCGAGTTCCTGAACAGCATGTTCATCAGGATGTCGGGATCGACATTCTTGGACTTGGGTTCCAGCACAAGGCGGATGTCGTCGGCGGATTCGTCGCGGACATCGGCGAGAATCGGCAGCTTTTTCGTCTGGATCAGTTCGGCGATCCGTTCGACCAGCTTGGATTTCTGCACCTGGTAGGGGATTTCCGTGACCACGACCTGCCAGGTGCCGCGGCCCAGGTCCTCGACCTGCCATTTCGCCCGCAGCCGGATCGAGCCGCGGCCGGTGCGATAGGCCTGGGCGATGTTCTCGGCCGGTTCGACGATAACACCGCCGGTCGGGAAATCCGGGCCGGGCACGTAGTTGAGCAGCGTGTCGTCGCGGGCGTCGGGTGTCTTGATGAGATGCAGGCAGGCATCGATCAGTTCGCCGATATTGTGCGGCGGGATGTTGGTGGCCATGCCCACGGCGATGCCCGCCGCGCCGTTGGCCAGCAGGTTGGGATAAGAGGCGGGCAGCACGACCGGTTCTTCCAGCCGGCCGTCGTAATTGGGGCGGAAATCGACGGCGTTCTCGTCCAGCCCGTTGAGCAGGGCTTCGGCCATCACCGTCATCCGGGCTTCGGTGTAGCGGCTGGCGGCGGGGTTGTCGCCGTCGATATTGCCGAAATTGCCCTGGCCGTCGACCAGCGGGTAGCGGATGGTGAAATCCTGCGCCAGCCGTGCCATCGCGTCATAGATCGCCGCGTCGCCGTGCGGATGGAAATCGCCCATCGTGTCGCCGCTGATCTTGGCCGACTTCAGGAATCCGCCGGTCGAGGACAGCCGCAGCCGTCGCATTGCATAGAGAATCCGCCGGTGCACCGGCTTGAGCCCGTCGCGCGCATCGGGCAGGGCGCGGTGCATGATCGTCGACAGCGCGTAGGTCAGATACCGTTCGCCGATCGCCCGCCGCAGCGGTTCCGCCAAGTTGCGGGGGTTCATGTTGGGGTCGACGACGGGATCATCCATAGATGCTGTGATACCGTTGCGCTTGCGCACCGGCAAGCGGCGGGCCGGGAAATTTTCCGGCAATTTCCCTTCGTGCAACACGGCGATTGGGTTAATGATGAATCCTGTCCGCATTTCTGCACGCGGACCAAGTCAAGATTTTCGGTGGGGGGAACAGCCATGTTTCGGCTGGTGGTCATTACTTTTGGTGTATTGGGGTGGTCCTGGTTCGAGTTGTCGGGCGGGACGGATTTCGAACCGGGCGAGAACGGTGTGACGTTGCTGGCGCGGGTCGACGCGCCGGAAATCGCCGACGAGGTGCCGCAGGTCGCACGCGCGACAGGAGCCGAGGGGCTGACCGCAATAGCCGGCGCGGCTCCGGCCAAGCTGGTTTTCCCGTCCAGTGTCAAGCATCTCAGTGCACAAACGCTGCCCGCCGCTTCCGCCGACAAGCTGGCGCCGCTGGCCGGCGAAGAGATCGAGATCGAGATCGTCGCGGCACGCGTCGTGACGTCGGCCGCGATTGCCGGGGTGACAAGCGCCGACGCCGAACCCGATCTGCGCCTGATCACCGGCAGCCGCGTCAACATGCGCAACGGCCCGGGTACGGATTATTCCGTTGTCGGGCGCCTGGTGCGTGGCGACCAGGTCGAGATCCTGCAGAATTCCGGGGACGGTTGGGTCAAGCTGCGCGCGCTCAAGGGCAACCGGGTGGGCTGGATGTCGGCGCGGTTCGTGACGGCGGCGAACTGATCTTTCCCTCGACCGCGCGACGCGCTATCTGCCGCGAATGACGGCGCGGTCCATCCTCATCACGGGTTGTTCCTCGGGCATCGGGCTGGATGCGGCCCGCGGGTTGCGCGACCGTGGCTGGCGGGTTTTCGCGGCCTGCCGCAAGCCGGGCGATTGCGCGGCGCGCAGCGCCGAAGGGTTCGAGGCGCCGCGGATGGACTACGCCGATCCGGGCAGCCTCGAGTCGGGACTGGCCGAGGTGCTGAACGCCACCGGCGGCAGGCTGGACGCGCTGTTCAACAATGGCGCCTTCGCCACCCCCGGCGCGGTCGAGGACCTGCCCGCCGACGCGCTGCGGGCGATCTTCGAGACTAATGTCTTCGGCTGGCACGACCTGACCTGCCGTGTCATCCCGGTGATGCGGGCGCAGGGGCATGGGCGGATCGTCAATCATTCCTCGGTCCTGGGGATGGTCACGATGCCCTGGCGCGGTGCCTACAACGCCACCAAGTTCGCCACCGAGGGTCTGACCGACACGCTGCGGATCGAGATGCGCGACACGCCGATCCGGGTCATCACGCTGAACACCGGCCCGGTCACGTCGATGATCCGGCAGAATTCGATCCCGCATTTCGAACGCTGGGTGAACTGGAAGGCGTCGGCCCGTGCCGCGCAATACGAGGCGCAGTTGCTGAAGCGGCTATACGAGGATCGCGGCCCGGACGCGTTCGAGCTTCCGCCCGGCGCGGTGACGAAAAAGCTGATCCATGCGCTGGAATCGCGTCGGCCCCGGGCGCGCTATTACATCACCACGCCCACCTACCTGATGGGCGCCGCGCGGCGATTGCTGCCGACACGCGGGCTGGACTGGCTGCTGTCCAGGGGCTGAAGCGCAATCGCCATTCGCTTTTGCGGCAAACCCCGCTATGTCGGCGTGGACGCACAGGAGGTGACATGGCCAAGGATCCGCTTTTCATCGTCATGGCGATTGCCATGTTCGTCGTCGTCGGCGTTTTGCTTTTCGGCATCGGGTCGTTTGCCAAGGGCGGCGAATTCAACAAGAAATATGCCAACAAGGCGATGCGCTGGCGCATCATCGCGCAATTCGTGGCGGTGATGCTGATCCTGCTGTTCGTCTGGCTGCGACGGGGGGCATGACATGGTCGTTCTGAACAAGATCTACACCAAGACCGGCGATGCCGGGGAAACCGCTTTGGGCAACGGTGCGCGGGTGGCGAAATTCGCCAAGCGGGTCGAGGCCTACGGCACCTCGGACGAGCTGAATTCGGTGGTCGGCCTGGCCCGGCTTCATGCGACCGGCGAGATGGACGCGCGTTTGTCGCGCATCCAGAACGACCTGTTCGATCTGGGCGCCGATCTCTGCGTGCCTGACATGGACAAGGATGCCGAGGCGGAATACCCGCCGCTGCGGATGGTGGCGGCCCAGGTAACGCGGCTGGAACGCGAGATCGACGCGATGAACGAGGTGCTCGAACCCCTGCGCAGTTTCATCCTGCCGGGCGGGTCGGTGCTTTCGGCGCATCTGCACCAGTGCCGGACGGTGGCGCGCCGGGCCGAGCGGCTCGCGGTGGAACTGGCGACGGTCGAGGCGGTGAACGCCGAAGCGGTGAAGTACCTCAACCGCCTCAGCGACTGGTTCTTCGTCGCCGCACGCATCGCCAACGACGACGGCAAGGCCGACGTGTTGTGGGTTCCGGGCGCGAACCGGTGAAACCGGCGGCGCGTCCAGCGGACGCGTCGGTGCCCGGAAGGGCGAAGCCCCGGCCCGAGAGGGCGGGCGCGAACCGGTGAAACCGGCGACGCGTCCAGCGGACGCGTCGGTGCCCGGAAGGGCGAAGCCCCGGCCCGAGAGGGCGGGCGCGAACCGGTGAAACCGGCGGCGCGTCCAGCGGACGCGTCGGTGCCCGGAAGGGCGAAGCCCCGGCCCGAGAGGGCGGGCGCGAACCGGTGAAACCGGCGGCGCGTCCAGCATTTCCGCCGACCAGAAACCGGCCAAGCTTCTGATCACCCTTCATCTTGCCCGATAAACTCCGGGGTGAATTGGCCGCTCGCGGCCAAGAGGGGCTGGCCCCTTACAGCGGTTTGGCTTCCAGCCAGACGCCGCCTTCGGGGCGCAGGGTCAGGATCATCACCGGTTCGGGGCTGCGGCCCGGGATCGCGTCAAAGCGGTGATTGGCCAGCAGCGAGGCGAGGATGATCACCGCTTCCTGGATGGCGAAGGACATGCCGATGCAGATCCGCGGCCCGTCGCCGAAGGGCAGGTAGGCATAGCGGTCGGGCCTGGTCTTGTCCCAGCGATCCGGCCGGAAGGCGTCCGGGGCGTCCCAAAGCAGATGATGGCGGTGCAGCGCGTAGATCGGAACGATCACCGTGTCGCCGGGGCGGATTTCGCGGCCGCAGAGTTCGTCCGCCTCTTGCGCGGTGCGCGAGATCATCCCCGCGGGCGGGTAGAGCCGCAGCGCCTCGTCGATGACGCGCCGCACCAGCGGCAGTTTCGCCACGTCCGCACCGGTGGCGATGCCGCCCTTTCCGACGACGCTCAGAACTTCGTCGCGGGCGGCAGACTGGATGTCCTGGTCGAAGGCCAGCAGATAGAGCGACCATGCCAGCGTCAGCGCCGTCGTCTCGTGCCCGGCCACGATGAAGGTCAGCAGGTTGTCGCGCAGCTCGGCGGTGTTCATGGTGCGCTTGGTTTCGGGGTCTTCGCCGGCCAGCAGCAGGTCGAGCAGGTCGGGCACGCCGTCATGGCCGCGCCTGGCACGGGCCTCGATGGCGCTGTCGGCGACCTTCTTCATCTCGGCTACCCCGCCCGCCGACAGGATGCGCCCGGGCCGCGGCACCCAGTCGGGAAAGCCCAGGATGTCGAACAGCGAGATCTTTCCGGCCTCCGCGATATAGGCGTCGATGGCGCCGTGTACCGCGTCGCGGTCAAAGCCTTCGTCGCCGGAGAAGGTCACGTCCGAGATGACGTCGAAGGTGGTGGTCACCATCTCGGCCAGGAAATCCACGGCGCGCGGCCCGGCCTGGGCGATCCGCGCAACCGACCGTTCGGCGGCGCCGGACATGACCGGCGCGAGGTTCATCACGTTGCGCTGCGAAAAGACCGGCGCAGCAGCGCGGCGCTGCCAGCGCCAATGCGCGCCTTCGGCGATGAAAAGCGATTCCCCGATCGCCGGTTTCAGCAGGTTCTTGGTGACGACGGATTTGGGGTAGTTGTCCAGTTTCTCGAGAAGCATGCGCCGCAAGGCACCGGGATCCATCACCATGTGCCAGCGCTTGCCGGTCTTGCCCGACACCATGGGTTGGCGCGTGGCGATGTCGGGGATGATCGACAGCACGTTGCGGCGGCTGGCCTGCAGGCTGGCCCAGATCCCCATCGGCTGCGTGACCAGAGGCACGCGGACGGGCAGGGCGGGGTCGATGGGGCGGTGTTCGGTCATGACGGCCTCGGTTCTCGGCTCGCTTCACCAAGATAGGTGTTTTGGCGGTCGCGGCAAAGCCCGCGCAGCCGATTGCACCGCACTGCACGCTGCGCTATCCCGGTCGGGCTGCCCAAGAGGACTTGTCATGCTGCGCGTGTTTGCCGTTCTGTCGCTGGTTCTGGCCCTGGCCAATTGCACCAACGCCACCGCCGATCTGGAGGGTCCGACCGAGCCGCTTGGGGATTTCAGGCTGGGCCATGTCGGGGTGGTGGCGCCGAACCTGCAAAAGCTGCTGGTCTCGCGCGATGCCACCCAAGAGGAATGGATCGCCGCCGTCGGGGGCGCGCTCGAGACCCGGTTCGAGCGGTTCGAAGGCGACAAGTTCTATCATCTCGGCGTCAGCGTCGAGGCCTATTCGCTGCCGCCGCCGGTGGTGCCGGGCAAGTCCGCGCTGTCGCTGCGCGTGACGGTCTGGGACGATGCGGCGCAGGCCAAGCTGAACGACGAAAGCGAGGTCATCAACGTGATCCGCGTCTTCGAATCCCGCCTGACGCAGACCCGTGAAACGCAGATGCAGGCACTGGTCGACGAGGCCGCCAAGGCGGTCGAGGACTGGCTGCGCGAAAGGCAGGCAGAACAGGGCTGGTTCGGTGGTGTGCCGGCCGACGCGCCCGCCGCCGAACCCGCCGCCGCGCCCGCCGCTGTTGCCGTCGAAGCGCCGCCTGCGCCGGATGCGGTTTTTTCCGGCGAATGACCCCTTGCAGCACCATGGCGGGCGTCAATCCGGCGCTTGATTTTCCCGGTCCAAGCCGATAATCGGCCCGCGATGTGGAACCGGGCCGGTTTGGTCCCATAACGCGAGGCATCTGGACGGATGGCAAAGGAAAAGTTTTCGCGGTCGAAGCCGCACTGCAACATCGGCACGATTGGTCACGTTGACCACGGCAAGACGACGCTGACGGCGGCGATCACGAAGTATTTCGGTGATTTCAAGGCGTATGACGCGATCGACTCGGCGCCCGAGGAGAAGGCGCGGGGGATCACGATCTCGACGGCGCATGTGGAATACGAGACCGACGCGCGGCACTATGCGCATGTCGATTGCCCGGGCCACGCGGACTATGTGAAGAACATGATCACGGGTGCGGCGCAGATGGACGGCGCGATCCTGGTGGTGAACGCCGCCGACGGCCCGATGCCGCAGACCCGCGAGCACATCCTGCTGGGCCGCCAGGTCGGCATCCCGGCGATGGTGGTGTTCCTCAACAAGGTCGACCAGGTCGACGACGAGGAGCTTCTGGAGCTGGTCGAGATGGAAGTGCGCGAGCTTCTTTCGGCCTACGACTTCCCGGGCGACGACATCCCGATCATCGCGGGTTCGGCGCTGGCGGCGCTGGAAGGCCGCGATCCGGAGATCGGCGAGAACAAGATCCGCGAGCTGATGCAGGCGGTTGACGATTACATCCCGCAGCCGGCGCGGGCGGTTGACCAGCCGTTCCTGATGCCGATCGAGGACGTGTTCTCGATCTCGGGGCGCGGCACGGTCGTGACCGGCCGTGTCGAGCGGGGCGTGATCAACGTGGGCGACGAGATCGAGATCGTCGGCATCCGCGACACCAAGAAGACGACCTGCACGGGTGTCGAGATGTTCCGCAAGCTGCTGGATCGCGGCGAGGCGGGCGACAATATCGGCGCGCTGCTGCGCGGCGTCGAGCGTGACGGTGTCGAGCGCGGCCAGGTGCTGTGCAAGCCGGGTTCGGTGACGCCGCACACCAAGTTCGAGGCCGAGGTCTACATCCTGACCAAGGAAGAGGGCGGCCGCCACACGCCGTTCTTCGCGAACTACCGCCCGCAATTCTACTTCCGCACGACGGACGTGACGGGGACGGTGGAACTGCCGTCGGGCACCGAGATGGTGATGCCGGGCGACAACCTGAAGTTCACCGTGGAACTGATCGCGCCGATCGCGATGGAAGACGGCCTGCGCTTCGCCATCCGCGAAGGCGGCCGCACCGTCGGCTCCGGCGTCGTCGCCAAGATCCTCGAGTAAGCCGACAGCGCGGTCCGTGCAGTTGCCGCGGACCACGGGATCACGGACAGTGGAGAAGGGCGTCCTTGCGGGCGCCCTTCTTGTATCGACGGTCGGACGAGGGGCCGACCCCGGCGTCAGTTGAGGATCGACCGGATCTGGCCGCTTTTCTCGCTGTTGGTGTCGCCGGAATGAACGATCGAATTGATCGTGGCGACTTGTGCGTTGCTCAGGCCGGAGAAGTCGGCGCTCGGCACCAGCAACTGCGCTTCGGGCGACACTTCGGTCTGGGTCATTGCCTGGGCTGCGCCGGTCAGGGTGGCAAGGGCGATCGCGGTGATTGCGAGGGTCTTTTTCATCTGGTGGTCCTTTCTGTGTGTGGTGCGGGCAGCGCCCGCCTTGTGATGTCTTGGCTGTCTGGCTGTTGCCGACACCAGACAAGCTAGGAAGGCGACCCGGCAGTTTGAAATCACGGAAACTCGCATCCGGCTCACACGGATTTGCCCTTGAATTTGAACGTTGAACGCCGGGAGTTGTGCGGAATTTCACAACCTTGGTGCGGCTCAAGCCGGCAAGCCGATTTCGCCGGCGGCGGCGGTCCGGCGTCCGTGCATCCGCGCGACCCGAACGCCGTCATTTCGCACGGTCAACAGTTTGTGACCCGGATTTTTCGGGCCGATGTTTCAGCGGCCTCGCCGGCGCGTGAACCGACCGGATGCGATCCGCGGGCGAAGGCGGCGCAAACTGTGCCGCGAACCGGGGGAAATACCCGTCGGGGATGGCGCGAAACGGCTCTTGATTTCACCGCGCCCATGGCTTAGGCCACGTCTCGGCCTTAGGGGTATAGCTCAGCTGGTAGAGCGACGGTCTCCAAAACCGTAGGTCGCGGGTTCGAGCCCTGCTGCCCCTGCCACCGACCTTCCGAAAGGAGGCGGACCATGCCGTTTCCACAGCCTGACGAAATGCATCCCGTTCAACTGGTCGGCGGCGGTCGCCACAAGGGCACGGTCTTTTTGAAAGCCGTTTTGAACCATCCCCGGATAGCCGTGGGCGACTACACGTACATGTCGGCCCATGACGATCTTTGCGACCCCGATCAGATCGCGGCGCGGCTGGCGCCTTATCTGTTTGCCTTTTCGCCCGAACGTCTCGTCATCGGCAAGTTCTGCCAGATCGCCGACGGCGTCCGGATCATCACCGCCAGCGCCAATCACCGGCGCGACGGGCTGTCGACCTTCCCTTTCGCCATCTTCGATGGCGGTGCCGCGGATGGGAGGCCCAGCATGCCGGCACCCGGTCCGGACACGATCATCGGCAACGATGTCTGGTTGGGGGCCGGCGCGACCGTGATGCCGGGTGCGCGGATCGGAGATGGGGTGATCGTCGCAGCGGGCGCCGTCGTGACGGGCAGTGCCGCGCCCTACACGGTCATCGGCGGAAACCCTGCGCAGGTAATCCGCCGCCGATTGCCAGCGACCGCGGCTGCGCGCATGCAGGCGCTGGCCTGGTGGGATTGGCCGATCGATCATATCCTCGAGCATGAAGCCCTGATCTGCGGCACCGATCTGGACGCCCTCGAAGCCGCCGCGCCCCGCCGCGCTTGAAATCCCGCGGTGCTCCGGTTATCTCGCTCGCAACACAACAGCGGAACCCAGACATGGCAACCACCAATCCCCTTCAGTTCATCCAGCAGGTTCGCGCCGAGGTTTCCAAGATCGTCTGGCCGACCCGCCGCGAGGTGGTGCTGACCACGGTCATGGTGTTCATCATGGCGACACTGACGGCGATCTTCTTTGCCCTGGTCGATCTGCTGATCCGCTCGGGGCTGCAGGGCCTGCTGACGATGTTCGGCTGATGCGCCCCGGCCTCTTGCAATGCGGGCGGGCCGGCTGTAAGACACCACCGATCATGACCGGGCGTGCAGCGTAAATGCTGCACGCCGGTTTTCTTTCAGGCGGGCGGAATCGGCGCCCCGGCACACGACAAGACAACAAGGGTGACGGCACCATGGCAAAGCGCTGGTATTCGGTGAGCGTGCTTTCGAACTTCGAAAAGAAGATCGCGGAGCAGATCCGGCAGGCGGTGGAAGAGCAGGGCTTGCAGGACCAGATCGACGAGGTCCTGGTGCCGACCGAGGAAGTCATCGAGGTGCGTCGCGGCAAGAAGGTCACGACCGAGCGCCGCTTCATGCCCGGCTATGTTCTGGTGCACATGGAGATGTCCGACCAGGGCTATCACCTGGTGAATTCGATCAACCGGGTCACCGGGTTCCTGGGGCCGCAGGGCCGCCCGATGCCGATGCGCGATGCCGAGGTCGAGGCGATCCTGGGCCGGGTTCAGGAAGGCGAAGAAGCGCCGCGCATGGAGATCCGCTTCGAGGTCGGCGAAAAGGTCAAGGTCACCGATGGCCCGTTCGAGGGTTTCGACGGCATGGTCGAAGGCGTCGACGATGCCAGCCAGCGCCTGCGCGTCAGCGTGTCGATCTTCGGCCGCGAAACGCCGGTGGAACTGGAATACACGCAGGTGTCCAAGGAAATCTGACGCCTTGCCCCGGTGCACGGCCGGGCCTTGCTGCAGCGCTGTGGTTGCCGAGAATATCGGCAGCCACTCGTGATCGGATGGTGTTCCGGGTAAACCTGCCCATGTGGGGGTGTTGCCCCGATCGAACCGGCTGCGCGTTACGCATCGCCGCGAATTCTGACCGGCATGGGCAAAATTGCTCAATCCGCCCGACGCTGCCTTCCCTAACGTTACCCCGTGACGAAGAAGGAAGGGAGATTTCCCAATGACCAGAGGTTTGAAAACACTTGCCGTGTCGGCGCTTGCGGCATCGATATGTGCCGGTTCCGCGGCATCCGCACAAGGGATCGACATCGTCTTGCCGGTTCTGACTTTCCCGGAGCAAGGCGCATTCACCGCGCAGGCCGAGAACGGTTGTACGCTGTGGCGTTGCGGCGCGGCCGTCGAGGTCACCCGGAACACGACGGTTTCTCCTTTGGCGACCAGTGGAGACGACCAGTGACGCGCCTGGTTCCCGCACTTCTCATGACGGTCGCGGCTACGGCCGCCGCTGCCGGCGGCACCTATGACATGGCGGCGACCGGCCAGGGCATGACCGAACGCGAGGTTTTCCCGATCGCCGACGGGTTCATGGCGGCTAGCCTGAAATCGACGATGCAGACCAGCAACCTGGGCGATGGTCACCCTTTCAGCGGCATGGACGGCCATTGTTCCGGCCATCTTGTCGTGCGGGTGCCCGCGGCATCCGGGTCGGGTGTGTGCCACTATGTCAATGCGGCCGGCGACACTGCGGTGATCCAGTATGTCGTGCATGGCCTGACACAGGACGGCGGTATGCACGGGGCCTGGCTGGCGCTTGGCGGCACCGGCGCGATGAGCGGTGTCCAGGGCGGAGGAAGCTGGATCAATTCCGCCGTCAGCGACGCCGGCGCATTCGACCAGTCCGTTTCCGGGGCCATCACCTTGCCTTGACAACGATAGCGCCTGTCGCGCCTCACTGTCGCGGCAGGCTTCTGGGGCGGAAAAGATAGGGATCGTCGCTGTCGAACATCGCGCCTACGGTGCGGAAGACCGAAAGAGCTTCGGCCAATTCGCGGTTCGAATTGACGCCGATCTTGTCGTAGACGGACTGGATCTGGTTGCGGATGGTCTTTTCGGCCCGACCGGAGCGATCGGCGATCTGCGCCGGGCTGCGTCCGGTCACCATCGCCGCGCAGATTTCTGCTTCGCGGTCCGTCAACTGGAAGACATCCCGCAAAAGCCCCGCGTTGAGCCGGAATGCGCCATGCGTTCCAGCAAAGATCGCCAAGAGCTGTTCACAGTCGAAGACATCCCGTTCCGACATCAGGTGGGTCGACATGGCGGGATGGAATGGCGCGACGCACAGCGAAACCTCGCCATCGTGATGATCGATGCGAAACCCATGCGGACCGTCGTCCTTTCGAACCGCCCGCAGCACGGAATAAAGGCCTTCGGAACCGTCCGGGTCCACCATGGACAAACGTCCATGCGCCGTCAGTTTCAGCAACTCGCCGCGTTCGAGAAGCCGCAGCCCCGCGGAATTCGCGGTTTGCAGAATGCCGTCGCGGTCGGTGATCATCAGTGGCAGTGCTATGGCGTCGAGAAATCCCTTGTAGGTCTCGGCGGCTTCTTTCGCCATGTGCAAGGCACGAGCGATCCGCGTTGCCCGGACGACATGGGGCGACAGTGTTTCCAACAGGGATCGCAGACCGGCGGCGTCCTTTTCGGCCGGGTCGTCGTCGATTTCGAAGAACAGGAACGCGGCCAGCCGCGCGCCGTTCAGGGCGAACAGCAGCGACGTCCAGTGGCCGGTTCCGCCCGGCTCCATGAAAATCCTGCTGAACTCGGATTGCCGGTATTCTTCGTCCGTGTACCAGTCGCGCGAGCTGCGGACGCGTCCGAGTGTCGGCGGATCGCGGCGCAGAATCTCGGCCCGCTCGGTGGCATAGTCGGCCTGGTCGCCGATGAAGTGCCCGTCATACCAGTTTTCGTCGTATTCGGCCTTGAACCGTTCGGTGACAAAGCCCGAAGGTGTATAGAGACCGACGAAATGCGGTCCGTCGAACGTGCCGGTAATCGCCATGTGGCCGGGGAACAGATCGCAGATACCTTCCAGCAGCCTGCGCCACTGGTCCGTCTCCAATGCCGAGTCGTAGACCAGCCCGATCAAGTCGCTGAGCACACGCGTATGGTCGAAATGCGGCTGCACCGGAAACCGGTCCTTTGGTGGTGAGCGGAAGAAATGGATTGAACTGAATACGCCCCCACCCTACGCCGCGCCGGGACGTCCCGGCAAGTTGCGGCGCCGAGAGGCGTCTGTTCGGCGGGGTCGACTTCGCGGCCAAGACAGCGAATGCCCGGTTTTCCGGGCCTGTGCGGGCCGCGCACTGGACCCTTGCATCGCGCTGCACTTCTCGTGTATCGCACCGCATCCGCGCAATGCGGATTCCCATGTGGGAGGCGAGGGTCACGCGTGATCCGGACCGCACCACATCCAAATCACGCCGCGGGGACGCGCCCTGCGGCCGGACAAAGGAGACAGCCGATGGCCAAGAAGCTTGCCGGCAAGATGAAGCTGCAGATCCCTGCAGGTAAAGCCAACCCGTCGCCGCCCGTGGGCCCCGCCCTGGGTCAGCGCGGCATCAACATCATGGAATTCTGCAAGGCGTTCAACGCCAAGACGCAGGACATGGAGCCCGGCGCGCCGTGCCCGACCGTGATCACCTACTACCAGGACAAGTCCTTTACCATGGACATCAAGACGCCGCCGGCGTCGTACTACCTGAAGAAGGCCGCAGGTCTGAAGCCGGTGGGCAAGCGCAACCGTCCCAAGGGCGCCGTGCTGCCGGGCCGTGAAACCGCGGGCACCGTGACGATCAAGCAGGTGCGCGAGATCGCCGAAGCGAAGATGAAGGACCTCTCGGCCAATGACGTCGAGGCGGCCATGCAGATCATCCTTGGCTCGGCCAAGTCCATGGGCATCGAGGTGAAGTAAGATGGCAAAGCTCGGAAAACGTACCCGCGCCGCGCGCGAAGCCTTCGCCGGCAAGGAAAACATCAGTGTCGAAGAGGCCGTGGCCCTGATCAAGGCAAACGCCAACGCCAAGTTCGACGAGACCGTCGAAATCGCGATGAACCTGGGCGTCGATCCGCGCCACGCCGACCAGATGGTTCGCGGCGTGGTCGGCCTGCCCAACGGCACTGGCAAGACGGTGCGCGTGGCGGTCTTTGCCCGCGGCGCCAAGGCCGAAGAAGCTCAGGCCGCAGGGGCCGACATTGTCGGTGCCGAAGACCTGATGGAGATCGTGCAAGGCGGCAAGATCGAGTTCGATCGCTGCATCGCGACCCCCGACATGATGCCGATCGTCGGCCGCCTGGGCAAGGTTCTGGGGCCGCGCAACCTGATGCCGAACCCCAAGGTCGGCACGGTGACGATGGACGTCAAGGAAGCCGTCGAGGCGGCCAAAGGCGGCCAGGTGCAGTTCAAGGCCGAAAAGGCAGGCGTGGTCCATGCCGGTGTCGGCAAGGCGTCGTTCGACGAGGCAAAGCTGGTGGAAAACATCCGCGCCTTCGTTTCGGCGGTGTCGGCGGCCAAGCCTTCGGGCGCCAAGGGCACCTACATGAAGAAAATCGCGCTCAGCTCGTCGATGGGCCCGGGCGTGTCGATCTCGGTCGAAAGCGCAACCGGCAACGCCTGAAGCGTACGGAATGCACATTCGGAAAGGGCGCCGTCACGGCGCCCTTTTTCGTTTCGCCACTGCATGGCGTCGCCATCCGTTCGTGCGAAGGCGCGCTTCGCAATCCCGCACGCTCAGCGCCTCGCGCGCCAGCGGGCCGTAGCCCCGACCGGGGTTCTGCACCAGCCGCGCCACGGTACGCATGAGATCGGCGCATTCGGCGTCGGGCAACATGTGCAGCGCCATGACGCCGGGATAGAAGGACTCGGCCGCCACGCCGTTGGCGATCAGGATACCGTGGCGGTCGAGCAGGACGTGGTGATAGGTGACGCGGCGTTTGCCGCGCATCCGGCGCACGCGGGGCAGCGCCAGCAAAGCCTTGGCCGGAGCCAGGACGCCCCTTTCGGCGACATGGCCGCGCAGCATCGGTGCCGGCAGCAAGATGCGGTGATTGGGCGACACCGCCAAGGGTAGCGTCGGTTGGCCGGGGCCCAGGGCGTCCACGCCGAAGCGGATCGGTTTGTCGGCGTCGCGCAGTTGGTTGCCCGTCAGTGTCTTGGCGCCGACCCAGCGGATGATCTGCGCGCCGCGGTCCAGCGTCATCACGGCGTCGCCGACACGCAGGGTTTCGACCGGACGGTCGCCCTGCGGCGTTCGGATCAGCGTGCCCGACGCATAGCAGACGATGCCGTTGTAGGATTGCGAGGACGATCCGTAGCCGGCCGAACTGTCGGCCGGATCGCCGTCCAGCCCGTGCGCCGGCGTGAAGGTCTGTCCGGTGCTGGGCGCATCGCCGAGGGCATAGGTGAAACCCACGTTGACCCCGTTGATGGCGACGACGAAAACCTGGTTGCCGGCAGCGTCGACCATCGAGAATTCGTTCTGCACCACCGATCCGGCGGTGTAGAGCGTGCCGTTGATGGTGACATCGCTGGTCAGCGTCTGGGCGGCGCCGGTTTCGACATAGCCGTCTTCGAACACGCCGTCGTCGTCGGTGATGTCGATTTGCGTGGGCGTGCCGCCGTTGAAGGTGAAGGTTTCACCGATCCAGGTGGGGTTGGCGGACTGATAGTCGGGCGCGTCCGGGGCATTGGCATGCGTGTCGCCCTCGATATTCGCGAAGGGAAGGCCGGCGGGCAGGGTGAACATCGACCAGTCGTATATGGCAATGAAGGGCATGCGATGCGCTGGTCCGGTTCCGCGGGCTGTCTTACTGATGCTCACTTATCAGCCGGCAAAGGTGGATTTTCGGCTAAAACGTGGAGATATTGTGCTATCCAGGCCCTGCGGTTCGGGAGCCGCAGGCCAAAAGCCGCGAGAAATCGGATTTCGTGAATTTGACGGTTGCCCCCACCGGCGATCCCACATAAACCGCAGTTCGCAGACCAGCGTGCGATTCGTCGTGCGCTGTTTTGCGTTCGTCCGAGACGGTGGGTGACCCTTGTGGTCATAAATCCTGCCCGAGACGGGAAGAGACATCTCTCCGGCGTGGCATTCACGGCGGTCTGGCGATGCGACGACCCGATCGGACCTTGTGGTTCAGGCCTGTGCCTGGGCCGGAAAGAGCCGGAGGGGTCGCCCCCTCCATCAACTGGAGTAAAACTGTGGATAGAGCCCAGAAAGAGAAAGTGGTCGAGGAACTCGGCCAGATCTTCGAAAGCTCTGGCGTCGTGGTGGTTTCCCGCTACGAAGGTCTCACGGTTGCCGAGATGCAGGACCTGCGTGGGCGCGCCCGCGCCAACAACACGTCGGTTCGCGTCGCCAAGAACAGGCTCGCCAAGATCGCGCTCGAGGGCAAGGAATGCGCCAGCATCGCCAAGTTCCTCGAGGGCATGACCGTTCTCACCTTCTCCGAAGACCCGGTGGCCGCGGCCAAGGTCGTCGAAGACTTCGCCAAGGACAACAAGAAGTTCGAAGTCCTGGGCGGGGCGATGGGTGGAACGTTCCTGGATCGGGCCGGTGTCGAGGCCGTGTCGAAAATGCCGTCGCGCGAGGAGCTCATCGCTTCGATCGTCGGCTGCATCGGCGCACCCGCTTCGAACATCGCCGGTGCGATTGGCGCCCCTGCTTCGAATATCGCCTCCATCCTGTCGACCATCGAGGAAAAGGCGGCGTAACGCGCAACCCGTGACCCGCGTGGGGTTGATCCCGCGACGTTGGAACACATCTAGAAAACGGAAAGAGTCTCAAAATGGCTGATCTGAAAGCACTTGCCGAGCAAATCGTCAACCTGACGCTGCTTGAAGCACAAGAACTGAAAACCATCCTCAAGGACGAATACGGCATCGAACCCGCCGCTGGTGGCGCGGTGATGATGGCCGGCCCCGCAGGCGGTGACGCCGGCGGCGCAGCCGAAGAGGAAAAGACCGAATTCGACGTGATCCTCAAGTCGGCTGGCGACAAGAAGATCAACGTGATCAAGGAAGTCCGCGGCATCACCGGCCTGGGCCTGAAAGAAGCCAAGGACCTCGTCGAGGCCGGCGGCAAGGCCGTGAAGGAAGGCGTCTCGAAGGACGAGGCCGAGGAAATCAAGAAGAAGCTCGAAGAGGCAGGCGCCGAAGTCGAGCTCAAGTAATCCGGCAGGCATTCCGGGTCGTCCGACCCGGAATGCCGTCGGCACTTGTCAGGCTGGACCGGAAAACCCGGTCCAGCCGAACCTGTCTCAGAGAGCCCCTTTGCGAAGGGGCTCCCTCGGACAAGGTTCGCGGATCGGGCGGTTTCCGGTGGGACGGAAACCAGGAATGGATCGCGGACAAGCCGTCACTGAGGGATGCACCGCCGACCCCCCGCGGAGGTCGTGTCCCGCCGAGATGTTCGAAAGGTGACAACTATCATGGCGCAAAGCTTCCTTGGCCAGAAACGTCTTCGTCGTTACTACGGCAAGATCCGCGAAGTGCTGGAAATGCCGAACCTCATCGAGGTTCAGAAATCCAGCTACGAACTGTTCCTGAAATCCGGCGACCAGCCCCAGCCCAGCGACGGCGAGGGCATCAAGGGCGTGTTCCAGTCGGTCTTCCCGATCAAGGATTTCAACGAGACCGCGGTTCTGGAGTTCGTCAACTACGAACTGGAGAAGCCGAAATACGACGTCGAAGAATGCATGCAGCGCGACATGACCTACAGCGCGCCGCTGAAGGTCACGCTGCGGCTGATCGTGTTCGACGTGGACGAGGATACCGGCGCCAAGTCGGTCAAGGACATCAAGGAACAGGACGTCTTCATGGGCGACATGCCCCTGATGACCCCGAACGGAACGTTCATCGTGAACGGCACCGAACGGGTTATCGTGTCCCAGATGCACCGTTCGCCCGGCGTGTTCTTCGACCATGACAAGGGCAAGACCCATTCCTCGGGCAAGCTGTTGTTCGCCTGCCGGATCATTCCCTATCGCGGGTCGTGGCTGGATTTCGAATTCGACGCCAAGGACATCGTGTTCGCCCGCATCGACCGGCGCCGGAAGCTGCCGGTGACGACGCTGCTTTATGCCCTGGGCCTGGACCAGGAAGGCATCATGGATGCCTATTACGAAACCGTCACCTATCGCCTGCGCAAGGGGGAAGGCTGGGCGACGAAGTTCTTCCCGGAACGGGTCCGCGGCACCCGCCCGGCCTTTGATCTGGTCGACGCCGACAGCGGCGAAGTGATCGGCGAGGCCGGCAAGAAGGTCACGCCGCGCGCCGTGAAGAAACTGATCGACGAAGGCAAGGTCAAGAACCTGCTGGTGCCTTTCGAACAGATCGTGGGCAAGTTCGCTGCCAAGGACATCATCAACGAAGAAAACGGCGCCATCTATGTCGAGGCGGGTGACGAACTGACCTGGACCGTCGACAAGGACGGCGACGTGACGGGCGGCAGCCTGAAGGAGCTGATCGACGCCGGCATCACCGAGATCCCGGTTCTGGACATCGACAACATCACCGTCGGCGCCTACATGCGCAACACGATGGCGCAGGACAAGAACATGAACCGCGACACCGCGCTCATGGATATCTACCGCGTCATGCGCCCCGGCGAACCGCCGACCGTCGAAGCGGCCTCGGCGCTGTTCGACACGCTGTTCTTCGACAGCGAACGCTATGACCTGTCCGCCGTGGGCCGGGTCAAGATGAACATGCGCCTGAATCTGGACAAGCCGGACACGCAGCGCACGCTCGACCGCGAGGATATCGTGGCCTGCATCAAGGCGCTGGTCGAACTGCGCGACGGCAAGGGCGATATCGACGACATCGACCACCTCGGCAACCGCCGGGTGCGGTCGGTCGGCGAACTGATGGAGAACCAGTATCGCGTCGGCCTGCTGCGCATGGAGCGCGCCATCAAGGAGCGGATGTCCTCGGTCGAGATCGACACGGTGATGCCGCAGGACCTGATCAACGCCAAGCCGGCGGCGGCCGCGGTGCGCGAATTCTTCGGCTCGTCGCAGCTGTCGCAGTTCATGGACCAGACCAACCCGCTGTCGGAAGTCACGCACAAGCGGCGCCTGTCGGCGCTTGGGCCGGGCGGCCTGACCCGCGAACGCGCGGGGTTCGAGGTGCGCGACGTGCACCCCACCCACTATGGCCGCATGTGCCCGATCGAGACGCCGGAAGGCCCGAATATCGGTCTCATCAACTCGCTGGCCACGTTTGCCCGCGTGAACAAGTACGGCTTTATCGAAACGCCGTATCGCGTGGTCAAGGAAGGCCAGGTCACGGACGAAGTGCACTACATGTCCGCGACCGAGGAAATGCGCCACACGGTGGCGCAGGCCAACGCCACGCTGGACGAGGCGGGCAAGTTCGTGAATGACCTGGTGTCGACCCGCCAGGCCGGCGACTACACCCTGGCGCCGCGCGAAAACGTCGACCTGATCGACGTGTCGCCGAAACAGCTGGTTTCGGTGGCGGCTTCGCTGATTCCGTTCCTGGAAAACGACGACGCCAACCGCGCCTTGATGGGCTCGAACATGCAGCGTCAGGCCGTGCCGACGCTGCGCTCCGAGGCGCCGCTGATCGGCACCGGCATCGAAGAGATCGTGGCGCGCGACTCCGGCGCTGCGGTGCTGGCCAACCGCGCCGGCATCATCGACCAGGTCGACGCCCAGCGGATCGTGATCCGGGCGACGGAGGATCTCGATCCCGGCGATCCGGGCGTCGATATCTACCGGATGCGCAAGTTCCAGCGATCCAACCAGAACACCTGCATCAACCAGAACCCGCTGGTGAAGGTGGGTCAGATGGTCGAGAAGGGCGAGGTCATCGCAGATGGCCCGTCGACGGATATGGGGGAACTGGCGCTCGGCAAGAACGTGGTCGTCGCGTTCATGCCGTGGAACGGCTACAACTACGAGGACTCGATCCTGATCTCGGAACGCATCGCCCGCGATGACGTTTTCACGAGCATTCACATCGAGGAATTCGAAGTGGCCGCCCGCGACACCAAGCTGGGGCCGGAAGAGATCACCCGCGACATCCCGAACGTCGGCGAGGAAGCGCTGCGCAACCTCGACGAGGCGGGCATCGTCTATATCGGCGCCGACGTGCAGCCGGGCGACATCCTGGTGGGCAAGATCACCCCCAAGGGCGAAAGCCCGATGACGCCGGAAGAAAAGCTGCTGCGCGCGATCTTCGGCGAAAAGGCCAGCGATGTGCGCGACACTTCGCTGCGCGTCAAGCCGGGCGATTACGGTACGGTGGTCGAGGTGCGCGTGTTCAACCGCCACGGTGTGGACAAGGACGAACGCGCCCTGCAGATCGAGCGCGAAGAGGTCGAAAGCCTGGCGCGTGACCGCGACGACGAGCTGGCGATCCTGGACCGCAACATCTATGCGCGTCTGAATTCGATGATCATGGGCAAGGTGGCCGTGAAGGGCCCCAAGGGCATCAAGCCGAATTCCGAGATCACCGAAGAACTGCTGCAATCGCTGACCCGCGGTCAGTGGTGGCAACTGGCACTGGAAGACGAGCAGGACGCCAAGAACGTCGAAGCGCTGCACGACCAGTACGAGGCGCAGAAGCGTGCGCTGGATGCGCGGTTCGAGGACAAGGTCGAAAAGGTCCGCCGTGGCGACGATCTGCCCCCGGGTGTCATGAAGATGGTCAAGGTCTTCATCGCGGTGAAGCGCAAGCTGCAGCCGGGTGACAAGATGGCCGGCCGTCACGGCAACAAGGGCGTGATTTCCAAGGTGGTGCCGATGGAGGACATGCCGTTCCTCGCGGATGGCACGCCGGTCGATTTCTGCCTCAACCCGCTGGGCGTGCCGTCGCGCATGAACGTCGGCCAGATCCTTGAAACCCACATGGGCTGGGCCGCGCGCGGCCTGGGTCTGAAGATCGACGAGGCGCTGAGCGAGTACCGCCGGTCGGGTGACCTGACCCCGGTGCGCGAGGCGATGAAGATCGCCTATGGCGACGAGGTCTACGAGGAAGGCATCAAGGGCATGTCCGAGGACCAGCTGGTCGAGGCGGCCGGCAACGTGGTCAACGGCGTGCCGATCGCGACGCCGGTCTTCGACGGCGCCAAGGAGGCCGATGTCAATGACGCGCTGACCCGCGCGGGCTTTGACACGTCGGGCCAGTCGATCCTGTTTGACGGCCGCACCGGCGAGCAATTCTCGCGCCCCGTGACCGTGGGTGTGAAATACCTGCTCAAGCTGCACCACCTGGTGGACGACAAGATCCACGCGCGGTCGACCGGGCCCTACAGCCTGGTGACGCAGCAGCCGCTGGGCGGCAAGGCGCAGTTCGGCGGTCAGCGCTTCGGCGAGATGGAGGTCTGGGCGCTGGAAGCCTACGGCGCCGCCTACACCCTGCAGGAAATGCTGACGGTGAAGTCGGACGACGTGGCGGGCCGGACCAAGGTCTACGAGTCGATCGTCAAGGGCGAGGACAATTTCGAGGCCGGGGTGCCGGAATCGTTCAACGTTCTCGTCAAGGAGGTCCGGGGTCTGGGCCTCAACATGGAACTCCTGGATGCGGAGGAGGATGAGTGACGGGGCAAGCTGTGCGTGCAAGCACGCACCCTACCCCGATGCCCGCAGGGTGCGTGCTTGCACGCACCTGCCTCCCCCGCTTCCCTCTGAATTCGTGAGGACAGAATGAACCAGGAACTGACCAACAACCCGTTCAACCCGCTGACCCCGCCCAAGGTGTTCGACGAGATCCGTGTGAGCCTCGCGAGCCCGGAGCGGATCCTGTCGTGGTCCTTCGGCGAGATCAAGAAGCCGGAAACCATCAACTACCGCACGTTCAAGCCCGAGCGTGACGGCCTGTTCTGCGCGCGCATCTTTGGTCCGATCAAGGATTACGAATGCCTGTGCGGCAAGTACAAGCGCATGAAGTATCGCGGCGTCGTCTGCGAGAAATGCGGCGTCGAAGTCACGCTGCAGAAGGTCCGCCGCGAGCGCATGGGCCATATCGAGCTGGCCGCGCCCTGCGCGCATATCTGGTTCCTCAAGTCGTTGCCCTCGCGCATCGGCCTGATGCTGGACATGACCCTGCGCGATCTGGAACGCATTCTCTATTTCGAGAACTACGTGGTGATCGAGCCGGGCCTGACCGACCTGACCTATGGCCAGCTGATGAGCGAAGAGGAATTTCTCGACGCGCAGGACCAGTTCGGCATGGACGCCTTTACCGCCAATATCGGCGCCGAGGCGATCCGTGAGATGCTGGCCAATATCGATCTCGAAGCCGAGGCCGAGCAGCTGCGCGCCGACCTCAAGGAAGCCACCGGCGAGCTGAAGCCCAAGAAGATCATCAAGCGGCTGAAAGTGGTCGAGTCGTTCCTGGAATCCGGCAACCGTCCGGAATGGATGGTGCTGACCGTAATCCCGGTCATCCCGCCGGAACTGCGCCCGCTGGTGCCGCTGGATGGCGGCCGGTTCGCGACGTCGGACCTGAACGACCTCTATCGCCGGGTCATCAACCGCAACAACCGCCTCAAGCGACTGATCGAGTTGCGCGCGCCGGACATCATCGTCCGCAACGAAAAGCGGATGCTGCAGGAAGCGGTGGATGCGCTGTTCGACAACGGTCGCCGCGGCCGCGTCATCACCGGCGCCAATAAGCGCCCGCTGAAATCGCTGTCGGACATGCTCAAGGGCAAGCAGGGCCGGTTCCGGCAGAACCTGCTGGGCAAGCGCGTCGACTTTTCCGGCCGCTCGGTCATCGTGACCGGGCCGGAGCTGAAGTTGCACCAGTGCGGCCTGCCCAAGAAGATGGCGCTCGAACTGTTCAAGCCGTTCATCTATTCGCGGCTGGAGGCCAAGGGTCTTTCGTCGACGGTGAAACAGGCCAAGAAGCTGGTCGAAAAGGAACGCCCCGAGGTCTGGGACATCCTGGACGAGGTGATCCGCGAGCACCCGGTTCTGCTGAACCGCGCGCCGACGCTGCACCGTCTGGGCATCCAGGCGTTCGAACCGATCCTGATCGAAGGCAAGGCGATCCAGCTGCATCCGCTGGTCTGTTCGGCCTTCAACGCCGATTTCGACGGCGACCAGATGGCCGTGCACGTCCCGCTGAGCCTCGAGGCGCAGCTGGAAGCGCGCGTGCTGATGATGTCGACGAACAACGTTCTGTCGCCCGCCAACGGCGCGCCGATCATCGTGCCGTCGCAGGACATGATCCTGGGGCTTTACTACACCTCGATCCAGCGTGACGGCATGAAGGGCGAGGGCATGAAATTCGCCTCGATCGAAGAGGTGGAACATGCGCTGACCGCCGGCGAAGTGCATCTGCACGCCAAGATCGAGGCGCGGATCAAGCAGATCGACGCCGAGGGCAACGAGGTGTTCAAGCGTTACGAGACGACGCCGGGCCGGGTGCGGCTGGGCGCGCTTCTGCCGCTGAACGCCAAGGCGCCGTTCGAGCTGGTCAACACGCTGCTGCGCAAGAAGGACGTGCAGCGCGTGATCGACACCGTCTACCGCTATTGCGGCCAGAAGGAATCGGTCATCTTCTGCGACCAGATCATGTCGATGGGTTTCAAGGAAGCGTTCAAGGCCGGCATCTCCTTCGGCAAGGACGACATGGTGATCCCCGACGACAAATGGGGCATCGTCGACGAGACCCGCGACCAGGTGAAGGATTTCGAACAGCAGTACATGGACGGCCTGATCACCCAGGGTGAAAAGTACAACAAGGTCGTCGATGCATGGTCGAAGTGCAACGACAAGGTCACCGATGCGATGATGGCCACGATCTCGGCCGCCCGCAAGGACGAGACCGGCGCCGAGATGGAGCCGAACTCGGTCTACATGATGGCGCATTCCGGTGCGCGGGGCTCGGTCACGCAGATGAAGCAGCTGGGCGGGATGCGCGGCCTGATGGCCAAGCCGAACGGCGACATCATCGAGACGCCGATCATCTCGAACTTCAAGGAAGGCCTGACCGTTCTCGAGTACTTCAACTCGACCCACGGCGCCCGCAAGGGTCTGTCGGACACCGCGCTCAAGACGGCGAATTCCGGCTACCTGACCCGCCGCCTTGTGGACGTGGCGCAGGATTGCATCATCCGCATGCTGGATTGCGGCACCGACAGGGCGATCACCGCGGAACCGGCGGTCAACGATGGTGAAGTCGTGGCATCGCTGGCCGAGCGTGTGCTGGGCCGCGTCGCGGCCGAGGACATCGTGCATCCGGGCACCGAAGAGGTGATCGTGCGCGAGGGCCAGCTGATCGATGAACGCATGTCGGACGCGATCGACGAGGCGGGTGTCGCCACGGCGCGCATCCGTTCGCCGCTGACCTGCGAGGCCGAAGAGGGCGTCTGCGCCAAGTGCTACGGCCGCGACCTGGCGCGCGGCACGATGGTGAACACCGGCGAGGCCGTGGGAATCATCGCGGCGCAGTCGATCGGCGAACCCGGCACCCAGCTGACGATGCGGACGTTCCACATCGGCGGCGTGGCCCAGGGCGGCCAGCAATCGTTCCTGGAATCCTCGCAAGAGGGCAAGGTGGTGTTCGACAGCGCCTCGACTCTGCAGAACGCAGCGGGCGAGATGCTGGTGATGGGCCGCAACATGAAGCTGCGGATCGTCGACGAGAATGGCAACGAGCGCGCCAGCCACAAGCTGGGTTACGGCTCCAAGCTGTTCGTGGCCGAGGGCGACATGGTCAAGCGCGGCCAGAAGCTGTTCGAGTGGGATCCCTACACCCTGCCGATCATCGCCGAGGCCGACGGTATCGCGCGGCATGTCGACCTGGTGAACGGCGTGGCCGTCCGGGACGAAACCGACGATGCCACCGGCATGACCCAGAAGATCGTGATCGACTGGCGTGCCGCGCCCAAGGGCAACGAGCTGAAACCGGAAATCATCCTGCAGGATGCCGATGGCGAGCCGGTCCGCAACGCGGCCGGCAACCCGATCACCTACCCGATGTCGGTTGACGCGATCCTGTCCTGCGAAGACGGGCAGGAGATCAAGGCCGGCGACGTCGTGGCGCGGATCCCGCGCGAAGGTGCCAAGACCAAGGACATCACCGGCGGTCTGCCGCGGGTGGCGGAACTGTTCGAGGCGCGCCGCCCCAAGGATCACGCGATCATCGCGGAAATCGATGGCTATGTGCGGTTCGGCAAGGACTACAAGAACAAGCGCCGCATCACCATCGAACCGGCCGACGACACGCTTGAGCCGCGGGAATACATGATCCCCAAGGGCAAGCACATCCCGGTGGCCGAAGGCGATTACGTCCAGAAGGGCGACTACATCATGGACGGCAACCCCGCACCCCACGACATCCTGTCGATCATGGGGATCGAGGCGCTGGCCAACTACATGATCGACGAGGTGCAGGACGTCTATCGTCTGCAGGGCGTGAAGATCAACGACAAGCATGTCGAGGTGATCGTGCGCCAGATGCTGCAGAAATGGGAGATCCTGGACAGCGGCGACACCACGTTGCTGAAGGGCGAACACGTGGACAAGGCCGAGTTCGACGCGGCGAACCAGAAGGTCGAAAAGAAGGGTGGCCGCCCGGCCAAGGGCGAACCGATCCTCTTGGGCATCACCAAGGCCTCGCTGCAGACCCGGTCGTTCATCTCGGCGGCGTCGTTCCAGGAAACCACCCGCGTGCTGACCGAAGCTTCGGTTCAGGGCAAGGTGGACCGCCTGGTCGGCCTCAAGGAGAACGTCATCGTCGGCCGCCTGATCCCGGCGGGTACCGGTGGCGCGACCCAGAAGGTGCGCCGCATCGCCCAGGATCGCGACAATGTCGTGATCGAGGCACGCCGCGAAGAAGCCGAGGCCGCCGCTGCCCTGGCCGCGCCCGAGGCCGACCCTTCGGCCAACGACGTGGTTGGCGGCGACGAGTTCGATACGCTGATCGTGGACACGCCGGAAAGCCGCGAATAACCGGCCAAAGATCGTGCAAGACAAGGGCCCCTGCGCAAGCGGGGGCCTTTTTCGTTTGGGGGCGGCTTCCGGCGCTCTCGGCGTCCATTCAGGATCGTTCGCGAACCGCATATGCGCATGGCAGCGGCCCTTTCCGGGGTCTGGCGCACGCCGCGATTGCCTGCTACGCGCGGCGCATGACACCGCTATCCGACAATACCAAAGGTGCGTTGCTGATGATCGCCAGCATGGCGGCGTTCACCTTTGGCGATGCCTGCGTCAAGGGGCTGGGCGGGGTGCTGCCGTTGTCGCAGATCCTGACGTTGCGGGGAATCGTCGCCAGCCTGTTCATCGCCGGGTTGGCGATCGCTCTTGGGCATGTCCGGTTCGACTTTCCGCGCAGTGACTGGCGGTTGATCGCGTTGCGGTCGCTGGCCGAACTGGGTGCGGCCATCACCTTTTTCTATGCGCTGTTCAACATGAAGCTGGCCAATGTCACGGCGCTGTTGCAGATGCTGCCGTTGACCGTGACGCTGGGTTCGGCGCTGTTCTTTCGCGAACCGGTGGGTTGGCGGCGCTGGCTGGCGATCGGAATCGGGTTCTGCGGGATGCTGCTGATCGTCAGGCCCGGCTCCGAAGGGTTCAACGCCTTCACGCTATCGGCACTTGGAACGGTGGTCTGTGTCACCGTGCGCGACCTGGTCACGCGGCGGATGTCGCGTGCGGTGCCGTCGCTTCTGGTGACGCTCTGTG
Organism: Thalassococcus arenae; assembly: GCF_019104745.1. Lineage (NCBI taxonomy): Bacteria > Pseudomonadati > Pseudomonadota > Alphaproteobacteria > Rhodobacterales > Roseobacteraceae > Thalassococcus > Thalassococcus arenae. The sequence continues at coordinate 1,745,125 of NZ_JAHRWL010000001.1, forward strand.
CCTCGCTGACGGTGGTGGTGTTTGCCGCCACCTGGTCGCTTTGGCAGGACTGGCAGCCGCTGGAGAGCCGTTCGGCGCTGTTGCTGGGTGGGGCGAGCCTGTTCATCATCGGGGGCTACACGTTCAGCGTTCTGGTCATGCGCGTGGGCGAGGTGGGATTCGTCGCACCTTTCCGGTTTACCGGGCTGGTCTGGGCCCTGCTGCTGGGTTGGCTGTTCTTTGCCGAATGGCCCGAGACGCTGACCCTGGTCGGCGCGGTGACCATCGTCGCCACCGGCTTTTTCACCCTGTGGCGCGAAACCCGCGCGAAACGGCGTCAGGCAAAGACCTGACGCACGATTTCGTCGGTGATGCCGAACCTCTCGCGCAGCGCTGCCGCGGTTTCGGCGGACGGGCGCGGCAAGTGGATCGGTTTGACGTGTTTCTTCTGCCGCGAGTCGTTGAAGTCGTTGTGCCCGCGCACATACATCGGCGCATCGGTGAAGGTCACGGTCGGCATGAACTGCGCCACCTTGCCATGGGCGAAATTCATGATGCTCTGTCCGCATCCGCCCTGCACCACCATCGCCATGCCCATCGGGTAATAGGGCAGCACGCATTCCTCGGCGCGGATGCCATCTGCGCCGGGGCGCAGCAGGTAGCCGCGGTTGTAGTCGATCACCACCAGCTTGTTCTGTGCGCATAGCGGGGCGAGTGTTTCGGCGTCGTGTCGGACCCGCGCGACGAAATCGAAGGACACCGAGTCGTCGTCGTCCATGCGGAACTGGATGCAAGGCGAATCCGGATCGTGTCGCGCGGCGTTCAGCACCGACTTGCAGACCGGCCTGTGCGGGCCGGGCGGCCGGGCCACGATCACCGCCTGCGGCATTTCCGCCACCAGCGAAAAAAGCCGTTCCGCGAAAGGTTCGGGCAGGTCTTCGCCGATCAGGATCACGAAGGTGAAATCGGGGTCCGTCTGACCGCGCAGGCCGGGCAGGGTGATGGCCTCGAAGGTGCGAAACCGCTCTTCCATCCGTTCTGGCGCGTAGAGATAGGCGGCGCGCGCTTGGGCATCGGCATGTTCCACCTGGAAACCGCCCTCGGCGGGGTAAGAGAACCGGCACAAACCGATGACTTGCATGGGGCACCTGGTGCGGATACGTAGCTTGTTCCTGCTTGGCACCGCGAACCGCGACTGTCCAGCCGGAGCGGCTGTTGACAAGGTTTGCGACTCCCCATATACGCGCGACCAATTCGCAGGGTGCAGAGCCCCTGCCGGAGCTTAAAGAACTGAAGCGGTCACGATCCGGGCCCAGCCGCCCCGATCCTCTGGACACCCACCGCGTCGTCCCGGATTTGGGGCGCATGCGGTTTTTTGCGTCGTCCTGGTATGACGCCGAACCGGTTCGCAGCGGACGCGCCGCGGGCCAAATGACAGAACCTTAGGCATGAGGTGGCTCCTCGTGCACCACATATGTGAGAGAGACGGGGAAGATACCGGATGCCCACGATTCAACAGCTGATCCGCAAGCCGCGGCAGCCCAAAGTCAAGCGCTCGAAGTCGCAGCACCTCGAGCAGTGCCCCCAGAAGCGCGGCGTTTGCACCCGCGTCTACACCACCACCCCGAAAAAGCCGAACTCGGCCATGCGGAAGGTGGCCAAGGTGCGTCTGACCAACGGCTTCGAGGTGATCAGCTATATCCCCGGTGAAAGCCACAACCTTCAGGAACACTCGGTGGTCCTGATCCGTGGCGGCCGTGTGAAAGACCTTCCCGGTGTGCGCTACCACATCCTGCGCGGCGTGCTGGATACCCAGGGCGTCAAGGATCGCAAGCAGCGCCGTTCGAAATACGGCGCCAAGCGCCCGAAATAAGAGGATCAACAGATGTCCCGTCGTCACGCCGCCGAAAAACGCGAAGTCCTGCCCGACGCCAAGTATGGCGACCGGGTCCTGACGAAGTTCATGAACAACCTGATGGTCGACGGAAAGAAATCCGTCGCCGAGCGCATCGTCTACAACGCGCTGGACCGGGTTGAATCCAAGGTCAAGCGCGCACCCGTGGAACTGTTCCACGAGGCGCTGGACAACATCAAGCCGTCGGTCGAGGTCCGTTCGCGCCGGGTTGGTGGCGCCACCTACCAGGTGCCCGTCGAAGTGCGCCCCGAGCGCCGCGAAGCCCTGGCGATCCGCTGGCTGATCAACGCCTCGCGCGCCCGCAACGAGAACACGATGGAAGAGCGCCTCGCCGGCGAGCTTCTGGATGCCGTGCAGTCGCGCGGTGCCGCCGTGAAAAAGCGGGAAGACACCCACAAGATGGCCGACGCGAACAAAGCGTTCAGCCATTACCGCTGGTAAGAGGAACAGGCACAATGGCACGCGACTATCCGCTGACGCGCTACCGCAACTTCGGGATCATGGCGCATATCGACGCCGGCAAGACCACCACGACCGAGCGCATCCTCTACTACACCGGCAAGTCCCACAAGATCGGCGAAGTCCATGACGGCGCCGCAACGATGGACTGGATGGAGCAGGAGCAGGAGCGCGGCATCACGATCACGTCGGCCGCGACGACGACGTTCTGGCAGCGCCAGATCGACCCGACCGCTGACGGCACGTCGGACACCAAGTTCCGCTTCAACATCATCGACACCCCCGGCCACGTCGACTTCACCATCGAGGTCGAGCGTTCGCTGGCGGTTCTGGACGGCGCCGTCGCGCTGCTGGACGCCAATGCCGGCGTCGAGCCGCAGACCGAGACCGTCTGGCGCCAGGCAGACCGCTACAAGGTTCCGCGCCTGGTGTTCGTCAACAAGATGGACAAGATCGGCGCCGACTTCTTCAACTGCGTGAAGATGATCAAGGACCGCACCGGCGCGACGCCAGTTCCGGTCAACTTCCCGATCGGCGCCGAGGATCAGCTGGAAGGCATCGTCGACCTGGTCACCATGGAAGAGTGGACCTGGAAGGGCGAAGACCTGGGTGCATCCTGGACCCGCCAGCCGATCCGTGACGAACTCAAGGACCTGGCCGACGAATGGCGCGCCACGCTCATCGAGAATGCCGTCGAAATGGACGACGATGCGATGGAAGCGTATCTCGAAGGCGAAGAGCCCGACGTGGACACGCTGCGCAAGCTGATCCGCAAGGGCACGCTGTCGCTGTCCTTCGTTCCGGTCCTGGGCGGTTCGGCCTTCAAGAACAAGGGCGTGCAGCCGCTGCTGAACGCGGTGGTCGACTATCTGCCCGGTCCGCTCGACGTGCCGGCCTATGTCGGCTTTGCCCCGGGCGACGAAACCGAAACCCGGAACATCGAGCGTCACGCCAATGACGACGAGCCGTTCTCGGCGCTGGCGTTCAAGATCATGAACGACCCCTTCGTCGGTTCGCTGACCTTCACGCGCATCTATTCCGGCGTCATCAAGAAGGGTGACGCGATGCTGAACTCGACCAAGGGCAAGCGCGAGCGCGTCGGCCGGATGATGATGATGCACTCCAACAACCGCGAGGAAATCGAAGAGGCCTTCGCGGGCGACATCATCGCGCTGGCGGGTCTGAAGGAAACCACCACGGGCGACACGCTGTGCGACCCGCAGAAGTCGGTGGTTCTGGAAACCATGACCTTCCCCGATCCGGTGATCGAGATCGCGGTCGAGCCCAAGACCAAGGGCGACCAGGAAAAGATGAGCCAGGGTCTGGCGCGTCTGGCAGCCGAAGACCCGTCCTTCCGCGTCGAAACCGATCTGGAATCGGGTCAGACGATCATGAAGGGCATGGGCGAACTGCACCTCGACATCCTGGTCGACCGTCTCAAGCGCGAGTTCAAGGTCGAAGCCAATATCGGTGCGCCGCAGGTGGCCTATCGCGAAACCATCGGCCACGCGATCGAGCACACCTATACCCACAAGAAGCAGTCGGGTGGTTCGGGCCAATACGCCGAGGTCAAGCTGGAAATTTCCCCGACCGAACCGGGCGAGGGCTATTCGTTCGAAAGCCGCATCGTCGGCGGCGCGGTTCCGAAGGAATACATCCCCGGCGTCGAAAAGGGCATCAAGTCGGTGATGGACAGCGGTCCGCTGGCCGGCTTCCCGGTGATCGACTTCAAGGTCGCGCTGGTGGACGGCAAGTTCCACGACGTCGACTCGTCGGTCCTGGCCTTCGAGATCGCTTCGCGGATGTGCATGCGCGAAGGCCTCAAGAAGGCCGGCGCCAAGCTGCTCGAGCCGATCATGAAGGTCGAAGTGGTGACGCCCGAGGAATATACCGGCGGCATCATCGGCGACCTGACCTCTCGCCGGGGCCAGGTGACCGGACAGGAGCCGCGTGGCAACGCCGTCGCGATCAACGCCTTCGTGCCGCTGGCCAACATGTTCGGCTACATCAACAACCTGCGCTCGATGTCCTCGGGCCGCGCGCAGTTCACGATGCAGTTCGACCACTATGACCCGGTCCCGCAGAACATCAGCGACGAGATCCAGGCGAAATACGCATAACGGGATGGCGGGGTGAACCCCGCCCTACCCACCACCGTAGGGCGGGGTTCACCCCGCCGCCCACAAGAAAAGAGGGAGCCTTACCATGGCAAAGGAAAAGTTTTCGCGGTCGAAGCCGCACTGCAACATCGGCACGATTGGTCACGTTGACCACGGCAAGACGACGCTGACGGCGGCGATCACGAAGTATTTCGGTGATTTCAAGGCGTATGACGCGATCGACTCGGCGCCCGAGGAGAAGGCGCGGGGGATCACGATCTCGACGGCGCATGTGGAATACGAGACCGACGCGCGGCACTATGCGCATGTCGATTGCCCGGGCCACGCGGACTATGTGAAGAACATGATCACGGGTGCGGCGCAGATGGACGGCGCGATCCTGGTGGTGAACGCCGCCGACGGCCCGATGCCGCAGACCCGCGAGCACATCCTGCTGGGCCGCCAGGTCGGCATCCCGGCGATGGTGGTGTTCCTCAACAAGGTCGACCAGGTCGACGACGAGGAGCTTCTGGAGCTGGTCGAGATGGAAGTGCGCGAGCTTCTTTCGGCCTACGACTTCCCGGGCGACGACATCCCGATCATCGCGGGTTCGGCGCTGGCGGCGCTGGAAGGCCGCGATCCGGAGATCGGCGAGAACAAGATCCGCGAGCTGATGCAGGCGGTTGACGATTACATCCCGCAGCCGGCGCGGGCGGTTGACCAGCCGTTCCTGATGCCGATCGAGGACGTGTTCTCGATCTCGGGGCGCGGCACGGTCGTGACCGGCCGTGTCGAGCGGGGCGTGATCAACGTGGGCGACGAGATCGAGATCGTCGGCATCCGCGACACCAAGAAGACGACCTGCACGGGTGTCGAGATGTTCCGCAAGCTGCTGGATCGCGGCGAGGCGGGCGACAATATCGGCGCGCTGCTGCGCGGCGTCGAGCGTGACGGTGTCGAGCGCGGCCAGGTGCTGTGCAAGCCGGGTTCGGTGACGCCGCACACCAAGTTCGAGGCCGAGGTCTACATCCTGACCAAGGAAGAGGGCGGCCGCCACACGCCGTTCTTCGCGAACTACCGCCCGCAATTCTACTTCCGCACGACGGACGTGACGGGGACGGTGGAACTGCCGTCGGGCACCGAGATGGTGATGCCGGGCGACAACCTGAAGTTCACCGTGGAACTGATCGCGCCGATCGCGATGGAAGACGGCCTGCGCTTCGCCATCCGCGAAGGCGGCCGCACCGTCGGCTCCGGCGTCGTCGCCAAGATCCTCGAGTAAGCCGACAGCGCTCGACCAAGCCAATCACGGGTGGCCCCGGCCACCCGCACGGGTTCGACGAGGGGGCGGGACGGTCCCGCCTCCCTCCTCTCAACCCCAACGCCAATGAAGGCAAAGACCGATGCAAAGCCAGAACATCCGGATCCGGCTCAAGGCGTTCGATTACCGCGTGCTGGATGCCAGCACCCAGGAGATCGTGAACACCGCCAAGCGGACCGGCGCGCAGGTGCGCGGACCGATCCCGCTGCCGAACAAGATCGAGAAATTCACCGTTCTGCGTGGTCCCCACGTGAACAAGAAATCCCGCGACCAGTTCGAAATCCGCACGCACAAGCGGCTTTTGGACATCGTCGATCCGACCCCGCAGACCGTGGACGCGCTGATGAAGCTCGACCTCGCGGCCGGCGTGGATGTCGAGATCAAGGTGTAAGGGAGGGCTGTCCGATGCGTTCAGGAGTGATCGCAAAGAAGGTCGGCATGACCCGTCTTTTCATGGAAGACGGCAAGCAGATCCCCGTCACCGTGCTGCAACTGGACAACCTTCAGGTTGTTGCGCAGCGCACAGCGGACACGCATGGTTATTCGGCGGTTCAGCTGGGCTGCGGCACGGCCAAGGCCAAGCGCACGTCGAAGGCAATGCGCGGCCATTTCGCCGCCGCCAAGGTCGAACCCAAGCGCAAGGTGGCCGAATTCCGCGTCGCGCCGGAGAACATGATCGACGTGGGTGAGGAAATCACCGCCGATCATTACTTCGCCGGCCAGTACGTGGACGTGTCGGGCACGTCGATCGGCAAGGGTTTTGCCGGTGCGATGAAGCGGCACAATTTCGGTGGTCTGCGCGCCTCGCACGGCGTGTCGATCAGCCACCGTTCGCACGGCTCGACCGGCCAGTGCCAGGAACCCGGCAAGGTGTTCAAGGGCAAGAAGATGGCGGGCCACATGGGCGCCGTCCGCGTCACCACGCAGAACCTGCAGGTGGTCAAGACCGATGCCGATCGCGGCATCATCATGATCAAGGGCGCGGTTCCCGGTGCCAAGGGCGGCTGGGTCACGATCAAGGACGCGGTGAAAAAGCCGTTGCCCGAGAACGTCATCCTGCCCGCCGCGCTGCGTTCGGCCGCGGCCGAAGCCAAGCGTCTGGCCGAAGAAGCCGCCGCTGCCGCCGAAGCCGAAGCCAAGGCCGCCGAAGAGGCACGCCTGGCCGAGGAAGCCGCACAGCAGGCCGCCGCAGAAGCCGAAGCCGAAAAGGCGGGCGACGATGCATCGGATGCCCCCGAGAACAAGGAAGGTGAGTGAGATGAAATTCGACGTCATCAAGCTCGACGGCGGCAAGGCCGGGTCGGTCGACCTGACGGACGAGATCTTTGATCTCGAGCCGCGCGCCGACATCCTGCACCGCGTCGTGCGTTGGCAGCGCAACAAGGCGCAGGCCGGCACGCACAAGGTCAAGACCCGTTCGGAAGTCAGCTACTCGACCAAGAAGATCTATCGCCAGAAGGGCACCGGCGGCGCACGCCACGGATCGCGCAAGGCACCGATCTTCCGCAAGGGCGGCATCTACAAGGGTCCGACCCCGCGCAGCCACGCCCACGACCTGCCCAAGAAGGTCCGCGCGCTTGGCCTCAAGCACGCCCTGTCGGCCAAGGCCAAGTCGGGCGCTCTGGTGGTCATCGACATGGCGGAATCGGACGGCAAGACCGGCGCCTTGGCCAAGCAGATCGCCAAGCTGGGCTGGAAGCGCGCGTTGATCATCGATGGCGCTGCGGTGAACGAGGGCTTTGCCCAGGCCGCGCGCAACATCGAAGGTCTGGATGTGCTGCCCAGCATCGGCGCAAACGTCTATGACATCCTTCGCCGTGACACGCTTGTGCTCACCAAGGCGGGTGTCGAAGCACTGGAGGCTCGACTGAAATGAGCGCGAAGCCCGAACATTACGACGTGATCCGCAAGCCGCTGATCACCGAGAAAACCACCATGGCGTCGGAAAACGGCGCGGTGGTCTTCGAAGTGGCCATGGACGCCAACAAGCCGCAGATCAAGGAAGCGGTGGAAACGCTGTTCGGCGTCAAGGTGAAGGCGGTCAACACCGCCATCGCCAAGGGTAAGACCAAGCGGTTCAAGGGCACCAAGGGCAAGCGGGCCGACGTCAAGAAAGCCTATGTCACCCTTGAAGAGGGTAACACGATCGACGTGTCGACCGGTCTCTGACCGACGAGTACAAGGCGGGTCGAACCCGCCGAACGCAAACCCCGGCCCGGATCGCGGCCGGGGTTTTCGTTTTCGGGCCGGCCGACGCGTGCTGGTCAGAGCGGCACGTCGTCATAGCTGCGGGCCTGTCCGGTCTGCGCTTGTTTCAGCGCATCCCCGGTCGCTTCGGACATCATCTTGAACAGGTGCGCCGCTTCTTCCGAGTATTGCTTCATCGCGGTCTGGTAGAATTCGGACTGGATTTTCATCAGTTCCGCGGGGTTCTTGCAGCTGAGGATGGCGCGTTGCGTTTCCATGTCCTGCTGCAGCCGTTTCATCACGAATTCGGCGCTTTCGGCCATGATGTCGTACCAGGCATGCATCACCGTCGGGCTGACCGCCTTCATCGCGGCGGTCATCGCGGTGGCGCCGGTTTCGGTGTCGGTTTTCGGTTTGGTGGTCTTGTTCATGTCGGCATCTCCCTTGAAAGCCGTTTGCGGGCACGCGCGACAGCGCGACCGGAAACCGCGGGCATCATACTCCCCGAACGGGAACCGGGCCTTGATCTGGATCGTTCGGGCAGTGCACTTGACCGGGGCGAAACCCGGTCGGGTCGTGGTCTTTGCCCGAACCCCCGCGAAAGCCTTGACCCCTTGCGCCCATCCGACTACACGAGGCCATCCGTGAGGCCCCGGATTCGTCCGGGGCTTCGCTTTTGTTCGCAAGAACGCTTCTAACCGGGCACCTCCGGGGGCCTATACCACGGTCGCAAGACCCACACATAGCGGGGCAAAGGCCCTGCAAAGCTGACGGAAGACAGAAAGCATGGCACTCAAGTCGTACAAGCCGACGACGCCGGGCCAGCGCGGGCTGGTGCTGATCGACCGTTCGGAGCTGTACAAAGGACGCCCCGTCAAGGCCCTCACCGAGGGTCTGACGAAATCGGGCGGCCGGAACAACACCGGACGTATCACGGCACGCCGCCGCGGTGGCGGGGCGAAACGCCTCTACCGGATCGTCGATTTCAAGCGGAACAAGTTCGACGTGAACGGCATCGTCGTTCGTATCGAATATGACCCCAACCGCACCGCGTTCATCGCACTGGTTCAGTATGATGACGGCGAACAGGCCTATATCCTGGCCCCGCAGCGGCTGGGCATCGGAGACAAGGTCGTGGCCAGCGCCAAGGCCGACATCAAGCCGGGCAACGCGATGCCGTTCAGCGGCATGCCGATCGGCACGATCGTCCACAATATCGAACTGAAGCCCGGCAAGGGCGGCCAGATCGCACGCGCCGCGGGCACCTACGCCCAGTTCGTCGGCCGCGACGGTGGCTATGCCCAGATCCGTCTGAGTTCGGGCGAACTGCGCCTGGTGCGCCAGGAATGCATGGCCACGGTTGGCGCGGTGTCGAACCCCGACAACTCCAACCAGAACCTGGGCAAGGCCGGCCGCGTCCGCCACATGGGCAAGCGCCCGTCCGTCCGCGGTGTCGTGATGAACCCGATCGACCACCCGCATGGCGGTGGCGAAGGCCGTACCTCGGGTGGCCGTCACCCGGTGACGCCCTGGGGCAAGCCGACCAAGGGCAAGAAGACCCGCAACACCAACAAGGCCTCGCAAAAGCTGATCATCCGCTCGCGCCACGCCAAGAAGAAGGGGCGGTAATCCATGTCGCGCTCTGTTTGGAAAGGCCCCTTTGTCGATGCCTACGTCTTGAAGAAGGCGGAAAAGGCTCGCGAATCCGGCCGCAACGAAGTGATCAAGATCTGGTCGCGCCGTTCGACGATCCTGCCCCAGTTCGTGGGCCTGACGTTCGGCGTCTACAACGGCCAGAAGCACATCCCGGTCAACGTGACCGAGGACATGATCGGCCAGAAATTCGGTGAATACTCCCCCACGCGGACCTATTACGGCCACGCGGCGGACAAGAAAGCCAAGAGGAAGTAAGCCATGGGCAAGGATAAAAATCCCCGCCGCGTGGCGGACAACGAAGCGATGGCCAAGCTGCGCATGCTGCGCACCAGCCCGCAGAAGCTGAACCTTGTCGCCGCGCTGATCCGCGGCAAGAAGGTCGAACGCGCCTTGACCGATCTGACCTTCTCGAAGAAGCGGATCGCCGAGGACGTGAAGAAGTGCCTGCAATCCGCCATCGCCAACGCCGAGAACAACCACGGCCTGGACGTCGACGAACTGATCGTCGCCGAGGCCTATGTCGGCAAGAACCTGGTGATGAAGCGCGGCCGTCCGCGGGCGCGTGGCCGGTTCGGCCGGATCAACAAGCCGTTCTCGGAACTCACCATCAAGGTGCGCCAGATCGAGGAGCAAGCCTAATGGGTAACAAGACCAATCCGATCGGCATGCGCCTGCAGGTCAACCGCACCTGGGACAGCCGCTGGTACGCCGATACCAAGGATTACGGGAACCTTCTTCTCGAAGATCTCGCGATCCGCGACTTCATTCACAACGAATGCAAGCAGGCCGGTGTGGCCCGTATCATCATCGAACGCCCGCACAAGAAGTGCCGCGTGACGATCCACACGGCCCGTCCGGGTGTGATCATCGGCAAGAAGGGCGCCGATATCGAGGTGCTGCGCAAGAAGCTGGCGGCGATGACCGACAGCGAACTGCACCTCAACATCGTCGAAGTGCGCAAGCCGGAACTGGACGCGCGCCTGGTGGGTGAGTCGATCGCCCAGCAGCTCGAACGCCGGGTCAGCTTCCGTCGTGCGATGAAGCGGGCTGTGCAGAACGCCATGCGCATGGGTGCACTGGGTATCCGCGTGAACGTCGCCGGCCGTCTGGGCGGTGCCGAAATCGCACGGACCGAATGGTACCGCGAGGGCCGGGTGCCGCTGCACACGCTGCGGGCCGACATCGATTATGCCAACGTCGAGGCGACCACGCCTTACGGCATCATCGGCATCAAGGTCTGGATCTTCAAAGGCGAGATCATGGAGCACGATCCGTCGGCCCGTGACCGCAAGGCGCAAGAGCTGCAGGATGGTCCCGCCCCGCGCGGCCCCGGCGGCCCCCGCCGCGACCGCTGAGGAGTATTGAGAGATGCTGCAACCAAAGCGCACGAAATTCCGCAAGATGCACAAGGGCCGGATCCGCGGCGAAGCCAAGGGAGGGTCGGATCTGAACTTCGGCACCTACGGCCTCAAGGCGACCCAGCCCGAGCGCGTCACCGCGCGCCAGATCGAAGCCGCCCGCCGGGCCATGACGCGCCATATGAAGCGTCAGGGCCGGGTCTGGATCCGGATCTTCCCCGATACCCCGATCACGGCCAAGCCGATCGAGGTGCGGATGGGTAAGGGCAAGGGTTCAGTCGACCGCTGGGCCTGCAAGGTCAAGCCGGGCCGGATCATGTTCGAGATCGACGGCGTCGCCGAAGACATCGCCCGCGAGGCGCTGCGCCTGGCCGCGATGAAGCTGCCGATCAAGACCCGCGTCGTGGTCCGCGAAGACTGGTAACGGTCGAAAACGCGACAGCGTTTTCTGACTGGTGCGGTGTAGGCAAAATCGCAGATTTTGTCCGGGCCGCACAGAGTAGACAAAAGAACCCCCGGCCGCGCGCCGGGGGTTTTTCGTTGCGGCGCGGCGCGGTAAACCCGGCCTGACCCCCGTAAACAGGATCGCCCGGATGACCACGATGAAATCCCTCTTCGCCACCCGCCTCTACCACGCGCGCCTGAGCGATCACGGTGCGATCGACACGGCGGAATTGGAAGCCTCGTGCTATTCCATCGCCGAGGATGACGAGGCCGGGCAGGACTGGTGCGAAACCGAGGGCTATCCCGGCTATACCTCGTATGCCTCGCTGACCGATCTGCCCTGGCGGTTCCCGATCTTCGCCGATGTGGTCAAGGCGCTGGACAAGCACGTGGCCGCTTTCGCCGTGGATCTTGAATTCGACCTGGGCGACAAGGGGCTGGTTCTCGAGGATATCTGGATCAACATCCTGCCCGAGGGCGGCATGCATTCCAGCCACATCCACCCGCATTCGGTGATTTCGGGCACGACCTACGTGGCGATGCCCGACGGCGCGAGTGCGCTGAAGCTGGAAGACCCCCGCCTGCCGATGATGATGGCTGCGCCGACCCGCAACAAGGGCTGCCGCGAGGAGTTGCGCAGTTTCGTCTACGTCAAGCCGCAGGTGGGCGATGTATTGCTTTGGGAATCCTGGCTGCGCCACGAAGTGCCGATGAACATGTCCGAGGACGACCGGATCAGCGTCAGCTTCAACTACAGGTGGGACTAGACGCGTTCCTGTCTGGTCGCGGCACGCCCTTGTCTCTTTGCCACGGACAACGCGGGGATATCGACATTTCGGTGGTTCAGTCAGTCCGGCGGGCGTTCGAAGCCCAGGTCCCCCGCAAGGTGGTACGCGATTTGTACAACCGGGTTCGTTTCGGCGATCTGGCGCCGCTGTCGGACGCGGCGATTTTCGTCGATGCCGAAACCGTCGTCGACCGGTACGACCATGACCGGGCCGGTCGTCGTTTCCGGCGGCAGGACAGCGGAGCGGTGATCGGCGGCGACTGGGATCAATTCCGGTCCGATGTCGAGGCGGACACGAAGCTGGTCAGTTGCCGGATGCGGTACGAGGGCGGGGCGGAATGGGCAGACACGCCGGTCTACCAGCGCATGCTGGCCGAGATCGCGCGCGGCCATGACCCCGACGGCTGCGCGACCGAGACGGCGCTGCAGGCGCGTTATGCCGAACTGGACCGGATCTTCGAGGAAACCCGGAAACGCGGCCGCTTGTTGCGGGCAAGCGAAACACCCCAGGCGTATCGGCGGGAGCATGGCGGCATTTTCCTGCATGTCGCACGGGACGGCACCTGTTTGCGCGGCGGCGGCGGCGCACACCGCTTTGCTATCGCCAAGATCCTGCGCCTGACCGCGATGCCGGCGCAGATCGGCGTGGTCCATCCGCAGGCGGTGGTGGACGGCCAGGTCGCGCGCCTGATGGCTGCGGCGGCGTGAGCGCCGCGCCAGGCGGTGCTTTCTGCCGCGCGGGTTATTGGGGCTTGCTTTCGCCGGGTATCCGGACTAACAGGGCGCCTCATTCACGGACTCCACCGGAATTCTGGTGACCCTGCGATTCGTGGGCAGGGGCCAACCGGTGATGTTGACAGAAGGAAAAGGCGATGAACGCCAAGGAACTCCGTGACAAGACCCCGGACGAACTCCGGGACCAGCTTGTCGCTCTGAAGAAAGAGGCCTTCAACCTGCGCTTCCAGCAGGCCACCGGCCAGATGGAAAGCACCGCCCGCATGCGCTCGGTGAAGCGCGACGTGGCACGGGTCAAGACCATCCTGAACGAAAAGGCCGCAGCCGCGGCCGGCGAGAAGGCGTAAACACATGCCCAAGCGTATCCTGCAAGGCGTCGTGACCTCGACCGCCAACGCCCAGACCGTGACGGTCAGCGTCGAACGCCGCTTCAAGCACCCGGTTCTGCAAAAGACGATCCGGAAGTCCAAGAAGTACCGCGCCCATGACGAGGCCGAGAAATTCGCTGTCGGCGACACCGTGCGCATCATCGAATGCGCGCCCAAGTCGAAAACGAAACGCTGGGAGGTGATTGCCGAATAAGGCCGTCACCTTTCGGTTTGAACGAAACCCCCGGGTCAATGTCCTGAACAGGCGGTCCGGGAAGTCGGGAGAAACCAAATGATCCAGATGCAGACCAATCTGGATGTCGCTGACAACTCCGGCGCACGCCGGGTGCAGTGCATCAAGGTCCTCGGCGGCTCGCATCGCCGCTACGCATCGGTCGGCGATATCATCGTCGTCTCGGTGAAAGAGGCCATTCCGCGCGGCCGCGTGAAAAAAGGTGACGTCCGCAAGGCCGTCGTCGTGCGCACCGCCAAGGAAGTCCGCCGCGAAGACGGCACCACGATCCGCTTCGACCGCAATGCGGCCGTGATCCTGAACAATGCGGGCGAGCCGATCGGCACCCGGATCTTCGGGCCGGTCGTTCGCGAGCTGCGGGCCAAGAACTTCATGAAGATCATCTCGCTCGCCCCGGAGGTGCTGTAAGATGGCTGCAAAACTGAAAAAGGGTGACAAGGTCATCGTCCTGGCCGGCAAGGACAAGGGCAAGACCGGCGAGATCACCCAGGTCATGCCGAAAACCGGCAAGGCTATCGTCGATGGCGTCAACATCGCCATCCGCCACCAGCGCCAGACCCAGAACAGCCAGGGCGGCCGCATTCCCAAGGCGCAGCCGATCGACCTGTCGAACCTGGCCATCGTCGACAAGAACGGCAAGCCGACGCGCGTCGGGTTCAAGATGGACGGCGACAAGAAGGTTCGCTTTGCCAAGACCACGGGGGACGTGATCGATGCTTGATGCAGCCAGCTATACCCCGCGCCTCAAGGCCGATTTCCGAGGCCGTATCGCGCCTGCGCTGAAAGAAGAATTCGGCTACAAGAACGATCTGCAGATCCCCAAGCTGGACAAGATCGTGCTGAACATCGGCTGTGGCGCAGAAGCCGTGCGCGACAGCAAGAAGGCCAAGTCGGCCGTCGAAGACCTGACCAAGATCGCCGGCCAGCAGGCCGTCGGCACCAAGGCCAAGCAGTCGCACGCGCCGTTCCGCCTGCGCGAAGGCATGGTGATCGGCGCCAAGGTCACGCTGCGCGGCGACCGGATGTACGAATTCCTCGATCGTCTGATCACCGTGGCGATGCCCCGCATCCGCGACTTCCGTGGCGTGAAGCCGTCCTTTGACGGCCGCGGCAATTTCGCCATGGGTCTGAAGGAACACATCGTGTTCCCCGAGATCGATTTCGACAAGGTCGACGAAGTGTGGGGGATGGACATCGTCATCACCACCACCGCGAACACCGACGCAGAAGCCAAGGCGCTGTTGAAGCACTTCAACATGCCGTTCAACGCCTGAGAGGATCAGAACCCATGGCGAAGAAAGCAATGATTGAACGCGAGAAGAAGCGCCAGAAGCTGGTGGAGCAGTATGCCGCCAAGCGGGCCGCGCTCAAGGAAATCGCGAACGACGAAAGCAAACCGATGGAAGAGCGCTTCAAGGCCCGGCTCAAGCTGGCCAAGCTGCCGCGCAATTCCTCGCCCACCCGGCTGCACAACCGCTGCCAGTTGACGGGCCGTCCCCACGCCTATTACCGCAAGCTCAAGATCAGCCGGATCGCCCTGCGCGAACTGGGCTCGAACGGCCAGCTTCCGGGTATGGTCAAGTCGAGCTGGTAAGGAGGGTTAAGACATGAACGATCCTATCGGCGATATGCTGACCCGCATCCGCAACGCTTCGATGCGCGGAAAATCCACCGTCCTGACCCCGGCGTCGAAACTGCGCGCCCGCGTGCTCGACGTGATGGCGGACGAAGGCTACATCCGCGGCTACGAAGAAACCAAAGATGACCTCGGCCACCCGGCCTACGAGATCTCGCTCAAGTATTTCGACGGCACCCCGGTGATCCGCGAACTCAAGCGCGTCTCCAAGCCCGGCCGCCGCGTCTATCTGGGCGTCAAGGAAATCCCGCAGGTGCGTCAGGGCCTGGGCGTGTCGATCGTCTCGACCTCGCGCGGTGTCATGACCGATGCAAGTGCACGCGCTGCCAATGTTGGCGGCGAAGTGCTCTGCACGCTGTTCTGAGGAGGCCGACATGTCTCGTATTGGGAAAAAGCCGGTCGCGCTGCCCTCGGGGGTTTCGGCCTCTGTTTCGGGTCAGACGATCGAGGTGAAGGGGCCGAAAGGCACGCAGAGCTTCACCGCAACCGACGATGTGACCCTCACCGTCGGCGAAGGCCAGGTGCAGGTCGATCCGCGCGGCAAGTCCAAGCGCGCACGCCAGCAATGGGGCATGAGCCGCACCATCGTGGCCAACATGGTCCACGGCGTGACGGACGTGTTCAAGAAGGAACTGGAAATCCAGGGCGTGGGTTACCGAGCGCAGCTGCAGGGCAAGACCCTCAAGCTGAACCTCGGCTACAGCCATGATGTGGATTTCGAAATTCCCGATGGCATCACCGTGACCTGTCCGAAGCCGACGGAAATCATCGTCGAAGGCCACGATGCGCAGCAGGTGGGCCAGGTGGCGGCGAACATCCGCGACTGGCGGCGTCCCGAGCCCTACAAGGGCAAGGGCATCCGCTACAAGGGCGAATACATCTTCGCCAAAGAAGGCAAGAAGAAGTAAGGACGCAAGGATATGGCTAACAGCAAGAAAGTGTTGTTCCAGAAGCGCCGCCTGCGCGTCCGGAACAAGTTGCGGGCGGTCAATGCCGGCCGCGTGCGCCTGAGCGTGCACCGCAGCAACAAGACCATCAGCGCGCAGCTGATCGACGACGTGAAGGGTGTGACGCTTGCCGCGGCATCCTCGGCCGAAAAGGCCCTGGGCGTGGCGGGCAAGTGCAACATCGAGGCGGCCACCAAGGTGGGCGCGGCGATCGCCGAGCGCGCCAAGAAGGCCGGCGTGGCCGAGGCCTATTTCGACCGGGGCGGGTTCCTGTTCCACGGTCGGGTCAAGGCGCTGGCCGATGCCGCCCGCGAGGGCGGTCTCAAGATCTGACGGTTCGGTGCGTGCGATCACGCACCCTACGGAAAGACGAAAACAGTAGGGTGCGTGATGTCACGCACCCTCGATGATCCGGGCCCGGACCTGATCCGGCGCACCAGGATTGGACAACCGGCGCCCGGCGCCACATGAAAGGGAAAGCCTGATGGCAGACCGTGAAAACAGAGGACGCCGTGGCCGCGACCGCGAAGAAGCGGCTCCGGAATTTGCAGATCGCCTTGTCGCGATCAACCGCGTGTCGAAAACCGTGAAGGGCGGAAAGCGCTTCGGCTTTGCGGCGCTGGTCGTCGTGGGCGACCAGAAAGGCCGCGTCGGCTTCGGCAAGGGCAAGGCCAAGGAAGTTCCCGAGGCCATCCGCAAGGCGACCGAGCAGGCCAAGCGCAAGATGATGCGCGTGCCGCTGAAAGAGGGCCGCACCCTGCACCACGATATCGAGGGCCGCCATGGCGCGGGCCGCGTCGTGATGCGCACCGCCCCGCAGGGCACCGGGATCATCGCCGGTGGTCCGATGCGCGCCGTGTTCGAGATGCTGGGCGTTCAGGACGTTGTCGCCAAGTCGATCGGTTCGCAGAACCCCTACAACATGATCCGCGCCACGCTGGACGGTCTGAACCGCGAACAGAGCCCGCGTTCGGTCGCACAGCGCCGCGGCAAGAAGGTTGCCGACATTCTGCCCAAGCGCGACGACGCGTCGGCGGAAGCCGCGACCGAGGAGGCCTGAGACCCATGGCAAAGACCATCGTCGTCAAGCAGATCGGCAGTCCGATCCGCCGCCCCGCCGTTCAGCGCCAGACGCTGATCGGCCTGGGGCTCAACAAGATGCACAAGACCCGCGAGCTTGAGGATACCCCCTCGGTCCGCGGCATGATCCGCAAGATTCCGCATCTGGTCGAGATCGTCGAAGAAAAAGGCTGACGCAGCGACATCGCAGCAATGCCTGAAAACGAAAGCGCCCCGCGGCTGGACCGCCGGGCGCTTTTTTCATGTGCCGCCCGCGATGCCGAGGGCGCGGCAGATATGCGCCGGGCAACCGGGCGAGATGGCCACGTAGTCGTGCATGGGGTGTTCGGGCCGGTCGGAAAGCGCAAGCAATCGGACCGCCAGAAATGTCTTCGGCAGCCCGAACAGGCGATAACCCCGTTCGGCCAGAAATCGAAGGCTGTCGGGATAGTGCGGCGATACGGGGCGGTGCTCTTCCAGCAGCACGACATGCGGCGGCGTGGTTTCCAGCACCGTCCGCGCGCCTTTGAGCACCTCGCCTTCGAACCCTTCGACGTCGATCTTGACCAGCGTTGCCGGAGTTGGCCCGAAAGCCGCAGCCAGCCGGTCCAGGGTTTCGACGGGCACGCGCTGTCCGGCGCCTTCCGTGCCGGCCAGGCTGGCGGCCCCGGCATTGTCGGGCGGCACGTGCAGCACCAGTTCGCCGGGTTCGGCCGCAAGGGCAACCGCATGCAACACGACATGCTCCAGGCCGTTGCGTGTCAGGGACTGCAACAGGTAGCGCCTCAGACGATCTTGCGGTTCAAAGGCATGGACCCGCCCGCCGCTGCCCACGCGGTCTGCCATGCGCAGCGTCACAAGGCCGAGATTGGCGCCGATATCCAGCGCTGTGTCGCCCGGGCGCAGGCACCGATCCACCACCCACGACACCTTGCGGTCCAGATCGCCCACGTATTTCATCGCCCGCGCCACATAGTCGTTTGCGGGGACAAGCGCCGGACCGCCGATCACCCGCGCCCAGACATCGCGGCCATGACCCGCATCGATCGTCCGAAACACGACAGTGTTCGCGAAAGTTCCGCATCCGGACACAAAGGGATAAAGGCGGCCGGCCCTTTGGGCGAGGCTATCAATCAACGGCGTCATGAAAAAAACTCGACGAAAAGCGGCTTCACCCTGCCTGTCTACTCCAGCCGAACCCTCAACACCAAGTCTTGATCAGCGTATCAGACAAAGCTATACGCGCCCGGTGGCCTTCGGGCCCGATTCACAACGATCAAGAAATGCCGCGTTTGCCCCATTCGCTTCGGGGGGCATATCCGGCTTAGGAGAAGCGACATGAAACTGCATGAACTGCGCGACAATGACGGCGCAACCAAGCGCAAGAAACGCATCGGCCGCGGCCCGGGCTCGGGCATGGGCAAGACCGGCGGACGCGGCATCAAGGGCCAGAAATCCCGCTCGGGTGTGGCCATCAATGGTTATGAAGGCGGCCAGATGCCGCTGTATCAGCGCCTTCCCAAGCGCGGCTTCAACAAGCCGAACCGCAAGAGCTTTGCCGTCGTCAACCTGGGCCTGATCCAGAAATTCGTCGATGCCGGCAAACTGGACGCCAAGGGCACGATCGACGAGGACGCGCTGGTCGCAAGCGGCCTGGTGCGCCGCAAGCTGGACGGCATCCGCGTCCTGGCCAAGGGCGACGTGACCGCCAAGCTGACCATCGCCGTGACCGGCGCATCCAAGTCCGCCGTCGAGGCGGTAGAGAAGGCCGGTGGTTCGCTCACGGTGACGGCACAGGCCGCGACCGAGTAAACGCTTGTGGGCGGCGCCTGCGCCGCTTACATCAAGCACGAGCTTTCGAACGCCGCCCGAGCCGGACACGCTCTGGCGGCGTCTCAGTTGACAGAGGACCCGCATGGTATCCGCAGCAGAGCAAATGGCCGCCAACACGTCGTGGGCGGCATTGGGCAAGGCAACCGACCTTCGTCACCGCATCTTTTTCACGCTGGGTCTTTTGATCGTCTACCGCCTGGGCACCTACATCCCGGTGCCTGGGATCGACGGCGCGGCGTTGCGCGACTTCATGGAACAGGCCAGCCAGGGCATCGGCGGCATCGTGTCGATGTTCACAGGCGGCGCGCTTGGCCGAATGGGCATCTTCGCGCTTGGCATCATGCCCTATATCTCGGCCTCGATCATCGTGCAGCTGCTGACGGCCATGGTGCCGGCGCTCGAGCAGCTCAAGAAAGAAGGCGAACAGGGCCGCAAGAAGATCAACCAGTATACCCGCTACGGCACGGTTCTGCTGGCCCTGTTCCAGGCCTACGGTCTGGCCGCCAGCCTCGAGGCCGGCGACCTGGCCCATGACCCGGGCTGGTATTTCCGGGCGTCTGTCGTGATCACGCTGGTCGGCGGCACGATGTTCCTGATGTGGCTGGGCGAACAGATCACCGCCCGCGGCATCGGCAACGGCATTTCGCTGATCATCTTCGTCGGCATCATCGCCGAAGTGCCCGCCGCGCTGGCGCAGTTCTTCGAATCCGGCCGGTCGGGCGCCATCAGCCCCGCGGTGATCGTCGGTGTCATGGTCATGGTCGTGGCGGTGATCGCCTTCGTGGTCTTCATGGAACGGGCGCTGCGCAAGATCTCGATCCAGTACCCCCGCCGCCAGGTGGGCATGAAGATGACCGAAGCTCAGCAAAGTCACTTGCCGGTCAAGGTCAACCCGTCGGGCGTGATCCCGGCGATCTTTGCCAGCTCGCTTCTACTGATGCCGACCACCATCGCGACTTTCAGCCAGGCCGGCCAGACCGGGCCGATCATGTCGACGATCCTGGCCTATTTCGGCCCCGGTCAGCCGCTGTATCTGTTGTTCTTCGCGGCGATGATCGTGTTCTTCGCGTATTTCTACACCTTCAACGTCAGCTTCAAACCCGACGAGGTGGCGGACAACCTCAAGAACCAGAACGGCTTTGTCCCCGGTATCCGCCCGGGCAAGAAGACCGCCGAATATCTGGAATACGTGGTCAACCGCGTTCTGGTGCTGGGTTCGGGCTATCTGGCGGCGGTCTGCCTTCTGCCCGAAGTCCTGCGCGCGCAATATGCCATCCCGTTCTATTTCGGGGGCACCTCGGTTCTGATCGTCGTCAGTGTGACAATGGACACGATCCAGCAGGTGCAAAGCCATCTTCTGGCCCACCAGTACGAAGGTCTGATTCAAAAGTCGCAGCTGCGCGGCAAGGGTAAGACCCGCAAGAAACGGGGAGCGCCGTCGCGGCGATGAACATCATACTTTTGGGCCCGCCGGGTGCGGGCAAGGGAACGCAGGCGCGGATCCTCGAGCAGGAACGCGGCCTCAAGCAACTGTCGACCGGCGACATGCTGCGTGCCGCGCGCAGCTCGGGTACCGAGATGGGCAACAAGGTTGCGGCGATCATGGATGCCGGTCAGCTGGTGACCGACGAGATCGTCATCGGGCTGATCCGCGAACAGCTCGAAGCGGGCGGTTCGGGCTTCATCTTCGACGGGTTCCCGCGCACGCTGGCCCAGGCCGATGCCCTGGGCGCGCTGCTGGACGAAATGGGCCAAAGCCTGGACGCCGTGATCGAGATGCGGGTGGATGACGAGGCACTGGTCGCGCGCATCACAGCCCGGTCGACCTGCGGCAATTGCGGCGAAGTCTACAACGACCTGACCAAGCCGATTCCCGCGGACGGCATCTGCACCGCGTGCGGCGAAAAGGCCGAATTCAAGCGCCGCGCCGACGACAATGAAGACAGCCTGAAGACCCGGCTGATGGAATATTACAAAAAGACCTCGCCGCTGCTCGGCTACTATTACGCCAAGGGTCAGCTATCAACGGTCGACGGGCTGGGCGAAATCGGCGACGTGAAGGCGGCGATCGCGGGTGTTCTGACCGCGTGATGAAAAAGTGGGTGATCCGCGTCGCGATCGGCGCCGTCTTTCTTGTCGGCGCTTTTTTCGTGGCGGTATCTTTGGCATCCACGCGCGAAAGGCCGTTGCCTTCGATCCTGCCGGGCTACCACCGCGCGACATTGGAGGTCGGGCATCGCGCCGACCCGATCGACCTGCACCTGTGGTACCCGGCCCAGCAGGGTGGCTCGGGGGAACTGCTGGCGCAGAACGCCCTGTTCTACGGTCACCACATCCTGCGCGATGCGCCGGCGCAGTCTGGAAGCTGGCCCGTGGTCGTGGTGTCGCACGGTTCGGGCGGCAACGCGCCCGCACTTGGATGGCTGATCTCCGATCTTGTCCGTTCGGGCATGATCGTCGTCGCCACCGATCACCCCGGCACGCGGTCCCGCGACAGCGACCCGTTCCAGACGATCAAGGTCTGGGAACGTCCGGCGGACATGTCCGCGTTGTTGGACCACCTTGCGGCGAATCCGCCGATGGGCGTGACGCCGGACATGACCCGGGTTGCGGCTTTGGGGTTTTCGTTGGGCGGCCATAGCGTGCTCAGCCTCGCGGGGTTGCGCGTATCGAAGTCGATGTTCATCGACTATTGCGAAGCCAATGCCGGCAAGATCGATTGCGGCTGGATGCAATCGGCCGGCGTCGATTTCGCCACCATCGACCAGGCGCGGTACGAACAGTCCAACCGCGATCCGCGCATCAAGGCCGTGGTGGCCGTTGACCCGGCCCTGCCGCAGGCCGTTCCCGACGCGGGGACAGCGGACATTTCGACCCGGACGCTGATCATCAACCTTGGGCAACCCGGCGATGTCCCGGCGGCGATGCGCGCCGACGCGTTGGCCGACCGCATCGACGGGGCGCAGTACCAAAGCATCGAAAACGCCTGGCACTTCTCGTTTCTGGCCGAATGCAGCGCCTTGGGGCGCGTGGCGATCGGCCTCGCCGGGGACGACAACATCTGCGCCGACCTGGAAGGCAGACCGCGTTCGGATATCCACCGGGAACTGCGTTCGGTCATCGGTGCATTTCTGGCCGAAACGCTGCTGTGACAGGCGTCAAAGCCGCCGCGATCGATAAGGGCGATACAGCCCTTGACCCTCGCGGCAATTGTTCCTAGTTACCGCCATCTCGACACGAGAATCACCCTTGTCGCGCGGGTCGCTCCCGCAAGGCAGATCACCTGATCAGCGCAGGCCCGCAGGCTCATCCGCCTCGGGCCTCATGTTGTGAAAAAAGGACCTGGTATCACGGGTCCGCAACGAAAGGAAACGCACGTGGCACGTATTGCCGGCGTCAACATCCCGACCAACAAGCGGGTGCCGATCGCACTCACCTATATCACCGGAATCGGACACACCACCGCCAAGCAGATCTGCGAGGCCGTGAAGATCGACCAGGCGCGCCGGGTCAACGAGCTGTCGGATGCCGAAGTGCTTGCCATCCGCGAGCATATCGATGCCAACCTGACCGTCGAAGGCGACCTGCGCCGCGACACGCAGATGAACATCAAGCGCCTGATGGACCTTGGCTGCTACCGTGGCCTGCGTCACCGCAGGAACCTGCCCGTGCGCGGACAGCGCACCCATACCAACGCACGCACGCGCAAGGGCCCCGCAAAGCCCATCGCCGGCAAGAAGAAGTAAGGGAGGCAGCGACCAATGGCACGTGATACTCGCCGTACAGGCAAGAAAAAGGTCTCCAAGAACATCGCCGCCGGTGTGGCGCATGTGAACAGCTCGTTCAACAACACCAAGGTCCTGATCTCGGACGTGCAGGGCAACGCAATCGCGTGGTCCTCGGCAGGAACGATGGGCTTCAAGGGTTCGCGCAAGTCGACCCCCTACGCTGCCCAGCTGGCCGCCGAAGATGCCGGCCGCAAGGCGCAGGAACATGGTGTGAAGACGCTGGAAGTCGAAGTGCAGGGCCCCGGTTCGGGCCGCGAGTCGGCGCTGCGCGCGCTGGCCGCCGTCGGTTTCAACATCACGTCGATCCGCGATGTGACGCCGATCGCGCATAACGGCTGCCGTCCGCCGAAGCGCCGCCGCGTCTGACGCGCGCAACCGCAATTCCCGCAGCCGGGCCTTGTTTGCCCGGCTGCGTTTCGTCGTTTGAAACCTCGGGCGTCCGCACCTTTGGACATGGGGCGCGGGCAAGTATGGAGGGACCTTCATGATCCACAAGAACTGGGCCGAACTGATCAAGCCGACACAGCTGGAAGTCAAGCCGGGCAACGATCCTGCGCGCATGGCGACCGTGGTCGCCGAACCGCTGGAACGTGGTTTCGGCCTGACGCTGGGCAACGCGCTACGGCGCGTGCTGCTGTCGAGCCTTCAGGGCGCGGCCATCACCTCCGTTCAGATCGACAACGTGCTGCACGAGTTCTCGTCGGTGGCCGGTGTCCGCGAGGACGTGACCGACATCGTTCTGAACCTCAAGGGCGTCAGCCTGAGCATGGAAGTCGAGGGCCCCAAGCGGCTGTCGATCAACGCCAAGGGCCCGGGCGTTGTCACCGCCGGCGATATCAGCGAAACCGCCGGTATCGAGGTTCTGAACCGCGAGCACGTGATCTGCCACCTCGACGAGGGCGCGGATCTCTACATGGAACTGACTGTCAACACCGGCAAGGGCTATGTCGCGGCCGACAAGAACAAGCCCGAGGATGCGCCGATCGGCCTGATTCCGATCGACGCGATCTATTCGCCGGTGAAGAAGGTCGCCTATGACGTCCAACCCACCCGCGAGGGCCAGGTGCTGGATTACGACAAGCTGACCATGAAGGTGGAAACCGACGGGTCGGTCACGCCCGAGGATGCCATCGCCTACGCCGCGCGCATCCTGCAGGACCAGCTGTCGATCTTCGTCAACTTCGACGAGCCCGAAGCGGCCCGCGCGCAGGACGACGAGGATGGCCTCGAGTTCAACCCGCTGCTGCTCAAGAAGGTCGACGAACTGGAACTGTCGGTGCGGTCGGCCAACTGCCTGAAGAACGACAACATCGTCTATATCGGCGACCTGATCCAGAAGACCGAAGCCGAGATGCTGCGCACCCCGAACTTCGGCCGCAAGTCGCTGAACGAGATCAAGGAAGTGCTGTCGGGCATGGGGCTGCACCTGGGCATGGATGTCGAGGATTGGCCGCCGGACAACATCGAGGACCTGGCGAAAAAGCTGGAAGACTCGTTTTAAGATGCGTGCAAGCACGCACCCCGCCACGATGTGGGGTGCGTGATTTCCCGCGTCACGGGCACATGCCCCAAGGAGAGCGATCCGCACGCATGGATCGCCGGACAAAGCAAAACCGCCCGTAGAGGGCAAACGGAGTAAGACACATGCGTCACGCAAAGGGCTATCGCCGCCTCAACCGCACCCACGAGCACCGCAAGGCTTTGTGGGCCAACATGGCCGGCTCGCTCATCGAACACGAACAGATCAAGACCACCCTGCCCAAGGCCAAGGAACTCAAGCGTGTCATCGACAAGCTGATCACCCTGGGCAAGCGCGGCGATCTGCACGCCCGCCGCCAGGCCGCGGCTCAGCTCAAGCAGGACATGCACGTCGCCAAGCTGTTCGACGTGCTGGGCCCGCGTTATGCCGAGCGCCAGGGCGGCTATTGCCGGGTTCTCAAGGCCGGGTTCCGCTATGGCGACATGGCGCCCATGGCGATCATCGAACTAGTCGATCGCGATGTCGACGCCAAGGGTGCGGCCGACAAGGCCCGCCTGGCCGAAGCCGAGGCTGCCGAGGAATAAGCGCGTCCGCGTATCGGATGTCGGGCCTCGCCGGAGACGGCGGGGCCTTTTTCTTTGGCCCTGCGCCAGCCGGACCGACGGCGCCTGCGTATTTGCAAAAGAGAAGAAGGGCTGGTTTTGTCCTTGTATCAATCGGGTCGCGCCGACATATCGCGGGCAAGGAGAAAGCCATGCTGCGGATCTTTCTGTTCCTCTGCTGCCTTCTGGCCGCGCCGCTGGCCGCCGATACAAGCGTGCCGCAAAGCCAGGCCGAGATTTCGCTGTCCTTCGCGCCACTTGTGAAGGAAGCGGCCCCGGCGGTTGTCAACATCTATGCTCGCCGCGTGGTTCAGGCGCGGTCGCCCTTTGCCGATGATCCGTTTTTCGGGAATTTCTTCCGCGACTTCGGCAGCCGACCTCAGGTCCAGAATTCGCTGGGGTCCGGCGTGATCCTGTCGGGCGATGGCATCGTGGTGTCGAACTATCACGTCGTCGGACAGGCGACCGATATCCGCGTCGTGCTGAACGACCGCCGCGAATTCGCGGCGCAGGTGTTGCTGGGCGACGAAGAGGCCGACCTCGCGATCCTGCAACTGGATGGTGCCGCCCACATGCCGCATCTGCCCCTGCGCGACAGCGATACGGTCGAGGTGGGCGAACTGGTTCTGGCGATCGGCAACCCGTTCGGCGTGGGCCAGACCGTCAGCAGCGGCATCGTCAGCGGGCTGGCGCGGTCGGGTACTGCGACCGGCAATGCGCGGGGTTATTTCATCCAGACCGATGCACCGATCAATCCCGGCAATTCCGGCGGCGCGTTGATCGATGTGGCCGGGCGGCTGATCGGGGTCAACACCTCGATCCTGACGCGCTCGGGCGGGTCGAACGGTATCGGCTTCGCGATCCCCTCGGCGTTGGTCAGCCAGTTCGTGGCGCAGGCCCGGGCCGGAAAAACCCGGTTCGAACGCCCCTGGGCCGGGCTGGTCGGTCAGCCGGTCGACGCCGATCTGTCCGACAGCCTGGGTCTCGGACGGCCCGGCGGCGTCTTGCTGGCCGCGGTGCACCCGGCCTCGGCCTTTGCCGCGGCTGGGCTGGTGGCGGGCGACGTCGTGCTCAGCGTTGACGGCCAGCCGGTCAACACCCCCGCCGAGATGCTGTTTCGCATGACGGTGCGCGGCATCGGCGCCGAAGCCGAGATCGCCTATGTCTCGCGCGGGGAAACGCGCGTGGCCCGTGTCGCGATGATCGCCCCGCCGGATGATCCGCCGCGCGAGGCGGTCACGCTCGATCGCGGCGCGGTTCTGCCGGGGTTGAGCCTGGCACGGGTGAACCCTGCCGTGGCGGCCGAGATGGGGATCGAGGGCGCGCCGCCCGACGGCGTCGTCGTCACCGATCCGGGCCCCTACGGCGCGCGGGCCGGGTTGCGGCCCGGCGACATTCTTCAGGCGATCAACGGCCGTACCGTCGACGCGCCCGGCAGGGTCGACGCGATGCTGCGTCGCGCCGCGCCCCGCATCGATCTCGACATCCTGCGCGGCAACCGCCGCGTCGCCCTGCGGTTCCGGGTCTGATGGCCGACCTGTTCGACCGCGACACACCCGTTCCGGACACCGCGCCGCGTCCTCTGGCCGACCGTCTGCGCCCGCGCGATCTGGACACGGTCATCGGTCAGGAGCAGGTTCTGGGCAAGGACGCCCCGCTGCGGGTGATGCTGGAGGCCGGCGCGCTCGGTTCGCTGATCCTGTGGGGGCCGCCGGGGGTGGGCAAGACCACCATCGCGCGGCTTCTGGCGGATGAGACCGACCTGCATTTCGTCCAGATCAGCGCGATCTTCACCGGCGTGCCCGAGCTGCGCAAGGTCTTCGAGGCCGCGCGCCTGCGCCGTCAGTCCGGCAGGGGCACGCTGCTTTTCGTCGACGAGATCCACCGCTTCAACAAGGCCCAGCAGGACGGGTTCCTGCCGCATATGGAGGACGGCACCATCGTCCTGGTCGGCGCCACGACGGAAAACCCGTCTTTCGAGCTGAACGCGGCACTGCTGAGCCGGGCGCAGGTGCTGGTGCTGGACCGACTGGACCTGGCCGATCTCGAACGGCTTGCCCAGCGGGCGGAAAAGGAACTGGGCCGTGCCCTGCCGCTTGACGGTCCGGCGCGCGAGGCGCTGCTGGAAATGGCGGATGGCGACGGGCGCGCGCTGCTGAACCTGGTCGAGCAGGTCATGGCCTGGACGGTCGCGGGCAAGCTTGACACCGACGCGTTGACAACGCGGCTGATGCGGCGTGCGGCGCAGTACGACAAGTCCGGCGATACGCATTACAACCTGATTTCGGCGCTGCACAAATCGGTGCGCGGTTCCGATCCCGACGCCGCGCTTTATTGGCTGGCGCGGATGCTGGACGCGGGCGAAGACCCGCGCTTCCTGGCGCGCCGCATCACCCGGATGGCGGTCGAGGATATCGGCCTGGCCGATCCACAGGCGCAGGCCGTCTGCCTGCAAGGCTGGCAGACCTATGAGAGGCTTGGATCGCCCGAGGGTGAGCTGGCGCTGGCCCAAGCGGTCGTCTACCTCGCGCTGGCGCCGAAATCGAACGCCACCTATGTCGCCTACAAGGCGTCGCGGAAGGCGGCGAAGAAGACCGGCTCGCTGATGCCGCCCAAGCATATCCTGAACGCACCGACGGGGTTGATGAAGGACCAGGGCTATGGTGCCGGATACGCCTATGACCACGATGCCGAAGACGGGTTTTCGGGCCAGGACTATTTCCCCGAAGCGATGGGGCGCGACAGCTATTACGCGCCGGTCGAACGCGGCTTCGAGCGTGAATTGAAAAAGCGCCTCGACTATTTCACACGGCTGAGAAAAGACCGGGGATGACTCTGCGCCTGGCCAGAAATATCCCGGGGGAACGCCGCGGGCGCGGGGGCAGAGCCCCCGTCACACCACGTTGATCCAGGTGCCCATGCCGGCGGCGTGATGCGACAGCATGTGGCAGTGGAACAGCCATTTTCCGGGATTGTGCGCCGCAAAGGCGATCTCGCGCACCTCGTTCGGCTGGATCAGGATCGTATCGCGCAGCGGGCCGAGCGACGCATCGGCAAGCACCTCGGCGAAATGCATGCCGTGCAGGTGCATGGCGTGCGGAAATGCCGTGTCATTCGCCAACCCGATCCGCACGCTTTCGCCCTGCGCAACCTCGACCAACGGGTCGCCGTGACCGTAGTCGCCCATCTGGTGCACCGCGCCGTTGAAGGCCCAAAAGACGTTCTCCATCGCCAGTTCGCGCATGCCGCGCCGTTCGCCCCGGAACATCGCGCCGCCCATGCCGCCCATGGCGCCGCCTTCCATCAAGAGGGTTGCGGGGCGCGCGGCGGCGAGGTCGATGGGGAACTCCGGATTGGGCGGCAGCGGGTTCGGTGCGCCGCGCCGGGCCTGCGCCGCGCCCGATACCGGAAACGCCGCCATGACATAGCCGCCGTCGCGTTCGAAGGTCAGCAACAGGGCTTCGGTTTCGTCGATGACGTCGACCAGCAGGTCGATGCGCTGTGCCGGGGCGAGCGTCAGCCTGTCGGTCACCGCTTGCGGCGTGGCCAGCGGCATCCCGTCCAGCGCTACCACGATCCCCTCGAACCCTTGCAGGCCCAGCGAGAACACGCGCGCATTCGCCGCCGAAATCAGCCGCAGCCGCAGGCGCTGGCCCTGGCGGACCGGGAATTCGGGGTCCATCGTTCCATTGGCGATCCACAGATTGCCGATCCGGCCGGCATGGCTGCGGTCGTGGCGGTTGTCGAAATCGGCGGTGATCTGGGCATCCTGATCGATGCGGATGTCGTCCAGCACCAGCGTGATGTCGTGATCCAAATCGGGCGCGCCCTCGGCCTCCTCGACGATCAGCGGGCCGTAAAGGCCGCGTTCCACCTGTTCGACGCTCTGGGCGTGGCTGTGATACCAGTAGGTTCCCGCGTCGGGCAGCGCGAAGTCGTAGTCGAACCGGTCGCCCGGCGCGATGGCTTCCTGCGTCAGCCCGGGCACACCGTCCATCGCGTTCGGCAGGCGCAAGCCGTGCCAGTGCACCGAGGTCGGTTGCGGCAGGTCGTTCTGCACGCCGATGCGCAGCCGTTCGCCCTGGCGATAGCGCAAGGACTGACCCGGCATCGACCCGTTGAACGTCCAGAGCGCGGTTTCGGCATAACCCTCGGGAGCGACCTGTTGGCGCGACGGGGCGGCGGTCAGGACCGTGCCGGTACTTGCCCAGGCCGGGCGGTACAGAACGGCGGCGGCAGAGGCGGCAAGGAATCGGCGGCGTGAGATCATGGCATGCTCCGTTTGAGCCAAGGATAGGCGCGGTGCACCCATGCGGAAAGGGGCATCGCTTGACATCCCGGTGATGCCGCGCAAAGCACCGGGCATGAGCATGTCCCTGTTGCAAGTGGCCCTTGGCGGCGCGATCGGCGCCAGCGCCCGGTATCTGACCGGCCATGCCGCCTTGCGCCTGCTTGGCCCCGGCTTTCCCTGGGGCACGCTGATCGTCAATGTCGTCGGATCATTCCTGATGGGGGTGGCGGTGGTCGCCTTGCTGCAGTTCTCGGCCAACCGCTTTGCGCCTCTGCTGGTCACCGGCGTGCTGGGTGGCTTCACCACGTTTTCGGCTTTTTCGCTGGACGCGGTGACGCTTTACGAACGCGGCCAGGTGTCTCTGGCGGCCGGCTATGTGACCGCATCGGTCGCCCTGTCCATCGCGGCCTTGTTCGCGGGGCTGTGGCTTGCACGGAGTGTCCTGACATGAGCCGCGTGCAGAATGTCATCGTGGGGCCGGGCGACGGCGACCAGCGGCTGGATCGCTGGCTGAAACGGCATTTCCCGCAATTGGCCCAGGGCCGGATCGAAAAGATGTGCCGCAAGGGCGAACTGCGCGTCGACGGGGGGCGGGTCAAGGCCTCGACCAAGGTGCAGGTCGGCCAAAGCGTGCGCATCCCGCCGCTGCCGGAACCGGGCGAGGTCACCTCTCAACCCAAGCCGCCGGTCAGCGACGCCGATGCGCAGATGATCCGCGACTGCGTGATCTATCGCGATGACCACATCATCGCGCTGAACAAGCCGCCGGGCCTGCCGACGCAAGGCGGCAGCAAGCAGACCCGCCATGTCGACGGGCTGGCCGAGGCGCTGCGCTTTGGATATGACGACAAGCCGCGCCTGGTGCACCGGCTGGACAAGGACACATCGGGCGTGCTGCTGCTGGCGCGCACCCGAGAGATGGCCAAGGCGCTGACCGCCGCGATCCGCCACCGCGAGACGCGCAAGATCTACTGGGCGCTGGTTGCGGGTGTGCCGACTCCCTATCTGGGCGAGATCCGCTATGGCCTGGTCAAGGCGCCGGGGCACGGCAAGGGCGGCGAGGGTGAAAAGATGCTGTGCGTCCATCCCCGTGACATGGACAAGACCCCGGATGCCAAGCGCGCGCATACGCTCTATGCCACGCTCTACCGTGTCGCCAGCCGTGCCGCCTGGGTGGCGATGGAGCCGATCACCGGCCGCACCCACCAGCTGCGCGCCCATATGGCCGAGATCGGCCACCCGATCATCGGCGACGGCAAATACGGTGGCTCGGGGCAAGAGAATCTGGGCGATGGCTGGGGCGCGCAACTGGGGGGCGCGATTTCCAAGAAATTGCACCTGCACGCCCGGTCGATGACTTTCGAACATCCAGTGACTCACCGGGCGCTGACGATTGCCGCACCGTTGCCGCCGCATATGGCGCAAAGCTGGGAAACCCTTGGCTGGGCCGAGGATTTCGCTGCGGACGACCCGTTCGAGGAACTGCGATGACCGATCTGCGGCTGGTGGTTTTCGACGTCGACGGCACGCTGGTCGACAGCCAGGCGGATATCCTTGCCGCGATGGCCGAGGCCTTTGGCGCCGTGGATCGCGCCGTGCCCGATCGCGAGACGGTTCTGGGCATTGTCGGGTTGTCACTGCCGCAGGCGATTCAGATGCTGGCCCCCGACCTGCCGAACCCGCAGCGGCGCGAGATGGTGGCGGCCTACAAGGACGCCTACATGCGGCTGCGCGCCGAAAGCGGCGTCGAAGTGTCGTCGCCGCTTTATCCGCATGTGCGCGCGGTACTGGACGCGCTGCATGGGGAACCGTCGACGCTGCTGGGCGTGGCGACCGGCAAGTCGCGGCGCGGGCTGGACAAGCTGGTGGATGGTCACGATCTGCGGCGGCTGTTCGTCACCCAGCAATGCGCCGACGACCACCCGTCCAAACCGCATCCCGCCATGCTGCGCGCGGCGCTCGGCGAAACCGGTGTCGCGCCGCATCGCGCGGTCATGGTGGGCGATACGAGTTACGACATGGACATGGCCCGCGCGGCGGGTCTATTGGCCATCGGGGTCAGCTGGGGCTACCACGCCCGCGAAAGGCTGAGCGCGGCCCATGTGGTCATCGACGACATCCGGCTGCTGCCGGGATTGCTGGCGCAGATCTGGGAGCAGAGCGCATGAGCGAATGGGCGGCACGGCGGTTCTGGAAAACGGCCAGCGTGGCCGAGGCCGAGGGCGGCCATACCGTGTTGCTTGACGGCCGCCCGGTGCGCACGCCCGCCAAGGCGCCGCTGATCGTGCCGACGCATGCGCTGGCCCGGGAAGTGGCCGCGGAATGGGATGCGCAGGACAGCCTGATCCAACCTCTGACGATGCCCTACACCCGGTCGGCCAATGCCGCCATCGACAAGGTCGCCGCACAGTTCGACGAAGTCGCCGACATGCTGGCCGCCTATGGCGACAGCGACCTGCTGTGCTATCGCGCCGACCATCCCGAGGAATTGCTTCGCCGGCAGCAGCAGGCTTGGGATCCCGTGCTGGATTGGGCGGACCGGGCGTTGAACGCGCGGCTGGTACCGCGCACGGGTGTGATCCATGCGCCGCAGGATCAAAACGCCCTCAAGCACCTGCGCGACGAGGTCCATGCGCTGGACCGATTCGCGCTGACTGCGCTGCACGATCTGGTCACGCTGTCCGGGTCGCTGGTTCTGGCACTGGCGGTCCTGCGGCAGGCGCTGAGCGCCGACGACGCCTGGCAGAAAAGCCGCATCGACGAAACCTGGCAGGCCGAACAATGGGGGCGCGACGACGAGGCCGAAGAAGCCGCCGAAGTAAAGCGAGAGGCGTTTCTGCATGCCGCCAAGTTGCACGAATTGTCGCGAAACCCGATCGGATAGGCTCTGCAGGCCGATTTCCTTTGCATGGCCTGTTAAAAAGCCATTCCGTTGGGTCATCTTGGCTTGACCTGCAGTTTTGAATCCGAACACACTCTCGGCACTGGAAAGGGGAGCCCCTGTTGCAGTATCACAGGGTCCTGACTGGGACCGGATACGGAACCAACAATGAGCCGTCTTGGGATGAGGCGGTCAAAACAGGAAGAGGTAACTATGAAAAAAACCGTGATTCTCGGCGCTCTGACCGTGACCGGCCTGTCGGCCGCTGCGGCTTCTGCGGCGACGCTGGACGACGTGAAGGCCCGCGGCAAACTCAACTGCGGCGTCACCACCGGCCTCGTCGGCTTTGCCGCGCCGGATGCGAACAACGAATGGACCGGCTTTGACGTCGGCGTCTGCCGCGCGGTTGCTGCCGCTGTGCTGGGCGACCCGACCGCGGTCGAATTCGTACCGACCACCGGCAAGACGCGCTTCACCGCGCTGGCCTCGGGCGAAATCGACATGCTGGCCCGGAACACCACCTGGACCTTCTCGCGCGACGTCGATCTCAAGTTCGAATTCGTCGGCATCAACTACTACGACGGCCAGGGCTTCATGGTGCCGAAGGCGCTTGGCGTGAGCTCGGCCAAGGAACTCGATGGCGCGACTGTCTGCATCCAGACCGGCACCACCACCGAACTGAACCTGGCGGATTTCTTCCGTACCAACAATATCAGCTACGAGCCGGTGCCGATCGAGACCAACGCCGAAGCGCAGCAGCAGTACCTGGCCGGCGCCTGTGACGTCTACACCACCGACGCATCCGGCCTTGCCGCGACCCGCGCCGCGTTCGAGAACCCGGGCGACCACGTGGTTCTGCCCGAGATCATCTCGAAGGAACCGCTGGGCCCGCTGGTGCGCCATGGCGACAACGATTGGGGCGACATCGTCCGCTGGACGCTGAACGCGCTGATCGCCGCCGAAGAAATGGGCATCACCTCGGCCAATCTCGAAGAGATGAAGTCGAACACCAACAACCCGGAAATCGCCCGTATCCTCGGCACCGAAGGCAACCTGGGCGAGATGCTGGGGCTTGACGCCGACTGGGCAGCCCGCGCCATCGCGGCCGGCGGCAACTACGGCGAACTGTTCGAGAAGAACATCGGCGAGAATACCCCGATCGGCCTGTCGCGCGGCCTCAACGCGCAGTGGACCGATGGCGGCCTGCTGTACGCGCCGCCCTTCCGGTAATCGCACCGAACAGGAAGGGCGCGGAGCAATCCGCGCCCTTCTCGCATTACAGAAATAATCACAAGCTTGGTGCACAGAGCGGCGAAAAACGCCGCCGGGAGAAGGCACCGGAGCGACGGGGAACCCGATATGTCCACCTTGACCGACCCTCCGAAGGAGTCGTTTCGGCTATCCATGCTGATCTACGACACCCGGTATCGTTCTGCGACGATTCAGGTCGTGGCGCTGATGGGGTTCATGCTGCTGGCGGCATGGCTCATCAACAACACGCTCACGAATCTGGCGACGCTTGGCAAACCGATCGATTTCGGCTTCTTCCGCGAACCCGCGGGCTACGACATCAACCAGCGACTGCTGGACTACAACAGCCGGGATTCGCACCTGCGTGCGTCCTTCCTGGGCTTGCTGAACACGCTTGTGGTCGCCGTTCTGGGATGCATCACCGCCACCATACTGGGTGTTCTCATCGGGGTGCTTCGGCTTAGCTCTAACTGGCTGGTCGCACGGATCATGACCGTTTACGTCGAGATGTTCCGCAACGTACCGGTGCTGCTGTGGATCGTGCTGGTCATGGCGGTTCTGATCGAAAGCCTGCCGGCCCCCAACGCCTTTCGCGGCGAAAACGCCACCGCCTCTATGTCCTTCATGGACAGCGTTGCGGTGACCAACCGCGGGGTCTACATCCCCGAACCGTTGTTCGACCGGTCGCTGGGAAATATCTCGCTTCTCGGCGAATCCAGCCTGCGCTTCGACGTCAGCGTCGATTTCCTGGTCATTGTCGCGGTGCTGATCATCGGTTTCTGGGCGGCCGCGCGCATCAAGGCCCGCGCCGACCGTATCCAGGAGGCCACCGGTCAACGACCGACGACATGGTATCTTCGGCTTGGGGTGGTGGTGCTGCCACTGATCGCGGTGCTCGTCGCACTCGGGTTCCATCTGGGTTACCCCGAACTGCGGGGCTTCAACTTTCAGGGCGGGATATACATGCGCAACTCGCTGATTGCGCTATGGCTGGCCCTGTCGCTTTATACCGCCGCCTTCATCGCCGAAATCGTGCGTGGCGGTATCCTGGCCATCGCCAAGGGCCAAAGCGAAGCCGCTGGCGCGCTTGGCCTGCGTCCCAACCGGATCATGTCGCTGGTCATCCTGCCGCAGGCACTGCGCGTCATCATCCCGCCGCTGATCTCGAACTACCTGAACCTGACCAAGAACTCGTCGCTGGCGATTGCCGTGGGGTATCTGGACATCACGGGTACGCTGGGCGGGATCACGATGAACCAGACCGGGCGGGAACTGGAATGCGTCCTGCTGCTGATGCTGGTCTACCTGGTCATCAGCCTGAGCATCTCGGCCGTGATGAACTGGTACAACAACCGCGTCAAACTGGTGGAGCGGTAAGATGAGCGATACACATTCCGAAACAACCCGCGCCGTCGCGTTCGTCCGCACCCAGATGCTGCCTGAAAAGGCACCTCCGGCCACGTCGGTCGGTATCATCGGCTGGTTGCGGGCCAACCTGTTCTCGAACGCTCTGAACACGGTGCTCACGATCGTCGCGCTGGCTTTCATCTTCTATATCCTTTCGGGACTGATCCCGTGGATGTTCCAGTCGGTCTGGAATGCCGACTCGCTCAGCGAATGCCGCGAAATCATTTCCGAGGCCTACGGCACCACGCATGGCCATGCCTGCTGGGCAGTCATCAACGAACGCTGGTTCCAGTTGACCTTCGGCTTCTACCCGCCGGAACTGGTCTGGCGGCCGATCCTCGCCTTCGTGCTGCTTCTGGTGGCGCTGGCGCCGGTGCTGTTCTCGGATCGCTTTCCGCGGCAATTGCTGGTGGTGACGGCGGCCTATCCTTTCGTCATGCCCTGGCTGATGTGGGGCGGTACGATCTGGGGGCCTATGGCGGCCGCGGCCGGGTTCGCCATCGGCTATTTTGGCGTCAGGGTCCTGTCGCCCATCCTGGGCCAGCTCGCGGCGATCATCATCGGTGTCGTGGCTGCGCTGATCTGGTGGGTCGTTCTGGCAGGGCCGGTGGCCGGTGCCATCGGATCGATCCTGCCTCTCGGCATCACCCCAGTGGAAAGCCGGCAGTTCGGCGGCTTCATGCTGTCGATCATGATCGGTGTCGTTGCCATCGGCGTGTCGCTGCCCATCGGCATCGTGCTGGCGCTAGGCCGCCAGTCCAATCTGCTGATCGTTCGGGCGCTGTGCGTGGGCTTCATCGAATTCATCCGCGGCGTGCCGCTGATCACACTTCTGTTCGTGGCTTCGACCCTGCTCAACATCTTCATGCCGCCCGGCACCAATTTCGACATCATCCTGCGGGTGATGATCATGGTGACGTTGTTCGCAGCGGCCTACATGGCCGAGGTGATCCGCGGCGGTCTGGCCGCATTGCCCAAGGGACAGTACGAAGGGGCCGACAGCCTGGGTCTGAACTACTGGCAGGCGCAGCGGCTGATCATCATGCCACAGGCGCTGAAGATCTCGATCCCCGGGATCGTCAGCACCTTCATCGGCATCTTCAAGGACACCGTCCTTGTGTCGATCATCGGCCTGCTCGACCCGCTGGGTCTGTCCAACGCCATCCGTGCGGACGCAGCCTGGAACGGAATCTACTGGGAACTCTTCGCCTTCATCGGCGCGATGTTCTTCATCTTCTGTTTCGGCATGTCCCGTTACTCGATGTATCTTGAGCGCAAGCTCAAGACGTCTCATTAAACAGGAGGCTCGCACATGTCTGAGCTTGCAATCGACCGCGAAATCGACCGCTCCAAGATGCAGGTGAGCGACGAGATCGCCATCCAGATCATGAACATGAACAAGTGGTACGGAACGTTCCACGTGTTGCGCGACATCGACCTGACGGTGAACAACGGCGAACGGATCGTTATCGCCGGGCCGTCCGGGTCCGGCAAATCCACGCTGATCCGCTGCATCAACCGGCTGGAGGAACACCAGCAGGGGCAGATCATCGTGGACGGGATCGAACTGACCTCGGACCTCAAGAACATCGACAAGGTGCGGTCCGAAGTCGGAATGGTGTTCCAGCACTTCAACCTGTTCCCGCATCTGACGGTGTTGGAAAACTGCACGCTGGCGCCGATCTGGGTGCGCAAGACGCCCCGCAAGGAGGCCGAGGAAACGGCGATGCATTTCCTGGAAAAGGTCAAGATCCCCGAACAGGCGCTGAAATATCCCGGTCAACTGTCGGGCGGTCAACAGCAGCGCGTGGCCATCGCGCGGTCGCTGTGCATGAAGCCGCGCATCATGCTGTTCGACGAACCGACCTCGGCACTGGACCCCGAGATGATCAAAGAAGTGCTCGACACGATGATCGAGCTGGCCGAGGAAGGCATGACGATGCTCTGCGTCACCCACGAGATGGGTTTCGCCCGCCAGGTCGCGAACCGGGTCATCTTCATGGACCAGGGTCAGATCGTGGAACAGAACGAACCCGAAGAGTTCTTCAACAATCCGCAGAACGATCGAACCAAGCTGTTCCTGAGCCAGATCCTGGGGCATTGACGGATGGCGGGGGCGAACCCCGTCCTACGACAGCAATTCCCTCGGAACGACGAAATCCAAAGCCCGGCCCGCGCCGGGCTTTGTGTCTTTCCAGCTGTCCTGGTCGAACGCAGCGACCAGCGTTGCACCTGTCGGATAGTGATCGAACCGGTCGTGTTCCGGCGGCGCGCTCAGCAGCGCCCCCGCGAAGAACGCGATGCCGGGGTTGTGCCCCAGCATCAGCACGCAGTCGCCGGTGGCGTCCTGCAGCACCTCCATCAGCGTCTCGGGGCCGGCGTGATACAACGCGCGGTCGAATTGGGCCGGCGCGTCCAGGTTCAGCAGGTCAAGCGTCTCGCGGGTGCGCTTGGCGGTCGAACACAAGACCTGGTCGGGAAGGTGGCCCTGCGCGCGCAGCCAATCGCCCAGGGCTTTCGCACTGCGCCGGCCGCGCTTGTTCAGAGGGCGTTCGTGATCTTGCAGGTCGAACGACCAGTCGGACTTGGCGTGTCGCATCAGGATCAGCTTCATCGTCATCGTCCCAGGAACGCTGCCATGTGAAACGCCGCCTGAGCGTCGGGTCGCTGCAGTGCGGCCGAAGCCGGGCAGGCGCGGCGGGCCAGGCAGCCGATTTCGCGGCACGCCCGGCCGGCGTCCGAGGCGACATGCGCCCGGCAGGCGCCGACATCGTAATTCTGACCCGGCGCCAGCGCGCCGACTGGGCAGGCGGTGGTACAGGGCTGCCCGGCGCAGCGGTCGCAGGGGCGGATGGCCGCGGGAATCTCGTGCCGGTCCGGCAGGGCCACGGCGCCGCGAAACGACACCCACAGACCGGCCTCGTGATGCACCAGCAGCCCGACAGGCGAGGCCCAGATGGTGGCACAGCCCTGCGCCCAGGCGATGAAGGGCGGGTAGGGCGGGCCGTCCGAGGGAAAGATCGCCGTGCCGCCCCATTCGCGCGCCAGCGTCCCGATCACGCGCTTGGACCAGCGGTCCAGCGGATCGGCGGCCCCATCCAGGAATTCCGGCGCACCCGAAAACATCGGCCAGAAACGCGGCTCGTCCGGCCCCAGCAGGATCAGCGTTCGCGTGTCGGCAGGCAGGGTCGCATCGGGCGGCGGATGCAGCGCGCCGCGCAACGTCAGCCCGTGCACGCGGGCTTCGGCGTCAAACGCCCCCAGTGTCATCGTTTCTCGCGCGGGGGCAGGTTCTCGGGCTTGATCAGCGATCCGGCGCCGTGTTCGGTGAACAGCTCCAGCAGGCAGGCATTGCGCACCCGGCCGTCCAGGATGACCACGGCGCGCACGCCCTCCTCGATCGCCTTCAGCGCGGTTTCGGTCTTGGGAATCATGCCGCCGGCGATCACGCCCTCGTCTGTCAGGCGGCGCACGTCTTGGGGGGTCAGCGCGGTCAGCACCTCGCCATCGGCGCCCTTGACGCCGGAGACGTCGGTCAGCAGCAACAGCCGGTCGGCCTTGAGCGCACCGGCGATCGCGCCCGCGGCGGTGTCGCCGTTGACGTTATAGGTTTCCAGCGGGTCCATGCCGGTGGCCACGGGAGCGACTACCGGGATGATTCCGGCAGTGAACAGGTCGCGCAGCACCTGCACGTTCATTTCGACCGGCCGGCCGACAAAGCCCAGTTCGGGGTCGTCGGGTTCGCAGACCATCAGGTCGTCATCCTTGCCCGACAGACCCACCGCGCGGCCGCCTTCATCCATGATCGCCTGCACGATGCGCTTGTTGACAAGACCGGTCAGCACCATCTCGACCACCTCGACAGTGGCCTGGTCGGTCACCCGCTTGCCGCGCACCCATTCCGATTCGATGCCCAACCGTTTCAGCAGGTCGTTGATCATCGGGCCGCCGCCATGCACGACGATCGGGTTTACCCCGACCTGTCGCATCAGTACGACGTCGCGGGCGAATTCGGCCATGGCTTCGGCATCGCCCATCGCGTTGCCGCCGAATTTCACCACCACGATGGCGCCGGAATAGCGTTGCAGATAGGGCAGTGCTTCGGACAGCGTGCGGGCGGTGGCGATCCAGTCGCGGTTCATGTTCTGGGCTCTCATTGCTGTTGTCCCCCGGGGCGCGATCTGCCCGTTATCGCAAGGTGGCCAAGATCACACAAGCGTGGCGATGACGGCGCGCAGGGTGGCAAGGCCGTCGCCCTTTTCAGAGCTGGTCAGGACCATCTCGGGAAACGCGGCAGGGTGTTTGGCAAGCGTTTTGCGCACCTGCGCAAGCATCGGTTCCATGTCCCGGGATTTGACCTTGTCGGCCTTGGTCAGGACGACCTGAAAGGGCACGGCGGACTGGTCCAGCAGCGCCATGATCTCTTCGTCCACAGACTTTGTGCCGTGGCGGGCGTCGATCAGCACGAAGGCGCGGCGCAGCGACGCGCGACCGGCCAGGTAGGCCTTGAGCAGGCGTTGCCATTTCTCGACCACCGCCACCGGCGCGTTGGCAAAGCCGTAGCCGGGCAGGTCGACCAGATAGCGGTCGTCGCCCAGCGTGAAGAAATTGATTTCCTGGGTGCGGCCCGGTGTGTTCGACGCCCGCGCCAGCCCCTTGCGGCCGGTCAGCGCGTTGATCAGGCTGGACTTGCCGACATTGGACCGCCCGGCAAAACAGACTTCGATCCGGTCGGCCGGCGGCAGCCCGTCCATGGCGACCACGCCCTTGAGGAACTGCACATCACCCGCGAACAGCTTTCGTCCGATCTCGGAGGTGGCGTCGTCGGGGGCTTCGGCCAGCGGAAAGGGCAGGGCGGTCACAGCCGCGCCACCTGGTCGCCGACAGCAATGCGGCCGCTGCGCACTACCTCGGCGAGGACCGAGAAATCGCGGTGCCCCCAGCTGTCCAGCGCCTCGAGCACGTTTGCATCGCGTTGACCGGTCTCGGGGTTGTTATGCGTGGCCAGGCAGCGGGCCGTGCGCTCGCGCACCAGCAGCACCGCCTCGCCGATCTGCACTTCGCGGTCGACCCAGTCGAACTCCTCCCACGGGGCCAGCCCGTCGAACCACAGGTTGCCACGCCAGCGATGAGCCGACAGCTTGTG
This sequence comes from Thalassococcus arenae, assembly GCF_019104745.1. NCBI lineage: Bacteria > Pseudomonadati > Pseudomonadota > Alphaproteobacteria > Rhodobacterales > Roseobacteraceae > Thalassococcus > Thalassococcus arenae. Next base: position 1,785,007 of record NZ_JAHRWL010000001.1, read on the forward strand.
GCCGATGCGTTGTTCCACCGCCCGGTGCGAAGACATGTTGCACAGCGTGACCGATGGAAAGTCGCTGTCGGTGAAGCCCCGCGTTTCGCCGCGCACCACGCGGGACGATTGCGCGCGGTTTTCCGGGATGAAGCCGCCCGCCCAGGCGATCAGCTTGTCACCCTCGGTGTCCGGGCGGAAAGTCAGATCCTCGCGCTCGGGATGGCTCAGCGTCACGGTCGCCGTTGCCTCGTCCAGTCGCGCTGTGATGGCGCCCAGCCCCGGCGCCTTGCTGCCGATCGAGAAGTTGCGGCACGACACCCATTGCGACCCGTCCGCGTCGCTCTGGTCATGCGCGACGGCCCAATGCCGGTCCCAGGGCAGGGTCTGGCCGGCGGTCAGCGTAACGGCGTCCAGCGCTTCGCGGCCGTGGCTTTTCACGGGGAAACGCCAGATCGCTGTCACGCGGCCGGTCATTTCTTGCCTTTGGGCTTGCTATCGGCATTGGCCGGCTTGTCGTCGACCTTCTGCCGTTTGATGCCCGACTTGATGTTGCCCAGGATGTCCGGCTTGAAGCCCTGGCTGCGCATGATCAGGTATTGCTGGGTGAAGGTGATGACGTTGTTGGCGATCCAGTAGATCACCAGGCCGCTGGCGAAACTGCCCAGCATGAACATGAACACCCAGGGCATCCAGGCAAAGATCATCGCCTGGGTCGGGTCGGTGGGTGCCGGGTTCAGCTTTTGCTGCAGCCACATCGAGATGCCCAGCAGCAGCGGCAGAATGCCGAGGAAGATCAGCGCCATGATCGATCCCGGTTCGGGCCCGGCAAAGGGCAGCAGGCCGAACAGGTTCATGATCGAGGTCGGGTCGGGCGCGCTGAGGTCCTGGAACGGGCCCAGCCAGGGCGCGTGGCGCAATTCCAGCGTGACGAAGATCACCTTGTAGAGCGAGAAGAAGATCGGGATCTGCAGAAGGATCGGCAGACAGCCCGAGGCCGGGTTGACCTTTTCCTTCTTGTAGAGCGCCATCATCTCTTGCTGGAGCTTCTGGCGGTCGTCGCCGGCGCGCTCCTTGATCTTTTCCATCTCCGGCTGAAGTTCCTTCATCTTCGCCATCGAGACGTAGGATTTGTAGGCCAGCGGAAACAGCAGCGCCTTGATCAGCAGGGTCAGGCCGATGATCGCCCAGCCCATGTTGCCGATCCAGGCATTGAGATAGTGCAGCACGGCGAAGATCGGCTTGGTCAGGAAAAAGAACCAGCCCCAGTCGATGCTGTCGAGAAAGCCCTCGACGCCGGATTTTTCGTAGTTGCGGATCGCTTCCCATTCCTTTGCGCCGGCGAACAGCTGGGTCGAAACCTGCGCGGTCCCGCCGGGGGCGAGGGATTGCGTCGGCAGCACCACTTCGGTCTGGTAGATGTTGCGCGCGTCGTCGAATTTGGCGACCTGCTTGAAGGCGCTGCCGGGTTGCGGGATCAGCGTCGTCATCCAGTAATGGTCGGTGAAGCCGATCCAGCCGTTTTCGGCCACCTGGGTGACTTCGGCGCGGGCACCTTCGCTGGGCACGACCGGGAAGTCAGGCATGTCGTCATAGTCGATTTCCGCCAGCGTGCCGTCGGCCATGGCGACAACGCCTTCGTGCAGGATGAAGAAGTTCTTGAGGTTCTGCGGTTCGCCGTGCCGCGCCAGGATACCGTAAGGCGCCATCGACACGGTTGCCTCCGAGCCGTTGGTGACGCCCTGGGTGACGGTGAACATGTAGTTCTCGTCGACCGAAATCGTGCGGGTAAAGGTCAATCCGGCGGGGCTTTGCCATTGCAGTGTCACCGGGCTGCCGATGCCCAGCGTCTCGCCCGAGGCGACCTGCCAGGGGGTGTTGGCCCCCGGAACGTCGTCCAGCGTCAGCCCGGTTCCCGGGGCCCAGCCGTAAAGCGCGTAGTAGGGCGCGACGTCGCCGACCGGGCGCAGCATCTGAACGATATCCGCGTTCTCGTCGATCGAGACCCTGTAATCCTTGAGCTTGAGCGTGTCGATGCGCCCGCCGGTCAGCGAGATCGACCCGCTCAGGCGTTCGGTCTCGATCGCGACGCGCGGCGCTTCGGGGGCGGCCGCGGTGGTCGCCTGCGTCGCCGGAGTGGTGCCGGGTGCGGCGCTCGGTGCGGTGGCGACGCCGCCGGTCGGCGGCAGATCGGCGGTGGCTTGCGCGGTGGCGGGATCGGCGGTGTCCACCGGCGGTTCCGGCGGCGGAAACAGGATGAACCAGACCAGGATCACCACAAAGCTGAGCGCGGTTGCGAGAAGCAGGTTCTTGTTCTGATCATCCATAGAGCCGGCCGCCTGTCGGGGAACATCACCGCAGCCTTCAAGCGCTCCGGCGCCCAAAGGTCAAGCCGATTCAGGTCACAGCTGCGCAACTGGCGCGCCGCCCGATGCCGCAGCCGTCGGCGAGCGGTGTTTCGGATTCGGCTCGATCAGCCGGTTTCCGGGGCCGATCAGCCGGTCTGCCGTCCCGCCCATTGCGCGTCGGCGATCCGCTCCGCGTGGGACCTGGCCCAGTCGACCATGGCTTCCGAGGTCATCGGCCGCGCGATCCCGAAGCCCTGCACGTGGTCGCATCCCAACTGGGCCAGCAAGGCGTGTTCGCCGACGCTTTCCACCCCTTCGGCGAGGGTCTCGAGTCCCAGCCTGCCGGCCAGGCCCAGCACCGCGGCCAGCATCCGGCGCTGATCCTCGTCGCGATCGACGCGGGTGACGAAGGACCGGTCGATCTTGAGCCGGTGCACCGAAAACCGCCGCAAGGCGGTGATCGAGGCGTGACCGGTGCCGAAATCGTCCAGGTCGATGTGGCAACCGAGATCGCCGAGGTCGCGGATGTTGCGCGCGACGATCCCTTCGGGCGCTTCCGAGATCACCGTTTCCAGTACTTCGACTCCCAGGCGCTGCGGCGTCAGGCCGAACCGGTCGAGTTCCCACTTGACGCGTTCGACCAGCTGGGGATTGCGCAGTTCGGTGCCGGAGAAGTTCACGCTGACACGGGGGATGTCGATGCCGGCCTGGTCCCAGGTGCGCAGGGCGGTCAGGCTGTGCTGCAGGATCACCTCGCCCAGCTTGTCCATCTGTCCCGCCTCTTCCAGGCATTGCAGGAATTGCAGCGGCGGCACGATCCCGCGTTCGGGATGCAGCCAGCGGGCCAGAGCCTCGACCCCGCTGATCCGGCCGGTCGAGGTGCACACCTGCGGTTGGAACCAGGGCTGGATCTGGCCCGAGACCAGCGCCCGCTCGACATCCGCCAGAAGCCCCCGGCGTTCGCTGCGCGACCGGACCATCGCGTCGGACCAGGCGCGGATGGCCGACGGGCCGTTGGCAAGCGCCTCGTCCAGCGCGGTCTGCGCGCAATCCACCAGAACGGCGCCCTGCGCCCCGGGTTTGAGCCGCGACGCCCCGCAAAACCCCACTGCGACGCTGAGATAGTGGGTGCCGTGGTCCAGGCCGATAGGTTCTTCCAGGCCCGTCTGCACGCGCTTGGCAAGCGACAACAGGATTTCCAGGTCGAGCCGGGGGGCGGGCGCCAGTACGACCGCAAGGCGCGCGTCGCCGATTCGAAACGCCTGATCCTCGTCGCGCAACATGCCGCGCAACCGTGCCAGCGAACGGTCGCGCACCGCTTCGGCGGCGTCCTCGCCCCAGCGTCTGACCAGCGGGACCATGTCCTCGATCTCGACCAGCAGGCAGGCGGTCGCCGCGTTGCGCCGCAATGCCGCTTCCAGCGCCTCGTCGGCCTTGCCCGGCAATGCGCTGGCTGCGATCACATCGGTTTCGTCCTGGTTGGCAAAGCGCGGCAAGGCGTCGTACATGCCGGCCAACAGGTAGATGGCCGGAAGCCCCAGAGCGACCAGGATCAGCAAGAGCTGGCCGCCGATCCAGAATGCACCGAGGACAGCCGCGGGCAGGAATGCCAGCATCTGCGGCCCCGTCAGCGCCGCGCGGATGGCGGATTTCGTGCGCCGCAGGCGCGCCAGCGTATCGGCCGTCATCGCAAGCCCCTGTGTCAAACCGTTCGGCAGGCACGCTAGGGCAGCGGTGTAACCGGGGGCTTAATGCGGCTGCGGTTTAGTCGGTCGAATTGTCCGGGTTGCGGGTATCGCGAACCAGGCCCGCGAAGTCGAACAGACTGGGGTCCAGCATGTGCGACGGCCGGATGTTCATCAGCGCGCGGAACATGACCTGCCGCCGGCCGGGGCTGTTCCTTTCCCATCCGTCGAGGATCTGCTTGACCTGCTGGCGCTGCAGCCCGTCCTGGCTGCCGCACAGGTCGCAGGGGATGATCGGGTAGTTCATGGCGCGGGCGAATTTCTCGCAATCGGCTTCGGCCACATGGGCAAGCGGGCGATAGACGAACAGATCGCCCTCTTCGTTGACCAGCTTGGGCGGCATGGTGGCCAGCCGGCCGCCGTGAAAGAGGTTCATGAAGAAGGTCTCGAGGATGTCGTCGCGGTGATGGCCCAGCACCACAGCGGAACAGCCCTCTTCGCGCGCGATGCGATAAAGGTTGCCACGACGCAGACGCGAACACAGCGCGCAATAGGTCCGGCCCTGCGGCACCTTGTCGGTGACGATGGAATAGGTGTCCTGGTATTCGATCCGGTGCGGCACCTGCATCCGGGTCAGGAATTCCGGCAGCACCGTCGCCGGGAATCCGGGCTGACCCTGGTCGAGGTTGCAGGCCAGCAGATCGACCGGCAGCAGCCCGCGCCACTTCAGCTCGTACAGCACTGCCAGAAGCGTGTAGCTGTCCTTGCCGCCGGACAGGCAGACCAGCCATTTGCCACCCTCTTCGACCATGCCGTATTGCTCCACCGCCTCGCGGACGTTCTGCACGATGCGCTTGCGCAGCTTCTTGAACTCGGTGCTTTTCGGAGCTCCGTGAAACAGCGGATGGATGTCGTCGGCGTTGTCGAACATGGGGTTGGGATACTCTTCGGTCCACGTTGCGACAAGAGGGTCGCGCGATCTGTGATCCTTTGTGGCGCGTGGCACGTAGACAACAACATGAAACACGTCGTTCTATGCGCCACACTGTTGCTCGCCGCCTGCACCGGCAAGCCGTCTCTCGACGACCCGAGCCTGAGCCAGCGCGAACTCGATCTCGAGGAATTCTTCGATGGCGAGTTGGTGGCCTATGGCCAGTTCCAGGATATCTTCGGAACCGTCCGACGGCAGTTTTCGGTGCGCATCGCAGGTGACTGGGACGGTCAGCGCCTGCGCCTGGTCGAGGATTTTCTCTACGAGGACGGCGCCACCGAACAACGCGTCTGGACCCTGACCAAGACCGGGCCGGAAACCTGGCAAGGCACCGCACCGGGGGTGATCGGCGTGGCCACCGGAGAAGAGCGCGGCGACCGTTTCAACTGGCGATACACGATCGACCTGCCGATCCCCGCCGCCGATGGCAGCGTCGACACGATGCGCGTCAGCTTCGACGATTGGATGTGGCTTTGGTCCGACACGCGCCTGTTCAATCGCGCCTACATGAAACGAGCCGGAATCGATATCGGCGACGTCTCGATCACTTTCGAAAAACTGCGCTGACCGGTCACGTGGGTGGTCCGTCCGACCGGTCGGCACGCTTGGGTGGAACGGGGTCATACCCGGATCTGCCCCAGGGGTGACACCGCCCGATGCGGCGTGCAGCCAGCCATGTGCCCTTGATCGCGCCGTGCTTTTCCAAAGCTTCCAGCGCATAGGCCGAGCAGGTGGGTTGGTAGCGGCAGTTATGCCCTACCCACGGCGAAAAGATCAGCCGATAGGCCCGAACCGGCAGGGCGACGATCTGGGCCAGCGGCGTCACGGGTGCACCTTGCGCAAGGCGCGCCGCAGATCGTCCTGCAGGGCGGTGAAATCGCGCCGCGCGGTGATCTCGTGCCGTCCGACCAGCACATAGTCAAATCCCGCGCGCCCGTGATGCGGAAGAACCAGCCGGGCGACCTCGCGCAGGCGGCGTTTGGCACGGTTGCGGGCAACCGCATTGCCGACCTTCCTGGAACAGGTGAATCCCACGCGGATCGCGCCGTCATCGCCCCGGTCCCAGGCCTGCAGCAGGAACCCGTCCACCGGCGCCTTGCGACCGCGCGCCGCGCGCAGGAAATCGGCGCGCCTGGTCAGGGTCTCCAGACGCAACAAAGCCGCCTCGGGCGATGCCGGGGCGGCTTGGGGTATCGTCAACGGCTCCGCCATGGGCAGAGCGGGCCGGGTTACGCGCTCAGCGACTTGCGGCCGCGGGCACGACGGGCGTTCAGGATCTTGCGGCCGGCCTTGGTGGCCATGCGGGCGCGGAAACCGTGGCGGCGCTTGCGAACCAGGTTCGACGGCTGAAAGGTGCGTTTCATCGCGTTTGCTCCGTGTCATTGGCCCCGCAAAGCGGATTCGCAGGGCCAGGGATGTCTGAAGCCCGTGCTATAGGGTGGGTGCGGGACGCTGTCAAACGGCAATTCCGGGTCTGAATGCAACAATCCGCAACGGAATTGCCGGGCAAATGTTTCACTCTGGTCATAATCGCGGCCTTTGCTCACGCTGGACCACACCGGCGATCAAGGGGGCGTGAAGATGCTGTTGCGCGGGCAGTCCGGACCGCATGTTTCAACCGACACCGCAACACACCGGACACCCCGACCCATGAGCGACATGACCACCGACACCCCGAAACAAGGCCTGCGCCGCCACCTTCCGCTGATCGCGATCCTGATCGTGGCGACGATCGGGTTTTTCACGCTGCGTGATCATCTCGGCTTCGAGGCGCTGCGCGACAACCGCGAGGCGCTGCTGGCCTTCCGCGACACGCATTACGCCGCGACCGTCGGGCTGTTCATCCTGGCCTACATCGCCATCGTCGCCTTTTCGCTGCCCGGTGCCACCATCGCCACGCTGACCGGCGGTTTCCTGTTCGCCACCTTTCCCGGGGCGCTGTTCAACATGATCGCGGCCACCATCGGCGCGACGGCAATCTTTCTGGCCGCCCGCTGGGGTCTTGGGGCACGCCTTGCCGAGCGGATGGAAAGCAGTGACGGCATGGTCAAGCGCATCAAGGACGGCATCGACGAAAACCAGTGGTCCATGCTGTTCCTGATCCGGCTGGTGCCCGCGGTGCCGTTCTTCGTGGCCAACCTCGTCCCTGCCTTCGTGGGCGTGCCGCTGTGGCGCTACGTGGTGACGACCTTCCTGGGCATCGCGCCCGGGGCGGTGGTCTATACCTCGGTCGGCGCCGGTCTGGGTGAGGTGTTCGAACGCGGTGAGACACCCGATCTGGGTATCATCTTCGCGCCGGAAATCCTGCTGCCGATCCTGGGTTTGTGCGCACTTGCCGCGCTGCCCATCCTCATCAAGGCCGTGCGCGGCAAGAAAGGCCTGTAAGCGATGCAGACGATCAAGACCGACCTGCTGGTCATCGGGGCAGGGTCCGGCGGGCTGTCGGTCGCGGCGGGTGCCGTCCAGATGGGCGCCGACGTGACCCTGCTCGAAGCGCACAAGATGGGCGGCGATTGCCTGAACTACGGTTGCGTGCCGTCCAAGGCGCTGATCGCCTCGGGCAAGACCGCCTATGCGATGTCGCACGCCGCGCCCTACGGCATCGCCGACGTCGCGCCCCAGGTCGATTACGCCGCCGCAAAGGACCACGTGGCCGACGTGATCGAGACCATCGCGCCGGTCGACAGCCAGGAACGGTTCGAAGGGCTGGGCGTGCGGGTGATCCGCGAACGCGGGCGGTTCGTCGATGAAAACACCGTCGAGGCAGGCGATCACCGCATCACCGCGCGACGCATCGTGATCGCGACCGGGTCTTCGCCGCTGGTGCCGCCGATTCCGGGGCTGGATGGCATGCCCTACATCACCAACGAAACGCTGTGGGAGCTGCGCGACCGGCCCGACCACCTGCTGGTGATCGGCGGCGGCCCCATCGGGATGGAGATGGCACAGGCCCATCGCAGGCTCGGGTCGCAAGTCACCGTCATCGAAGGTGCCAAGGCGCTTGGCAAGGACGATCCCGAAATGGCGCAGATCGTGCTGGAAGGCCTGCGCGCCGAGGGGATCGAGATCGCCGAGGATGCCATGGCAAGGGAAATCCGCGGCAAGGCCGGCGCCATCGAGGTCGAGGCCGAAGACGGCCGCGTCTTCAAGGGCACGCATCTGCTGGTGGCGGTCGGCCGCAAGGCCAATACCGACGGGCTGAACCTCGACGCCGCCGGGATCAAGACCACCCGCAGCGGCATCCAGGTGGATGACGGTCTCAAGACGACCAACCGCAAGGTCTATGCCATCGGCGATGTCGCGGGCGGTCTGCAATTCACCCATGTCGCGGGCTATCACGCCGGTATCGTCATCCGCTCGGCCCTGTTCGGCCTGCCCGCCAAGACCAGCACGAAACACATCCCCTGGGCCACCTACACCCAGCCGGAACTGGCGCAGGTGGGTCTGACCGAAGCGCAGGCCAAGAAGGAACACGGCATCAATCTGGAGGTCGTGCGCTTTCACTATTCCCACAACGACCGCGCCATCGCCGAGCGCAAGACCGCCGGGCTGATCAAGGTGATGGTGGTCAAGGGCAAGCCGGTCGGCGTGTCGATCGCCGGCTACCAGGCCGGCGAGCTTATCAACCTGTGGTCGTTGGTCATCGCCAACGGGCTGAAAATGAAGCACGTTTCCAACATGGTTGCGCCCTACCCGACCATCGGAGAGCTTAACAAACGTGCGGCCGGGGCCTATTTCACTCCCAGGCTGTTCGAAAACGACACGGTGAAAAAACTGGTGCGGCTGGTGCAACGCTGGCTGCCGTAACAAAGCGGACGCGATGATCAACTCGTTATCAGGGCGGTTTCTGATCCTGACCACGGTCTTCGTGATGCTGGCCGAGGTGCTGATCTTCGTGCCCTCGGTGGCGCGCTTTCGCGAGGATTACCTGCTGGCGCGGCTGGAACGGGCGCAGATCGCGTCGCTGGCGCTTTTGGCCGATGACATGATCGCGCCGGAACTCGAGGCCGAGCTGCTGGACAATGCCGGCGTCTACAACGTCGCGCTGCGGCGCGACAGCTCGAAACAGCTGGTCCTGTCCTCGCCGATGCCCTCCGAGGTGTATGCCAGCTTCGATCTGCGCGACGCGCCGGCATTGACGCTGATCCGCGACGCCATGGTGCGGCTGGTCGATCCGCAGGACCGGGTGATCCGTGTCATGGGCAACCCGCTGCGCGACGCCGGGCTGCTGATCGAGGTGACGATGAACACCGGCCCGCTGCGGGCGGCGATGATCGACTATGGTCTGCGAATCCTGGTGCTGTCGGCGGTGATCTCGATCATCACCGCGCTGCTTTTGTTCCTCGCTGTCCGGGTGCTGCTGGTCAAACCGATCAAGGGGGTGGTCGGCGCGATGCAGGCCTATGCCGAGGCGCCCGAGGACGCCCGCCGGGTGATCGTGCCCAAGGCCAGCGTACGCGAGCTGCGCGAGGCCGAAGAGGCGCTGCAATCGCTGCAGACACAGGTCACCCAATCGCTGAAACAGCGCGAACGCCTGGCGCAGTTGGGCGGAGCCGTGGCCCGGGTCAGCCATGACCTGCGCAACATCCTGACCTCGGCGCAATTGTTCACCGACCGCATCGAGATGTCCGAGGATCCCCTGGTGCGTCGGATGGCGCCCAAGCTGGTCAACTCGATCACCCGGGCGGTGTCGCTGTGCGAGGGCACGCTGGCCTTCGGCAAGGCCGAAGAGCCTTCGCCGACGCTGACGCTGTTCAACCTGAGTTCGCTGGTCAACGAGGTTTTCGAGGCCGAGAGGTTGGCCATCGGCGATGACCCGGTCAGCCTGTCGGCGGATGTCCCCGCCGGACTGGTGATCCGGGCCGACCCCGAACAGCTCTACCGCGCCCTGGCCAACCTTTTGCGCAATGCCCGTCAGGCCATCGTGGCCGCCAAGCGCGAGGGCGAGATCAGCGTTCAGGCGCGCGTCGAGAACGGCGATTGGGTGATCGATGTCGTCGATACGGGGCCCGGTCTGCCGCCCAAGGCGCGCGACCACCTGTTCCAGCCTTTCCAGGGCGGCGCCCGAAAGGGCGGGATCGGCCTGGGCCTGGCCATCGTCGCCGAACTGGTACGCGGTCATGGCGGCAGCCTGACGCTCAGGCACAGCGACGATACCGGCACCGCGTTCGAAATCCGCCTGCCGATGGGGGCCAGCGCCTGAGCGCCGGTTTTTTCGTCTTTGCCCCTTGCAAAGCGTTCTGTCAGCGAGTAACTCCACCCCCCACGGACCGATAGCTCAGCTGGATAGAGTACTTGACTACGAATCAAGGGGTCGGGGGTTCGAATCCTCCTCGGTCCGCCACTTGATCCGGGTTGTAAGGGACAGGTTCCGCATGGCGGAACGGACCCCGACCGGACACGATCCCGACCAGCGGTTTCCCTGAACGAACGGCGCGGCCGTCGATTGCCGTTCTCGGCAGTTCACGTCGGGCGACAGGGCAGGGTCCACCGGGCCGTATACTTGTGGCCGATACGCGTCTAAGCTCCGGTTCCCGCAGCCGATCGGGTCCCTCGGGACGAAACCCGGTCCATATGAACCAAGGGTGACGCCGTTGCCGCAATCCGGATTTGCCACCCCGCTTGACCTGCCATGCGGCAGTCGGCTGAAGAACCGGTTCGCCAAAAGCGCGATGACCGAGGCTTTGGCCGATGCGAGGGACGCGCCGACCGCGGCGCACCGGACATTGTACAAACGCTGGTCCGAGGGCGGGCTGGCGCTGCAGGTGACGGGCAATGTCATGATCGACCGGCGCTACCTGGAACGGCCCGGGAACGTGGTGGTCGAAGACGAAAGCGCGATGGGGCCGCTGCGGGATTGGGCCGGCGCTGCCAAGTCCGGCGGCAACCAGGTCTGGATGCAGATCAGCCATCCGGGCCGGCAATGTCCGATCGTGGTCAACACCCGACCCCTGGCGCCCTCGGACGAAAAACTGCGCATTCTCGGGCTGTTCGGCAGGCCGAGGGAAATGACCGCCGACGATATCTCGGACGCGATCCAGCGCTACGCCCGCACCGCCGCTATCGCGAGATCGGCCGGTTTCGACGGCGTGCAGATCCACGCCGCGCATGGCTACCTCATCAGTCAGTTCCTGTCGCCGATCACCAATCGGCGCCCGGATGAATGGGGCGGGTCGCTGGAAAACCGGGCGCGGTTCCTGCGCCGGGTCTATGCTGCGGTGCGCGCCGCCGTCGGGCCGGATTTCGCCGTGGCGGTCAAGCTCAACTCGGCCGATTTCCAGAAAGGCGGGTTCAGTTTCGAGGACTGCGCCCGGGTTGCGCAATGGCTGGAACAGGACGGCATCGACCTGATCGAGCTTTCCGGCGGAACCTACGAGCAGATGAGCTTTGTCAACGGTGCCGAAGACGAACAGCGCGAAAGCACCCGGCGCCGCGAGGCCTATTTTCTGGACTACGCGCGGATGATGCGCCGGGCGGTTTCCGTGCCGATCATGGTCACGGGCGGATTTCGCAGCGCCGATGCGATGCAGCGTGCCATTGCCGAAGACGGGATCGACATGGTGGGCCTGGCACGCCCCTTCTGCATCCAGCCCGACGCCGCGGCCGCCCTGCTGAACGGGACGAAAGACCGCGTCGGGATCGAAGAAGACGGGCTGACGATCGGGCGGGGGCAGCTGGGGCTGAACGCGCGGAACTGGCTGGTCGGGCTGATCAACACCGTGTCGCGCGTCGAATACCATGCCTGGCAGATGGCGCGGATGTCGCGCGGGCTGAACCCGCAAACCGACGCCCGGGCCAACGCGATCGGCTACTTCCTGTGGTACCTGAACCGGACGACCCTGCTTGCCCTGCGCCGCAAGATCGCGCAGGCGTTCTGAGCGGGCCGGGCGGTTCTTTGACCGCCGGGGCCGGAACCGACATGGACGCGGTCGCGCGGCCTGACGCAGGTCGGGTTCCGAAAGAGGCACCGGTTTGGCCGATTTGTTTGTGTCCCTCGGCAACGGACCTGCTAAGCTACGTGAACAGCCGTCAAAAGAACGGTGTGAGGAAAGAGATGCCAGAGGTCGGAGAGCAGATAGCCGCCTTGCCGATGAAATGGGACGACAAGGACAACCTGCGCGTCCTGATGGTCACGTCCCGTGATACCGGCCGCTGGGTCATGCCCAAGGGCTGGGAAATGGACGGCAAGAAACCTTGGGCCGCCGCCAAGATCGAGGCGCTCGAGGAAGCCGGCGCCAAGGGGTATATCGGCGAGGAATGCATCGGCACCTACCGCTATCCCAAGATCATGGACGATGGCCGCATCGTGCCGTGTGTGGTGCGCGTCTATCCGATGATCGTGGAAAAGCTGCTGCGCGACTGGAAAGAACGCGGGCAGCGGCGCCGCAAATGGTTCTCGCCCAAGGCGGCTTCAAAGCGGGTCGACGAACCCGACCTGGCCCAATTGCTTGTGGGTCTGGCCAGGAAACCTCACAAGCAACCGATCATCCGCAACCTGCTCGACAACACCGCGCAGGGCTAGTCCACGGGCAAGCCGCTGGGAACGCGGTCGGGACGGCCAAGCGGCCGATCGAACGCGGTGCGGCCGGTCAGGCAATTCAGAAAGGCCTCGATATCGTCGATCTGGGTTTCGGTCAGTGCCACCGGCGTGACCTGGACAGCAGCGATCTGGCGGGCCATCTCGCGGCCGTCCTGCCGGATGATGAAATCGGTGGCGGCCAACCAGGGTGCGTCGGGCAGATGCGCCATCTCCGGCGTCCAGGCCGCGGCGCTTGCTGCCGGGTCGGCCATGTGCCGGATCATGCTGCGCAGGTCCGGAAAGGCGCCGTTATGCCCATAAGGTGCGGTCAGCGCGACGTTGCGCAGGGGCAGGGTGCGGAACTTGTAGGCATCCTCCAGATCGTCTGTCGCACCCATCCTGCCGACATCGCGCGGGATCGGATCGAAAGGCCGTGTCCGGCCCGGACCAAAGCCCGGGATGCCCATGGCGTGGAATTGCTGGTCGGTGAACAGCGGGCCGGAATGACAGGTGGAACAGCCCGCCTGCCCGAAGAACAGCTGCCGCCCGCGCTCGGCCGCCTCGGGCAGGGGCGTGCCATCGCGCAACCAGTCATCGTAGGGGCTGTCGAAGTTTCGCCATTCGGTGCCGATAAAGGCGGCGATGGCGTTGCCGATCTCGACGATGGTGACGTCTTCGGGGCGTTCGACATGGTCGAAGGCGGCGACGAACATCTCGCCGTATTCCGGGATCGTGCGCACCCGCTTGGCGATGATCGGCCAGGCGCCGTCGATGCGTTTCTTCACGGCGCCGCCGATCTCGTTTTCCTCCGACGCGCCGGCCATCTCGGCATCCGACGTCATCGGGAACAGCGCCTGCGCGGCGATGATCGAGTTCAGACCTTTCGGCAACCGTTCCTCGGCCGGGCTGTCGAAGCCGTTGCCGTAGAGATCCGACACCGACAACCGCCCGTCATGGAACAGCACGGTCACGTCCTTGTGGCCCAGGTTCCAAAGTGCAGGCGCGTGCCGCGGGATACGCTTTTCGATGCGGTCCTTGCCGGTTCCGGCGGTGCGTTTCGGCCCCAGGCCGACACCGCCTTCGCCGATGCCCAGGCTCAGCCCGTCGGCGCCGCCAAGGTCGTGGTGATGGCAGGTGCCGCAGCTGATGTTGCGGTTGCCGCTGAGGATCTTGTCGTAGAACAGCAATTGCCCGATCCGGGCTTGCGCCGGGTCGAAGGGCAGGAAATCATCCTCGGACAGCGGGTTTGCCGACACCGGCAATGCCATGCCCAGAACCAGAAGCGAGGCCAGACCGAAATGAGCAATCTGTCCCGAAATGCCTTCGTTCGGGTCGTGTTGGTCACCCTGTCGCTGCTTGCGGCGGCGCCGACGTCCGCCGATATCGAAGAAGCGCGTGACCTGATGGAGGCCGGCCGTTTTGTCGAGGCGCGTGACGCGCTGTGGCCCGCGGCGCGGTCCGGGAATGCCGATGCCGAGGAGCTCATCGGGGTCATGTATGCCCTGGGCCTCGGCGTTGAGCAGGACTATGTCCGCGCTTTCGAGTGGTATCTGCGTAGCGCGATGAAGGGCCATCCCGGCGCGCAATCCGGCGTCGGGTGGTATTACGAGACCGGGCTCGGCCTGCCGGCCCCCGATCTGGTTCGCGCCTACCTTTGGTACAGGCTCAGCACCATCGGGGGCGACCCCGATGCCGCGATTTCGGTCGAAGAGGTGGCCAAGAAGATGACCCCCGAAGAGATTGAATACGCTCATGATCTAATCAACGATTATAAAATTTGGCTCTATCCGTTCCGCTAGTGTGCCGTTCACGGTCCCGTGAAGCAAGGATTCGCATTCGGAACAGGCGATATTTTCCAGATCAATTCCGGAATAGCCGACCTTTGCGGCATTGTTGCGGGATCCAGGACAATACCTGCTGTCCGCCACGCCTGAACACGCATGAAAAAAGCCGCGCCCGGTCGGGGCGCGGCTTTGGTATTCCGGTATCCTTCCGGTCAGTTCAGGTCCGACTCGTAGGCCTTGGCCAGCTCCGCTTCGGCCGCGGCTACCGCGGCGGTCAGCGCCTCGTAGATTTCGGGGCCGCCGGTCACGTTTTCCTGGAACCAGGCGAAAACCGGCTCGGCCGCGGCCTTGAACGCGGCCTTTTCTTCGGGCGAGGGGACATAGACGTCACCGCCAGCGGCGAGGAATTCCTGGTAGGCCTGGATCGACTTGCGCTTGGGCGAGGCAAAGGTGGCCTGCTGGAGCGCGGCGAAGCCGTCGACCACGACCTTGCGCATCTCTTCGGGCATGCCGAGGAACTTTTCGTTGTTCATCACCCAGATCGCGCCCATGTAGGCGTGACCGTCCAGTGTCAGGTATTTCAGGCCGGCTTCGGGGAACTTCATGTTCATGATGTCGGTGATGCCGTTCGCGGTGCCCTCGACCACCTTGGTCTGCAGCGACGTGAACAGCTCGGGCCATGAAATCGGGGTCGGTGATGCACCCATGGCCTTGACCAGTTCCTGCGGCAGGTCGGCGACCACCGTGCGCATCTTGAGACCGGTGAGGTCGGCCGGACCGGTGACCCGGCGCTCGGTATTGGCGAAGCCGCGCCAGCCGCCGGTGTTGCCGATGGTCATGATGCGGATGGTGTTGCCGGAATCGGCCAGTGCCATGTCGCGCATCTTGCGGGTGAAATCACCCGACAGCACCATCTCGGCCACGCGGTCGTCCGACATCAGGTAGGGCAGGTCCAGCACCTGAACGTACGGAAAGATGCCCGCCGCGCCACCCGAGGTGGTGACGAAGACGTCGATCGTGCCGTCGGCCACGCCCTGCAGGCATTCCGCGCCGCCCGAGCAAAGCTGCGTGCCGATGAACAGCTCGACCGCGATCGCGCCGTTCGATGCCTTTTCGACGTAATCCTTGAAGACGACCAGGCCGTCATAGTCTTCGTCGTTCTCGTTCGAGTTCGCGGTGGCGCGGATGGTGAAATCCTGCGCGGCGGCGATGGTCGCCCCGCCCGCCAGCAGCGCCGCAGTCAGCGTCGCCTTGATGAGACCGTTGATCATGGTTTTTCTCTCCCTGTTGGTCTTGGTCCGTATTGGGCCATGCGGCCCGGTTGATCGTCAATCCGCAAACCCCGTGAGCCTGGGGATCGTCATGGAAATCTCGGGGATGAAGGTGATCAGGAAGATCACCAGGATCTCGACGGCAAGGAAGGGCAAAATCGCCTTGGAAATCGTTTCGACCTTTTCGCCGCTGACCGACGAGGCGACGAACAGCACCAGCCCCATCGGCGGCGTGGCAAGGCCCACGGTCAGGTTGACGCTCATGATGATGGCGAAGTGGATCGGATCGATGCCAAGGTCGGTGAAGATCGGCGCCAGGATCGGGCCGAGGATGATGATCGCCGGGCCCGCGTCCAGGAACATGCCGACGACGAACAGCAGCAGGTTGATCAGGAACAGCAGGACCAGCGGATTTTCCGAAAGCGACAGGATGTAGGCGGCCAGGATTTCAGGGGTGTGGCTGAGGCTGACCACGGTCTTGAACGCCATCGCGGCGCCGACCAGCAGCAAAACCACGGCCGAGGTCATCGCGGCCTGGCTCAGGACGTCGGGCAGGTCGCGCAGGCGCAGCGTGCGCAGAACGAACATGCCGATGATGATCGCGTAGGCCACCGCCACGGCGGCGGCCTCGGTGGGTGTGAACACCCCGCCCAGGATGCCGCCCAGGATGATGACCGGGGTCATCAACGGGAAGAACGCCTTGAGGCTGGCCTGTCCGCGTTCGCCCCAGGTCGCCTTGTTGCGCGAGGCCGGAAAGTCGTAGCGGTCGGCCATGAACTTGACCATGACCATCAGGCCGACGCCCACCAGGATTCCCGGGACGATCCCGGCCAGGAACAGCGCGGCGACGGATTCGCCCATCACGTAGGCATAGATGATCATGATGCCCGAAGGCGGAATGATCGGCCCGATCACCGAAGATGCGGCGGTGATCGCGGCGGCGAAGCGGCGGGTATAGCCTTCCTTCTGCATCGCGGGGATCAGCATCGAGCCGAGCGCCGAGGTATCGGCGACCGCCGAACCGGAAAGACCCGCGAACAGCATCGAGGACAGCACGTTGACATGCGCCAGACCGCCGCGCAGGTGGCCCATCAGCGCCTGGCTGAATTCGACCAGCCGTTCGGTGATGCCGCCGCGATTCATCAACTCGCCCGCGAGCATGAAGAACGGGATCGCCATCAGCGGAAAGCTGTCCATGCCGTTGTAGACGTTGCGGTAGAGCAGGGCGAGATCGCGCTCCTGCCCGTTCAGCATCAGCAGGATGCCCGGTGCGGCGAGCATCCCGAAGAACACCGGCAGACCGATCATCAGGAACAGCAGGAAAAGGGGAAGGAACCAGACCAGCATCATTCCACCGTGAGATCAGCGTGCATTTGTGGGC
The DNA here is from genome assembly GCF_019104745.1 of Thalassococcus arenae. Classification (NCBI taxonomy): domain Bacteria; kingdom Pseudomonadati; phylum Pseudomonadota; class Alphaproteobacteria; order Rhodobacterales; family Roseobacteraceae; genus Thalassococcus; species Thalassococcus arenae. The sequence goes on from NZ_JAHRWL010000001.1 coordinate 1,801,965, forward strand.
GAAGGCGGTCTTCGCCGCCCAGAAGGGTCACGACCTGGCGCAGGATCAGTTCGATATTCACCGCCAGCAGCAGCCAGAGCCCGACATACAGCGACATGTACATCCAGGCGAGTTTCAGCTTGAACCCCTTCTGGCCGATCAATTCCATCGGCACGTAGAGCGAGGACGAGGCGAAGAGCCAGCCGGAGTTGACGTGCTTGATGCCGAATTGCAGACCCACGATCAGCACGAGGCCCGACAGGATCAGCAGCGCCAGCGCCAGCGTCGCGCCAAGCGCGCGCGGCAGCAGCGCCGTCAGCATGTCGATCGCCACGAACCCGCCGCGCCGATACGCGGTCGGCGCCATCAGGCCGGTCATCCACAGCATCAGGAAGCGGGCCAGTTCCTCGGGCCAGGGCTGGGCGTTGTTCAGCACGTAGCGGAAAAAGACCTGTGCCAGGATCGCGACCACCATCAGTGCGATGCAGGCGATGCCGATCCAGCGCCCGATCCGCAGGACATGGTCCAGTGCGAATTGCAGGGGGCGCAGGATCCCCAGCAATGCGGCCATAGGCCGTCCCTCCCTTGTGGCGGGCGCAAGCGGCTCCTCTCCGCCTGCATCCCTGTTGTTCACGACGGTTCGGTGAAACCGCCGTATTGGCCGCCGAAGAACAGCAGCGGGGTGCCGGCACGCGTGCTGACGCGGGTCACGCGGGCGACGACGATCGAGTGATCGCCGCCATCGTGCACCGCGTGCTGCGTGCATTCGAATCGCGACAGGCAATTGTTGATCAACGGCACGCCGTTCGGTCCGGTTTCCCAGTCCAGCCCGTCGAACGCGTCGCCCCGGCGGGCAAATCCGCTGCAGATATGGGCCTGTTCGGCGCCCATGACGTGCACGGCGAAATTGTCGGCGGCCATGAAGAAGGGGTAGCGCGTCGAACTTTTGGCCGGAGACCACAGCACAAGCGGCGGGTCCAGCGACACGCTGGCGAAGCTGTTGGCGGTAATACCCAGCGGACCGGCGCGCGTGGCACAGGTCACGACGGTCACGCCGGTACCGAACCGGCCCAGGGCATCGCGAAAGGCGCGGCTGTCCCTGGTGGACGGGTCGAAGCTGGAGGACAGCGCGTTCATCGTTCAGGCGACCTCGTGTCCGAGGGCGAGGGTGTATAGGTCAAACCATGTCTCCCGATCCATGCGGACCTTCGCAGCATCGCCGATGCGGGCGATCCGGTCCAGATTATTGGTGCCGAGGACAGGTAGGATGCGGGCTGGATGGGCCAAGAGCCAGGCGACCGCGACGGCGGCGTCGTCGGTGCCCTGTTCCGCGCCGATCTCGCTCAGGCGGGCACGCAGAGCGGTGTGCTTGCCGTCGAACAGGGCGCCGCCGCCCAGGGGCGACCAGGCCATGATCGGCTGGCCGTGGCGCTGGTGGAATGCGACATCGCCGTTGGTGAAGGGCGTGTGGTGCAGCAGGCTGATCTCGATCTGGTTGGTCACCAGGGGCGTTTTCATCGCCGATTGCAGCAATTCCCAGTCCCAGGGCCGGAAGTTCGACACCCCGACGGCGCGGACCTTGCCGGATTTCACAACTTCGTCCAGCGCGGCGCCGGTCTCGAAATGATCCATCATCGGATCGGGGCGATGGATCAGCAGCAGGTCGATATGGTCGATCTTCATCAGCCGCAGCGAATGGTCGACCGAGGCCAGGATATGCGCGCGCGAGGTGTCGTAGTGCTTGACGCGGGCATCGGCGTAACGCCCGACCGGCGCGACGATGTCGCATTTCGTGACGATCTCGATCCGGTGGCGCAGCTCGGGCGTCAGTGCGTTGCCCAGGATCTCCTCGGCCTCGTAGCCGCCATAGATGTCGGCCTGGTCCATCGTCGTGATGCCCTGGTCGAGACAGGCGGCGATCTTATTGCGGACGTGGTCGGCGGTGGTGTTGTCGTCATCGCCGAGGCGCCACATGCCGTAGACCAGGCGGCTCATCTCCAGCGCGTCGTTCAGTCTGATCCGGTCCATCTCGTGTCCATCGTCTTCGTCCTCCGAACACCCGGCCCCCAGCCGGGGCTTCGTGTCGGCGGCATTTGTTCCGTGATGTCCCGGATCAGGTCCGGGACTGCGGTATTCTATCGGCGCTCGCCGGCGCCCAGCGGCGTCAGCGGCGTTTGCTTGGGCACGCGCCCATAGGCCTCGGGCAGCGAGCAGGTTTTCAGCTGCGGCAGCACGCGGCTGCCGAAGTGCCGACATTCGTCCAGATGCGGGTAGCCCGAGAAGATGAAGGCGCGGATGCCCATCTTGCGGTATTGCTCGATCTCGCTCAGCACCTGGTCGGTGGACCCCACCAGCGCCGCGCCGCAGCCCGAGCGCGCCCGGCCGATCCCGGTCCAGAGATGCGGCTCGACATAGCCGAACTGGTCGGCCAGTTCCCGCGCGCGCGCCTGGTGGCTGACGCCAAGCGAACCGCTGTCCAGCGCCCGTTCGCGGATAAGCTTGCCGTATTCGTCGTTCAATTTGGACACGATGTAGTCGGCGTATTCCCGGGCCTCGGCCTCGGTGTCGCGGACGACCATGTGCACGCGCAGGCCGTAATCCAGCGTGCGGTCGGATTTCTCGGCCACCGCGTTCACCGCCTTCATCCGCTCGGCGATCTGGTCCTTGGGTTCTGGCCACATCAGGTAGACGTCGCAATGCTGGCCGCACAGGTCCAGCGCGTCGGGGGAATAGCCGCCGAAATAGAGCATTGGTCCCCCGGTCTGGTAGGGCTTGGCCGGATCGGTGGTCAGGCCATGGAACTGATAGACCTGGCCATCGTAGTTGATTTCATCCTGCGTCCAGGCCTGCTTGAGGATTTCCACCACCTCGCGCGACCGTTGATAGCGATACCTGCTTTCGGCCTTTTCGCCCGGGAAATCGGACGAAATGATGTTCACCGTCAACCGGCCTTGCAGCATGTGGTCCAGCGTGGCGATGGTTCGGGCCAGCATGATCGGCTGCATCTCGCCGCAACGAACGGCGGCCAGCAGGTTGATCCGGTCGGTGATCGGCGCGCAGCCTGCCACGAAGGACAGCGTGTCCTGCCCGACCTGGTAGGACGACGGGCAGAGGATGTTGCGAAAGCCCTGTGCCTCGGCCTCTTTCACGATGCCCGAGCAATGCGCCCAGGACGAGCGCAGGTTGCCGTCGGGCACGCCCAGGAACTGGTAGTCGTCCGAGCAGAGCGCGGCGAACCAAGACACTTCGGCGGCGTCGAGATCCGGAGAGGTGATGGGAACAACCGTCATAACATGCCTCTGACATGCGTCATTTTGTCTTGCGTAGCACTGGCGATGATGTAGATCAATAGTGTATCAATTTGCTGCCGACCAAAGATGGACCGTCACGCTCTTCCCCTGCACATCCAGATCAGCGAAATGCTGATCCGCGAAATCCAGTCGGGCCGGCTGGTGGATGGCGAACGGCTTCCGCCGGAACGGGCCTTTGCCGAACGGTTGGGGATTTCCGTGGGCACGTTGCGCAAGGCCTTGGCCGACCTGGCTGACAAGGGATTGTTGGAGCGCGTGCAAGGGTCGGGCAACTACGTGCGCGCACGGGCCGACGTCAAATCGGTCTACGCGTTCTTCCGTGTCGAACGTGTCGAAGGCGGCGGATTGCCGACTGCCGAGATCCTGTCCGTGGACCGTGTGCGCAAGGACGGTGTCCTGCCCGCATTCGGCACCAGCGCCGAGGCGCATCGCATCCGGCGATTGCGGCGGTTGGGCAACGTGCCGGCCGTTCTGGAAGAAATCTGGCTGGACGGGGATTATGCCCCGACGCTCACCCGTGACGACCTGTCGGAGTCGCTTTACCTGTTCTACCGCGAATCGCTGGGGCTGTGGATCACCCGGGCCGAGGACCGGCTGGGACTGGACGTCGTGCCCGACTGGTCGCCGCAATCCTTCGGCCCGCCGCGCGGTTCGCAGACGCTGATGGCGACGCGGATCAGCTGGGCGCAGGACGGTGCCCGGGCCGAGGTGTCTCGCAACTGGATCGATACGGAGGTCGCCCGGTACGTGGCGCGGATCGCATGAAGGACAACACAGTGACCCAGGACGTGGTGAATTACGGCATCATCGGCTGCGGCATGATGGGGCAGGAGCATCTGCGCAACATCGCCCTGTTGCCCGGTGCCCGCGCCGCGGCGATCTACGAGCCGAACGCGTTGATGGCGAACGCGGCCAAGGCGATCGCTCCGAACGCGCGGTTGTGCGAGTCGATCGAGGACCTGCTGTCGGACGACCTGCACTGCCTGCTGGTGGCCAGCCCCAACCACCTGCACGTCGCCCAACTCGAGGAAATCGCCGCGCGGCGCCCGCTGCCGTTGCTGATGGAAAAGCCGCTGTTCACGCACGAGACCGATGCGGACCGGATGGACCGGCTGGCGGCCAGCTACCCGGCGCCGATCTGGGTGGCGATGGAATACCGCTACATGCCGCCGATCCAGACCTTCCTGGACCAGTTGGACCGGGCCACTGGCCGCGTCACAATGTTCACGATCCGCGAACACCGCTTCCCTTTCCTGCCCAAGGTGGGCGACTGGAACCGGTTCAACCGAAACACCGGCGGTACGCTGGTCGAGAAATGCTGCCATTTCTTCGACCTGATGCGGCTGGTGCTGAGGTCCGATCCGGTGCGCGTCATGGCCAGCGCCGGGCAAGAGGTGAACCATCTCGACGAGGATTACGGCGGCGAGCGCCCCGACATCTGGGACAGCGCCTATGTGATCGTCGATTTCGCCAGCGGCGCGCGGGCAATGCTGGAGTTGTGCATGTATGCCGAAGGCGCGAAGTACCAGGAGGAGCTGTCGGCCGTGGGTCCGAATGGCAAGATCGAGGCCTTCGTGCCCGGCCCGGGCCGGTTCTGGCCCACCCATCTGGGAATCCCGCCCACCGCGCAGGTGGTGGTCAGCCCACGCCACCCCAAGGGTCCGCAGGCCGTCGATATCCCGGTGGAACCGGCCTTGCTCGATGCCGGTGACCACAATGGCTCGACCTTTTACCAGCACCAGCGCTTTCTCGATGTCGTGCGCGGCAAGATCGCGCCCGAAGTCAGTGCTTTGGATGGCGCCTGGGCGGTTCGGGTGGGTCTTGCGGCGCAAGAATCGGCGATGACCGGGCAGGCCGTGACGCTGTGATCGGCGCCGGCCGCACCGCCCGGAACATGCTGCAGCGCAGTGTGTCGCGACCACAATACTGCGTGCGCGATTGCAAACTTCCCCCCCAGATGCGCCAATTCGTTCTAGCGATTGTGGCGAAAATGCGTTAAGCACGCCTCAGAACAATATGCGGCCGCAGAAAAAAATGGCCGTGCAGAGGTAGAGCGGTGACATCATGAATGCGATTGATTTCGTAGTCCGCACCCCCGTGGGTGCGGTGCAACGTGGTACGGTTGGCGGAGAAGGCCAAGGTTTCGTGATCCCGGCGGGATCGGGCGACCATATCTCTCTGAAACTTCTTCCGGTCGATGTGCGCGGCTACGACCGCGCCGGCGCGGATCTGCTGGTGACGCTGGCCGATGGGCGCGTCGTCGTTTTGCAGAACTATTTCGCGGGCGGGATCGACGGCGACGCGCAGCTGTTCCTGAGCTCGCACGGGACGCTTGTCGCAGTCGATCTGAACGACGATGCCGGCACGCTGGTCGCGCAATACGCGGCCTCGGACAGTTGGGGTAAATGGAGCCCGAACGACGCGCTGATCTTTTACGACGATCCGACCGTCGTCGCGAACGCGGCCTATGCCGAAGACGAGGAAGTGTCGATGCTGGCCGCCGGTCTGCTGGGCACCGGGGCCTTGGGCCTGGGTGGCGCCGGCGCCGCGGCCTTGGGCGGCGCAGCCGCTCTGGGAGCGCTGCGCGGCGGCAATGGCGGCAACGGTGGAGGCAGCGGTGGCGGCGGTGGTGGCACCACGTGGACGCCGCCCACCGTCAACGATCCGGACGCCGAACTGGCGATCTCGGGATCCGACGATCCGTCGATCACCGTCACGGGCACCGGCAACGCGGGCTCGACCGTGTCGATCACGATCGGCGATACCACGGTCGAATCGACGGCCGGTGATGGCGACACCTGGGAGGTCGTCTTCGAGGGTGACGATTTTCCGGCCGACGGCGAATACGGAGACCTGACCGTCATCGTCACCGATCCCGACGGCACGGTCACCGAACTGGACGGTCCGAGCGTGGTCATCGATACCACACCGCCGATGATCGATATCCATGACGGCACGGTATCCACGGGCGATCTGTTCAACGCCGAAACCCATCCGGACGGTGTAACTGTCGCGGGTACGGGCGAAGCGGGCGCGACGCTGACCGCAACCGTCGGCGATCATTCCCAGACCGCGACGATCGGCGAGGATGGGACCTGGAGCTTCACCTTCGACGACAGCGTTCTGCCCGGCGGCGAATACGAGACCGAAATCCTGCTGTCCGCGACCGATGCGTTCGGCAACACCACGGTGGTGACCGACACCGTGCTGATCGATACGGTCCCGCATCCCATCAGCATCGACAGCGTCGGCCCCGACAACCTGGTCAATGGCGCGGAAGCCGCAGCGGGTTTCGTCATCACCGGATCGTCGACACCCGGCGCTTCGGTCATGGTGACCTTCGAAGGCCTGTCGCAGGAAGTCGTCGCGGATGCGGCGGGGGTCTGGACGTTGACTGTCGCAGCCGGCACCGTGGCTGACGGCGAGTATACCGCCACCATCACGGCCTCTACCGTTGACGCGGCGGGGAATGCCAGTTCGACCACGTCCGACGTCGGGATCGATACTTTCGGGGCGGTCGCCCTGACCAATGCGCCGCTGACCGGCGACGACGTTGTGAACGCGACCGAACATGGTGCAGGGGTCACCCTGGTCGGCACATCGCAGCCGGGGTCGTCTGTCGCAGTGATGATCGGCGGGGTTACCCTGCCGGCCGCGGTGGCCGCCGACGGCACCTGGAGCGTGACATTCGGATCGGACAACCTGGCGCCCGGCACCTATGCTGCGACGGCGCAGATCACCGCGACCGACAGCGCGGGCAACGTCACCGCCACGTCGCACGCATTCGCCGTCGACACCGAAAACGGCGTGACCGTGAACACCGCCGGCGTCGAAACCGACGGCATCGTCAACGCGGTCGAACGCAGCGACGGCGTGACCCTGACCGGCACGACCGAACCGGGATCCAGCGTGCAGGTCACGCTGGGCGGCGTGACCCTGCCCGCGACTGTCGCCGCGAATGGCAACTGGAGCGTCACCTATCCCGCGTCGCAGATCGCATCCGGGGAAACCCGTGTTCCGGTCACCGCGGTTTCGACCGACGCGGCCGGAAACACCGCCACCGCTTCGGGCGAGGTGCAGGTCGACACATTGGTGCGCAACTTCGCCATGAATGGCGGCGTGGGCGGCGCGGACAGCGTCGTCAACGCCATCGAGGCCGGCGCGGGCATCGCGCTGACCGGTACGACCGAACCGGGTGCATCGATCAGCGTCACCTTTGCCGGGGTCCCGGTCGCAGCCAGCGTCGACGCGACCGGCAACTGGACGGCCTCCGTGCCGACCGGCCTGATCCCCAGGGGCGAGACGACGGCGCGGGTGTCGGTCAGTTCGACCGATATCGCGGGCAATACCGCACAGACCAGCGCCGACATCCGCATCGACACGCTGGTCAACCGGCTGGACATGTCGGGCGCGCCGGTCACCCCGGACAACGTGGTCAACGCCGCCGAGGCGGCGGCAGGTCTGAGCCTGAACGGCACCGTCGAACAGGGGGCGTCGGTCACCGTCACCATCGGCGGAGTGGCCCACGCAGCGGCGGTCGGTGCCGGCGGCGCCTGGTCCGTCGCGATCCCCGGAACGTCGCTGGCCGGTCTCGACGGCGCGGTCGACGTGCTGATCCAGGCCACGGACGCGGCCGGAAACACAAGCAGCATCACCGAAACCATCGCCTTCGACACGACGGCGCCCGAAACACCGGGCTGGGTCGACTACACCCGGGGTCATTCCGGCATCACGTCGATCACCACGGACAGCACCGCGGACAACGTGTCGATCGGCCATGTCCAGAACGGGCTTTTCGGGCCGACGGTCCAGGAGGTCGGTATTTCGACGCAAGTCGATATCCCCGGGCGCGGCACCTATCACGCTTTCAGCGGCAGCGTGCCGGACGGATCGCACCTGGTGGTCACCGCTACCGACGCGGCGGGCAACAGCTCGGGCGCGTACCTGGTGACCGACGATCCCGCGACCTCGGACCTGACCTTCACCGACGCGATGGCGGGCGTCCTGGGCCGGTTCAACATCGAAACCATCGACCTGGAATTCGCCGAGGACACGAACCTGACCATCACCGAGGCGCAGCTGGTCGCCCTGTCGTCCAACTCTGACACGCTGGTCGTGCTTGGCGGGGCCGACGACAGCGTGACGATCACCGGCGCGACCCGCGCAGGCAGCGCGGTGCAGGACGGCCAGGGGTTCAACGTCTTCACGTTGGGCGACGCCACGGTGTTGATCGACGACGATGTCACCAACGTGGTGATCTGAGCCGTCCTGGCGTGACAAGTAACGTCCGGAGGCCCGGCCGAACCGGGCCCCGGATCCCGAGATAACCATAATTCTTGCCGGTCACGGGGGCAGAGATGACGTTGAGCAGGCGAAGCCTGGGCATGATCGCGGCGATCGTCGTCTTGCCCGGGTGCATCAAGGGGACCGGTGACGGTGTGGTGTCGCGCTTCATCGGCGGACCGCAGGTGGCGGCGCCGCAGGAAAGCGCGGCCCAGCCCGCTGTCGCACGCGCCGAAGACGCTTCGCCGATCATCGCGGCACTTCAGGTACGCCCGACGGCGCTGACACCCGGCACGGCCTATGCCCGCATCGCCGACGGCGTGATCGCCTCGGACGCACGGGTGGCCGAGGCCGAGTTGCGTGTCGCGCGGCTGCGCGCCGAGGCCGCCAGGCGCAACTGGCTGCCCCGGATCGGGCCGCGCGTGTCGCTGAATTCGCTGGGTGATTTCGTCGCCGAACTGCTGATCAACCAGGTGCTGTTCGACAACGGCCGCAAGCAGGCCGAGCGTGACCTTGCCAAGGCCGATGTCGAACTGGCGGCCGTGACGCTGGTCGAAGACGGCAACGCGCGGGTGTTCGAGGCGCTGTCGCTTTACCTGAAGGCCGAGGAAGGCCGGACGCGCCAGGCCCATTACGAGGTCGCGCTGCGGGACATGAGCCAGTTCGAATGGGTCATGCAGCAGCGGGTCGAGGGTGGCGTGTCGAACATGGCCGATCTGAACGTGATCCGGCAAAAGCTGGCGTCGATCCGCGCGCGGCAAGGCGAGGCGCAAGAGGCGGTGACAACCGCGATGGCCGAGTTGAACGCCATGTCGGCCGTGCCGCTCGACGATGTGCGCGGCCTGTCCGCGCTGCAACCGGTCGCGGCTGGCCGTGCGTTGGCCGTGCTGCGTGCCGAGGCGGAACGCGACCGCACCCTTGCGGAGGCGCGTATCGCACGGGCCGGTCATCTGCCGGGCCTGTCGGCCACAGGCACCCTTGGCAAGGACGGCCTGAGCGGCGGTTTGGAAGCCGGCTCGGACCAGTTGTTCGGGCTGGGCACGATGGCCGAGCTCAAGGCGCTCGAGGCGACCAAGCTGACGGCAGAGCGCCGGATCGGCGAGGCCGACGAAACCGCCCGCCGCCAGATCGCCTCGCAATCGCGCCAGTTGGAAGCTTTCGAGCGTCAAGCTGCCGAAGCGGCGGCGCTCACGGCGTCGGCAAAACAGAACCTCGACCTGTTCCAGCGTCAATACGAAGGCGGGCAGCGGCAGGTGATGGACGTGGTCAACGTCTACGAGACCTATGCCAGCGCGTTGGAAACCGAAATCGACCTGAAGTACCGGGCCGCCCGTGCCGCGCTGGAACTGGCGCGTCTGCGCGGCGCGCTGGCCGAAGGCGCGCGGATTTGACCGGCGGGCCGGTGATCTCGCTTGCCGGTCGCGCGCGCAACGCGGTTTTTCGCGCGGTGCCGGGTGGTGCGACAGCGGTCGACGGCCCGCGCCCCGCGCCGCGGCACAGCGACAAGGCGGCGAACCGCGCCAGACTGATCCGCATCCTGGCCGGGCGTCTTGGGATCGAGGCCAAGCTGCCCGACATCGTCGAGGCACTGACCCGCGACGCGACGCCCGATGGCCGTTTCGGTGCCGATGCGTTGCTGGGCGGTTTGCGGGCCGCCGGTCTGATCGCCGAAACGCACCGGGTGCAAGCGCTTTCGGCCGATTTCTGGCCCGCGCTGGCGCTGATGGCGAATGGCCAGGTGGTGCTGGTCCTGGGTCAGCAGGATCGCGATCTCGTGGTCTATGACGATACCGCCAAGGACAAGCAAAGCCTGGTTCCGATCGCGGAATTCGGCCCCTATTTCAGCGGGACGGTGCTGTGTGCCGAAGCACCGGTCGCCGCGCTGTCGGAAACCCACGCCAAGGTCGATCGCGACCGGCACTGGTTCTGGGGGCAGTTCAGCCGCTTTTCGCGACATTTCGGCGAAGTGGCGCTTGGCTCGTTCGTGGCCAATATCCTCGCGGTGTCCGTCGCCCTGTTTTCGTTGCAGGTCTACGACCGCGTGATCCCGCACCAAAGCACCGCGACGCTGTGGGTGTTGGCCATCGGTGCGGCATTGGCGCTGATGCTCGAGGGGTTTCTCAAGGTCGCACGGTCGCAATTGCTGGACGGGGCGGGGCGGCAGATCGAGATGGGCGTGCAATCGCTGCTGATGGGCCGGCTGATGGGCATGCGGTCGGACATGCCTGGCCGGTCGCCCGCGCAACTGTTCGCCGCGATGCGGGAATTCGGTTCGGTGCGCGAGTTCTTCACCGCCTCGACCGTCGGCGCGCTGGCCGATATCCCCTTCATCTTCATCTTTCTTGCACTGGTCTGGTCGATCGCGGGCAGCGTCGTCTGGGTGCTGATCGCGGGTGGCATCCTGATGGTGCTGCCGGGCTTTTTCCTGCAACGCCGCATGATCCGGCTGACCCAGGAAATGCAGGGCGCGTCGGCCAGGCAATCGCGGCTGCTGCAGGAAACGGTCTGCGAGCTGGACACGATCAAGACGCAGCGCGGCGAGGATCGCTTCGCACGTATCTGGGACGAATTGACCGCTGTTCAGGCACTGAAAAGCTCGCAGCAACGCAAGCTGTCCGCGGCGCTGAGTTTCTGGAGCCAGGGGGTGCAGCAGGCGACCTATGTCGCGGCGGTGATCGCGGGCACCTTCCTGGTTTTCGCCGGGCAGTTCACCGTGGGCTCGATCATCGCCGTGGGCATCCTGACCTCGCGCACGCTGGCGCCGCTGACCCAGATCTCGGGTATCCTCGCGCGGTGGGGCAACGTCAGGACGGCGCTTGACGGGCTGGATGCCATCGCCGAGGCCGAGCAGGATCGCAGCGTTGCGCGCACCTATCTGCGGCGGGACAATCTGCGGGGCCAGTACGAATTGCGATACGTGACCTTCCGCTACGATCCCGAAGGCGCCGCCGTGCTGGACCTGCCGGGGCTGGCGATCAAGCCGGCGCAGGTTGTGGCCGTTCTGGGTGCCAACGGATCGGGCAAGTCGACGCTGCTCAAGCTGTTGTCGGGTCTCTATGCGCCCGCGACGGGCAAGCTGATGCTGGACGGGGTCGAAATGGGCCAGATCGAGCCGCGCGACCTGCGCAGGCGCATCGGCTACCTGGGTCAGGATGTGCGATTGTTCCACGGGACGCTGCGGGACAACCTGAACCTGACCATGCTGGAACGCGACGACGACCGGCTGTTTTCGGCGCTGGATTTCGCGGGTCTTGGCCAATTCGTGAAAGCCCATCCCAAGGGACTGGACCTTGATATCCTCGATGGCGGGTCGGGCCTGTCCGTGGGCCAGCGCCAAAGCATCGGTTGGGCGCGGCTGTGGCTGCAGGACCCCGATATCTGCCTGCTCGACGAACCGACGGCGGCGCTGGACCAGACGCTGGAACAGACGTTGATCTCGCGGTTGGAACAGTGGCTGCAGGGCCGCACGGCGGTGATTGCCACCCATCGCGTGCCGATCCTGAAACTGGCGTCGCGCACATTGATCCTGGCGAACGGGCGGATGGCCGTGGATGGCCCGCGCGACCAGGTGCTGGAACATCTGCGCACCGCACAGGGGGTGGCGTGACATGGCGGTTTCGACGACCAATCTCCAGGCGCAACTGGCCGCCACCCTGCGCGGCCCGTCATTGACCATCTGGCTGTGCGCGGCGACGGTCTGGGTGTTCATCATCTGGGCGTCCTATGCCTGGATCGACGAAATCGTGCGCGCCGACGGCGAGATCATCTCGTCCTCGCGGCCGCAGATCATCCAGAACCTCGAAGGCGGTATCCTGGCGGAATTGCTGGTCAAGGAAGGCGACGAGGTGCTGCGCGGCGACGTGCTGGCCAAGCTGCACGGCACGCAATTCCGGTCTTCGGTGGATGACCTCCAGGACCAGATCACAGCGCTGGAAATCCGCAGGTTGCGGCTCGAGGCGGAACTGGCGGGCGAAAGCCGGTTCGCCGTTCCCGACGATCTGGCCGACCGTCTTCCCGACATGGTCGCCTCGGAGCGCGCATTGCTGGAGGCGCGGCAATCGGATTACGTCGCCCGCCGCGACGGCGCGCGGCAGGTGCTGACCCAGGCGGCGAACGAGTTGAAACTGCTGGAGGACCTGCTGGACAAGAAGGTGGTGGCGCTGATCGAGGTGACCCGGGCGCGCAAGGCCCATGCCGACGCCAAGAACAAGCATGACGAGATCGTCACCCAGACCGAACTGAAGCGCGCCGAGGAATATTCGGACACGTTGAAGGAACTGGCGACGCTAAGGCAGAATCTCAAGTCCAGCGAAGACCAGTTGAACCGCACCGTCCTGACCAGCCCGATGCATGGCGTGGTGAACAAGCTGCATGTCACGACGATCGGCGGGGTGGTGCGTCCGGGCGAGGAAATCCTGCAGATCACCCCGATGGATGAGGAACTGCATGTCGAGGCGCAGGTGGCGCCCGAGGATATCGCCAATATCCGCCCGGGGCAGGCCGCGACGATCAAGCTCACGTCGTATGATTACACCGTTTACGGTACGCTGAAGGCTCGGGTTGACGTGATTTCCGCCGACACGTTCAAGGACGATCGCCGCCCCGATGACCCACCGCATTACAAGGTTACGCTGCGGGTGGACATGGGATCGTTGACCGACCGGCAGGCGCGGATCGAAATCCGCCCGGGCATGCTGGCGCAGGTGGAATTGCACACCGGCGAGAAGACGGTTCTGCAATACCTGCTGAAGCCGCTCTACAAGTCGCGCGAAGCGCTGCGCGAGCCGTGATCCCGGAAGATGAGCGGCCATGCGGCCGCACGGGATGTCTCGCCGCCGCCTTTGGCGGTGGCTCGGAGAAGTGCGTATTTCTCAAAGAGAAGAAGGGGTGCGGTTTCGCCCGTCAGGTCTCGGTGTCCATCCAGATGGTGACCGGGCCGTCATTGGTCAGGCTGACGGCCATGTCGGCGCCGAAACGGCCCTTGGCGACCGGAATGCCCAGGGTGTCCAACTGTGCGGTGAAGTATTCGTAGAGACGCTCACCTTCGTCCGGCGGTGCGGCGGTGGAAAAGCCGGGACGGTTGCCGCGCGCGGTGTCGGCGGCCAGGGTGAACTGGCTGACCACCAGGGCCGAGCCGCCGATATCGCCGACAGCGCGATTCATCTTGCCGTCGCTGTCCTTGAAGATGCGCAACCTGGCGATCTTTGCGGCCAGCCTTTCGGCCTGCGCGTCGGTGTCGCCCTGCATCGCACAGACCAGGACCAGAAGACCCGGACCGATCTCGGCGAGCGTCGCGCCATCGACGGCGACCCGGGCCTGCGAAACGCGCTGGATGAGCGCCCTCACAATTCGCGGTCCCAGGGCGGGTTGGCACCTGCGCGGCTGACCGTCACAGCGGCCGCGCGAATGCCGAGATCGGCGGCGGCAAGCAGGGCGTCCGGATCGGCCCCCAACGACTTGCGGTCCAGCGCGCCTGCGCGGTGCAGGCCGGCGAGGAACCCGGCATTGAAGGTATCGCCTGCGCCCACGGTATCGACCACGGCGACCTTGCGCGCGGCGATCCGGTGTTCGCCCTGGTCCGTCACCAGATCGATCCCGTCGGCGCCGCGCGTGACCAGGACGATTCGCGCACCGGCTTGCAAAAGCTCGGCGGGCGAGGTGGCCAGCCAGTGCATGTCTTCGTCCGACACCTTGACGATATCGGCGCGGCCCAACATGGCGCCCAGCCGCGTGCGGTATTTCGCTTCGTCGGAGATGAAGCCGGGGCGGATATTGGGATCGATCATCACCACGCGGTCGTTGTCTCCGGTGCAAAGCGCGGCATAGGTGTTCGCCTGCGGTTCCGACACCAGGCTGATGCCACCGAAGAACAGCGCGGTGGTGCTGCCGTCGAGATCGGGCAGGTCCGATGCCTCGAACATTCGCCCGGCGGTGCCTTCGTCGTAGAAGGCGTATTGCGCTTGACCGTTCGTCAGCGTGACGAAGGCCAGCGTCGTGGGACGGGGCGAGCGCGGGCAGAGGCTGTGATCGACATGGCTGGCCCCCAAGGTGTCGCTGAGCAGCGTGCCGAACAGGTCCGTCGACAGGCCGCCAAGGTAGCCCGATGGCGCGCCCAGCCGGCCCAGTGCGATGGCGGTGTTGAAAACCGATCCGCCGGCATAGGGCGCAAAGGCCCGTTCGCCGCTGGCGGTTTCCCGCGGCAGCATGTCGATCAGCGCTTCTCCGCAGCATAGGATCATGGCGAGGGTCCTTTTCCCGTTTGCGCTAACATGCCGAAACCGACGGCGATCGGCAAGCCGCCGATTTGCGTCGGATCAAACCGGTGGCCGCGAGGCCGGTCATATTGGATCCGGGAACTTTAGAAAGGAGCACCAATCCATGGTCGAATCGAACCAGACCGGCTTGTGGCCGAACCTCTATGCACCGTTCCGCGGTCTGAGCAGCAAGCTGGGCGAATGGTTGTCGCCCGCTTCCGATGCCTCTTCGGACGACAAGGCGTATCGCATTTCGCTGGAATTGCCGGGCGTCGGAGAGGACGCGATCGAGTTGAACGTCGACCAGGGCGTACTGACCGTTTCCGGCGAGAAATCGGAAAGCCGCGAGGACAAGGGCGACACCTGGTATTTCAGCGAACGCCAGTATGGTGCGTTCCGGCGGTCGTTCCGGTTGCCCGGTGACGCGGATGCCGAAAAGGCCGAGGCGCATGTCAAGGACGGTGTGCTGGAGGTCACCGTGCCGCGTAAGGCGCCCGAACAGGGCTCCGGTACCAAGATCAAGGTCAAGAAGGGCTGAGGATCAGATGGCGCCCTGGTTCAGGGCGACGGCATAGCCGATGGCAGCGGCGAGACTCAGGCCGACGGCAACGGCAATGGCGATCTTCCAGGCGGACCATGGCCGTTCGCCCTGAACCCGGCCGGTACGGCCGTTGACGACAAAGCGATAGGTCTTGCCGCGATACTTGTAGGCGGCCAGCCAAACCGGCAGCAGGACATGCTTGAAGGTCACGTCGCTGACCCGGGTGTCGATGTGGTGGATGCGCTGGCGGTCACCGCCGATGTCGAATTTGACGTCGCGCTCGATCACGCGGTCCATGTGGGCGCGGGCCTCGTGATAGCCTTCGTCCAGGTCAACCTGATAACCTTCGGCGCGGAAGCCGGCGAGGAATTCCGGCCGGTAGGGTTCCAGTGCGGCCAGGTCCCAGGGTTCCAGCGCGTCGGTAAAGCGCTTGGGCAGGGACCGCGAGGCCAGCACCAGCACGTCGTCGAAGAACCGCGCCACGCGACCCGAGGCGGGGTTCCAGCGGATCTTCTGCACGCGAATCGTTTCGCGCTTGCCGTCGCGCATGACCGTGCGGCTCTCGTAGTAAACCGTGCCGCGTTCACCGCGATAGGCCGACTTGGTGTCGGCGTCGAAGGTCCAGTAGGGCACATAGATGCCCTGCATCCGCCGCCCCTTTCGCGCGTAGTCCTGCAGGCCGTTCGGCGCGAACCAGAGGCTGCCAAGCCAATCGGTCATGGCCGTTCGCGCGGCCGCTTCATCCAGCGCGAAGGGCAGCAGGCCGCGCGGCTTGATATGCCGGTGCGTGCCGGTATCGGTGACGACCGGCGTGGCGCAGAACGGGCATTCGGCGGCGTGCAGGTCCGGATCGAATTCCACCTGCGCGGCACAGTTCGGGCACTGCGAGACGCGGGTTTCCTCCATCTCCTGCAAGGGCAGCAGGTTGTCCATCGCGGTGCGGAAATCCAGCTCGGCGATGCCGCCTTCCCACGGGCCCACGGCGGCGATGTCCTGCGTGTCGCCGCAATGGTCGCAAACCAGGTGCGATTCGCCTGGAGCATAGCGGTAATCCGCGCCGCATTGCTGGCAGGGAAAGCGGTGTTCTTCGACGGTTTTCGTGCGCTCTTCCATGCCGGGCCCGCGTCCCTTGCTTCTTCTCTTTCACAAATACGCTCTGACGATACCGTCCGCGAACGATCGCGGGGTGGCGCGATCACGTTTCGGGTGGCGGCGGTGGCAGAACGGTGAAAAGCTGCGCCAGTTCCATTACTTCGCCCGCGCGTTTCCAGCCGTCCTGGCCGGCTGTCCACACCCAGCTGTCACGGGTCAGTTCGCCGCCGCTTGCCATCCGGCCAAGAGCCGCCTTGGAGAACGGGCCGGTCGTCTCGCCGCCGTTGGCGATGTGCCAGACATGCTCGACCGGCGGCGGAGGCGGCGCGATGGCGGCGGGTGCCGTTTCCGCCGGACGCGCGCCCCAGGGACCGGCCTGCGCCATCTGGGCGCCGATCTGCATGCCGAGGCCCGCGCCGACACCGGCCTGGATTACGCCGGCGCCCGCACCTTCGCGTCCGATACCTTCGGCGGCCTGAAAGTGCATGTATTCGTTGAGATTGCCGATCACGCCCATCGAGGTGCGCTTGTCCAGAACCTCCTCCACCTTCGGCGGCAGCGAGATGTTCTCGACATAGAGTTCGGGGATATCCAGTCCGTATTGCGCCAGGACCGGCGCGATCTCGCGCGCGACCAGCATGCCAAGTTCGCGGGTGTTTGCGGCCATGTCCAGCACCGGGATACCGGCGCGCGCCAACGTGCGCGAAAACTCCTGCACCAGGATGTTGCGGATGTGATAGCTGATCTCGTCCATGGTGAATTCGCCGTCGGTGCCGACGATTTCGACCAGGAACTTGGCCGGGTCGCTGACCCGCACCGAATACGATCCGTAGGCGCGCAGCCGCACCGGGCCGAATTCCGGATCGCGGCAGATGATCGGGTTCTTGGTGCCCCATTTCAGATCGTTGAACCGCGTCGTGTTGACGAAGTAGATCTCGGATTTGAAGGGGCTGCGGAAACCGTGATCCCAGTGATTGAGCGTCGTCAGGATCGGCATGTTGTTGGTCTCGAGCATGTAGAGCCCGGGTGTGAAGACATCCGCCAGTTGGCCCTCATGCACGAACACCGCGGCCTGACCTTCACGAACCGTCAACTTGGCGCCGTACTTGATCTCGTGCCCCTCGCGCTCGAAGCGCCAGACCATCGTGTCGCGAGTGTCGTCGGTCCAGTGGATGACGTCGATGAATTCGCCGGTCAGGAAATCGAAAATACCCATCGGGGCCTCCTTGGTGTCAGCTGGGTCCGCCCATAAGCTCGGCCACCTTCTGGCGGGCGATGGGCATGGCTTCTTCGGCGGTCATGCCGGGTCGCAGGCGGGGGTCGTAGAGAATGCGCAGCAGCAATTCGTCATGGCTTGTCAGCAGCGCGAATTCGTCGTCGTCGTTGAAGATCGACGGCCGGGCCGACGGATCGTCGTTGCCAAGGCCCAGGCCTTGGGCGACCTCTTCGTGGATGCAGGACAGGCGCAGCAGGTCGGGATGTTCCGACCGGATCAGCGCGATCGCGGTACCGTAGTCGTATCCCCCCGGCGTATCGGAAAAGGCAATGACGAGGCAGTGAATCGACCGCGGCAGGGTTTCGAAGACGCGCAGCGCTACCGGGTTCACGTCCGGCACGATCTGGCGAATGCGCGGAACGACCGAGGCGCGGTCGTCTTCGGTCATGAACAGAACGTAGAAGTTCGGATCGGCGTCGGACATCGCGATGGGATGGCCGGTGATGCGTGACAAACGCGAGACGAAGGCCGACAGTTGACGGCGGTCTGACGCGGCCTGCTCGGCGGGCACAGCCGCGCCGAATTCCGCCGAAACGCGAATCGGCTTGGTCCATTTCTTGATGGCGCTGTCGTCGTCGCGACCAGCCGGGGACAATCCGCTGCCCCGGCGATATTCGTCGGCCAGGGCGATTCGCTGGAAATTCCGCAGCAGCATCTCGTCGGTGTAGAGCGTATCGGGCCCGCCGCCATCGGTGCGCAGCAAACCGCGCGCCAGCAGGTCCGATTGCAGCCGTGCATAGTAGCGGGCGAGGTCACGACTGGCCTGCGATGCCTGTTGTGGTGCCGGCGTCGCCGCAGCCGGTTTGGGCGGCACCAGTCCGGCGGGCCGGGTCTGCGGTGTCGTGGCCGTGTTGCGGGGCGCAAGCTGACTGGTGTCGCACCCGGTCAGGGCCACGGCCAGTGCGGCCGCGCAGGCGGCCCTGAACAGGCGCCCCGCGGCCATGTCAGTTGGCGGGAACCGCGGTGCCGGCATTGTCGCCGACCCCGTCGCGGCGGGCCTTGGCCGACGCGAGCGTGTCGCGCAATTCGGCCTCCATCTTCTTCAACTCGGCCTCGGCGGCGGCGCGTCGCGCCTTGCCTTCGTCGGCGATCTGAAGGCTTTCCTGAATCGTACCGATCAGGTCTGCATTGGCCTGCTTGACCGCCTCGATGTCGAAGACGCCGCGCTCCATTTCCTCGCGGATCATGCGGTTGCTGTCGCGCAGGTTCTTGGCGTTGGCGGTCAGCAATTCGTTGGTCAGATCATTCGCGTCGCGCACGGCGGCGGCGGCCTCGGCGCTGCGCTGGATGGTCACGGCCTGGGCCAGTTGGGTTTCCCAAAGCGGAACCGTGTTGACCAGGGTCGAGTTGATCTTGGTCACCAGCGACTTGTCGTTTTCCTGCACCAGGCGGATCGACGGCAGCGATTGCATCGTGACCTGGCGGGTGAGTTTGAGGTCGTGCACCCGGCGTTCCAGATCGTCGCGCGCCGCGCGCAGGTCGCGCAATTCCTGCGCCATCATCACCTGGTCGTTCTCGGGCGCTTTCTGGACCTGGGCCTCTTTCGCCGGGATATCCTTTTCGTCCAGTTCTTTCAGCTTTTCCTCGCCCGCGGCGATATAAAGCGCCAGTTCATCGTAGAATTGCAGGGTCTTCTCATAGAGCAGGTCGAGCGACTTGATGTCCTTGAGCAGCTTGTGTTCGTGCTCCAGCAGGTTGTCGGTGATCCGGTCGATCTGGCCCTGCACCTTTTCGAA
Source organism: Thalassococcus arenae (assembly GCF_019104745.1). Classification (NCBI taxonomy): domain Bacteria; kingdom Pseudomonadati; phylum Pseudomonadota; class Alphaproteobacteria; order Rhodobacterales; family Roseobacteraceae; genus Thalassococcus; species Thalassococcus arenae. Next base: position 1,821,437 of record NZ_JAHRWL010000001.1, read on the forward strand.
GCGCGCAGTGAACTTGGCGAAGGGCGCGGCCCGGCCCAGCAGCTTTTCCCACCAGGTGCGGTCGCGGCGGACGTCCAGTTCCGATACCGAAAAGCCGCGGATCGTGGTGACGATGCCGCGCAGGCTGTCGCCCGCGGGGCCCACATCCTTGTTGCGGACGTCCGACAGCATCGCCTGGCTGATTTCCTGCAACTCGGCCTGGGCGGCCGAGCCGAAAGAGACGATGGAATTGGTGTCGTCCATGTCGATCTCGCCCATGCGCGACCGGATCTCGGCGCCGACCTCGGCCGGGGCCTCGGCCAATGGCACGACGGCGTTGGCCTCGGCCGGTTCGGGCAGGATCACCGCGGTGACTTCATCGACAAGCGCCAGCGCCTCCTGCGCTTTCTGGCGGACCGTTTCAGACATGGAATACCTCCGTGTAAATTCCGTCACCCCTGGTCGAGGCGCACACCTTCGCGCTGCAAGCGATCGCGCAGCACATCGATTTCGACCGTCAGGTCGGTATTGTCGTCCAGAAGCAGCTTGCGTGTCTTCTGGCCAAAGCTTTCCTCGAGATCGGTCAGCAGCATCATGAAGCCCGACCGCGCCTCGCGGTCCTGCGTGCGCGAATAGACGTCGGCGAACTTGCCTGCCGCATCCCGCGCGCCCATCAGGTAGACGCCCAGGTATTTCTTGGCAGCGGTCAGGTCGCGCGGGTCTTCCTCGACCGTGCGGATCAGTTCGCGTGCCTTGATGGTAAAGCGTTCGACGCGGGCCTCGACCTGGCGGTCGCCGGCGCGACGCACCGCGTCGGCCATCGCGGCAAGATGCGCTTCGGCCTGGTCGACTGCCTTGGCCACGCGATCCTGCTGAAAGGTGTCGATGCCTTCCATTCCCTTGTCGCGCATCGGGTCGAAGCCGAAGGCGCCGATATGCAACACGCCTGCCGCAATTCCGAATATCGCCGGTGCGACGAAACCCGGTTCGGCCTTCCAGGCGGCGACCGCGGTGCCGATCCCGGCCAGGACCGCGGCAAAGGTCTTGCGCGGGATTCCCGGCCGCCGTGCGACCTTGCGGGCGTTGTAGGCGGCTTCGGCCTTGAGCCCGTCGCGCAACAGCCAGGCACCCAGCAGCAGCGACCCGGCTCCGATCAGGCCGGCGGCCAGTCCGGTCGCCCCGTCGTTGAGCGAGGTGAAGGCCAGAATGACAGGAGGGATGAAAAGCACATTCGAGCGCGCGCCGACCGGATCGACCTGCGCGCCGTGATAAGCCGGGCGGTCCGCGCCCTGTTCCGGCCCGCCGCCATCGGGGCTGAATTTTCCGCCATACCGCTTGGCCATCTCACATGCCTCCGATGACCCCGGACGTCACACCGAAGAGCAGCAGGATCAACAGGATGTAGGCGACCTTTTGCAAGGCTGTGCCGGACATAACACCCCCCGTTTGTGCTGTGTCGCAGCAAAGGTAAGGGGAATTGTCACGGCTTGCTAGGGGGAAAGCCCTGCGTTCGTCCTCAGGCCGCGCTTTCCCGCGGCATGCGGTTCAGAAGCAGGTCGGCTTCGCGGTCGTAGATGTCTTCCTTGGGCGACGCGACCCGGCGGTGCATCATGTTCTCGAAGGCGGACACCAACGCGTCGAGCGCCGCGACGTAACGCGTGCGGGCGAACTGAGAGCCCGAGCCGTCCCATTGGGTTTCGAGCCGTGCCACTTCGGCGTCCAGCAGGCGCAGCAACTTGGCTGTCGCCTTTTCGCCTTTCGGCGTTTCGGCATGGCTGGCCGCCGCCGTACGCAATCTGGCGATCACCCGGTCGCGTGCCGATTCCGTGCGGTAGGTCAGATCGGTATCGCCGAGCCTGGCGACACGGCCGATGATCAAGTCGAACTGCCCGGCGGTGCTTCCTGCCGGATCCGGGCTGTCGTCCGTCTCGACAGCGGATTCCTCGGCCCGGGAAGCGTTTTGCGCAAGGGTGTCAGGGCCGAAGGCGGCAAATGCCAGCCCCGCGGCCAATATCCCGCACAGCGATGCCGGAAGCAGTCCGTCGATCTTGTGACCGGCCAGGACGAACACGACCAGCCCGATCAGCAAGTAGCCGAAAGCCTTGTACGGCAAGCGTGGCAGCGGGTTCGACGGATCGGCGCGATGGGCGTTCTGCAGCGCCAGACCGTTGCCGATAAGATGCAGCGCAAGGCCCAGGAAGCCCATCATGACCGCCGCAGTCGTCATGCTGAAATGGTCTGCGCCGAACGGCCAGATCAGAACCGGTATCGCAGCAAGGAAAAGCGCCCCCAGATTGCCGACGGCGTGGGGTTCGACCATGCGGATGATCCGGGCGCGTTGCAGCTTCATGTCGCCATCCTCAAAAATAGCTCAGGCCGAAGATGAGCAGCCACAACGCGGCAAAGGCCAACCGCCCATGCAGGCCGCTGCGCTGGCGCGCGCGTGTCGCAGCCACGCTGATCGCACCGATCGTGTCCTGCGTCACTTCACGCAGGCTGGTCAGTATCGCGACAAGGGTCATGGCCAGAACGGCCAGCGCAATCAAGGTCCACATGGGGCGAGTGTTTCGCCGAATCCCGGCGAAATCTGGGCAAGGATTCGAAAAAACAAGGAATAGTTAACGCCGCGCCAGAAAGGTTCAGCCTGGTTTGCCGCGTCGGCGACGGGACGGTTTGGGCCTGTCGGGCTTGGCGCCGTCCAGTCCCAACTGGTCGCGCACGACCCGTCCTCGGACCTCTTGCACTTCACCCGGTTTCAGCTGTCCCAACTGGAACGGACCATAGGAAACCCGGATCAGTCTGTTCACCGTCAGCCCGATATCGGCCATCGCGCGGCGAACCTCGCGGTTCTTTCCCTCACGCAGGCCGACCGTCAGCCAGGCATTGGCACCCTGTTGCCGGTCCAGCGTTACCACCATCGGCTGGAAACGCTGACCTTCGACCACGATCCCGTCACGGAGCGGTTGCAGCATGGCGTCGGTCGGACGGCCGTTGACCCGGACACGGTACCGGCGCAGCCAGCCGGTGGACGGCAGTTCCATCCGCCGTTTCAGCGCGCCGTCATTGGTCAGCAAAAGCAGGCCTTCGGAATTCAGGTCCAGCCGGCCCACCGACATCACGCGCGGCAGATCGTCGGGCAGGTCGTCGAAGATCGTCGGGCGCCCCTGGTCGTCGCGATGCGTCGTCACGAGGCCGGGCTTTTTGTGATAAAGCCACATCCGCGGCGCTTCGGGCGCTTCCAGGGCGACGCCGTCCACGGTGACCCTGTCACTGTCCGTGACGTTCAGCGCCGGGCTGTCGATCACGGCGCCGTTCACCGTGACGCGGCCTGCCAGGATCAATCGCTCCGCCTCGCGACGGCTGGCGCGTCCCGCGCGGGCGATCACCTTGGCGATCCGGTCGCCTGTCTGTTCGGACTTGCTGCTCATGCGGCGGCTCTAACGCAAAGCCCGCGCCGGGGAAAGCGTTGCGATGCGCGCCTGCGCCGCGCTAAGAGGCGGATCATGCAATCGCCCGGCCATATGGATACCGCCCTTGCTGAAGCCCGCGCCGCAGCCGCGCGCGGCGAAGTGCCCGTTGGCGCGGTACTGGTCGGTCCGGACGGGCGGGTCGTCGCCCAGGCCGGGAACCGCACGCGCGAACGCAGCGATCCCACCGCCCATGCCGAAATCGAGGTGCTGCGCGCCGCCTGCGCTGCCGCCGGGTCGGAACGGCTTCCTGATCACGATCTCTATGTGACGCTGGAACCCTGTCCGATGTGTGCCGCCGCGATATCCTTTGCCCGCATCCGTCGGCTGTACTATGCGGCGGCCGATCCCAAGTCCGGTGGCGTGGCGCATGGCGCGCGGGTCTTCGCGCATCCGCAATGCCACCACGCGCCCGAAATATACGACGGCATAGCCGCCGAAGAGGCCGAGGCGGTGTTGAAAGCGTTCTTCGCCGCAAGGCGGCCATGAGCCGCGTCGTCCTGTTCAACAAGCCCTACGGCGTGCTGTCGCAATTCACCGATCGCGGCAATGCCGACAGCCCCCGCGCCACGCTGTCGGATTTCATCGACCTGCCGGGCGTCTACCCGGCGGGTCGCCTAGACCGTGACAGCGAAGGCCTGCTGGTGCTGACCGATGACGGGCGGCTGCAGGCGCGGATCGCCGCGCCGAAATTCGCCAAACCCAAAACCTATCTCGTACAAGTCGAAGGAAGACCGGACACGCCGCAACTGGATGCGTTGCGGCGCGGCGTTGTGCTGAAGGACGGCCCGACCCGTCCGGCGCAGGCCGAAGCCATCGCACCGCCTGACCTGTGGCCCCGCGACCCGCCGATCCGGCTGCGCAAGACGGTGCCCGATTCCTGGCTGCGGCTGACCATTACCGAAGGGCGCAACCGGCAGGTGCGGCGGATGGTGGCGCATGTCGGTCTGCCCTGCCTGCGGCTGGTGCGCTGGTCGGTGGGCGAGTGGTCGGTCGAAGGGCTCGAGCCGGGGGCTTGGCGCGTGTTGTGATGCCTCGGTGAGGGGCCAGCCCCTCACACTCCCCGGGATATTTCAGGCCAGATGAAGCGGATCAGGTCCACTTGGCCACAGGCGGCAGGCTCATCAGCACCGCGTTGGCGTCGTGACCGGTGGCCAGCCCGAACTTGGTGCCGCGGTCGTAGACGAGGTTGTATTCGGCATAAAGCCCGCGGTGGACTAGCTGGGCGTCCTTGTCGGCATCGGTGAACGCCTGCACCCGGCGCCTTTCGACCAGCGGCAGATAGGCGGGCAGGAAGGCACGGCCGATGTCCTGTGTCAGCGCGAAATCGGCCTCCCAATCGCCGGAATTGCGATCGTCCATGAAGATGCCTCCGACGCCGCGGGCGCGGCCGCGATGGGGAACGAAGAAATACTCGTCCGCCCAGGCCTTGAGCTCGGGATAGAGCGCGTCCCCGTGCGGATCGAGATGGGCTTTCTGCGTGGCGTGGAAATGCGCGGTGTCCTCGGCGTATTCGATACAGGGGTTGAGGTCGGAGCCGCCGCCGAACCACCAGGCATGCGGCGTCCAGAACATCCGCGTGTTCATGTGCACCGCGGGCACGTGCGGGTTCTGCATATGCGCCACAAGGCTGATGCCCGAGGCCCAGAAGCTCGGATCGTCTTCCATGCCCGGCACGCCGCGCGCCGCCATCGCCTTTTGCGCGGCAGGACCAAGCGCGCCGTAGACGGTCGAGACGTTGACACCGACCTTTTCGAACACCCGCCCGCCGCGCATCACGCTCATCAACCCGCCGCCCGCATCCGCGCCGTCATCGGCGTGGCGCGTGGTCTTGGACACCTCGAACCGGCCGGGCGCGCGATCGCTGAACGGGCCTTCGGAATGGCTGTCCTCCAACGCTTCGAAGGCGGCGGTGATGTCGTCGCGCAGCTGCCGGAACCAGGCGCTGGCGCGGGTCTTTTCGGTCTCGAAACTGTCGGTCATCGCGGTCGTCCCCTTTTTTGCGGACCCTTCCGCATCGGGTCGGAAATCGCAACCGGTCAATGCGCCGGCGCGGCCACCGGATCGAGCAGGGTGCGGCCGCCATCCACGGTGATGATCTGCCCGGTCATGAAACCCGCGCCTTCGGAGGCGAGGAACTGCACCGCTTCGGCCACTTCGCCGGGCGCCGCGATACGGCCCAGCGGCGTATGTTTTTCGATATCGCCACGGTAATCGCGGTGGTCGCGAAGTGTTTCCCTGAGGCTGCTTGACATCACCGACCCGAATGCGACGGCGTTGACCCGGATGCGTTCTGGGGCAAGGGCGACCGCCATGGATCGGGTCATCTGATCCAGCGCTGCGCAGGCAACGGAATAGCCCATTAGGTTCGGATGCGACCGGCGCGCCGCGATCGAGGACATGTTGATGATCGCGCCCGCCTGGCCTTCTTCCTGTCCCTTCGCCTGTTTTATCATCCGTTTGGCGACCAGTTGGCTGAGCCTGAGTGCCGTCATCAGGTTCTGGTTCAGCAGTTGTTCCACGGCGTCGTGATCCAGGTCGAGCGGGTCCGAGGGCACCACCTGGCGCGAACCGTTCACCAGGATGTCGACCCGGTCGAAGGCGTCCAGCGTGGCGGAGAGCAGGTTCGCCAGCGTCAGCCTTTCGCGCAGATCTCCCGCGAAATAGCGCATACCGTTGCCGTCATCCTCGGTGCCACATTCCTTGGCCAGACGGTCTTCGTCCATGTCCGCGAACATGACGTTCGCGCCCATGTCCGAGAAATGCCGCGCGATGGCGAGGCCGATGCCGTTGGCGGCGCCGGTCACGATCGCGGTCTTGCCCTCGATGGAAAAACTCATGGGTTTGCCCTTGCTTGTGTTGCGCGACCCTAGCCGGGTTCAGCCCTTGTGACGAGTGGGGCGGCGCGCGTGAAGGATCTTGAACCGGGCGTCGCCGCCGGTTTCGGTGCAGTCCCGAAAATGCTTGGTCAGCGCGGCTTCGTAAGGCAGGTGACGGTTGGCGACCATCCACAGATGCCCCGATTGCGACAGCAGCCGCGCCGCAGCGGCGATAAACGATTGCCCGATACCCGGATCGCCCCGGCGCCCGGCATGAAAGGGCGGGTTCATTACCACGGCGTCCAGCGGCGCGGGCGTTTTCCACGTCGTCGCATCCGCCCAATGAAAGTGCGCGCGGGGGTCGGTCACGTTGCGCCGCGCGCAGTCCAGGGCCGCCTTGTCGGCTTCTACGAGGTGAAGGGCCGCGACCGTGTCGCTGCGCAGTATGGTCGGTGCCAGCGCGCCCCAGCCGGCGCCCAGATCGGCGATCTGCCCGGACAGGCCACGCGGCAAAGCGTCGGCCAGAAAGGCCGAGGCCGGGTCAGTGGCATCGGACGAAAACACACCCGGCGCCGTCCAGAAACCGTCACTGTTGCGTGTCGCGCCATGCGCCCAGTCGGCAAAGGCATCGGATGCGGCCAACCAGGCAAGCTTGCCATGCGCCTTGGACACCACGCCCTCAAGCGTCGTCCTGCCGCGCATCGCCTTGAGCACGGATTCGACCCCGTCTTCCTTTTGCCCGTCGATGATGACCAGTCCGCCCGGCGCGAGCGCGCAGGCCTGCGCGACCCGGCTTTCGGCCAACGCACGCGCACGGGGTATGAATGCGATGGCGATGTCGAATGGGCCCTGCGCGTTATCCGTGACGGTGACGCCCCGCCGCTCCCAATGATCGAAATCCGGGCGAAAGTCCTGTTGCACAACCGTCGAGCCCGGCGCGAAGGCGTCGATTTCGAAATCCCCCGGCGCTCCGATCAGAACGCAGCGCGCGTCGTCGGGAAGGACAAGCCCGGATTTCAAGGCGTGTTGAAGTCTGTCGGATCGCATGCTGACGCGGGCCGTGGCCCGACTATTCCTTTTCCATCGTGCATTGCAGAGGATGCTGATGGCGGCGGGCGAAATCCATCACCTGGCCCACCTTGGTTTCGGCGATCTCGTGGCTGAACACGCCGACCACCGCGACACCCTTCTTGTGCACGGTCAGCATCACTTCGAATGCTTGGGCATGGCTCATGCCGAAGAACCGTTCGAGGACGTGGACGACGAATTCCATCGGCGTGTAGTCGTCGTTCAGCAACAGCACCTTGTAAAGCGGCGGGCGCTTGGTCTTCTGACGGGTTTCCACCACCACACCGGTATCGCCTTCGCCCGGAGGCGTCGCCCCGGCCATGCGGATCGTGTGGAATGTGAAGACGTCGGTCATCGTGGCGCGCGTCTATCCGGTTGGCTGACTTCGTTGCGGTTATATAATCGGACGGGCGGCAGAGAAAAGAGCCGCGATGGGTCTAGGCGCGGCATGACACGGAATTTGCGAACAATCGGCTTCGATGCGGATGATACCCTTTGGCACAACGAACGGTTCTTCCAGCTGACGCAGGAACGATTCGCGGCGCTGCTGCGCGACCATGCGGAGCGTGAGCATCTCGAGCAACGCCTGATCGCCGCCGAGCGCCGCAATATCGGGCATTACGGTTTCGGCGTTAAAGGCTTTGTCCTGTCGATGATCGAAACCGCGGTCGAAGTGACCGACGGCAAGGTGCCGGGAACTGTGGTTGCGGCGCTGCTGGACGCTGGACGCGAGATGCTGGCCCACCCGATCGAATTGCTGCCCCATGCCCGCGACGCGATCGAGGCGCTGGCCGGCAGTCATCACCTGGTGCTGATCACCAAGGGCGATCTGCTGCATCAGGAACGCAAGCTGGCGCAATCGGGTCTGGGCGACCTGTTCGACCACGTCGAAATCGTGTCTGACAAGACCCCGTCCGTCTATGCGCGCATCTTCCATCCGCTTCCCGGCGGCGTTCGAGCCGCGATGATGGTCGGCAACTCGATGAAATCTGATGTTTGTCCGGCGATCGAGGCGGGCGGCTGGGGCGTTTTCGTCCCGCACGATCTGCAATGGGATCTGGAACATGCCGAACCTCCGGACAGCCCCAGATACCGCGCGATCGACGACCTTGGCGGGTTGCCGACGCTTGTCGGCGACATCGGTTGAAAACGCGCGGATCAAGCGCATTTCCGCCGCCTTATTCCCGCCACATTTGCCTTATTTCCGCCACAATGGCCGGTTTTGGGCGGGGTGTTTCCCCAACCGCTAGATGTTGAATGCATGCTTCTGAAAAATAAGGGGATATCAAGGGATTGTAGGCTTCTCCTCATGCCCTTGTTGTGGTAGCCTCTAGAAAATTAAAACAAATGCCCACCGAAAAATCGGGGGCTTGAGGCAGAAGAGGCGGAAAACCGTGACGGGACGGCGCAGGCAGCCGGGCCGCATTGGCCTGTATTTAATCACAATCGTTTGGCTTGCGCTGATCGTGCCATTCAGCGCGTTGGCCGCACCCTACGCGGCGATGGTCATGGACGCCCGAACGGGCGAAGTCCTGCATTCGCGCAATGCAGACACACGCCTGCATCCGGCCTCGCTGACCAAGATGATGACGCTCTACATCGCCTTCGAGGCGGTTCAGAACGGCGAACTCAGCATGGATACAAAGGTGACGATCTCGCAGAAGGCGGCGTCTGAACCTCCCTCCAAGCTGGGTTTGCGTGCCGGTCAGAAGATCGCGCTGCGTTACCTGGTGCGCGCCGCGGCGGTCAAATCGGCCAACGATGCGGCCACGGCCATCGGCGAGGCGATCAGCGGGTCCGAAGCGGCATTTGCCCGGCGGATGAACCGCACGGCAAAAGCGTTGGGCATGACGCGGACCACCTTCAAGAACGCCCATGGGCTGACCGAATCCGGTCACCTGTCCACCGCGCGCGACATGACCATTCTCGGCCGGCACGTCCTGTACGACTACCCGATGTACTACAATCTGTTCTCGCGCCGGTCGACCGATGCAGGCATCCGTGCGGTCAACAACACCAATTCCCGGTTTCTGGCCAACTACAAGGGCGCCGACGGGATCAAGACCGGCTACACCCGAGCCGCGGGGTTCAACCTTGTGGCGTCGGCCGAACGCGGCAGCGAACGGATCATCGCGACCGTCTTCGGCGGGCGTTCGACCACCTCGCGCAATGCGCAGGTCGCCGAATTGCTGGATCTCGGGTTTTCCCGGGCACCCAGCCGCGTTGCCCTGCGCAAACCTTCGAAACCCGCCTATATCGGCGGGTCGCGAATTGCAGAAGCCGAGACAGATACGCTGCCGGCAGTGACGACGACCTCGCAGGATGCCGTTGCGACCACGGGCACCCGGGCCAAGACGATCCGCGTCGCCTCTGCCGCCGTCACACGCAGCTTGCGCCCCACCTCGCGCCCGACCACCGAACAGGATGTCGCGCCTCTGGTGGCCGAGGTGAAGGATGACATCGAAACCCTGCTGGCCGAGGTCAAGACCGCGCCCACCGCGCCCAAACCCGAGGCGCGCCCGGCCGACCTCGTGGCAGAGGCGCCCGTGCAGGAACCCGCTGACGTGACGGTCGCCGAAACGGTGGCCGCCGTTGTCGAAGCGGTCGCCGCTCCGGTCGTCCAGGCGTCTGCGGTGGCCCCGGTGGAGTCGGCCAAGCCGATGATCCGGCCCAAGGGCGTCGTTCTGGCCGCCGTCGCGCCGCAGGAACCGGCGACACCAAGCCGTAAGGCCGAGGTGGTGACCCGCGTGTCGACGTCGGGCGGGCGGCACTGGGGTATCAATGTCGGCCGCTATCCCAGCAAGTTCGACGCCGAGAAGGTGCTGCTGAAGACTGCCCTTGCCGAAATGTCGACGCTGGACGGGTCGCTGCGCAAGGTCGTCAACCGCAAGGGCGGGTTCGACGCCAATTTCCTGGGCCTGACCCGCGAAACCGCCGACCTGGCCTGTCGCCGGCTTCAGGCGCGGCAGATCACCTGTTTCATGATCGGCCCGGACTGATCCGTCACTCGGGCATCTGCCAGTATTTTTCGGTTCCGCGCGCGACTTCGCGCAAGGTGGGCATCCGTTTCGTCGGGGGCCTTTCGCCTGTCTGGAAAAGCCGGCCCAGATCGTCGAGCACGCCGCGGTTGCGGGCATAGATGTTGTGATTCAGCGACAGGATTTCAGTGCCCACGGCGCTGACATCGATGCTGTCCATGCCCGGCACGATGACGGGACCGTTCGGGCCGATGTCACCCAGGCGCACATGGTTCTTTCGCAGCGATTTCGACGCGAAAAGCGCCATGTCGGTAGACGCCGCATACAGCGTCACACCCTTGGCGACATCGGTGAAATGCTTGGCGATCGACGGAAACTGGCTGGCATCGAGATCGGGCGCCGCAAGAACAAGCTGATCGATCGGCTTGCCGTCGCGTCGCGAGATCTTCGTTCCGGCGCGGGTCAGGAACTCTGCCAGCGCCGCGTTGCCCATGGAATGCGCCAAGACATGCACCTTTTCGACCCCGGGGATGCCGAACACGGTGTCAAAGAATTCGTCCATGTGCAGGGCGGCGTTGTCGGCGCTGTCCAGATCGGTCACGTAGTCCGCCGTAGCGCCGACGCTCGGCCAGCTATAGGCGAAGGCCGGGCCGTCGAACCCCAGGTCGTAGGTCAGTTGCGCGGCCCGGAACATCGCGGCGCGGAAGGTGGTGTTGAAGCCGTGGATGAAGACGAAGGCGGAGGCCGGATAGGTTTCTGCCGCCACGGCGGCCTCGGATGCCATCGCGACAAAGGTGTCGCGGTCCAGCACTTGGGTCTCGTACACGGTAAAGTGGCGAGCGGGGTCTTCGGCCTCCTCCCACAGCGTCACCGTGAAAACGGTGAAACTATTGGGCAGCTCGATCTCGCCGATGGCATGGGCATCGCTTGGGATGGTGACGTCGCGATAGCCCAGCGTCAGTTCACCGGCGCGTTCATGGCCGAAAACCGGCCCGATTTCGGTCTCGCGTTCCAGGTTGCGGTCGGTCCCGAAAAAGATGCGCTGGACCGCGTAGTCCTGGTCGCGAGCGGGTTCGACGACCGCGGGCTCGATGACGGGTTCGGCGATAGGGGTTTCCTCGGCGAAAAAACGCGAGCTGTCCCAAAGATAGAACGCCACTGCGCCAAGGGCGAAACACGTCGCCCCGATCAGAATGGCGGCAGTCAGCCCGATAGGTTTCGAAGGTTCAGCCATGCGCGTGATCCAAAGGTGTTTCGCGGCAAACGCCGCTTAATCAACCCTCAGTAGAACGCACGCGGTCGCATTGGGCAAGCACCAAGGCGGGTACGGAAAAACCAAACCCCCGAAGCGGGCTCCGGGGGTTCGTAACTCTTTCAGCTCGGAAATCGGCTGCCGGTCTTAAAGCAGACCTTCACGCTGGGCCTTCTTGCGCGCCAGCTTGCGGGCGCGGCGGATGGCCTCGGCCTTTTCGCGCGCTTTCTTCTCGGACGGTTTCTCGAAATGCTGCTTGAGCTTCATTTCGCGGAACACGCCTTCGCGCTGCAGCTTTTTCTTCAGGGCACGAAGCGCCTGATCGACATTGTTGTCGCGAACACTGACCTGCATGTGGTTGTCACCACCTTTCTAGGTTGAAGTTGCATGGATTTGCAGGAGGTGGCCGTATAGCAACCCGCCCCTAGTTTGTCTAGTCTAGCGATAGCCAACACGCAGGAGTGTGCCATGGACCCCGATCTGACCAACAAGCTGCTGGATGCGGTTTTGATGCACGTACCGTTCGACGGCTGGTCCGAGGCGGCGTTTCGCGCCGCCATCGCCGATATCGGCTGTGATCCGATGGTGGCACGTGGCCTGTTTCCGCGCGGCGCGATCGATCTCGCGGTGGCCTATCATCGGCGCGGCGACGACGCGATGGTCGCCGCCATGAAGGCAGCCGACCTGTCGCAGATGTCGATCCGCGAGCGGGTTACCTTTGCCGTCCGTGCCCGGCTCGAGGCGGTCGAGGATCGCGAAGCGGTGCGCCGGGGCACGACGCTGTTTGCCCTGCCGACCCACGCGGCAGAGGGTGCCCGGCTGATCTGGGGTACGGCGGACCGAATCTGGGATGCCTTGGGCGACAGCTCGCGCGACATCAACTGGTACACCAAGCGGGCCACCCTGGCCGGCGTGTATTCGTCGACCGTGCTGTATTGGCTGGGTGACGATTCGCCGGATCAGCAGGCAACGTGGGCCTTTCTGGACCGCCGGATCGAAGACGTGATGCGGATCGAGAAAATCAAGGCGCAGGTGCGCCGCAACCCCGGACTGCAAAAGTTGCTGGCGGGGCCGAACTGGCTGCTGTCCCGCGTCAAGGCGCCCGAACCGCGCCAGAACGACGATCTGCCCGGCGGATGGGTGGCACCGCGCTGACCCTTTGGCGATTGCACCGGCGCTACGTCCTGTTACCAAGAACGGCCAGGAGGATCGCCCCATGACCAAAACGATGCGCGCCGTTGAAATCGCGAAGCCCGGTGGCCCCGATGTTCTGACCCCGACCGAGCGCACGGTTCCGCAGGCCGGTCACGGACAAGTGGTGATCCGCGTCGCCTTTGCCGGCGTCAACCGTCCCGACGCGCTGCAACGGGCGGGAAGCTACGCACCGCCGCCGGGCGCTTCGGATCTGCCCGGGCTGGAAGCCGCGGGCGAAGTCGTGGCGGTGGGTGCCGGTGTCGATTGGCCCGCGCCCGGCGACATGGTCTGCGCGCTTCTGCCGGGTGGGGGTTACGCTGAATACGTGGCCACCCCCGCCGCGCACTGCCTGCCCGTGCCGCAAGGGATGGGATTGAAAGAGGCCGCATGCCTGCCCGAGACCTTCTTCACCGTCTGGACCAACGTCTTCGACCGGGGTGGTTTGCAGGCGGGTGAGCGGTTCCTGGTGCATGGCGGATCGTCCGGAATCGGCACGACCGCGATCCAGATGGCCAGCGCGTTCGGCGCGCGGGTGTTCGCCACCGCCGGATCGGACGAGAAATGCGCGGCTTGTACGCGTCTGGGGGCGGAACGGGCGATCAACTACCGGGCCGAGGATTTTGTCGAGGTGCTGCGCGCCGAGGGAGGCGCGAACCTGATCCTCGACATGGTGGGGGGCGACTACCTGCCGCGGAACGTCAGGACGCTTGCCGATGACGGCCGGCTGGTGCAGATCGCGTTCCTGCAGGGTCCCAAGGTCGAGTTGAACTTCGCACAGGTGATGATGCGGCGGCTGACGATCACCGGCAGCACGTTGCGGCCGCAAAGCGACCTGGCCAAGGCACGGATCGCGCAGGCGCTGCGAACTCATGTCTGGCCGTTGCTGGAGGCAGGGCGCGTGGCGCCGGTGATGGATTCGGAGTATCCGCTGGAGGACGCGGCGGCAGCGCATGCCCGCATGGAAAGCTCGGACCATATCGGCAAGATCGTGTTGAAAGTGGGCTGACAAGAGGGGAGGAGACCATGGTCAAAACCGTAATCATCGAGGCCCATGGCGGGTCGGATATGCTGAAAGTCGTCGATCGCGAGGTCGGCGAACCCGGGCTGGGCCAGATCCGCATCCGGCACGAGGCCTGCGGGCTGAACTTCATCGATGTCTACCAGCGCTCGGGGCTTTACCCGCTGCAACTGCCGCAAGCCTTGGGAATGGAGGCCGCCGGCGTGGTCGAGGCGGTGGGAGAGGGCGTCACCCACCTGAAACCCGGCGACCGCGCCGCCTATGCGTCGATGCCGCCGGGCGCCTATGCCCAGGCCCGCGTGATGCCCGCGTCACAGGTCTGTCCCCTGCCGGACGGCATTCCGTTCGACCAGGCCGCGGCGATGATGCTCAAGGGGCTGACGGTTCAATACCTGTTCCACCGAACCACGCCGATCAAGGCCGGGGACACGGTGCTGTTTCATGCCGCCGCCGGCGGTGTGGGCCTGATCGCCTGCCAATGGGCGAAATCCGAAGGCATCCGCGTGATCGGCACCGCGGGCACGGACGAGAAATGCCAGTTGGCGTTGGACCACGGCGCCGAGGCTTGTATCAATTACCGCACCGCGGACTGGGTTGCGACGGTGCGCGAACTGACCGGCGCGCGCGGCGTCGACGTGGTGATGGATGCGGTGGGGGCCGACACGTTCGAGGGTTCGCTCGATTGCCTCGCGCCTCTGGGCATGATGATTTCGTTCGGCAACGCATCCGGCCCGGTGCCGCCTTTCAACATCGGCATCCTGGGGCAGAAGGGATCGCTCAAGATCACGCGGCCGACGCTGTTCACCCACATCTCGGATCACGCCACCTGCCAGGACATGGCCTCGATGCTGTTCGACAAGGTGGCGTCCGGGGCAGTGAAGATCCGCATCGACCAGCGGTTCCCGCTGGAGCAGGTCAGGGCCGCGCATGACGCGCTGGAGGCGCGCAGGACGACCGGGCAGACGGTTCTGATCCCCTGAGACAGGTGGCTGGCGCGGCCTATGTCCCGTGCCAGTCGAAAAACCCGGGTCCCGCCGCGCTCAGCAGTTCGCGGGCCAGCGATACCCCCATTTCGGCGGCATCGGAAATCGGCCCCTGGCGTTCGCCCGAAAAGGCGGCGCTGCCGTCCGGGCGCAGGATTTCTCCGCGCAGGAACAGGCCGCCGCCCTGCAACTCCGCCAGACCGGCAATCGGCGTCTCGCAGGACCCGTCCAGTTCGGCCAGAAAGGCGCGTTCCGCCGCGAGGCGGTGGCCCGTCGGCGTGTCGTGGATCGCGTCGAGCATCGCTTCGGTGCGCGGATCGTCGGCGCGCCGTTCGATGCCGATGGCCCCCTGTGCCACGGCCGGCAGCATGTCGGTCGTCTCGATCGGCGTTTTCGGCACGTCGTCCATGCCCAGTCGGTTCAGGCCCGCCATTGCCAGAAACGTGCAGGACGCCACGCCATCTTGCAGTTTCTTCAACCGAGTCTGCAGGTTGCCGCGGAACTCGACCACCGTCAGGTCGCGGCGGCGGTTCATCAGTTGCGCCCGACGGCGCAGCGACGAGGTGCCCACTGTCGCACCCTTGGGCAGGTCGCGGATCGAGGCGAAGTCCGGCGAGATGAAGGCGTCGCGGACATCCTCGCGCGGCAGGTAGCAATCCAGCAGCAGTCCACCCGGTTGTAGCACCGGCATGTCCTTCATCGAATGCACGGCGATGTCGATGTCGCCCGCCAGAAGCTGTTCCTCGATCTCGCGCGTGAACAGACCCTTGCCGCCGATTTCCTTGAGCGGGCGGTCCAGGATGCGGTCGCCTGTTGTCTTGATGACCACGATCTCGAACGCAGCGTTGGGCAGGTCGAAGGCCGCACCCAGACGGCGGCGCGTCTCATGGGCCTGGGCGAGCGCCAGCGGCGAGCCGCGGGTGCCGATTTTCAAGGGCTTGTCGGGTGTGGGCAAGTCGAGTGTCATGTCCGCAGCTTTAGTCGCGTCGCCGGGCACTGACAACCGTCACTTGACACCGCCGCGGCTTCATATGACCACGGGGCTCGACCGAGGAAGGACAGCCGATGACCAAGACCATTCTGCGCGCGCTTGCCGGGGAAACGCTGCCGACGCCGCCGATCTGGATGATGCGTCAGGCCGGGCGATACCTGCCGGAATACCGCGCGACGCGGGCCGAGGCCGGAGATTTCCTGTCTCTGTGCTACAATTCCGAACTGGCAGCCGAGGTCACCCTGCAGCCGATCCGACGCTACGGGTTCGATGCGGCGATCCTGTTCGCCGATATCCTGCTTCTGCCACAGGCCCTGGGCGCGGACCTCTGGTTCGTGACCGGCGAAGGGCCGCGCCTGTCGACGATCACCAGCCAGGCCGATTTCGACACGCTCGGTCGCGGCGAGATGATCCACGACACGCTGAACCCGGTCTACGAGACGGTGCGGATCCTGCGCCGCGAATTGCCGCCCGAGACCACGCTGATCGGTTTCGCCGGCGCGCCCTGGACGGTCGCCACCTACATGATCGCCGGGCGCGGCACGCCCGACCAGGGGCCGGCGCACGCGCTGAAGGCCGAAAACCGCCCGCTTTTCGAGGCGCTGATCGACCGGCTGACGGAATCCACGGTGGATTACCTGTCCGAGCAGGTGAAGGCGGGCGCCGAGGTGGTCAAGATATTCGACAGTTGGGCGGGCTCGATGCAGGGCGACGAGTTCGACCGCTATGTCACGGAACCGGCCCGCATCATCACGCAAGAGATGAAGGCGCGGTTCCCCGGCCTGCCGGTCATCGCCTTTCCGCGCCAGGCCGGCGACAAGTATATCGGGTTCCACGCAGCGACCGGCGCCGATTGCGTGGCGATCGACGACAGCGTCACGCCGGAATGGGCGGCGGAACACGTGCAGACCGGCGGTTGCGTGCAGGGCAACCTGGCGTCGTTGCACATGGTGACGGGCGGGCGGGCTCTGGTCGACGAAACCCGGCGCGTCGTGCAGGCGTTTTCCAAGGGGCCGCATATCTTCAATCTCGGCCACGGGATCACGCCGGATGCCGATCCCGAGAACGTGCAGCTGATGATCGACACGGTGCGCGGAATGTGAGCCGGGGCAGGGGGCGCTGCCCCCGCTTGCCTGACGGCAAGCCCCCCCGGGATATTTCCGGCCAGATGAAGCGGATCAGCGCCGCGCCCAGAGCCCCCGCCGGCCAAGCTGTCGGTGGCCTTTCCGCCGTTCGCGCAAGAACACGAACAGGCCCGAACCGAGGATCAGGGCGCAGCCGATCCAGGTGGTCGCATCCGGGATTTCGCCGAAGATCAGCCACCCCCAGAAGAACGCCAGCGGCAGCCCGAGATATTCGAACGGCGCGATGACGGCGGCGTCGGCCAACCGATAGGCGGCGGTCATCGCATAGACCATGAACCCCGCCACGAATCCGAGAAAGACCAGAAACCAGATCTCTTCGGCCGGGGGGCGGATCCAGGGGCGCAGCAGGAATTCCAGGCTTGCGGGCGTGGTCTCGGCCACGAAACGGCCATCGCCTGCGACGGCGAAGAACAGCAGGCTGACCGCGACAAAGACCGACTGGTTGTAGATCGCCATCGTCGCGGTGCTGGCCGATACGCCCAGCCGCCGTGTCAGCACCTGCATCAGCGCGTAGAAGGTGGCGGCGATCACCGGCAGCGCCATGACGACGCGGGGCGCGTCGGTCGCGTCGGCCCAGGGGCGCTGCATGACCAGAACGCCAACGAACCCGACCAGCACCGCGCCCAACCGCAGCGGGCCGACCCTTTCACCCAGAAGCGGAACCGACAGCAAGGTGATCAGCAGCGGCGCGACGAAAAACAGCGCCGTGACCTGGCCCAGCGGCATCACCGCCAGTGCCGCGAAGAAGGTCAGGTTGGCCATCACGATCAGCAATCCGCGCAAGATGAGCAGGAACGGTTTGTCGGTGCGCAGCGCGCGTAGCCCGCCTTCATGGCTCAGAAAGACGAAGGTCAGCAGCAACCCGCAGACGGCGCGGATGAACACCAGCTGGTGCAGCGGATAGCCGCCCGACAGGTACTTGATCGTCAGGTCGTTGAGCGAAATCAGCAGGACGCCCGCACAAACGAAGAGGATTCCAAGGGTGGGGCGGTCGTGCTGGGCCATGTCTCGGCCTAGCGCGGCGCGTCCGTCTTCGCCAGCCCGATTGCGACATGAACAACGGCCATGCGATATTGCACGATTGCACTTGCGGGGGGCGGGGCTAGGTTGCGCGCACAAGAACGAAAGGACCGATCCCATGGCCATGGTGGAAATCCGCGACCTGCAAAAGGTCTATGACGGCGGGTTCGAAGCGCTGAAGAGCGTGTCGCTGGACATCCAGGAAGGCGAGATCCTGGCGCTGCTGGGCCCCAACGGCGCGGGCAAGACGACGCTGATTTCCGCCGTTTGCGGCATCACTCTTCCGACCGCCGGACGGATCCGCGTGGGCGGCCACGACGTGATCGACGACTACCGCGCGGCGCGCAACCTGGTGGGCCTGGTGCCGCAGGAAATCAACCTGGAACCCTTCGAGAAGGTGATCAACACGGTGCGCTTTTCCCGCGGCCTGTTCGGCAAGCCGCGCGACGATGCCTTCATCGAACAGGTGCTGCGCAAGCTGTCGCTTTGGGACAAGAAGGACAGCCCGATCCGCGCGCTGTCGGGTGGGATGAAACGCCGCGTGCTGATCGCCAAGGCGCTGAGCCACGAACCGCGGGTGCTGTTTCTGGACGAACCCACCGCCGGCGTCGATGTCGAGCTGCGCCGCGACATGTGGGAAACGGTGGCCGAGCTGAAACGTGACGGCGTGACGATCATCCTGACCACCCATTACATCGAAGAGGCCGAGGCGATCGCCGACCGGGTGGGTGTGATCAACCGCGGCCAGATCCTGCTGGTGGAAGAAAAGTCCAGCCTGATGACCCGCATGGGGCAAAAGGAATTGCGTGTCGACCTGGCCGAGCCGTTGACCGCTGTACCCGACGCGTTGTCGGAGTTCGACCTGGCGCTGGATGACGGCGGCCAGACGCTGGTCTTCGCCTATGACACCGCCGCCGACCGGTCGGGCATCGCACGGCTGATGACCGCGCTCAGCGGGGCCGGCGTGGCGGTGCGCGACGTGCATACCCGACAGAATTCGCTCGAGGATATCTTTGTCGGGCTGGTCAGCAAGCAGGAGGACGCGGCATGAACTGGCAGGCCATAGCCGCGATCTACCGGTTCGAGATGGCGCGGTTCTTTCGCACGCTTCTGCAAAGCTTCATCTCTCCGGTCATCTCGACCTCGCTTTACTTCGTCGTCTTCGGTGCGGCGATCGGGTCGCGGATCGACCAGGTCGAGGGGGTCAGCTATGGCGCCTTCATCGTGCCGGGGCTGGTGATGTTGAGCGTGATGACCCAGGCGATTTCCAACGCGTCTTTCGGCATCTATTTCCCGAAATTCATCGGCACGATCTACGAATTGCTGTCCGCACCGGTGAATTTCCTGGAAATCGTGGTCGGCTATGTCGGCGCGGCGGCGACCAAGGCGCTGTTCATCGGGGTGGTGATCCTGGTCACGGCGTCGTTGTTCGTCGATCTGGATATCGCGCATCCGGTGGCGATGCTGGCCTTTCTGGTGCTGACCTGCCTGAGCTTCGCGCTTTTGGGGTTCATCATCGGCATCTGGGCCGGCAATTTCGAGCAGTTGCAACTGGTGCCGCTGCTGATCGTGACGCCGTTGGTCTTTCTGGGCGGGTCGTTCTACTCAATCTCGATGCTGCCGCCGGTCTGGCAGACGATCACGCTGTTCAACCCGGTGGTCTACCTGATCTCGGGTTTTCGCTGGTCGTTCTTCGGCATGGCGGATGTCCCGGTGGGGCTGTCGCTGCTGGCGATCGCCGGGTTCACCGCGCTGTGCCTGGGCGTGATCTGGTGGATATTCAAGACTGGCTGGCGCATCCGCAACTGAACCGGCGAGAGGGGCCAGCCCCTCTGGCGGCAAGCCGCCATTCACCCCGGAGTTTTCCGGGCAAGATGAAGATCAGGCCAGCGCCGGGGCGCCGGGGCGGCGCAGGATCGTGTCCATCGTGATGCCGCCCACCCACATGGAGAACAGCGCAAGCCAGGCGGTGCCGGCGAAGATCGATCCGCCGGTGACGCCCGCGCCGATAGCGCAGCCACCGGCCAGCATGCCGCCGAAACCCATCAGCGCGGCGCCGATCATCGCCTGGCGCATCGGGATGGCGCCTTCGAAGCCCTGGAATTTCAGTTCGTGCGCCCAGGCGGCGGCGGCGAACGAGCCGATCACGACACCCGGCACGAGGCCGATATCGAATTCCAGCAGCGACGAGCGATCGAGGAAGAACATCAGCATGTTGGCCGAAGGCCCCGTGAAGGTCAGGCTTTCGATCGGCACCGGGTCGAAGGCGACCTGCGACAGGGCATGGGTCAGCCCGTAGCCGAGCGCCACGGCAAAGCCGACACCGGACGCGAAAACCAGCCGCCGCGCGCCGATGCGGTGGCGGCGCGACAGTTCCAGCGCCAAGACCGCGATCGCCAGGCCGAAGACCAGTCCCGAACCGCGCGGCAGGTGCAGGGCCGTGAGCAGATCCAGGTTGCGCCCGCCGGAGGTGATCCAAAGGGCCGCCAGCCGGTCGCGCAACGGCGCCAGCCAGCCGGTCAGCGTCATCTGGGCCACCACGGCAAAGATCATCCCCGAGACGACGGAGCGCAGGTTGCCGGTGGCCGCCAGAACCAGCAGACGCCCCGAACAGCCGCGCGCCAGCACCATGCCGGCGCCGAACAGCAGCCCGCCGATGATCGCGCCGGACCAGCTCCCGGGCACTGCCATCATCCGCGCCTCGGCCGTGTCGATCAGGCCCAGCAGGCGCGCCCCCTGCACCCAGACCAGGGCAGTCGAGAAGGTCAGCAGCCAGACCGCAACCTTGTCTTCCAGCTTGCCGCGGGCGAATTCGACCGTTGCGGCGCGCAGACAGAATCGCGAGCGCTGCGCGGCCACCCCGAAGACAAGACCCGTCAGCAGGCCGAACAGCGCCGCCGTGGGCGCTTCGCCGATGCGATCAACAAGACCGACTAGATCCATGGGCTCCTCCGCGATGCCACATACATGCGGGGGTTCGCATCCGACCGCCTTGATTCAGATCAGCCGCGGGGGGACTCGCCAAGTCTGCGCAAACGGCGTAAAGCCGCCGTCATGATGCCCGTTCCCCTGCACGAGGCCCGGTCCCTGCCGCTGTGGCGGCGACCCGTGACGCTGCTGTTTCTCATGGCCATCGCCATGCCGCTGTCCTTTGCGACGTGGTCGGCGCTGCTGAACAACTTCGTCATCGAGGCGGCGCAGTTCGACGGTTCGGACATCGGCTGGCTGCACACGGTACGCGAGATTCCCGGGTTCCTGGCCATCGGTGTGATCGTCGTCATCCTGTTCGTGCGCGAACAGACGCTGGCGATGATCTCGCTGGCGCTGCTGGGCGTGGCCACGGCGATCACGGCGCAGTTTCCGACCATGGGTGGGTTGCTGTTCGTCACGCTCATCAGTTCGATCGGCTTTCACTATTACGAGACCGTGAATCAAAGCCTGCAACTGCAATGGCTGCCCAAGGATCGCGCGCCGCAGATGCTGGGCCTGTTGATCGCGGCGGGATCGGCCGCGACACTGGTGGCCTATCTGGCGATCGTGATGACCTGGCGCGCCTTCGATCTCAGCTACGATTTCGTTTATGTGGTCTCGGGCGGTCTGACGCTGCTGATCGTGGCCTATTGCGTGCTGGTGATCCCGCCCTTCGAGTCACCCAACCCGCAGCTCAAGACATTCGTGCTGCGGCGCCGGTACTGGCTATACTACGCGTTGCAATTCATGTCCGGCGCGCGGCGCCAGATCTTCATCGTCTTCGCCGGCTTCATGATGGTCGAACGCTTCGGCTATTCGGTGGACGAAATCACCCGGCTGATGCTGGTCACGCTCGTGGCCAACATGGCGCTGGCGCCGGTTCTGGGCCGGATCGTGCACCGCTTCGGCGAACGCAACGCGATGGCGTTCGAATATGTCGGGTTGACCACGGTCTTCGTCCTTTACGGCGGGATCTACTGGTTCGGCTGGGGGGCGCTGCTGGCGGCAATCCTGTACGTGACCAACAACATCTTCTTCTCGCTCGCGCTGGCGATGAAGACCTACTTCCAGAAGATCGCCGACCCCGGCGACATCGCGCCGACGGCCGCGGTGGCCTTTACCATCAACCACATCGCGGCGGTGTTTCTGCCTGCGGCCTTGGGTTATCTGTGGCTGGTGTCGCCCGGTGGTGTCTTCGGGCTGGCCGCGGGGATGGCCGTTGTCTCGCTGATTCTGTCGCTGATGATCCCGCGCCATCCCGAGCCGGGCAACGAGACCGTCTTTTCCCGCTTTGCCGCCGCGCCCGCCGAATAGGACCCGAGGATGCCGAAAACCTGGACCGCCTTCACCAGACTTTCCGACCGCGACGCCGCCGAAGCCCTGGGCGAGGCGATGGAAGAGCTTGATCCCGCCCCGACCGGTGTCGGCGTTTTCGAGATCGAGGATGGATCGGGCCAGTGGGAGATCGGTGGATACTTCGTCGAGGAGCCGGACGACATCGGGCTGGCCTTGCTGCAGGCGGCCTACGCGACAAAGCCCTTTGTGGTGTCCGAAGTGCCGGATACGGACTGGGTCGACAAGGTACGCCGGGAACTGACCCCGGTCGAGGCCGGGCGGTTCTTCGTCTATGGCAGTCATGACGCGGACAAGGTTCCGCTGGGTGCGGAACCGTTGCTGATCGAGGCCGCGATGGCGTTCGGCACCGGGCATCACGGTACGACGCTGGGCTGCCTGCAGGCGCTGGACCGGCTGATCTCGGACGGTACGTCCTGTCGAAACGTGGCCGATATCGGTTGCGGCACGGCGGTCCTGGCGATGGCCGCGGCGCGCATCTGGCCCGAGACGGTGATCGCCTCGGATATCGACGCGGTTGCGGTCGAGGTGGCCGAGGCGAACGTGCGGGCGAACGGCCTGACCGGCAAGGTGCTCTGCGTCGAAGCGGCGGGGTTCGGCAATCCGGCACTGGAGCAGCGCGCACCGTTCGACCTGATCTTCGCCAATATCCTCAAGCAGCCGCTGATCGATCTCGCACCGGACGCGGCGGCGCGATTGATTCCCGGGGGTTACATGATTCTTTCCGGTATCCTGACGCGCCAGGCCGATGAAGTGGTCGAGGTTTATGCCCGTTTCGGCATCAATCTGGTCACGCGGCAAGAGATTGGTGACTGGGTGACGCTAACCTTGTCCAAAACAGGGTAAACGCCTGCGAATTCTGTTGAATTTGCCACATCTGCCCCATTTTTGCCGCAATTGACCCATACCAAGGAAAACAACCGGTGGGGGCCGGATCGCCGAGGCTGCTATGGAAGACGCTCTTCGCAAGTTCGAGTTGCGCCAGCGCGCACTAGTCAAGAAGCACCACCGCATGGCGCGTGGTTACGTGACTGTGCTTTCGCGCAACGGCATCTTCCTGCAGCAACCGGACAACAAGGTCGGCAGCAACGCCGCACGGGTCTTTGCCCTGCTGCTGGTGTTCTTTCTTGCCTTCAAGGGTTTCCTGATCGCCGGGCTGGGCACCGACGTCTACATGGGTCATGTCGATGCGCTGATGAGCGGGTCGTTGTCCGAACAGGTGGGCGGCTGGCTGATGCAGATGGATCCGGTCAGCACCGCGTTCTCCAATCTCTTCTCTCCGCTCCTCTCCTGACGGTCGTAACCAGTCACGAAAAAGGCCGCGTCCCTTGGGGCGCGGCCGATTTCGTTGTCACTGAAACCCGGTTTCAGTAGCGGTACGACACCGTGTCGATGTCACCGCGGCACAGGCCGATATCGTCCAGTTCACGATCGGTCAGGGCGGACAGGCTCTTGCGCGTCAGGCGGGCGTCGTTCCAGGCGGCGAAAGCGCCGACGAGGGTGGCGAAAATGCCAGCGGAACGACCGGCGGAGCCGGCGGCCGCGAAGGGGCGGGTGGTGTCAAGTGCAGCCATGACTGGTCTCCAGAAGGGGTTGGGGGGTTCGTAAACCTGAACGGCACGTAGAAGCGAAGCCGTGCGTTTTCAATCGCAAAAAACGCAAGTGTCCCATGCAGAAAACGCATGTCGAAAAGCCCGGTTAATGGTTTGATTCAAATCAAGAATACCAATGCGTGAACGCGTCAATCCATGGTCGGAAAACGACGTCGAAAGCGCGCGATGTCGGGAACGATCCTCGCGATGACGCGAACGGAACATGGCGCATTAACCTTGGCGTTTGTTCGCGTTTCGTGCTAACCGTGCCGGAAAAGCAACAATGGCGGGCAGTGATGCGGGTAATGGGGATCGATCCGGGGCTCCGCAACCTCGGTTGGGGAATCATCGACATCGATGGAAGCCGCTTGCGCCATGTCGCGAACGGCGTCTGCCAATCGACCGGCGCGGCCCTTGCGGACAGGTTGTTGTCGCTGCACGGGCAGCTGACCGCGGTTTGCGAGCAGTTCCGGCCCGCCCTGGCCGCGGTCGAACAGACCTTTGTCAACAAGGACGGCGCGGCAACTCTGAAACTGGGTCAGGCGCGCGGCATCGCCCTGCTGGTGCCGGCGCAATTCGGACTGGAGGTCGGGGAATACGCGCCCAACACCGTCAAGAAGACGGTTGTCGGCGTGGGCCATGCCGACAAGCGTCAGATCGCGCATATGGTGGCGATGCAGCTGCCGGGGATCGCCATTGCCGGGCCGGATGCCGCCGATGCCCTGGCCGTCGCGATCTGCCACGCCCATCACATGGGCGGCGCGGCGAGGCTGCGGGCATGATCGGGCGCATCGCGGGGCGGATCGAGTATCGCGGCGACGACCATGTTCTGATTGATGTGCGCGGGGTCGGTTATGTCGTCTATTGCTCTGACCGCACGCTTGCGGCGCTGCCCGGCGCCGGCGAGGCGGTGGCGCTCTGGACCGATCTTCTGGTGCGAGAGGATCTGTTGCAGCTCTTCGGGTTCACCACGCTGGTGGAAAAGGAATGGCACCGCCTGCTGATGAGCGTGCAGGGCGTCGGCGCCAAGGCTTCGCTGGCGATCCTGGGCACGCTGGGGCCGGACGGGGTGAGCCGGGCGATCGCGCTTGGCGACTGGAATTCCGTCAAGGCCGCCAAGGGGATTGGCCCCAAGACCGCGCAGCGCGTGGTCAACGAGTTGAAGGACAAGGCGCCGGCGGTCATGGCGATGGGCGCGGCCCGCGCGACGGTCGCTGCCAGCGACGCCGCCGAAGACGTGATCGAAACTCCGGTTTCCATATCTCCGGCACCGCAATCGAACCGCAGCGCCCAGGCCGAGGCGCTGTCGGCGCTCGGCAATCTGGGATATGCCCCGGGCGAAGCGGCGGGCGCCGTCGCCCAGGCGGCGGGCGAGACGCCGGAAGCCGACACGGCCGGGCTGATCCGGGCGGCGCTGAAACTCTTGGCGCCGAAAGGATAGGCGGGCTAAACCCCGCCCGACGGAAGGAGCCCCATGACCGAACCCGATCCGACCCTGCGCCCCGAACCGCTGGCCGAAGACCGCGACCGCGCGCTGCGCCCGCAGATGCTGGCCGATTTCGTCGGCCAGGCCGAGGCGCGCGCCAATCTGCGGGTGTTCATCGACAGCGCCCGGCAGCGGGCCGAGGCGATGGATCATACGTTGTTTCATGGCCCGCCCGGATTGGGCAAGACGACGCTGGCGCAGATCATGGCGCGCGAGCTGGGGGTGGGATTCCGGATGACGTCGGGGCCGGTGCTGGCCAAGGCGGGCGATCTGGCGGCGATCCTGACCAATCTAGAACGCAACGACGTGCTGTTCATCGACGAAATCCACCGGCTGAATCCGGCGGTGGAGGAAGTGCTGTATCCCGCGATGGAGGATTTCGAGCTGGACCTGGTGATCGGCGAAGGCCCCGCCGCGCGCACCGTCCGGATCGAGTTGCAGCCCTTTACCCTGGTCGGGGCGACGACGCGTCTGGGTCTGCTGACGACCCCGTTGCGTGACAGATTTGGTATTCCGACACGGTTGAATTTCTATGAAACCGCCGAACTGGAAACCATCGTTGCGCGCAACGCCCTGAAGCTGGGGGTCGAGGTGCAAGGCGACGGGGCGCTGGAAATCG
This sequence comes from Thalassococcus arenae, assembly GCF_019104745.1. Taxonomy (NCBI): domain Bacteria; kingdom Pseudomonadati; phylum Pseudomonadota; class Alphaproteobacteria; order Rhodobacterales; family Roseobacteraceae; genus Thalassococcus; species Thalassococcus arenae. The sequence continues at coordinate 1,847,371 of NZ_JAHRWL010000001.1, forward strand.
CCCGCCGCGCCCGAGGCACCCCGCGCATCGCCGGGCGGTTGCTGCGCCGGGTCGTCGACTTTGCCGTGGTGGAAGGCGGCGGTGTGGTCACGCGCAAGCTGGCCGATGACGCGCTGACGCGGCTGGGCGTGGACGCATTGGGGCTGGACGGGGCAGACCGGCGGTATCTGCGGCTGATCGCCGAGAATTATGCCGGTGGCCCGGTGGGGATCGAGACGCTGTCCGCCGCCCTGTCGGAAAGCCGAGACGCGCTGGAAGAGGTGGTCGAGCCGTTCCTGCTGCAACAGGGATTGATCCAGCGCACGCCCCGGGGCCGGATGTTGGGGCAGAAAGCCTGGACACATCTGGGTCTGGCGGTGCCGAAAGCGCCGGGGCAGACGGACCTGTTCGACGGCTGAACCGATCTGCGATTGCCATTTCGATCGGAAAGGCAGAAAACCCGCGCCGACAAACCGGGAAAACGGGCATATGGGCAATTTCGAGAAATACCTGTCGGTCTGGATCGCGCTGGCGATCCTGCTGGGCATCCTCCTCGGCAATCTCGTGCCGGGTGTCTTCGGCCTGATCGCCGCCGCCGAACTGGCCAGCGTCAACCTTGTCGTCGCGGTGCTGATCTGGGCGATGGTCTATCCGATGATGGTGGGCGTCGATCCGGGTTCGCTGCGCGACGTGGCGCGCCAGCCCAAGGGGCTGATGGTGACGCTGGTGGTGAACTGGCTGATCAAGCCGTTCACGATGGCCGCCCTGGCCGTGCTGTTCTTCGACTGGGTCTTTGCCCCGTTCATCCAGCCCGAAGATGCCCAGCAATACATCGCCGGTCTGATCCTGCTGGGTGCCGCACCCTGTACGGCGATGGTGTTCGTCTGGTCGCAACTGACCCGCGGCGACGAGACCTACACGTTGCTGCAGGTGTCGGTGAACGACCTGATCATGGTCTTCGCCTTCGCCCCGATCGTCGCCTTCCTTCTGGGCGTGACCGATATCGCCGTGCCGTGGGAAGTGCTGGTCTGGTCGGTCGTCCTGTTCATCGCGCTGCCGCTGGCGGCCGGTATCCTGACGCGGCGGCGATTGGGCAGCCGCGATGCCATCTCGGCCTTTCAGACGCGGGTCAAACCCTATTCGGTGATCGGTCTAGTCGCCACGGTGGTGATCCTGTTCGGTCTGCAAGGTAAGGTCATCGTCGACAGGCCGCTGGTGATCGTGCTGATCGCGGTGCCCATCCTGGTTCAAAGCTACGGGATCTTTGCCTTGGCCTATGCCGCCGCCTTTGCGCTGCGGGTGCCGCACCGCATCGCCGCGCCCTGCGCGCTGATCGGGACGTCGAATTTCTTTGAACTGGCCGTGGCCGTGGCGATCAGCCTGTTCGGCCTGAATTCGGGTGCGGCGCTGGCCACCGTGGTCGGCGTGCTGGTCGAGGTGCCGGTCATGCTGACGCTGGTCGCCTTCGCCAACCGGACCCGCGCCCGATTTGCCGCCTGACACCGAAAGAGGTGCCGCAACCATGAGCCCCGAAGACATCGAAGCGCTGTTCACCCGAAGCGACGGGTCTTATGCCTTTGCCCGTTGGGGGCGGCCGATCTCGCCGGTGGTGTTCGGAGTCGAGCAGACGACGCTGGGCGTCATCAAGGGCGCGTTCGAAGCGGTCTGCACGCTGGCCGGGCACCCGATGGCCGAGACCGATCCGGAGCTTGGCGCGAACGTGATGGTGTTCTTCTGTCGGGATTGGGAGGAATTGCTGGAGGTGCCCAACCTTGACCGGCTGGTCGACGGGCTGGCGCCGCTGGTGGGGCGCCTGCGCGAGGCCGGGGCGAACCAGTACCGGGTGTTCCGGTTCGACACGGATGGCGCGATCCAGGCCTGTTTCGTTTTCCTTCGGATGGAGGAGAACCTGTCGGCGGTTCCGGCCGATACGCTGGCGCTGAGCCAGGTGGTGCAATCCATCCTCTTGTGGTCCGACAGGGCCTTTACCGACCGGTCGCCGCTGGGCCGTCTGGAGGACGGGCGCGTCGTGCTGCGGCCCGATATCGGCGCGGTGATCCGCGCCGCCTATGACCCGATCATGCCCGGCGCATCGCAGGATGCCAGCCACGCGCTGCGTCTGGCTGCGCGGGTGGTTTCGGGCCGGTCGACCTAGGCCTCAGCGCACCATTCCGACGATGTCGTAGGTGCGTTGCAGGATCGGCGCCGAGATGGCGCGGGCCTGTTCCGCGCCGTGGCGCAGGATCGCATCGATTTCGTCGGGGGCCTGCATCAGCCGCGCCATCTCGGTCGAGATCGGCGCCAGTTTCGCCACCGCCAGCTCGGCCAGCATCGGCTTGAATTCCGAGAATTGCCGGCCGCCCACGTCGCGCAGGACCGCGTCGACATCCGTATCGGCGAGTGCGGCGTAGATGTTCACCAGGTTGCGCGCCTCGGGGCGGTCTTCCAGCCCCTTGGCTTCGGAGGGCAGGGCGTCGGGATCGGTGCGCGCCTTGCGGATCTTGCCGGCGATGGTGTCGGCGTCGTCGGTCATGTTGATCCGGCTCATGTCCGAGGCATCGGATTTCGACATCTTCTTGGACCCGTCGCGCAGGCTCATCACCCGGGTCGCAGCGCCTTCGATCACCGGCTCGGTGAGCGGAAAGAAATCGATGCCGAAATCGTGGTTGAACTTGGTGGCGATGTCGCGGGTCAGTTCCAGATGCTGTTTCTGGTCCTCGCCCACAGGCACATGCGTGGCGTGATAGGCCAGGATGTCGGCGGCCATCAGCGCGGGATAGCCGAACAGGCCCAGCGAGGCGTTCTCGGCGTTCTTGCCGGCCTTGTCCTTGAACTGGGTCATCCGCTTCATCCAGCCCATGCGGGCGACACAGTTGAAGATCCAAGCCAGCTGGGCGTGTTCGGCCACCTGGGACTGGTTGAACAAGATGGATTTGTGCGGGTCGATGCCGCTGGCAATGTAGCCCGCCGCGATTTCGCGCGTGCTGCGGCGCAGGGCGTCGGGATCCTGCCAGACCGTGATGGCGTGCAGATCGACCACGCAGTAGATGGTTTCAAAGCCCTGTCCCTGCATCTCGACGAAACGCTTGATCGCACCCAGGTAATTGCCCAGCGTCAGGCCACCCGAAGGCTTGATGCCGGAAAAGACGCGGGGGGTGAAGGCAGGGGCCTGAGACATGGGGCTGCTCCGTCTGGAAGTCTGGTCGCGGCTGGCTTAACCATGCCCCCAACCGCCGTCAAGAAAGGTCCCCCGATGCCGTCCGCGCATGACGAACCGCCGCTGAACCCGCTGCCGCCGGTGGTGGTGGTCCTGTTCCTGCTGATCGTCGGTGTCGAAGCGGCGTTTTCGCTGGGCGCGCGGGGGCTGATCGGGGGGCCGGGCGCGGTGGGCTGGCGGCTGGAGGCGGCCGAGACCTATGGCATTTCCGGCCCGGTGATCGGCTGGATGATCGAAACCGGCCGCTGGCCTGCCGAGCACCTTATGCGCTTCGTCACCTACCCGTTCGTGCACGGCACCTTCACGCATGCGCTGTTCGCGGGTGTGATCCTGCTGGCGATGGGCAAGATGGTGGCCGAGGCGGCAGGGCAGCTGGTGGTGCTGGCGGTCTTCGTGCTGGCGGGGGTGGTCGGCGCGCTGGTCTTCGGGCTGGTGCTGGACACGCGCATGGTGCTGGTCGGAGCCTTTCCGCCGGTCTACGGGCTGATCGGGGCGTTCACCTACCTGCTCTGGGTGCGACTGGGGCAGGTCGGTGCGCCGCAGATCCGCGCGTTTTCGCTGATCGGTGTGCTGATGGTGCTGCAACTGGTCTTCGGTCTGTTCTTCGACGCGGCGCCCGGCTGGATCGCCGATCTGAGCGGCTTTGCCGCCGGGTTCGGGCTGAGCGTGGTTCTGGTGCCGGGCGGCTGGACGCGCCTGCTGGAGCGTTTGCGGCGGCCGTGAGGGGCTAGAACAGCGCCTCGGGCACGAACCGCCCAAGACGCGACGGGGGTGTTGTTTCAGGGATCGGCAGCGGCAGAACGGGACTGAGCCGGTCGGCGGGTTCGGCGGCGGCATTGGCCAGTGCCGCCTGACGCCAGGTGGCGGCGCGGCGGGGGTCGTGGGCCTGCAGATGCGGGCCCAGCCATTTCGCGGCCAGCCTTTCATGCAGCGCTGCGACGGCGGCGGCATCCGTGAAGGCGACCGAAGCTTCGGTATCCCAGCACATCGACCGGCCGTTCAAGTTTGCCGACCCGACCAGTCCGAAATCGCCATCGATCAGAACGACCTTGGAATGCACGTAGATCGGCCCGGCGCCGGCAATGGCCGGGCGGCCTTCGGGTGCGGGCAGAGACTGAGCAGGCGTGACCAACGCCAGCCTGTCGCCGAAAGCCTGTGCCAGCCTGTGCAGCGCGCGGGTCTGCAGCGCCATGCCGTGGCGCAGGTCCCAGCCGGTGGTGTCGCCGAACAGCAGGCGTTCGGGTGCCGCGGGCAGCAGCAGAACAAGTTGCAGGTCGGGCGCCGCGGCGGAGGCGCGTGCCAGGGCCTCGGCGATCGGGACGTGACGCAGGAACTGGGTTTCTGCGTAGATCCAGTGGCGCGCGTTCGAGAACGTCTCGATCAGCAGGGTTTCGTGATCCCGAACCAGCGGTTTCGGGCCAAGCGCGGCAAGCCCGCGGCGCGGCGTGGTCAACGTGCGCACGAGGCGCAATTCGGGGCGGCTCTGGCGACGGATGGCGGTATCGATGCGGCTGGCCCCGTCGCCGAAGTTTTCGGCACCGGCCTCGATGGCCATGTTCCAGCAGGTGGCGAAATGGCTGTCCAGCGCGGCGGCGAAATCGGTGTCCGCGATCTGCATCGACACATCGTGCCAGGTGTCTTCGGGCAAACGGGTATGGCCTGGATCGTCAAAGCGGCGTTCGTCGATATCCAGCCCGCCGATCACGCAAAGTGCGCCGTCGGCGACCGCGAATTTCTGGTGCAAGGTCGCGGGGCGCAGGGGCGTCGGCGCCTTGAGGGCATGGCGTTGCAGCGCCGTCAGCGGCATGTCGCTGCGCGCCAGCCGGTCGCGGGCCTTGCGCAGCATCGGCCGGGCCAGTGCGCGCCACAGCGGTCCGGCGGCCTGGCCGTGGGGGGCGCAAAGAACCTGTGTATCGCCGGTCGCCGTATCGGCGAAACCGGTCGCGGCGGCCCAGGCCTGGCGGTGCAGATCCGGGGCGAGGAGCGGATCGAAATCGGCCAGCAGGATGCGGATGCGCACGCCGCGACGGGCGGTCCAGGTGATCAGGTCGGCCCAGTTTTCCAGGCCACGTTCGCGCAGGTCGGGGCGGCGCAGGCGGGTCTTGGGATCGAAGATGCGGAACGACAGGAAAACGTGGTCTTGTGCGCCGGACACCAGGGCTTCGAAGGCGGGATAACCCTCGTCGGCGGTGATGAGCGGCGTCAGCGTCATGGCGTTCCGTTTCGTCCGCGCCGGAAGGCGGCGCGCAGTTCCTGCATCGAGAAGGCGCCCAGGACCTGCCCGGCGATACCGTAGGACAGGATGCCCACCGCGAGAAGAAGCACAAGGGCCGGGACGCGCCAGCCGGCCATCACGAGGGCCGGGCCGAGCGCCCAGGCGGCTGCAAGCAGGGCGGCCCCCATCGCCGCCGATGCCGCGCAGATGCGGATCAGTCGCGCGCGGAACCGGGCGTCGAAGCGCGCCACGTCACCCAGTTTTCGCGCGCCGCCGGCCAGCAGCCAGACCATGATCCACGCCGCGGCCGAAGTGGCGATGGCGGGCGCGTACCAACCCAGAACCGGGGCCAGGCCGATGGCCAAAGCGGCATTGACCAGCATCGCCCAGACGGCGTAGCGGAACGGCGTGCGGGTGTCCTCGCGGGCGAAAAACACTGGCTGCAGAACCTTTTGCAGGACGAAGGCCGGCAGGCCGAGGCCGTAGATCGCGACGGCAAAGGCAATGGCCGCGCTGTCCGCGGCGGTGGTCTGTCCCCGTTCGAACAGCACCGCGACGATGGGCAGCGGGATCACCACCAGCGCGACGGCGGCGGGGATGGTGAGGGCGAGGCTCAGCTCTCCGGCGCGGGAAAAGGCGGCGCGGCCGCCATTGTGATCTTCGGCCTTGAGACGGCGCGACAGGTCGGGCAGCAGCACGATGCCGACGGCGATCCCGACCACGCCGAGGGGCAGCTGGTAGAGGCGGTCGGCGGCGTATAACCAACTGACGGCCTTGTCGAAATGCGACGCGACCTGCTGGCCGACCAGCAGGTTGATCTGCATGACGCCGCCGGCCAGGGCGGCGGGAATGGCGATCATCGTCAGGTGCTTGAGGTCCGAGGTCAGGCGCGGGCGGGCGGGGCGCAGGCGGATGCCGGCGCGGTCGGCGGCGATCCAGACCAGCGCCAGTTGGGCGATGCCCGCGACAGGTACGGTCCAGACCAGCCAGGTGATGACAGAGCCGCCCAGCCATGCTGCCAAGCTCATGGAAACAATGACAAAAATATTCAGAAAGACGGGTGCGGCGGCGGCGGCGGCGAAGCGGCCGGTGGCGTTCAGCGCACCGGAAAACAGCGCGGCGAGCGAGATGAAGACGATATAGGGAAAGATCACCCTTCCATAGCCCACGGTCAGGTCGAACCGGGTGTCGGCGGCAAAGCCGCCGGCGGTGGCCCAGACGAAGGCAGGCATGAAGACCAGCGCCAGCCCGGTCAGCGCCAGAAGCACCAGCGCCAGCCCGTTCATGGCGTTCTGGGCAAACGCCATCGGATCCTCGTCGCCCTCGTACTTCTTTGAAAACATGGGCACAAAAGCCGCGTTGAAGGCGCCTTCGGCAAAGAAGCGGCGAAACATGTTGGGCAGGCGGAAGGCGGCGACGAAGGCATCCATCACCGGGCCGGGGCCGATCAGGGTGAGGATCATGATCTCGCGCACCACGCCCAGAATACGCGAGGCGAGCGTCCAGACTCCGACCGTGAAGATGCCTGCGATGAGACGGATCGGTTTCATGCCTGCCCTGCCGATGTTTCAGCAAGCCTTACCGGATCACAGGGGCGCGTAAAAGGGGCGCGCGGTGGGTAACGGAGCGCGCGGTGGCCCGGGGCGGCGCGGTGGCGGGGCAATCCGTCCTGTTCGGCGCGCGTTCGGTACGGATTGCCGGGGGGTGGTTTCGGGCGTTTCGGGCGGCTGCCGCACCAATCCGTCCGATTCGGCCGGAAATCGGGACGGATTGCCGGATGCTTGCGGTCCGACGGGTGTTGCGTGGCGCAACAGCCGTTAACCTTTGCCGCGATAGGCGGGGCCGGGGGCCGGTTCGGGCTTCGTGTACCGGGTGGGTCGACACGCGCGGTCGGGGTCGGCTGGCGAGGCTGCCTCTGGCTCCGGTCGCCGGCCTGGTGTTCTTGCAAGGCGGGACATCCGGCTTCGAGCATCGCGAAACCCGGGGTCGCATTCGGTGATGTCCATCAACATTGCCACGTTCGCCCGGAAGGCGGCCGGGCCGGGTTTTCAAGGTTGCGTCACGGCGAATGGAGGTCGTCTTTGCGCATTGCGCGGACGTTCGTGGTTGTGATGCGGAGGGCGGCGGCTGCCCGGGGGCCGTCGAAGCGGCTGTTGCCCCGGGTGGGCGCGAGTGACCGGGTGTTTTCCTATTTCGGATTGTCGGGACGAAGAAGACGGTCGTTCAGAGCACCCAAGGCGCGGAATCGAGGGCCGCAGGCCCGCCGCGCCAGCGGTCATGCCAACGGCATGCCTGCGGCATGACCCGGCCCGATGGGCCGGCGCTTTGTCACCGTCTGCACCTTGCTCGGATCGAAGGCGGGATTGGCTGCGATAAAGCGCGGCAATTCGGCCCAAAGCTGCGCCGTCCCCCGGTCCGGCGCTGGCGCGGCTGAACCCGAACGTCCGCCAAGGGCTCGACCCCCCGCCATTTGCCAGCGGTGAGTGTCGGCGTGGTTCGGGTGGGTGTGGCGGCGGTCGCGGACCCACGAGCCGTGAAACGCGCCCCGTGCTGCCGTGTTGGGTCGGCGCTGCGGGGTGCGCGGTGTCCTCCCTGTGAATGACCGCCGCCGCGGGCACAGCATCCAGCCGGGGGTTGCTTTCGCAAAGCGAATTGGAATTATGGATATCCTGAGTTTTCGCAATGGATGGCCCGCGATGGATATCACCCTGATCCGAACATTCCTGGAGGTCGCCGCCACCGGATCCTTCGTCAACGCCGCCGACCGGCTGTATGTCACGCAATCGGCGGTCAGCCTGCGGGTGCAGCGGCTGGAGGACAGCCTGGGGAGGGCGCTGTTCACGCGCTCCAAGGCGGGGGCCGAGATGACCGCGGCGGGGCGCGAGTTCGAACGCTACGCGCTGTCGCTGATCAAGATCTGGGAAGAGGCCCGTCAGCAGGTCGCGATCCCCGAGGGGTTCACCGAAAGCCTGTCGATCGGGGCGCAGTATTCGCTGTGGCCGCGGCTGGGCTTTCGCTGGATCGACGCGCTGCGGGCCGCCCGGCCGTCGCTGAACATCCGCGCCGAACTGGGGATGCCCGACCGGCTGACGCGGTTCCTGATCGAGGGCGTGGTGCAGGCGGGGCTGTTGTACACGCCGCAGCTGCGCCCGGGCCTGGCGGTGGAAAAGCTGATGGAGGAGGAGCTGCTGCTGGTGGCGGCCTGGCCGGACGCGGATTACGAGACGGACCTGGCCGGGCGCTATGCCTTTGTCGACTGGGGGCCGGAATTCGTGATGGCCCATGCGCTGCATCTGCCCGAGCTGACCAATCCGGGCCTGACCCTGTCGCTGGGGGCGCTGGGAGCGGATTATATCCGCAACCGCGGCATGGCGGCCTATCTGCCGGCGCGGTATGTCAAACGGTTCCTGGACAGCGGCGAATTGCACCTGGTGCCCGATGCGCCGATCTTTCCCTACCCGGTCTGGGCGGTCTGGCGCGAGGATCTGGATCACGATTTGCGGCAGGTTGCGGCGCAGGCGCTGCGCAACGTCGTGTCGGCGCTGAGCGCGGATCAGCATAAGGTACGGACCGATCTGGACAATCTCAGCGAAGACGAGATCGAAGTGCTGGGGCAGGCGTGATCCATAAGCGATATTCAGCTGAAACATATTTATTTTGAATTTCACTTTCTCAAGGGGGGTTCCTATCTGACCGGTAGCAGCAATGCTCCCCGCCCTTTCTGAAGAGGGCAGGGTCACCTGGTTTTGGAAAAGGAAAGACCCATGAACACATACGCCAAGCTGACCGCTTCGGTTCTGGCTCTGGCCGTCGCAGCGCCTGTCTATGCACAGGGCGCGCTGGTCGGGGTCGAAGATCTGGACGACCGTATCGACGATATCCAGGAAACCGTTTCGGACGACATGGACGAAGCGGAGGATTCAGCCCGTTTCGGCTTCAACCAGTACCAGCAGGGCTGGTCCGGCAGTTTCTCGCTGGGCATCACGGCGACGTCGGGCAACACCGACACGGCCGACCTGTCGCTGGGTGGGCGCCTGCGCTATGGCAATGGCCCATGGAACCACACCCTGGGTGTGGCCGCCGAGGTCGCCGAAGACAACGGCGTGCGCAACAAGGAAGAGGCGTTCCTGACCTATGATGTGAACCGTTACTTCAACGACCGGTTCTACATGTTCGGTCTGGGCTCGGTGCGCTACGACAATTTCGGCACCAACGAATGGGATGCCTTCCTGGGTGTCGGTCCGGGCGTGCGCATCATCAACACGCCGAACAACGCCTGGCGCATCCAGGCCGGCCCGGGCGTGCGTTACCTCAAGGACCAGCTGGGCGACGACACCACCGAAGTCGCCGGCATCGTGTCGTCGCGTTATTACCAGAAATTCACCGACACCGTGTTCCTGACCGCCGATACCGACGTGCTGTTTTCGGAGACCGATACGGTGGCGACCAACGAATTCGGCGTGAATTTCAAGGTGACCGACGTGCTGGCGACCCGGGTTTCGTTGCGGACCGAATACACCGACACTCCGCTGCCGGGCTTCGAGGAGATGGATCACGCGGTCGGTCTGTCGCTGGTTTACGGGTTCTGAAGAAAACCCGGTTCGGCACTGTCCCCATACACTGCCTTACTGGCCGGGTGGCGTTCGCCACCCGGCTTTTTCATGCCTGGGAGAGGATAAAAAGGGGCAGGCCGGGCCGGACGCGGGAGTGTCGCCGGGGGGGCGGTTGAGTGACGTCCGGTCCAGCCTGCCTCAGGGGGGTCAGCTGGCCAGCAGGCGGCGTGCCGCCGGGCGGATCATGCCGGCCTTTTCAAGCAGTTGCGCAAGCCGTCCCGCGGCGTCCCGATCTTCGGGCGTTTCGGCGGTGTCGATCAGGTCGCGGCAGTAATCCTCGAGCAGGGTCGGGCGTGCGTGCCGGGCCGGCGCCGGGGCCGGATCAGCGAGCGCCCGCGCGGTGGCGTCATCCACAAAGACGTTTCCCGTGATGCCCGCGAAGGCGCGGATGCGGTCGATGCGTTCGTCGGTGCAGTCGAGCAGCGCCGCCATCGCCGCGACCTTGCCCATCGGCTTGGTCGAGCCGACATAGCCGTAGGGCGCGCAGTCGGAGCGTTTCAGCACGCGGTTCATGATCGGATCGATCACGGTGACGATGTCGGTGATGCCGGAGTCGCGGGCGTATTCCAGCGAGGCCGCCATCAGTTCGCACGTGGCGTAGCTGACCGAGTTGCGCGCCGAGCCGCGTTCCAGCACGTCGGTATCGACGCAGAAACGGGTGGATTCCCAGATCGTCGGGCTGCGCAGCGGCGGTTCGCCGTCGAGGATGTCGTAGAAGACGTCGGACAGCATGTGCGGGCCGGTGGTCTGCAGGGCGCGCACGCAGGACACCACGCGACCGTTGTCGTTCAGGCCGATCACATAGGCCGGGTCGAGCGCATCGAACTGATCGACCTCGCGGCCGTTTTCGATTGTCACATCCCAGCCGAGCCTTTCCCCGAAGACCCGGGCGCGGAGCGCGAACATTTCATCCAGCAGGCGCGTGTAGCGGTGCCGGTTCAAACCGTCGACAACAATAATCATGACCTTCTCCCGTTACTGAGTGCTTGAGTCATGATCCGCTTTTCGCGAATGCGGGGCTATTGGGGAAATCCCGTAGGCGGATTTTCGGCGTGTTTCGACCGATATCAGCCGGGTTCAGCCGGGGTAGATCAGCCCCAGTCCGATCGCGCGCCCGACCGCCTGCGAGGTGGTCAGCGCCCCCAGCTTCGACCGGCTGGAACGCAAATGCACTTCGACCGTGCGGTTCGAGATCGACAATATGTCGGCCACGTCCTGCTGGGTCTTGCCGCTGGCGATCCATTGCAGGATTTCCACCTCGCGCGAGGACAGGGCGGGATGCATCAGCGTGTTGGTCATCGCATCCGAGCGCACGACGTGGTCGTGAAGGTGCACGGCGGCGTTCTGCAGCGCGCCCATGATCTTGGCCTTCAGCAGGCCCCATTCGCGGTCGCCGCAATCGCGGGTGACGCTGAACAGCCCGACATCGCCGAACGGCCCGCGCACCGGGATCGTCAGGCCCTGTTCGGAAATCCCGAAATCATGCGCGGCATGAAAGACGGTGCGGAATTCGGATTCGTCGCGCAGGCGTCGCCAATCGACCGGCGCGATGCTGCGGCTGGCCGCCAGCAAGACCGGGTCGCGGTTCTGGAAGCCGGCCTCGACGTAGCGGGTTTGCCATGCATCGGGATAATTGACGAAGCCGTGCACCGATTGTGCGATGGGGTTCATCCCGGCATAAGCGGCGAAATCCAGTTCATTTTCCGCGCAGATGCCATCGAGAAACGACCTGAGATTGTTCTCGGGGAAGGGGAGCTTGCTCAGGTCGATGACTGACAAGACGCGCCTCGCTTCACCTCAGGGTTGCCGGTCCTCCTCGGCGTCGGCCGAGCCTTTGGCAGTGTCGGCCCGTTCCTTGCCGGACGCAATCAGAAATTCGAAGACTGCCGAGCGATAATCCAGTGGCAGCGCGTGATAGTCGTCTTCCACGTCGTTCGCGTCGCGCCAGCCGGAGCGCCCTTCGTCCCGCGCGCCGGTCTGCGCGGCGGCGGCGATGTCGCGGAACAGGGTTTCGATCCGGATGTCCAGCGCGCGGGCGATGCCGAAAAGCTGGCTGGCCGTCGCGCGTGCCGTGCCGGCCTCGAAACCGGCGATATCGTGTTTTGAAATGCCGGTGCGGATTGCCAGGTCGCCCTGCGAAATTCCGCAGGATACCCGTTTTCGGGCGATACTGCGCCCCAATAAGAAATCTATCTGACTCATAATACTTCGGTCCTGATTCCGTACATATTAGCGTATGGAATTACCGGTCCGTCAACTCATGCATTCAAAAAAATAAATCCCAATCGCGGGAAAGCTGATTTCCCTTTTTCCGAATCCCGTCCGCCCGGGCCTAACCCTGGGCGCGTTCCGCGCCGGCGGTGATCGCGTCGCGCAGCTTGCGTTCCAGCGCCTTCTGCTTGGCGGCGCTGTGCAGCTTCAGCCCGAACATGTCCTTGACGTAGAAGGTGTCGACCACCTGTTCGCCATAGGTGGCGATCACCGCCGAGAAGATCTGGATATTGGCGTTGGCCAGGGTGCGGGTCAGGTCGTAGAGCAGGCCGGGCCGGTCGCGGGTGTCGACCTCGACGATGGTGAAGATTTCCGAGCCGTCGTTGTCGAAGGTGATCGTGGTGGGAACCTTGAACGCCTTTTCGCGCTTTTTCAGCTTGTCGCGCGACTGGATCGCGTCGCGGGCGACGACCTCGCCGGCCAGCGTCTTGCGGATCATCTCGCGCAGGCGGGGCAGGCGGGCGGCCTCGTAGGGCGCGCCGTCGGCATCCTGGATCCAGAAGGCCGGGGTGGCATAGCCGTCCTTGGTGGTGAAGGTGCGGGCATCGACCACGTTGGCACCGACCAGCGCCAGCGCGCCGGCCAGCCGCGAGAAGATGCCGGGATGGTCGGCCAGGGCAAAGCAGACGCGGGTGGCGTCGCGGTCTTCGTCGGGGTGGATGTCGATGCGGATCTCGTCGTCGCCGATATCGCGCAGCAGGTTGGCGAAGACGACATGCGCGGTGACGTGCAGGCCCTGCCAATAGGGCGGGTAATGGCGCTGCGTCTCGGTGCGCAGATCGGCCTCGGACCAGTCGGAGAGTTTCTCGCGCAGCAGCTTGCGGGCCTCGGTGCCGCGGTTCTCGCGGTTGAGCGCCTCCATCCCGTCCTCGAGCGCGCGGCGGGTCTGGCGGTAGAGCGCGCGGATCAGCGCGGCCTTCCAGTTGTTCCAGGTGTCGGGACCGACGCCGCGGATGTCGCAGACCGTCAGCACGCAGAGCAGGTCGAGCCGTTCGCGGGTCTGCACCAGCTTGGCGAAGTCGCGCACGGTGCGGGGGTCGGCGATGTCGCGTTTCTGCGCCATGTCGGACATCAGCAGGTGATAGCGCACCAGCCATTCGACGGTGTCGCATTCCCTGGTGGTCAGCCCCAGGCGCGGCGCCACCTTGCGGGCGATCTGGGCGCCCAGCACGGAATGGTCGACATCGCGCCCCTTGCCGATGTCGTGCAGCAGCAGCGCGACATAGAGCACGCGGCGGTTGACGCCCTGCTTGAGGATCGACGAGGCGACCGGCAGGTCCTCGACCAGGTTGCCGTGCTCGATTTCGCTGAGGTGCCAGAGGCATTGGATGATGTGTTCGTCCACCGTGTAGTGGTGGTACATGTTGAACTGCATCATCGCGACGATCGGGGCGAATTCGGGGATGAAGGCGGCCAGCAGGCCCAGTTCGTTCATCCGCCGCAGGGCGCGGTCGGGATTGCCGTGTTTCAGCAGCGTGTCGAGAAAGATGCGCTGTGCCTCGGGGTTCTCGCGCAGGGTGTCGTCGATCAGGTTCAGGTTGGCCTTGACCAGGCGCATGGCGTCGGGGTGGATCAGCAGGCCGGTGCGCAGGGCTTCCTCGAACAGCCGCAGCATGTTCATCGGGTCGGACAGGAAGGTCTTGTCGCTGGCGATGGCCAGGCGGTTGTGGATGATGGTGTAGCCGTCCTTGACCCGCGGGCCGCGCTTGAAGATGCGCATCAGAAGCGGCGCGTCCTTGGTGTGGTCGGCTTCCAGCGAGGTCAGGAAGATGCGGGTCAGGTCGCCCACTTCTGTGGCGTGGGTGAAGTAGGCCTGCATGAACCATTCCACCGCGCGGCGCCCGCCACGGTCGGCATAGCCCATGCGTTCGGCCACCTCGACCTGCATGTCGAAGGTCAGCTGTTCCACGGCGCGCCCGGCGGCCAGGTGCAGGTGGCAGCGGGTGGCCCAGAGGAATTCCTCGGCCCGCACGAAGGTGGCGTGTTCCTCGGGGCGGAAGACGCCGCGCTTGACCAGCGCCGAGGTGTCGTCGGTGCGGTAGACGTATTTGGTGATCCAGAACAGCGATTGCAGGTCGCGCAGCCCGCCCTTGCCTTCCTTGACATTGGGTTCGACCATGTAGCGCTGGCCGCCTTGCTTTTCGTGCCGCGCGTCGCGTTCGGCCAGCTTGGCCTCGATGAATTCGCGTTCGGTGCCCTTGAACAGCTCGGCCCAGAGGCGCTTGTCCAGTTCGCGCGCCAGCGCTTGCTGCCCGGTCAGGAAACGGTGTTCCAGCATGGCGGTGCGGATGGTGAAATCCTCGGCGCCCAGGCGCAGGCAGTCTTTGACGGTGCGCGAGGAATGGCCGACCTTCAGCTTGAGATCCCACAGCATGTAGAGCATCGATTCGATGACGCTCTCGGCCCAGGCGGTGATCTTGTAGGGGGTCAGGAACAGCAGGTCGACATCCGAGAACGGCGCCATCTCGCCGCGGCCATAGCCGCCGACGGCGATCACGGCGATCTGTTCGCCCTCGGTCGGGGTGGGATTGGGGTGCAGGCGCTGCGCGGCGATGTCGAAGCACAGGGTGACGACGCCGTCGGTCAGGTGCGTATAGGCCCGCGTCGTCGCGAAGGCGGCGAAGGGGGCGGCGGCGAAGGCCGCGGCGATGGCGGCCCGGCCGTCCTTCATGGCCTGCGCCAGCACCGCGACGGTGGCCTTGCGCACGGCGGCCTCGTCGGCGCCGTCGGGCAGGGCTGCGGCGATCTCGGCGCGCAGGCGGGCGGCGTCGAAAAGCGTCTGCGCCGGAACGATCAGGTCGTCCGGCGCGGGCTGCGGAGGGGCCTCAGAAGCCGGCGCCGCCGAAGGAGTTTGGAGCGGGGTCAAGGATCACCAGCTGGTTGTTCTGCACACTGGCCACGGCCAGCGCGCGCTGGTTGGTCCCGTCGGCCCGCAGCCGGAATACACCGCCCGTGCCCTGGAAGCCAGAGGCCTGCGTCAGCGCCCGTCCCGACAGCGCGTCGCTGCGGCCCTGCGCGGCCAGCGCGCCGATCGCGGCGATGCCGTCGAAAGCCAGCCCCGCAAGCGGGTGCGGTTCGCTGCCATAGGTGGCGCGGTAGCGCGCCTCGAAGGCGTTCTGCGCGGCCTGGTTGGGCAGCGCGAACCAGGCACCCTGGGCGCCGGGGAAGCTGAACAGGTCGGGGCGCACGTCCCAGCGGGTCAGGCCGACATATTTCGTCTGCGCGGGGTTCAGCCCGGCCTCGGGCATGACCTGCAGCAGGATCGGCATGGCGGCGTTGGTCGCGTCGGTGGTGATGAAGACCGAGTTGGCGCCAGCCTGCGCCGCGGCGCCGGCGGCGGCGCGGGCGGTGGCGTTCACCCCTTCGATGCTGAGCGTGTAGCCGTGCACCGAAGCCACGTTGATGCCGTTGCTCAGCGCGGCCTTGCGCACCGCCGCCAGCCCGGTGGCGCCGGGGACGTCGTTGGAATGCACCACGACCACCGCCTTGTGGCCGTTGCGGCGGGCATAGGACATCAGCCGGTCGGCGGTGTTGTCGAAGGTCGGGCCGAGGATGAAGACGTTGCCGCCGGCGATGGCGGCGTTGTTGGAAAAGCTCAGCA
Source organism: Thalassococcus arenae (assembly GCF_019104745.1). Taxonomy (NCBI): domain Bacteria; kingdom Pseudomonadati; phylum Pseudomonadota; class Alphaproteobacteria; order Rhodobacterales; family Roseobacteraceae; genus Thalassococcus; species Thalassococcus arenae. Next base: position 1,863,267 of record NZ_JAHRWL010000001.1, read on the forward strand.
CGTTGATGCCGTCGTCGATCACCTGCTTGCCGGCGGCATTGGCGGCCTCGCCGAAGAGCGGGCCGAGGATGATCTTGGCGCCTTCGTCGGCGGCGCGCTGCGCCTGCGCGGCGGCGGTCGAGGGCGACCCGGCGGTGTCGTAGACGCGCAGGTCGATCTTGACGCCGCCGAGACTGGCGATGGCCAGCCGCGCGGCGTTTTCCAGCGATTGCGCGACCGAGGCGGCGCCGGCATCGGATTTCGGCACCAGCAGCGCCACCGGCACCGGTTTGGCGGGGTCGATCGCGGGGCCGCCCGAATTGGCGCCGCCGAGGCCCGGAACCGGGACCGCGTCGCAGGCGGCCAGGCCCAGCATCGCGGCGGCAAAAGCCAGACGGCGCAGCGCCTTGCGCGCTGGTGACAGAACGGCAAACATGGTACGCACACTCCCTCGTTGGCGGGCGCGGTTCTGGTCCCGCGCGACATCGGGGCAATCATAGACAAGGCGGGATGGGGGTCCAGTGACGAATCCGCAACAGCGCGAAATGACGCCGGGCCTGTACCTGGCGGCGACGCCGATCGGCCATGCGCGCGACATCACGCTGCGGGTGCTGGATGCGCTGGCCGGCGCCGATGTGCTGGCGGCCGAGGATACGCGCAGCCTGCGCAAGCTGATGGAGATCCACGGCATCGGGCTGGGCGACCGGCCGCTGGTGGCCTACCACGACCACAGCGGCGCGCGGGTGCGCGACCGGCTGATGGCCGAGATCGCGGGCGGCAAGGCGGTGCTCTACGCGTCCGAGGCGGGCACGCCGCTGATCTCCGATCCCGGCTTCGAGCTGGTGCGCGCGGCGCATGCGGCGGGCCACGCGGTGACGGCGCTGCCCGGCGTCTCGGCGGTGGTGACGGCGCTGAGCGTGGCGGGGCTGCCGACCGACCGGTTCCTGTTCTTGGGCTTTCTGCCGAATACCGGCGCGGCGCGGCGGCGCGCGCTGGAGGCGGTGGCGCCGGTCGAGGCGACGCTGGCGGTCTACGAATCGCCGAAACGGCTGGCGGCGATGCTGGGCGACGCGGCGGCGGTGCTGGGTGCGACACGCCCGGCGGCGGTCTGCCGCGAACTGACCAAGAAATTCGAGGAATGCCGCCGCGGATCGCTGGCCGAGCTGGCCGAGGCCTACACCGCCGCGCCACCCAAGGGCGAAATCGTCGTGCTGATCGGCAAGGGTGTGTCGATGGGCATTAATGAATCATTATTGGAAGATGCGGTAAGACAGGCCCTGATGACGATGTCGGTGCGCGATGCGGCGGACCTGGTGTCGCAGGCGCATGGCGTGCCGCGGCGCAAGGTCTACCAGATGGCGATGGCCGTCGCCCGTGACGCGGCGGACAAGTGACCGGTTTCAGGAGGGTGCCCGTGACGGCGATGCAATTGGCCTTCGATTTCTCGCAGCCGGTGGCGGCGGCCTCGGGACGGGCGGTTGCGGACGACCGGCGCGCCCGCGGCCGGCGTGGCTATCATGCCGGCCTGTCGGCCGAGGAATGCGTTGCACGGGACTACCAGCGCCGCGGTTACCGCGTCGCCCGGCAGCGCTGGCGCGGCAAGGGCGGCGAACTGGACCTTGTGCTGGAGGATGGCGACGGCCTGGTCTTTGTCGAGGTCAAGGCCAGCCGCGATTTCGACCGGGCGGTGGCGCGGGTCACGCCGCGCCAGCAGGCGCGGCTCTGCCGCGCGGCGGAGGAATTCCTTGGCGGAATGCCGCGCGGCAGCCTGACGCCGGTGCGCTTCGACGTGGCGCTTGTGGATGGACGCGGCGCCATCCGGGTGATCGAGAACGCGCTGGCGCCCTGACCCATTGCACCGCGTCCGCGGCTGCGCCATGAAGGCGGGGTTGCAGCCTGGGGATGCGGATGAAGATCGCCTTTCAGATGGACCCGATCGGTCCGGTCAATATCGACGCCGACAGCACGTTCCGGCTGGCCGAGGAGGCGCAGGCGCGCGGGCACGAGCTGTTCTACTACACCCCCGATCACCTGGCCTATGACGAGGGCCGGGTCACGGCGCTGGGTCATGCGCTGGAGGTCCAGCGGGTCAAGGGTGCCCATGCCACGCTGGGCGCGCGCCAGCGGCTGGACCTGCATGCGATGGACGTGGTCTGGCTGCGCCAGGACCCGCCGTTCGACATGCATTACATCACCACGACGCATCTGCTGGACCGGCTGGCGCCGGACACGCTGGTGGTCAATGATCCGTTCTGGGTGCGCAACTATCCCGAGAAGCTGCTGGTGCTGGATTTTCCCGACCTGACGCCGCCGACCACCATCGCCCGCGACCTGGAAACCATCCGCGCCTTCAAGGCGCGCCACGGCGACATCATCCTCAAGCCGCTTTATGGCAATGGCGGTGCGGGGGTGTTCCGGCTGGACGAGAACGACCGCAACCTGTCGTCGCTGCACGAGCTGTTCACCGGGTTCTCGCGCGAGCCGCTGATCGTGCAGCAATTCCTGCCCGCGGTGTCGAAGGGCGACAAGCGGGTGATCCTGGTCGACGGCGAACCGGTGGGGGCGATCAACCGCATGCCGGCGGCGGGCGAGGTGCGGTCGAACCTGCATGTCGGCGGGCGCGCCGAGAAGGTCGCGCTGAGCGATCGCGACCGCGAGATCTGCGCCGCGATCGGGCCGCTCTTGCGCGAGAAGGGGCAGGTGTTCGTCGGCATCGACGTCATCGGCGACTGGCTGACCGAGATCAACGTCACCTCGCCCACCGGCATCCAGGAACTGGAGCGGTTCGACGGGATCAACGTGGCCGAGAAGATTTGGCAGGCGATCGAGGCGCGGCGGGCATGAGCCTGATCCGGCCGATCCTGAACGCCTATCTGCGCCTGACCGAAAAGCCGCATATGCGCCGGGCGCAGCGCCCCGAACAGCTGCGCCGGCCGTTCGAGATCAAGGCGCGGCTGTTCTTTCACGGCCCGCGCGGCGTGGCGGCGCGTTGGGATGATCTGGGTGCCGTGGCGGCGCTGGAGCTGGAACCGGCCACGCCGCGCGACGGGCCGACGATCCTGTATTTCCACGGCGGAGGCTATGTCTTCGGCAGTCCGAACACGCATCGCGCCATGCTGGCGCAACTGGTCCGGCGCACCGGCCTTTCGGCCCGTCTGCCGCGTTACCGGCTGGCACCGGAGCACCCGTTTCCGGCGGCGCTGGAGGATGCGCTGAGCGCCTATGACGCGCTGGCGGCGCAGGCGCCGGGCGGGATCGTGCTGGGCGGGGACAGCGCCGGGGGCGGCCTTGCGCTGGCGTTGCTGGGCGAAATCCTGAGCAGCGACCGGACGCCACCGCTGGGCCTGTTCGCATTCGCGCCGCTGACCGACATGGGGTTCACCGGCGCCAGCGTCCGCGACAATGCCGAGAGCGAGGTGGTCCTGGCACCCGAACGCGCAAGCGCGCTGGCCGAGATGGTGTTGCAGGGCGCCGATCCGGACGACCCGCGCGCCTCGCCGCTGCACATGGAATTCACCGGTGCGCCGCCGGTCTGGCTGGCGGCGTCCGACACCGAGATATTGCTGGACGACACCCGCCGGCTGACCGCGCGGATGCGCGCGCAGGGCGTGCCGGTCGACGAGATCATCGAACACGACCTGCCGCATGTCTGGCCGATCTTTCACAACCTGCTGCCCGAGGCGCGCGCGACGCTGGACCAGGTGGCCGGCTGGATCAGCTCTCTTTCGCGGCCATCAGCCGGTAGCTGAGCGCCTCGGCCAGGTGCGGCCGGGCGATGGTGTCGGCGGCGTCGAGATCGGCGATGGTGCGCGCCACCCGCAGCACCCGGTGATAGCCGCGCGCCGACAGGCCGAGACGGTCGGCGGCGCGGGTCAGCAGCGCCCGGGACTCAGTATCGAGCGGGGCCGCCTGTGCCAGCGCGTCGCCTTCGGCATCGGCATTTGTGCGGATCGCCGCGCCCATCCCGTAGCGCGCGGTCTGGGCGGCGCGGGCGCCCGCCACCCGGGCGGCGATGTCGGCGGACCGTTCGCCCGGATCGGGCAGGTCGAGATCGGCGAAGGCCACCGGCGGCACCTCGACGCGCAGATCGAAGCGGTCCATCAGCGGGCCCGAGATGCGGCCCAGGTAATCCTCGCCGCATTGCGGGGCGCGGGAACAGGCGCGGCCGGGATCGGAGAGATATCCGCATTTGCAGGGATTGGCCGCGGCGACCAGCAGGAAACGGCAGGGATAGCTGACATGGGCGTTGGCGCGGGCCACCATGACCTGCCCGGTTTCGATCGGCTGGCGCAGGGTTTCCAGAACGGTGCGGGGAAATTCCGGCAACTCGTCCAGGAACAGGACGCCGTTATGAGCCAGGCTGATCTCGCCCGGCTTGGCGCCGCGCCCGCCGCCGACGATGGCGGCCATCGACGCGGTGTGATGCGGTTCGCGGAAGGGGCGCGCGCGCGAGATGCCGCCTTCGTCCAGCAGCCCGGCGAGTGAATGGATCATCGAGGTTTCCAGCGCCTCGACCGGGGTGAGCGGCGGCAGGATGCCGGGCAGGCGGGCGGCCAGCATCGATTTGCCGGCGCCGGGGCTGCCGACGAACATCACGTGATGGCGCCCGGCGGCGGCGATTTCCAGCGCCCGCTTGGCCCGTTCCTGGCCCTTGACGTCGGCCATGTCGCGGCCCGCCGGGCCGGTCGTGACCTCGCCCGGTTCGCAGGGTTCCAGCACCGCCTGGCCGGTCAGGTGGCGCACGATGTCCATCAGCGTCCCGGCGGCGATCACGGTGCAGGCGCCGACCCAGGCGGCTTCGGCGCCCGAGGCACGCGGGCAGATCAGGGCGCGGTCGTCCTGGGCGGCGGCCATGGCGGCGGGCAGGGCGCCCACCACCGGCACCAGCGTGCCGTCGAGCGACAATTCGCCCAGCGAGACCGATTGCGCCACCGCGTCATGCGGCAGGATGTCGAGCGCGGCGAGCAGGCCGAGCGCGATGGGCAGGTCGAAATGCGAGCCTTCCTTGGGCAGGTCGGCGGGCGAAAGGTTGATGGTGATGCGTTTGGAGGGCAGCGCGATGGCCAGCGCGTTCAGCGCCGCGCGCACGCGGTCGCGGGCCTCGGACACGGCCTTGTCCGGCAGGCCGACGATGGAGAAGGCGGGCAGGCCGGGGGTGACGGCGCATTGCACCTCGACCGGGCGGGCCTCGACCCCTTCGAAGGCGACCGTGTAGGCATGTGCGACCATGCGGAACTCCCAAACCCCGGGATGCAGGGTTGCGGGATCGTGGTTTAGGAATGGTTAACGCGCGGCGGCGGCAGCGGCGGGGCCGGCGTATTTTTCAAAGAGAAGAAGGGGGGGTGTCGAGCAGGGCGGCGAAGGCGGGCCAGGCCATCGGGTCGACCGCGGTCTTGTCGCGGCAGAGCGGGTTGCAGAAGCCGAAGACGCGGCCGCCGGTTTCCATGAGATGCGCGACCGGCTTGCCCGAATAGGGGCAGGCGGCGTTTTCCGGCGTGCCGGTTTCGGTGGCGCGGGCGGCCAGCGGTTCGGGCCCGGGCCAGGGGCGCGTGGCGAAGGGGCGGTCGTACCAGGGCAGCGTCTGGCCCTTGACCAGCCCGGTGGCGCGCCAGCGGCGGAAGGCGGGGTCGGCCAGGTGAGCGGCCGCATAGGCCCGGGCGGTGTCGCCGACCGGCAGGTCGTAGGTTGCGATGCGCGCCGCGACCGGGGCGAAGCAGGCGTCGGCGATGGAATAGCCGCCGCAGAGCCACGGGCCGCCGGAGCGGTCGAGCGCGAAGGACCAGATCGTTTCGATCCGCGCGAGGTCGGCGCGCACGGCGTCGGAGGGTTGGAAGCCCTTGTAGGCCGTGCGCAGATGCATCGGGCAATCGCCGCGCAGGGCGGAAAAGCCCGAATGCATTTCCGCCGCCAGGCTGCGGGCGGTGGCGCGCAGCACCGGGTCGGCGGGCCAGAGCGGTTTGTCGGGAAAGCGGCTGGCCAGTTCCTCGGCGATCGCCAGGCTGTCCCAGATCACCGCGCCGTCGGCGGTGACGAGGGTGGGCACGGTGCGGGCGGGCGGGGCGGCCCGCAACATCTGGTCGGAAACCTTGGCGGCGTTGAAATCCACGTCGCGCCGGGCGACGGGAATGGCGAAGCGGTCGACCAGCAGGCCCACGCGCATCGACCAGCTGGAATAGGCGTAATCGCCGAGGAAGAGGGTGTCGGTCATGGGCACTCCGGGTTTGGTGGTATCCTAGCGGCGGGCGGCGGCGCGGAAAAATCGCGAATTGTGGCCGTGCCGATCACCGCCCCTGATGCAATGGCGGCGAAAGGCAAGTCGGCCCGGCATCTTTTTTCCGTCCGAGTGATCCGAAGCGGATTTCCCTGCGTAACCCTTACAAAACCGCCCGAACGGGCCTGCCAAAGACACTGGGGAGCGACCATGGCGCTTGATGCTTTCAACGATCAGACCCTGCCCCGCCGCGCGATGAAGGCGGAACTGCTGGATGCCGAGACGGAATTGAAACTGGCCTATGCCTGGCGCGACCAGCGCGACGAGGCGGCGCTGCACCGGCTGATCACCGCCTATATGCGGCTGGCGATCTCGATGGCGGCCAAGTTCAAGCGCTACGGCGCGCCGATGAACGACCTGATCCAGGAGGCCGGGCTGGGCCTGATGAAGGCGGCCGACAAGTTCGACCCCGATCGCGGCGTGCGCTTTTCGACCTATGCGGTGTGGTGGATCAAGGCGTCGATCCAGGATTACGTGATGCGCAACTGGTCGATGGTGCGCACCGGGTCGACCAGCAGCCAGAAGTCGCTGTTTTTCAACATGCGGCGCGTCCAGGCGCGGCTGGAGCGCGAGGCCGACCAGGCCGGCGAGGTGCTGGACCGGCACCAGCTGCGCCAGATGATCGCCACCGAGATCGGCGTGCCGCTGGCGGATGTCGAGATGATGGAGGGCCGGCTGTCGGGCAGCGACTATTCGCTGAATGCCACCCAGTCGACCGACGAGGATGGGCGTGAATGGATCGACGCGCTGGAGGATGACGGCGCGCAGGCCGCCGAGATCGTCGAGGACCGCCACGACAATGCGCAGCTGCGGCAATGGCTGGTCACGGCGCTGTCGGGTCTGAACGAGCGCGAGCGGTTCATCGTGCGCGAGCGCAAGCTGCGGGACGAAGCGCGGACGCTGGAAAGCCTGGGCCAGGAGCTTGGCCTGTCGAAGGAACGCGTGCGCCAGCTGGAAGCGGCGGCGTTCCAGAAGATGCGCAAGTCGCTTGAAGCCCAGAGCCGCGAGGTGCAACACTTCCTGGCATGAGGCATTTCATTTTCGCAATCGCGATCAGCGCCCCCGCCGCGAGCGTCGCCGGGGGCGTTTTCGATGGCGCCGAGGTCGTGTTCCTGGGCGAACAGCACGACAACGCCACCCACCACCAGGTGCAGGCCGAAATCGTCGCCGAGTTGAACCCGCCGGCGCTGGTGTTCGAGATGCTGACGCCCGAGCAGGCGGCGCGGGTGACCCCGGCGCTGATCTCCGACGAGGCTGCACTGGAGGCGGCGTTGGGCTGGAATGCCAGCGGCTGGCCGGATTTCGCGATGTATTACCCGATCTTCGCCGCCGCGCCCGAAGCGCGGGTCTTTGGCGCCGCGGTGCCGCGCGATGCGGCGGGCCGCGTGCGCGACGAGGGCATCGTGGCGGTGTTCGGCCCGGGGGCGCGGGATTACGGGTTGACCGATGCGTTGGAGCCCGGTCAGCAGGCGGCGCAGGAACAGCTGCAATTCGAGGCGCATTGCAATGCGATGCCCGAGGAGATGCTGCCGATGATGGTCGATATCCAGCGGTTGCGCGATGCCCGGCTGGCACAGGAGGCGGCGCGCGCTTTCGCCGATGAAGGCGGGCCGGTTGTGGTCATCACCGGCAACGGCCATGCGCGCAAGGATTGGGGCGCGCCGGTCTACCTGGACCGGGTGTTGCCGGGATTACGGATCGTGTCTCTGGGTCAGGGCGAAGAAGCCTATGGCGACCCGGCGGGCGAGTTCGACCTTGTCAAGGTCGGCCCCGATACCGACCGGGGCGATCCCTGCGAGGCGTTCCGCTAGCGCGCTTCCGCGGCCTGCTCTGCCAGCAGCCTGTGCCAGTTTCCTTGTCGGTGACGATAGAAACCACGCGCCCAGAGCGCGACCACCGGTGTCAGCCAACCGGCATCCAGGACAAGATGATCGCTGTACCGGCAGCGGTTGTCACCTTCCGGCTCGACAAAGATCCAATGATCCCAGGTCTTGACGAGACTGCCGCGACCGGCGTCACGCAGGGCCCGCTTTGGTGGCGCGACTGGGGGCCGGCGTGTCGCGATGACCTGTTGTCCCAGGGGGATCACGCCAAAGGCCCGCGGACGCACGAGGAAATCGGCGTCTTGCTCGGGCCAGTGCTCGGGCAGGCTGGGCGGATCGACGGGTGTGAATGTCAGCCAGCCGCACGAAACGCGGGCCATGGTTGCGGGTTTTTGCAGAAGTGCCCAGACAGTTTCGATATCGGCATTCAGCGTTGTGGACAGTGTGAACTCGACCATAAGCCATTGTTTCAGCCCCGGGCATTTCCTACAACCGTCGGGCGGGGAGCAGGAGCGACCGGATGCTTGCGAAGAAACGCATATTGCTGATCATCGGCGGCGGGATCGCGGCCTACAAGGTGCTGGACCTGATCCGCCGCCTGCGCGAGCGCGGCGCGGCGGTGACGCCGGTGATGACCCGCGCGGCCGGCGAATTCGTGACGCCCTTGTCGGTGAGCGCATTGGCGGGAGAGAAGGTCTATACCGACCTGTTCGACCTGACCGACGAGGCCGAGATGGGCCATATCCAGCTGTCGCGTGTCGCCGACCTGGTGCTGGTGGCGCCGGCCACGGCGGACCTGATGGCCAAGATGGCGGGCGGGCATGCGGACGACCTGGCCTCGACCCTGCTGATGGCGACGGACACGCCGGTGATGATCGCGCCCGCGATGAACGTGCGGATGTGGGAGCACGCCGCGACGCGGCGCAACCTGGCGGTCTTGCAGGGCGATGGCGTGCGGGTGGTCGGCCCCAACGAGGGCGACATGGCCTGCGGCGAATACGGGCCGGGCCGGATGGCCGAGCCGCTGGAGATCGTCGCCGCGATCGAGGCGGCTTTGGCCGACGGGCCCTTGAAGGGCAAGCGCGTTGTCGTGACCTCGGGCCCGACGCATGAGCCGATCGACCCGGTGCGCTATATCGCCAACCGGTCGTCCGGGGCGCAGGGCACGGCGCTGGCCGAGGCGCTGCGCGACCTGGGGGCGGCGGTGGTCTTTGTCACCGGCCCCGCCGTGGCGGCGCGGCCCGCGGGCGTCGAGGTGATCGAGGTGGAAACCGCGGTCGAGATGCGCGCCGCGGTGCTGGGCGCCCTGCCGGCGGATGCCGCGGTCTTTGCCGCGGCGGTGGCGGATTGGCGGGTCGAGAACGCTGCGGCGTCGAAGATGAAGAAGATCGCGGGCAAGCTCCCGGCGCTGAGTTTCACCGAGAACCCGGACATCCTGGCGGAAGTGGCGCAACTGAGGGACGGACGGCCCGGTCTGGTGGTGGGGTTCGCCGCCGAGACCGACGATGTGGTCGCCCATGCCAGCGCCAAGCGGCAGCGCAAGGGCTGTGACTGGATCGTCGCCAACGATGTACGGCCCGAGACCGGGATCATGGGCGGGTCGGAGAACGCGGTGGTGCTGATCACCGAAGGCGGCGCCGAGGAATGGCCGCGCATGGGCAAGCGCGACGTGGCGGCGCGGCTGGCGATGCGGGTGGCCGAGGCGCTGTCTGGCGCATGACGGGAGCCTCCGGCGGGAGTTTTTCTGGCAAGATGAAGGGGCGGGCGTGGTTTCTGTTCGGGTGATGTGGGACGAAGGCGCGGACCGGTCTTTGGGCCTGCCCGCTTATGCCAGCGCGGGGGCGGCGGGCGCCGATCTGCGCGCCAACTTTCCCGACCGCGGTGCGGTGGACCTGGCGCCGGGTGCCTGGGCGCTGGTGCCGACCGGTTTGCGGATCGCCGTCCCGGAGGGTTTCGAGGTGCAACTGCGGCCACGTTCGGGCCTGGCGCTGAAATACGGCATCACCCTGCCCAACAGCCCGGGGACGGTGGACAGCGACTACCGCGGGCCGCTGGGGGTGATCGTGATGAATGCCGGGGATGAACCGTTCGAGATCACCCATGGCGACCGGATCGCGCAGATGGTTGTGGCGCCGGTCGTGCGCGCGGCGTTCGACCTGGTGGACCGGCTGGACGACACCGCGCGCGGCGCCGGCGGTTTCGGATCGACGGGAGTGTCGGAATGATCCTGGTGCTGGGCCTGGCGGCGCTGATCTGGGGCGTGGGCCATGCGATGGGTGCCCCCCGGGCGGCGCGGGGCTATATGCTGGGATTGCTCTATGTGGCGGTTCTGGGCGTGCAGGTGCTGTTCCCCGAGGGCCATCCGCTGCGCGCGGCGACCGGCGGGTCGGCGGCGCTGTGGCTGATCCTGGGCGGCTTTGTCGTTCTGGTCCTAGCCTACCGGTTCGGCCTGGGCCGGTTGCGCAGCCGGGTCGAGGCGAAGGAGGCCGCCGAGGCGGCGCCGCAGGCGGGGACGTTTTCGGGTGGCGAACTGGAGCGCTATGCCCGCCACATCGTCCTGCGCGAGCTGGGCGGGGCGGGGCAGAAGCGGCTCAAGGCCGCGCGCGTGCTGGTGATCGGCGCCGGCGGGCTGGGCTCGCCCGCGCTGCTGTACCTGGCCGCGGCGGGCGTCGGCACCATCGGGGTGATCGACGATGACGTGGTCGACAATGCCAACCTGCAGCGCCAGGTGATCCACCGCGACGCCGCCATCGGCACCCCCAAGGTGTTCTCGGCCCAGGCCATGATGGAGGCGCTGAACCCCTACGTGACGGTGCGGCCCTACAAGCGCCGCCTGACCCGGGATATCGCGGCGGAGCTGTTTGCCGACTACGATGTGATCCTGGACGGCACCGACAATTTCGACACCCGCTACCTGGCCAACCGGGTGGCGGTGGCGCAGGGCAAGCCGCTGGTGTCCGGTGCGCTGAGCCAATGGGAGGGACAGCTGTCGGTGTTCGATCCGGCGCAGGGCGCGCCGTGCTACCAGTGCATTTTCCCGCAGGCGCCCGCGCCGGGCCTGGCGCCGTCCTGCGCCGAGGCCGGGGTGATCGGCCCGCTGCCCGGGGTGATCGGTGCGATGATGGCGGTCGAGACGGTCAAGCTGATCGCCGGGGCCGGTGCCGTCATGCGCGGCGAGATGCTGGTCTATGACGCGCTGTGGGGCGAGACCCGCAAGATCGCGCTCAAGCCCCGCGGCGATTGCCCGGTCTGCGGGACGGTTGCGAAGACCGGCGGTGCGGCCTAGCTCTGGCACAAAGGAGAACGCACATGACCAACCCGTTGCTCGGCCCCTGGGATACGCCCTTTGGATTGCCGCCGTTTTCGCGGATCGCAGACGATGATTTCGCCCCGGCCTTCGACGCCGCCATGGCCGAGGACCTGGCCGAGACGCAGGCAGTCGCGGACAACCCCGAGCCGCCGACATTCGCCAACACGATCGAGGGGCTGATGCGCACCGGCGCGGCGCTGGACCGGGTGGCGGGGGCGTTCTTTTCCGTCGCGGGGGCCGACAGCAACGAGGCGCGCGAGGCGATCATGCGGGATTACGCGCCGAAGCTGTCGGCGCACGCATCGGCGATCTATTCCAACCGCAAGCTCTTCGACCGCATCCGCGCGGTCTGGGAGGCGCGCGACAGCCTTGATCTGACCGACGAACAGCAGCGCGTGCTGATGCTGATGCATCGCAATTTCGTCCGCGCGGGCGCCGCGCTCGAGGGCGATGACAGCGACCGGATGACCGCGATCAAGAACCGCCTCGCAGAGCTTGGCACCGCCTTCACCCAGAACCTGCTGGCCGATGAACGCGCATGGACGCTGCCGCTGTCCGAGACCGATATGGACGGCCTGCCGGATTTCGTGGCCCGCGCCTGCAAGGCAGCCGGCGCCGAACGCGGCATCGGGCCGGTGGTGACGCTGTCGCGCTCGGTCATCGTGCCGTTCCTGCAATTCTCGCCGCGCCGCGACCTGCGCGAACAGGCCTGGCGGGCCTGGGGCGCGCGCGGCGCCAATGGCGGCAAGACCGACAACCGCGCCATCGCCGCGGAAACGCTGCGCCTGCGCGAGGAACGCGCCCGGCTGCTGGGCTATGCCGATTTCGCGGCCTTCAAGCTGGAAACCGAGATGGCCGGCAATGCCGGGCGGGTCCGCGACCTGCTGATGCAGGTCTGGGAACCGGCCAAGGCGCGGGCCGAAGAAGACGCCGCCGTCTTGGCCGAAATGATGCGCGCGGACGGCATCAACGACGCGCTGCGGCCGTGGGACTGGCGCTACTACGCGGAAAAGCGGCGCAAGGCCGAACACGATCTCGACGAGGCCGAACTGAAACCCTACCTGCAGCTCGACCGGATGATCGAGGCGGCGTTCGACTGCGCGACCCGCTTGTTCGGCCTGTCCTTCGCACCGCTCGAGGCCGAACTCTACCACCCCGATTGCCGGGCATGGGAGGTCAAGCGCGGCGGCCAGACCATCGCGGTCTTCATCGGCGATTATTTCGCCCGCGCCTCGAAACGCTCGGGCGCCTGGTGTTCGGCGATCCGCGGCCAGCGCAAGTTCCCCGACCGCCAGATCCCGCTGGTGGTCAATGTCTGTAATTTCGCCAAGGGCGATCCGGCGCTGCTGTCCTACGACGATGCGCGCACGCTGTTCCACGAATTCGGCCACGCGTTGCACCAGATGCTGTCGGACGTGACCTATGACATGATCTCGGGCACCTCGGTGGCGCGCGATTTCGTCGAATTGCCCAGCCAGCTTTTCGAACACTGGCTGGAAGTGCCCGAGGTGCTCGACCGCTTCGCGACCCATGCCGAGACCGGGCAGCCGATGCCGGCGGCGATGCGCGACAAGGTGCTGGGGGCGGCGAATTTCGACATGGGGTTCCAGACCGTGGAATACGTCGCTTCGGCGCTGGTGGACCTGGCCTTCCATGACGGCGCCGCACCTGCCGATCCGATGGAGACGCAGGCCCGGGTGCTGACCGGGATCGGCATGCCCGACGCCATCGGCATGCGCCACGCCACGCCGCATTTCGCCCATGTCTTTGCCGGCGACGGCTATTCCAGCGGCTATTACAGCTACATGTGGTCCGAGGTGATGGATGCCGACGCCTTCGCCGCCTTCGAGGAGACCGGCGATCCGTTCCATGCCGAAACCGCCAAACGGCTCGAAGCGCATATCCTGTCGCGCGGCGGATCGGTCGAGGCGCAGGACCTCTACATGGCGTTCCGCGGTCGCATGCCCGGGGTCGATGCGCTGCTGAAGGGTCGGGGATTGACGGCCTGATCCTTCATCTTGCCGGATAAACTCCGGAGCGCGAGGCAGCGCCTCGCACAGGGGGCGTGGGGGTTTTCCCCCACCAATGACAAGGGGTGTGGGGGTTTTCCCCCGCGAATGATGGGGTGCGGGGGCCTGCCCCCACGCAGGAAATGCGCGCGCGCAGCGCGCTCCTCTGGATCAGAAGGGCAGCCGTTCCAGCACGAAACCCTCGGCCTCGAGCAGGGCCAGAACGCCGGTTTCGCCCGGCAGATGCGCGGCGCCGAAGGCGGCGACCACCGGGCCGTCGGTCTCGGCCAGCGCCTGCAGGATGACCGGGATCCAGGCGCGGTTGCGGGTGTCCAGAAGCGCGGTTTCCAGCTCGGCAAAGACGGCGGCGATCTTGGTCTCGTCCATGGCGGTGCTCTGGGGTGCCAGGATCGCGGTCATCAGCCAGCTTTCGGCCGGGCGTTCGTCGAAATAGGCGGCCTGCAAGGTGGCGAACTGGTCTTCGGTCGCGGCCGGGTCGCCGATCGACAGCCGCATCATGGCGATCTGGGTCTCGCGCGGCGCGGCGTTGAAGGCGCGAAAGGCGGTGTCAAAGGGTTCCAGCGCCTGCATCGGCACACCCGCCGCCGCGGCGATATCGGTCAGGCGCTTGTCCAGCCCGCCCGCGCCCGCGCCGCCGGTCAGCTGCGCCATCAGGCAAGGCGGCACCGACAGCAGCATCGAGACATACCAGGGCTGGAACTTGGCGGCCATGAAGGGCGGCAGGTTGCGCGCGCGCATCGCCTCGGCCAGCCTTTGCCAGTCTTCCTCGGGCAGGATTTCCGGCAGCGTGGTGTCGGGCAGCAGCAGCAGGTCCGGCCGGGATTGCAGTGCCCGGGCCAGCTCGGCCTCTTCGGCGCTCGTCATCTCCAGCAGCAGCCGGTCGGCGGTTTCGATCAGCGGGCGCAAGCGTGCGGTCGGGGCGTCGAGACGAGGATCGTCGAGATGGATCGTGCCGATCAGGTGCAGCACCTCGCTGCCCCGGGTGGCGCGCCAGTGGTTGCCCTGCGGGTAGGGCGTGTCGGCCAGCGCCGCCTGCAGCGTCGCGCGCTGTTGCTGGGTCAGGGACGGGCGCAGATCGCGCCCGTCGCAGGCGGCCAGCGCGGGCAGGGCGGTGGCAATCCAGGCGATCGCGAGGACAAGCAGGCGCATGGGGTTGGCTCCGGTCGCTGTGTTGGGGCAAGGTAGCATCGCGGGATCGGATGAAAACCTTGAAACCGGGCAGGCATGCGGCGGGAAAGCGATCTTTACGGGCCGATCAAGGCGCATCTGACGGCGCAGGGCTATACCGTCAAGGGCGAGGTCGGCGCCGCCGATCTGGTGGCCCGGCGCGGAGACGAAGTGCCGCTGATCGTGGAACTCAAGCTGTCGGCGAACCTGACGCTGTATCACCAGGCGGTGGCGCGGCTGAAAATCACCGACAAAGTCTACATCGCCGTGCGCCGGCCAAAAGGCGCGCGGGCGCGGCGGGCCTTGCAGGAAAACACAGGTCTGTGCCGTCGGCTTGGGCTGGGGTTCATCACCGTCGATGACCGCGGCCGGGTCGAGGTGCACTGCGACCCGGGGCCCTACGCGCCACGCAAGTCGAAAAAACACACCGACCGGCTGCTGCGCGAATTCGACCGGCTGCGTGGCGATCCCAACGATGGCGGCGCCACCCGGCACGGCATCGTCACCGGCTACCGGCAGGATGCGCTGCGCTGTGCCGCCTACCTGGCCACCAGCGGCGCCGAGAAGGGTGCGCTGGTGGCCCGCGCGACCGGCGTGCCCAAGGCGACGACGATCATGCGCGACAACCATTACGGCTGGTTCGAGAAGGTGGAAAAGGGCGTCTACGGGCTGACCCGGGCGGGGCGGAAGGGGCTGGCCGACTGGGCCTATTCCGCCGACGACTGACGCCGCGCGGCCCGGCGTTCGCGGTGCAGCGTGTAGAGCCCCGAGGCCACGATCACCGCGCAGCCCAGCAGCGTCCAGCCGTCTGGCAGGTCGGCGAAGACGACGAAGCCATAAAAGGTGGACCACAGGATCAGCGAATAATGCACCGGCGCCAGCACCACCGCCTGGGCGATGTCCAGCGCGCGGATGACCAGGATCTCGCCCGCCGCGGCGGCTCCGGTCATGCAGGCGATCAGAAGCCAGATCCGGGGTTCCGACGGGGTGTGCCAGACAAGGGGTTGGGCCAGGCTGATCGCCGCGAACGAGGTCAGCGCGGTGTAGCTGACGATGGTGGCGATGCTGTCGGTGCCCGACAGCGCGCGGCTGAGGATCTGGCGCAGGGCGAAGAAGCTGGCCGCGACGACCACCAGCAGGATCGCCGGGTGAAAGACGCCGAGGCCCGGCCGGATCACGATCAGCATGCCGGCGAATCCCACGGCCACCGCCAGCCAGCGCCGCAGGCCCACCGGTTCGCGCAGCAGAAGCGCGCCCAGCACGGTGACGATGAAGGGCGCGACGAAGCTGACCGCGGTGGCGTCGGCCAGCGGCACATGGCCGATGGCGAAGATGAAGCAGCTGGCCGATCCCGCCGCGACCAGGCCGCGGCTGATCTGCAGGCCGGGACGCGGCGTGCGCAGGATGTGCAGCCCGCGGATCGCCAGCATCAGCACGACGCCCAGGAACAACCCCGACTGGCGGAACCAGACCACCTGGAAGGGGTGCAGGTCGTCGGTCAGCAGCTTGGCCGTTGCGTCGCCCGCGGCAAAGGCGAAAAAGCCCAGCGTCATCAGCGCCACGCCGCGCGGGTTGTTCAGCGCGCGCGGGCTGGGCGCGGCATAGGGGGCGGTGGGCGGTGTCGGCATGATCCTGGCGTCTCGGAGTCCTCGCGCCGACCCTAGCCGTCCGGAGCCGGGTAGCGATAGGGGGCGGGACCGGGAAAAAGAATCGATCCGGATGGGCCGTCAAGATGTTTACGTAACGTCATCCAGTCCCCATATTGGGGTCATGCCAAAGCTTGCACCGCTCACCGAACAGCAGATCCAGAAGGCCCGGCCTGCCGGCCGGTTCGATGCGCTGGAAGGCGCGGGCAAGCCTTTGCCCGACCGGCCCGGCAACGCGTTCGTATCGGCCGGTGCTGCGGACGGGTTCCGGTTCATGGCGCAGGCCGGCGTGGTGCCCGAGGAGATCGCGGTGAAGAAACAGATCGCCGCGCTGCGGGCCCGCCTCGACGCCACGCGCGACCCCTGCGCCCGGCGCGAGGCGATGGCCGAACTCGCACGGTTGCAGATGCGGATGGCGATCGCCTCGGAAGCGCGCCGTCGCTTTCTTCGCGACTGAAATTTCCTTTTCCGCACTGTTGACAGCGCTGTGCCGCTTCCTTACATCCGGCGCGTTGGCACTCGTGAGGAGTGAGTGCTAACGATCCTTCGGGGAGCGAGGGATCCGGATCGAAAACCTTTGAGCTAGGAGCTGCAAAGATGGCATTCAAACCGCTGCATGACCGCGTACTGGTCCGCCGCATCGAAAGCGACGAGAAGACCAAGGGCGGTCTGATCATTCCCGACAGCGCCAAGGAAAAGCCGGCAGAAGGCATGGTTGTCGCTTGTGGCGAAGGCGCACGCAAGGACAGCGGCGAGCTGATCGAGATGGGCGTCAAGGAAGGCGACCGCATCCTGTTCGGCAAGTGGTCGGGCACCGAAGTTTCGATCGACGGCGAAGAGCTGCTGATCATGAAGGAAAGCGACATCCTCGGCATCATCACCGATGCGAAGGCCGCGAAAGCCGCCTGAATCCCGGTCGTGATCGCCAACCAGACTTTTCAAGGAGAGTAAGCGATGTCTGCAAAAGACGTGAAATTCAACACCGACGCCCGCGGCAAGATGCTGAAAGGCGTCAATATCCTGGCCGATGCGGTCAAGGTGACCCTGGGCCCCAAGGGCCGCAACGTGGTTCTGGACAAGTCGTTCGGCGCGCCGCGCATCACCAAGGACGGTGTCTCTGTCGCCAAGGAAATCGAACTGGAAGACAAGTTCGAGAACATGGGCGCGCAGATGGTCAAGGAAGTGGCTCAGCGCACCAATGACGAGGCCGGCGACGGCACCACCACCGCCACCGTCCTGGCCGCCGCCATCATCCGCGAAGGCATGAAGTCGGTCGCAGCGGGCATGAACCCGATGGACCTCAAGCGCGGCATCGACCTGGCCACCGCCAAGGTCGTGCAGGCCATCAAGGACGCCGCCCGCCCGGTTTCCGACAGCGCCGAGGTTGCCCAGGTCGGCACCATTTCGGCCAACGGCGAGGCCGAGATCGGCCGCCAGATCGCCGATGCGATGCAGAAGGTCGGCAACGAGGGTGTCATCACCGTCGAAGAGAACAAGGGCCTCGAGACCGAGACCGACGTCGTGGAAGGCATGCAGTTCGACCGCGGCTACCTGAGCCCCTACTTCGTGACCAACGCCGACAAGATGACGGCCGAGCTCGAAGACTGCATGGTTCTGCTGCACGAGAAGAAGCTGTCGTCGCTGCAGCCGATGGTTCCGCTGCTCGAGCAGGTCATCCAGTCGCAGAAGCCGCTGCTGATCATTGCCGAGGACGTCGAAGGCGAAGCGCTGGCCACCCTGGTGGTCAACAAGCTGCGTGGCGGCCTGAAGATCGCCGCCGTCAAGGCGCCGGGCTTTGGTGATCGCCGCAAGGCCATGCTGCAGGACATCGCGATCCTGACCGGTGGCCAGGTGATCTCGGAAGACCTGGGCATGAAGCTGGAAAACGTCACCATCGACATGCTGGGTTCGGCCAAGAAGATCTCGATCACCAAGGACGAGACCACCATCGTCGACGGTGCCGGCGAGAAGGCCGAGATCGAAGCCCGCGTGGCCCAGATCCGCACCCAGATCGAAGAAACCACCAGCGATTACGACCGTGAAAAGCTGCAGGAACGCGTGGCCAAGCTGGCTGGCGGTGTCGCCGTCATCCGCGTTGGCGGCATGACCGAGGTCGAGGTGAAGGAGCGCAAGGACCGCGTCGACGACGCGCTGAACGCCACCCGCGCCGCCGTGCAGGAAGGCATCGTTGTCGGTGGCGGCGTCGCCCTGATCCAGGGCGCCAAGGCACTGTCCGGCCTGGAAGGTGTCAACAGCGACCAGAACGCCGGTATCGCCATCGTGCGCAAGGCGCTGGAAGCCCCGCTGCGCCAGATCGCCGAAAACGCCGGTGTGGACGGTTCGGTTGTGGCCGGCAAGATCCGCGAAAGCAACGACAACAAGTTCGGCTACAACGCGCAGACCGATGAATATGGCGACATGTTCAAGTTCGGCGTGATCGACCCGGCCAAGGTTGTCCGCACCGCGCTGGAAGACGCGGCTTCGGTTGCCGGTCTGCTGATCACCACCGAGGCGATGGTGGCCGACAAGCCCGCCAAGGAAGGCGCAGGCGCCGGCGGCGGCATGCCCGACATGGGCGGCATGGGCGGCATGATGTAAGGCGACTTCGCCTGGAAAAGTCTGCCAGACAACGGCAGTGCAAAGGCGCCTTCGGGCGCCTTTGTCATGTGCGGGTTTTCGTTTCGTGATGCCCGGCTGGCCGACCGGGGCAGGGCGCCGGGCGGCAGTCCGGTGTCACACGAGCCGAGCCGTCGGAACGACTGTCGACAAAGGTGCTTTCGGGTGCCACTGCGCGTTTCGACGCTCAAACTTCGGGCAGTTTTCGGCGCGATCGCGCCGCACTTGATCCGCCGCAACGGCCGATGCGGCGCGATGCGGTAGGGTTGCCGTGTTTCAACATGAAAAGGGAGAGGGCGATGCGACTGATCCCCCTGATGACCAGCCTGGCGCTGGTGGCGGCGCCGCTGGCGGCCGAAGACAGCGAGACGTTCCTGTTCGGTGGCGACGTGTTCCGTGCCGGACAGACCGTGATGATGGATGTCGCCGATGCCGATGACGTGTTCCTGGCCGGAGAGACCGTTTCAGTGACCGCGCCGATCACCGGCACGGCGCATATGGCCGGGCGCTGGCTGACGCTGCGCGCAGCGGTCGGTGACGGGCTGTATGCGGCGGGCCAGACCCTGAGCGTCGAAGCGCCCGTCACCGGAGACGCCTCGCTGGCCGGGCAGAAGATCGACATCCGCGAACCGGTTTCCGGCGACCTGCGGGTCTTCGGTTCGGAAATCACCATAGACGCGCCGGTTGCCGGATCGCTGGTGGCCGCCGGTGAATTCGTGTCGCTGAACGCGGCCGTCGATGGCGACATGGCCGTCACGGCGCGCAGCCTGGATTTCGGAACGGGCGCGGCGATTGCCGGCCAACTGATCCTGTTCGAAGAAGATCCGGGCACGCTGGAGATCCCGGAAAGCGTCGCGCCGGCGGACCGGATCGACCGCCGCGAGATCGAAGCCTGGGAGCGCGATTACGCCCGCTACAACCCGGTGCGGCCGCGCAACGTGGTGCTGTCCTTCCTGACGGGTGTGCTGATCGTCACCGTCGTGGCGGCCGCCGTGGCGGCATTGGCGCCCGAAACCATGGCGCGGTTGCGCCGGACGGTGCTGGATGCTCCGGGCCGCAGCCTGGCGACCGGCTTCGTGACCGTGTCGGCCCTGGTCGGGTCGGGGATCGTTCTGGGACTGACCCTGATCGGGCTTCTCCTGCTGCCCGCCGCGATCTTTCTCGCGCTGGCCGCCGGCTTTGCCGGCTATGTCATCGGCGCCTATGCGCTTGGTGTCGGTATCCTGTCGGCTTCGGGGCGGCATGATCCCGCCAGCACCGGCGACCGGGCGCTGGCGGCGGGTGTGGGCGCATTGGCGGCCGGGCTGGTCGGGCTGGTGCCGTTCGTGGGCTGGCTGGCGATGGTGGCGCTTGTGCTGGCGGGGGCGGGCGCGCTGTGCATCCAGATCCTGCGGCCGCGGCTGTTCAGCCCTGTCTGAGGACTTGTGCCGGACCGGGCGTTGCGCTTTCTAGGCGTCATGGCCGGGCCCGACACGACATTCGAGACACCGTTCTGGCAGGCCGGCAAGCTGGTCGCCGGGGTCGACGAGGTGGGCCGCGGTCCGCTGGCCGGGCCGGTTGTGGCCGCGGCGGTGCTGCTGGACCCCGCGCGCATCCCCGATGGCCTGAACGATTCCAAGACACTGAGCGCGGCACGCCGCGACACGCTGGCCGTGGCGCTGCAGGATTGCGCGACGGTGTCCGTCGCACAGGCCAGCGTCGAGGAGATCGACGCGATCAACATCCTGCAAGCCAGCCTGCTGGCCATGCAACGCGCGATCGACGGGCTGCCGCGCGTTCCCGATCACGTGCTGGTCGACGGCAACCGTTTGCCGCGCCTTGCCATGCCCGCCACGCCGATCGTCAGGGGGGACAGCCGGTCGGTATCGATCGCCGCGGCGTCAATTGTGGCCAAAACGTGGCGGGATCGTGTCATGAAAGAGATCGCGACACAGTTCCCGGGTTACGGATGGGAAACCAACGCCGGATATCCGACGAAAAGTCACAAAACCGCGCTTCAAAATCTGGGGATAACCCCTCACCATAGGCGGTCGTTCAAACCCGTGTACAATATCTTGTATCAAGAGAAAAACGTAACCGACTGATTCAAAAAAGAAATTGACCGGGATTCGGCTTTGACTCAGATTCGTCTCAACCAACGAGGGTGAAAACACCCCGGGGACAGAGGCAGACGATGACCAAGATGACGAACGTGTCGGGGGCCAAGGCCCTTCCGCTGAATACGATCCTGTCCGGCGATTGCGTCGAGGTGATGAACGGTCTTCCCGAGGCATCGGTCGACCTGGTCTTTGCGGATCCGCCCTACAACCTCCAGCTCAAGGGCGAGTTGCACCGCCCCGACAATTCCCGCGTCGATGCCGTCGACGATCATTGGGACCAGTTTTCCAGTTTCGCCGCCTACGATGCGTTCACCCAAGACTGGTTGAAGGCGGCGCGCCGGTTGCTCAAGCCCGACGGGGCGATCTGGGTGATCGGCTCTTACCACAACATCTTTCGGGTCGGTGCCGCGCTGCAGGACGCGGGATTCTGGATCCTGAACGATGTGGTGTGGCGCAAGTCGAACCCGATGCCGAATTTCCGCGGCAAGCGGTTCACCAACGCGCACGAGACGATGATCTGGGCGTCGAAATCCGAAGGCGCGAAATACACCTTCAACTACGAGGCGCTGAAGGCGCTGAACGAAGGCATCCAGATGCGCAGCGACTGGGTCCTGCCGATCTGCAACGGCGGCGAGCGGCTGAAGGACGCCAATGGCGACAAGGCGCATCCGACGCAAAAGCCCGAGGGGCTGCTGCACCGGGTGCTGGTCGGTTCGACCAGGCCGGGCGATGTGGTGCTCGACCCGTTCTTCGGCACCGGCACGACCGGGGCGGTGGCCAAGATGCTGGGCCGCGACTGGATCGGGATCGAGCGCGAGGCCGGCTATCGCGAGGTCGCGGCCAAACGCATCGCCAAGGTTCGCGCGTTCGACAAGGGCGCGCTGGAGGTCAGCCAGTCGAGACGGTCCGAGCCGCGCGTGCCCTTCGGACAACTGGTGGAACGCGGCATGCTGCGCCCCGGCGAGATGCTGGTCAATGCACGCGGCCAGATGGCCAAGGTGCGCGCCGATGGCACGCTGGTGGGCAATGACGTGACGGGATCCATCCACCAGGTCGGCGCGCAATTGGAAGGCGCGCCCAGCTGCAACGGCTGGACCTACTGGCATTTCCGCCGCGACGGCAAGGTGGTGCCGATCGACGTGCTGCGCCAGCAGATCCGCGCCGAAATGCGCGAGACGTGATTTCCGGATAACCACAAGTCAACCGCCCGTGCCCTGTACCGCACAGGGGCACGAACTCGCCCCGTCTGATCCGTCAGGCGGGGCTTTTTTCCTGTTGGACATACGGTTGCCCTTGCGCCCGGATTTCCGCCGAGTCAGAATGGAATTGTTATGTTATCACGTATTGATCCATGTCCCAGGTTCGCTCCAGCCTTGCGCGCCATCGCCGTCCCGGCAACGATCTGACCCGTTTCGACTCGCTGCCCGCGCCGCTGCGTCGCTGGATGGCACAGGCGGCCTTGCCATGGTCTGCGCGGTCGTGCTGGCGGATCTGGTCGGATGTGCACCGCCGGGGCGGCGGCGAGCGGGAAGCCCTTGAGCGTCTGGCGCTGGCCGAAAGGCGCACCCTGCAGCGCGACACGCTGAGCGGCCATTGACGCGGCGTCTTGTCGTTCCGACGAAATCCACCTAGGCGGTCTGCATGGATATGCGCGCGATCTTTCTGGGGCTGGCCTTTGCGTTGATGTGGTCGTCGGCCTTTACGTCGGCACGAATCATCGTCGCGGCCGCGCCGCCGATGTCGGCCTTGTCACTGCGGTTTCTGCTGTCGGGGCTGATCGCCATCGGCCTGGCACTGGCCCTGGGACAGAGCTGGCGGCTGACCCGGTCGCAGTGGCGGTCGACCGTGGTGTTTGGTATCTGCCAGAACGCGCTTTACCTTGGTCTCTATTTCATCGCGATGCAGACGATCGAGGCGTCTCTGGCGGCGATCATCGCCTCGACCATGCCGTTGCTGGTGGCGCTGTCGGGCTGGCTGTTGCTGGGCCAGCGCGTGGCGCCGCTGGGCCTGGCCGGGTTGGTGGCCGGATTTGCAGGTGTGGCGCTGATCATGGGCGCGCGGCTGCAGGGCGGGGTCGACGGTCTGGGCGTGGTGCTGTGCGTGGTCGGGGTCAGCGCGCTGACGGTGGCCACGCTGGCGTTGCGCCACGCGATGTCGGGCGGCAACCTGCTGATGGTGGTCGGCTTGCAGATGCTGGTGGGCAGCGCCGCGCTGGCGGGGCCGGCCCTGCTGACCGAGACGTTCGTGGTCGACTGGTCGTGGACCCTTGTCGCGGCCTTCGCCTATACCACCCTCGTGCCGGGGCTGGCCGCGACGGTGGTCTGGTTCCTGCTGGTCAACCGGATCGGCGCGATCAAGGCGGCGACCTTTCATTTTCTCAACCCGTTCTTCGGCGTGGCGATCGCAGCGGTCTTGCTGGGGGAACGGTTGGGCGCGCTTGATCTGGCCGGCGTGGCGGTGATCAGTTTCGGAATTCTCGCCGTTCAGTTGTCGCGGGTACCGCAAGCCTGAACTGTCCTGTTGTCGGATCGTGTCCGGAACGAGCGGTTTGTTAACCCGCGCGCGCTATGCCGCTTTCCGTAGCGGTATGCAATCAAGAGGCAGCGACATGAAGCGGTTTTCGATCCGGGCGCAGGTCTTTGTTCTGTCGGCGGCGTTCATCGGCGTTCTGATGGTGACGGGGGCGCTGCTGCTGCGGGCCATGGACCGGCTGGATGCCGGCGTGTCCGACACCTCTGCGGTCATTCGGGAACGGATCGCCTTGGCCGAGGTGGCCGCCAGCATCGACCAGGTTCTGGCCGCGGCCCTGCTTGCCGATATCGGCGCCGAAGGATCGATGGACGGCTTGCGGGACCGCCTGACCGACGCCTCATCGGCAGTCGCCGTCGCTGGGTCCACCATCCAAAGCAACACCGGCGCGGGCGATTTCGAAAGCCGTGCGCTCCAGGAACTCGAGACATTGTCGGCGGATCTTGCCGCCTTGTCCGACGGCATGCAGGCGCTTGCGGCGGCGGATGCCTATGAACGCTCTTTCGTCATCCAGGGCGATGTCGTGCAGCGCTTGCTGGGGCATGGCACGGAGCTGGCGATGCTGAAGTCGGAAATCGATGCCCATATGAACACCGCCCTGGCCGACATGCAGTCGATGCTTTCGGCCACGGAACGCAATTCGAGCCTGGTTTTCGCCACGGCCGTGCTGGCCGGGATCGGACTGGCTTATGTTTTCGGGCAGATGCTCTCAAGGCCGATCATCCGCATTGCGCGCAGCGTCGATCGGCTGGCCTTGCGCGACTACGAAACCAACATCTCGGGTATCGGTCGATCCGACGAATTGGGGCAGATCGCGGCCAGCCTCGCGGCCTTGCGCGACCGTCTGGCGGCGGCGGATGCCGAGGCGGAAACGGAACACTGCCGGAACGAACGGCGCGCCGCGTTGTTCGCCCGTATCGGCGAAGCGATGGAAGACCTCAGAAACGGTGTCCTGACAGGGCATATCGACCCGCGGGACTGGTCCGACCTCGACGAAGGCTACGTCCGGCTATGCACCGATTTCAACGCCTTGTCGGACGGCTTGTCGACGCTGGTCGACGCCCTGCGCGACAGCGCCGCGCAGGTCGAGGACAGCGCACGCGGGCTGTCCGACATGGCGACCGACATGTCGCACCGCACCAGCGACCAGGCCGCGACGCTAGAACAATCGGTGGCCGCGCTTACCGAGCTGTCGGTCAGCGTGCAATCCACGGCGCAACGCGCGCAGGAGGCCGATGCCCAGGTGCAGGCAGGGCGCAAGCGGGCCGAGAAGGGCGGTGCGGTGATGCAGAAGGCGCTGGATGCGATGGGGTCGATCTCGAAATCCTCGGCCCATATCACGCAGATCATCGGTGCCATCGACGACATCGCGTTTCAGACCAGTCTTCTGGCGCTCAACGCCGGCGTCGAGGCCGCCCGCGCGGGCGAGTCCGGCAAGGGGTTCTCGGTCGTCGCTTCGGAAGTGCGGTCGCTCGCGCAGCGCGCCTCGGATGCGGCGCGCGAGATCAAGACACTGGTGTCCAACTCGTCGCAGCAGGTGCGCGACGGCGAGAAGCTGGTCGAGGAGACGGGCGCGACCCTGGTCGAAATCGTCGGCGACGTGACCGAGGTTTCGGGGCTGATCGCCGAGATCGCCGCAGCCGCGAAAGAACAATCGGCGGGCTTGCAGGAAATCAGCAGTGGCGTGGCGAACCTGGACAAGGCGACACAGCAGACGGCGGGCATGGTGCGCGACACCACGACCGCCAGTCAGATGCTGGGCACCGAAGCCGAAAAACTGACCGGGATGCTTGCGCGGTTCGCCGGTGAGACGCCGGCCGATCCCGACCATTCCGACGCCGTCGCGCTTTTCGCATCGCCGGCCCCGACCGAACCGGTGGTGCCGGTGCCGATCTCACGAAAGCCGAGCTTTGCTGCAGGCGGCGAGGTCTGGTCGGAGTTCTGAACCTATCGCGCGGGCCCGATGCTGCCGCCCGCCGCACCGATCTGTCCGCGATGCAGCAGAACGTGGTCGAGCAGGACGCAGGCGGCCATGGCTTCGCCGACCGGCACGGCGCGTATGCCGACACAGGGGTCGTGGCGACCCTTGGTGACGATCGTCGTATCCTCGCCCGACCTCGTGATCGTCCGGCGCGGGGTCAGGATCGACGAGGTCGGCTTGACTGCGAAACGCACCACGATGTCCTGGCCTGTCGAAATGCCGCCCAGGATGCCCCCGGCGTGGTTCGAGTTGTAGACCGGGCCGTCCGGGCCCATCGTGATCTCGTCGGCGTTTTCGCTGCCGGTCAGCGCCGCCGCCGCCATGCCGTCGCCGATCTCGACGCCCTTTACGGCGTTGATGCTCATCATCGCCGCCGCCAGGTCGGTGTCGAGCTTGCCATAGACCGGTGCGCCCAGACCGGCCGGGGCGCCGCGCACCGTCACCTCGATCACCGCGCCGACGCTGTCGCCCGACTTGCGCAGCCCGTCCAGGTATTCGGCCCAGTCCGCGGCAGCCTGTGCATCGGGGCACCAGAACGGGTTGCGTTCGATCTCCGCGGCGTCGGCGCGCGACCGGTCAATTCCGTGCGGACCCATCGCCACCATGTAGCCCGAAATCGACAGCCCAGGCACCAGCGCCGCCAGCGCCGCCCGGGCCAACCCGCCCGCAGCCACGCGCGCCGCCGTTTCGCGCGCCGAAGATCGCCCGCCGCCGCGATAGTCGCGGATGCCATATTTCTGCCAATAGGTGATGTCGGCATGGCCGGGGCGGAATTTTTCGGCGATATCGCCGTAATCCTTGGACCGCTGGTCGGTGTTCTCGATCATCAGTTGCACCGGGGTGCCGGTGGTCTTGCCTTCGAACACGCCCGACAGGATGCGCACCGCGTCCGGTTCGCGCCGCTGGGTGGTGTACTTGTTCTGGCCGGGTTTGCGCCGGTCCAGCCAGTGCTGCAGCATCGCTTCGTCGACGGCGATGCCCGGCGGGCAGCCATCCACCGTCGCACCCAGGGCCGGCCCGTGGCTTTCGCCCCAGGTGGTCACGCGGAACAGATGGCCGAAGCTGTTGAGGCTCATGAACGCTCTCCCTTGGTCGCAGACCAGTTAGGCCAGCGCGTCCCGTGT
Organism: Thalassococcus arenae; assembly: GCF_019104745.1. Taxonomy (NCBI): domain Bacteria; kingdom Pseudomonadati; phylum Pseudomonadota; class Alphaproteobacteria; order Rhodobacterales; family Roseobacteraceae; genus Thalassococcus; species Thalassococcus arenae. Next base: position 1,889,842 of record NZ_JAHRWL010000001.1, read on the forward strand.
CTCAAGCGAATTCGCTTGAACCGGACCGGACCGCGCCCTAGCTTGCATCTCACCTCGGGGTGCCCGGCAAACGGGCTGAGATGCGCGATGCAAACCCGTTGAACCTGAACCGGTTAACACCGGCGGAGGGAAGGTCACGGGTCATTCGCCCATCTCCTGCCCTCTCGCCGCAGATAAGGAGATGACCCTTGAAGGCACTCACATTTGCAGCGGGATTTCTGGCCGCCAGCGCCGCGCTGGCCGACGAGACCGTGCTGACAGTCTACGCGCCGGACTACTTCACCTCGGAATGGGGCCCGGGCCCCAAGATCGAGGAAATGTTCGAGGCGCGCTGCGGCTGCGACCTGCAATTCAAGCCCGGCGACCTGCTGCCGCGCATCCTGCTGGAAGGCGAACGCACCGAGGCGGACGTGGTGATCGGGCTGAACACCGATGTCACCAAGCAGGCGCGCGAAAGCGGGCTGTTCGCGCCGCACGGACAGGACCTGTCGCCGCTGACCCTGCCGGTGGCCTGGACCGACGACACGTTCCTGCCCTTCAACTATGGCCACACCGCGTTCGTCTACAACACCGAACGGCTGGCGCAGGCGCCCGCCAGCTTCGACGACCTGCTGAATGCGCCGGATGACCTCAAGCTGGTGATCCAGGACCCGCGCAGCTCGATCTCGGGCCTGGCGCTGGTGCTGTGGGTGCAGGCGGTCTATGGCGACCGTGCGCAGGAGGCCTGGGCGAAACTCGCGCCCAAGGTGCTGACCGTGACCAAGGGCTGGTCGGAAAGCTATGGGCTGTTCACCGATGGCGAGGCCGACATGGTGCTGAGCTACACCACCTCGCCCGCCTATCACATCATCGCCGAGGGCGATCTGACCAAGAAGGCGGCGATCTTTCCCGAAGGGCACTATTTCATGGTCGAACTGGCGGCTAGGACAGCGACCACCGACGTGCCGGAACTGGCCGAGGATTTCCTGGCCTTCATCCTGACCGAAGACTTCCAGTCGATGATCGCCACCGGTAACTGGTCGATCCCGGCGGCGCTGTCGGCGGACAAATGGCCCGAGGGCTTCCGGCAACTCGACCTGCCGGAAACGGTGCTGTTCTACTCCGAAGACGAGGCAGCGGCGCTGCGGGACCAGGCGATCGAGGCATGGCGTCAAGGCCTGTCGCAGTAATCGCCGCCCTGGCGGTTGCGGGGCTCACGCTGGGCCCCGTGGCCGCCGTGCTGGCGCGTGCGGGGGGCTGGGCCGCGCTTGGCCCCGGCGATCTGGATGCGCTGCGGTTCACGGTCTGGCAAGCGTTGCTGTCGGCGCTGTTCAGCGTGGCGCTGGCGATCCCGGCCGCCCGGGCGCTGGCGCGGCGCCGCTTTGCCGGGCGGGGCTTGCTGGTGGCGTTGCTGGGGGCGCCCTTCATCCTGCCGGTGATCGTCGCGGTGTTGGGGCTGATCGCGGTCTTCGGCCAGAACGGTCTGCTGAACGGCGCATTGCGCGCCGCCGGACTGCCGACAGTGTCGATCTATGGTCTGCACGGCGTGGTGCTGGCGCATGTCTTCTTCAACCTGCCGCTGGCGACGCGGATGATCCTTCAGGGCTGGCTGGCGATCCCGGCCGAACGGTTCCGGCTCGCCGCATCGCTGGGGCTGACGCCGGGGGCGCTGTTCCGCATGCTGGAATGGCCGATGCTGCTGCGCATCGCGCCAAGCGCCTTTGCGGTGATCTTCGTCATATGCCTGTCGAGCTTTGCCGTGGCGTTGACGCTGGGTGGCGGTCCGCGGGCGACGACGGTGGAATTGGCGATCTACCAGGCGGTGCGGTTCGAATTCGATCTGGGCCGTGCCGCGCTGCTGGCGGTGATCCAGCTGGGATTGGCGATGGCCGCCGGGCTGGTGGCGCTGGTGCTGGCGCGGGGCACCGGGTTCGGCGCCGGGCTGGACCGGCAGGTCGCCCGATGGGACGGGCAGGGCCGCGCGGCGCGACTGGGCGATGCCGCCTGGATCGTGCTGGTCGCGGCGTTCCTGTTGACGCCGCTGGCGATGGTGGTGGCGCGCGGCGTGCCGGGACTGGGCCAATTGGGCGCCGACGCCTGGGAGGCGGCGCGGCATTCGCTGCTGGTGGCGCTGGCCTCGACCGCGCTGTGCCTGGCCTGGGCACTGCCGCTGGCCACACGGCGGGGCGAGGTTCTGGGACTGGCCGGCATCGCGGTATCGCCGCTGGTGATCGGCACCGGGCTGTTCCTGATCGTGCGGCCCTTCGCCAATCCCTTTGCGCTGGCGCTGCCGGTCACGACTCTGGTCAACGCGCTGGTTGCGCTGCCCTTTGCCCTGCGCATCCTGGCCCCGCAGGCCGAGGCAGTGCGGCGCGATTTCGGGCGCCTGTCGGCCGGCCTGGGCCTGACGCCGCTGGCCTGGCTGCGGCTGGTGCTTCTGCCGCGCCTGCGCCGCCCGCTGGGCTTTGCCGCCGGGCTGACGGCGGCGCTGTCGATGGGCGATCTGGGGGTCATCGCGCTGTTCGGCGATCCGGATCGCGAGACGCTGCCCCTTCATGTCTACCGGCTGATGGGCGCCTACCGCACCGAAGCTGCGGCAGGTGGGGCGCTGGTGCTGCTGGCGCTGAGCCTGGGACTGTTCTGGGCCTTCGACAGGGGAGGGCGCGTCGGTGCTGAGGCTTGACGGTGTCCACTACACCGAAGGGGATTTCCACCTGACGGCGGATTTCGCGCTGGCGCCCGGCGAACGGGTGGCGATCATCGGGCCGTCCGGCGCGGGCAAGTCGACGCTGATGGACCTGATCGCGGGTTTCCGCCAGCCGGATCGCGGCCGCGTGATCTGGCAGGACCGCGACATCACCGGCGATCCGCCGAACCGCCGTCCCGTGGCGATGCTGTTCCAGGAAAACAACCTGTTTCCGCATCTCGACCTGGCGCGCAACCTGGGACTGGCGCTGCATCCCGACGGGCGCAGGCCGCGCGGCACAGACCTGCACGGGATCGAGACCGCACTGGCGCGCGTGGGGCTCGAGGGCATGGCGGGACGCAAGCCGGGGCAGTTGTCGGGTGGCCAGCAAAGCCGCGCGGCGCTGGCGCGGGTTCTGCTGCAAGCCCGGCCGATCCTGGCGCTGGACGAACCCTTTGCCGCGCTCGGCCCGGCGCTCAAGGCCGAGATGCTGGCGCTGGTGGCCCAGGTCGCGGGCGAAATCGGGGCGCTGAGCTTGCTCATCACCCACGACCCGCAGGATGCGCGGGGCTTTGCCGCCAGAACGGTGCTGATCGCCGATGGAAAGGCGCACCCGCCACAGGCGACCGAGGCGTTGTTCGCCGACCCGCCACCGGCCCTGCGCGCCTATCTGGGAACGGCGTGAGCCAATGAAAAAGCCCCGCGCGATGGCGGGGCTTTTCGGTTCTGTCCGGCGATATCAGGCCTTGCGCTTGATCGGCGCCCAGATCCGCTTGTTGGTCAGGTACAGCAGCACCGACAGCACGGTCAGGAACAGCACACCGACGAAACCGGCCTGCTTGCGCGCCATCATCTTGGGCTCGGCCGTCCACATCAGGAAGGCGGCGACGTCTTCCGAGATGTGGTGCAGATCGGTGGAATGGCCGTCGGCATATTCCACGTCATCGCCATACAGCGGCGGTGCCATCGAGATCCAGCCGCCCGGGAAGGCGGTGTTCTCGTACAGGATCGTGCCGGCCTCTTCCTTTTCCTCGCCGGTATAGCCGGTGAGCAGCGAGGCGATGTATTCCGCGCCGCCCATGCCCTTGAAGAGCTGGTTCAGGCCCAGGCCATAGGGGCCGTGAAAGCCCGCACGGGCCTTGGCCATCAGCGACAGGTCGGGCGCGCCCGCGCCGGTCACCTTGGGGAAGTTGTCGGTCGGCCGCGCCGGGCGGAAATCGCCCTCGCCGTCCAGAAGCTCCGGGTCCCAGACCTGGAAATTCTGTTCGGCATAGGCGCGCACCTGGTCTTCGGGCAGGTGCGGGCCGCTGTCGTCGGCCAGGGTGCGGATCGGCACGTATTGCAGGCCGTGGCAGGCCGAGCAGACCTCGGTAAAGACCTGCAGGCCGCGCTGAAGCTGCGCCTGGTCATAGGTGCCGAACGGGCCTTCGAACGAGAACTCGAAGTCCTCGACATGCGCTTCGCCGCCGGCGGCCATGGCACCCGAGGTGCCAAGCGCCAGGATGGCCGCGACCGAAAGGGTCAGGTTCTTGAGCATTGTCAGTGATCCTTTCTTATTCGGCCGGGGTCGGTGCGGCGGCACCGGCCTCACCCTTGGCGGGGTAATGCGCGTCGAAATCTTCCTCGATCGTCGCGGGCTGCGGCAGCGGTTTCTCGATCACGCCCAGCAGCGGCAGGATCACCAGGAAATAGGCGAACCAGTAGGCCGAGGCGATCAGCGAGAAGGTCGCATAAGGCTCTTCTGCCGGCATGGCGCCCAGCCACATCAGCACGAAGAAGTCGATGACCAGCAGCCAGAACCACCACTTGAACATCGGGCGATAGCGGCCCGAACGAACCGACGAGGTATCGAGCCAGGGCGCCAGCGCCATGACCGCGATCGCACCGAACATCGCCAGCACGCCGAAGAACTTGGCGTCGATGATGCCGCCGGTCACGAAGGACGCGATCTGCACGATCCAGACATCGGCGGTGAAGGCGCGCAGGATCGCGTAGAAGGGCAGGAAATACCATTCCGGCACGATATGCGCGGGCGTCACCAGCGGGTTCGCTTCGATGTAGTTGTCGGGGTGGCCAAGGTAGTTCGGCATGAAGCCGACGATGGCGAAGAACACCGCCAGGATCACCGCAAGGGCGAACAGGTCCTTGATGACGAAATAGGGCCAGAACGGAACCGTGTCCTTTTCGGCATCGGCCTTGGAGGTCCGGCGCACTTCAACGCCCGTGGGGTTGTTGTTGCCGGTGGTGTGGAAGGCCCAGATATGCACTGCGACCAGGCCCGCGATGATGAACGGGAACAGGTAGTGCAGCGAGAAGAAGCGGTTCAGCGTGGCGTTGTCCACGGCCGGCCCGCCCAGCAGCCAGGTCTGGATCGGCTCGCCGATGAACGGGATCGCGCCGAACAGGCCGGTGATGACGGTGGCACCCCAGAACGACATCTGTCCCCAGGGCAGCACGTAGCCCATGAAGGCCGTGCCCATCATCAGCAGGTAGATCAGCATGCCGATGATCCACGTGATCTCGCGCGGGGCCTTGTACGAGCCGTAGTAGAGACCACGGAAGATGTGCGCGTAGACCGCGATGAAGAACAGCGAGGCACCGTTCATGTGCAGGTAGCGCAGCATCGCGCCGCCGTTCACGTTGCGCATGATGTGTTCGATCGACGCGAAGGCGTAATCGACATGCGGCGTGTAGTGCATCACCAGGACGATCCCGGTGATGATCTGCAGCGCCAGGCAGAAGGTCAGGACGATCCCCCAGATCCACATCCAGTTCAGGTTCTTGGGCGTGGGGATCATGATCGTGTCATACAGCAGGCCGACGATCGGCAGCCGCGAATGCAGCCACTTTTCGCCACCTGTCTTGGGTTCGTAATGGTCGTGCGGAATACCAGCCATCTCTCAGCTCCTTATCCCAGCAGGATCGTTGTTTCGTCGACGAATGCCGCCGGGGGGACCGGCAGGTTTTCCGGGGCGGGGCCTTTGCGGATGCGGCCCGACGTGTCGTAATGCGAGCCGTGGCAGGGGCAGAACCAGCCGTTGTATTCGCCCGCGCCGTCGCCCAGCGGGACGCAGCCGAGATGCGTGCAGACGCCCTGCATCACCAGCCATTCGCCGGTGTTGTTGCCTTCGAAATCCGCCAGCGAGCGGTTTTCATCGGCGGCATCGGTGCCCGGCTGGTTGGCGTTGCGCGACATCGGGTCGATGGCCAGTTCGGCGACATCCACGGCGCGCGCTTCCTCGATCTCGGCCGTTGTGCGGCGGCGGATGAAGATCGGCTTGCCCAGCCATTTCACCGTCAGTTGGGTGCCTTCCTCGATACCCGACACGTCGACGCGAATGGTCGAAAGCGCCAACACGTCCGCGGACGGGTTCATCTGGTCGACCAGCGGCCAGACCGCCGCACCGGTGGCGACGGCTCCGGCGCCTGCCGTGGCATAGTAGAGAAAATCCCTACGCGTGCCCTGTTGATCGTCTGCATGTGACACGGGGCTACTCCCTTGTTCTGGGCCAGTTTCCGGCCGGAATACGTGCAAAGGCCGCATCGCGGCGGCCTATTGATGGGGCTAAATAGCGGGGTCCCCGCCTACCGTCCAGCATCCAAATACACCTTTACCGAAAGGGCGCGGTTGTGTCGCGGTTGCAGCGAAACCGACCCGCACTTATGTCCCTGTCGAAACAAGCGGCAAACTGATACGATTCACGACATGAAACCGACGATTCTCGCTCTGATTGCCGCGGCTTGCCTGCCGCTCGCCGCACTGCCGGCAGCGGCTGAAATGGAGGTTTCGGTCTACACCGGCTGGCAAACGGCGCCGCACAGCCGCGTGTCGGGCGATTACCCCGGCGGCGGCAGCTACGATGCCCTGATCGGTTGGGAAGGCCGGTCGTTCGAGATGCCGCCCTATTACGGCCTGCGCGGCACCTGGTGGCGGACCGAAACGCTTGGCTTCGGGCTGGAATTCACCCATGCCAAGGTCTATGCGCCCGACGACGAAAAGGACGGGCTCGGGTTTTCCGATCTCGAATTCACCGACGGTCTGAACATCATCACAGTCAACGTCTTGCGGCGCTGGCCCGAGCAATGGGGCCGGGCAACGCCTTATGTCGGCGGCGGCCTCGGGGCGGCGATACCCCATGTCGATGTCGATTACCCGGCAACCGGTTCGGAAACCTACGAATTCCAGTTGACCGGACCGGCCGCGCGCCTGATGGCCGGTGTCAGCTATCCGATCAACGACCGGTTTTCGATATTCGGCGAATACCAGTTCACCTATTCGAGAAACGATGCCGATCTCGATGGCGGCGGATCGCTGAGCACCGACATCGTCACCAACGCGGTCAATGTCGGCCTGTCGCTGAATTTCTGACGCGCCTCCCATGCCCGCCTGTCGGGTGGTCCGCGTCGCCAGCCCTTGCCCGTGTCACGATGCCGGTTCGGTTGCCTGCATCGACGGACGGTCGGCGAAAGCGGCATACCACGCCGCAAGGCCGTCACGCCCGGTGCGCCAACCCCGCGCGGCGTGTCGGAAGTCGAGATAGCCGAGAGCGCAGCCGATGGCGATGTGCCCCATGTCGAAGCGGCCTTGCAGGTGGCTCAGCCAGCGCGTTTCAAGCGCGTCCAGCGCCCGGCTGACCTTGGCCCATTGGCCGTCCATCCATTCCTGCGATACTTTTTCCGAGGGGCGGAACCGCTCTTCGTAGACGATCAGCACCGCGGCTTCCATGATGCCGTCCGCCGTGGCTTCAAGCGTGAGGGTGTCCCAAAGACGGTTCTCGGGATAGAGAGCCGTTCCCGCGCGATGATCGAGATAGCGACAGATGACGCGGCTGTCATACAGCGTCGGTCCGTTTTCGCGGATGAGCGCCGGAATCTTTCCGACGGGATTGGCCGCTGTCAGTTTCGGATCGGGCGCCAAAGGCGAGGCCGTCACGTCGACCATCTCGACCTGGTCGAACTGGCCGGTCTCGTGCAGCGTCACCAATACCTTGCGGACAAACGGAGAAGGTCCGGCCTTGAGCAGTTTCATGGGGTTTCCTTTCGGTTGCGCCCAGCAAAGCAGAGGTCGGGTGAAAGCGTCAACCGGCCTTGGGGTGCGTTGCTTCGTAGACCCGCATCAGGTGGACCTGGTCGACCGCGGTGTAGGCCTGCGTCGTCGACAGGGACGCATGGCCCAAAAGCTCTTGTATCGCACGCAGGTCGCCGCCTGCCGCCAGCAAATGGGTGGCAAAGCTGTGGCGCAGCGCGTGCGGCGTGGCGGTGGCCGGAAGGCCCAGCTGCAAGCGCGCCTTTTCGGTGACTTTCTGGATCATCCGCGGGTTCAGCGCGCCACCGCGCGCGCCGCGGAACAGCGGCGCTTGGGGTTCGGGCGGGAAGGGGCAGAGGCGCAGGTACACGTCGATCGCCGATCGCGCGACGGGCAGCACCGGCACGATGCGTTCCTTGCCGCCCTTCCCGGTGATCCGCAGCGTTTCGCCCAGGGGCAGATCGCCACCGGTCAGGCCGAGCGCTTCGGAAATCCGCAGACCGCACCCGTAAAGCAGCGTCACCACCGCGGCATCCCGTGCGCCGATCCAGCCGTCGGCGGCCTGCGCCTCGACCACGCCGATGATTTCGCGCGCGGCGTCTTCGGACAGCGGCCGCGGCAGTTTCTTCTGGAATTTCGGCGCGCGCATGGACAGGACCGCGGTCGGCTCGAAGCCCTCGCGCTCAGCCAGCCAGCGGTAGAAGCTTTTCACTGCGGACAGTTTGCGCGCCACCGAACGCGGGCTGACCCCCTGACCGCGCAATTGGGCCATCCAGGCGCGCATGTCGGGCGTCCCGACCCGCGCCAGCGGCGCCAGCCCCTGCGGTTCGGCGTGATGCGCCGTCAGGAAAGCGATGAAATCCACCACGTCGGTGCGATAGGCCGTCAGGGTGTTGTCGGCGGCACCCCCAAGCGCGCGCGCCTGTGCAAGCCAGTTTTCCAGCGCGTCGCGCGCCGCGGGCGAGATCGCAAGGCTCACGACAGCCAGCGGCGCATCGTCCGTTCGAAGACGCCGGCGAAAAAGGCCAGAAGGTCTGTGCCCTGTGGCGGGGTGAACATGTGCGGGTCTTCCGATCCCATGACCAGCAGACCGGGCAGACGGCCAGGACCGAAATCAAGCTTCAGGCAGGCTTCGGACCGGATGTCGGCACCACAGGCGCCGTAGATCGTCGCGTTGCCCGCCTGCAACTGGCGCAGGGTGACCTGCCGCAACGGCGAATCGCGGCCATCGGCGAGATAGTCGGCGATGAAGCCCGGAGGAGCCACGGCCAGCACATCGCCCAGCTTCTTGAGGTTCGGATCGTCTTCCTGCTCGGGGCTTTCCAGCACGAGGCGCATCGCGTCCACGCGCAGGATCTGCGCAACCTCGGTGCCCAGGTCGCGCAGGAAGACCTCGAAATCCAGCGGGTCGAGCATCCGCAGCACGGCTCGGTGCACCTGGTTCGTGCCGGCAAGATTCTCATAGGCCGCGGCGATGACGGATCGATGCGTGTCTTCCAGCCGGTCCAGCCGTGCCTCGAGCCGTTCCATGGCTATGCCACGCAGGTCGACGATGTTGCCGCCCATGCTGCGTTCGTTGCCGGCGATCAGCGCATGCATCAGGTCGGGGTCGTCGAGGATCATGTCTGGGCGCGAGATGATTTCCTCGCGCAGGGTCTCTTCGATTCGTCGACTGCTGCTCATGCCTGCCTCGGTCCGGTTGTGCCGCCTGCGTCGCCCGTGTCCGGGCCCGCGGTTTTTCTTGCTGCTTGCCCGTCTGTCGCCCCCGCCACCCCTGTCTGTCAAGCCGTCTGCCGGTGCTGGACCCGCCGGCGTTGCAGTGCGGACCCGCTTTGCAGGGCACGGCGGTCGTGGCATGATCGGATCAAAACGGAGAACCCATGCCCAATATCACCTATCCCAGCCCGGTCCAGACCGTCATCACAACGTTCGAGACCTCGCCCGGCACGTGCCAGGACCTTCTGGACGAGTTGCAGGATGCCTATGCGTCCTTCATCTCGAAACAACAGGGCTTCGTCGCGGCCGGTCTGCATGTCAACGACGCCCAGACCCGCATCGCCAATTATTCCCAGTGGCAAAGGCGCGAGGATTTCCAGGCCATGCTGCGCAGCGACGAGATGCGCCAGCGCAACCGGCGGATCAACACGCTGTGCCGGACCTTCGAGCCGGTAATGTACGACGTCGCCGCGGCCTTCGATTGATGGCGATTACCTGACCTGCGTCAATGTGATGACGCTGCATTGCGATACAGTTCGGCAGCATCCAAGGAGGTGACAGCCATGTACCGCAATATTCTGGTGCCAATCGCATTCGACACGGACGAAACCAAGGCCAAGACCGCGATGGCCGCGGCCAAGCTGTTGGCTTCGGACGATGCCAAGATCACCCTTCTGCACGTGATGGAGCAGATCCCGGGCTACGCGATCAGCTACATGCCCAAGGACTACATCACCCAGTCGCGGACCGCGATCGTCGAGGAACTGGATGCGATGGCGGCGACGCTCGACAATGCACAGGGTGTCGTGGTCGACGGTCATTCGGGGCGGACGATCCTGGACTGGGCGGACGAGCACAAGGTCGATCTGATCGTCATCGCGTCGCACCGGCCGGGCATGCAGGACATGCTGCTGGGATCGACGGCGACGCAGGTCGTGCGCCATGCCCGCTGTGCAGTTCACGTCCTGCGTTGATTGACAGATCCGGATTCCGGCGCATCTTGCGCGCCGGAGCATGTCGATGACCAAGACGACCCTGGCCGAACGTGACGGCTTGCCGGACGCATTGCGCGTGTTGCTGGCCGATTTCCCGCGTGCTGGCTGGGACGGCCATCCGCATTTCGCCGGGCTGGTGGCGTTCTGGCTGGACCGCCATTTGATGTTCCGTCAATTGCTGGATGCGCTGCGCTCGGATGCCGAACAGGTTCTCGACGCCGGTCTCGATCCGCAGACGCATCGCGTTCGGTTGTCGCGGTTGGGCGGGATGCTGGTGCAGCAGTTGCATGGCCACCACCAGATCGAGGACCACCATTACTTTCCCGTCCTGACGCGACTGGAGCCGCGGCTGGCGCGCGGCTTCGATCTGCTGGACGGCGACCATCAGGCGCTGGACGGGCTGCTCGACCGTTTCACGCGCCGTGCCAACGCCGCGCTTTCGGCCACGGATCAGGTCGGCCGGTTGCGATCCGAACTGCAAACGCTGGAACGCCTGATCGGTCGGCATCTCGAGGACGAGGAAGACCTGATCGTGCCGGTGATCCTGAAACACGGGCCCCACCGATTGGGCTGAGACAAAGAGCCGTGTTTCGCGTTCATCAACAACGCGTTTCAAACTGATGTCCAATCGGTGTCCAATTTGGGCCACAAACCCGGGCTAGCGTTCGGTTGCTGACCCAGAATGCGAGCCCGCGCCATGCACTTGTCCGTTGTCGTGCCCTGTATGAACGAAGAGGCGTCGATCCCCGGCCTCGTCGCGCGTCTGGCCGCCGCTGTCGCGCCGTGGAAGGACCGGGCCGAGATCATCCTGGTCGATGACGGCTCGACCGACGGCACGTGGGCGGCGATCGGGGCCGCGCAGGCGACGTGTGCGCAGTTGCGCGGATTGCGCCTGTCATCGAACCGCGGCCACCAGGTTGCGCTGACCGCCGGGCTCGAGGCGGCGCAGGGCGAACGCATTTTCATGCTGGACGCCGATCTGCAGGACCCGCCCGAACTGCTGGCCGACATGATGGCGATGATGGATCGCGGCCATGACGTGGTTTATGGCCGCCGGATCGAACGGCAGGGAGAGACGCTGTTCAAGCGCGCCACGGCATTCGCCTTCTACCGGCTGCTGAACATGATGTCCGACGTGCCGATCCCGCGCGACACCGGCGATTTCCGGCTGGTCAACCGCCGCACGCTGGATGCGGTGCTGGCGATGCCGGAAAAGGCGCGATTCATCCGCGGCATGTTCGCCTGGGCCGGTTTCAGCCAGATTGGCATCGAGTATGTCCGGGCGCCGCGCGAACTGGGCGAAACCAAGTATCCGCTGCGCAAGATGGTGCGGTTTGCCGTCGATGCGATGACCGCGTTTTCCACCAAGCCCTTGAAACTGGCGACGCGGCTGTCTTTTGCCAGCCTCGCGGTGGCGGCGCTTATGATGGTGTACGTGATCCGGTCGCTGATCCTGTATCAGACCGCGCCGGGCTGGGCATCGGTGGTGATGGCCATCAGCGCGTTTTCGGGTGTGCAACTGCTGACGCTGGGTATCCTCGGCGAATATATCGGCCGGCTCTATGTCGAGGCCAAGAATCGCCCGCTTTATTTCGTCGCCGACGAACTCGAGCCTGCCCCGCCGGTCGCCCTGGTCAAACGCGCATGAGTGTGAGGGGTGGTAAGATCGGGCGTTTCGCGCTGGTCGGCGTCGCCGTCGCGCTGGCCTATGTCGCGCTGTACGTGCTGTTTCTGGGTGCGGGTCTGGGCCGGCCCTGGGCCAACGGGCTGGCATTCGGGCTGGCCATCGCACTGCAATATGCCGGGCAAGGCGCCTTTACCTTTGGCCGCCGGCTGCGGGACGGCGCGCAGATGCTGCGGTTTGGCGTCATGGTCGGACTGGGCTTTGCCACTTCGCTGCTGGTGACCAGCGGCATCGGTCCGGCGATCGGTCTGGCCGACTGGATGGCCGCCGCCGCCGTGACGGGAATCCTTCCGGTACAGAATTTCGTCATCATGACCCTCTGGGTCTTCGCATCTCCGATCGAACGGATGGACGGTTTGTCATGACCCATGTCTACAACAACACCTTTTTCGACTACATCGACGAAGGCGCGCGTCGCTCGGCCCGCGCGTTCATCGATCTGCTCCAGCCGCATCTGGACGCGGCCAGCGTGCTCGACCTGGGCAGCGGGCGCGGCGTGTGGCTGGACGAATGGAGCAAGGCCGGGGTGGCGGATGTGCTGGGCGTGGACGGCGACTATGTCGACCGATCCCGCCTGGCCATCTCCTCGGACGATTTCCTCGCCGCCGATCTGACCCGGCCTGTCGACACCGGACGCCGCTTCGACCTGGCGCAAAGTCTCGAGGTAGGCGAACACCTGCCGACCGAGGCGTCCGACGCGCTCGTCGACAGTCTGACGCGGGCGTCGGACCGCGTGCTTTTCTCGGCCGCGGTCACCGGGCAGGGCGGCGAATTTCACGTCAACGAACAGCCGCTGTCCTTCTGGCAGGGCCTGTTTGCCGCACGCGGCTACCGCGCCTATGACTGCATCCGCCCGGCCCTGAGCGACAATGGCGATGTCGAGCCTTGGTATCGCTATAACGCGGTGCTCTACGTCAACGAAGCCGGCCGCGCAGGCTTGCCCGTTGCCATCCTGCGTCACGCGGTGCCCGAAGGGCAGGCGGTTGCGAATGGCGGCAACTGGCCCTGGCGCCTGCGCCGCGCGGTGGTGTCGGTCCTGCCGCAGGGCACCGTCACCCGCATCGCACAGACCCGCGCCGCGCTGATCGCCGCGCAGGCACGCGCCCGGTCGGGTCTTGCCGCGTGACACTGGCGCAGACCGATCCGGGCATCCTGCGGACCGAGGCGGATGCGCGCGCCGCATCCGGCACGGGGGCGCTGTTTCTGCTGGCGCTTTTGGCCGTCCTGCTGATGTCGTTGCCCAACCTGGTCGATCCGTTCATCCGCCACGACGACTACCCGGCCTATTTCGCCGATCCGGCGGGGTTCTGGGACAAGACGCTGCATGAAGGCCGCTGGGTCAACTACCTGTGGCACCTGCGCGAGATCGTCACCCCGGCCTGGCTCAACTTCGCCGTCTACCAGGCGCTCTGGGCCTGTTTCGCGGCGTCGCTGGCAGTGGCGGCGCTCGGCCGGTCCGCTGTGGGATTTTTCGGCGCGCTGCTTGTGGGTTTCGTTCTGGTCGCGCCACCGGCCAGCCTGATCGCGCTGTGGTTCAACACGCTGCTGCCCGGCATGGCGCTGGTCGCGCTCTACGCGGTGCTGGCCAACCGGCTGAGCGTCGTCGCGCACCGTGCCCTGTTGCCGCTTTTCGTCATCCTGACCTTCATGGCCTACACGACGTTTCCGGTGCTGTTGCTGGCCATCTGCCTGGTACGCACCCGGCGGCGGTCGCTGGCCGATCTGGCGGGGCTGTGGCTGCTGTTCGTGGCCAGTTTCGCCGCAGCGGTTCTGACCACCTATGCGATCAACTGGCAGGTTCACGGTGTCTTCGGTGTGCCGCTGGCCGATTGGCGCCAGGCAAATCCGGCGGACAGCCTGTCCGATCTGCGTGCCAACCTGCCGCTGGTCGCCGAGAGCCTGTCTGCATTCCTGCACCGCACCAGTTTCGAATTCGTCCCGGCGATCTGGTTTCACCTTGGCCTGCTGGCGGTCTCGACGGCCGTCCTTCTGCGCCGCGCGCCGCTCGAGGCGCTATACCTCCACGCCGGTCTTGCGACCGGGCTGGCGCTGGTCGTCGCGCAGGTCCTCAAGCTCGGGGTCGAGGTGCCGCCGCGCGCCTTCATCTTCGCCTGGGTCTTCTACGGGCTGATCGCGGTGCGCGCAGCGCAGATGCTTGGTGATGGGCCGGGCCTTGCGGGCCGACTGGTGCGCAACGCGGTCATCCTGGTCGCCGCCAGCTACATGCTGCAAACCGCCACGCAATTCGCCAGCTACCGGGCATGGCAGGGCGAAACCCGTGCCTTGTCGACCCTGCTCGAAGGCGTCCGTGGCCCGGTCCTTGTGGATGGCGACCCGATGAAGCTGGCGTCGGCACGGCGCGCTTTCGTCCAGACCCGCGATGCGCTTGGCTATCGGATGCAGCAAGTGCGCGGGCGGGGCGTCGCACGGTGCGCCGCGCCGGATTGCGCGGATGCGGTTCTTGGGCGCGTGACGGCGCGAACGGACTTGCCCGGCGGTTTGCATCTGCGCTTGCACGAAGGCGGCGCAGTGCTGCGCATTCCCTGATTGCGGTCTCGGCGGGCGATGGTGGAGCCGAGGGGAATCGAACCCCTGACCTCGTCATTGCGAACGACGCGCTCTCCCAACTGAGCTACGACCCCAACGGGCCTGTGATTGTGCCATCGACAGCGCTCTGTCAACGGTTCAATCTGCGCGGGCGAGGTGCCGATATGCGACATGTTTTCATCCTTTCGACATGCCTGTTTCTTGTCGCCTGTTCCAGGCCATCCGACCCCTGGCCCGATCGCGCGGATGCCTGCGGCGCGGCGGCCTTTTCCGCGGCCGTGGGTCAGCCGGCGGTGGCGCTTGCGCTGCCGACCGACAGGCCGGTGCGCGTCATCGCGCCGGGCCAACCGGTGACGATGGATTACAATGCGGAAAGGCTGAACGTGTTGGTCGACAGCGTCGGTATCGTGACCGAATTGCGCTGTGGCTAGACCGGGCGGCGCGCAGTCAGATCGGTCAGGATCGATACGGCGACCGATGCCAGCACCACGCCAGAAAAAAGATAGAGCCCGTAAAGCGGCTCGACCGTGCCGATGCGCAGGCCCTTGACCGCGAGGATAATGACCGCGATCAGGAAGACATCCGTCATGGACAGCTTGGCCAGCACCGAACCCAGCTTGAAATGCCAGGGTCTGGGCGCGGTGGCGACAAACCAGAGCCAAGAATACAGCAGGCATTTCAGAAACGGCAGCACCATCGCGAACACCGCGACCACGAGAGCGAGAAACAGGTCGCTACGCGCCAGTTCGACCGCGCCCCAGAAGATCGTGACTTCGGAGGACAGCACGAGGAAGGCGGAGTTGCGAACAAGCGGCAGCGTCCAGGTCACCGGCAGGATCACCAGCAGCACGAGATTGGCCAGCGCGGTGGCACGGCCCAGGCGCCCGGCCTTGTGATACAGCGTTCGGCCCCGCATCGATGGGTCAATCCCGGGGATAGGTGGCGCGGCACTGTGCGGCACCGGCATTGGCATCGTCGCGCAGTCCGGGAAGTCGGCGGCTTATCTCGGCGCTGCGGGCGCGCACGGCGTTCAGGTCGACCTTGACGCGGCGGGTCACCGCCTGGCCTTCGGTTCGCCAGCAGAAATGCGGCTTGGCGTTTGGGGGATCGCACCACACGTATTTCTGTACCGGCATGACGACCGTTTCCAGCGCGTAACCGCGTGCCAGCGTGAACTCCAGCTCGCGCTGTTCGGCCAACGCGTCGCGATAGACCTTGGTCGCCTGAGCCACGCACCGCTCTTGCGGGGTGGCGCAGGCACCAAGCCATACCAAGGCGAGAAGACCGGCGAGCCCGCGCATGCGTTCAGCCTATCGGAGGGCGTCCGGCCTTGTCGATGGATTTGGCGTCAGCCTTCGACCTTTTCGATCGCCGAAATCGCCGTGATGCCGTCTTCGCCGGCGGCGGCGTAGGTGATCTTGACCATGTCGCCAGACACCAGGTCGGACGGCGGTTCGGCCATCAATTCCAGTGACCAGACGGTCTTGTCTGTCAGGATGATCAGCCCTTCGACCCGGTCGAAGGCGAGAATCCGGCCAGTGGTTTCGTCTGCAAGGACCGGCATTGCGGTGAAGGCGGCCAGGGCCGCGGCAATCGCTAGACGCATTGTCATTTTTCTCGAAGAGGACCGCGCTCTCGGGGCGGGATCGCCCCTGCAGCCGCCGGACGGAGCCTCGCGTCCGGATTGCGTGCATTTGGTGTATCGCGTCCCCTACGTCAAGTGGGATTCGCGCGACGCTCATACGGTCGGCAGCACCAGGCAATCGCGAAACGCGCGAACCGCCGGCGCCGCCTTGTCGAGGTCCAGTGGAACCGCAAGATCGCCGATCAGTGCCGTGGCCGTATCGTTGAATTCGAACCCGTTCAGTACATTGCCGAATCCGGTATCGGTGACGGTCAGGGTGTCGCCCGTAATCCTGTGTCTGTCGGTGCTGATCCTCAGCCCGGCCGGTCCGTCGAATTGCAACGAAAAGATGGGCGCGTCGGGCCAACCGCCGGCCCGCGTCAGGTGGATGGCATAGAGTTGACCGTCAAAGGTCACCTCGACCGCAACCGGGGTCTGATTGCGAAACGTGCAGACCGGCGTGGGAGTGAATTCCCAGGCGGTCAGCGCGGACCCGGCCAGGCAGAAAACAGCGATCAGGCTTCGCATTTCGGTCTCCTTCGCGGTTCAATCCGGGGGAACACAACGATAGGCGCGGCCATCCGGCATGAAGCAGAGCGCCCGGAAAAACCCGTCGTTCAACGTGCCGTAACTGGGAAGGCTGTGCGTTGTTTCCTGAACGTCAAGATAGTCGAGGCAGGCGTTCACGTAATACGCCCGGCGCCGTTCGTGATTGGCGTGCCATTGATCGAAGGCGCGCGCCGCGGCAATCGCCGGATCCCCGGTATCCTGCATCGCCCGTTCGAAGACGTCGGCGATGTCACTCTGCATCGGCCAGGTCTTCAGCGCGTTCCAGGCATCGGGATCGCCCTGTGTCCTGAGCGTCCACGCCACGACCAGCGAGGCGACGGTGGCGTCGGCTTCGAGGGCGAACACGGCGCGTGCGTTTTCCTGCATCGACAATCCCTGAGGCAAGCAAACTCCCGTCGCCGCTTGCTGGACATGTCGCAATTCGTGAACGAGGACGGCCTGCGCCAGGCCGCGCGGCAGGTCGCCAACGATCACCAGCCGGCTGTCCCGGGTCTCGACATAGGCCTTGGCGCCGACCAGGCGGTCGGCCAGGCATACCTGTTGGACATCGTTCAGAAGGATGTCCCGGAATTGCGGAAACAGCGCGAACACGGGTGAAAGGATTTCCAGAACAGGCGCGACAACCGCGTTGTCGGGCGCGGGTGGCGCGCAAGTGACAGTCGCGGCAGTTGCCGTGGTCGGCGGACCGGCAAGGCACAGCGCCGCGGCAAGGGCACGGATCGTCAGCGTCGTCTTCATCGAACGCGACGCTAACATGAGCGCCTGTGCTGCAAGCAAGCGATTTACGGCCGGTCGTCTGGGGGGATGCGCTGCCCGACAAGCGATCGACCCCGCCGGTGAAGCGGAGGTCGATGCCGGGGCCATGCGCGTCTAGTTGTAGAACGCGGTCCAGGACCGGAAGTACCCGGTATTGCCACCGGTCCAGACGCGGATCTTTCGCCGGCGTTTCTTGTTGCCGACATGTTTCCAGTATTTCACATCACCGAAACCGAGTGTCTGCCACCACGCGGCAGGCGGAAGCGGGTATTTCACGGTGGTCCACTTCCATTTCCAGTAGGTCCAGGACCAGAAGCGGTACTGGTGTTCGACATAGGCGCCGTAGTTCGAACAGCAGGCGATGCGGGAATGCGACACGTAGCGCGTCTTGTTCCCGGTGCTGCGCGTCAGGTCCAGCCAGGCGCCGTTGTCGCAATACGAGATGTCCTTGTTCTGGCAATAGGTGGCGGCGAAGGTGTTGAGCCCGCCGGTGAAACAGGTCCAGACCGGGCTGGGTTCCGAGGACGATGCGACCGGCGTGGGCGCAGCGACGAACTGGCGGCCGTAGTCGTCCAGCGCATCGACAAGGTCGCGCTTGGCGATCAGTTTCTCGACTTCCGGGTCGTCGTTGCGGTCATCGAATTCGCTGAGCATCAGTGGCACCGGCACGGTCTTGTCCGTCACCTGCAGAAACCGCAGCAAGGGCGAGGCGCTGGTGTTGTCGGCCAGATCCGGTGCCTTGGCAGTGCCGCTTGGGTATTCGGACACTTCGGAATAGGCAACCTCGCCGATTTCGGGGATCGCTTCGAAGACAACAGCGCTGTGGTCGTCGGTCTGGAACGTGCCGAGGGGCACGCGTCGCAATTCCGGCAGGTATCCCAGTTTCTCGTATTCGCAGCGCGACACCGGATCGAGCTCGGCCAGCCGCCGGGACGAATCCGGGTCGATCGGGCTCCAGGTGTAGTTGTCGTAATTCGCGCAGCGAAAGGCGGGAATGCGGCGCGTCTGTTCCGGCAGGGACCCGACTTCGGCGCGCGGGCCACAGGATTCTATGCTTTCGCCCGGGTCCTCGGTGTCCTCGGGTTGTCCGTTCTTGGGGCGTGTCTTTTCGTCGGCCATAGTAAAAATTCCTCCGCTCAAAAATGCATGGTTTAAAAACGCGCCGAAAAAAGCGGCGTGAGGAAACTCTACCATAAGGTGAGCGATTCAGGAAGAAATACCGCTTTGGGGTCGCCCTAACGCCGCTTGCGCTTGACGTTGCCGCCGCGTTGACCGGGCCGCCCGGCGGTTGACCGACCGCGGGATTTTACCGCGGCGTCCGAAGCGGCCTCGACTGCCGATTGACGTGCCAGCGGGTCATCATGCACGGCCAGGTCAACCGCTTCCAGGCGCTTGATCTCGTCGCGCAGACGCGCCGCTTCTTCGAATTCCAGGTTCTCTGCGGCCTTGCGCATGTCCGTGCGCAAGCCTTCCAGCACGGTCTGGAGATTGCCGCCGGCCACGTTCTTGTCGATCCTGGCGGTGACCCGGGACTGGTCGGTATCGCCCTGGTAGAGGCCCGCCAGGATGTCCTCGACGTTTTTCTTGACCGTCTCGGGGGTGATGCCGTGCTCTTCGTTATACGCGATCTGCTTGGCGCGGCGGCGGTCGGTTTCGGCCAGAGCGCGTTCCATGCTGCCGGTGATGCGGTCGGCATACATGATGACGCGTCCCTCGGCGTTGCGCGCCGCCCGTCCGATGGTCTGGATCAGAGAGGTTTCCGAGCGCAGAAAGCCCTCCTTGTCGGCATCCAGGATCGCGACCAGCCCGCATTCGGGGATATCCAGACCCTCGCGCAGCAGGTTGATACCGACCAGCACATCGAACGCCCCCAGCCGCAGGTCGCGCAAGATTTCGATACGCTCCAGCGTGTCGATATCGGAATGCATGTAGCGCACCTTGATGCCTTGTTCGTGCAGGTACTCGGTCAGGTCTTCGGCCATGCGTTTGGTCAGCGTGGTCACCAGCGTGCGAAAGCCCCTGGCAGTGACCTTTCGCACTTCGTCCAGCAGGTCGTCGACCTGCATCTCGACGGGGCGGATTTCGACTTGTGGATCCAGAAGGCCGGTGGGTCGGATCACCTGTTCGGTGAAGACGCCGCCGGTCTGCTCCAACTCCCACGCCGCCGGGGTGGCCGAGACGAACACCGATTGCGGGCGCATGGCGTCCCATTCCTCGAACTTGAGCGGGCGGTTGTCCATGCAGGAGGGCAGGCGGAACCCGTGTTCGGCCAGCGTGAACTTGCGGCGATAGTCGCCGCGATACATGCCGCCGATCTGCGGAACCGAGACGTGGGATTCGTCGGCGAAGACGATGGCGTTGTCGGGGATGAATTCGAACAGGGTCGGGGGCGGTTCCCCGGGTGCGCGGCCGGTCAGGTAGCGGGAATAGTTCTCGATGCCGTTGCAGGACCCGGTCGCCTCGAGCATCTCGATATCGAAATTCGTCCGCTGTTCCAGCCGCTGCGCTTCCAGCAGCTTGCCTTCGCCCACCAGCTGGTCCAGCCGCTGGCGCAGCTCTTTCTTGATCTCGATGACGGCCTGGTTCAGCGTCGGTTTCGGCGTCACATAGTGCGAGTTCGCATAGACGCGGATGCGGTCGAACGTGCCGGTCTTTTCTCCGGTCAGGGGGTCGAACTCGGTGATGCTCTCCAGTTCCTCGCCGAAAAAGGACAGCTTCCAGGCGCGGTCTTCGAGATGGGCGGGGAAGATTTCGAGGCTGTCGCCGCGAACCCGGAACGATCCGCGCTGGAAGGCCTGGTCGTTGCGGCGGTATTGCTGGGCCACCAGATCGGCCATGACCTTGCGTTGGTCGTATTCCTTGCCGACATGCAGGTCCTGCGTCATCGCGCCGTAGGTCTCGACCGAGCCGATGCCGTAGATGCAGCTGACCGAGGCGACGATGATCACGTCGTCGCGTTCCAGAAGCGCCCGGGTGGCCGAATGGCGCATCCGGTCGATCTGTTCGTTGATCTGGCTTTCCTTCTCGATATAGGTGTCCGACCGCGGCACGTAGGCCTCGGGCTGGTAGTAATCGTAGTAGCTGACGAAATACTCGACGGCGTTATCCGGAAAAAAACCCTTGAACTCGCCGTAAAGCTGGGCCGCCAGCGTCTTGTTCGGCGCCAGGATGATGGCCGGGCGCTGCGTCTGTTCGATCACCTTGGCCATGGTGAATGTCTTGCCGGTGCCGGTCGCACCCAAAAGCACCTGGTTCTGTTCGCCGTCCACAACGCCGGCCGCCAGTTCCGCGATCGCGGTCGGCTGGTCGCCGGCCGGCTGGAATTGCGTGTGCATGACGAAAGCCCGGCCGCCTTCCAGCTTGTCGCGCGTGCGCACGTCCGGCGCCGCGGAATGCAGAATCGCAGGGGTCTTGTCGGTGTGGACATGGGCCATGGCGGCGTTCCCGTTTTGATCTGTTTCAGAATTGAGCCTGCGGCCGCGGGATTCAACCCCGACAAGGTCGCAACCCGCTTGCCGAGGCGGAATCTGCGACGGTTGCCCGCCTTGCAAGCGGCGCAGAAAGCGTCAACTTGTCACAACCGCTTGCGATCGTTCGGGAATCTTTGAAACACATCAATGACTTACGTAAGGTAAGCAATGCTGAATACACTGAAAACAAACGATTTTCTTCCGCGAGCGGAAAAAATTTGTTTGTTTGAACATGCCGGTCGCATGTAGCTTTTTCTGGCAAGTGGCGGTTCGGTTGGGAACCGCGTCACATCACACCTACCCCTCGCTCCCCGTGGTTCGGTGCCCGTCCATCCGCCGCTTGCCGCCCAATCCCCCTGCGACAATTCCGATGGTGCGCCGGCACTTGCCCGAGACGCGAAAATCCCCGATAACGCGGACGATTGCAGGAGGTGTCGGATGCGCGCACGGATCTATCAGCCCGCCAGGACGGCGATGTCGTCGGGACAGGCGAAGACCAAGCATTGGGTGCTGGAATTCGCCCCGGCAAGCGCCCGTTCGGTCGATCCCTTGATGGGCTGGACGTCGTCTTCGGACACGCAAAGCCAGGTGAAGATGCGGTTCGACACCAAGGACGCTGCCTTGGCCTATGCCCGGGAAAACGGAATCGATGCGCAGGTGATGGAACCCAAGAAGCGCAAGCCGAACATCCGGCCGCGCGGCTATGCCGAGAACTTCGCCTTCGACCGCAAGAGCGCCTGGACGCATTGACCACGGTGGCCGAAGTCACGGGCCCCGACAGCGGGGTCGAGTCGGTCCTTGCACGCCATTTCGCGATCATGCGCGCGACAAGCCCTGCCGAAAGCTGCCATGTCATGACGTCGCTGGAACTGCGTGCGTCCGGCGCGCGGGTCTTCGCCCTGCGGGACGAAACCGGATCGGTTCAGGCGGTCGGCGCGCTCAAGCCGCTTTCCGGAGATGCGGTCGAGCTCAAGAGCATGCACACATTGTCCGAGGCACGTGGCCGGGGGTTCGGACGGACCATTCTCGACCGCTTGCTGGGCGAGGCACGTTCGATGGGCGCGCGCCGCGTTTTTTTGGAAACCGGCTCGGCACCGCCGTTCGCTGCGGCCCGCGCGCTTTACGAACGCGCCGGCTTTGCCCTTGTCCCCCCGTTCGGCGACTATGTCGAAGACCCGCTCAGCGTCTTCATGGCACGCGACCTCTGAGACTTGCACGACCCGGCGAAAGCCTGCATGACAGGCGAAGCGGCCCCTTAGCTCAACAGGATAGAGCAGCTGACTTCTAATCAGCAGGTTGAGGGTTCGAGTCCTTCAGGGGTCGCCAGCCGGTTCGCCCGTCACGACCGTCCGCGCCAGGGGACCAGCCAGTTCTCGGCCTTGCGCATCAGGATATCGATGCCATAGCCGATGACGCCGATCAGAATGATGCCCATGATGACGATATCGGTCAGCTGGAATTTAGAAGCCGCGATGATCATCATGCCCGCGCCCTTTTGCGCGGCGACCAGTTCGGCGGCGACCACGGTGCCCCAGCAGACCCCCATTGCGACGCGTGCGCCGGTAAAGATCTCGGGCAGCGAATTCGGCACGATGACGTGGCGCATGATCTGCCACTTGGATGCGCCCAGCGAATAGGCGGCGTGGATCTTGGTGATGTTCACCCCCGACACGCCGGCACGGGCGGCGATTGTCATGATCCACAGCGCGGCGAGGAACAGCAGGATGATCTTGCCCGTTTCCCAGATGCCGAACCAGATGATGACCAGCGGGATCAGCGCCAGCGGCGGCACAGGTCGCATGAATTCGACGATCGGGTCGAACCAGCCGCGGAACCAGCCGGACAGGCCCATCGCGTAGCCCAGCGGGATGCCGACGAGCGAGCCCAGCACGAAACCGGCGAGCACACGCAGCAGCGAAAACCCCAGATGTTCGAACAAGGTGAAGTTCTGATAGCCTTCGCGGGCGATTTCCCAGAACCGGCTCCAGACCGCCTCGGGTGCCGGCAGCCAGATCGGCTCCATCTGCAGGCCCTTGTTCGGAGTGAAATTGAGGCTGCCTTTGGGTGTCAGGTTGACCTGGCCATTGGCGACCTTGACGGTCTCGCCCGGAGCGATGGGTTGACCGTCGATGGCCACGATCTGCAGGTCTTCGCCTTCGTCGTTGCTGGTCGCGCGGATCAACCCGCTGCGCCAGGCCGCCATCGTGTCGCTGTCGCTCCTGGCAAAGCCGTCGCTGGCGGCCACTTCGGGTGCGTCGGGGTTTTCGTCGATCGCGTGGACCCGCACTGTGACGGTGGCATCGGCGGTGGCGCCCGACGCATCCTGCACGGTGTAGCTGAAGGACGTGTCGCCCACGAACGGCCCTGGCATGTGCAGCGGTGTGATCCTGGATCCGGTGAACGCGCCCCAGATCAGGAAGATCGTCACCACCGACACCACGGATGCGATACGGTTCGGCGTAACCGCGCTTTCATCGCCGAAAGTCACCGTCTTGAGCGAGGTGTAATCGACGTGTCTGGTCGCGCGTTCGACCACGTAGTGCACGATCAAGAACGCCGCAAAGAAAATGGCCACGTAGATCAGCAGCAGAACGATCCCGGTCATTGCGCGGACTCCGTGCGACCCATGATTTCCTCTTCCATCTCCCAGATCATGCCCAGGATTTCCTCGCGGGTTTCGGCGTAGCCTTCGGATTTCTTGACCGCCCGCAGATCGGCGCCGACGCCGCGTTCGGCGAAGGGCAGGCGGTATTCGCGGTGGATACGGCCGGGGCGCGGCGCCATCACGAGCAGCCGTTCGCCCAGCAAAAGCGCCTCTTCGACCGAATGGGTGATGAGCACGATCGTCTTGCCGGTTTCCTTCCACAGGTCCAGCACCAAACCTTGCATCTTTTCGCGGGTCAGCGCGTCCAGCGCGCCCAGCGGTTCGTCCATCAGGATCACGTCCGGGTCGTTGGCCAGGCAGCGGGCCAGGGCCACGCGCTGCTGCATGCCGCCGGACAATTCGTAGATCGCCTTGTCCTTGAAGTCGCGCAGGCCGACAACCTCGAGCAGGTGATCGACCTTGCCCTTGTATTCGTTCGCGCTTTGCCCGGCCATGCGGGGGCCGAAGCTCACGTTGTCGCGCACGTTCATCCATTCGAACAGCGCACCTTGCTGAAAGACCATGCCGCGTTCGGCATCGGGGCCCTTCACCGTGTGGCCGTTCAACCGGATCTTGCCTTCGGTCGGTGCCAGAAAACCCGCGACGATGTTCAGAAGAGTGGTCTTGCCGCAGCCCGACGGCCCGAGAACGCTGAGCAACTCGCCCTGTTCGAGATGAAGCGAGACGTTCTTGAGCGCCTGCACATGGCTGCCATTTGGCAGCTCGAAGCGCATCGAGATGTTGTCGATGGTCAGGCCGGAATCGCCGGACATGGCACCCCCCGTGCTGGCGATCCCGGGCGGTACGCCGCCCGGGATCGGTTTGTCTTACATGCCCTTTGCGGAAGACAGCGGCCCGGTGTTCACCGCGTCGTCATAGCTTTCGCGCTTGGACGGGATCGATCCGGCGTTCACGAACACGTCGGCGACGCCGTTCATGAAGGTCTGCGCGTTGCCGCCCAGCCAGGCGCCGCTCAGCTGCTCGTCGACCGAGGGGAAGACGAAGGTTGCGATGGTCTCGGCGGTCGCGGCCTCGTCCATGCCGGCGTCCTTGGCGATGACCGGAAGCATCTCGGCCGCGGCGTCACCGCCGGCGTTCCAGCGCGCGTTTGCATCGGCGGTCACCTTGAGGAACTTGGCCAGAAGGTCGGATTGTTCGGCGGCGAACGACGCCGGAACCGAGGTCACGTCGAAGACCAGGATGCCCAGTTCGGTCTTTTCGGCGCCGGTCAGCAGCACGTTGCCGTGCTCCTTCATGCGGCGCAGCGCGCCGCCCCAGCCGCAGACCATGTCCAAGTTGCCCTGGGCAAAGGCTGCCGCACCCTCGGGCGGGGCCATGTCGACGATTTCCATGGTCGAGATGTCGACGCCGAAATGCTCCATCTGCTTGAGGAAACCGTAATGCGCGGCGGTGCCGATCGGCACGCCCACCTTCTTGCCGGCCAGTTCGCCGGCGCTGTCCTTGTCGATTTCCAGGGCTTCGGCCACGACGCAGTTGTCGTTGTCGGCATAGGACACGGCGACGTCGACGATCTGCAGGTCCTGGCCGGCCGAAGTGGCGACGACGAAGGGCGGAACGCCCTGGCTGACCGAGATCTGCACGTCGCCCGACGCCATGGCTGCGGACATCGCGGTGCCGGTGTCGAAGCTGCGCCAGTTGATCTTGACGCCCATCGCCTCTTCGTATTCGCCCATGACCTTGGCGTACTGGAACGGCATCGGCCATTCGAGGAAATAGGCCACGGTGATTTCGTCCATTGCCGATGCGGCACCGCCGGCCAGGATGGCCGTCGAGGTGGCAAGCGCGGCAACGGCGCTCTTGAGTTTGAGTTTGGTCATCGATTACTCCCGTTGTTTGCGGGCCGTCCGTCTCATCGCGGATTGGCTTTCGAGGAAAGCTGGCCATCCCCATCTCGCACCGTTCTTGCGCGGGATGTCCATCAGATTTTTCGCTTTCGAAAAAGCTGCGACTGTGTTTCGATCATTTCGAAAGTCATGCGATCAAGGCGCCGCGTTTTCATGCACCGCACAAATCTCAGCCTGCGCGGGCTCGAAGTATTTCAGCTTCTGGCCAAGACCGGCTCGCTCCGGGCCGTTGCGGCCGATACCGGTCTTTCGGTCAGTACCGTGTCGCATCACTTGCGCAATGTCGAAGAAAGCCTGGGCGTCAACCTCATGGACCACAGTCGCCGGCCGATGGTGCTGACGCCGGCGGGCGAGATCTTTGTGCGCTATGTCGAGGAAGGGTTGCGCATCATCCGCCGCGGCGAGACCGAACTGATCTCGGGCAACCTCGCCGAGGCGCGCGACCTGCGGTTGGGGATCGTCGACGACTTCGACACCGAAGTCGCGCCGGAACTTGCCCAGTTTCTGGCCAAGGCGATGCCGAAATGCACGTTCAAGCACCACACCCGGCCCAGCCACGAAATCATCGGCATGCTGATGGACCGCAAGCTGGATGCCGGTGTCGCCACCCAGCCGGTGGCCGATGTGACCGGGCTGCTGGAATACCCTGTGCTGCGCGATCCCTTCGTGCTTGCCGTGCCGGCGCGCGCCGGGCTTTCGGGAAGCGATTGCCTGAACGACCGGACGGGCCTGCCGTTCATCCGCTATTCGCACAACCAGATCATCGGGGCGATGATCGAAACCCACCTGCGGCGGCTCAAGGTCACCTTGCCGAACCGGTTCGAACTGGAAAGCAATCCGGCGATCCTTGGCATGGTGGCCGATGGCAGCGGATGGGCGATCACCACGCCCGGCTGCTATGTCCGGGCCAAGCGGTTTCACAACCGCATCACGCTGCTGCCGTTTCCCGGCAAGGGCTTTGCGCGGACCGTGTCGCTGTTCACCACCGATATCTATCCCGTGCAGATGGCCGAGATGCTTGCCGGCACGATGCGGCGGCTGACGCAGCGCCATTTCGTCGATCTGGTGGTGCAGGGCCATCCCTGGCTGACCGCCGAGTTTCGCGTCATGGGAGAGACCGATCAGGCGACTGCGCCGTGACCCCCGCCGGGGGTTCTCAAAGCAGCGCGCGGATCGGGTCCAGCAAGCCGTTCTTGCGCAGGGTCCGCACCGGGTAATTCTCGTCGTTCACGATCCGGTCCAGCGAAAAGCCTGGCTCGATCTTTTCCAGCTTTGCCGCAACCTCGCGCGCCTTGTCCAGTTGACCGTCCAGCGCATAGAGCGCCAGCAGGTTGCGATGTGCCGGACGCGAGGACGGGGCCGCCCGTGCTGCGGCCTCGCCGGCTTCGAGCGCTTCGAGCGGGCGGTTGCAGGCGATGGAAATCAGGCAGTGACCAAGGTCCCACCAATGCCGGAAAGGCGAGGTGCGGGCGATCCGGCGGGCACGCTGCGATGCGGCAAAGGCGATGTCCTGCCGCCCCGCCGCCATGTTCGCCTCGGCGAAGCTCTGCCAGGCAAAGGCCGAGGCCGCGTTCCGCTCCAGTGCGATCTCGGCAAGGTCGAAGGCGCCTTGGGCATCGCGCTGCGCCGCACCGCGCACCTGTGAAACGATGGCTTGCACCAATGCGTTGTCGGCACCTTGTTCCATCGCCACCTGATTGAAGGCGATGGCCTCTTCGCGCAGTGCCTGCGGATCGGCTTCGAGCAATTCCATCAGCTGGATCAGCCGCACCATGCCCAGCCAGGCCAGGTAGATGCCGTTTTCGTCCAGCTCGTGTGCCTGTTTCATCAGCCCGTAGGCTTCGCGCAACCCGTTGCGTTCGAAGCTGAACATCCGGTAGATCGCCAGCCGCGACAGCGCGGTCGCGCGGGTTTCGGGGCGCGACTTGTCCAGCACTTGCGGCAATTTCCCGACGATCGTGTCGGCGGCTTCGAAGATCACCTTGGCGATGTCTTCGCTGGTTTCCAGCACATCGCCCAGCCGGTTCACCTGGTGCAGTTTCGAATAGAGAATCCGCGCCGACGGTTGATGAACGGCCTTCAGGAAAACCGCCTGACCGGACCCATCCTGAAGCAGATCGCATTGAATCGAGATATCCGAGACCGGGGCCTGCGCCATCGGGTCGTCCTGGTCGCTGGCCTGGCGCCAGGCACGGACCTGTTCGGCGACGTTTTCGCCGATCCGGTTGGCCAGGACGTCGCCGATCAGGTGCGCCGTCGGATCGTCGCTGCTGGTCTTGGTGCGGCAGGCGATCAGGACGCCCTTGGCCTCGGACGGCTTTGCCCGGGCAAGCCGCGTCTGCAGCTCCATCCGTTCCATTCGCAGCCATTCCTCGAATTCCGGATCGCGCGCGTCCATGCCTTCGAGCAATTCGATGCGGTCATCGGCGGGCAGGGCCCCGGCCAGCAGATCGACCGAGACCATGGACGGGTTCAGCGAAACCGTCGTCCGGTCGGCGGACAGAGCGGTTTCGTAGGGTTCGAGGCTCTTGCGCAGCTTGCTCAGCGCCTGGCGCAGGTTGGCACTGGCCTGTTCGGGTCCGAAGGTCGACCACAGCTTGTCTTCCAGCCAGCGCCGTGGCCGCGTCATGTCCGGACTGAGCGCCAGCAACGCGATCAGCGCCTGGTTCTTGGCGCCTTTGGGCGTCGCGCAATTTCCATTCGCCAGGTCCACCGAAAAGGGCCCCAGCACGGATATACGGACAGGGATGTCGGCATCCTGCATGAGAAAACCCTGTTGCGACCCCGACTTACCCTAGCATTGCGCTGTGATCCGGACAACGGGCGTTAAAAAACCGTTAATCTCCGCGCGGTGGCGGGATTTCCTCTTTGACCGGGCAAAGCCAGTTCAGCATGGTGACACGACAAGTCTATTCCGGGGGAGCGATTATGGCGACGTATGTATTTCTGGGCAAGGAAGGCAAAGAGGGCAAGGAAGGCAAGGAAGGCAAGGAAGGCAAGGAGGGAAAGGAGGGCAAGGAGGGCGCCGCGGCCGAGCTTTACGGCGTATCGGGCTATGCCTTGGGCAACGCCCGCGACGGCACCATCGGTTTCTGGAACGGTTCGGCTGACCGAACCCCGATCCAGACCGGCCGGACCAGCTGGAAAGCTTTCAAGTCGCTCGCCGATGGACCCCAGCAAGCCGTTCTGAACAGCGCGGTGCAAAGCGCCTTTTCCGTCGATCTCGCCCGCACGGACATCGCCAACAGCACGGGGCGCGTCGATTTTCAGGGCGGGGCGCTTGTCACGTTGCACAAGCCCGAAGACGACTTTCTCGCTGCCCATCAGCTCAAGTTCCTGCGCAGCGCCGCTGACCTGCGCTATGACCGCTATGCCGAGATCGCGGCGCAAACGGGCAATATCCTCGCATTCTACGGCATGGTCGGCTACCTGTCGCGCAACGCCACGGAATGGTCGCTGGCCTTGTGCAGCGCGGTTTCGGCGCTCAGCCAGGCGGTGCAATACACACTCAAGTTCGGTTTTGATGTGGCACGGCCCATCGCGATGTCCCGCAAGGTGCAGCCGATCATCCAGACGCCCGGTCACGGCGCCTGGCCGTCCGGCCACGCGACCGAGGCGTTCGCGCTTGCCACGCTGCTGGCCCGGCTTGTGCACAACCGCGAACTGGATGTCGCGCAGGATCTGTCCGAGGAAACCGAGCTGTATCGCCACGCCGCCCGGATCGCGATCAACCGGACGGTCGCCGGCGTGCATTTCCCCACCGACAGCATGTGCGGCGCGATCCTGGGCATCACCATCGCAGAGGCGCTGGTCAACCTGCTGGATGGCAAGCCGTCGACCGTGTCGCGGGTCTATCGCGGCGATACCTATGCCGGCGATTTCAATCTGCCGCTGTTGAAAGAGGCGATGGACGACACCGCCGTCGTGACCAAGGGCACTGTTCCGCTGGATCCGGAAAAGGTTCCCGCCTGGCTGGGCACGCTGTGGAGCGAGGCGCGCAACGAGTGGTAGGCCCGGATGGGGCGGTGGTCGTGTTGTCAGGCCCCCGGCGCCGCCCAGGGCGCCGTCCCGTCGCGCCGCGACGCCCGTCGGCTGGGTGGCGTCACGCTGAAAGGCCCCAGGAACGGCTGCAGACCCGGGTCGACATCGGCGATCGATACGACCGCGTCGTCGAAATCGTCGCGCGCGCTTCCTCCCCCCGACGCCGCGTTCGCCGCAATGCGCGCCGCGCACAAGGCCAGCGCGCGGCTGATCTGGCCCGCGGCGGCGCTGGTGCCGCTGAGAAAGCCGGAAGTCCCTGTCATCGTACCGCATCCCATTACGCCGCTCAGCATCCGGCCTTCGTCGGCCACGGATGCGGTGACCGGTCCAGCGACCGACCACCCGGCCCCGCGCGCCGAATAGTCGGCGGGCTCCTGCGTATTGCTTTCGGGGTTCAAGCGCACGGCACCAACCGACAGAACCTGCCGAGTCAGCGCCGTGGTCAGGGCGTTGTGACTGGCGTCCGGGGTCAGGACCGATCCGTCGGAAAAGGCTTCGTAAGACAGCCCCGTGCTGTCCCACTCCCAAGCATCGGGCGCGTCGAAATAGGCCTGGCGGGCGCGGGCGCTATAGCCGCTGAGGCTGTCATCGCGCTGAACCTGAAGGTGCATCACCGCCGGGTCGGTTCCGGTGTGACGCATCGCGATCTGCCAGGCACCCGACGGCGCAAGGACTTCGCCCGCGATGCGGTTTTCGGTTGGGGCAAGCGCCAGCACATAATGCGCCGGGCTGTTCACGCCATCGCCGAATTCGCGCGCGGGAACGTGGTAGAGCCGCGCCAGATCGGCCCCGTCGGCGCGCGACAGTTTGCGCATCTGGCCAGCGGCGACCACAGCGAAATCCGATGCGGTGCCATCCGGTGCGGTGATGGACAGCTCGCAGGCGCTTGACGGGGTCGCGGCGTCGGGCCGGATTTCGACGTAGCTGGGCGTCTGGTCGCCGGGCTGAACGCGCAGCAGAACCGACGGATCGGCGCCGGTCAGATCGACCCGCGCGCCCATCCGGCTGCGGCGATTGTTGCCGAACGACCAGACCACACGAACCGGCTGGCCGGTGACCTTTTCCCACAGACTGGCCTCGCGGCTGATCTGGTGCTCGGCAAAGCGCGAGCCGTCCTTGGGCCCGGCGAAGATGCCCAGCGACAGGTTGATGACGACCGGCGCGGTGCGGTCCATCTGGCGCGCGGTACGAAGGATCCAGCGCACCGCCTGCACGATATAGCTTTCGAACCGGGTGCCCGAGGTGTCCTCGATCGCCTCGGGCGGC
Source organism: Thalassococcus arenae (assembly GCF_019104745.1). Lineage (NCBI taxonomy): Bacteria > Pseudomonadati > Pseudomonadota > Alphaproteobacteria > Rhodobacterales > Roseobacteraceae > Thalassococcus > Thalassococcus arenae. The sequence continues at coordinate 1,920,711 of NZ_JAHRWL010000001.1, forward strand.
AATTGCACGGCCAGCAGCGGCCAGTTGCGGACCGGATCGGACGTGTCGTCGGGTTCGGCCCCTGCCGCCAGATCCAGCACATGCGACCCGTGGGTGAAGGCATGTTCGTTGGCGCGTCGCGCCGCAGGGGCGAAGATGCGGTTGCACAGCGCGGCATAAGCGGCCGTTTCGACCCCGGTTTCGGCGCAAAGCGCGTCGATCTCGGCCCCGGTCAGAACATCGCCGGCCAGCACCCGACCGTTGCCGGCGCGCTGATGCTCCAGCGCCTGGATCCAGATCGCGCCGAACCGGCTTTGCAAAGCGGTGCCATCGTCCGTCTGACGGCGGAACCGGGCGTTCAGAAAGCCGAAACCGTCGTCGATTGCGGCGACGATCGGCTGGCCCTGTCCCCAGGGGTGGACCGTCGGATCGTCCGGCCCGGGCATGTCCCCGTCTTGGTTTCCCAGGTCGACGGCGATCCCCCGGTCCAGGATCGTGGCCAGATCCCGAGGCAACACGGCGTCCTCTTGTACGTAGACCGCGTATTCGTCCGGCAGACCCTTGAACGGGTCTGGCCGCACCCGCCGGGCATCCAGAAAGGCGCGTTCATGCGGGTCGAGGCGCAGCGGGCTGCCAGCGGCGTCGGCATACGCGGCAAGCGCGTCGCGCGCGGCGCGGGCCGAGGGGTGATGCGACAGCTTCAAGCGCAAAAAGACCGGCTGGAACCGCAGCGGCGGTTGCGGCGGAGGCATCAGCGCTTCGCGACGGTCGCGCAGTAAGCGGGACCAGTCGAGATAGGCGTCTTCGAACTCACCGGCGACGGGATCGGACCAGATCGCAGCCATCGCTCATCTCCTGTCAATCTTTTGTCGGTCAATATCGCCAGAAGACGCGTTATGGCCGACGCAGGTCAAGAAAAGCCTTTGGATTTGCGTGTTTTTCACGTGCCGACATGTCGGGCCGTTGTGGCCGGACGCCAAGATTTACCCGGAATTCACATCGGTTTCACGAAGGATTTGCGCTGCGATTACGGTGGCGGCGCATTCTGGCGTTAACGCTAAGTCAATCGCCGCAACTGGGGAGCGGCACGCTCAGGGGGATGCCATGACATATGCGAAACCATCCGCGGCCCGACGGTTTTCCGTGATCGACGGCGGCGCGCGCGGCCGCCCTGTCCGGGCCGCCCTGCCGCAACCGCCGGTGCCGGAATTCGGTCCTTCTGAACTGGCCGCCGAGATGGCCGAACTCTACGCGCTCGGGCTGCTGCGCGACGTGCCGTTCGACCGTCTCGACAATCCGCACCACCTCGTGCGGGTCGATGACATCACTTCTTTCACCCTTCACGAGATGCTGTGCGAATTGCGCAGCCTGCCCTTCCTCGACCGGCGGGCGACGCCGGACGCAGGCGGTGCACCGGTCTCCTCCCTGACCGGGCCGGGGGGTGACAGCGGCCATCGCCGGGCCCTGCGCTGGAACGGCGATGGCCAACTCACGTTGCGCACGGCCTTTCGCGGCGGCGTGGCCGGCATTCTCGGCGCGCCCCGCATGTCGTCTCTCTGGGCGATGGACAACGACAGGCGCAAGCCCTGCCCGATGGTCGAACGTCCGGCCGCGGATGCATCGATGTCGCGCTGGTTGAAATGGGTCGAGCACGAGACCGGTGCCGGGCTGTGCCTGCCCGGTCGGGTCGATGCGCGGCACTGCCTGCCGAAAACCCTGGGCGACCTTGCGCAGCACGTCCACAGCGCCCATCCGGCCCGCGTCTTCTTCAATGCCGCCCTTGCGCTGCTTGCCGAAGGCGCCGCGTTCGACCTGGATCTTGGCGCCGAGAACGGCCTGGCCCGGGGGCGCTGGACCCCTTCGCGCCTGCTGGCCCTCATGGCCGATGCCGCCGACCGCGCGACCCGGATGGCCCTGTCCCGTGCCGGAAAGGCGGCACGCCTGTCCCGCCCGGGTGTCATCGCCGCGCGCATGACGGTGCTGCTCGGACGCGAGGACCTGCTGGCCAGCGGTACTCCGCCCGTGCTTGCCGCGGCGGCGCAGGAACTGTCCTGCCATGCGCCCAACCTCCTGTCCTGGGTGGCACGCAGCCAGTCTGGCCGATCGGCACCGCGGTTGTTCCGGGATACGGCTTTCCTGCCGGTCGACCTGACGCGGGCGCCGCTCAATCCGTGGGACGCCGCCGCGCATGGTGTGGTCGCAGGGGCCTTGGCGACCCTGGTCAAGGCGGTCTTCGACACCATGCGTCCAACGCATCTGCGCATGGTCGCGGCGAACGGTCCCAGCACCGACATCACGCAGGAAATCGATCGGCTGGCAGCGCAGATCGCGTTGGGCCGGTCTGCGTCGGCGGCCTATTTCGGCGCCGAAAGCCACCAGGATCTGCGACTGGGCGAAGCGATCGCCATGCAGGTGATGCGCGAGTCGTTCGAAGCCGACAACGAACAAGCCGGGTTGGCGTTCACGGATTTCGACGGCAAGGCGGTTCAACTCCTGGCCAGCGTGCGAACATTCGATCGCGCGCATGTCCATTTGCGCCGCGACGGTGCAAGCGTCACCTGGCCCGCCGATGGCGAGACCCAGGCGCCGCACCTGACCGCGGTGCACTGACCCGCTGCTTGACCCGGATCAAGGACGCGGCGCCGATCGCAGGGCAGGATCGTTCCGAAAGGAGGACCTGCCATGCGCTTTTACCTTGCGGGCCTCGCGGTTTGCCTGGCCTTTCCCTTGGCCGCTCAAGACGCCGATATCGGGCGGGCGTTGTATCACACCCATTGCGCCACGTGCCACGGGACCGAGGGGCTGGGTGACGGGCCGATGGCGCCGGTTCTGCTGATCCAGCCCAAGAACCTGACCGAGTTGCAGGCCGCCAATGGCGGTGAGTTTCCGCTGAAACGGGTGGTGTTGCGCATCGATGGTCGTGACCCGCTGGTCAGCCACGGCTCGCCCATGCCGGTCTACGGAGATTTCTTTGAAGGCGTGTTCGACGTCCCGATGAAAGCGCCCGACGGCCAGCCGATCCTGACCTCGCGGCCGGTGGCCGACCTGGTCGCCTACCTGCGCGAGATCCAGCGGCTGGAATGATCCGCGCGCTGCTGATCCTGCTGGCCCTGGCCGCCCCGGCTTGGGCCGAGCGTGTGCGCGTCGTCGTCGACCTGTCGGATCAGGCCATGACGGTGATCGAGGATGGTGCGGCCGTGTATGTCTGGCCGGTGTCCACCGCGCGGCCCGGCAAATGCACGCCGGTGGGCACCTACACGCCCTACCTGCTCAAGCGGATGCACTACTCCACGCTATACGACAACGCACCGATGCCTTGGTCGATCTTCTTCGCCGGAAACTACGCGATCCACGGCACGACGCAGGTCGACAAGCTGGGCACGCCGGCATCGGCCGGGTGTGTGCGGCTGGCACCGGAAAACGCCGAGATCCTGTTCAACATGGTGCGCGCGGCCGGGCTGTCGGAAACGCGGGTGCAGATCCAGCCCTAGCGGCAGATGTTTTCGACCTGCGCGCCGTCCCAGGGAAGGATCACGCGGGGCCGGTCGATCACCGCGTCCAGCCCGTCGACCGGCATTTCCTGCGCGATCAGGCGTCGCAGCCTGTCGGTGCGCGGCGCCTCGGGGTCCAGCAGCCGGCAGCAGACATACTCCTCGACGATCGAGCCCTGCTGTTCGTAACCGTAGTCCAGGAACCGCCCCGAGGTATCGGGATCGAACAGGTAGGGATCGTCGCTTGTGGCGTGCTCGCGCAGGGCTTTGAGCGGGTGGTATCCGGTGCGGGCGCGGTTCTGCCATTGCCAGACATGGGTCGCCTCGTGGGCGAACAGCATCGCGGCATAAAGGTTCACCGTATCGGGCCAGCCCGGCAGGTAGTCGGGCAGATAGAGGTCCTCGCGGAACAGCACGGTGTTGAACAGGACCGTGGCACCGGGCGAGACGGTGACCGTCTTGCCGCCCTGCGGCGGCCAGATCCGTTCCTGGCAGGTCAGGCGCGGGCGGGTCGGGATGCGGTAGGTATAGGCGCCCGCGAAATGCCCGTCGTTCAGCCGCATCCGCGCCGGGTTGACCTGGTCACCCTGCAAGGCGCGCAGATAGGCGGTTTCGTTCTCGGTCAGTGGACGGCCGCAGGCGGTCAGGAGGAGTAGGGCGAGGAGGAGGACAGCGCGCATGGGAGGAGCGTTGCCCAAGGCGATCCGTTCGGCAAGGGGGTGCAGTACACCCAAGCGATCATGGGTCGGGCGACCAGCCCGGCCCGCGCCCGACCCTCCCCCCGGGAGGGCGCATTGGCAGCAACGTGATACGTTCGCTTGCTTTGCGAGTTTTTGTCGAAAACAGAGGTTGGGCGCGCAAGATGTCGTTTCTTTTCCAGATTGCTTGGTATCGTCTCAGACATCCAGCTCTTCGACAAACCGCGCATTCTCCTGGATGTACTGGAACCGCAATTCGGGCTTCTTGCCCATCAGCCGTTCCACCAGGTCGCCGGTCTCGCCTGGTTCGTCCTCGTCGATCGTGACCCGGATCAGCGTGCGCGTCTTCGGGTCCATCGTGGTTTCCTTGAGGTCCTTGGCGTCCATCTCGCCCAGGCCCTTGAAGCGTTGCACGTCTATCTTGCCCTTGCCGCCCAGCCCTTGCGCCAGCATCTGTTCCTTGGCGGCGTCGTCGGCGACATAGACGCGCCTGGCCCCCTGGGTCAGGCGGTAGAGTGGCGGGCAAGCAAGGTAGAGGTGCCCCTGGTCGATCAGCGGCCGCATCTGGGTGAAGAAGAAGGTCATCAAAAGCGCGGCGATATGGGCGCCGTCGACATCGGCGTCGGTCATGATGATGACCTTGTCATAGCGCAGGTCGTCGACGTTGAACCGGGTGCCCAGGCCCACACCAAGTGCCTCGCAAAGGTCGCTGATCTCGGCGTTCGTGCCCAGCTTGGACGAGGCCGCGCCGAGCACGTTCAGGATCTTGCCCTTGAGCGGCAACAGCGCCTGCGTCTCGCGGTTGCGCGCACCCTTGGCCGAGCCGCCCGCGCTGTCGCCCTCGACGATGAAGATCTCGGTCCCCTCGCGGGACTTGGCCGTGCAATCGGTCAACTTGCCGGGCAGGCGCAGTTTTTTCGTCGCCGACTTGCGCTGCGTTTCCTTTTCCTGCCGGCGCTTCAGCCGTTCCTCGGCCCGCAGTACCAGAAAGTCGAGGATCGCGCCGGCCGCCTTGGTGTCGGCGGCCAGCCAGTTGTCGAAATGGTCGCGCACCGCGCCTTCGACCATGCGCTGCGCTTCGGTGGTGGCCAGCCTGTCCTTGGTCTGGCCGACGAATTCCGGTTCGCGGATGAAGCACGACACAAGCGCGCAACCGCCGGTGATCAGGTCGTCGCGGGTGATCTGGCCGGCCTTGCGGTTGCCGACCAGTTCGCCATAGGCGCGGATGCCTTTCAGGATCGCGGCCCAGAACCCGGCCTCGTGGGTGCCGCCCTCGGGGGTGGGGACGGTGTTGCAGTAGGACTGGATGAAGCCGTCGCGCGAGGGCGTCCAGTTGATCGCCCATTCCACCTTGCCCGCGGCGTCGAATTTTTCCTTGAAATCAACGGTCCCCGCGAAAGGCCGATCGGCATAGGTGGCCGCCTTGCCTAGCGTTTCGGTCAGGTAGTCCGACAGTCCGCCCGGGAAATGGAACACCGCTTCGGTGGGCGTTTCGCCATCGTCGATGGCCGAGCGCCACCTGATCTCGACCCCGCTGAACAGGTAGGCCTTGGAGCGGACCATCTTGAACAGCCGGGCCGGTTTGAACTTGTGATGACCGAAGATCTCGGGGTCGGCGTGGAACGTCACGGTGGTGCCGCGGCGGTTCGGGGCGGCGCCGATTTTTTCAACGCCACCAAGGGGATAGCCCCGGGAAAACCGCTGTTCGTACAGCTCCTTGTTGCGCGCCACCTGTACGACCAGCGAATCGCTGAGCGCGTTGACCACGGACGCGCCGACGCCGTGGAGGCCGCCGGAGGTTTCGTAGGCCTTGCCGGAGAACTTGCCGCCGGCGTGCAGTGTGCACAGGATGACCTCGAGCGCCGACTTGTCGGGAAATTTCGGATGCGGGTCGATGGGGATGCCGCGGCCGTTGTCGCGGACCGTCAGGGCGTGGTCGGCATGCAGTTCCACCTCGATCCGGTTGGCATGGCCCGCCACTGCCTCGTCCATCGAGTTGTCCAGGATTTCGGCGCACATATGGTGGAGCGCGCGTTCGTCGGTACCACCGATATACATGCCGGGGCGTTTGCGGACGGGCTCCAACCCTTCGAGAACCTCGATGGAATGGGCGTCGTAGTCGGATTGGGTCGCGGCGAGAAGATCGTCGGCCATACTGCTGCTCATGCTGTTCTTGCTTGGCGCGCAGTATGGCAGAGCGCCGCCGCGGGGGAAAGCGCCCATCCCGGTTTCGCGCGGTCAACGCGGCGCGCGTTGCCGGTAACGGACCGCGCGGTAACCGACTGGAAAGTGCAATCCGTCCGGTTTTCGCCGAATTCGGGACGGATCGGTGGGGCGGCGCAGCCGGCCCGTCAGGCCGCGATCCGGGCAATCCGTCCTGTTTCGCCCGATTTCGGGACGGATTGCCGACCAGCGGGGGCGCGGCATGCCCGGCGCACAGGAAATGTGGTTAACGGCACGGGTTTTCCATCCCCGCGAGAGCGGCCCGGCCCGCGTGGGGCCGGGCCGGGCCGGTCAGAACCGGTAGTTGAGCGAGACGTTGACGGTGGTCGCCTCGGCATCGAGATCGTCGATGTCGAAATCCTTGAACTCGTGATACAGCACCTCGACCCCGGCGGTCAGGTTGTCGGTGACAAAACCCTCGTAACCCAGGCCGGCGAAATAGCCGTCGGAATCGCCGGGATCGACCGCGTCGTCATCGGTCATCGCGCGGGCCCAGCCGCCGGTGGCATAGATCCAGTTGCGGCCCAGGTCATAGCCGCCGCGGATACCGGCGCGGGCCACCGCGTTCAGCGTGGCGGCACCGTCCAGATCGATATCGGCGAAGTCGTATTGCAACCCGCCGCCGAGGATCCAGTCGCCGAAATCGTAATCGTAATAGGCGCGCAGACCGTACAGCGCGCCGTCGCCCGACAGGTCGGCCGCGCCATCGGTGGTGACGTCGCCATAGCCGAGCTGGAGGCCGATGGACGGACCGGTCCAGTCGACGCCGGGCGCCACGACGGGCACCGGGGCCATGGGCACGGGTTCGGGGGCGGGCTCGATCGGGTTGCCCGCATAGGCCGGCGCAGCCAGAAGCGCGGCGGCGGCAAGGGTCAGTTTCGGTGCAGACATGGGTCTTGCTCCTGTTCCGTTGGTGTTGCGCGGCGCGGGAGGTGGCGCCGCATGGCAGAGGAATGGGGATTGCCGGGGCGCACGTCACCCCGTGCGGCGATCACGAAACCGCGCGTTAAGGGTGTGTGGCAAAGGTTTGCCGTCGTGTTGCGCGTGTTTCGGCGGGATGGCGCGGGTTTTGCCGGGTGCGGTGGCGGGGAGCGGGTTTTGGCCGATGCGGGAGGGGGGTAGGGCGGGGTTCACCCCGCCATCGCGTGTGGGGTCGGGTCGAGGTGCGGCGGGGTGAACCCCGCCCTACAGGGTGCGCCCGGGTTGGTGGGTTGGTAACCCACCCTACGCGTTGGGCCCTTGCGCGGAATCAAGGCCCGCAGGGCCGCCGCGCCATCGCGTCGCCATTGTCGCTCGGATCAATGGCGCAACAATGGCGACCGCCCCCCGGCACGGCGATTCGGTGGGGCTGGGCGCGTCGAACGAGGTTTCGCGGGGCGTTGGGCTAAAGCGCGGCTGGTCGACCGTCGGATCGCCGCACCGCGGCCCGGCGATGGCGTGGCTTGGAAAGACGGTGGGCTATGAAAAGGAGTTCACTTTTTTTGGGCATCTCTTTTCAACCGGTCAATGTACTCTTTTACTTTCCAGCCCTTAGGAACAACTTCGACGGTCCGTCGTCGTTTGTCCGCCTCGTCTTGCGTGCTAACTAAGAGGCCAGCTGTTTCGAGCGCAAGGATTTGTGGCCTCAGAGCCTGCATTTTGTCGTATCCGAAATCAGCAAACTCGCTGGGTGAAAACGATTCTTTCTCGCATGCTGTTTCGAAAATCTGAAGCGCTCTTTTCCCAAGGTATTCTTGGCTGGTTGAAAACGCATCCTCGATCTGCTGGTCAAGCCAGTCATCAAATGTGTTTTCCGTGATAGAAATTCCGTCATCTTGCATGTCAGAAACGTGCATGCAATAAGTATCGCACTCGCTTAAGACTGCTCTCAGATTTCCTCGCAGCAGCGAAAAAAGTCGGACGAACTCTGACTGCTTCAATGGTAGCTCAGCATCATTGCTTGTTCTAAAATACTGTATTCTCTTTTCGAATATCTCACTTGCGCTTCTACTATCTAGGTCTGAAATCTTTATCGGTTTCTGCAGGTAACCGGCCATGCGAGGTGAAGAAGCAACTCCCTGAATGATGCCTAAAGCGCCGCACAAAACCCACCGAACACCTGGAAGCGAAAGCACTTCATCGCGTAGGGACTCGATTTGCTCTCGGGCGGCCTTGGACGTCTGCAAAAGTTCCAAGTTATCAATAATGCATACCACGCCACCTTCATTGGGGCTTGGAAACAGAAGCATTAACCAATCTCGAACTGCCTTTTCGAGGCCGCTTTTAGAGAATCCGTCAGTGTTCGTTGAGCTACTTCCGAAGTTCAGGCCGCCAATAGGCGAGCTAAATCCCGCAGCCCTTTGGTCAATACTGTTCAACCAACGATTCAGAGCTGGGTTGGTTGGAGATTTCGAGTAGCCCTTTGGAATTGGGAGGGTATTTTTCGATTCAATAAGAGTCTGCCCAATCTCGGTTAACACTTCAAATTTGAATTCGTCTGCAGATTTTTGAGAGGAGAGTTGAAATACTTTTCTGCATGGTATGAACAGAGGCCCACTTCCGTTTTTAATTTGCTCGGACGCAGCGTCGAAAACGGACACATTAATAACGCTGGTTTTTCCAACTCCGTTTAGGCCTTCAACGGTAACATATTTATTTGAACTGACTAAGCCTTTCACAATCTTTCTGGCAGCTTGGCTTCTTCCGACCATTAAGCTCGACCCTTTGCGGTTCGCAGGAAGCGGCAACGTCTCAAACGGATTAGACTTGAAGCCCCAAGACTCGTAAATGTTCATGCGAACAACCCCTCAAACTCCCGCCATTCGCCCTTGGACATGCCCGATGTCTCCTGGGTGACTTTCTCACCCTTGACCATCCGGCGAATGCAATCAAGGGCTGTGGCGCTCAAGGTGGCGCCGCCCATGCGGTAGTCCTCGAAGGCGCGATAGGCAAACGGCACCCAGTCGGCGACCAGTTTGCAGATCTCCTCGGCATAGACGCGGATCTCGTATTGGGCGTGGGCGTCGGCGCGCAGCCGCAGGAAATGCAGCAGGTTGTGCAGGTCGACCTTCCAATACCACTGGGTATAGATATTGGCGGGCAGGTTCATGCGGGCCAATTCGCGGGCGAGGCCCTGCTGGCCGACATCCGAGATCATCTCTTCGTAATGGTCGTAACAGCGCATCGCGTCCTCGGTGAGGTATTTCAGCACGCGCTGCGCCTCGTCGCCTTCCAGCGCCTTGCCGCGGCCCTGGTTGTTGACCTCGGATTGCGCGGCCAGCGCATCCGGCGCGGGGATGTAGAATTCGCGGTCCAGGATCGAATAGCGGGCGGAGTATTCGTTGACGTTGGCGGTGCGGTGGCGGATCCACTGGCGGGCGACGAAGACCGGCAGTTTGACGTGCAGCTTGATCTCGCACATCTCGAACGGGGTCGAGTGCCAGTGGCGCATGAGATAGCGGATCAGGCCTTCGTCATTCGACACCGACTTGGTGCCCTTGCCATAGGAGACGCGGGCGGCCTGGCAGATCGCGGCGTCGTCGCCCATGTAGTCGATGACGCGGACGAAGCCGTGGTCGAGCACGGGGTGGGCGGTGTAGAGATGTTTCTCCATCCCCGGCGCGGTGGCGCGCAGGGTCTGGCTGGGGGCGCTGCGCTGCGCGTCGATCTCGGCCTGCTGTTCGGGCGACAGGGGCATGGCGAATCCCTTTCCACTAGATGAGTCGGCGCCCACTATATCTGGGAGCAGGCGGGGTATGAACAACCATATCGGGTGGCGGCACTTTTGCCTCAGTTTCGCCATGTTCGCGTTTGGCGGGTGCATCTGCCGTTGACTTTGCGGGGTGGTGCCGGGACAGTCTGGAAAAACGACAAGAATTCTTGAGGTAGCAGTCATGACCCCCCGCGTTGTGTATGCGCTTGCGCTTGCATTCCTGGTCGCCGCCTGCGCCAGCGATGGCGGATCCGGAGACAATCCGATCAATGGTGGCGAGAGCACGAACCGCAATCCGCTGACCACGCCGACGCCGGATCCCGATCCGGATCCCGATCCCGATCCGGACCCCGACGAGGAAAACCCGGATGCGGATGGCGACGGCATCCTGGACGCGATCACCAAGGATCTTGCGTCCTACGACATCAGCGCGTTCCCGACAACGGTGACGGTCGAAGTGCGGGGCCTGGACAGCACGCCGGTCGAGGTGGTCTATGCGCGCAACGCGGCCTTGGACCAGCCCGGCTACCTGGCCTACTCGATGCAGGAAGACGCGCTGGACCGGTTCTTCCTGGCGCTGGGCAATGTCAGCGCCGACGGCAGCGTTTCGGCGATCGCGGTGGGCGATGGCGGCCAGTTCAACCGGGTGATCCAGGGCGCACGCTATTCGCGCGATTCCGGCACTTTCGATCCGCCGGCGATCGGCACCGGACCCGGCGCGGGGCAGGTTTCCTATGCCGGGGATTACGCCGGCATCACCAATATCAAGAGCACCAGCGGTGCACAGCTGATCCCGGTGCCCGATCCGACGGCGCCCGGATTGCCGGACCTGCCGGGCCAGCCCGGCACAGTGCGCGGCACGATCTTCTTCAACGTGAACTTTGCCGAGATGACGATCAACGGATCGATCAACGGCCGTGAACTGATCGACCCGCGGGACGGGTCGGTCTTCGAGAGCCTGAACGACATCGTGCTGATCCTCGATGAGATCAACGCGGACGGCACCTTCGCGGGCGATGTCGAACTGGATGGCCAGTTGAACGTGTCGCTGGGCAATTACGGCGGCGTCTTCGGCGGCACCGACGCGAGCTATGTCGCGGGCGCGGTCGAGATCGAAGGCTGGACGGAAACCTTCTCGGACGAGTTGGAAATCGGGGTCTTCGTGCTGACGCAATGCGGCAGGCCGGGCGATGCGCCGATCTGTTCCGTCGCCGCGCCCTGAGCGGCATAGCGGCGTCTTGCGGTTCGTGCTTGCCTGCGTCACGGCGCTGTCGCTGGGCGGCGGCGCATTGGCGCAATCCGCGGACGCAACCGGCACGACGCTGCGGCTGACCCCGGCGCAGGCGAGGCAGGCGGCGATGACGGCGGTGCAGACCGGCCGCATCGATGCCGCGATCACGCTGGCCGAAGCCTTGGTCGCAGCGGAACCCGAGGCGTCGCTGGGCCATTTCATCCTGGCCCATGCCTATCTGCGCGCGGGCCAGCCGGACAAGGCCGCGGCGCCGGCGCGCAGGGCCTATCAGCACGCCACGAGCCCGGTGGAAAAGCAGGAATCGGCGCGGGTGGCGGCGATGGCGGCGGCGGCGCGCGAGCGTTACCTGGCCTCGCAGATCTGGCTGCGCCTGGCGATCCAGGCCGCGCCCACACCCGAGCTGAAGGCGCGCAGCGTGCGCGAGTTCCAGGCGGCGCGCAACCGCGCCAAGCTGCGGCTGAGTTTCGGGCTGTCGGTGATGCCGTCGTCGAATGTCAACGGCGGGTCGTCCGCCGATGTGATCGAGGTCGACGGCGAGAGCCGGACGATTTTCGGCACCATCCCGCTGCCCGCCACGAGCGAGGCCCTGTCGGGCACCGAGATGCGCGGGCGGCTGCGGTTTTCCCATGCGCTGGACCGCGCGGAGCGGTCGCGCACCGACCTGGTGGGGGCGCTGGACGTGAAGCGCGTGCGGTTCAGCGACGCGGCGCGCGACCGCGTGCCGGGGCTGGACGCGGCGGATTACGGAAGCTCGAACGCCGAACTGGGCGTGATCCATCGCCGGGTGCTGGGCGAGGGCCGGCTGGCGCCGGTTCTGTCGGGCGGGCTGCATCTGGGCCGGTCCTGGTATGGCGGCCTGGTGGATTACGATTACGCCCGGCTCGAGGCCGGGTTGGCGGTGGCGCTGACCGAGAGCCTGACCCTTTCCACCAATTTGGGCCGGCAGATCGAGCGCGATGCCGATGCGCCGCTGGAGCATGTCACGACCAGCGCCCAACTGGCCCTGTCGCACCGGTTCGACAACAACGACCGCGTGTCGCTGGGGTTCTACGGAGCCGAAACGCAGGGCGACGACGGGCAGCGCCGCAAGCGGGTGGATGCGGTGCAATTGCGCTATGTCCGCGACAAGCCGGTCGGCCCGGTGCAGGTGGCGCTGGGGCTGTCGGCGATGCGGGTGACCTATCCGGATTTCCGGGTGCTGCTGTTCGGCACGCCCGATGGCGGACGGCGCGACGAAATCCTGTCGGCCGATCTGGGGCTGACGCTGCACGACCTGGATTACTGGGGCTTCGTGCCCACCGTGAACATCCGCGCGCGGCGCACGGAATCGAATGTCAGTTTCTACGAGAGCGAGGGCGTGTCGATCTCACTGGGTTTTGAAAGCGCCTTTTGAGCGCGGCTGCTGGACACGGGACGGCATGCGCCTATCCTGCGGGCGACCCGCAAAGGAGACAGCCGCATGAGCATCCGATATCTGCACACCATGGTCCGGGTGAAGGACCTGGACGCCTCGATGGCCTTCTACAAGCTGCTGGGGCTGGAGGAGACCCGGCGCCACGACAGCGAGCAGGGGCGGTTTTCGCTGATCTTCATGGCGCCGCCGGGGCAGCCGGAATGCCCGGTCGAGCTGACGTATAACTGGGATGGCGATGACGGGTTGCCGTCGGATTCGCGGCATTTCGGGCACCTGGCCTACGAGGTCGACGACATCTACGCGATGTGCCGGCACCTGATGGACAACGGCGTGACGATCAACCGCCCGCCGCGTGACGGGCGCATGGCCTTTGTGCGGTCGCCCGACAACATCTCGGTCGAGCTGTTGCAGAAGGGCGCGGCGCAGGCCCCGGCGGAACCCTGGGCCAGCATGGGCAATACCGGGCATTGGTAAGGGCGCTGCTGGCCGGGCTGTTCTGGCTGGCGGCGGGGCCGGCGGCGGCGGAGTGCCGGCTGGCACTGCTGCTGGCGCTGGACGTGTCGTCTTCGGTCGATGCGGGCGAATACGCGCTGCAGCGCGAGGGCGTGGCCGATGCGTTGCTGGCACCCGAGGTGCAGGCGGCGATCCTGGGCGGCGAGGCCGGCGTGGCGCTGGCGGCCTATGAATGGTCGGGGCGGCGGCAGAGCGCGGTGGTGCTGGACTGGGTCATGCTGCGCGACGCCGGAGACATCGCCGCGGCGGCGGCGGTGCTGCGCGGCGCCAAGCGGTCCGAGACGCGGTTTCCCACGGCGATGGGCTTTGCGCTGGGTTTTGGCGCGGGGCTGTTGCGGCGGGCGCCGGTCTGCGACAGGCAGGTGATCGACGTGTCGGGCGACGGGGTGACCAATGACGGCTTTCCGCCGCGGCTGGCCTACAAGCATTTTCCCTTTGACGGGGTGGTGGTGAACGGGCTGGCGGTGCTGGGCGCCGATCCGCAGGTCGAGGCCTATTACCGCGACGAGGTGCGGTTCGGGCCGGGGGCCTTCGTCGAGACGGCGCAGGGCTATGCCGGCTATCGCGCCGCGATGGCGCGCAAGCTGTTCCGCGAACTGGGCGGAATGCAGGTGGGGGCGGCGCGGTGAGGGCGGTTCTGGCGGGGTTGCTGGCTTTGGGCCTGGCGGGACCGGCGGATGCGGCCTGCCGGCAGGCGCTGGCCCTGGGGCTGGACGTGTCGGGGTCGGTGGACAGCCTGGAATACCGGCTGCAGGCCGACGGGCTGGCGGCGGCGCTGGAGAACCCGGACGTGCAGGCCGCGCTGTTTTCGATGCCGGGCGCGCCGGTGGTGCTGGCGGTGTACGAATGGAGCGGACCCGAGGCGCAGCGCCTGCTGGTGGGCTGGACCGAGATCGCCGGGCCGGAGGCGCTGGCGGCGGTGACGGCGCGTCTGCGGGCGGCGGATCGCGGGATCGGGGCGTTCTCCACCGCCATCGGGTCGGCCAAGGCGTTCGGCGCGGCGCTGCTGGCCGAGCGGCGGGATTGCTGGAAGCGGACACTGGATCTGTCGGGCGACGGCAAGTCGAATACCGGGCCGCGGCCGCAGGATGTGCGGCCGGGCGGGATCACGGTCAACGGTCTGGTGATCGGCCAGCCCGAGACCGGCGGGCGCGAGCCGCCGGGCGTGGCCGAACTGGGCGCCTATTTCCGCGCCTATGTGCTGGAGGGCGACGATGCCTTCCTGGAAATCGCGTTGGGTTTCGAGGATTTCGAGGCGGCGATGACCCGCAAGCTGTTGCGCGAACTGGAGGTCATGGTGGTGTCGCGGCGGCAGGCGCGGTGACCGGAGGGGCCCGTCCCCCGGCCACATACCGCAACCCAAGAACCAGTCGGGCCTAGTAAATATAGCGGATCTGGTCGGTCCAGAACCGTTCCATGCGGCGCAGCGCGCCGGTCACGTCGTCGAGGCGGTCGAGGTCGATCACCGACTTGGTCTGAAGCGCCTCGGCGTGACGGTGGAAAAGCGCCTTGACGGTTTCGCGCACCTCGCGGCCCCGCTGGGTCAGCCGGACGCGGACCGAACGGCGGTCGATCTCGCAGCGCTGGTGGTGCATATAGCCCATATCCACCAGTTTCTTGAGGTTGTAGCTGACATTGCTGCCCTGATAGTAGCCGCGGCTTTTCAGTTCGCCCGCCGTCACCTCGTTATCGCCGATGTTGAACAGCAAGAGCGCCTGGACCGCGTTGATGTCGATGATGCCGACGCGTTCGAATTCGTCCTTGATGACGTCCAGCAGCAGCCGGTGCAGCCGTTCGACCAGCGACAGCGCGTCGAGATAGCCCGACACGTAGCCCTGGAGCGGGCCCTGATCCATTGAGGGATGGATGCTCATCATGTTCTCCGCCTGTGTAGTCGGAGCGGAGAATTCGCCAAAATGACCAAGAATCGGTTAAGTCACGCGGCCTTTTCGGAAAAAGCAAAGAAACGGTATCAGCCCCGCGCGGCGGTTGCGGCGATGTCGGCCACCAGGGCCGCGTGAACCGCGGGCGCGGGCTGCTGGCCCGAAATCCACTGGTACAGATCCTGGTCGTTTTCCGCCAGCAGCGCCTCGTAGGCGTCGAGCCCGGCGGCATCCAGCGCCGTCAGCCTTGCATCGGCGTAGCGCATCAGCAGGATGTCCATTTCCTTGGTGCCACGCCGCATCGACCGCATCCGCAGGCGTTTGAGGCGGGTTTCGCGGTCTTCGGCCACGGGATCAGTCCCCGTTGCTCATCGCGATGCGCAGCCGCTTGTCGAGCTTGCCCAGCCGGTCGGCGGCGTTCAGCATCTGGGACCGCATGGCGCGGATTTCCAGCAGCAGTTCGCCCAGGTCCTCGGCGGCCTCGGCGGCGGTGATTTCGCCCAGGCCTTCGCCTTCGCCGGTCAGCAGCCAGACCATCGAGACATTCAGCAGACCCGCCATCATCTGCAACTTGTTGGCGCGCGGTTCGGCGCGATCGTCTTCCCAGGCCTGCAGCGTCTTGAGCTTGACGCCCAGCCTTCTGGCCAGGCCTTCCTGGTCGAGTCCGGCGGCATCTCGCGCCGCCGCCACGCGGTCGCCGAAGGTTGCTGCCTCGGGGCCGTACCAGTCCATGATGTCCTCCATCGCGCAATCTCCCTGCCATCCGGCTTGATCGCTGTCGCGGCGCAACCTATGACGGTTCTCGCCCCTATCCAACCGGTGTTTCATGAGCTTTCTGTCGCAGACCCTTGCCCGCGTCGCCCCATCACCCACCGTCGCGATCTCGCAACTTGCGCGCGAGATGCAGGCCGCCGGACGGGACGTGATTTCGCTGAGCGCCGGTGAGCCCGACTTTGACACGCCCGGAAATATCAAGGCTGCGGCGATTGCGGCAATCGAGGCGGGAAAAACGAAATACACCGCGCCCGACGGCATCCCCGAGCTGAAAGCCGCCATCTGCGCGAAATTCCGCCGCGAGAACGGGCTGGATTACGGGCCTGCGCAGATCAGCGTCAGCACCGGCGGCAAGCAGGTGCTGTACAATGCGCTGATGGCGACGCTGAACCCGGGCGACGAGGTCGTCATTCCGGCGCCCTACTGGGTCAGCTATCCCGACATGGTGCGGCTGGGCGGCGGCACGCCGGTGATCGTCGAGGGCGCGGCGGAGCAGGGGTTCCGCATCACGGCGCAAGCGCTGGAGGCGGCGATCACGCCCAAGACCAAGTGGCTGATCTTCAATTCGCCGTCGAACCCGACGGGCGCGGGGTATTCGCGCGACCAGCTGCGCGCGCTGACCGATGTTCTGATGCGGCACCCGCATGTCTGGGTGATGTCGGACGACATGTACGAGCACCTGGCCTATGACGGGTTCCGGTTCGTCACGCCCGCGCAGGTCGAGCCGCAGCTTTACGACCGGACGCTGACGGTCAACGGGGTCAGCAAGGCCTATGCGATGACCGGCTGGCGGATCGGCTACGCCGGGGGCCCCGAACCGCTGATCGCGGCGATGCGCAAGGTGCAGTCGCAATCCACCACAAACCCCTGTTCGATCAGCCAATGGGCGGCGGTCGAGGCGCTGAATGGTCCGCAGGATTTCCTGGCCGACCGGGCGGCGGTTTTCGCGCGGCGGCGCGACATGGTGGTGGCGCGGCTGAACGGTTGCAGGGGCGTGACCTGCGCGATGCCCGAGGGGGCGTTCTATGTCTATCCCGGCATCGCGGACTGCATCGGCAAGACCAGCGCGGGCGGCGCGCGCATCGACAGCGACGAGGCGTTCTGCACCGCGCTGCTGGAGGAACAGGGCGTGGCGGTGGTGTTCGGCGCGGCCTTTGGCCTGAGCCCCTATTTCCGGGTCAGCTATGCCGCGTCCGATGCCGAACTGTCCGGCGCCTGCGACCGGATCGAGGCGTTCTGCGCCGGATTGAGAGACCTGTGATGACGACCGACCTGCCCGACTATTATTTCCGCATCCGCGAAAACGGCGCGACGGTGTTCCGCGTGGACACCGAAAACCGGCAGCGGCGGATCGACCTGGACCAGATCGCGGTCGTGAATCTCAACAAGGGCGAGATCAAGCCGCATGGCGATACCGAGCTGAGCGAGGCCGACCTGGCGGCGATCGGCGACTGGATGACGCGCCGCAGCGCGCTGCTGGCGATGCGCGACATCGACGACATCCACCGGGCGGTGGACTATCTCAACATCACCACGCAATGGGTCCAGTCCAAGGCCACCGACGCCCAGCTGGACGAGGTGACCGACGCGCTGCTGCTGGCGATGCACGATCTGCGCACGGTGCTGGTGCGCAAGAAGGCCGACCGCCTGCCGGACTGAGCGCGGGAATTCGGGCGGGGTTTTCCCATGTCCGGGCCGGCGTATCGGCGGCATGTTCGTCATCGAGCACCAGGGCGATCGCGGATTGGCGCGTGTCCCCGAGCTTGGTGCGGCGATCACGGTTTCCTTCGCCGCAATGCCGGTTTCCCCCCAGGCGGGACGCGCGGCCGGGCATCGCGCCCGGCCCGGTCCCGATCACCGGCGCAAGCCGACCGGTTGCGTAAGCGGTGCCGCCCCGTTCCGGTTCGCCGGGACGGGGCTTTTGCTGCCGGGTGGGATCAGCCCAGGATGGCGGGCCAGTTGGCTTCGCCCTTGACGATGTTGCCGGGCACGTCCTGCAGCCACAATTCGCGCGCGCGCAGGTTGGCGTTGAGATAGAGCCGGTCCTCGTAGACCGTCCAGGCCTCGGGCTGGGTCGGGGCGAGATAGCCCAGCGAGGCGGCATAGGCGCAATAGCCGCCGAAGCGGGCGCCGTATTTCTCGGGATCGGCCTGGAAGGCGGCGGCGTTGTCGGCCGAGACGAAGCGCCAGGTGGCGCCGTTGTGGTCGACGCTGTGGTCGGGCGAGCCGGCCACCGGAGCGGCGTCGGTGAAATAGGCCACCGGGTCGATGCCGTTGATGGCGATGCCGTCGGTCTGGAAGGTTTCGGGCTCCATCGCCAGGACCGGCGTGCCGGCGGCGATCAGGACGGGGGGCACGGCCAGAAGGCCGAGAGCGGCGCGGCGGGTCAGTCGGGTGGTCATGGACAGGTCCTTTCGGGTGCGGTGTGGGGCAAAGATGCCGGTCGGCCGGGCGCCGCGGTAGTCCCTGTGACGGGGACGTGATGGCCGGTGTGCCCGCGCGTGAGGCACTGTCACAATCGGTTTCGCGGCCGAACACGCCAGAGATGGCGGATTGACTTGTGGGGGCAGGCTGGTAGCCTGCGGAAATCCAAGCGCTTTTTCGACCGGATGGGGGATTTCATGCGTGTTCTGACGACTTTGGCCGCCGCGGCCGTGGCGATGACCGGCAGCCAGGCGTTGGCCTGGGGTGACATCTACATGGGCGACGGCACGCACAAGCCGTCGGTGATCGTGCACCCCTACCACGCCGAGAACCACTGTCCCGCGGGCCTGCAACCGGTCACCGTGGGCGGCGTGATCTGCTGCGGCACACCGACGCCGGGGGCCAAGAGCTATTACAATCCCGCCGGCCACAAGAAGGTGGTGCACAAGGTGCGCCGCGCGGCGCCGCGGGCGATGGCGGTCGAGGGCGAAAAGGGCGTCGTCTACCGCTGATGCCTCGGGCCTTGGCAATCCCGGTCGGGCCGCGTATACGCGCGGCCTGATTTCATTTGCGGGAAAGCCGACATGCAGGGCAGCGCCAATCTCAACATCATGATCAAGGCGGCCCGCAAGGCGGGCCGGTCGCTGGTCAAGGATTTCCGCGAAGTGGAAAACCTGCAGGTGTCGATGAAGGGCGCGGGCGATTTCGTCAGCCGTGCCGATCTTGCGGCGGAAAAGATCCTGCGCGAGGAACTGCGCACCGCGCGCCCGACCTATGGCTGGCTGGGCGAGGAGACCGGCGAGGAGCCGGGCGAGGACCCGACCCGGCGCTGGATCGTCGACCCGCTGGACGGCACGACGAACTTCCTGCACGGGCTGCCGCATTGGGCGGTGTCGATCGCGCTGGAACACAAGGGCCAGATCGTGGCGGGCGTGGTGTTCGACCCCGCCAAGGACGAGATGTTCTATGCCGAGAAGGGCCAGGGCGCCTGGCTGAACGATGCCCGCCGGATGCGGGTGTCGGGGCGCAAGCGGATGGTCGAGGCGCTGTTCGCCACCGGCGTTCCTTTCGCCGCGAAAAAGACCCTGCCGGCGATGCTCAAGGACCTGGCGCGCCTGATGCCGGAATGCGCCGGGGTGCGGCGGTTCGGGGCGGCGTCGCTGGACCTGGCCTATGTCGGCGCGGGCCGCTACGACGGCTATTGGGAGCGCGAGCTGAACCTCTGGGACGTCGCTGCGGGATACCTGATCGCGAAAGAGGCGGGCGCGCTGGTCGAAGGCGTGCGCGCCGACCAAGACCCGCTGGAAAGCGGGTCGATCCTGTGCGCCAACGGCGATCTGTTCGGACCGTTTTCCAAGATCCTGCGCGACGGCTGAGGCGCGTCATTCGCCGGGGTCTTGCCCGCCGGGCGCTGTGCCGGGACAGGTTGCGGGATCGATGCCCGCGATGCGGACAATCCGGGCGTTTACAAGAGGGCACTGGATGGCTTCCGGATGTGCCGACCGGCTGTCGGGGTCACAATCGGCCGCGTCCGGCCCGGCGATCGGCGCCGCTTTATCCGTTTTCCGGCGCGGTGCGTCAGCAGGCCAAGTCAACGGGACGGCCGGTTCTCGATGACGCCTCGATGGCCGCGATCAGGTGGTGGGAGACGAGCGCTTGGCGCCCGGTGACCATCGGTTTGCGACCGACGCGAATGGCATCGATGAAATCCGCGATAACGGCTTGATGCCATTCGTGCCTGCCGCCGGACAGAGGCTTTACGCTTCCGGCTGTGCCATCCGCCGCTTCGATCTCGGTCCGTCCGTCGCGCCAAGAGATTTCGAGACCGTCTTTGCTGAGCCTCAGGCTCGCATTGTCGAAATGGAGCCGAATGACCTCGGTTCTGTGGGGGTACATGGCGGTGCTGGCGACGAATGATCCGACAGCCCCGTTTGCGAACCGCAAGCCCGCGACCGCGAAATCCTCTGCTTCCATTTCATGCAAGGGCGAGGTTGCCGTCATCGCCTGAACGCGCGTCACGGGGCCGGTCAAGCTCAGCGCCAGATCGATGGAGTGTATTGCGTTCGTGATCATCACGCCGCCGCCGTCGCGGGCGTAGGTGCCGCGCCCAAGTTCGTCATAGTAGGATTGGTCGCGCCATAGCGGCACTGCGATCTCGACCAGGCCGAGGTTTCCGAGCATTCCGCCCGCGACGTGGCGGGCTGCCGCGATCGACGGCTGCCTCATCCGGTGCTGGAACAGCACGCCAAGCGTCACGCCTTCACGCTCGCAGATCTCGACGACGTCCAGCGCTTCTTCCGGGGTGCGCGCGACCGGCTTTTCAAGAAGGATATGCGTTCCGGCCTTGGCGAGTTGTTCGATCACGCCTTTGCGCACGCTTGGGGGTGTTGCGACGATGGCCATCGAAATGGACGGGTCTGCGGCAACTGCCGAAAGATCGGCCGAGAATTCCGGAGCCTGACCGTCATAATGTTCCGCGAGATGGCGCGCGCGTTCGGGCCTGCGCGAGACGATGGTTCTGAGCTGTGCCACGGAGTGCAGGCCGGACAGGGCAGCCACATGGGTTCTGGCAATCATGCCGGCCCCTATCAGAGCCACCCCAACGCGCGCCCCGGCTACAGATTTCGCCATTCTTCCGGTTCCCGTTTCCCCGCTCGGGATGTTTATCCGTCGATCGGGGCGGGGATGCCAGAACGCGCTGCCCTATTTCGGCGATATTCGCCTGTCAGCGGCGATCCAGACGCCGCGGAGCATCCCGCGAAACAGGTTCGAACCCGTCGACCGCGTTCCCGGATGTTGTCAGGCGGCGCGGCCGCGATCATTCGAACACGCAGCCGCCATCGCCCAGCTGGTTGGGGCAGTTGACCGTGAAGACGGTGCAGGCCAGCGCGCGTTTCTTTTCGCATGTCATCTTGCACGAGCTGGGGTTCAGGGTGGGGCAGCTGAATTCGCAGCAGTATTTCTGTTCGGCGCCGGGCACGGTGAAGATGTCGTTTACCGTGTGGCCGGCGGGCAGGTCGGGGCGGCGGTCGATCACCGTCGTCTGGCCCTTGAAGCGGCCCCGGCGTGGATCCGGGCCGGGGGCGAAGACCATCACGAATTGCGTGTGAACCGGCTTTTCCATCCGCGCCTGCGGCGCGCCGACCAGCCGGATGACGCCGCGGGTCGTCGCGAATTCGCCGGTTTCGTCGTGATGCGACGTCTGGAACAGCACGCGCCCGGGGCCATCGCCTGCGAAGGTCGAAAACGAGGTCTGTTCCAGCCCGCCCGAACCGCCATGCTGGGCCGGTTCGGCATAGCGCAGCGCGATCTCGAGTGCTTGGCGGTTGCCGCCGATCCGGGCGGAGGTGGCGAATTCGGCGCCGGTCTCGACCATCACCGTGGTGCTTTCGATGGTCAGGTCGAAACCGCCGAACACCGCGAGCGGTGGCGGATTGGCGGGCGTGCCCCACCGCAGCTTGAGATCCCAGCCCCGCTTGGCCGCGGCGCGCCAGGTGCCGGCGCCGATATCGCCGGACAGGTTGAAATCGTAGGTGCCCTGGAACGATCCGTCTCTTTCGTCGATCTGGCCGCGCATCGCGTAGGCGCTGTCACGACCGCCGCTGGTGCCGCGCGCGTCGATGGCGAAATCCACCGTTTCGGTCTGGGCAAGCGCCGCTGGGGCAAACGGGGTCAGGAAAGCCACGACAAGGGCCAGAATGCGGATGCTGAGCATGGGTCACGCTCCTTCAAATGCGGTCTGTGGAAAGGAAAAACGGCGGGTCAATGGGACGGGTACTGAAATTCCGGTGCCGTCAGATTAGCAGAAAAGCACGAGAATTTCGACAGTGATAAACATGCAGGGGTTGTATCGAGGCGCGGGCGATCGGAAGACATCCGCCCAGTGCGATGTAGCGGGCGTTGCGGAGGCGACCCGGGCGCGGTGCCGCCCTGCCGATGGTGTTTTCCACGCCGGGCGAGTTGCAACTTGAGATTGCGCAATCCAGCGGCCGCAAACGGTGATAGGATATTCTGACATTATTATGTGAGTCGCGCACCGGCTTGCCGGCCGCGGCCGGAAAGGATTGTCATGTCAGAGATTGATACCAAGTATGCCGCCCTGGGCGGCGCGTCGGGATTCCTGGGCGCCCCCGAGGGCCCCGAGAAATCCACCCCCGACAAGGTCGGCCGGTTCCGCCACTACAAGCACGGGTCGATCTACTGGCACCCGCTGACCGGCGCGCACGAGGTGCACGGGCTGATCCGGGCCAAATGGGCCAAGCTGGGTTGGGAAAAGTCGTTTCTGGGTTATCCCAAGACCGACGAGACCGACAGCAGCGGCGGCGCCAAGGGGCGGTTCAACCTGTTCCAGGGCGGCGCGATCACCTGGAAAAGCGGTGCCGACGAGGCGTTCGAGACCCACGGCGCGATCCGCAGCAAGTTCGGGCAAATGGGGTTCGAGGCGGGGTTCCTGGGCTATCCCACCACCGACGAGACCAAGACCCCGGACAAGGTGGGCCGGTTCAACCATTTCGAGGGCGGCTCGATCTACTGGAAGCCGACGATCTCGGCGCATGAGGTGCACGGGCTGATCCGTGGGCTGTGGCAGTCGCAGGGCTGGGAAAAGGGCGAGCTGGGCTATCCGATCTCGGACGAATTGCCGGCGTTCAAGGGCTCGAAACACCGGTTCAACGATTTCGAGAACGGCGTGGCGTACTGGAAGCATGGCAGCAAGAAGGCGGTGCCGTTGTCCAAGTTCGTGCTGTTCGACGCCAGCCGCACCGCAGCCGAGATGGTCGCGTCGATCTCGGAGGCCATACTGCCGGAGATCAAGAAGGACGACCGGATCTACATCAAGAGCGGCCCCAAGCTGACCGGGGTGACGGATTATGCCTGGAACGGCGCGCGGGTGCGCAACCGGCTGTACAAGATCCATGTCGGAGGCGGTATCGATGTCTCGGCTCTGCCGGACCCGACATTCACCATCGACTTTCTGATCGGGGTCGATTTCAACCGCGAGAAAAAGCAGATCTGGACCTACCTGGACAGTGCCAAGTTCCATGCGCATGTGCCGTTTCCGACGTCGATCGGCCTGGACGCCAGCGAGATCACCGGCAAGATCAAGAAGGCGCTGGACCCGCTGGTGGGCAAGCCGCAGGGCATGACCACGATCAGCGAGAACAAGGCGCATATCCTGTCGGTCAAGGTGATGAAGAACGGCGACCTGAATACCTACCTGGTGCCGCTGGCGGATGCCTAGGATGTGGCGGGCTAGCGGTCGGAGGGGTGGTTGACGCCGTCGGTCCAGCCCAGCGGTTCGAAATCGCGCGGCTCGGTGCCGTCGATGGCGTAGAGATTGACGCCGATATCGTTGGGCGCGGCTCGACGATGGTGGAACAGGTAGATGCCGCAGGTCTTGCAGAAGTAGTGTTTCGCGGTCTTCGTGCCCCATTGATAAAGCGTCAGGTTGTCGGCGCCGCGGACGACCTGCACGCCGCCTTGCGGCGCGCTGACCGTGGGCTGGGCGCGGCGGCGGCAATAGGAACAGTCGCAGCGCCGGGCGCTGGACAGTGGTGCCGACAGCGTCACGCGCAGTTCCACGGCGCCGCAATGGCAGGTGGCCCTGACGGGATCGGTCATCGCCGGATCCGCGGGATGCGGCTGCGCTGCAGGGTATAGCGCGCCTCGGGGTGGGGCGGGTGGCCTTCGGTGCGCGCCCAGAAGGCCGGTCCGCCCTTGCGCAGCCAGACCGGCAGCGCCAGCACCAGCCCGGCGACGAAGCCGCCGGCATGGGCCCAATAGGCGACGCCGCCCTGGCCCGCAGGCGTGCCGAACCCGCCGAACAGCTGCATGCCGAACCACAGCCCCAGCATGATCCAGGCCGGGATCGGCAGCACGCGGAAGATCACCACCAGGATGATCAGCACGTCGACCCGGGCCTTGGGGAACATCAGCAGATAGCCGCCCATCACCCCGGCGATGGCGCCCGAGGCGCCCACGGTGGGCACCGGCGAGAACGGCTCGGACAGGTAATGCACCGCGCCCGCCGCCAACCCGCTGGCCAGGTAGAACAGCGCAAAGCCGGCATGGCCCATCTCGTCCTCGATATTGTCGCCGAAGATGAACAGGAACAGCATGTTGCCCGCGATGTGCATCAGCCCGCCATGCAGGAACATCGAGGTCAGGAAACCGGCATAGCCGTCGCCCTGGCTGACCAGCGCGGGGATCAGCGCGTATTCGGCGAAAAAGCCGTTGAGCGCGCGGGGGTTCGAGAACAGCGCCCAGTAGCTGAGGAACACCACCACGTTGGCGGCGATCAGCGCGTAGGTGACATAGGGCACGCGGCCCGAGGGGTTGTGATCGCGGATCGGGAACATGCGGTGGAGAGTGGCACCCTGACGCCCGGCGTCAAGGTGCCAGCCGCGTTATCGTGTGCCGTCCAGCAATTCGGCATTGCCGCCCGAGGCGGTGGTGTCGATGCAGACATGGCGTTCCGATAGCGCGTGCCCAGCATCCGGCGCGCCGGTGATCAGCGTCAGGATCGGGCCGGGTCGCGCGGCCAGTGCGGTGCGCAGGGCGCGGGCGGTCGGCTCGTCGCCCCACCAGAGCACCGCCGAGATACCGGGCCGGTCGGTCAGCGCGGCGGGGTCGATCTGCTCGGGGCCGGTTTCGGCGCGGCCGCCAAGCGACTCGACGGCCTTGCGCTGCGCCTGCATCGCGTCCTTGCCGGGGCCAAGGCAGAGAACCGGCGGACGCGGCGCGGTGGAATAGAGATTGGCCTCGCCCGTCGGTCCGGGCAGGCGGGTGGTCTGCGGTTCGGCGCTGGCGGTGCGGTTTCGGTCGTGGCGACGGAAGCGGTCGACATAAAGCGGCCCGCCGGCCTTGGGGCCGGTGCCCGACAGGCCTTCGCCGCCGAAGGGCTGGCTGCCGACGATGGCGCCGATCTGGTTGCGGTTCACATAGGCATTGCCGGCATGGATGCGGTCGGTGACGTATTGCACGCGGTCGTCGATCCGGGTCTGAAGCCCGAAGGTCAGCCCGTAACCGGTGGCGTTGATCGCGTCGATGACCTTGTCCAGTTGCTGGGCCTTGAAAGTGGCGACGTGCAGGACCGGGCCGAAGATCTCGCGTTCCAGATCGGCGATGCCCGAGACGCGGATCAGCGTGGGCGGCACGAAATGGCCCGCCGCCGGGGTCGGGTAGGTCTTGATGACCCGGCCCTCGGCTTGTGCCCTGGCTATGTGGGCCTTGATGCCTGCCGCGGCCTCGGCGTCGATGGCGGGGCCGATATCGGTGGTCAGCGCCCAGGGATCGGCGATGGAGAGCGCGTCCATGGCGCCGGTCAGCATCTCGGTCAGGGTGTCGGCGATGTCTTCCTGCACGTAGAGGCAACGCAGGGCGGAACAGCGCTGGCCCGCCGACTGGAAGGCGGATTCGACGATGGCGCGGACCGCCTGTTCGGGCAGGGCGGTGCTGTCGACGATCATCGCGTTCAGCCCGCCGGTTTCGGCGATGAAGGGCGCCCCGGGGTCGAGATTGGCGGCGATGGCGCGGTGGATGATCTGGGCGGTTTCGGTCGAGCCGGTGAAGGCGACGCCGTCGATGCCCGGGTTCGCGGTCAGCGCCGCGCCCACGTCGCCGGCGCCGGGCAGCAGGTGCAGGGCCGTGGCGGGCACCCCGGCCTGGTGCAGCAGTTCCACGGCGCGATGCGCGATCAGCGGGGTCTGTTCGGCGGGCTTGGCCAGAACCGCGTTGCCGGCGGCCAGCGCCGCGGCGATCTGGCCGGTGAAGATCGCCAGCGGAAAGTTCCACGGGCTGATGCAGGCCACCCGGCCCAGTGGCGGGGCACCGTCGGCCTGGGTGGCGTAGTAGCGCAGGAAATCCACCGCCTCGCGCAGTTCGGCCACGGCGTCCAGCAGGGTCTTGCCGGCCTCGCGGTGCAGCAGCGCGAACAGCTCGCCGAAATGCGATTCATACAGATCGGCGGCGGCGTTCAGCGCGGCGGCACGATCGGCAGGCGCGGCATCCCAGGGGCGGGCCGCGGCGCAGGCGGCGGCCACGGTTTCGGGCGTTGCCCAGGTGATCCGGCCCACGGTGTCGCCCGGATCGGCGGGGTTCACGACAGCGGCCGTCTGGCCCGGTTTGGCGCCCTTCGCCGTCAGCGGCGCGGCCTGCCATGCGTGGCCGCGGAACGGATCGCGGGCGGCGTCGATGGCGGCCAGGGTGGGCCGGTGGGTCAGGTCGAAGCCCTGTGAATTGACGCGCTCGGGCTGGAACAGCTGCGGCCCGGTGGGCAGCGGCGGCGGGGTCGGGGCGTCGAAGGGATCGGCGGCGACCAGTTCGGGCGGGACGTCTTCGTCGACCACCTGGTTGACGAAGCTGGAATTGGCGCCGTTTTCCAGCAGCCGCCGGACCAGGTAGGCCAGCAGGTCGCGATGGGCGCCGACCGGCGCATAGATGCGGCAGCGCGTGCCCTCGGCCTTGCGCACCAGGTCGTGCAGGGTTTCGCCCATGCCGTGCAGGCGCTGGAATTCGTAAGTCGCCGGGTCGCCCGCCATGTGCAGGATCGCCGCCGCGGTATGGGCGTTGTGGGTGGCGAATTGCGGGTAGATGCGGTCGGTCATGCCCAGAAGCTTGCGGGCATTGGCGATGTAGCTGATGTCGGTGGCGGGCTTGGCGGTGAAGACCGGAAAACCGTTCAGCCCCAGCACCTGGGCGCGCTTGATTTCGGTATCCCAATAGGCGCCCTTGACCAGCCGCACCATGATGCGGCGGTCGAGCCGGCTGGCGGTTTCATACAGCCAGTCGATCACGTCGCCGGCGCGCTGGCCATAGGCCTGCACCACCACGCCGAAACCGTCCCAGCCGGCCAGCGCGGGTTCTTCCAGCACCGCCTCGATCACGTCGAGCGACAGCGACAGGCGGTCGGATTCCTCGGCATCGACGTTCAGGCCGATGCGCGCGGATTTGGCCAGCAGCGCCAGGGTGCGCAGGCGCGGCATCAGGTGGGCCATGACGTCGGCGCGCTTGGCTTCCTCGTAGCGCGCATACAGCGCCGACAACTTGACCGAGATGCCGGGATTGGTGCGGATGTCGTTGCCGCGGGCGGCCTCGGCGATGGCGCCGATGGCGCGGGAATAGGACAGGTGATAGCGGGCGGCGTCGGCCTCGGTGCGGGCGGCTTCGCCCAGCATGTCGTAGCTGTAGGTATAGCCCTTGGCCTCTTGCACGGCGCCGCGTTTCATCGCCGCCTGGATCGTCTCGCCCAGCACGAATTGCGCGCCCATTTCCTTCATCGCGCGGCCCACGGCGGTGCGGATCACCGGCTCGCCCAGCCGCTTGATGGCGCCGCGCAGATGGCCGACGGGACCGGGGGCTTCGTCCTTGAGCACCTTGCCGGTCAGCATCAGCGCCCAGGTCGAGGCATTGACCAGCGGCGAGGTCGAGCGGCCCAGGTGGCGGCCCCAGTCGGACGGCGCGATCTTGTCCTCGATCAGCGCGTCGATCGTGTCGGCATCGGGCACCCGCAGCAGCGCTTCGGCCAGGCACATCAGCGCGATGCCTTCGTCGGTGGAAAGGCCGTATTCGGCCAGGAAGACCTCCATCAGGCCGGGGCGGGTGGTGTCGCGGATATCGCGCACCAGCGCCGCGCCGCGCGCGCAGATTGCGGCACGGTCATCTTCGCTCAGCCCGGCAGCAGCGCGCAGATGGGCGACGGTCTCGGCTTCGTTGGCATAGGTCGTCTCGTCGATCCGGGCGCGCAGGTCGGACAGGTCTTTGGGCATGGTTTCCTCCGGGATGATGCGCTATCATATCGTGGGGGATGCGGGCGATCTGCCCGATGATGATTTATTTGGCGGTTCAAACGCTGAAAGCGGGGGGAATTTGCATGCAATTCGACCTGAACGATCTGGACCGGTTCGACCAGGCGATTCTGCGGGTGCTGGCCGAGGAAGGGCGGATTTCGATCACCGAGCTTGCGCGGCGCATCGGCCTGTCGAAATCGCCCACGCAGGCGCGGCTGCGGCGCCTGGAGGACGACGGCGTGATCCGCGGCTATCGCGCCATCCTGGACCCGATCCGGCTGGGGCTGGACCATGTCGCGTTTGTCGAGGTCAAGCTGACCGATACCCGGGAAGCGGCGCTGGAGGCATTCAACCGCGCGGTGGCGAAGATCGCCGAGATCGAGCAGGCACATCTGATCGCCGGCAATTTCGATTACCTGCTCAAGGTGCGCACCGCCGACATGCCGTCCTATCGGCGGGTGCTGGCCGAAAAGATCTCGACCCTGCCGCATGTGTCTTCGACGTCGACCTATGTGGCGATGCAGGCGGTCAAGGATGACGGTCTCGCCGAAGTGACTTGACCGGGCGCGGTTTCCGGCCACCATTTCGGCATGAAACATGTCGCTCTTGCCCTGATGCTGGGCGCCTCGCCCGTGCTGGCGGATGGTTGCCCCGAAGCCCCCGACCATTCCGAGGCGCTGGCGGCGCTGTTCGACGAACTGGCCCTGGCCCGCACCGACATGGAAGCGCGGGTGATCTCGAACCGGTTCTGGGAATTCTGGGCCGACGCGCCGGACGAACCCAGCCAGGCCATGCTGGACGAGGGCATGCGGGCGCGGGCGGCGTTTGATTTCCTGCGCGCGATCGAGCGGTTCGACAAGCTGGTCGCCTACTGCCCGTTCTACGCCGAGGGCTACAACCAGCGTGCCTTCGTCAACTTCCTGCGCGAGGATTACGAGGCGGCCCTGCCCGATCTCGACCGGACGCTGGAGATCAACCCCGAACATGTCGGCGCGCTGTCCGGCAAGGCGCTGACGCTGCTGGCGCTTGGCCGCGAAGAGGAAGGCCAGGCGGCCCTGCGCGCGGCCCTGGCGCTGAACCCCTGGCTGAGCGAGCGATTCCTGCTGAAGGAAGAACCCGGCCAGAAGCTGTGAGCGGTTTACACCGCCGCGCCGCCGCGCCACATTCTGCCCGCGCCCGCGTGGTGGAATGGTAGACACAGGGGACTTAAAATCCCCAGGCTTTGGCCGTGCCGGTTCGAGTCCGGCCGCGGGTACCACCCCGAACAGCAGCGGTTTCGATGCGTTGCGAACCACGCGGTTCCGCCCCTTGCGATTTTTCTGCTTGCATGCGCTTCGGCTGGTTCTACCCTGACCGGTGTCGGTACACAGGCGCGTCACAAACGTGCGGCATTGCTGGGCCACGAACCCGCACCCGACACAACAGATAGGGAGAAGACAACATGAGACTCGCGCTCAGCCTAGTTTCCGCAACCGCGATGCTGGCCTCCGGGACCGCCGCGCTTGCACAGACCGAGATCCAGTTCTGGCACGCCTTCACCGGGCGCCTTGGCGAACTGGTGGCCGAACAGGTCGACAGCTTCAACGCGTCGCAATCCGACTATACCGTCGTGCAGGCGCACAAGGGCAACTATTCGGAAACGCTGAATGCCGGCATCGCTGCGTTCCGTGCCGGCGAACAGCCGCATATCCTGATGGTGTTCGAGGTGGGCACGGCAACGATGATGGCGGCCGAGGGCGCGATCCGGCCGGTCTATGAGGTGATGGGCGACGGTTTCGACCAGTCGAAATACATCGGATCGGTCAAGGGTTACTATACCGCAACCGACGGCAACATGCTGTCGCTGCCGTTCAACTCGTCGACCCCGGTTCTGTGGGTGAACCGCGACAAGTTGCAGGAGGCCGGGATCGACCCCGACACCGATCTGTCGACCTGGGAAAAGGTCGGCGCGGTGCTGGACGATCTCAAGGCCGCGGGCGTCGACTGTCCGCTGACGACGGCATGGCAAAGCTGGATTCACCTCGAGAACTTCTCGGCCTATCACGACGTGCCCTTCGCCACCAAGGATAACGGCTTTGGCGGCACCGATACCGAACTGGCCTTCAACGGCCCGGCCCAGGTGGCGCATATCGGCGCGATGGGTCAGTGGGCGCAGGATGGCAAGTTCTTCTACGCCGGGCGCCGCAACGAGGGCGGTGCGAATTTCCGCAGCGGAGAATGCGCGCTGTTCACCGAAAGCTCGGCCGGATATGCCGGCATCAAGGCCGAAGCGCAGTTCGCTTTCGAGGTGCGTCCGCTGCCGTATTGGGAAGCGGTCACGTCCGAGCCGCAGAACACCATCATCGGCGGTGCGTCGCTATGGGTGATGGAGGGCCACGAGGATGCGGAATATGCCGGTGTGGCGGCGTTCCTCGACTTCTTGTCCAGCCCGGAGATCCAGGCCAAGTGGCACCAGGATACCGGTTATCTGCCGATCACGGCCGAAGCCGGCGCGCTGACGAAATCGCAGGGCTTCTACGACGCCAATCCCGGCACCGACATCGCGGTCATGCAGATGACCGCCAAGGAGCCGACGAACAATTCCAAGGGCCTGCGCCTGGGATCGTTCGACCAGATCCGCGGCATCATCGACGAGGAACTGGAAGCGGTCTGGGCCGGTGACAAGTCGGCACAAGAGGCGCTGGATTCGGCGGTGGAACGCGGCAACGCGCTGTTGCGCCGGTTCGAGCAGGCGTCGCGCTGACCGTCTGATAGACAGGTCTCTGCCCCGGGCCGTGGCCTCGAACCGGTGATGACCGGCAAGAGGTCCCGGCACGGGGCCGGGACTGCGAAGCACCAAGATGGAAAAGCGCGTTACCTTCAAGGGCATCTGGTTGCCGCTGCTGCTGGTGGCACCGCAGATCGTTATCACGGCGGTGTTCTTCTTCTATCCCGCCGGGCAGGCGATCTGGCAGTCGCTGTTCATCCCCGACCCGTTCGGGTTGTCGATGCAGTGGGTGGGCCTGGGCAATTTCGAGTTCCTGTTCTCGGACCGCTTCTACCGCGCGTCCTTTGTCACCACGGCGGTGTTCTCGATCCTCGTCACGGTGGTGTCGATGGGGGTGGCATTGTACCTGGCGGTGCTGGCGGATCGGCTGATCAAGGGCTCGGGCACCTACCGGACGCTGTTGATCTGGCCTTACGCGGTGGCGCCCGCCGTGGCGGGCGTTCTGTGGCTGTTCATGTTCAACACCCGCGTCGGCGTGGTGTCGTGGTATCTGGGCCAGCTGGGCTATGACTGGAACCACGTGCTGAACGAGGGCGAGGCGATGGGGCTGGTGGTGGTGGCCAGCGCCTGGGGCCGGATCAGTTACAACTTCCTGTTCTTCCTGGCCGGGCTGCAGGCGATCCCGAAATCGGTGATCGAGGCGGCCGCGATCGACGGCGCGCGGTTCTGGACGCGGTTTCGCACCATCGTCTGGCCGCTGCTGTCGCCCACCACCTTCTTCCTGCTGGTGGTCAACATCATCTATGCCTTCTTCGAGACCTTCGGGGTGATCCACACGATCACCAGCGGCGGGCCGCAGCAGGCCACCACGATCCTGGTCTACAAGGTCTATTCTGACGGCTTTGTCGGTCAGGACCTGGGATCGTCGGCGGCGCAATCGGTGGTGCTGCTGGTGATCGTGTCGATCCTGACCGTGGTGCAGTTCAAGTATATCGAACGGCGGGTGCATTACTGATGGCGCAGCAAAACGGCATGGTGGAAAAGCGCGGCGCGGGCCTGTGGCTGACCCATCTGGGGCTGATCGTCGGCGTGGCCTTCATCTTTTTCCCGATCTGGCTGGCCTTCGTCGCCTCGACCGTGACGCAGGCTGACATCATCAAGCCGCCGATGCCGCTGATCCCGGGCGATCAGTTGATAGAGAATTACGCCCGCGCGCTGAAATCGGGGATCAACGCGCCGGTGGCGACGATGCTGATGAATTCGGCGATCATGGCCATCGGCATCGCGGTGGGCAAGATCGCGATCTCGCTGCTGTCTGCCTTTGCCATCGTCTATTTCCGGTTTCCGGGGCGCAAGCTGTTCTTCTGGCTGATCTTCCTGACGCTGATGCTGCCGGTCGAGGTGCGGATCGTGCCGACCTACGAGGTGATCGCGAATTTCGGGATGCTGAATAGCTATTCCGGGCTGATCCTGCCGCTGGTCGCCTCGGCCACCGCGACCTTCCTGTTCCGGCAGTTCTTCATGACCGTGCCGGACGAACTGGCCGAAGCGGCGCGGGTCGACGGCGCCCGGCCGATGCGGTTCTTTTTCGACATCCTGCTGCCGATGAGCCGGACCAATGTCGCGGCGCTGTTCGTGATCCTGTTCATCTACGGCTGGAACCAGTACCTGTGGCCGCTGCTGATCACCACCGATCCGTCGATGAACACCATCGTGATGGGCATCAAGCAGATGTTCCCGTCGGGCGACGACTTTGCCCATTGGCCGACGATCATGGCGACGTCGATCCTGGCCATGGTGCCGCCGGTGCTGGTGGTCATCGGCATGCAGCGGCTGTTCATCCGCGGGCTTGTGGAAAGCGAGAAGTAATGGCGACCGTCACCCTGAAAGACCTGCGCAAGACCTTCGGCAAGACCCAGGTCATTCACGGCATCGACATCGACATCGCCGATGGCGAATTCATCGTGATCGTCGGCCCGTCGGGCTGCGGCAAGTCCACCCTGTTGCGGATGGTGGCCGGGCTAGAGACGGTCACGGGGGGCGAAGTCACGATCGACGGGCGGCTGGTGAACGATGTCGAACCGATGGATCGCGACATCGCCATGGTGTTCCAGAACTACGCGCTTTATCCGCACATGTCGGTCTTCGACAACATGGCCTACGGGCTGAAGATCGCCAAGGTGCCGAAACCCGAGATCGCCGACCGGGTGGCGCAGGCGGCCAAGCTGCTGCAGCTCGAACCGTACCTGAACCGCAAGCCGCGGGAATTGTCCGGCGGCCAGCGCCAGCGCGTCGCGATGGGTCGCGCCATCGTGCGCAAGCCGGCGGTGTTCCTGTTCGACGAACCGCTGTCGAACCTCGATGCCAAGCTGCGGGTGCAGATGCGGCTGGAGATCAAGGCGCTGCAACGCGAACTGGGGGTCACGGCGCTGTATGTCACGCATGACCAGGTCGAGGCGATGACGCTGGCGGACCGGATGATCGTGATGAATGCGGGCGTGGCCGACCAGATCGGCCGCCCCCTGGATGTCTATGCCGATCCGCAGACCGCCTTTGTCGCGGGCTTCATCGGCTCGCCTCCGACGAATTTCCTGAAGTCCGGTGCAACCGCCATCCCGGGGGCCGCGCAAATCGGCATCCGGCCCGAGCACATGCGCCTGTCCGACACCGGTCGGCTGCGCGCCCATGTGGGATATTCCGAAGCTTTGGGCGCCGAAACGCTGGTGCATCTGCGTCTGGCGGACGGCACCCAGGTCACGGTTCGGCAGGATGCGGGCCTTGCGTTGCCGCGGGAAGGTCAAGAAACCGGGATCGACTGGGACGACGACCGGGCGATGGGGTTCGACCAGGCCGGGCGGCGGGTTGTGGCCGGTTGACGCCTTGGCCCTTTTTGCCCGGCGCAAAACCCGGTAACTCTTGAACAAAGCCGGTATTCGGGGTGCTTCCCGAACGTGGCCCGCCGGATTTGGTGCGGGTGCGGAGCCCGGTATTTGAGGTTGGATTGGGCGCGGTCATGAGTGGATTGCTAGTCGGGATCGATGGCGGCGGCACGTTGTGCCGTGCGGCGCTGCAATGGAACGGCGGCCGGGCCGAGGTCGCCGTGCCCGGCGCCAACGCGTTTTCGGACCCCGACGGATGCATCCAGGCGATCAACGCCGCGCTTGGCGCGCTGGCGGAAAAGGCCGCGGTGGATGTGGCCGGCCTGGCCGGCGCACCGGCCTATCTGGCGCTTGCGGGCGTGACGGGACCGGAGATCGCCGAGCGTATCGCCGCGCGCCTGCCGTTGCGCCGCGCCGTGATCGAGGAAGACCGCCGCGCCGCACTGGCTGGCGCTCTGAATGGCGCGGACGGCGCGGTGGCGGTCTGTGGAACGGGATCGTTCGTGGCCTTTCAGCAGGGTGGAACGGTGCGTTTCGCGGGCGGCTACGGGTTGATGTTGGGCGACGAGGCATCGGGCGCCTGGCTGGGCCGCGCGGCGGTGTCGGCGGTTCTGGCGGCGCGCGACGGGATCGGCCCCGCGACCGCGCTGACCGAAGCGCTGCAGGACAGCGTCGGCGACAGCGCGGCGCTGCTGGACCTGGGCCGATCGGCCACGCCACGGGATTTCGGCGCGCTGGCGCCGCGGGTGACGCAGGCGGCGGGCACTGGAGACAAGGTCGCGTTGCGGCTGATGCAGCAGGGCGCAGGCTATATCGCCGACTGCGTCATGGCGCTTGGCTGGCGTCCGGGCCTGCGGCTCTGCCTTGCCGGTGGCGTCGGCCCGCGCTTTGCTCTCTATCTGCCCGAACTTCTGCGCGAGGCCGTCAGCCCGCCGGACGGCACAGCCCTGGACGGGGCGCTGAGCCTGGCGCGGCAGATGGCCGAGGCGGCTGAATGAGCCTTGCGGCGCTGACCGGTGCGCGCGTCTTCGACGGCGCGGACTGGCACGACGACACCGCGGTGCTGATCGCCGAGGGCCATGTGGCGGGCCTGGTGCCGGCAGGCGACCTGCCGCAAGGCGCCGCGCGTCACGCGCTGGAGGGCGGCACCCTGGCGCCAGGCTTCGTCGATCTGCAGGTCAATGGCGGGGCCGGGCGGATGATCGCGGCAGGCATGGACGTGGCCGCGCTGCGGGCCATCGCGGCGGCCCATGCAAGGCTGGGCGCGACGACGATCCTGCCGACGCTGATCACCGACGCGCCCCAGGCGACGCGCGCGGTGATCGACACCGTCGCCGACGCCCTGGCCCGCGGCGTGCCCGGGCTTGCGGGCCTGCACCTGGAGGGTCCGCATCTGGACCCCAGGCGCCATGGGGCGCATGATGCGGCGCTGATCCGGCCGATGACCGGCGACGACCTGGCCCTGTATCTGCAGGCCGCCGCGCGGCTGCCGGTGCTCAAGATCACGCTGGCGCCCGAGGCGGCGACGGCGGATCAGATCGGCGCCCTGGCGCGGGCGGGCGTGATCGTCTCGCTGGGCCACAGCGGGTGCACCCACGCGCAGGCGCGCCAGGCAACCGATGCCGGTGCGCGGCTGGTCACGCATCTGTTCAACGCCATGAGCCAGCTTGGTTCGCGCGAACCCGGCCTTGTGGGCGCGGCGCTGGCCGATGGCCGGCTGTCGGCGGGGCTGATCGCCGACCTGGTGCATGTTCATCCCGACACGATCCGCGCGGCGCTGGCCGCGAAAACCGCTCCGGGACAGGTGTTTCTGGTCAGCGACGCGATGGCGGTGGCCGGGACGGATCTGGACGACTTTCGCCTGGGCGGTCGGCGCATCCTGCGCCGAGCGGGGCAACTGACGCTGGAGGATGGCACGCTGGCGGGGGCGGATCTGGACCTGGCCAAGGCGGTGCGCAACCTGGTGCAGGTGGTAGGCGTGCCGCCGGGTCCGGCTCTGGCCATGGCAACGGCGATACCCGGCGGCCTTGTCGGCACCGGTGGGCGCATCGTACCGGGCGGCACCGCCGATCTGGTGCATCTGGACGGCGATCTGCGGGTGACACGGGTCTGGCAGGCCGGGGCCATGGTGTCCGGGGTCGCGCAACCGGGAAAGGACGACCGATGACCGCACGGATCGACGAATTGATGGCGCGGATCGAGGCGCTGTACGACGAGATCGAGAACGAGATCGCCGAACGCCGCCAGCGCATGCGCTATCGGCTGGAACGCGGCAAGGTGCGGTTCGAGACCGAGGCGCTGCGCCAGCAACGCGAATGGCGCGAGGGGCTGGCAAGCTTCCTGTCGCGCGCCAATCCCTGGCATATCCTGACCGCGCCGGTGATCTATTCGCTGATTCTGCCCTTTGTCCTTCTTGACGTGTGGGTGTCGCTGTACCAGGCGATCTGTTTCCGGGCCTACGGTATTCCGCGGGTGCGCCGGTCGGAGCATATCCACATCGACCGTCACATGCTGGCCTATCTGAACGCGCTGCAGAAACTGAACTGCGTCTATTGCGGCTATTGCAACGGCGTGATCGGCTATGTCCGCGAGGTGGCGGCCCGGACGGAGGCATTCTGGTGTCCGATCAAACATGCCGGCCCGGTCCGGCAACCGCATGGCCATTACGCGCAATTCATGGATTACGGAGATGGGGCGCGGTTCCGCGAGGGCCTGAACGCGTCGCGCGACCGGGTCACGCGGGGCGAGTGATCAGCGCTTTCGCAGCCGGATGACCACGTCGACCGAGGCGATTTCCGAGCCGTCGGGCGCCTTGGGCAGGCGGGTGATCTCCAGCTGGTCGGCGGGCGCGTCGGTCAGACGCCCGTCCTCTTCCCAAAAGAAATGCGGGTGGTCGTGGGTGTTGGTGTCGAAATAGCTTTTCGACCCGTCCACCGTGACCTCTTGCATCAGGCCGGCTTCGCAGAAGGCGCGCAGCGTGTTGTAGACAGTGGCCAGCGAAACGCTTTCGCCCTGTTTCTTGGCGGCGTCGAACAGGCTTTCGGCCGTGACGTGGCGATGATTGCCGTCGCCCACGAGCAGCGCGGCCAGCGCAACCCGTTGACGGGTCGGGCGCAGGTCGGCCCGGGCGAGCCAGTCGCTTCCTCTTTCCAGTGCTGCCGCGTTCATCCGAACCTCGGTTCTGTCGCTTTGGTCTAATATAGTGTGGCTGACTTGCAGATTTCAAACGGATTTGACCCTGACGCCGCGGCTTTGCGTCCCGGCCGAACGGCTTGCCTCGCCGGTTCGGCGGGTGATAGGGGGGCTGAACAGGCAACGGACGATGGAGGTGGGCCGCGATGGCTGTGTATCCGACGAGCTTCGGCAAGGACGATCTTTTGAAATGCGCGGCGGGCGAGCTGTTCGGCCCGGGCAATGCGCAGTTGCCGGCGCCGCCGATGCTGATGATGGACCGGATCACCGACATCTCGGGCGATGGCGGGCTGCACGGCAAGGGCCACGTGGTGGCCGAGTTCGACATCACCCCCGACCTGTGGTTCTTCGAGTGCCATTTCCCCGGCAACCCGATCATGCCGGGCTGCCTGGGCCTGGACGGGCTGTGGCAGCTGACCGGCTTCAACCTGGGCTGGCGCGGCTGGCAGGGGCGCGGCTATGCGTTGGGCGTGGGCGAGGTCAAGCTGACCGGCATGGTGCGCCCCGACCGCAAAATGCTGACCTACAAGGTGGATTTCACCAAGGCGATCCAGACCCGCCGGCTGACCATGGGCGTCGCCGACGGCATCGTCGAAGCCGATGGCGACGTGATCTACCAGGTCAAGGACATGAAGGTCGCGCTGAGCGAAAGCTGAGGCGCGGGACTGCCGCGCTTTGCCCACAGGACAATGCGGGGCTGGCATGCCGACCAGTTCAAGACGGCAGTGCCGCCCTTTCCTATGTGGTTGCGCGCTCCGTCCCGGCTGGCCTACACACGTCTGCAAGGCAATGAAGGAGTGCGCGCATGCGCCGTGTCGTCGTCACCGGTCTCGGGATCGTGTCAAGCATCGGGAACAATGCCGAAGAGGTTCTGGCCTCGCTCAAGGCGGGCAAGTCGGGCATCACCGCCAACGAGGCGATGAAGGAGCACGGCTTTCGCAGCCAGATCGCCGGCGACATCAAGCTGGACGTGGCCGAGCATGTCGACAAGCGCACGCTGCGCTTCATGGGGCCCGGCGCGGCCTATGCCTATATCGCCATGGGTCAGGCGATCGCCGATAGCGGGCTTGAGGAGGCCGATATCGTCAATCCGCGCACCGGTCTCGTGGCCGGGTCGGGCGGGCCGTCGACATCTGCCATGCTAGCGGCGCACCAGACGGTGCTGAGCACCGGCGCGACCAAACGCATCGGGCCTTTCGCGGTGCCGAAATGCATGTGTTCGACCGTGTCGGCCAACCTTGCCACGGCCTACCGGATCAAGGGTATCAACTATTCCATCACCTCGGCCTGCTCGACCTCGCTGCATTGCATCGGCAACGCGGCGGAACAGATCATGCTGGACAAGCAGGACGTGATGTTCGCCGGCGGCGGCGAGGAACTGGACTGGACGCTGTCCTGCCTCTTCGACGCGATGGGGGCGATGTCGTCGAAATACAACGACACGCCGGAACGCGCCTCGCGGGCGTTCGACGCCGACCGCGACGGGTTCGTCATCGGCGGCGGCGGCGGCATCGTGGTGCTGGAGGAACTGGAGCGGGCGAAAGCGCGCGGCGCCAAGATCTATGCCGAGGTCACCGGCTATGGCGCAACCAGCGATGGCGCCGACATGGTGGCACCGTCGGGCGAGGGCGGTGAGCGCGCGATGCGCGTGGCGCTGTCCACGCTGCCCGAGGGCCGCAAGGTCAGCTATATCAACGCCCACGGCACCTCGACGCCGGTGGGCGACGTGGGCGAAATCGAGGCGGTGCGCCGGGTCTTCGGGCAGGGGTCGACGCCGCCGGTGTCGTCCACCAAGTCGATGACCGGCCACAGCCAGGGCGCCACCGGCGCGCAGGAGGCGATCTATTGCCTGCTGGCGCTCGAGCACGATTTCATCATCCCGTCGATCAACGTCGAAACCCTGGATCCGGCGCTGGACCCGGCCGAGATCGCCACCAAGCGGGTCGACAATGCGGGGCTGGATTCGGTGATGACCAATTCCTTCGGCTTCGGCGGGACCAACGGGTCGATGATTCTGTCGAAATTCCGGGGCTGAGCGTGGCGGCGGGCGGTTACGCCCGCGCCGACCCGTATTCCAGCCAGGCGCGGTCGTCCGGGGTCAGGTGGGCGTCCATCATCGCGTCGTAGGCGGCCAGATCCGCCGCGCTGAGTTGGCCCTGCCATTTCCCGCTGCTGCCGCTGTCGAAAAACGCGGCATCGGATTTGAAGAACCCCTTGCCGCCCGAGGGCGCGAAGCGTTCGGCATTCTCTTTCATGTTGTCGAAGGTCGCTGCCTGAACGAGACGCGCCATCACCGCCGCCGGATACGACACGCCCAGCAGGGCGGCCACGCGGCTGAACGTGCCGGACAGGTCGTCGATCATGTCGGCATAGTGGAACAAGGTCACGTTGGGCCGGTCGGCCAGCGCCTTCGCCGCCTGATAATGCCGCAGGATGTGAGCAAGCGGCATGGCATCCGTGTCGAAACCCTCGGGTCCGCCATCGAGAAAGCGGCGGAAGGTGACGCCGTCGGGGTCATCGTGCGGATACCACAAGTCGAACCACGGCATCGGGATGTTGCGCATGTGCTTGCGCATCGAAAAATGCGCATCCAGCGGATGGCGGAAGACGCAGATGTATTGCGCCTGATCGTGCAACGGTAGGCCGTCCATCGGGGTATGGCTTTTCATGCTGCGGCGGTGGCGCATGGCTTCGAGCCTTTCGGCGACCTCGGCCATTTCGCGGACGCGGATGTCGACCCAGGGCATTTTCACCGACAATTCCGTCTCGACCTCTGGATCGCCGGACAGCAGCAGGGCGACGATGGTCTGCATCCAGGTGGTGCCGGATTTGGGCGGGGTCACGACGATGATGTCGTCAGGCCGGATATTCACCATGTCCCAACGCCGGTTGTCGGTAAGCGGGCCAAGATAGAGCTGGCGGGAAGCGATGGCGGTTCTCCTTGATGGATGGGGTTCTGTCGTGGCGGCTGGCGAGTGCGACGGATCGCGTCAGCATGTGACGGGTGCGAGCTTGACTCAATCCCGGAATGCCTGGTGCGGGACGAAACTGACGTTTTTGCGACGATCGACAAGCCGCGCGTCTCCGGGCCGCGGTGCGGCGACCAACCGCCGGGATTGCGCGATTTATGCCAGCCAAATCCGCAAACTTTCCGAGCCTCGCGCAATCGTCGACAAATCGCCGTGCCGGGGGGCGGCCCGGCGATGCGCGGCGGCCTTCGGCCTTCATTCCGCGCTGGCGCAACTTCCACACCGGGCTCCTCACGGCCATTGGAGATCCGCCGATCCTTTCGTCTGAGCGGTCGCACAACTTGACCTCTCGACCTGTTCCGGTCAGGTAATTCGAAACGGTCGGAGGGGCATATGACGATTTCCTTGAACGGCAAGCGCGGCCTGGTGATGGGCGTGGCGAACGAACGCTCGATCGCGTGGGGCATCGCCAAGGCCTGCGCCGAGGCCGGGGCCGAGCTGGCCTTTACCTACCAGGGCGAGGCGTTCGGCAAGCGGCTGGAACCGCTGGCGGCCAGCGTCGGCAGCGATTTCATGGTCGATGTGGACGTCACTGACGACGCCTCGCTGGACGCGGCCTTCGCGGCGTTGTCGGCGCGGTGGGACAGCCTGGACTTTCTCGTTCATGCCATCGCCTTTTCCGACAAGTCGGAACTGACGGGGCGGTTCCTGAACACCAGCCGGGCGAATTTCAAGAACTCGATGGATATCAGCTGTTACAGCTTTATCGAGGTGGCGCGCCGCGCCCATCCGCTGATGGCCGGCAAGGGCGGTTGTCTGATCACCCTGACCTATGCCGGGTCGAACCGCGTGGTGCCGAACTACAACGTGATGGGCGTGGCCAAGGCGGCGCTGGAATCGGCGACGCGCTACCTGGCCAACGATCTGGGCCGCGACGGCATCCGCGTGAACGCCATCAGCCCCGGCCCGATGAAGACGCTGGCCGGTGCGGCGATCGGCGGGGCACGCAAGACCTACAAGCACACCGACATGAATGCGCCGTTGGGCGCCAATGCAACGCTTGAGGCCGTGGGCGGCACGGCGGTCTACCTGGTCTCGGATGCCGGTGCCTGCACGACCGGCGAGATCATCCATGTCGACGGTGGCTTTCACGTGCTGGGCATGCCGCAATACGAGAACCTGTGAGGGTGCCATGACCATGAAACGTTGGATGACGGGATGCGTTGCGGCCCTTTCGGTCGCGGGTTGCATGCAAGCGGCACCGTCGACCGGGCCGTCGGCCTCGACGGATGGCCACGCGGCCAAGTTGCGGCCGGGCATGTCGCCCAACGACGCATTCCTGACCTTCGGCCCCGAAAGCGGGTTCGAGCGCAACCCGGCCAACTGGGACGAAAGCTGCCTTTCCTATGCCTATGGTCCGGCCGAGCAGCCGCGTTACGTGCATGCGCGGTTCGTCAACGATGCGCTGGCTACGGCGACGGACGGGCATCCCGGCATTTGTTCCTATACCGACGCGCCGGTCACCGGGCAGGCCTGATCCGGTCGCGTTGCGTGGTCAGAACCACTGCCCCGGCTCCATCAGGCCGAGATCCAGCAATTGCCGCGAATGCCATTCGAACGGCGTGGAGTTGTGCCATTTGAAGCTGCGGATGTCGAAGGTCGATCCGGGGTTCAGCTTGAGCGCCTTGGCGGTGCGGAACGACACGATCGCCGCAGTGACGTTGTTGTGCCACGGACAGGCATAGGTGTTGTATTCCTCGTCATCGAAGGTGTGATCCTCGCGCAGGTGCAGCCCGGGCTTGGCGCGCCATAGTGCGATCCGGTCGATCTTGCGCCGCTCGATCGGCACGTGTTCCTCGTAGCGCCAGCGCAGCCCGCCGAAGAAATCCAGTTGCCTGTCCTTCGGGTGATTGTCATTCGCCGGGTCGGGCCGTGCCAGCGCATAGTATCCGGACCGGTCCAGGAACGCTTCGTCCAGCGACACCGCGTCGGGCCAGCGATCCAGGTCGCCGGCATACAGGTCGACCACATAGGTCAACATCGCGTCGCGCCGTTCCTCGGTGTGAAAGGACAGCATCTCGCCGACCGAGCGGGTCTCGCAGAAGGGGTAGAACAGGTATTCGGCGTTGTAGCAGTAATACATCCAGATGCCCGGCGCGGCGGCGTTCACCGCGTTCACCGCCCGCGGCACCGCGCCATCGACCTTGAGATCGCAGGTGACGCGATGCACGTCGTCGGCCACGTCGGGCGCCAAGTCGATCACGTCATCCATGAAAGCGACGATGGCGTGGAACCCGCTGTGCAGGTGATGGCGCAGCGTGGTGTCGACTTCGACCGCATCCTCGCAGAAGACCAGCGCGACCGGCCCCTTGGCCAGCGCCGCCTTGCCCCGTGACAGGAAATCGTCAAGCCCGGAATATCGCATCTGCCCGCCTCTGCCCGCTTTTGGTGGAGAATCGGTGAAAATCTGGTGCATTGCAAGACAAGGGCGATCTGCGCTATCTGCCCGCTCTGACCCTGATCCGGAGACGACCATGTCCGCGACGAAGAAGTTGTTCATCAAGACCTATGGCTGCCAGATGAACGTCTACGACAGCGAACGCATGGCCGAGGCCATGGGCGGGCAAGGCTATGTCACGACCGACAGCCCCGACGATGCCGACATGATCCTGCTGAACACCTGCCATATCCGGGAAAAGGCCGCGGAAAAGGTCTATTCGGAACTGGGCCGCTACAAGGGATTGAAGGCGGAAAAGCCCGATCTCAAGATCGGCGTGGCCGGCTGCGTGGCCCAGGCCGAGGGCGCCGAAATCATGCGCCGCCAGCCGCTGGTCGATCTCGTCGTCGGTCCGCAAAGCTATCACCGCCTGCCGGAATTGGAGGCGCGCGCGCGGGCCGGGGAAAAGGCGCTGGACACCGATTTTCCCGCAGAGGACAAGTTCGACCACCTGGCCGCCCGGCCGAAGGCCAAGCGCGGACCGTCCGCGTTCCTGACCGTGCAGGAAGGCTGCGACAAGTTCTGCGCCTTTTGCGTGGTGCCCTATACCCGCGGGGCCGAGGTCAGCCGCCCCGCCGACCGTATCCTGGCCGAGGCGCGCGACCTGGTCGAACGCGGCGTGCGCGAGATCACCCTGCTGGGCCAGAACGTCAACGCCTATCACGGCCACGAGCGCGGGCTGGCCGGCTTGATCCGCGACCTGGCCGGGATCGACGGGCTGGCCCGCATCCGCTTTACCACCTCGCATCCCAACGACATGGATGACGATCTGATCGCGGCGCATGGCGATTGCGACAAGCTGATGCCCTATCTGCACCTGCCGGTGCAGTCCGGCAGTGACCGGATCCTCAAGCGGATGAACCGCCAGCACACCCGCGACCAGTATTTCGCCATCATCGATCGGCTGCGCGCGGTGCGTCCCGACCTGCATCTGTCGGGCGACTTCATCGTCGGCTTTCCCGAGGAAACCGAGACAGATTTCGCCGACACGATGGAGTTGATCGAACGGGTGGGCTATGGCAGCGCGTTTTCGTTCAAGTATTCCACCCGCCCCGGAACGCCCGCGGCCGAACGCGACCAGGTGCCGGAGGACATCAAGGATGACCGTCTGCAACGGTTGCAGGCGCTGATCACCCGCCAGCAGCGTGCGGTGCAGGACGCGATGGTCGGCCGCGAGGTCGCGGTGCTGTTCGAAAAACCCGGACGGATGGCGGGGCAGATGGTGGGCAAGTCCGAACACCTGCACGCGGTTCACGTGACCGCCGAAGGGCTTGCGCCGGGTGACCTGCGCCGCGTGCGGATCGTGGGATCGGGCCCCAATTCGCTGAGTGGTGTGCTGATCTGAACCGGTTCTGCGCGCCGGCCCGGCCCGCATCGTTTTCAGAGCGGAAACAGTTCGTCCGAAACGGGCGGAATAGCCGTTTTTCGAGCATCAATCGCGCCAATTCGATTCATCGGCAGCGACCCGGAATCCGCCACGTTTTACGGCGTTCCGGCCGGTCTTTTTGGCTTCACATGCCAAGGATAGTTGATAGAGTGTTGATAATACTGGGTAAGCCGGGAACATCTGCCGATTCCCGGAAATAATGTCGATTGGATATGGGGGATGTGGCTGTGGCGATAGCTGCTGGATTATTTTCACGTGGACGCATGCTGTGCAGGACGATCGCGGTCGGGGCGGCGCTTGCCATGCCGTTGTCCATGGCGGTTCTGACGGCGACGGCGACTTCGTCCGAGGCGCAGACCTTCAGCCGGGACACGCGGTCGCAGCAGGGCCGGGATCAAG
The DNA here is from genome assembly GCF_019104745.1 of Thalassococcus arenae. Classification (NCBI taxonomy): domain Bacteria; kingdom Pseudomonadati; phylum Pseudomonadota; class Alphaproteobacteria; order Rhodobacterales; family Roseobacteraceae; genus Thalassococcus; species Thalassococcus arenae. The sequence goes on from NZ_JAHRWL010000001.1 coordinate 1,964,868, forward strand.
GCCAGTACATCCCCGAAATCGCGCTGACGCCCGATGGCTGCGAGGTCTGGATGATGGATGACGGCGCCGAAGGCTATGCCGACAACCGGCTGACCCGCAAGGGTACGCCGGTTTGCCATGACGTGACGCCCTGCGGCGTGGTCAATACCGACCAGTTCTTCGCCACCGACAGCCACCGCATCCACTCCAGGCACAAGGCGCGGCTGGAACAGTTCTTCCGCGACAGCAACGCCTTTGCCTTCACCATCGTCGGTCACACCGACAGCCGGGCCAGCGACGAATACAACATGCGGCTCAGCTACAACCGGGCCATCGCGGTGGCCAAGGTCGCGCAGTCGGTCGGCGCCAAGATCGTCGATGTCCGCGGCATGGGCGAACGCTATCCGGTTGCGGACAACCGCACCAAAGACGGCATGGCGCGCAACCGCCGCGTCGAAATCCTGTGCTTCCAGTAAGAAGGGTGGCTGACATGACGTTTGCAAAAACCGCTCTCGGTCTCGGCGCCATCCTGCTGCTGACCGCCTGTTCCGACGAAGGCCTGCGGGGCTATCCGCCGGACAAGACCATCGACCGCGGCATCAACGGCCATTCGCTCAAGACGACGCAATGGGGTGTCTGGGTCAACCCGGATGGCTGCGACCACTGGATCGCCGACGACGGGGTCGAGGGCTATCTGGTGACGCGCCTGGACAAGTACGGCAAGCCGGTCTGTTCGGGCGTCGCGCCGCCGACCTACACGGCAGGCGACTTCAAGGGCGGCTCGCCCATCCCGGATCCGAACTGATCCCGTCGGAACGGACATTCCCAAGGACCGCGTGGTGCGACGCCGCGCGGTCTTTTTCGTTTCCAAGGTCCGACATCCGCCGGCCAAGCCTTGTCTTGCCCCTCGGGGCTTGGCACCCTGATCCCGAGTCGCAACCCAGGAGCATTGCGTGACCACAGGCACCCTGTCCGAGCTCATTCTCGAATTTCCAGACAATCGCCTTTTGATCGATCTTTGCGGCGAATACGATCGCAACCTCACCGATATCGAAACCCGCACCGGCGTGCAGATCCTGCGCCGCGGCAACCAGTTGGCGATCCACGGCGCCCCCGAAGCCCAGGCGGAAGCGCACGAGGTGCTGACCGCGCTCTACAATCGCCTGGAACAGGGCCGCGAGGTCGGCCAGGCCGATATCGACCGCGAGTTCCGACTGAGTGCCGAGGATGCCGGACCCGACAGCCAGCTCGAGATGTTTTCTGGCGGCAAGGTCGAGATCAAGACCCGCAAGAAACTGGTCGAGCCGCGCACAGAAACGCAGAAGGCCTATGTCAAGGCACTGTTCGGAAACGAACTGGCCTTCGGGATCGGCCCGGCGGGCACCGGCAAGACCTACCTTGCCGTCGCGGTGGGCGTGAACATGTTGATCAACGGCCTGGTGGACAAGATCATCCTGAGCCGTCCCGCCGTCGAGGCGGGCGAAAAGCTGGGCTACCTGCCGGGCGACATGAAGGACAAGGTCGATCCGTACATGCAGCCGCTTTACGACGCGCTGAACGATTTCCTGCCGGGCAAGCAATTGGCCAAGCTGATCGAGGAAAAGACCGTCGAAATCGCGCCGCTGGCCTTCATGCGCGGTCGAACCCTGTCCAACGCCTTCGTGGTGCTGGACGAGGCGCAGAACGCGACGACGATGCAGATGAAGATGTTCCTGACCCGGTTGGGCGAAGGCTCGCGGATGGTGATCACAGGTGATCGCACGCAGATCGACCTGCCGCGCGGGGTGCCGTCGGGGCTGGCCGATGCCGAACGGTTGCTGAGCGCGATCCCCAACATCGCCTTCACCTATTTCACCGCAAAGGACGTGGTGCGCCATCCGCTGGTCGCCGCGATCATCGAAGCCTATGAGAAGGACGCCGAAAAACCGGCCTGATCCTTCCGCTTGCTCTTGAACCCAAGGTGACCGGGGGCCGGTCCCCGGCGATCTGACAGATGTTGACCGATACCATTCTCGAAGATGATCGCTGGCAGGAGGCCGGCCTGCCCGACATCGCCGAACGCGCGGCGCGGGCGGTGCTGGTGCATCTGGGCCATGATCCGGCGCGTTTCGAGATCGCCGTGCTTGGTTGTGACGATGCCCGCATCGCCGCGCTGAACGCGGATTTCCGCGGCAAGCCGCAGCCCACCAACGTGCTGAGCTGGCCTGCCGAAGACCTGTCCAGTGAAACCCCCGGCGGAAATCCGCTGGCGCCGGGGGACGCCGAACTGGGCGACATCGCCATCGCCTACGACACCTGCTTGCGCGAAGCGACAAGCGCGGGCAAAAGCCTGGCTGATCACGCCTGTCATCTGGTTGTGCATGGCGTGATGCATCTTCTGGGTTACGATCACGTCCGTGACGCGGATGCCACGCTGATGGAAGGGTTGGAGATCGCCATACTTGGCAAACTGGGCCTTCCCGACCCATATATGTTGAATTGACGGCCCCTGGGGCCATGACCGGACAGAGGACCAATGGGCGATAACGACGGCTCGTCTAGCGCGGCGCAAAGCGCGCTTCAGACGGGGCAGCCAGAGGCTGATACAGCGAAGTCAGACACCCGGCCGGGTTTGTTCCGGCGCATTTTCCGTGGCCGCGGATCATATCCGCATCATGACAGCCATGTCTCAGGTGCGGCCGTCAAGGCGGCGTTGCGCCCGGTTCACGGCATGGTCAACCTGCGGCGGATGCGGGTCGAGGACGTGGCGATCCCCAAGGCCGAGATCATCGCGGTGCCGGACACTATCAACAAATCCGATCTCGTCGCGGTCTTTCGGCAAAGCGGGCTGACCCGGCTGCCGGTCTACGAAGGCACGCTGGACAACCCGGTCGGCATGGCCCATCTCAAGGATTTCGCGCTCAGCCACGGTTTCAACGGCGGCGAGGGCCGTTTCAACCTGCGCAAGATCCTGCGGCCGCTTCTGTTCGTGCCGCCATCGATGCCGATCGGCGTTCTGCTGACCAAGATGCAGGCCGAACGGCGCCACATGGCGCTGGTGATCGACGAATATGGCGGCGTCGACGGGCTGGTGACCATCGAGGATTTGATCGAACAGGTCATCGGCGAGATCGAGGACGAACACGACAACGGCGAGGACAAGTACTGGACGCGCGAGAAATCGGGCGCCTACCTGGCCGTCGCGCGCACGCCGCTCGAGGATTTCGAGGCCGAGATCGGCCGCACCCTGACCGACCATTCCGACATCGACGCCGAAGAGATCGACACGCTGGGCGGGCTGGTCTTCATGCTGGCCGGGCGTGTTCCGGCGCGCGGCGAGGTGGTGCTGCATCCCGACGGCCCGGAATTCGAGGTCGTCGATGCCGATCCGCGCCGCATCAAGCGGTTGAGGGTGCGCGTCAAGGGAGCGCCGGCGGCGACGTCCGCCGCCGCCGCACCGGCGTCGGCTGTCGAAGCCGCCGCGCCCGAAACCGCGACGCCTGAGACCGCAACGCCCGTCGAGACCGGTGAAAGCCGGCGTGGCTGACAACCCGCGCGCCGCGCCGGGACGCCTGCCGCTCTGGTCGCGGCTGCCTCTGTCGGTTGCGGCCGGCGTTCTCATGGGGCTGTCCACCGCGCCTTACGACCTGTGGTATCTGGGTTTCGCCGGATTGGTGGCGGCGTTCTGGCTGTTCGCCGCTGCGCCCGCGGCGTTCCAGGCCATCGGCACGGGATGGGGCGTCGGTCTTGGCTATTTCGGCTTCGGCCTGGGATGGATCGTCGAGCCGTTCATGGTCGATGTCGCCGAAACCGGCTGGATGGCGCCGTTCGCGCTGCTTCTGATGGCCGGCGGGCTGGCGCTGTTCTGGGCGCTGGCCTTCTGGAGCGCGGCGCATCTCAGGTCGCGGCCCCTTTGGGCGCTGGTTCTGACATGGACCGCGGCAGAGTTGGCGCGGGCCTATGTCTTCACCGGCTTCCCCTGGGGGCTTGTCGGATATCTCTGGGCACCGGTCATGGCCATCCAATGGGTTTCGGTGATCGGCCCGCACGGGTTGACGCTGGTCACGCTTGCGGTCGCCGCTTCGCTGGCGATGGCGCTGCGCGCGGGCCGCGACGGAGCCCCGAGCGTCGCCGCCGGGCTGATCGGGCTGGCGGCCCTGGGGCTGGGCGGCGCCTGGCTGACCCCGCCGGTTCAAGACCTTTCGGGCCGCCCGATGATCCGGCTGATCCAGCCCAACGCACCGCAACACGAGAAATGGGACCCGAACAAGGTTCAGATGTTCTTCGACCGGCAGGTATCGTTCACCGCCGCACCGCCGGAGGGGGCGAAACCCGCGCTGGTGGTGTGGCCCGAAACCGCCGTGCCGGTCTTGCTGAACCGCGCCGGCGATGCGTTCGCGCGCATCTCGGAGGCGGCGGGTCCGGCGCCGGTCGTGGTGGGCATCCAGCGCGCCGAGTCCGGCCGGTTCTACAATTCGCTTGCGGTGATGGACGGGCAGGGCGGACTGGTGCAGGTCTATGACAAGCACCACCTGGTGCCCTTCGGGGAATACATGCCCGCTGCGGCCTTGTTCCGGCGCTGGAACATCTTCGGGCTGGCCGCGCGGGCCGAGGGCGGCTACAGCCCGGGACCCGGCCCGGACATCCTCGATCTCGGTGGGCTGGGCCTGGCACTGCCGTTGATCTGCTACGAGGCGGTGTTCCCGCAGGATGTCCAGCGCGCGCCGCTGCGGCCCGATCTGCTGTTGCAGATCACCAACGACGCCTGGTTCGGCAGCTGGTCGGGACCGTATCAGCATTTCGCCCAGGCGCGCATCCGGGCGATCGAACAGGGCCTGCCCATGGTGCGGGCGGCCAATACCGGCGTATCGGCGATGATCGACGGCGCGGGCCGGATCGTGGCGTCTCTGCCGCTGAACCAGGAGGGGTTCGTCGATGCGCCCCTGCCGCCGCCGATGCGCCACACGCTGTATGCCCGGACCGGCGATCTGCCGGTTCTGGTGTTGCTTTTCGCCTGCGCCGCAGGGCTGATCGCGCTGCGCCGGCGTGTTTCCGATTGACCGCGTCGCGGGCGCGGCGTAGGGCAGTCGCAAGCATAACAAACCCGTCACAACGGCTTCCTGGCGTGGCGGAGCGAGCACCAATGGAGCACCCATGTCCCGTCAGAGTTATATCTTCACCTCCGAATCCGTCTCGGAGGGGCATCCCGACAAGGTCTGCGACCGGATTTCGGATGCAATCCTCGATGCCTTCCTCGCCGAAGATCCGCGGGCCCGCGTCGCCTGCGAGACCTTTGCCACGACCAACCGCGTGGTGATCGGCGGCGAGGTCGGTCTGACCGACCAGGCCCGGCTGCACACGTTCATGGACCGTATCCCCGAGATCGCGCGCGCGTGCATCAAGGATATCGGCTATGAACAGGACAAGTTCCACCACGCCACATGCGAAGTCACCAACCTGTTGCACGAGCAATCGGCGCATATCGCGCAAGGCGTGACCGGCGAACGCGGCGACGAAGGCGCCGGCGACCAGGGCATCATGTTCGGCTATGCCACCAACGAAACGCCCGACCTGATGCCGGCGCCGATCCAGTACGCCCATGCGATCCTGCGGCGCCTGGCCGAGGTGCGGAAATCCGGCCAGGAACCGCTGCTGCGCCCCGATGCGAAAAGCCAGCTTTCGGTGCGTTACGAGGGTGGCAAGCCGGTTGGGGTCAGCTCGATCGTGCTGTCCACGCAGCATGAAAGCGAAGCGCAGTCGAGCGCCGACATCCGTGCCATCGTCGAACCCTACATTCAGGAGGTGCTGCCCGAGGGCTGGATCACGGCGGACACGCAATGGTGGGTCAACCCCACCGGCACCTTCGTGATCGGAGGCCCGGACGGTGATGCCGGTCTGACCGGGCGCAAGATCATCGTCGACACCTATGGCGGTGCCGCCCCGCATGGCGGCGGCGCCTTTTCCGGCAAGGATCCCACCAAGGTCGACCGCTCGGCCGCCTATGCCGCGCGCTACCTGGCCAAGAACGTCGTCGCCGCCGGCATGGCAGACCGCTGCCTGGTTCAGCTGTCCTATGCCATCGGCGTTGCGAAACCGCTGTCGATCTATGTCGACACCTTCGGCACCGGCGAGGTCGATCCCGCGGCGATCGAGATCGCGATCCCCAAGGTCATGGACCTGACACCCCGCGGCATCCGAACCCACCTGGACCTCAACCGCCCGATCTATGCCCGCACCGCCGCCTATGGCCATTTCGGCCGGGCGCCGGAAGCCGATGGCGGGTTTTCCTGGGAAAAGGCCGATCTCGCCGAAGCGCTTGCCAAGGCGGTCTAGCGGACAAAACGCTGGCGAGCGTTTTGCAAATTCCTTGGAGAGGAATTTGCGGCGCGGGGTCGGAAGGCGGCGCGGCGGGATTGAACCGCGCGGCGCGGCGCGGTATCTGCGCGCGTCATGACCACCTCGAACAAGCATCCCGGCGCGCCCTGGCGCAACTTCTACGGCCGCGTGCGGGGCAAGACCCTGAAAGCCAGCCAGGAGACCTATCTTGCCGAGGACCTGGCGCGCCTGTCGCCCGGCGCAGTGGAATGGGCGGACAATCCCGGTCGCGTGCCGCTTGATCTCGATGCGCTTTTCGGCAGCGCGCCGGTCTGGCTGGAGGTGGGTTTCGGCGGCGGTGAGCACATGGTGCATCAGGCTGTCCGAAACCCGGATGTCGGGATCATCGGCTGCGAGCCCTTCATCAACGGCGTGGCGATGTTGCTGGGCAAGATACGCCGTGCCGGGGTCGCCAATCTGCGGGTTCATCCCGGCGACGTTCGCAACCTCTTCGACGTGTTGCCCGATGCCTGCATCGACAGGGCCTTCCTGCTGTATCCCGACCCGTGGCCCAAGAAGCGGCATCACCGGCGCCGGTTCGTGACCCCGGAATTTCTCGACCCGCTGGCCCGGGTGATGAAGCCAGGGTCGGTATTCCGGGTGGCGACGGACATACCCGACTATGTGCGCCAGACGCTGGTCGAGGTTCCCAGGGCCGGGTTCGCGTGGCTGGCCGAACGCCCTGCCGACTGGCGCGAACCCTGGGATGACTGGCTGTCGACGCGTTACGAGCAGAAGGCGCTTCGCGAGGGCCGGGTGCCGCATTACCTGACCTTCCGGCGGCTTTGACGGCGGCGTCCGCGTATTTTCGAAAGAGAAGAAGCAGGGGGTGTGGATTCCGCACGCGCGGCGGTCTATCAGTCGGACGGTTCTGAAAAGGAGACGCCATGTCCGGCCACGGTGATCCCATTCCGATGGAAGCGTGCAAATCCGGTCCGTTGCGCGGCGAGGCGCATGTGCCGGGCGACAAGTCGATTTCGCACCGGTCGCTGATCCTGGGCGCCTTGGCGGTCGGCGAGACCCGGGTGACGGGCCTGCTGGAAGGGCAGGATGTTCTGGATACCGGGCGCGCGATGCGCGCTTTCGGCGCCGAAATGGAAAAGCGTGGCGACACCTGGCATGTGCACGGTGTGGGTGTCGGTGGGTTCGCCGAGCCCGACCGGGTCATCGATTGCGGCAATTCGGGCACCGGGGTTCGGCTGATCATGGGGGCGATGGCGACCGCGCCGATCGCCGCGACCTTTACCGGGGATGCGAGCCTGAACAGCCGGCCGATGGCGCGGGTGACCGATCCGCTGGCATTGTTCGGCGCGCGTGCCTATGGGCGCAGCGGCGGGCGGCTGCCCATGACGATCCTGGGTGCACGTGACCCGCTGCCGGTCCGCTATGCCACGCCCGTGCCCTCGGCGCAGGTCAAGTCGGCAGTGCTGCTGGCGGGGCTGAACGCACCGGGCGAGACGGTGGTGATCGAGCGCGAAGCGACGCGCGACCATTCCGAGCGGATGCTGGCCGGGTTCGGGGCGCGGATCGCCAGCGAGGACGGAAAGGAAGGTCGGGTCATCACCCTGCAGGGGCGGCCGGAACTGAAGCCCCAGACGATCACCGTGCCACGCGACCCGTCCTCGGCCGCCTTTCCGGTCTGTGCCGCGCTGATAACCGAAGATTCGGACGTGCTGGTGCCGAATATCGGGCTGAACCCGACGCGGGCGGGGCTGTTTACCACGCTGCGCGAGATGGGCGCCGACCTGACCTATGAAAACATGCGCGACGAGGGCGGCGAGCCGGTGGCCGATCTGCGCGCGCGGTTTTCGCCCGATCTGCGCGGCATCGAGGTGCCGCCCGAACGCGCGGCCAGCATGATCGACGAATACCCGGTGCTGTCCGCCGTGGCCGCCTTTGCGCAGGGCCGCACGCATATGCCCGGCGTCAGGGAATTGCGGGTCAAGGAAAGCGACCGGATCGACGCCATGGCGGTGGGCTTGCGTGCCGCCGGGATCGCCGTCGACGAGGGCGACGATTGGTGGAGCGTGCAAGGCCGCGGTTTCGGCGACGTGCCGGGCGGGGTGACGGTGGCCAGCCGGCTTGATCATCGCATCGCCATGTCGTTCCTGGTGATGGGGCTGGCGACCGAAGCGCCGATGCGGGTCGATGACGGCGGGCCGATCGCCACGTCTTTCCCGATCTTCGAGACGCTCATGCAGGGGTTGGGCGCGTCGATCATCCGCGATACGGTGCCGGCATGAAAGTGTTGATTACCCTGGTCGCGGCCTTTGCAGCCGCCTTGTTCGGCACCCTCCTGTGGCTGACCGAAACCTATCTGAAACCGCAGGCGGATGGCATGGCGCCGTTCGACGGGCGCGTTTTCGGCTATGATTTCGAGACCGCAAAAACCTATCTCGAAACGCTTACCGCCAATGGCCGGGCGGTCTACATGCTCGAGATGCGTCTGCTCGACACGGTCTTTCCGTTCACGCTGTTCCTGCTTCTGGCGCTGATGACCGGGCGGCTGATCCGCGAGCCGGGTTTCGGGCGACTGGTGCTGCATCTGATCCCGGCCTTCACCTATTTCGTCGCCGATATCTGGGAAAACTCGATGGTCGCGATGATGCTGCGGCTGGGGCCGGGTGGGATCGAGCCGTGGCAGGTGCAACTGGCCTCGGCGCTGACCATGGTCAAGTGGCTGGCCGTTGCCTTGTCGGTCGCGATGATCGGATGGTTGTACTTGCAGGGTCGTCGGACGGCCCGGGGCTGATCGGGCGATGTCGTTCACCGTGGCCATCGATGGGCCCGCCGCAGCGGGCAAGGGCACGATCAGCCGTGCCGTGGCCGGCCGTTTCGGCCTTGCGCATCTGGATACCGGGCTGCTGTACCGTGCGGTGGGCAAGCGGGTTCTGGCGGGCGCGGCGGCGATCGACGCGGCGCGCAGGCTGACGCCGGACGACCTGTCGGCCGACGATCTGCGGACGCCGGACGTGGCGCAGGCCGCGTCGAAAGTGGCGGCGATCCCCGAAGTGCGCGCCGCGCTGGTCGATTTCCAGCGCGCGTTCGCGCGGCGCTCGGGCGGCGCGGTACTGGACGGCCGCGACATCGGCACGGTGATTTGCCCCGAGGCCGAGGTAAAGCTGTTCGTCACCGCCAGCCCCGAAGTGCGGGCCGAACGCCGCCTGAAAGAATTGCGCGATGGCGGTCACGACACCGATTACGAAACGGTGCTGGCGGATGTCCGTCAGCGCGATGCCCGGGATACGGGTCGCGCCGATGCGCCGCTGCGCGCCGCGGAAGACGCCATCGTCATCGACACATCGGCGATGGATATCGATACCGCCGTCGCGGCCGCGATCGCCCATGTATCCCGAAAATACGGTGGCGCATGACCACGCATTCGGGCGCTGTTGTGATCTTTTCGCGGGCTGGCGGCTTTGCCGACCGGATCCGTGCCTATCGCGTGCTGGTCGATGGGAGCGAGGCGGGACACGTCTCGGCTGGCGATACCCTCTGCGTTCCCGTTTCACCCGGATTGCACCGGATCGAGGCGCGGATCGACTGGTGCCGCAGCCGGACAATCGAGATCGATCTCGCGCCGGGTGAGACGCGCCACATCGATATCCGCAATACCTATGGCGCCGCTCTGGCGCTTTGGGCGGTGACCATCGGCCATCGGTCATACCTGACCCTGACGCCGCGGTGACGGCGGTGCGAGCGGTGTGACGATGCGCTGCGGGCTGTACAGGCGCCGTCGCGGGGGCTTGCCCCGGTCCGGGGACGGCGCTATAGACCGCCTCGTCACCGCAGGCGAACACGCCGCAGGGCAAAGGGATCGAGCAGGGCCGGCACCTTCCGGCCCTCTTTGTTTTGCGCACCGCCCGCACGACCACATCAAAGACCGGCGGAGACAACCGCATGGCCAGAAAACCATGATCGAAGGAATGAAACGCCACATGGCAAATGCAACCATGGAGGAATTCGAGGCCCTCCTGAATGAAAGCCTCGAAATGGACACGCCCGAAGAAGGGTCGGTTGTCAAAGGCAAGGTCATCGCGATCGAAGCGGGCCAGGCCATTATCGATGTCGGCTACAAGATGGAAGGCCGCGTCGAACTCAAGGAATTCGCGAATCCCGGCGAAAATGCCGAAATCAGCGTTGGCGATGAAGTCGAGGTCTATCTGCGCGCGGCCGAAAACGCCCGCGGCGAGGCTGTCATCAGCCGCGAGATGGCCCGCCGCGAGGAAGCCTGGGATCGCCTGGAAAAGGCCTATGCCGGTGAAGCCCGCGTCGAAGGCGCGATCTTTGGCCGCGTCAAGGGCGGCTTTACCGTCGATCTGGGCGGTGCCGTGGCCTTCCTGCCCGGTTCGCAAGTCGATGTGCGCCCCGTGCGCGATGCAGGCCCGCTGATGGGTCTCAAGCAGCCCTTCCAGATCCTCAAGATGGATCGCCGCCGCGGCAACATCGTCGTGTCGCGCCGCGCCATTCTGGAAGAAAGCCGCGCCGAGCAGCGCGCCGAGGTCATCGGCAACCTGACCGAAGGCCAGGCCGTGGACGGCGTGGTCAAGAACATCACCGAATACGGCGCCTTCGTCGATCTGGGTGGTGTGGACGGCCTGCTGCACGTCACCGACATGGCGTGGCGCCGGGTCAATCACCCGTCGGAAATCCTGTCGATCGGCGAGACCGTCAAGGTTCAGGTCATCAAGATCAACAAGGAAACCCACCGCATTTCGCTGGGCATGAAGCAGCTTCAGGAAGATCCGTGGGATCTGGTGGCGGCCAAGTACCCGCTGAACTCGGTGCATCAGGGCCGCGTGACGAACATCACCGATTACGGTGCGTTCGTCGAACTGGAACCCGGCGTCGAAGGCCTGGTGCACGTGTCCGAGATGTCCTGGACCAAGAAGAACGTGCATCCCGGCAAGATCGTGTCGACCTCGCAGGAGGTGGACGTCATGGTCCTGGAAATCGACAGCGCCAAGCGCCGGGTGTCGCTGGGTCTCAAGCAGACCATGCGCAACCCGTGGGAAGTCTTTGCCGAAACCCACCCCTCGGGCACCGAGGTGGAAGGCGAGGTCAAGAACATCACCGAATTCGGTCTGTTCATCGGCCTCGAAGGCGAGATCGACGGCATGGTGCACCTGTCCGACCTGTCCTGGGACGAGCGCGGCGAGGATGCGATCCAGAACTACCGCAAGGGCGACGTGGTCAAGGCCGTGGTGTCGGAAGTCGACATCGAGAAAGAGCGCATCTCGCTCTCGATCAAGGCGCTTGGCGGCGACAAGTTCGCCGACGCGGTGGGCGGCGTGAAGCGCGGCTCGATCATCACCGTCGAGGTGACGGCGATCGAGGATGGCGGGATCGAGGTGGAATACGAGGGCATGAAGTCCTTTATCCGCCGCTCCGACCTGTCGCGCGACCGGTCCGAACAACGCCCCGAGCGGTTCTCGGTCGGCAACAAGATCGACGTGCGCGTCACCAATGTCGACAGCAAGACCCGCCGACTGGGCCTGTCGATCAAGGCACGCGAGATCGCCGAGGAAAAGGAAGCCGTGGAACAGTATGGCTCGTCCGATTCGGGTGCATCGCTGGGCGACATCCTGGGCGCGGCGCTGAAGGGCGACGAAAAGTAAGCCGGCCGCATCCAGTCAAGACACGAAGGCCCCGGTTTTCCGGGGCCTTTTTCCTTTGAACGGTGTAAAATCCCGGAAAGAGGACACCGGATGCCGCAGACCGACGCTTATGGAAACCGCCTGAACACCCCAAGTCCCGCGGCACGGGAAGCGTATGACCGAGGGGTGCAGGTGTTCCTGAGCGGGAATTACGGGGCTGCCGAGGCATTTCGCGACTGCGTCGCTGCCGATCCGGGTTTCGGCCTGGGTCACGCAGCTTTGGCGCGGGCGCAGATGATGGCCGGCGACATGGCTTCGGCCAGGACATCTCTGGGCGCAGCGGCGCGGCTTGTGGTTTCGGACGACACCCGCGCGCAACAGCATGTCGCCGCATTGCAGGCAGTGCTGTCCGGGCGATCGAAAGAGGCACGCGCGCTGGTCTTCTCCCATGTCCGCGACTATCCGCGTGACGCGCTGACCGCGCAGCTATGCACCAATGTCTTCGGTCTGATCGGGTTTTCCGGCGAAATCGGCCGCGAGGCCGAGCTTCTGGCCTATACCGGATGGCTCTTGCCGCATTACGGCGAGGATTGGTGGATACTGTCGATGCATGCCCTGTCATTGTGTGAAACCGGACGCATCGCAGCCAGCCAGGCGATGATGGAGCGCGCCTTGGCGCTGAACTCGCGAAACGCGCATGGCGCGCATTTCAAGTCCCACGCCTATTACGAAGCGGGCGAGACCGCACGCGGCCAGGCCTATCTGGCCGACTGGATCACCGGGCTCGACCGGCGTTCGATCCTGCACGGGCATCTGAACTGGCACGCGGCGTTATGGGCGTTGCAGGATGGCGATACCGCGGCGATGTGGTCGATCCTGGACAGCACGATCTTGCCGGATACCTCGCACGGCCTGCCCTTGAACGTGCTGACCGATACCGCCGCGCTTCTGTGGCGCGCCGAATTGGCCGGGATCGACGTGCCGGCCGATCGTTGGCGGCAGATGTCGGACTATGCGGCGCAACACTTCGATACGCCCGGGCAAAGCTTTGCCGACATGCATGCGGCCCTGAGTCACGCGATGGCGGGCGACGGCGACCGGTTGGCGCGGCTGGTCGAGGCGTCGCGCGGTTTTGCCGCCGACCTGGTGCGCCCGGTCGCCAGCGCCTGGGGCGCCATCGCGCGCCAGGACTGGCCCGGCGCGCTGGATGCGTTGGTCCCGGTCCTTGCCCAGTCAGAGAGGATCGGCGGCAGCCGGGCGCAGCGCGATCTGCTGGAACTGAGCCATGCGATGGTGTTGCTGAGACTGGGGCGCCGCGACGAGGCCAGCCGCGCCCTGGCCCTGCGCAGACCCTTTCTGGACAGGCCGGTTCCGGTTTCCGGTCTGCATTGATTCCGGCCCGGGACAGGCGCCGAATCGGTGTGATGCGCGCATCGACCTGTGTGTCTGTATTCGCGAATTCCCTGCCCGCGACGCGCGGATTTCCGCACCGTGCAGCCCACAAACCGCTGCTAGGCATGAGTTTTCCCGCACTTGCATGTTTCCCAAAGCGTGGCATCCGCGTATAGTCTGCGGGCACCAGGTGCCGTGCACAAGGCACTGTTCCAGGGGGATGTGTGGCGATGATCAGGTCGGAATTGATCCAGAAGATTGCGGACGAGAACCCGCACCTGTATCAACGGGATGTCGAGCGGATCGTGAACACGATCTTCGAAGAGATCACCAACGCGATGGCGCGGGGCGACCGCGTCGAACTGCGCGGGTTCGGTGCCTTTTCGGTCAAGAAACGGGACGCTCGGATTGGCCGCAACCCGCGCACCGGTGAATCGGTCAAGGTCGAGGAGAAAAGCGTACCTTTCTTCAAGACCGGCAAGCTGCTGCGCGACCGATTGAACGGAAAGTAGTCCATGCGATATATCCGCTATGCCTTCCTGCTGGCCCTGGCCATCGTTCTGGTGACCGTGGCTCTGGCCAATCGTGGCATGGCCACGCTGAACACGCTGCCCCAGGGGCTGGCCGCGGTGCCGGGAATGGACCTGCTGGCCTTCTCGGTCCAGTTGCCGCTGTTCGTGGTGATCTTTGCCGGGATCGTCGCGGGGCTGTTGATCGGCTTCGTCTGGGAATGGCTGCGCGAGCACAAGCACCGCGCCGAAGTGGCGCGCAAGCAGGCCGAGGTCAAACAGCTGGAACGCGAGTTGAAGCGCACCCAGGCCGAGCGCGACAAGGACAAGGACGAGGTCCTGGCGCTGCTCGACCGGGCGGGCTGACGGCGGGGTCGTTCGGGGGGGCGCTGCCCCCGTCGCGGCAAGCCGCGACTCCCCCGGGATATTTTCCAACCAGAGAAGAACGGACCGTCATGCCGGACGTCAGGGTCAAGATTTGCGGGCTGACCAAGCCCGACGATATCGAGGCGGCCGCTTCGGCCGGTGCGGCCTATGGCGGATTTGTCTTCTTCGCCAAAAGCCCCCGGCATCTGGAGTTCGCTGCGGCAAGAAGCCTGGCGCTGTACGCGCCCCCGGGACTGGCCAAGGTGGCGCTGGTGGTGGATGCCGATGATGGGTTCCTCGACGCGCTGACCGCGACGGTGCCGCTGGACATGTTGCAGTTGCATGGCCACGAGACCCCCGAACGGGTGGCAGAGATCAAGGCGCGCTTCCGCCTTCCGGTGATGAAGGCGGTCGGTATCGCGACCGCGGACGATTTGCCGGAAATCGGCCGTTACGCCCAGGTGGCCGACCAGATCCTGATAGATGCCAAGCCCGCGCCGGAAGCGGATCTGCCGGGCGGCAACGGACTTGCCTTCGACTGGCGGCTGGTGGCGGGCAAACGCTGGGCCAAGCCATGGATGCTCGCAGGCGGTTTGACGCCCGACACCGTGGCCGAGGCGGTGGCGTTGACCGGGGCGCGCCAGGTCGACGTGTCGTCCGGTGTGGAATCGGCACCCGGTGTGAAGGACGCGGGCAAGATCGCCGCGTTCGTCGCCGCGGCGCAGGCTGCCAAGGCGGTTCCGCGGATCTAGAGCAGGTCCAGCACGCGCTTGGGCGGACGCCCGATGACGGCGCGGTCGCCGACGATCAGCACGGGGCGTTCGATCAGTTTGGGGGCCCGGGCCATCGCGTCGATCAGCGTCGCGTCGTCATCGTCGCGCGACAGGCCCATCGCCCTGAATTCCGGCTCGTTCACCCGCATCAGCTCGATGGCGCGCAACCCCAGAGCCGTCAGAACGGTGCGCAGCTCGTCGGGGGATAGCGGATCGTCGAGATACCGCCGCACGACCACATCCGCGCCTTGCTGTTCCAGCAGGGCCAAAGCCTGGCGCGATTTCGAACAGCGGGGGTTGTGCCAGAGGATCATGTCCAGTCCTTTCGTCCGGTGCCGACCGCTTCGGCGACGGTTGCGAAACCGTCGCGAGCCAAGGCCGCGTCCAGCCCCTCGGCGATCTCGCGTACGAGACCGAGGCCGCCGAAGACCAGCGCGGTGTAGAGCTGCACCGCCGAGGCCCCGGCGCGGATCTTCTGGTAGGCCTGTTCGGCCGAGCCGACACCGCCAACGCCGATCAGCGGCAGGGTGCCGCCCGTCAACTCGGACAGCCGCGCCAGAACGCGGGTCGCGCGATCGAACAGCGGCTGACCCGACAGGCCGCCTTTTTCGCCGGCATGGAGCGATTGCAGCCCGTCGCGCGCCAGCGTGGTGTTGGTGGCGATGATGCCGTCGATGCCGGTGGCCAAGGCAACCTCGGCCACGTCGCGCAGGCCGGCGTCATCGAGGTCGGGTGCGATCTTGAGAAAGACGGGGATGCGCCGTGCCAGCCCGTCGCGGGTGTCGATCACCCCGCCCAGCAGCGCGGCCAGCGCGTCCTTGCCTTGCAGATCGCGCAGCTTTTCCGTGTTGGGCGAACTGACATTGACGGTGGCGAAATCGAGGTGCGCGCCGCAATGCGCCAGCACGGTGGCGAAATCGGCGGCGCGGTCGGTGCTGTCCTTGTTGGCCCCAAGGTTCAGGCCCAGCACCATGTCGCGTGGGCGGCGGGCCAGCCGGGTGGCGATGGCTTCCATCCCCTGGTTGTTGAAGCCGAAGCGGTTGATGGCGGCCCGGTCTTCGGTCAGGCGGAACAGGCGCGGGCGCGGATTGCCCTGCTGCGGGCGGGGTGTCGCTGCGCCGACCTCGACAAAGCCGAAGCCCGCGCGGCTGAGCCCCAGCAGCGCCTCGGCGTTCTTGTCGAACCCCGCTGCCAGTCCAACCGGGTTGGGCAGGCTCAGCCCGGCCAGCGTGCAGCGCAGCCGGTCGGACGTCACCAGCCCAGGCGACGGGGCGACACCGGCCTGCAGCGCCTTCAGCGCCAGCCCGTGTGCGGTTTCGGGATCGAAGCGGCGCAGCAGTGCCAGGCCCAATTGTTCGACGGCCTTCATCCGAACACCTCGCCGCTGCCGCGTGGTTCGCAGCGGATCAGCCGCGAGGTCAGAACCGCGGCCTGCCGGTGCATGACGGCAGCGCGGTAGGCCGGGTCGGTGACCATGGCCAGAAAGGCGTGCGCCGAGGGGTAGCGGGCGATGAACACGTGATCCCAGCTCTCGTCGTCGGGGCCGATCAGGGTGGTCTGGAACCCGCCGCGCCACAGGATCGACCCGCCCAGTCGCGCCAGCACCGGCGCGCTTTCGGCGCCATAACGGGCATAGGCCTGCGCGCCGGTCAGCCCGGCATCGGCCAGGGCGTGGTCGCCGGGATAGTCGGCCGTGTCGCGCAAGCGGACGAGGTTCAACATTTCTATCGGGTGATCGCGGGGCAGGGATTTGAACGCGTCGAACTGCGCGCGGGTGGGGTCGATATGGCTCATGAAAACCCGTCCGGGAAGACATGGCCATCGGGCCCAAGCGGCAGCGGCTGCGCCCAGACCACATGGGCCAGGGTCAGCGGGCCGTAGTAATGCGGAAATAGCGCACCGCCGCGGGACGGCTCCCACTTCAGGGCGTCGCCCATGCGGTCGGTTTCGAGCGCCGCCAGCATCAGACCGTCGGCGCCTGCGAAATGCTTGGCGGCGGTTTCGCGCGCCTGTTCCGCGGTCGAGAAATGGACATAGCCATCGGCGATGTCGACCGGCGCGCCGGGCGTTTCGCCCTGCGACCGGAGCGCATCCCATTCCGGGCCGCGCAGGATTTTGTAGATCAGCATGTCCGACCCATGCCGCGCCGGGAAATCGCGGTCAAGTGCCTCTGTCACCGGCAAGCCGCCGGGACGAGCGCCTTGCCCTCGCGTAGTTTTTGACACCGGCCGCAGGCAGGGACATCATCGCCCCAGATAATAACCCGACAGAGAGGATTCCCATGACCATTCGACTTTTGACCAGCGCAGCGGCACTTGCGCTGACGGCCGGTGTGGCCAGCGCCGATTACACGCTGACCATCCTGCACACCAATGATTTCCACGCCCGGTTCGAGCCGATCAACCGTTTCGATTCGGGATGCAGCGCCGAGGATGATGCCGAGGGCAAATGCTTTGGCGGTTCGGCGCGCCTGATGACGGCAATCGGCGAGGCGCGCGCGCGGTCGAACAACTCGATCCTCGTGGATGGCGGCGACCAATTCCAGGGCACGCTGTTCTACACCTACTACAAGGGCAAGCTGGCCGCCGAGATGATGAACCAGATGGGCTATGACGGTATGACCGTCGGCAACCACGAATTCGACGACGGCCCCGAAGTACTGCGCGGCTTTGTCGACGCGGTGGAATTTCCGATCCTGATGTCCAACGCCGACATTTCGGGCGAACCGCTGCTGGCTGGCGCGATCCAGAAATCGGTGGTGATCGAACGCGGCGGCGAAAAGATCGGCATGATCGGGCTGACGCCCGAGGATACCGATGAACTGGCCAGCCCCGGCCCCAACGTGACTTTCACCGATCCGGTCGCGGCGGTTCAGGGCGAGGTCGACAGGCTGACTGCCGAAGGCGTGAACAAGATCATCGTGCTGTCTCATTCCGGCTACAACACCGATCTTCGGATCGCAGAGCAGACAACCGGTGTCGACGTGATCGTCGGTGGCCATTCGAACACCTTGCTGGGCGACATGGAAGGCGCGGCGGGCGCCTATCCGACGATGGTGGGCGACACCGCGATCGTGCAGGCCTACGCCTACGGCAAGTTTCTGGGCGAACTGAACGTGACCTTCGATGATGCCGGTGTCATCACCGAGGCGGTCGGCGCGCCGATCATCATGGATGCCGCGGTCGCCGAGGACGAGGCGACCAAGGCGCGTATCGCCGAAGCCGCGGTGCCGCTGGAAGAAATCCGCAACCGGGTCGTGGCCGAAGCCGCCGAAGCCATCGAGGGCGACCGGTCGGTCTGCCGGGCGATGGAATGCCCGATGGGGTCGCTCATCGCCGATGCGATGCTCGACCGGGTCAAGGACCAGGGCATCCAGATCGCCATCCAGAACGGCGGCGGCATCCGTGCGTCGATCGACGCCGGCCCCATCACCATGGGCGAGGTGCTGACCGTGCTGCCGTTCCAGAACACGCTGTCGACCTTCCAGGTGACCGGTGCGACCATCGTCGCGGCGCTGGAAAACGGCGTCAGCCAGATCGAGGAAGGCGCAGGCCGCTTCCCCCAGGTGGCGGGGCTCAGCTATGCCTTCGACGCGACCAAGCCCGCCGGCGAACGGGTGTCCGACGTGATGGTGGGCGGTGCGCCGATCGAGATGGACAAGGTCTATGGCGTGGTGTCCAACAACTATGTCCGCAATGGCGGCGACGGCTATGCGATGTTCCGCGATGCCCAGAACGCCTATGATTTCGGCCCCGACCTGGCCGACGTCACCGCCGAGTTCCTGGCCAAGACGGGACCGTTCAAGCCCTATACCGACGGCCGCATCACCAAGAAATAACGCTCCGGCGGCGCGCCTGGCCAACCGGGCGCGCCGTCCCTTTTTCATCTTGCAAGGTAAACTCCGGGGGAGGCCCGCAGGGCCGGGGGCAGAGCCCCACCCGGCTTTCCATCCCGCGCCGCCCATGCCATGACAGCGGCATGGTCACGGTCACCGAACATTACGACGCCTATCCCTATCCCGAACGCGATCCGGCGGACGAGGCGACGCGCCTGGTCACCGGTTCGCCCTCTCATCCGCTCGAGATCGACCATTACCTGTTCGGTGGAAAACGTGACTGGTCGCAGCCGTTGCGCGTTTTGGTGGCGGGGGGCGGCACCGGGGACGGGCTGATCCAGCTGGCCACATTGCTGACCAAGGCGGGCAAGCCGTTCGAGATCACCTATCTTGACCTGTCGACCAGGGCACGGGCCGTTGCCGAGGCCCGCGCGGCGGCGCGCGGTCTGACGGGTATCGCCTTTCACACTGCCAGCCTGCTGGATGCGCCCGATCATGGGTCTTTCGACTACATCGACTGCTGCGGCGTGCTGCATCACCTGCCCGATCCGCCGCAGGGCTTTCGCGCCCTGCGCGCCGCGTTGGCGCCGGGTGGTGGCATGGGGTTCATGGTCTACGCGCCTTACGGACGGTCCGGCGTCTATCCCTTGCAAGAGGCATTCGGCGTCCTGTTCGCGGGGCTGTCCGCACAGGACAGGCTGAAGCGGGCGAAGGCGATCGTTGCCGGCCTGCCCTCGGGCCATCCCTTTGCCGCCAATCCCAATCTCGGCGATCACCGTGCGAGCGATGCAGGGTTTTACGATCTTCTGTTGCATGGCCAGGACCGTGCCTATTCGGTGACGGAACTGGCCGGCGTGCTGTCGGACACGGGATGGCGGTTGCAGGGTTTCACCACGCCGGCCCTCTACGACCTGGCTCGCATCACCGACCGACCCGCCGGCATGGACGATGTGACCGCCATGGCGCTGGCGGAAAAGCTGACCGGCACGATCCGGGTGCATGTCGCCTATGCGGTGCCGTCCGGCGATCCCCGAAAGCCGGCAAGCGGCAGCGACCGGACGCTGGTTCCGCACCTGAAGGGTGTGGCGCCTCGGGTCCTGGCGCAAGCGGTGGCGCAGGGCAAATCGCTTCCGGTGAGCAGCGACGGCGTCAAGGCGGAGCTGCGCCTGCCGCGCGAAGCCGCGGTGCTGCTGGCCGACATCGACGGCCGGCGCGATCTGGCCCGGATCGCCGCCGGCGCGGGGCTCGACCCGCTGGCCTTCGGCGCGTTGTGGTCGAAGGTCGAAGCGCCGTTGCTGAACTGGGGTCTGCTTCTCTATTCCGGGATGCTGCGCTAGGCTGATCCCATGTGCGGACGTTTCGCCCTGACCCTGCCGCCGGATGCGATGGCGCAATTGTTCGATGCCGTGCCCGGCAACGATCTGCCGGAGGTTCCGAACTACAACATCTGCCCCACCAACCGCGTTCACGCGGTGATGAGCGAGGATGGCAATCGGCGCCTGACCGCGATGCGGTGGGGCTTTCTTCCGCACTGGTACAAGACCACCAATGGCGGTCCGCTGCTGATCAACGCGCGCGCCGAAACCATCGCCGAGAAGCCCGCCTTCAAAGCCGCCGCCCGATCGCGGCGTTGCCTGATACCGGCCAGCGGCTTTTTCGAATGGACCAAGGACGAAGAGGGCACGCGCTATCCCTGGTTCATCCACCCCGCCGATGACGGGCCGATGGTCATGGCCGGGGTCTGGCAGGATTGGGAACGCGACGGCGAGGCACACAGGACCTGCGCCATCGTGACCTGCGCGGCCCAAGGGCCGGTGGCCGAAATCCATCATCGCATGCCGGTGATCCTGGCACCCGCGGACTGGGCGCTTTGGCTTGGCGAAGGCGGGCACGGCGCCGCGGCGCTGATGAAGGCCGCGCCAGCCGACGCCCTGCGCCTGCACCGCGTCGACCGGGCCGTCAATTCCAACCGTGCCAGCGGTCCGCAGTTGATCGCACCGGTCGCCGCCTGAGCCCGCGCCCCACGCTTGACGTGGCCGGGGTGCTGACATAAGCCTGAGCCACCAGGCGGGCATGGTGAAATGGTATCACACGAGCCTTCCAAGCTCTTGGTGCGGGTTCGATTCCCGCTGCCCGCTCCAGCTTTCTCCGCCAGATGAACGATCTTGCGCGTCAGCCGCGTCAAAGCGGCGCTTGACGCGTCGCGCTGAGATGGCAAAACACCCTGACGCTTTGCAAGGACCGTACATGGCCAACGACACGCAGCCGAAAAAGGCACAGGACGAGCGCGAGAAATCCCGCAACCTGCGGGCCTTGTCGCAGTTGTGGCCGTTCTTGCTTCCGTATCGCGGCCTGATGGCGGCGGCCATCGCGGCGCTGGTCGCGACGGCCACCGTGTCGCTGATCCTGCCGATGGCGGTGCGCCGGGTGGTGGACAATTTCAACACCAAGTCCGGCGAATTGCTGAACCTCTATTTCGGTGCCGCGCTGGCCATCGCCGCCGCGCTCGCGCTTGGCACCGCGCTGCGCTACGCGCTGGTCACGCGGCTTGGTGAACGGGTCGTCGCCGATATCCGCAAGGCGGTGTTCAACCGCGTCATAGGCCTTTCGCCATCCTTCTATGAAAAGACCATGACCGGCGAGGTTCTGAGCCGGATCACCACCGACACGACGCTGATCCTGTCGGTGATCGGTTCATCCATCTCGATCGCGTTGCGCAACCTTCTGTTGTTCGTGGGCGGCATTGTGCTGATGCTCATCACCTCTCCCAAGCTGACAGCCCTGGTGTTGCTGATCGTGCCAGCCGTGGTCGTGCCGATCCTTGTGCTGGGTCGAAAACTGCGCAAGCTCAGCCGCGAGAACCAGGACTGGATCGCGGCGTCGTCCGGCAATGCTTCCGAGGCGTTGACCAGCGTACAGACGGTGCAGTCCTACACCCACGAGGCGTTGTCGCAATCGGCGTTCGGGGACGTCACCGAAAAAAGCTTCGATGCCGCGCGGCGGCGAATCTGGACCCGCGCGCTGATGACGGCGATCGTGATATTTCTGGTCTTCACCGGGATCGTCGGCGTTCTGTGGGTCGGCGCGTGGGATGTGCGCGCGGGGGCGATCAGTGCCGGCACGTTGATCCAGTTCGTGATCTATTCCGTGATGGTCGCCGGCGCGGTGGGGGCGCTTTCGGAAATCTTCGGCGAACTGCAACGCGCCGCAGGCGCGACCGAACGGCTAGTGGAACTGCTGACGGTCGAGGACGACGTCAGAGACCCCTTTGATCCTTTGCCCATGGCGCAACCGGTGCGCGGCGAGATCGTTTTCGACAAGGTCAGTTTCAGCTATCCCGCAAGGCCCGGCGTGCAGACGCTGGACGGCATTGACCTGCATGTGCAACCCGGGGAAACCGTGGCGCTTGTCGGGCCGTCCGGCGCCGGCAAGACGACGATCATCCAGCTGATCCAGCGGTTCTACGATCCGACCGGCGGCGAAATCCGGCTGGACGGTGTGCCGCTGAACGCCATGCGCCGCACCGATTTCCGTGCCCATCTGGCGCTGGTGCCGCAAGACCCGGTGATCTTCGCCGCCTCGGCGCGCGACAATATCCGCTTTGGCCGCCCCGACGCCAGCGATGCCGAGATCGAGGCCGCCGCCCGCGCTGCCGCCGCGCATGATTTCATCGCTGATCTGCCCGATGGCTACGACACCTGGCTGGGCGAACGCGGCGTGATGCTGTCGGGGGGGCAGAAACAGCGCGTTGCCATCGCGCGCGCCATTTTGCGCGATGCGCCTGTGCTTTTGCTGGACGAGGCGACTTCGGCGCTGGACGCCGAGAGCGAACGCGCCGTGCAGCAGGCGGTCGACACACTGGCCCAGGGCCGCACGACGATCATCGTCGCGCACCGCCTGGCCACGGTGAAGAAAGCCGACCGCATCGTCGTCATGAACGATGGCCGTATCGTCGCCACCGGCAGCCATGACGCGCTGGTTGCCGAGGGCGGGCTGTATGCCAGGCTGGCGCGCTTGCAATTCACCGACGGTCTGGCAGCCGAGTAACGCTTCCTGGGGATCTCGCCGATCCGTCCGAAACGCTGCGTCACAGCGATGCTGCCGCAGCGTCCGATCCTCTTGCGCGGTGGGTCGTTCCTCATCACACTGGCGCGCAAGAAAAGGGGAGACGGGCCCGCCCGAGAACGGGACCAGACATAGGGGAGGAGGCGCCATGGCTTATGCCAGCATGGCCGATCGCGATTCGATCGAAAACGAAATGCCGTGGGAGGCACGCGACGTGCCGAAAACGGTCTGGGCGCAGCTGAGCAAGACCGCCGCTGCCTTTCCCGATCGTCCCGCGGTCAGCTACCAGTTGCTTTCCGGACCCAAGGACAAGGCCGAAACGCTGACCTGGCGACAGTTGCAGGAGATGACGGCGCAAGCGGCGAACCTGTTCCGCAGCCTGAAGATCGGCGAAAAGGACGTGGTCGCCTATGTCCTTCCGAATTGCAACGAAACCATCGCGACGCTGCTGGGCGGCATGGTGGCGGGCATCGCCAACCCGATCAACCCGCTGCTGGAACCCGAACAGATCGGCGCCATCCTGCGCGAAACCGACGCCAAGGTCGTCGTCACGCTCAAGGCCTTTCCCAAGACCGATGTGGCCCAGAAGGTGGCCGAGGCGGTGCGCCACGCGCCGCGCGTGCACACGGTTCTTGAGATCGACCTCAACCGCTACCTGACGCCGCCCAAGTCGTGGATCGTGCCGCTGATCCGGCCCAAGAACCCGGGCAACCACCACGCCGACGTCAAGGATTTCGTGTCCGAGATGGCCAAGCAGCCCAAGACGCTGCAATTCGCCGACAGCACCGGCGACCGGGTCGCGGCTTTTTTCCACACCGGCGGCACGACAGGCATGCCCAAGGTCGCGCAGCACCTCTACTCCGGCATGATCTACAACGGGTGGCTGGGCCACCGGCTGCTGTTCTCTGAAGAGGACAACATCATCTGCCCGCTGCCGCTGTTCCATGTCTTCGCGGTGCACGTGATCCTGATGGCGTCGCTGGCATCGGGGGCGCATGTCGTCTTTCCGACGCCGCAGGGCTATCGCGGAGAAGGCGTGTTCGACAATTTCTGGAAACTGTGCGAGCGCTGGAAGATCACCTTCATCATTACCGTTCCCACGGCGATCTCGGCGCTGATGCAACGGCCGGTCGATGCGGATGTCTCGACGGTCAAGACGTCGTTCTCGGGCTCGGCTCCTCTGCCGCTGGAATTGTTCCGGCGCTTCGAGAAAGCCACCGGCGTGACGGTGGTCGAGGGCTATGGTCTGACCGAGGCGACCTGCCTGGTGTCCTGCAACCCGCCGGACGGCAACAAGAAGGTCGGCTCGGTCGGCATCCCCTTTCCCTATACCGAGGTCAAGATCATCCAGCAGACCGCGGATGGCCCGCGCGAATGCGTCGCCGACGAGGTGGGCGAAATCTGTGTCGCCAACCCCGGCGTCTATGCCGGTTCGACCTATACCGAGGTGGACAAGAACAAAGACCTGTTCCATGCCGACCTGTTCCTGCGTACCGGCGATCTGGGCCGGATCGATCCCGACGGTTATCTGTGGATCACCGGCCGCGCCAAGGATCTGATCATCCGCGGCGGTCACAACATCGACCCGGCGGAAATCGAAGAGGCGTTGCTGGCGCATCCGGCCGTCGCCTTTGCCGGCGCCATCGGCCAGCCCGACAGCCACGCGGGCGAACTGCCCTGCGCCTTTGTCGAGCTGGTGGCCGGGGCCAGCGTCACCGAGGAAGAGCTGATCGAGCATTGCAAGGTGCATGTCCACGAACGCGCCGCGCACCCCAAGCACATGACGATCCTCGGCGAATTGCCCAAGACCGCCGTCGGCAAGGTGTTCAAACCCGACCTGCGCAAGCATGCCATCACCCGGGTCTACAATGCGGCGCTGGAAAAGGCGGGATCGCCGGCGCGCGTCGTGTCGGTGATCGACGACAAGAAACGCGGGCTGGTCGCCCAACTGGACCGCAAGGGCGCCGATGCCGATCAGGTAAGCCAGGTGCTGGGCGAATTCACCCGGCCTTGGGAATGGGCGGAAAAGGCCGAAGCCGCAGCCTGATCCCGCACCTTGTGATCTTTACCGAGCGGGCCGCCTGCGCGGCCCGTTTTTCCTAGGGTTTGACGATCGGGTCGATCGGCACCAGACGCAGATCCAGACGCTCTTCAAGCACGCGGGCGATCTGCAACAAGCGCCCTTCACCGCGCGGCGGGCCGATCAGTTGGATCCCCAAGGGCATCCCCGAGGGCGTGAAGCCGATCGGAAGGGACAGCGCCGGTAGGCCGCAGAGCGTGGCGACGAAGGCGAAGCGCAACCAGTCGAGATAGTCGCGCGAAGGCACGCCGGCGATTTCGGGCGGGAATTCCTGCTCCTGCGGTCCGGGTGCGATGCCGTTGACCGGCAAGGCCAGCACATCGAACCGCGCCAGGAAATCCCGCATGACTTCGTAGGCCTTGGTCCGTGCCACCAGCGCCTCGGCGACCTCGTCGACGGTCAGAGCGCGGCCTTCGGCGATGTTCTGCTGCAGGGTCGGCTTGTAGTGGCGGGTCACATGGTCCGGCGTGATCCGGGCCGATGTCCAGAAGCCGAGCGCGCGCAGGGTGCGGAAGGTGCGGTCGATGTCGCGTATGTCCGGCGTTTCCTCGACAACGTGGATACCCGGCCCCTGCACGGTCTCCATACCCCGGCGCAACACATCGGCGACCTCGCTTGTCACCGGGCCCAGGCCGTTCAGATCGGGTGAGAAGGCGATCCGGACTGGACCGGGATCGGCGAGACAGGTCGCCAGATAGGACGTCTCTGGCGCCGGATAGGACAGCGGCGAGATCGGGTCGAACCCGGCCATCGCATCCAGAAACAGCGCCACATCCGCGACGGTGCGCGCCATCGGTCCGTCGACCGGCATCGGGTTGAACGTGTCGGCGGCCGACCCGCTGCCGACAATCCCGGGCGAGGGGCGCAGGCCCACGATGCCGTTGAAGCTGGCCGGGGTGCGCAAGCTGCCGCCCAGATCGGACCCGTGGCTCAGCCAGGCCTGCCCGGTGGCCAGCGACACCGCCGCGCCGCCGGACGAGCCGCCGGCGTTCAGCCGGGTGTCCCAGGCGTTGAAGGTGGGCCCGAACACCGCGTTGAAGGTGTTGGCGCCGGCGCCCATCTCGGGCGTGTTGGTCTTGCCTGTGACGATACCGCCGCGCCTCTCGATGCGGGCGATGACGGGGTCGGTCGTGGTCGGGACGTGGTCGGCAAAGGCCCGGGTGCCCCAGGTGGTGCGCACGCCAGCGACCGGGTTCAGATCCTTGACGCCAAAGGGCAGTCCGGCCAGCAGGCTGTCGGGATCGACCTTCGCCGCCGCAGCCCGCGCGCGATCCTCGCACAGGGTAGGCAGGGCGTTGACGGTCGCATCGACCTGCGCGGTGCGGGCCAGGCTTGCGGTGATCAACTCGTTCGGGGAAACCTTGCGCGCTTTCAGCAAGGCCACTGCCTCGCGCGCGGTCAGGCGGCAGAGATCGGAGCCGGTGAAAACCGTCTCGGGCCGTCCGGTCACCGGATCAGCACCCCTTGTCGGAACAGAAAATGTCGTACAGCAGCGCGATGATGCGGCTCGTGTCTTCGCCAGCCAGGCTGTAATAGATCGTTTTGCCCTCGCGCCGGGTCTGAACAAGCCCTTCTTCGCGAAGCCGCGCCAACATCTGGCTGACGGCTGCCTGGCGCATCTGCAGCAAGTCTTCCAATGCACCCACCGATTTTTCGCCCGAACCGAGGTGGCAGAGAATCATCAGCCGGCCCTCATGGGCCAGTGTCTTCAGAAACGCTGCCGCATCCTGGGCATTGGCTGCCATTTCCTTGGGCGGCGGAGGGGAAAGATCAAAGGTCACGGGTGCAGATCCAGATTCAGAATACCCCCTCTATACCAATGCTGAATCCAAAATGCGAGATCACGTCTCTTTCGGGGGAGCACCGCCTTCGAACGCGTTCTTGCCATGATAGTCGCAGGGCGTCTCCTGCATCTGAAGATGCAGCCCGTCGCCGGTGAATGGATGGGCGCGGGCCAGGGTCTCGTCGATCTCGATGCCGAGACCCGGCGCCGTGGGCACCGGGATGAATCCGTTCTCGACCGAAATGGCGCCGCCGATCAGGTCACGGTGAAAATCCGTCTCGATGCTCTCGGCCATGAGCAGATTGGGAATGCAGGCGGCCAGCTGGATGTTGGCGGCCCATTCCACCGGGCCGGCATAGAGATGCGGGGCCATCTCGGCGCCAAAGCTTTCGGCCATCGCGGCGATCTTGCGGGTCTCCCACAACCCGCCGGCGCGGCCGAGCGCGGGTTGCAGGATGCGCACGCCGCCCGCGCGCAGCAACGTCGCGAATTCGGCGCGGGTGGTCAGCCGTTCGCCGGTCGCCAGCGGCACCGGCTGGTCCTGCGCAACCTGCGCGAATTCCAGCAAATTGTCCGGCGGGATCGGTTCTTCGTACCATAGCGGGTCATAGGGTGCGATGGCATTGCCCAGCCGGATCGCGCCGGGCACCGAGAACTGGCCGTGCGTGCCGAACAGCAGATCGGCCCGGTCGCCGACGGCGTCGCGGATCGCCTTGCAGAAGGCCACCGACAGCGCGATGTCCGTGGGTGCGGGCTGGTGTCCGCCGAAGATCGTGTAGGGCCCGGCGGGGTCGAACTTGACCGCAGTATAGCCGCGCGCCACGCAATCCGCCGCTGCCTCGGCCGCCATGGCGGGCGACGTCCAGAACGGCGCGACCGGGTGCTGCGGCAGCGGGTAGAGATAGGTATAGGCGCGCACGCTGTCGCGCAGATGTCCGCCCATCAGCGCATGCACGGGTTTGCCGGCTGCCTTGCCCAGGATGTCCCAGCAGGCGATCTCGAGCCCGGAGAACGCGCCCATCACCGTCAGGTCGGGCCGTTGCGTGAAACCCGCCGAATAGGCGCGGCGGAAGAAAAGCTCGATCCGATGCGGATCTTCGCCTGCGAAATGGCGCGCGAAGACATCTTCGATCACCGCCTGCATCGCCTTGGGCCCCACCGAGGAGGCATAACATTCGCCCCAGCCGGTGATGCCGTCATCGGTGGTCAGCTTGACCAGGATCCAGTACCGCCCGCCCCAGCCCGGCGCCGGGGGTGCGGTGACAATCACGTCGCAATCGGTCAGTTTCATGGTCGTACCTCACGACGGGAGCGGAGCGGGATGCAAGTACGGATGGTGACCCCGGCCGATCTGGCGCTGGTCTCGGCCCAACCGCAAGGGCTTTTCGACAACCCGGTCGACCCCGTGCAGGTGGTGGCGTTTCTGGAAAGCGACCTGCACCACATGGCCGTGGCGATCGCGGATGGCACGATCCTGTCCTTCGCCTCGGGCACGGTGCTGCTGCATCCCGACAAGGCGCCATCGCTGTTCATCAACGAAGTCGGGACGCGCGACGGCCACCAGCGGCGCGGCCATGCCACGGCGGTCAGCCGATGCCTGATCGACCACGCGCGTGGCGTCGGCTGCGTGGGCGCCTGGCTGGGCACCGAACCGGACAACCGGGCTGCCTTGGCACTGTACCGCAAGCTGGGCGGCGACGAGCGGGCGATCGTGGGTTTTGGCTGGGATGGCGTTTTCGGGCCCGGCTGACATCGCTCAGAACAGGATGACGTTGCGCTTGGCGCCGCCGGTCTTGGTGTCTGCGATGGCCTCGTTGATCTGGTCGAGCCGCCAGCGGCCGGACACCAGTTCGTCCAGCTTGAGCCGTCCTTGCTCGTAGAGATCGGCCATCCAGGGGATGTCGCGCTGGATCACCACGTCGCCCATCTTGGAGCCGACCATGCCCTGGGACATGTAGGCCAGGATCACCGGTTCGTATTCGGCCATCGCGCCGGAATGCGGCATGCCCACCATGATCATGCGCCCGCCCCAGCCGAGGTAGCGCGGTGCGTCGTTGTAGGCGGGGATGACGCCCACCGTGACGACCGCCAGGTCCGCACCGCGGCCCAGGATCCGCGCCACCCGTTCCCAGGGGCGGGATTTGGTGGCCAGCACGCCGTCGGTGGCGCCGAATTCGCGCGCCATGGCCAGTTTTTCGTCGCTCATGTCGACGGCGACGATACGGCGAGCGCCGGCGATACGGGCGCCCTGGATGGCGTTCAGCCCGACACCCCCCGCGCCGATCACCACCACGTCTTCGCCTGCGCGCAGCCGGCCCGCGTTCACCACCGCGCCGATGCCGGTGATGACGCCGCAGGCCAGCAGGGCCACGGCCTCGGGCGGCATGGTCTCGGGCAGTTTCACGACCTGGCTCTGGTCGACCACGACCCTTTCCGCGAAGGCGCCGCAATTCATCGACTGGATGACCGGGGTGCCATCAGGGCGTGACAGGGGCGACGCCGCCGTGTTGGGCGTCAGGCAGACCGTGGGCTTGCCGCCGGCGCAAGAGGCGCAGCTGCCGCAAGCGCGGATCAGGGTCACCGTTACCCGGTCGCCGGTCTTCAGCCCGGTCACGCCGGGGCCAAGCGCGGTAACGCGGCCCGCGGCCTCGTGCCCGAAGACCGCCGGCAGGTCGCCGCCCCACGCGCCGTCGGCATAAGAGATGTCGGAGTGACAGATCGCCACGGCTTCGAGCGTCACTTCGACCTCGCCCGCCAGCGGCGCACGCAGCTCCAGCGTTTCGATGACGAGCGGTTTGCCATGTTCGACGCAAACGGCGGCTTGGATATGGGTCATGTCCGGCCTTCCTTCATTGGCCCCGACCGTGCTGCGGCCGCCGGGCTCTGGCAAGCCCGATTGCGACACGGCGCGGGTCGGTCGCGGCGTGACGTCACGCCATGCGTGTGGCCCGCGGCGGCCAGAGGAACACCGCCAGCGCCACCAGAACCAGCAGGATCGACAGCAGGAAGGGCGCGCCGGGAAAAAACAGCGCGGCGCCGGGCGCTGTGAAGGCGGCGAAGACCGAGGTCATCATCATCGGCGACACGATCATCGCGATGGCCGCGACCGAGGTGATGGCGCCCTGCAATTCACCCTGCCGCTGCGGTCCGACCTCTTGTGACAGGATGGCCTGAAGCGCGGGCGTTATGACCGCGCCCAATGCGGCCAGCGGAGTCAGGATCAGCACCACGGCGCCCGAGGGTGCGAAAGCGATGGCACCAAAGGCCGCGACGTCGAAAACCAACCCGTAGATCACCGTGCCCCGGGTGCCGAGCCAGGCGATGATGTAGCGGATCAGCCAGCCCTGCACGACCGCCATCGCGACGCCGAACAACGCCAGCGACAGGCCGATCATGCCGGCATCCCACTGAAAGCTGGCCTGTCCGAAATAGGCCCAGACCGAAGGGTAGACGTTGAACGCGATGTTGTAGAGCAGGAAGATCACCAGCCCGCGCCCGACCCCCGGCAATTGCCCGAGGCTGCGGAACGCCCCCAGCGGATTGGCGCGGCGCCACTCGAAGGGGCGGCGGATGTCGTCGGTCACGGTTTCGCGCAGCACGAACCAGCCAAGGATGCCGTTCAGCGCCGCCAGCGCCGCGGCGGCCCAGAACGGCGCGCGCGTGCCGAATTCGCCCAGCAGGCCGCCGATCAGCGGGCCCAGCACGAAGCCCAGCCCGAAGGCCGCGCCGATCAGGCCGAAATATTGCGCCTTCTTGCCCGGCTCGGCGATGTCGGCCAGGTAGGCGGTGGCGGTGGATTGCGTCGCGGCGGTGATCCCGCCGACGACCCGACCCGCCAGGAGCAACCAGATCGTGCCTGCGACCGCCATCACCACGTAATCCAGCGCCATGACCGCCAGCGACACCAGCAGCACCGGGCGGCGGCCGTAGCGGTCCGACAGGTTGCCGATGATGGGGCCGAACAGGAACTGCATCACGGCGAACACCGTCGACATCACTCCGCCCCAGAGCGCCGCGCGGTCCAGCGTGCCGCCGGTGACCTCCTGGATGAGGTCGGGCATGACCGGGATGATCAGACCGATGCCCATCGCATCGATCAGCACGGTCACCAGGATGAAGATCACGGGCAGGCGCATGTCGGGCCGTCGGTTGCTGGGGCAGGCGCGCCCCGGTCGACGCAGGCTAGTCGCCGCGGACTGGGGCGAAAAGGGGTTACGTCGCGGACCGGACCGCCTGTGCGAAGGCGCGGGCATCCTCCGGCGCCTGGCCCATATGGCCGGTGGGGTCGAAGAAATCCGCGGGCAGGTCCGGGTAAAGGGACATGGCAAGGTCGGACAGCGGCCGGCCGTTTTGCAGGGCCGAGGCGCACAGCGCCTTGACCGTGTCTTGCGCATCGGGCCGGGGCATCGTGTTCGCCAGCGCAAAGCTCAGCGCTTCGGCCAGTACGAGGCCGCCCGAGGCCGTCAACGCGGCGCGCATCGCGTCGGACAGGGGGGCCATCGTCTCGACCAGTGTCCGCGACTGCCGGATCGCGGTTGCGGCCCCCAGAACGATCTGCGGCAAGGCCAGCCATTCACCCATCCAAGCGGCACCGTCGCGTGCCTGCAAATGCGGTTGATGCAGCAACGGCAGCAGCGCCGCGTTGTGCCGCGCCAGCGCCACCAACAGCGACGGTCCGACCGGGTTCTGTTTCTGCGGCATGGTCGACGATCCACCCGCGCCGGACAGGGCGATTTCGGCGATCCCGGACTGGGTGGCGCGGATCAGGTCCTCGCCCAGCTTGCCGAGTGCGGTGGTCAGACGCGCAAGCCAATGCACGATCTCGATCACCGGCGTGCGGTCGCCGTGCCAGCTGCGCCCCGGATCGGTCAGCCCAAGCGCCTGGGCCAGCGCGGCCCGCAAGACCGGCGCAGTCGGACCCAGTTCCGACGCGGTGCCGGCGGCGCCTGACAGCGATACCACCAGCGCGCGGTCGCAAAGGCCCGGCAAGGCGCGTTTCACGTCCAGCAGCGGCCAGCCCCAGCCTGCAGCCACCGCGCCGAAACTGGTCGGCGTCGCGATCTGCCCCCAGGTGCGCGCCGCCATCGGCGTTCCGGCATGGGTTTCGGCCAGTGTCGCCAGGGCCTCAAGCGTCGCGTCCAGGTCGGCCGCGATCAGGCTCAGCGCCTGGCGCAGGCGCAGCATCAGCCCGGTATCGAGGATGTCCTGCGACGTGGCCCCCCAATGCAGGTATTGCGCGTGGTCGGGCGCGTTCATTTCCTTGCGAAAGGCCGCGACCAGAGCCGGTATGCAGACGCCGTTCTGCGCCGTCGGCCCGGCCAGGGCGGCGGGGTCGATCTGCAATTCCAGGCTGGCGCGATGGATCGCGCGGGCGGCGGTGTCGGGGATCAGCCCGGCTTCGCCCTGCACCTTGGCCAGCGTGCCCTCGACCAGCATCAATGCGCGGATTTCGGCGCTGTCGGTAAACAGCCGCGCAACCTCGCCCGCGTCGAACAGGCCGGAAAGATGGGCGGAGTCGAAGGGTGTGGCGGGCATGACGGCCTCAGATCAGATCGTGGATCAGCCGGGCCAGGCGGTCCGGCATGGCGAAAAAGGGCGAATGCGAGACCGGCAGGCGGTGCACGTCCCGTGGGTCGAACCGCGCGGCCATGTCCTGCTGGAACTCCGGCGGGATCGTGCGGTCGTCCTCGCACAGGATGTAGCTGCGCGGCACCCGGCTATAACCCGCGCCCAGGGTCACCGGTGTTGCCTGTGGCGCGATGGCCTGCGGGCAGAGGTTCGCCAAGGCATGGGCCACCGCCTCGTCCGGGCAGTCGTGGTAGAACAGCCGGCGCGCCTTGGCCGGGTCGATGGTGAAACTCTTGCCGTCCTCCGATCGGATCACCGCCTCAAGCAGAGGCTGGCGCGGCGCCAGCTTGCGCATGTCGGCCAGGCTGAGCCCCGGCCAGGGCGTGTAGGCGCAGACATAGATCAGCCGCGTCACCAGGTCGGGGGCGGCCTCGGCGGCGGTGCTGATCGGGTAGCCCGCCATGGAATGACCCACCAGGACGGTCGGGCCATCCATCGCCTCCAGAATGGCCTGCGTGTAGCCGTCCAGCGTGACGTCATTGACCGGCGTGCGGTCGGCGCCATGCGAGGGCAGGTCGATGGCGCGGGCGTGGTGTCCCAGACGGGTCAGCACCGGGACCACGTCGCGCCAGCACCAGGCGCCGTGGCCCGAGCCGTGGATCAGCAGGACATCCGCCATCAGGCGTGGCCCTGAGCCTTGAGGAAAGCGGTCAGGAGCGCGGCGTATTCCCCGGGTTTTTCGACGCAGGGCAGGTGGCCTGCGCCGCGGATCAGATGAAACTGCGATCCCGGGATCAGACCCACGGTTTCGCGCACCAGGTCCGGAGGGGTCGCACCGTCTTCGGAGCCGGCGATGCCGAGCGCCGGCAGCCGCAAGGCGGCGGTTGGCGTGTAGAAATCGGTGCCCGAAATGGCGGCGCCGCATCCTGTCCAGCCCGCGACGGGCGTGCGCAGGAACAGGTTGCGCCAGGCGTGGAATTCGCCGGTCTGGCGGAACGCATCGGAAAACCAGCGCTGCATCGTGGCATCGACCACGGCCTCGAGCCTGCCATTGGTGGCTTGCGCGATGCGATCGTCCCAGATCTCGCGCGTGCCGATCTTGGCGCCGGTATTGGACAGCACCACGGCGCGGCACAGGTCCATCCGCTTGGCCGCCAGCCCCTGCGCGATCAACCCGCCGATCGACAGGCCGATAAACACCGCGTCCCTGAAACCCGTCAGGTCCATCAGCCGTTCCGCGTCATGCACCAGCGCGCCCATCGTGTAGGGGCCTTGCGGCACATCCGACAGCCCGTGCCCGCGCTTGTCGTAACGCAGGATGCGCAGACCCGCGGGCAGGTGCGGCAGGATCGGGTCCCAAAGCCGCAGATCGGTGCCCAGAGAATTGGCGAAGACCACCGGCGCGCCGTCCTCTGGCCCGTCGATGCGGTAATGCAGGCGGATATCGCCCAGTTCTGCCATTTGCATGGATCACCTCCCGTGGTTTTCACGAGATGTATCGCGGATGGCGCGGGTGCGAAAGCCGCGCAAGTCATCGGGGTTTCCCTTTGATCGAGCGCGTGCCAGTTTGCCGTCAAAGAGGGAGAAGCCGATGGCCCAGATCTGCGTATTCGATGCCTATGGCACGCTGTTCGACGTGGCCGCCGCCGCCCGCAAGCTGGCCGAGACGCCAAGTGGCGCGGCGATCGCGGAAACCTGGCCCGCGCTGGCCGAGGACTGGCGGCGCAAGCAGCTTGAATACAGCTGGCTGCGGGCCGTGACGGGCGACTACGTGCCGTTCTGGCAGGTGACCAAGGACGGGCTGGACTGGGCGCTGGCCAAGGCGGGCCAGGACGACCCTGAACTGCGCGAGGCCCTGCTGGCGCTGTATTGGGAACTGGCGCCCTACAGGGAAGTGCCCGAGATGCTGGCGCGGCTCAAGGCGGCGGGCAAGGCCTGCGCGATCCTGTCGAACGGCAGCCCGGACATGCTGGAGGGCGCGGTCGACAGCGCCGGGATCGGCACCTACCTGGACGCGGTCCTGTCGGTCGAGGCGGTCGGTATCTTCAAGCCGGCCCGCGCGGTTTACGACATGGTCGGCGCGCGGTTCGGCTGCGCGCCGGAAGCGGTGCTTTTCGTGTCGTCCAACGGCTGGGACGCCGCCGGGGCGGCCGCCTACGGCTTTCAGACGGTCTGGGTCAACCGGCGGGGCGAGCCGGTCGACAACCTGCCGGGCCGCCCGCAGCATGTGCTTGCCGACCTGACTACGATCCCGGAGCTCGCCTGATGCCGCGTTTCACCACGTCCGACGGACTGTCGCTGCACTTCACCGACCAGGGCGACGGGCTGCCGTTGCTGTGCCTGGCCGGGCTGACCCGCGACGGGCGGGATTTCGATTTCGTCGCACCGCACCTGGACGGCGTGCGGTTGATCCGGCTGGACTATCGTGGGCGCGGCAAGTCGGACTGGGGTCCGTGGGAGAGCTATGCGATCCCGATCGAGGGGCGCGATGCGCTGGAATTGCTGGACCATCTGGGCCTCGAAAAGGCCGCGGTGCTGGGCACCTCGCGCGGCGGGTTGATCGCGATGCTGCTGGCAATGGTCGCCAAGGACAGGTTGCTGGGCGTGGCGCTGAACGATATCGGGCCGGACATCGCGGATACCGGGCTTGACGTCATCAAGGGCTATCTGGGCCGGGTGCCGCCGCAGAAGACCCATGCCGAGGTCGCAGCGCGGCGCGAGGAACTGCTGACCGGCTTCGTTGGCGTGCCGAAATCGCGCTGGCTGGAAGAGGCGGAACGGCTGTTCGTGCAAACGCCGGAAGGGCTTGGGCTGACCTACGATCCGAAACTGCGCGACGCGGTCCTGGGCGGCGGTGCGCAACCCGCGCCGGATCTGTGGCCGATGTTCGACGCGCTGGCCGGTCTGCCGCTTTGTGCGATCCGGGGTGCCAATTCCGACCTGCTCGCGGCCGAGACCTTTGCCGAGATGCGCCGGCGCCGGCCCGACATGATCGCCACCGAGGTGCCGGGGCGCGGGCATATTCCGTTCCTTGACGAACCAGAAGCGCTGGACGCGCTGCGGCGCTGGCTGGGCATGCTGGGATGATCGGGCGACGCGCATCGCATCCGCGATGACGCCCCACCCGCCATCCCGCAAACCGCGCGGATCAGAGATTGAACACCCGGTCGGGGTGCAATTCCCCCGCCTTGAACCGGCCCACCGCCAGCGGTTTGCCTTCGAAGGATGCCCAGGCCGCGTCGCCGTAGTCGACATCGGCCGCGATCACCATGCCGGGATTGCCATGCCGCAGGCGGTCTGCGCCTTCGGGTGTGGCAGGCAGTTCCGGCAGGTCGGTCAGACCGGCCTCGAGCGGCAGCAGGCGGGCGTCCAGCTCGGGCGTGCGCGCCAGCGCTTCGACGGTGTCCAGCGTGATGCCGTCCTCGGCCGTGAACGGGCCCGACCAGATCCGGCGCAGGGTGGTGACATGGCCGTGGCAGCCCAGCAATTCACCGAGATCGCGGGCGATGGCGCGCACATAGCCGCCCTTGCCGCAGGTCATCTCAAGTTCCACATGGTCGGCATCCGGCCGGTCGGTGAAAACCAGTTCCTCGACCCAGAGCGGCCGGGCGTCCAGCGCCACCTCTTCGCCGGCGCGGGCACGCTTGTAGGCGCGTTCACCGTCGATCTTGACCGCCGAGAATGCGGGCGGGACCTGCATGATTTCACCCACGAAGCCATGCAGCGCTTCCTTGATCGTCGCGTCGTCGGGGCGCAGGTCGCTTTGCGCGATCACTTCGCCTTCGGCATCGTCGGTGTTGGTGGCCTGTCCCAGCCGGACGGTGAACCGGTAGGCCTTGAGCGCATCGGTGATGTAGGGCACCGTCTTGGTCGCCTCGCCAAGCGCCACCGCCAGAACGCCCGTCGCCTCGGGATCGAGCGTGCCGGCATGTCCGGCCTTTTTCGCATCGAGCGCCCAGCGGACCTTGTTGACGATGGCCGTCGAGGTGATCCCCGCGGGCTTGTCCACGATCAGCCAGCCGGAAATGTCGCGTCCCTTGCGCCTGCGTGCCATGTCGAACCCTCGAGGATGAGGCGCGGGGGGTAACAAGCGGTGCAGGGGCTGTCAATCGCCTGGCAAGCGTTGTGCCGCAGTCTCGACAGGTTCGGGCTGCCGTGGCAAGAGCCCGACCGCGCGACACAACAGGATCGCCGCAGCCGCGGCCAGCAGATTGGCCAGCAAGGCCGCGCCCAGGATGCCGGCATAGCCGAACACCATTACCCCGGCCCAGGCCAGCGGCACGTAGACCAGCACGATGCGTCCTGCCGAAAGGCTCATCGACCAG
The DNA here is from genome assembly GCF_019104745.1 of Thalassococcus arenae. Taxonomy (NCBI): domain Bacteria; kingdom Pseudomonadati; phylum Pseudomonadota; class Alphaproteobacteria; order Rhodobacterales; family Roseobacteraceae; genus Thalassococcus; species Thalassococcus arenae. The sequence continues at coordinate 2,001,494 of NZ_JAHRWL010000001.1, forward strand.
AGCGCGCGGTCGCGGGCATTCATCGCGGCGTTCGCGGTGACCAGAATGCCGTAGCCGAAAAAGCCAACCGAGACCCATCGCAGGTATTGCGATGCGTATCCGGCCGGCGCTTCGCCATTCGTTACCAGTTGTGCGACCCAGGGCGCGAAGGCCAGAAGCGCTGCGCACAGCACGGCGCCGTAGCCCAGGCACACGAGAAAGGTCAAGGCGGTGGCGCTTTGTGCCCGGTCGCGCCTGTCGGCGCCCCAGGCCTGCCCGACCACCGGGCCGATGCCCGCCGAAAGCGCCAGCATCGGCACGAAGAACAGCGACTGGACCCGCGTCGCGGCGCCGAAGCCACCGACCGCCGCATCACCCAGAGTGGCCACCGCGGCGGTGACGAAGGACAGGCCCAGTGGATTGATCGCGTTGGAGAGCGCCGCGGGGGCGCCGATCCGGGTGACCCGCGCAAGGGTCTTGTCGAGACCACGCAGGCAGTCGCGGCTGAGCGACAGCCGGCCGGTCCGCATGGCAAAGACCAGCAGGCCCGCGGCGCCCAGCAGCCGGGCGATGAACGTGGCGATGCCGGCGCCTTCGATCCCCAAGGCGGGCACCAGCCAGAATCCGAATATGAAGATCGGGTCGAGAGCGATGTTGATGAGCGATTGCAGCGTCATCACCGTGGCGGCGATCCGGCTTTCGCCGCCGGCACGGAACACCGCGTTCAGACCCATGCCGGCCACCATGGGCGCGAAACTGGCGCACCACCAGGGCGTATAGGTCAATATGCCCTCCATCACCGCGCCTTTTGCGCCCATCAGTCGAAAGACGAAAGGCGCGGCAAAGTGAAAAACCAAGGCCACGGCGATGCCGAGCGCGAAGGCGAAGATCAGCGCGTGCAGGGCCAGCCGCGCGCTGGTTTCGTCCGAACCGCCCGACCGGCCCAAAGCCTGGCTGACCACCGCAGAGGTGCCTGCGCCCATGCCGATGGCAAGCGAGGTCAGCGCGATGATGGCGGGGTAGATGAACCCGATGGCCGCCAGTTCGGTCTGCCCTGCGCGGGCCAGAAAGGCGGCATCGGCCAGTCCGACGCTCAGAACGCCGAGGATTCCGATGCTCATCGGGGCCGATACGCGGAACAGGGCATGGCCGACAGGGCCGCTGTTCAGATCGCGTTTGCTGGCGGCTTCGGTGTCGTCATTGCCGGGCATGCGCGTCGATATGGCCCGAGAACGGACGGCGGCAAGGCGACAGTCGCCAGCAGCGCGGGCGCCGCGCTATGTCGGGCGGCCGCGTGCGGGTCAGTCGCGTTTGCCGGCAAAGCGGGCCTGCCAGTCCTCGCGCTGGTCGTCCGTGATCTTGGCGAACAGGTTGTCCGGTACGGCAAAGGCGTGACCGGCCGGCAGGGCTTGCAAGGCCGATGCAACGTCGTCGGGCCAGGCGTCGTCGGTGTTCAACGCGGCGCGCATCGCGGCGGCTGCGTCGGGAATGAACGGCGCGGACAGGATCGCGTAGAGCCGGATCAGGTTGAGTGCCAGTCGGATCTGCATCGCGGCCTTGTCGGGGTCTTCCTTGATCGTGGCCCAGGGTGCGGCCTCTTGCAGGTATTCGTTGCCCAGCACCCAGGCGGCGCGCAGCGCTGACGAGGCCTTGCGGATCTCGATCGCTTCCATGTGGCGCTCGTATTCCGCGACCTTGGCACTCAGGTCCGCGATCAGCCGGGCTTCGGCCTCGCCCGGTGTGCCGCCTGCGGGCACGGCCTCTGCGAATTTCGACCTGCAGAACTTGGTCACGCGGCTGACGAAGTTGCCCAGCACATCGGCCAGGTCCTTGTTCACGCCGGTCTGGAACAGCTCCCAGGTGAATTCGCTGTCCGAGCTTTCGGGCACGTTGGACAGCAGCCACCAGCGCCAGTAATCCGCCGGCAGGATTTCCAGCGCCTGGTCCATGAACACCCCGCGACCGCGCGAGGTGCTGAACTGGCCGCCATCGTAATTCAGGTAATTGAACGACTTGATGTAGTCCACGAGCTTCCACGGCTCGCCCGACCCCAGGATGGTGACCGGGAAGGACAGCGTGTGGAAGGGCACGTTGTCCTTGCCCATGAATTGCGTGTACCGGACATCCTCGGCGCCCTTGTCGGTGCGCCACCAGCGCGCCCAGTCGTCGCCCTTGCCCGCGTCCACCCATTCCTGCGCGCAGGCGATGTATTCGATGGGCGCGTCGAACCAGACGTAGAAGACCTTGCCCTCCATCCCCGGCCAGGGTTCGTCGCCGCGCTGCACCGGCACGCCCCAATCCAGATCGCGGGTGATGCCACGGTCTTGCAGGCCGTCGCCGTCGGTCAGCCATTTCTTGGCGATGGATGTGGTCAGCACCGGCCAGCCGACGCGGGTATCGATCCATTCCTCGATCTGGTCCTTCATCGCGGATTGGCGCAGATACAGGTGCTTGGTCTCGCGCATCTCGAGGTCGGTCGAGCCCGAAATGGTCGAATGCGGGTCGATCAGGTCGACCGGGTCGAGCTGCTTGGTGCAATTGTCACACTGGTCGCCGCGGGCGCTTTCGAAACCGCAATTGGGGCAGGTGCCTTCGATATAGCGGTCGGGCAGGAAGCGGCCGTCGGCCACGGAATACATCTGTTGTTCGGTGACCTCACGGATCAGCCCGGCCTTGTCCAGCACCTTGGCGAAATGCTGGGTCAGCTTGTGGTTCTGCGGGCTGGACGAGCGACCGAAATGGTCGAAGGACAGCCGGAAACCCTCGGCCAGATCGCTTTGAACCTGCCACATCTCGGCACAGTATTCCGCCACCGGTTTGCCCGCCTTGGCGGCGGCCAGTTCGGCGGGCGTGCCGTGTTCGTCGGTGGCGCAGAGGAACAGCACCTCGTGTCCCCGGGCGCGCAGGTAGCGGGCGTAGAGATCGGCGGGCAGCTGGCTTCCCACCAGGTTGCCCAGGTGTTTGACACCATTGATATAAGGAATCGCCGAGGTGATGAGATGCCGTGCCATATGCCGTCTTGTCCGTCCAGATCGCGCCCGGATGTAGCCCATGGTCGCGCGGGATGCCAGCGGTCAGTCGCGTTCACGGAACCGCGCCAGCAGGCGGCCCACCAGGAAGGACGTGCGCGGGGCATAGATATAGTTCGTGCGGGTCTCGGATGTCGGGCGGGCGCGCATCCGGACCACGCCGAAGACGACAAGTGCGACATGGCCCGCCCCGATCATCGTGAACAGCGCGGGCGGCCCGAAGGTGTCGATCAGCACGGCGGCCAGGTAGGGCGCGGCGATCGCACCGACGGCATACCAGAACAGCAATGCCGCCGAGAGCGCGACGCGTTGGTCTGAATTGGCGAAGTCATGGGCATGTGCGGCGGCGACCGAATAGATCGGGAACGTCGTCAGGCCGAACAGGGCGACCATGAGGAAGATGCCGCCCTTGGGCAGGTCGGTCAGGGTGGCGGTGGCCGCGCTGGCCGCGACCGCGGCGACCGACAGCCAGATCAGCACCCAGCGGCGGTCGAACCGGTCGGCGATCCAGCCCACCGGGATCTGCGCCAGCGCGCCGCCGGCGACGAAGGCCGCCAGGAACAGCGCGATCTGGTCGGTGTCCAGTCCCACGCCGGTGCCGTAGATCGGACCGACCATGCGGAAGGCGGCCGAGGACAAGGCGGCCACCAGGACCGCGGCGACGCCCAGCGGAGAGATGCGCCAGGCCAGCCCCGGCTCCAGTCGCGGCGCATCCGGTGTGACCGGAGCGGCGGCCGTGGTCAGCGTCAGCGGCAGCAGCGCCGCGCAGCACAGGATCGCCAGCACGTTGTAGCTGATGTAATCGGCCGGCGGCAGGATGCCGATCAGCAATTGCGCGACGATCGACGCGCCCATGTCGGCGATGCGGTAGCTGCCCATCATCCGGCCACGGGTCTCGTTGGTGACCTCGGCCTGCAACCAGGCTTCGATCACGGTGTAGCAGCCGGCGATGCAGATACCGGTGGCGACGCGGAACAGCGCCCAAAGCTGTGGCTGAGGGGCCAGCATATGCGCCAGCAGTCCCATCGCGCCCAGTGCCGTGAAAGCGGCGAAGGCGCGGGAATGCCCGACGCTGCCCATCAATCGCGGCGCCCACCAGCAACCCAGGAAAAACCCCGCGAAATGCGCCGAGCCGAGGATGCCGATCTCGGCGGCGGAAAAGCCCAGCACTTCGCCCGAGATCGCATCCAGCGGGCCGACCGTGCCCGAGGACAGTTGCAGCAGGATGACCGACAGGAACAGGGCGGCGAAGGACAGCGGGAATTTCATGCGGGCGGCACCGGGCAGGAGGTCACGCCCTTGGTAGGCGCGGAGCGAGGGGTTTTCCACCCCTCGCGCTCCCCGGAGGATATTTGTGGCCAGATGAAGGGATCAGGCGGGCTGATGATCGGGCGCGCGGGTCAGCCGGTTGTCTTCCAGACGCCAGGATCGGGGCGGCACCATGCGGGCGCGCAGCCGGTCGAGCCGCCAGGTATCGCGGCCCGGCGCGTGGTCGGGTTCCATCCGCCAGCGCGTCTCGATCCCCGGGGCGCCGCCGGCACCGGGGGCGAGCAGCAACCCCAGTGGCCGGCAGCGCCCCTCGCCCGCGCCGCGTTCGGCGGCCAGGTGTAGCCGCCGCACCGGCGTCATGGCAGGCGGTTCGGGCAGATCGGCCACCACCACCGGCACGGCGCCCGAGCGCAAGATTTCCTCCATGCACCAAAGCAGGTCTTCGGTGCGGTGCGGGGTGACGAAGGTGATGTCCTGCGGCGGGCACAATGCGGCCACCCCGTCGGGATTGAGCGGATCGGTGCCCCAGGCCGGGGCGATCCAGAAGACCGGGCGCCCCGCCGCGGCGGCGATCCGCAGCGCCAGCGTGCGCCGCGCCCGGCCGCAGATCTCGTGCACCCGCGCCAGCGGCAGCGTGACCTCGTCCCACAGCGTCAGCGCGGGCGGGGATGTGTGGTGGCGGCGGGTCAGAAGGGGATCGGCGAAGGTCATGGGGAAACTCTAGTGCGTTCCTGTTTTGTTCTCAAGCGATTCCGGGATGGCGAAACATCCCCTTGCCGGTGCGTGCGGGCGCGCGCATCTTGGGCGCAACCCCACGGAGCCTTCATGCGCCTGATCCCGTTCATCTTTCTCATCTTCGCCTTGCCATTGCAGGCCGAGACGGTGACGGTCTTTGCTGCCGCGTCGCTGGGCGACGCGCTGGCCGACGCGGCGCAGCCTTGGCAAGAGGCGACGGGCCATGACGTGGTGATCTCGGCTGCGGGCAGCGCCACGCTGGCGCGGCAGATCGACCTGGGCGCGCCGGCCGATCTGTTCGTTTCGGCCAATGCCGAATGGATGGACTGGCTGGCCGATCGCAGGCGAATCGACACTGCGACACGGCGGGTTCTGGCGGGCAACACACTGGTGCTGGCGATGCCCAGCCTCGGCGGGACCGACCAGGAAATCACGCCGGATTACCCGCTGCTGGCGATGCTGGGCGACGGACGCCTGGCCACGGCGCTGACCGATGCCGTGCCGGCGGGCATCTATGCCAAGCAGGCGCTGCAATCGCTGGGATTCTGGGATGCAGTCAAGGACCGGCTGGCGGAAACCGACAACGTGCGCGCGGCGCTGGCGCTGGTGGCCCTGGGCGAGGTCCCGCTGGGCATCGTCTATGCCACCGACGTGCTGGCCGAACCCGGTGTGCTGGTGGTCGGTCGTTTTCCGGCGGGCAGCCACGACCCGATCACCTATCCCGCCGCGGTGATCGCCGAAAGCGCGCGGCGGGACAGTGCGGTTTCCCTGCTGGACTGGCTGAGCGGACCACAGGCGCAGGCGGTGCTGGCCGCGCATGGCTTCGAGGCGGCGCGCTGAATGGGCTGGATGGGACCCGAGGAATGGGAAGCGGTCCTGCTGTCGCTCAAGGTGGCGTTCTGGGCGACGCTGCTGAGCCTGCCTTTCGGTCTGGCCTGCGCCTATGCGCTGGCGCGCGGTCGGTTTCCGGGGCGGCAATTGCTGAACGGGCTGGTGCACCTGCCGCTTGTCCTGCCGCCAGTCGTCACCGGATATCTGCTGCTGCTGAGTTTCGGACGGCGCGGACCGATCGGCGGCTTTCTGGAGCAGTCATTGGGATTGGTCCTGGCGTTCCGCTGGACCGGCGCGGCGCTGGCGGCCGCGATCATGGCCTTTCCGCTGATGGTGCGCGCGATATGGCTGGCCATCGAGGCGGTCGATCCCAAGCTTGAAGAGGCCGCCGCCACGCTCGGCGCGTCGCGCGTGCGGGTCTTCGCCACCGTCACCCTTCCGCTGATCGCACCGGGGGTCATCGCGGGGGCGGTTCTGGCCTTTGCCAAGGCGATGGGCGAATTCGGGGCCACGATCACCTTCGTGTCGAACATCCCCGGTGAAACCCGCACGGTGCCTTCGGCGATCTACGCCTTTCTGCAGGTGCCGGGCGGCGAAAACGCGGCGATGCGGCTGGTCATCGTCGCGGTCGTGGTGGCGATGGGGGCGTTGCTGTTGTCGGAATGGCTGTCGCGTCGGGTGGCGCGGCGGATCGCCGGGTCATGACCCTTTCTGTCGATATCCGTATGGCCCTGGGCGATTTCGAGCTCGCGGTGGCGTTCGACGCGCCACCGGGCGTGACGGCCCTGTTCGGGCGATCGGGCGCCGGCAAGACATCGGTTCTGCGGGCGGTGGCGGGGTTGGTGACGCCGCAGGCCGGCCGGATCGCGGTGGGCGACACACCGCTGTTCGAGGCCGGACGCACCAACTTGCCCGTGCACAGGCGACGGCTGGGCTACGTCTTTCAGGAATCCCGGCTTTTTCCTCACCTGACGGTGGCCGAGAACCTGGCCTATGCCGCGCGCGTGCAGCGCCGCGGCCTGTCCGACCTTGACCGCGTGGTGGACCTGTTGGGGATTGGCGCGTTGCTGCAACGCCGCCCGGCCTCGTTGTCCGGCGGCGAGGCGCAGCGCGTCGCGATCGGGCGCGCGCTGCTGGCCGATCCACGCCTGTTGCTGATGGACGAGCCGCTGGCGGCGCTGGACGCCCCGCGCAAGGCGGAAATCCTGCCCTATCTCGAACGGTTGCACGTCGAGACCGCGCTGCCGATCCTCTATGTCAGCCACACCTTGTCCGAAGTGGCGCGACTGGCCACGCAGATGGTGGTGTTGGAGCGCGGCCGCGTGATGCGTGCTGGGCGGACCGAGGACGTGCTGTCGGACCCCGATATCGTACCGCTACTGGGTGTGCGCGAGGCCGGCGCGGTGATCCCGGCGCGGATCACGGCCCAGCCGGGCGACGGTGTGACCGAACTGGCGGTGTCCGGCGGTCGGCTGTTCCTGCCGGAACACGGCGCGCCTGTCGGAACCGCGTTGCGTGTGCGGATCCTGGCGCAGGACGTGATGCTGGCCCTCGACGAGCCGCATGGCCTGTCGGCGCTGAATGTCCTGCCGTCGCGGATCGAAGCCCTGCGCCGCGGCGGGGGCGGCGGTGTGATCGTCCAGCTGCGTGCTGGCGAAGACCTGCTGCTGGCGCGGATCACGCAGCGCAGCGCCGATGCGCTTGCCTTGCGGCCCGGCCTTCCGGTCTGGGCCGTGCTCAAGACCGTGGCGGTGGCTCAGGGCGATGTCGGTGCCGGGCCCTGAGCGGCTGTTACAATTCGTAAGAATTGGGAAACTTTCACGAAATCATTGACCCCCAGCCTGCAGGACGAGCAAACTGGCGCGGGAATCGCAGGCACATGCGACCGCGTCGCCGAGGGAGACGCAGACGAGCCCGAAACGGGCCACAGGGGAGGAGAGACCTTGGCTTACTTGTCCGAGGGCATCGAGGGTTTGCGCTCGATTCCCGCCTTGCTGGAGCGCAACGTGCGCGAGCACGGCGACAGCCCGGCCTACCGCGAAAAGGAATACGGCATCTGGCAAAGCTGGAGCTGGTCCGAAACCGCGTCGGAAATCGAGGCGCTGGCCCTGGGGCTTCTGAACCTGGGCGTCAACGAAGGCGATCATATCGCGATCATCGGCCGCAACCGGCCGTATCTCTACTGGTCGATGGTGGCGGCGCAGATGGTCGGCGCGATCCCGGTGCCGCTTTACCAGGACGCGGTCGCCGAAGAGATGGAATACGTGCTGGACCATTGCGGCGCGCGCTTCGTCATCGCCGCCGACCAGGAACAGGTCGACAAGGTCATCGAGATCCAGGACGACCTGCACCAGTTCGAACACATGATCTATGTCGATCCGCGCGGGATGCGGAAATACGACCACCGCCGCCTGCACCAGTATTCCCATGTGCAGGAACAGGGCCGCGCGGCGCGTGACGAATTCATCGAGGAACTCAAGGCACGCCGGGCCAAGCTGGATTACGACAGCACCTGCGTCATGCTGTATACGTCGGGCACCACGGGCAAGCCCAAGGGCGTGGTTCTGTCCAACCGCAACATCATCGAAAGTGCGCGGGCCTCGTCGGAATTCGACAAGCTTCGGCATGACGATTCGGTGCTGGCCTATCTGCCGATGGCCTGGGTGGGCGATTTCATCTTTTCCATCGGCCAGGCCTATTGGACGGGGTTCTGCGTGAACTGCCCCGAAGCGGCCAACACGATGTACGAGAACCTGCACGAGATCGGGCCGACCTATTTCTTCGCGCCGCCCCGCTATTTCGAGGAACGCATCACCGCCCTGCTGATCCGGATGGAGGATGCCGGGCGGATCAAGCGCTGGTTGTTCAATCACTACATGGCGATAGCCAAGCGGGTCGGGCCCAGGTTGCTGGATGGCAAGCCGGTGGGGCTGATGGACCGGCTGTCCTATGCTATCGGCGAGGTGCTGGTCTACGGCCCTGTACGCAACAGGGCCGGCATGAGCCGGGTGCGCGTGGCCTATACCGCGGGCGAAGCGATCGGGCCGGAGATTTTCGATTTCTGGCGCTCGCTGGGGATCAACCTCAAGCAGCTTTACGGGCAGACCGAGGCCAGTGTCTTCATCACCCAGCAGCCCGATGGCGAGGTGCGGTCGGACACCGTGGGCGTGCCCAGCCCGGGCGTCGAGATCCGGATTTCGGACAAGGGCGAAGTGTTCTACCGCTCGCCCGGCGTGTTCGTGGAATATTACAAGAACCCCGAGTCGACCGCCGACACCAAGGATGCAGAGGGCTGGGTCGCCACAGGCGATGCCGGTTTCATCGAGGAGGCGACGGGGCATCTGCGTATCATCGACCGCGCCAAGGACGTGGGCGCGATGGCAGATGGCCGGATGTTCGCGCCCAAATATGTCGAGAACAAGCTCAAGTTCTTTCCCAACATCCTGGAGGCCGTGGTGTTCGGCGCCGGACGGGACAAGTGCTGCGCCTTCATCAATATCGACCTGACCGCGGTCGGAAACTGGGCCGAGCGCAACAACATCGCCTATGCGTCCTACCAGGAACTGGCGGGCCATCCGCAGGTGCTGGACATGATCCAGAGCCATATCGAGGAGGTCAACGAAAGCGTTGCACAGGACGAGATGCTTTCGGGCTGCCAGGTGCACCGCTTTCTGGTGCTGCACAAGGAACTGGATGCCGACGATGGCGAGTTGACCCGCACCCGCAAGGTGCGCCGCAAGATCATCGGCGAAAAGTTCGAGGACCTGGTGGGTGCGCTCTATGACGGGTCGGACAGCGTCTATACCGAGACCGAGGTCACCTACGAGGACGGCCGCAAGGGCAAGATCAAGGCGACGCTGACGATCCGCGATGCCAAGGTGGTGCCGGTCACAGCCAAGCGGATGGCGGCGGAATGACGGGCCGCTCGCGCTGCGCGCATCGCCCCGCCCGCCATCCCGCCAAGCGCTTGGGATGCGTCGCACCGTCGGCGATTTCGGACGTGCGTATTTTGAAAGAGAAGAAGCCGGGAGTCGTGAGGTGAAAGACACCGAGGGATACGTCACCGCGGATGGCCGCCAGATCGGCGGCGTGCTGATGGAGATGAAGAACATCACGCTGCGTTTCGGCGGGGTGGTGGCGATCAACGACATCAGCTTTGACATCCGCGAGGGCGAGGTGCGGGCGATCATCGGACCGAACGGCGCCGGCAAGTCGTCGATGCTGAACATCATCAGCGGCTTCTACACGCCGTCCGAGGGCGAGGTCTGGTACAAGGGCGCCAAGCGCCCGCCGATGAAGCCTTTCGAGGTGGCCCGGATGGGTGTCGCGCGGACGTTCCAGAACATCGCGCTGTTCGAGGGGATGACGGTGCTGGACAACGTCATGACCGGGCGGCTGACCCATATGCATGCCGGCGTGTTCAGCCAGGCGTTGTGGTTCGGCAAGGCGCGCGCCGAGGAAATGGAGAACCGCGAAAAGGTCGAGCGGGTGATCGATTTCCTGGAAATCCAGAACATCCGCAAGACCCCGGTCGGGCGGCTGCCCTATGGTCTGAAAAAGCGCGTCGAACTGGCGCGCGCGCTGGCGGCCGAGCCGTCGATCCTGCTGCTGGACGAGCCGATGGCCGGCATGAATGTCGAGGAGAAGGAGGACATGTCCCGCTTCATCCTGGATGTGAATGACGAGTTCGGCACCACGATCTGCCTGATCGAGCACGACATGGGCGTGGTCATGGACCTGTCCGACCGGGTCGTGGTGATGGATTACGGCAAGAAGATCGGTGACGGCACGCCGGACGAGGTGCGCAACAACCAGGACGTGATCGACGCCTATCTGGGGGTGCCGCATTGAGACTGCTCTGCGCATCCTTGTTGGTGTCGACACTGATCTGCGCCAATGCCGTAAGTGCCAAGGCGGATTCGGCGGAACAGGTCGACGTGATGCTGCGCTACTGTGTTGCCGCCGTTGTGGGGCAAGACCTGCGCGCAGTGCCCCCGCCGAAGGGGGTGTCGATCAAGCGCAATCGAGAATCCCTGACCAGGGTGTCCCGCACGGCGATCTGGCAGACCGGGACGTCGTTCATGCAGGTGCATCAGGGAAAGGCCTATATCGACAAGACGTTCTTTCCTTCGTGGTCCTGCTCGCTGCAAACGCCGGATCCGTCGCATACGCTGAGCGTTGCGGATGCCGTGTTGGGCAGCATCAACACCACCGCGTATCGTACCGAGACGTGGAAGAACAATCGCTCGGCGATGGTCGTCGCCACTGCGTGCGAAGGTGGGCGCGCACTGAATTTCACGGTCAACGCGACCCTTGCCCAGATGCAGGGCAGCGGGTCCGTCGTGATCACGAACCTGATTGGCCCGGACGGGGCTTGCTGAAAGCTGTGGGGGACCCATGCTGAATGACATCCTGATCAATCCCTTCGTGGACATGTGGCAGGCGCCGGATTTCCTGCTGCAGGTGCTGTGGGAGGGGCTGGTTTCGGGGATCCTCTATGCGCTGATCGCGCTTGGTTTCGTGCTGATCTTCCGCTCCAGCCGCATCTTCAACTTCGCCCAGGGCATCATGGTGGTGTTCGCCGCGCTGACATTGGTGGGCTTGCATGCCTACGGGGTGCCGGCCTGGATCGCGGTGGCGCTGACGCTGGGGGTGATGTTCCTGCTGGCGGTCGGCATCGAACGGGTGGTGCTGCGCCCGCTGGTGGGCCAGCCCGACATCATCCTGTTCATGGCGACGATCGGCATCACGCTGTTCCTGATCGGCTTCGGCGAGATCATCTTCGGCGGCGAGAACAAGGTGATGATCACCTCGGAACTGGGTATCCCCACCGGCGACACGGTCCTGGAACCCTGGGGCGGTCTGCTGATCCTGCAGCATCTGGATATCACCGTGGTGATCGTCGCGACGGCACTGGTGGCGGCGCTGCTGGCCTTCCTGAACTATACCCAGATGGGCCGCGCGATCCGGGCGCTTGGCGACGATCACCAGGCGGCGCTGTCCGTGGGCATCAGCCTTCAGACGATCTGGGTGCTGGTCTGGTTCATCGCGGGTATCATCGCGCTGGTCACGGGCATCGCCTGGGGCGCGCGGGCGGGCGTCAGCTTTGCGCTCGAGGTGATCGCCTACAAGGCGCTGCCGGTGCTGATGCTGGGCGGGCTGGAGAGCATCACCGGCGCCATCGTCGGCGGGTTGATGATCGGCGTGCTGGAAAAGCTGTTCGAGATCTACTGGGGCCAGCCGCTGCTGGGCGGCAATACCGAGACCTGGTTCGCCTTCGTGCTGGCGCTGATCGTGCTGTTGTTCCGGCCGCAGGGGCTGTTCGGGGAACGCATCATCGAAAGGGTCTGACGCGGCGCGGGGCGCGCTGCAGGCGGAACGGACCGGCGGGGCGAACCCGCCCCAAGGAGATGACGACAAGATGGCAAAAGTGATCGCAATCCTGAACGTGGTGGCCTGGTCGGGCTTCTGGGCCTTCGGGTTCCTGGCACTGAGCGGCGATCCGTCTGGCGGCCAGATGATGATGGCGCTGGTCCTGGCGGCGTTGGGGGCGGGACTTGGCCTGTGGGCCTGGTTCTGGATCGTGCGCCACAGCGAAGACATCGGCTATGCGAAACTGGCCAACCGGGCGCGCATCGAAGAAGAGGAGACGGCCTGATGCTTTACCGCACGGCTGGGCAATTCAAGACAAGCTACGAGGCCGACCAGGCGCTGTTCCCGGTCAAGCAGGATGCTTTCCTGCTGGGCGTCATCCTGCTGTTCGCCTGGGTGATTTTTCCGCTGACGGCGTCGGAGTTCACCTTTCAGGCGATCCTGATCCCGGTTCTGATCTTTTCGCTGGCGGCGATGGGGCTGAACATCCTGACCGGCTTTGCCGGGCAGTTGAGCCTGGGCACCGGGGCTTTCATGGGGGTGGGCGCCTATGCCTGCTACAAGATGGTCACGCTGATGCCCTGGATGAACCCGGTGGTGGCGATCCTGCTGTCGGGGGTGTTCAGCGCCGGGGTAGGGGTGATGTTCGGCATCCCGTCGCTGCGGATCAAGGGCTTCTACCTGGCCATCGCGACGCTGGCGGCGCAGTTCTTTCTTGTCTGGCTGTTCGAGAAATGGGCGTGGCTTTACAACTACAACCAGTCCGGCGCGATCCAGGTGCCCAACCTCGAGATGTTCGGCACCTTCGTGTCCGGGCCGCAGGCGGCTTCGGTGACGGAATACTACGTGGTGCTTGCCATCGTCACGCTGCTGACCCTGGTCTGCATCAACCTCACGCGCGGCAACCTGGGGCGGACCTGGAAAGCGACGCGCGACATGGATATCGCGGCCGAACTGATCGGCATCAACCTGATGCGGTCCAAGCTGACGGCCTTCGCCATTTCATCCTATATCGTGGGCGTCGCGGGGGCGATGTATGTCTTCATGTGGAAAGGCGCCGCGGAACCCAACGCCTTCGACATCCCGCTGTCCTTCGAGGTGTTGTTCATCGCCATCATCGGCGGGCTGGGCTCGATCCTTGGCAATTACCTGGGCGCCATCCTGATCGTCGGACTGCCGGTGGTTCTGAACCTTGTGCCCGCGACGCTGGGATTGAACTGGAGTTCCGCCACGGTCGAGCACCTGAACGTCATGATCGTCGGTTCGCTGATCGTCTTCTTCCTGATCGTCGAGCCGCATGGGCTGAACCAGCTCTGGCGCCTGATCCGCGAGAAACTCATCATCTGGCCGTTCCCGCACTGACGGGGGCGGACCGAAACCGGGACGAACAAGACCGACAAAACCAAGAAGTGCATCCAAGGGAGGATATCTGATGAAACACTTCGCCAAACTGGCCGCAGCGGCGCTTGTCGCCGGCGCCATGGGCACCGCTGCGCTGGCGGAAAGCCTGTATGCCCCGAACCTCAGTTACCGGACCGGCCCCTTTGCCGCCACCGGCATTCCGCTGATGAACGGGCAGAAGGACTATTTCGAGATGCTGAATGCCCGCGATGGCGGGATCGGCGGCGTCAAGATCGACTTCGCCGAATGCGAAACCGGCTATTCCACCGAGAAGGGCGTGGAGTGCTACGAAAAGACCAAGGGCCAGGCGATCGTGACCCAGCCCTGGTCGACCGGCATCACCCTGCAGGTCCTGCCCAAGACCAATGTCGACCGGATCCCGATCCTGGCGCCGGGCTATGGCTTCAGCCCGATGGCGGACGGCAAGGTGTTCCAGTGGGCGTTCAACGTGCCGTCGGGCTATTGGGACGCGGCGTCGATGATCATCAACTACATCGACAACGAAGCGGGCATTTCGGGCAAGAAGATCGCCTTCGTGCATCTCGACCACCCCTACGGCAAGGAGCCGATCCCGCTGTTCGAGAAGAAGGCGGCCGAAATGGGGTTTGAATTCCTGCCGATCCCGGTGGGTCTCAAGGAAATGCAGAACCAGTCGGCGCAGTGGTTGCAGATCCGCCGCGAGCGTCCCGATTACGTGGTCATGTGGGGCTGGGGCGCGATGAACGCCGGCGCCATCACCGAAGCGGTGAAGACCAAGTTCGACATGTCCAAGTTCATCGGAGTCTGGTGGTCGGGCCACGATGCGGACCTGGCCATCGTCGGCGAGGACGGCAAGGGCTACAAGTCGATCTCGTGGTCGTTCCCGAATCTCGACGCACCGGTCATGGCCGACATCAAGAAGCACGTTGTCGATGCCGGCATCTCGCAGAGCAACGAGACCGAGATGCAGGGCGTCTTCTACAGCCGCGGCATCGTGATCTCGATGATCCTGGCCGAAGGCATCAAGACCGCGCAGGACCATTTCGGAACCGCGCAGATCAATGCCGAACAGTTGCGGTGGGGGCTTGAGAACCTCAACATCACCGAGGCACGCCTGGCCGAACTGGGGATGGAAGGCATGGTGCCACCCTTCGCGACCTCGTGTGCGAACCACACCGGTCATTCCGGTGGCTGGATGCTGGAATGGGACGGCGCGAAATTCGTCAAGGTCTCGGACCTGCTGATGCCCGACACGTCGGACTATGCCGATCTCATCGCCGAGAAGGCGATGGAATACGCAGACGCCAACACGCCTTGGGAAATGAACGAAGCGTGCAACGTCACCAACTGATCTGACATCGTCACCGGCGGCGCGGGCCGTCGCCGGTGGCACATGCGTATTTTTCAAAGAGAAGAAGCAGGGAACGCGCCATGCTGGATGCCGCCAAGCCTAAGACCGACACGCTTCTTGAGGTCAACAATATCGAGGTGATCTACAACCACGTGATCCTCGTGCTGAAGGGCGTGAGCCTGAGCGTGAAGCAGGGCGGGATCACCGCGCTGCTGGGCGGCAACGGGGCGGGCAAGACAACAACGCTCAAGGCGGTGTCGAACCTGCTGCATTCCGAGCGCGGCGAAGTCACCAAGGGCACGATCCGGTACAAGGGTGAACGCGTGCAGGATCTTGACCCGGCGGCGCTGGTCAAGCGCGGCGTGATCCAGGTGATGGAAGGGCGCCATTGCTTTGGCCATCTGACGGTCGAGGAAAACCTGCTGACCGGCGCCTATACCCGCCGCGACGGCAAGGGCGCGATCGAGGCGGATCTGGAATTGGTCTACAGTTATTTCCCGCGGCTCAAGGAACGGCGGAAATCGCAGGCGGGCTATACCTCGGGCGGCGAACAGCAGATGACCGCGGTCGGCCGGGCGTTGATGAGCCGACCGGAGACGATCCTGCTGGATGAGCCGTCGATGGGCCTGGCACCGCAACTGGTGGAACAGATCTTCGAGATCGTGAAGTCGATCAACGAGAACGAAGGCGTGAGTTTCCTGCTGGCCGAGCAGAACACCAACGTGGCGCTGAAATATGCGCACCAGGGATACATCCTGGAAAACGGTCGCGTGGTGATGGAAGGCCGCGCCGCCGACCTGCGCGAGAATGCCGACGTCAAGGAGTTCTATCTCGGGATGTCCGACGAGGGCCGCAAATCGTTCCGGGACGTCCGTTCCTATCGCCGGCGCAAGCGCTGGCTGGCCTGATCGCACAGCGGCCATGTCTCGTTCGGATCAGACATATCCCGGGGGAATCGACCGGCGGTCGCGCCGACCGGGTCGCGGCGGCTGCGTTCGCTCATACCAGTTCCCGGCGCATTTCCTCGATCCGCTCCAATGCCTCTTGGCGGGTGTTGCGGATGTTGGGGCGGAAGTCCTGGCTTTCGGCGCGCATGCGGATGTCGGCCTCGGTTTCCAGGCCGGGCGCGAAGCGGACCGAGCCCAGAGAATGGGCGATGTTCAGGGTCTTGCCGCGATGGGCGTATTGCACCCAGGCCGCCGGTTCGATCCGGCAATCGTCGAGATTGACCAGAAAGAACCACTTGTCCCGACCGGTCAGGGCGATGCGCGCCTCGATATGGTCGTAGAACTGGTTCACGTCGCCGGCGTGGTGAAAGGTGAAGTTCGAGAAGTCCGCCTCCATGATCCCGGTTTCGGGGTCGAAGGACAGGCGCGGGGCAAGCTCGGCTTCGTCGTAATGCCGCTCGAACACCACCCGCGCCCGGCGGGTGCTGGGCAATTCGGCGATCCGTTGCAGCGCGGCTGCGCGGCTGGTGAACAGGTTGGGATCAAAGGCTTCGGTCTGCGCCGCGCGTTCGATCTGCGCCGCGGTTTCCGGCGACGCGTCGAAACGCACCGAGCCCATGGAATGGGCTGCATTCAACGCCCTGCCGCGACGCGAATAGTCGATCCAGGCCTCCGGCTCGATCCGCGTTCCATTCAGGTTGACCAGGAAGAACCACGAATCCTCGCCGGTTTCGGCGATACGGTCCTCGATGATGTCATAGACGGTGTTGACGGTCGCGGTGCTGTCGAACCGGAAATCCGAGAAATCCGCCTCCATCACCTGCGCGTCCTCGATGAACGAGATGCGCCACTTGAAACTGGCGGGCATGCGCTCTCCTCCTCACTCCCTCGGTTTCCGCAGGGTAAAGGGCGGCGCGGAATCCGACCTTGTTCCAGATCAACACGCCTGCATGGGAGGGCGGCATGAGCACCCATTTCGACGATCTCGAAACCCGCAGCGCCGACGAACGCGAGGCGGCACAGCTGGTCGCCCTGAACGCGCAGCTGGCCACGCATGGCGTGGCGGCCCTGACGGCCCTGTCCGATCTTGCCGGGCTGCCGGTGCTGCGCAAGTCCGACCTGTCGGCGCGGCAGAAAGAAAACCCGCCCTTCGGCGGCTTTCCGGTGGCCAATGTCGCGCATGTCTTCCAAAGCCCCGGCCCGATCTACGAGCCCGGCGGGGCCGGCCACGACTGGTGGCGGATGGGCCGCTTCCTGCATGCCTGCGGGATCGGGCAGGGCGACATCGTGCAGAATTGCTTCGGCTACCATCTGACGCCGGCCGGCATGATCTTCGAGAACGGCGCGCGGGCGGTGGGCGCGGCGGTGCTGCCCGCCGGAACAGGCCAGACCGAGCTTCAGGCGCAGGCCGCACATGACGTCGGTGTCACCGCCTATGCCGGTACGCCGGATTACCTCAAGGTGATCCTCGAAAAGGCGGACGAGCTTGGATTGCCGCTCAAGATAAGCCGGGCGGCAGTCGGGGGCGGGGCGCTTTTCCCGTCGCTGCGGCAGTATTATGCAGACCGCGGCATCGCCTGCCTGCAATGCTATGCCACCGCGGATCTGGGCAACATCGCCTATGAAAGCGCGGCGATGGACGGCATGATCCTGGACGAAGGCGTGATCGTCGAAATCGTCACTCCCGGCACGGGTGATCCGGTGACGCAGGGCGAAGTGGGTGAGGTGGTGGTCACGACACTGAACCCCGATTACCCGCTGATCCGTTTCGCCACCGGAGATCTGTCGGCCGTGCTTCCCGGGACAAGCCCCTGCGGGCGCACCAACACCCGGATCAAGGGCTGGATGGGCCGTGCCGACCAGACCACCAAGATCAAGGGGATGTTCGTGCGTCCCGAACAGGTGGCAGCGCTGGTCGCGCGGCACGATGCCATCCAACGCGCCCGTGTCGTGGCCAGCCGCGATGGAGAGATGGACGTTCTGACGGTGCGCATCGAAACCGCTGCCGAGGATCCGGCCCTTTTCGAA
Organism: Thalassococcus arenae; assembly: GCF_019104745.1. Classification (NCBI taxonomy): domain Bacteria; kingdom Pseudomonadati; phylum Pseudomonadota; class Alphaproteobacteria; order Rhodobacterales; family Roseobacteraceae; genus Thalassococcus; species Thalassococcus arenae. The sequence continues at coordinate 2,019,415 of NZ_JAHRWL010000001.1, forward strand.
GGCGCGATTTCCGATGTGCTAAAGCTTCGCGGCAAGGTCGAACTGGTGCCGCCCGGCGGATTGCCGCGCGACGGGCTGATGATCGAGGACACGCGGAAATACGACTGAAGCTTCCCCTTTGCGCTATCCACGCCGTCGCATAGGCTGGGTTCAAAAGGGGAGTGTCGACATGCACCGCATAACCGCGATTGCCCTGGCCGTCGGCGTGGTCGGCGGCGCAGCATGGGCCGAAGGCAGCGCGCTTGTCATCGGCAACGGCACCGTCGATCGCTTCCAGACGTTTTTCGGAGGGTCGCGGATACTCGATGCTGCGGATGCGCTCGGTTCGCGCAACGTGGCCGTGACGCTGGCGCAGAACGCCGACAGCGACGCGATGTTCGCGGCGTTCGCGGATTTCACCAATGCCCTGGAACGCGACGAACCGGTGGTCGTGCTGCTGTCCGGTACGTTTGTTCATGGCCCTGCCGGCACGATGCTGCTTCCGGTGGCCGACGAAGACGACGGCGAAGCGATCGTGGCCAATGCGCTCTTGCGTGCCTTTCCGGTCGATGCCGCGCTGACCGTTCTTGCCGCATATCCCGGCAAGGCCCTGCTGTTGTTGGGCGAGGCGTCCGAAGGTGAGCCGATCGGTCCGTTTCTCGAGCCGGGGATCGGCCGGCTGGATGTGCCGCATGGGGTTACCGTGATTCGCGGCCCGGCGCAGGATGTCGGCCGTTTCGCCACGCGAATCCTGCCCCTGACCGGCCGCCGTATCCTGATCACGGCCGAGCAGTCGGAATTGATCGTCGAGGGGTTCGCGCCGCGCGACTTCGTTCTTTTCGCGCGCCCGGACAGCGCGCAAACGGCATCACCGATGCCGGTGGCCGAGCCACAGGCGCCCGCTGAACCCGAGCCGGACCTGCGTGACATAACCCGCGAAACCAACGCCTGGGCCGCTGCGCAGAATACCGACACCGCCGAGGGCTACCGAGCGTTTCTACAAGACTTCCCCGAGGGCGAAAACGCGCCCGCGGCCCGCCAACGTCTTGCCGCGATCGAGGCCGAACCGTTCTATGCCGAACGGCGTGCCGAAGAGCGGCTTGAGCTTGGCCGCGACGCGCGTCGCGACATCCAGCGCGACCTGTCGATCCTGGGTTACGACCCGCGCGGCATCGATGGCATTTTCGGGCGCGGATCGCGGGCCGCGATCGCGGAATGGCAGCGGGACAACGGCTTTGCGCCGTCGGGCTATGTCAGCCGTGACCAGCGCGTCGCGCTTGATGCCCAGGCCGAACGCCGCGCGGTGCAACTCGAAGCCGAAGCGCGCGAGCGCCAGGCGCAGATCGAGCGCGAGGATCGGCTGTACTGGCAGAACACCGGTCGGGGAACGGACGAAGCGGGCTTGCGGGCCTATCTGTCGCGGTATCCCGAAGGCCTGTTTGCGGACGAAGCCCGCGCCGAGTTGCGGCGGATCGAAGACCAGCGCGCAACGCAGGCGGCCGAACGCGACCGGCAGGCCTGGGACGCAGCCCGCAGTTCGGACACGGCGGACGCCTATCGCGCCTATCTCGATACATTCCCGTCCGGTGCCTTCGCCGACACCGCCCGCGCCCGGATCGACGAATTGACGCGCAATTCGCAGCGCGAGGAAATCGTCGCCCGGGCCCGGGCCGAGGAAGAGCGGTTGAACCTGAACCCGGTGGCCCGCCGCCTGGCCGAGGCCCGTCTGCAGCAGCTGGGTCTGAATCCCGGTGACGTGGATGGCAAGTTCGACCGCGACACGCGCCGTGCGATCCGGCGCTTCCAGGAAGCCCGCGATCTTCAGGTCACCGGGTTTCTGGACCAGGACACCGTCGTGCGCTTGCTGGCGGGCGGGATCATCCGGCGCTGACACGGGTCACGACATGAATGCCGGAACGAAAAAGGCCGCCCGAAAGGCGGCCTTTTCACAACGCTGCGGCGCGTCTCAGCCCTGGCGGGCCTTGAACCGACGCTGGGTCTTGTTGATCACATAGACCCGGCCCTTGCGGCGCACAACGCGGCAGTCGCGGTGGCGCTTCTTGAGCGAGCGGAGCGAGTTTGCGACCTTCATATGGGTCTCTCCTCTGTCGCGGCGCGCGAGCGCCAGGTTGCGGGTGCCGGGCCTGTCAGGACCGCGGCGGCGAATTCATGGTGGGCGGTACTGGGATCGAACCAGTGACCCCTACGATGTCAACGTAGTGCTCTACCGCTGAGCTAACCGCCCGATGTCCAACCCGGGTTTCACACCGCCCCAAACAAAAATGGGGCGCGGAATCCCGCGCCGGTGGGGCGTCTATAAAAGGAGTCGCAGGGCGGATCAAGGGCTTTTGGCATCCGCAGAAATCGCGCTATGCTCACCCGTGAAGGAGCGCGAATGCCCAAGGTCGCCTACCACTTATACCAGCCCGACGTGCACACGTCCTGCGTGGTTTTCGCCTCGCCGCATTCGGCGCGCGATTACCCTTGGTCGTTCCTGCGCCACACGGTTCTGGACGAACACGCGATCCGGTCGTCCGAGGATGCCTATGTCGACCGGCTGTTCGATTGCGCCCCGCAATTCGGCGCGCCGTTTCTGAAAGCCGGTGCCCCGCGGGCCTTTGTCGATCTCAACCGTGCCGCCGATGAACTGGATCCCGCCCTGATCGAAGGCGTTCGGCGGTCGGGTCACAACCCGCGGGTCGCCAGCGGGCTGGGCGTGGTGCCGCGCGTGGTGGCGAATGGCCGCGCGATCTATCGCGGCAAGCTGCCGATGGCCGAGGCCGAGCGGCGCATATCGCAATTCTGGCGGCCCTATCACGAACGGCTGCAGGCCCTGCTGGACCGCGCGCATCATACCTTCGGCGAGGCGATCCTGATCGACTGCCATTCGATGCCGCGCGAGGCGGTGGACGGCGCGACCCGCAGCGGTGCAAGACGACCCGAGATCGTCATCGGCGACCGCTTCGGCGCGTCGGCGGATGGCGACATCGTTGCGCGGGTCGAGGCGGCCTTTGCCGCCGCCGGGCTGGTCGTGGCACGCAACGCACCTTTTGCCGGCGCCTATATCACCCAGCAATATGGCCGGCCGTCGCGGCGTCAGCACGCTGTGCAGATCGAAATCGACCGGGCGATCTACATGGACGAAAAGACGATCCGTCCCAACGCCAATTTCCATGCGTTCCGCAAATTGCTGCGCGGGGTCATCGCCGAGATCGCCGCACTTGGTCACCGCGATCAGAGCCTGGCTGCCGAGTGATCAGGCAAACAGCCGGTCCAGGGCCGCGTCCAGTGGCGCGGTGTCGTCGAATTCCAGCCGAACCGGCAGTGTCAGAACCTTGGGCCGGAAATCCTGCGGCAAGCGGACGGCGTCCTTTTCGGTGGTGACCAGTTGCGCCCCCCGGGCGCGCGCTTCGGTCTCCAGTCGGGTCAACAGGGCCGGGGTCAGCGGCTGGTGGTCGTCCAGCGCTTCGGCCCGCACGATCTCGGCGCCCAGGCCGCGCAGGGTCGCAAAGAACTTCTCGGGGTGGCCGATCCCGGCGAAAGCCAGCGCGCGCAGGCCCTGCCAATCCATGCCGGTTTGAAGCGGGGAGAGCCGGCCAGTCAGATGCGGCAGCGCGATGCGCGGCCCCCAAAGCGCTCCGAATCCGCTCTGGGCCTGCGGCGGTCCGATCGACAGCAACAGATCGGCGCGGGCCAGGCCGGTCGAGACCGGTTCGCGCAGCGGACCCGCGGGCAGGCATCGGCCATTACCGAACCCCGCCACGGCATCGACCACGATCAGCGACAGATCCCGCACCAGGGAAGGGTTCTGAAACCCGTCATCCAGGATCAGTGCCCGCGCCCCGCCGTCCTGCGCGGCCCTTGCGCCTGCGGCCCGGTCCCGCGCCACCCAGACCGGGGCAAAGGCGGCGATCAGCAGCGGTTCGTCGCCGACATCGCCGGCGGTGTGATGCAACGGATCGACCCTGACCGGTCCGGCCAGCCGCCCGCCATAGCCACGAGACAGAACGTGCGGGTCGATTCCGCGCATCTGCAGCGCCTGGACCAGCGCGATCACGGTGGGCGTCTTGCCGGTGCCCCCTGCGTTCAGGTTGCCGACGCAGATCACCGGTATATCGGGGTCGAATTCCGGCGCCCGTGCCACGCGACGGGCGGTGGCCCATGCCGTCACCGCGCCCAGCGGGGCCAGCAGACGGGCCTGCCAGGCGGGCCTGCCAGGGTCGGTGAACCAGAACCGCGGCGGCCGCATCAGCGCGCCTCGCGCGCATCGAGCGCTTCGCAGGCATCGTCGCAGACCGCGTCGATCAGCGCGGCACCGGCCGTGGCCACGTCCCAGCCGGCATGGGCCATCGATGCGGCACGATCCGGTGCGATCAGCTGCGACACCGCGCCGGACAGGCTGTCTGCATCGCGCACGATCCGCGCCGCACCCAGTTCGGCCAGTTGCGAATAGACCGGCAGGTGGCGGCCGATATTCGGGCCGTACAATACCGCGGTGCCAAGCGCGGCCGCTTCCAACGGGTTGGTGCCGCCGCTGCCGGCAACCAGCGAACCGCCGAGAAAGGCCAGCGGCGCCAGCCGGTACCACAACCCCAGGTCGGCGGTGTCTTCGGCCAGTACGATCTGGGTGTTCTCGTCGGGCATGTCGCCGTCTTCCCAGCGGCAACACCGCATTCCCGACGCCGCCACCATCGGTGCGATACGGGCATGGTCCTCGCGGTCCTGCGGCACGACGATCAGCAACAGGCGATGCGCGAGCCGGACCGCGGCGCGGTGCGCGCGCAGGATGACATCAGCCTCGTCCGCCCGCAGCCTGGCCGCCAGCCAAACCGGCCTGGGCGACAGCAAAGCGGACATTTCTTCCAGCAGACGGTCCGACACCGGCAGCGGCAAGCCGGTTTCGCGCAGTTCTGCCCCGTCGCGCAGCACTTCGTCCGCCACGCCCAGACGCCGCAGGCGCCGCGCCGCGCCCGGCGTCGCCGTGAAGATCCGGTCGAACAGCGTCAGCGTCGTGGGCAGAGGATCGGGCAGCCAGCGCTGACCGGGATGCGAAAACGCGGCGTCGCGTGCGCCGATCAGCGTCAGGCGCGTGCCGGTTTCCTGCAATGCCGCCAGAAAGGCCGGTCGCAGGTGCTGCCCGGTGAAAAAGGCCAGTGCGGGCCGCCACCGTTCGGCAAAGCGGGCCGTGTCCGCAGGCGTCTCGGGCGGGGCGTCGGCAGCTCCGGCACCGGTTTTCAGGATCTGGATCTCGGGGCGCAACGATTCCAGTCGCGTGCAGAACACGCTGAGCGCCCGGCCGGCTTCTTCGGTTTCTGCATGGGCCAGAACGACGGGGCCATTGCCGGGGCGCGGTTCGTCCGACTGCGGGATCTGACCATCCGGGCGGGTCGTGCCGCCGCCGCGGGCAAAGGCCAGATAGGCCCTGAGACTCAGACCTTTGCCGGCCAAGCGGTCAGCCCAGTTCCTCGGTCGAGGAGGCTTCGGTTTCCTCGTCCCGCAGGCGGTGCAGGTGAGCGATGAAATAACGCATATGCGCGTTGTCCACCGTGCGCTGCGCTTCGGATTTCCAGGCGTCGTATGCCTTTTGGTAGTCGGGATAGATGCCGACGATATGTATGTCGTCGACATTCTTGAAGACGTTCTGCGAAGGGTTCACGAGTTCGCCGCCAAAGACGAGATGCAGGCGTTGCATGGGCTTACCGGTCTCCTGGATCGAGGTTGCGGCGACCCTACTAGACCCTTGCGCGAGGTCAAGCTGCGCCGGGCGCCCGGCCCAGCAACCTGTCCATGAGAGCGGCGTGCAAAACCGGGTTCGACGCCACCACGCCGTCGGTCTGCGGCACCGGGTTGTTGAACCGCAGCGGTGCGCCGCGGCGGTCGGTTGCGCGCGCGCCCGCTTCGGTCAGGATCAGCGTGCCTGCGGCGATGTCCCATTCCCACGCCGGTCGGAAGGTCAACATCGCGTCGTATCTGCCTTCCGCGACCAGGCTCAGCCGGTACGCCAGCGACGGGCGATGGCTGCGCTGAAGATCGGGCATGCCGCCGGGCCAGTGCCGGGGGTCCATGTTCGGCCGGGTCGCCAGCACGGATGCACCGTCGGCGTCATTCGTCCGGCTCACGGCCAGCGGTGCGCCGTTCAGCCGCGCGCCGGCACCAAGCGCGGCGGTATACATCTTGCCGCGCATGGGCAGATAGACAACACCGGCGACCACCCGGCCGCGTTCGGCCACGGCAAGCGCATGGGCCCAGATGTCGGACCCGTCGATGAACGACCGCGTGCCATCGATGGGGTCGACGATGAAGACACGCTCGGCCCGGCGCCGGGCAGGGTCGTCAGGGCTTTCCTCGGACAGCCAACCGTAATCCGGCCGTGCGCCGCGCAGCTCGGCTTCGAGCACGTCGTTGACCGCGTGGTCGGCATCGGTGACCGGCCCGGCGCCGTCTTCCTTGTGGCGGACATCCAGCGCACCGCCGACGAAAGCGCGCGCTGTCTTGCCGGCCAGTTCCGCAGCACGGATCAGCAGGTCGAGATCACTCGCCGGCAAGGGTCAACCCCTCGACCAGCAACGACGGGACGACCCGGCTCAGCCAGGGGCGGGCATCGTTCGCCGGCGTCATGCGGCGCAGGAAGTCGCGCAGGTTTCCGGCGATGGTCACGCCCGAAACCGGATAGGCGATCCGGCCGTTTTCCACCCAGAAACCCGAGGCTCCGCGCGAGTAATCTCCGGTATTGGGGTTGATCGTGCTTCCGATCATCGAGGTGACGACCAGCCCGGTGCCCATCTGCGCGATCAGGCCGTCGCGGCTCTGGTCGCCTTGCGTCAGTTCCAGGTTCCACGGTGTCGGCGATGGCCCGCCGGAGGTGCTGCGCGCGGCGTTGGCGGTGCTGGCCATGCCCAGCTTGCGGGCGGTGGCCAGGTCCAATGTCCAGCCGGTCAACACGCCCTTGTCGACGATGGCGCGGGTCCGCGTGGCCAGCCCTTCGGCATCGAAGGGACGCGAGGCGGTGGCGCGTGGGCGGTGCGGGTCTTCGATCAGCGACAGGCCGTCCGGCAGAACGGGCTGGCCAAGCCCGTCACGCAGCCAGGATGCGCCGCGGGCCACGGCAGCGCCGTTGGCAGCCGCCATCAGGTGGCCGATCAGCGACGACGAAACCCGTTCGTCGAACAGCACCGGGTAGGCCCCGGTTTTCGGGCGGCGCGGATTCAGCCGCTCGAGGGCGCGCGCCGCGGCGGTATCGCCGATCTCGGCCGCCGTTCGCAGATCGGTGGCGAAGGTGCGGCTGTCGCCGTCGTAGTCGCGCTCCATCCCAAGGCCCGCGCCGGCGATTGCGACGCAGGACAGGTAGGTGGAAGTACGCCGATATCCGCCGTTGAACCCGTTGGTCGCGGCAAGATGAACGCTCCGGGCCGAATAGCCGGCCGACGCCGATTGAACCTGGGTGATGCCGTCGCGGGCCAGCGCTGCCGCTTCGGCCTCGCGTGCGGCGCTCTCCAGCGCGGCAGGGTCGGGTTCGGCCGCAGGATCGGCCAGTTCCAGCGCCGCGATGTCCCAATCCCCGGCGATGTCGCCGGGATCGGCCAAACCGACATAAGGGTCTTCGGGTGCTTCGCGGGCCATGGCTACGGCGCGCTCGGCCAAGATCGTCAAGGTCTCGCGCCGGATATCGGATGTCGACACGTTGGCACTGCGCCGGCCCAACAGAACCCGCAAGCCCAGATCGGTCGATTCCGACCGCTCGGCCTGTTCCAGCTTTCCCTGGCGCACATCGATGGCGATGGCCCGGCCCTGCACGGCGATGGCATCGGCCGCATCGGCCCCGGCCTTGCGCGCTGCGTCCAGCAGCGCACCGGTCAGCGTTTCGAGGTCAGTCGGCATTCACAAGCTCCGAAGTCCGTTTCAAGCCTGGCACGAGGTAGGCCTCTGGCCGGGACGGTGCAAGCACGTTCACCGCGGAACGGTGACTGCCACGATGGGCCCCATGCGCCGTCCCGCATCGTTTCGTCCCAGTTCGGGTGCGAACAGGCGCGAGACATTGCCGTCGAGAAAGAGCGCGTTCGGTAGCCGCAGCACGTCGCGGAACAACCGGGCAAATTCGTGAAACGTCACCGGACCATCCGAAATCGCGAAAACCGCGCGGCGTCCATCCGCGCTGGTTCCCACGCCGTTGCGGATGAACCGCGACGTGCTGTCGGGCAGGAACCGGGGATGCAGTTCGCCGTCGATCACCAGCATCGGGCCGGATTGGGTGGCGTGGCGACAGTCCGGGCGTTCCGCCAGGAAGGCCCGGGTTTCGATGACCCGCGCTCGGGTCCGCGTGATGCACAGAATGCCGTTGGGCAACAAACCGAAATTGCCCGGACCGGCATTCGGGATCACCCGCATGATCTCGCGCCCGTCTTCGCGGTAATGGCCGACCGGTGCACGGTCGTCGTGATACATGCCTGCATTCATCGCAAACGCCAGCGCTCTGCCGTTGCCCTCGAGGTGACGGTCCAGGGTGTCGAAATCCCCGAAGGGCGCGCCCGACGGATCAGTCAGGAAGAGCCGGAGTTCTTCCGCCGCGACATCGACCTTGCAGACGGTATAGCGCCGCGTGTCCAGGGTTTCGGTCTCGCAGGTGACGGCCTGCGCGGCCTGGGCCGCGGCAAAGGTCGCGAGCGCCGCTATGATGGCCAGACCCGCACGCATCCGGTCAACTGTCGAGGTCGCGGCGCACGCCTTCGTCCGAGAACAGGCGCCGTGTCTCGTCGAGCTGGTCGAAGGTCTCATCGAGGCGAAAGCGCAGTTCGGGAGCGAATTTCAGCCCCAGACCCCGCGATACCTGCCGCCGAAGTTCCGACCGATTGCGTTTGAGCAGGTCGAACATGTCATCGCTGCCCTTGCCACCCAGAGGCACGACATAGGCAGTGGCGACCCTTAGATCGGGTGATACCCGCACCTCGCCGACCGTGATCGTCATCCTGTTGAGATCCGGATCGTGGACCTCGCCGCGGCTCAACACCTCGGAGAGGCGCCGGCGGATCACCTCGGCGACGCGCAGTTGGCGTTGGCTCGGCCCCTGGCCTTCGTGGAATCTGTTGTTTGCCATGCTCGTGACTTATGCTTTCTGCCCCCCTTTGCCAAGCGCCGCGGGGCGGGCTATTGAGGCCGGGACGCGGGGTAAGGAGCGGCGAAATGACGGACAAGCCGGGTGTGGTGGTGACGGGCGTGTCGGGCCGGATGGGCCAGATGCTGGTGCGCGAGGTGCTGGCATCGGACAAGCTTCGGCTGACCGGCGCGCTGGAACGACCGGGCCATGCCTGGCTGGGCCACGACCTGGGCGAGGCGATGGGCGGTGCATCGATCGGCGTCAGGGTGCAGGACGATCCGCTGGAGTGCTTTGCCCGGGCGCAGGCCGTGCTGGATTTCACAGCGCCGGACGCCACCGTGGCCTTCGCCGAACTGACGGCGCAGGCGCGCGCCGTGCACGTGATCGGCACGACCGGTCTCGAACGCAAGCACCTGGATCAGATCGCGCTGGCTGCCCGGCATGCCGTAATCGTGCGGGCGGGCAACATGAGCCTGGGTGTCAACCTTCTGACGCAGATCACCAAACAGGTCGCCGCGGCGCTGGATGCCGATTGGGATATCGAAATCGTCGAGGCGCACCACAACCGCAAGGTCGATGCGCCTTCGGGCACTGCGCTGATGCTGGGCGAGGCCGCTGCAGAGGGCAGGGGCGTTGCGCTGGCGGACGTGTCCGATCGTGGCCGGGACGGCATCACCGGAACGCGCGAACGCGGCGATATCGGTTTTCATGCCATCCGCGGCGGCGACATCGTGGGCGAACACGAGGTGATCTTTGCCGCGGCCGGCGAACGCATCGTGCTGAAACACATCGCCTCGGACCGGGCGTTGTTCGCCCGCGGCGCGCTGCGGGCGGCGCTGTGGGGTCAGGACAAGGCGCCGGGCCAATACGACATGTTGGACGTGCTGGGCATGCGTCCGGCAAAGTGATCCGGAGGCGCGGCAGGATCGTATCACCCCGTAAAAAGGGAGATCACGATGAAATCCTTGTTGCTTTCGATCGCCATCCTGTCGGCGGCCGCGACCGTGGCGCAGGCGGAATTCCAGCGCGTGACCGACCGCGATACCTTTGTCCAGCTTGTCCAGGGCAAGACCCTGGCGCGTCCGCTTGTGCGGCTGCAGGTCCTGCCGGACGGCGCCATCGCCGGGCGCGGGGCCAGTTGGGATGTGACCGGTCAGTGGCGCTGGCAGAACGGGTTTTTCTGCCGCGATCTGAACTGGGGCGGTGACGACCTGGGCTACAACTGCCAGGAAGTCCGCGCCAATGGCGACCGCATCCGGTTCACCGCCGATGAAGGGCGCGGCGATTTCGCGGACTTCCGGCTGCGGTGACCTCCGGCGATCAGAAGTCGATCGCGATGCCCTTTTTTTCCCAGTCGCCGTAGCGCACGGGCTCGGGCCCGTCGCGTCCACCCAATTCGCGTGGCATTGGGTTGGCACGGGCTTCGGCCTCTGCCTTTTTCCGGCGTTCGGCCGCTTCGGCCAGGGCGCGCTGCGCCGCGGGTGGCAGGTCTGAGACGTCTTTGTCGGACATGGCGCTTTCCTCGTCTTCCACGGATTGATATACGCCCGCACCGAAGCCGGGCAAGCCATCCGGCAGGAGACATCATGACACAGCCGCCCAAAACCGCGCGTCACGGCGCCCTTTTGCTGCTGACCGGCGTGCTGGGCCAGCACAGGCCGCTGTCCGAACTGGGCGCCCTGATCGACCCGCTGGCGCCGCCCGACCGCGCCGCGGCGCAGCGCCTGGCCGCGGACACGCTGCGCCATCTGGACCGGGCGGACCGGTTGCTGAAGCCGTTGCTGAAACGCATGCCGCCCTTGGCGGTGCGCAACCTTTTGCGGTTGGGGACGGTCGAGCTGTGCCAGGGTGGCGCGGCGCATGGCGTGGTCAACGACGCGGTGACTATCGCAGGCGCGGACAAGCGCATGGCTTCGATGAAAGGTCTGGTCAACGCGGTGTTGCGCAAGGTCGCCGCCGAAGGCCCGGCGAAATGGGACAGGCTGCCAGCACCCCGCATCCCGGACTGGCTGCGCCAGCCGCTGGTCGCGGCATGGGGCAAGGCGGCGGTATCGGCGATGGAAGCGGTGCAGGCGCGGACCCCGCCGATCGATCTCACGCCCCGCAGCGATGCCGCGGCCCTGGCGCAGGCGGTGGGTGGCGATCTTCTGCCCACGGGATCCGTGCGGCTGGCGGGGGGGCAGGTTTCCGCCCTTCCGGGCTTTGAGGACGGTGCGTTCTGGGTTCAGGACGCGGCCGCGGCATTGCCGGCGCGGCTGCTGGGCGACGTGGCGGGCCGGCGGGTTCTGGACATGTGCGCGGCGCCGGGTGGCAAGACGATGCAGCTGGCCGCGGCCGGTGCGCTGGTCACCGCATTGGATATCTCTGCGTCGCGGCTGGACAGGGTGCGCGAAAACCTCGCGCGGACCGGGCTCAAGGCGTCGCTGGTGGCGGGCGATGCCCTCGATCATGCCGGGCGCTACGATGCCGTCCTGCTGGACGCACCCTGTTCGGCCACGGGAACGCTGCGACGTCACCCCGACCTGCCGCATCTGCACGAAGGCGAACGGATTTCCGAACTGATCGGCCTGCAGGCGTCGATGCTGGATCATGCCTGCGACCTGCTGGCGCCGGGCGGTTTGCTGGTCTTCGCCACCTGTTCGCTGCTGCCCGACGAAGGCGAATGCCAGGTCGAGGATTTGCTGGCACGGCGAAAGGACATGGCGGTTGTGCCCCCGCAGGCCGAGTGGATCGAGCCCGGCTGGCGGTCGGCCGAGGGCGGGTTGCGGCTGCGCCCCGATTTCTGGGCCGACCGGGGCGGAATGGATGGCTTTTACATGGCTCTTCTGCGCAAAGCCGGCTGACCGGGCGAAAGCAAGGTGACTTGCGGACCCGACTTGGCTATTCTGCCGCGCAACCAAAGGCGTCGCGAAAAGGCGCGGGAGAGGCAGTGCAGATGGCGGAACGACGCACCTGGCGCGCGCGGCGCGAGCGTTTTCTGAACGGCTGGCATGCGTGGCGCAGTGCACGCACAAGCCCGGCCAGCGGATTTGTCTATCAGCCCGAACCCAAAAGCGTGGGGATGTTCGCCCGTGGACGGCAGTTGATCGCCGGCAACCTGATGTTCGCCGGTCATCTGGTCGAAGCGCGGGATGCGATGCTTTGGGATCTGGCCGCTCCCGATACGCTCTGGTCCGAAGAAGCGCATGGCTTCGGCTGGCTCGACGATCTGGCCGCCGTGGGCGATGCCCGTGCGCGGGTCCTGGCGCAAAGATGGCTCTGGGGCTGGATCGACCGGTATGGGCGCGGTCAGGGGGCGGGCTGGACGCCCGAATTGTCGGGCCGTCGCGCGATCCGCTGGATCCAACATGCGCTTTTCCTGCTGCGCGGGCAGGACAGTGCCGCAAGCCACGCCTATTTCGCCGCCCTGTCGCGGCAGACGACCTTTCTGGCGCGGCGCTGGAAATCCCTGCCGCCGGGATTGGCGCGGTTCGAGGCGCTGACCGGCCTGCTGTATTCCGGTCTGTCGCTGGAAGGCATGGAGCGCCACGTCGAACCGGCCCGCAAGGCCATCGGCACCGAATGCGCCCGACTGATCGACGCGCAGGGCGGGCTTCCGACCCGCGATCCCGAAGCGCTGATGGAAGTCTTGACGCTGCTGGTTTGGGCGCGCGATGCGCTGGAGGCCGCCGATCGCGACGCGGACGCGGCGCATCTGGCGGCGATCGCCCGGATCGCCCCGACGCTGCGCAGCTTGCGCCATGCCGATGGCGCGCTGGCGCGGTTTCACGGTGGCGGTCGCGGTGCAGAAGGCCGGCTGGACCAGGCGCTGGCGGCGTCGGGCACCAAGACGCGGCGCAATGGTACCCTGGCGATGGGGTTCGCGCGATTGTCGGCGGGGCGCACGTCGGTCATCATGGATGCGGCGGTGCCACCCGGCGGCGACGCTTCGGCGCAGGCCCACGCCTCGACCCTGGCGTTCGAACTGACCTCGGGCCGGCGGGCGCTGATCGTGAATTGCGGGGCCGGCAACGAGTTTGGCCGCGAATGGCGGCGCGCAGGCCGTGCGACCCCCTTGCATTCCACGTTGTGTCTCGAGGGATATTCCAGCGCCCGGTTGGCGGCACCGCTATGGGTGGGTTCATCGCAACGCGAATTGCTGGCCGACGGACCAACCCATGTGCCCGCCCATCTCAGCCACTCGCCCGATGGCCCGCGGATCGAATGCGCGCATGACGGCTATGTCCGGCAGCACGGTTTGACCCATGCCCGCACTCTGGAACTGAGCTTTGACGGCCGCGCCCTGATGGGTGAGGATTTCCTGGTCGCGCTGGACGATCCGGCCAAGCGCCGCTTTGACAGTGCGATGAACAAGGTCAAGCTGACCGGATTGCCTTTCCAGGTGCATTTCCACCTGCATCCCGAGGTCGATGTGGCGCTGGATATGGGCGGCACGGCGGTGTCGATGGCGCTGCGGTCGGGTGAAATCTGGGTGTTCCGGTTCAGCGGAGCGGTCAACCTGTCGCTCGAACCGTCGGTTTTCCTGGAAAAAGGCCGGCTGCGGCCACGCGCGACGAAACAGATCGTTTTATCCGGCCGCGCGATGGAGTATGCGACCCGCGTCCGCTGGACTTTGTCGAAGGCGCAGGAAACCGCGACCGCGGTGCGTGACCTGGCGATGGACGAGGTGGACGTGACGATCTGACCCCAAGCCAAAGGCCTTTCCATGAGCGATCTGCATCCCGTCCGCCGCGCCCTGATTTCCGTATCCGACAAGACCGGGCTGATCGAACTGGGAAAGGCGCTGGATCAGCGCGGGGTCGAGATCCTGTCGACCGGCGGTTCGGCCAAGGCGCTGCGCGAGGCCGGGGTGGCGGTGCGCGACGTCTCGGAGGTGACCGGGTTCCCCGAAATGATGGACGGCCGGGTCAAGACGCTGCACCCGATGGTGCATGGCGGATTGCTGGCCCTGCGCGACAACGCCGATCACGTCGCGGCGATGGAGCAGCACGGCATCGGCCCGATCGACCTGCTGGTGGTGAACCTCTACCCGTTCGAATCCACCGTCGCGGCCGGCGCGGATTACGACACCTGCGTCGAGAACATCGATATCGGTGGCCCGGCGATGATCCGCGCGGCAGCCAAGAACCATGCGTTCGTTTCCGTCGTTGTGGATGTCGAGGACTACGGAAAGCTGCTGGGCGACATGGACCAGCACAACGGCGCGACCTGCCCGAAATTCCGCCGCAAGCTGGCGCAAAAGGCCTATGCCCGCACCGCCGCCTATGACGCCGCCGTCAGCACCTGGATGGCCGATGCGATCGGGCTCGAAGCGCCCAAACGGCGCGCCTTTGCCGGCACGTTGGCGCAGACACTGCGTTATGGCGAGAACCCGCACCAGAAGGCCGCGTTCTACACCGACGGTTCGAACCGGCCCGGCGTCGCCACCGCCCGGCAACTTCAGGGCAAGGAGCTGAGCTATAACAACATCAACGACACCGATGCGGCCTTTGAACTGGTGAGCGAATTCGCGCCCGGGGATGGCCCGGCCTGCGCGATCATCAAGCACGCCAATCCCTGCGGTGTTGCGCGGGGCGCAACCTTGACCGAAGCCTATGCCAAGGCGTTCGATTGCGACCGCACCTCGGCCTTCGGCGGCATCGTGGCGCTGAACCGGCCGCTGGACGGCGCGACGGCAGAAAAGATCACCGAGATCTTCACCGAGGTCGTCATTGCGCCGGGTGCCGACGACGACGCCCGCAAGGTCTTTGCCGCCAAGAAGAACCTGCGTCTGCTGGTGACCGAAGGCCTGGCCGATCCGCGCAGCCCCGGTCTGGCCTGGCGGCAGGTTGCGGGCGGTTTCCTGGTGCAGGACCGCGACAATGGCCACCGCGCGCTGGACGACCTGCGGGTTGTCACCAGGAAGGCGCCGACCGACGCGCAGATGGCGGACCTGCTGTTTGCCTGGACCGTGGCCAAGCACGTGAAATCTAATGCCATCGTCTACGCCAGGGACGGTGCCACCGTGGGCGTGGGCGCAGGCCAGATGAGCCGGGTCGACTCGGCGCTGATCGCCGCGAAAAAGGCCGAACGCATGGCCGAAACGCTGGGCCTTCCGGCGCCTTTGACCCAGGGCTCGGCGGTGGCGTCGGACGCGTTCTTTCCCTTCCCCGACGGGTTGATGGAGGCCGCGGCGGCGGGTGCCAGCTGCGTCATCCAGCCCGGCGGGTCGATGCGCGATGACGAGGTGATCGCGGCGGCCGACGAGGCCGGTCTGGCGATGGTGCTCACCGGAATGCGTCACTTCCGCCATTGACCGGTCGTGCCCCGCTGGTGGCAAGGTGGGAGATGCGTATTTCTAAAGAGAAGAAGCCATGGATCGGCGCCCTTGCCCTTGCCGCGGCGCCGATGGTTGCGCAGGCGCAAACGGCCGAGCATGTGCTGCGCGCGCTGCTGACCCGCCCGCCCGAAGCGGCGCAATTCGCACCGGGCTTTCTTGACGCGGTGCCGATCGCGCAGCTTGTTCCTGTCCTGTCGCAGATCACCGCTGCGATCGGGCCGGTCGAGACCATCACGCTGCGGGGTGACCGTGCCACGGTGCTGACGGCCACGCACCGGATGCAGGCGCGCATCGCGCTGGATGCCGATGGCCGCGTCGCGATGCTGTTTTTCGAGCCGCCGGAGCCGCGTGTGGCGTCGCTTGGCGGGGCCGAGGCGGTGCTGGCCGGGCTTGGAGACCGGGTTGCATGGCTGGCGGTGCGCGATGGCCAGGTGCTGAGCGCGCAGGCGGCCGATGCCGCGCTGGCCGTCGGCTCGGCCTTCAAGCTGGGCGTGCTGGCGGTTCTGGCCGGGGATATCGCATCCGGGCGCCGGGATTGGGCGGATGTCGTCCGGCTCGAGGCGCGCCACAAGTCGCTGCCCAGCGGTCAGTTGCAGGACATGCCCGACGGATCGCCGCTGACGCTGCACACCGCTGCGGCGCTGATGATCTCGATCAGCGACAACAGCGCGACCGACCTGCTGATCGACGTGCTGGGGCGCGACCGGGTTGCGGCGCAGTTGGGCATCGACGCCACCGGTTTCCTGACGACGCGGGAATTCTTAGGGCTCAAGGCCGATGCGGATGCGCGCGCCGACTGGCGTGCGGCGCCGGCTGTGGGCAAGCCCGCAATCGCGGCGCAAGCGGCGCAAGACCTGCCGCCGCTCGGCGCCGTGCTGGGAGCCCATGACCCGGGCGTCGAATGGTACCTGTCGTTGACCACGCTTTGCACGCTGATCGGAGCGGTCGCCGATCTGCCTCTGATGGCGATCAATCCGGGGCCGTTGCTGCTGCAGGACGGCACCCGTGCCGCCTACAAGGGCGGGTCCGAAACGGGTGTCTTGAACTTCACCGGTCACCTGACCGACGGCACGGGGCGCCGGACATGTGTCGCACTGACGGTCAACCACGCCGAAACGATCGACGAGTCCGCCGCCGCCGGGGCGTTTCGCGCGTTCGTCGCGGCATTGCCCCGCTGATCCCGCTTTTCATCGCGTCCGGCCCGGGCTAGAGCCAAGACAAAGGAGGCCGGCATGGCGCAAGCACAGGCAGAGCAGGGCAGAGCGGCGACCCTATTGGCGCGGGTGACCGTAGGCGTGTTCATGTTCGACCAGTTGACCAAGATCTGGGTGGTGCATGTCCTCGACCTCGCGAACCGGCTGGTGATCGACGTCGCGCCGCCGTTTCTTGTCTTCAAGATGGCGTGGAACCACGGCATCAATTTCGGACTGTTTTCCAACCACGGCGATGCGACGCGCTGGATTCTGATCGCGGTCGCCCTTGGGATCGTGCTGTTCGTGCTGGTCTGGATGCGGCGCGACCCGCCGGGCAAGCTGGGGTTGATCTCGGCCGGTTTTCTCATCGGCGGAGCGCTTGGCAATATCGTCGACCGGCTGGTCTATGGCGCGGTGGCGGATTTTCTGAACATGTCCTGCTGCGGGATCGACAATCCCTTTGCCTTCAACGTCGCCGATATCGCCATTTTCGTCGGGGCGCTTGGGCTCGTGCTGTTCCCCGGCGGCGGGAAAAAGCCCTCGTGACCTTCCGGCGCGGATGGGATAAGGCTGTGTCAGCGAATGGAGGGTGCCGATGCGGTTTGCGCCAATGATCCTGATTGCCGGGCTAGCCGGGTTGACCGCATGCAGCGGTGAGCGCGATATCCGACTGCACGATCTGCGCACCAATTCCGGCCGGCCCGAGGAATTTTCGATCGTGCCGCGCAAGCCGCTCGAAACGCCGCCCAGCTTTGCGGAACTGCCGCAACCCACGCCGGGCGGTGCCAACCGCACCGACCAGACGCCGCTGGCCGATGCGGTGGCGGTCCTGGGCGGGAACCCGGCGCGCCTGACGCCCGGTGCCGGAATACCGGCCGGCGACGCGGCAATCGTATCCCGCGCCAGCCGGTTCGGTCGTGACGCGACGATCCGCGAAAAGCTGGCGGCAGAAGACCTGGATTTCCGGACCCGGCGGTCGCGCTTCACCTGGTCGATCGTGCCGACGGACGAATACTTCCGCGCGTATCGGCGCCAGTCGCTTGACGCCTACCAGTGGCTTGACCGCTATCGCCGCGCGGGTGCCAGGACACCGGCCGCGCCGCCAGAAGGGCGCTGACGATCACGACCGCGTCACGGCGACTTGAATGCCGGAACCCGGGCTGTATCTCTTGACGAAACCGCGATGAGAGGAGGCCGCGATGGCGCGAATTGCTGCGTGGATCATGGGTTTTGTGGTGCTGGCCGCTCCGGTTTGGGCCGCCAAGGACCTTGTGACGACATTCACGCTCGACAACGGCATGGAGGTGGTCGTGATCGAGGATCACCGCGCTCCGGCCGTCGTGCACATGGTCTGGTACCGCGCCGGATCGGCGGATGAGGAGCGCGGCGTATCCGGCGTCGCGCATTTCCTCGAACACCTCTTGTTCAAGGGCACAGACACGCTGGCACCCGGTGAGTTCAGCAAGACCGTGGCGGCCAATGGCGGCAACGACAACGCCTTTACCAGTTTCGACTACACCGCCTATTTCCAACGCGTGGCAGCCGACCGGCTGGGCCAGATGATGGCGATGGAGGCCGACCGGATGGTCAACCTGCGCCTGACCGAGGCCGATATCCTGACCGAACGCGAGGTCATCATCGAGGAACGCAACCAGCGGGTCGAAAACGACCCGGGCGCGCTGTTCATGGAGCAGCGCCGGGCGGCGCAGTATCTCAATCATCCCTACGGCACGCCGATCATCGGCTGGCGGCACGAGATGGAGACGCTCGATCTGGACGATGCACTGGCTTATTACCGCGAATTCTATGCGCCCAACAACGCAATACTGATCGTCGCAGGCGATGCCGATCCCGACGAGGTGCGGCGCCTGGCCGAGGAGCATTACGGCAAACTGCCACCGAACCCTGATCTGCGCCCGCGCGAGCGCGTCGAGGAACCGCGCCACCTGGCCGAACGTCGGCTGATGTTCCGCGACGCGCGCGTGGCCCAGCCCTATGTCGCGCGCAGCTACCTGGCACCCGAGCGCGATTCCGGCGCACAGGAAGAGGCTGCTGCGTTGACGCTGCTGGCGGAACTGCTGGGGGGCGGCCAGACCTCGGTCCTGACGCAAAAGCTGCAATTCGAAACGCAGCAAGCGGTCTACACCACGGCCTTTTACGATGCGACCTCGCTGGATGATTCGACGTTCACCCTGCTGATCGTTCCGGCCGCCGGGGTCTCGCTGGAAGACGCCGAAAAGGCGCTGGACGCGACCGTGGCGGCGTTTCTCGACGAAGGGGTGGACGAGACGCAGCTCGAGCGGATCAAATTCCAGCTGCGGGCTTCGGAAATCTACGAACGCGACAATGCCGAACGGCTGGCCCGACGCTATGGCGCGGCCCTGACATCCGGGCTGACCGTCGAGGATGTGCAGGCCTGGCCCGACATCCTGCAGTCGGTCACCCCCGAGGACATCATTGCAGCCGGCCGCAAGGTGTTCGACCGCAGAACCGCCGTGACAGGCTATCTGATGCCCGCCGAGGAGGTAACCCAATGAGAGCGCTGCTCGCCGTTCTGATCGCTTTGGTGCTGGCCCTGCCCGCGCGGGCGGAGATCGAAATCCAGGAAGTCGTGAGCCCCGGCGGGTTCAAGGCTTGGCTGGTCGAAGAACCGTCGATTCCCTTTGTCGCGCTGGAAATCCGGTTCCGCGGCGGGGCATCGCTGGATGCGCCGGGCAAACGCGGCGCCACCAACCTGATGGTCGGATTGCTGGAAGAGGGCGCCGGCGATCTCGATGCGCGCGGTTTCGCGGAAGCGGCAGAGTCGCTCGCCGCATCGTATCGTTTCGACGTGGGCGATGACGCCGTGTCGGTCTCGGCGCGGTTCCTGTCAGAAACCCGCGACGAGGCTGTCGCCCTGCTGCGCGCGTCGCTGGTCGAGCCGACCTTCGAACCGGCGGCGATCGAACGGGTGCGCGCGCAGGTTCTGGCGTCGATCCGCTCCGATCTCAAGGATCCCGACGCCATCGCCGGCGCTGCCTTTGATGCGGCGCTGTTCGGCGATCATCCCTATGGCTCGCCGCTGGATGGCACCGTCGACAGCGTCGCCGCGCTGACCCGCGACGACTTGCTTGCGGCACACAAGGCGGCACTGGCGCAGGATCGGGTGTATATCGCGGCGGTGGGCGATATCGACGCGGAAACGCTCGGTGCGGTGATGGACCAGCTGTTCGGCGATCTTCCGGAAACCGGCCCCGAACTTCCCCAGATGGTGGATGTTTCCACCGAGGGAACGATCCAGGTGGTTCCGTTCGAAACGCCGCAATCCGTGGCGCTGTTCGGTCATGCCGGGCTGATGCGCGATGATCCGGATTTCCTGGCGGCCTACGTCCTGAACGAGGTCCTCGGCGGCGGTGGTTTCGAGGCGCGGCTGATGAACGAGGTACGCGAGAAACGCGGCCTGACCTACGGGGTCTATTCCTATCTGGCGGCCAAGGACCGCGCCGCGCTGATTGCCGGGCGCGTGGCCTCGGCCAATGACCGGATCGCCGAAGCGATCGCGGTCATCCGCGACGAATGGCGCAAGATGGCCGAAACAGGGCTGAGCCAAGAGGAACTCGAGCAGGTCAAGACCTACCTGACCGGGTCGTACCCGCTGCGCTTCGATGGCAATGCGCGGATCGCCAACATCCTGGTGGGAATGCAGATGGACGATCTGGGTGTGGATTACGTCACCAACCGCAACGCGCTGGTCGAGGCACTGACGGTCGAGGACATGCAGCGCGTCGCGGCGCGCCTGCTGGACCCCGAGGCACTGTTCTTCGTCGTTGTCGGTCAGCCTGAAGGTCTGGATGTTCCCGGCTGATCCACGCCTGGGCGCGCACATGCAAAAGGGGGCCGTGTGGCCCCCTTTTCGTTTGTCCGACCGGTCAGATCAGTTCAGCAGACCGGCATGACGCAACGCCGCGTCGATCTTGACACGCGTGGGCTGGGTGACCGGCACCAGCGGCAGGCGCACCTCGTCGCTGCACAGACCAAGCCGCGACATGGCGTATTTCACCCCGCAAAGGCCCGGCTCGGTAAAGATCGCCTGGTGCAGCGGCATCAGCTTGTCCTGCAGTTCAAGCGCCTTGGCGTAGTCGCCTGCCAGGCAGGCGTTCTGCACCTGCGCGCAAAGTGCTGGCGCGGCATTGGCCGTGACCGAGATGCAGCCGACGCCACCCTGGGCGTTGAAGCCGTGGGCAGTGGCGTCTTCGCCGGAGATCTGCAGAAAGTCCGGCCCGCAGGTGATGCGTTGCTGGCAGACGCGCGCCAAGTCTCCGGTCGCGTCCTTGACGCCGATGATGTTCTTCAGCTTGGCCAGTTCGCCCATCGTCGCCGGCGACATGTCGACCACCGACCGGCCGGGAATGTTGTAGATGACGATCGGCAGGTCGACCGCTTCGGTCAGCGCGGTGTAATGCGCGATCAGACCGGCCTGGGTCGGCTTGTTGTAGTAGGGCGTGACGACCAGAGCCGCCTGCGCGCCGACCTTCTTGGCGTGCTGGACAAAGCGGATCGCCTCGGCGGTGTTGTTGCTGCCGGCCCCCGCGATGACCGGCACCCGGCCCGCGGCGGCATCGACCACTGCCTCGACGACGGCCTCGTGCTCGGCATGGGTCAGCGTCGGGCTTTCGCCGGTCGTGCCCACCGGCACCAGACCGTGGCTGCCTTGGTCGATCTGCCAATCCACCAGCCGTTTGAGCGTGTCGAAATCCACCGCGCCGTCCTTGAACGGCGTGACCAGGGCAGGCATTGACCCCTTGAACATGACACGCTCCTATCTTTGTTCCGTTTTCCGCCAAGGACCGTCGCGCCTGCCGGGAAAGTGAGTTGCCGCCCGGCCCGCGCGCACGATATCGTCAGCATGGCGTCTATTCCTGTTCACAGCGGAAATTGCAAGATCATGTCGCGCCTTCTGGTCGTGCTTGTCGGCCTCTTCCTGCCTCTGGTCGCCTTCGCCCAACAGGATGGCCAATCGTTGCGTCGCGCGATGGAAGCGATGCGCGCCGGCGACTGGGCCGCCGCGCAGATCGAGGCTCGCGGCGACGGTCAGGAAGCGCTGGACGTGATCCGATGGCACTACCTGCGCGCCGGTCGCGGCGACGTCGCCGAGGTGCAGGATTTCCTGGCGCGCAACCCGGATTGGCCGGGCCTGCCCTATCTGCGCGAAAAATCCGAAGCGGCGATGTCGGACGCGCCTTCGGACGCTGTTCTTGCCTTTTTCGAGAACGACCTGCCGCAGACCGGCACGGGTGCGCTGGCCTGGGCACGGGCACAGATCGCTCAGGGCGAGCGTGGCGCGGCCGAGGCCGGGATCGTGCTGGCCTGGCGGACCCTGTCGCTTGGCAGCGATGAACGGCGCGCTTTCGTCGAGCAATGGGGCGACCTGCTGAAACCGCACCATGTCGCGCGGCTGGACATGGCGCTGTGGCGGGGCTGGTCGTCCAACGCGTCGGCGATGCTGCCGCTGGTCGACGATGGCTGGCAGGCGCTGGCACAGGCGCGCATGGCCCTGCGTCAGCAGGCGGCCGGGGTCGACACGCTGATCGAAAAGGTGCCCGCGGCGCTGACAGACCACCCCGGACTGGCCTTCGAACGGTTCTACTGGCGTGAACGCAAGGGCCGTGTGGCCGATGCGACCGCGCTGATCCTGGAACGGTCCGCCAGCGCCGAGGCCCTGGGCGAACCCTGGGCCTGGGCACGGGCGCGGCGCGATCTGGCGCGGCGGCTGATGCGTGACGGCGCCGTGCAGGATGCCTACAACGTCGCCTCGCGGCACTGGCTGGTCGAAGGCTCCGATTTCCACGACCTGGAGTGGCTGTCGGGCTACCTGGCGCTGCGGCACCTGGACCGGCCGGACCTCGCGCTGGAACATTTCCGGACTTTTGCGGCCAGCGTCGAGACACCGATTTCGCTGGGTCGGGCGGGTTATTGGCTGGGCCGGGCGCACGAGGCCATGGGCGAGTCCGAAGCCGCGCAAGCCGCCTATGCCGAGGGCGCGCGCTGGCAGACCTCGTTCTACGGGCTTCTGGCCGCGGAACGGGCGGGGTATGGCCCGGACCCCGCTCTGGCCGGTTCCGAAGCTTTCCCGGACTGGCGTGGCGCGCCCTTCACGGCATCCAGCGTGTACCGCGCCGCGATCCTGCTGATCGCCGCGGGCGAAAACGCGCTGGCGGAACGGTTCCTTACGCATCTGGCCGAAAGCCTGGACCGCACCCAGATCGGCCAGATGGCCCAGATGCTGGGCGAGATGGGACGCCCGCACATGCAGGTCATGCTGGGCAAGCGTGCGGCGCAATACGGGCTGGAACTGCCCGGACCCTATTTCGCCCTGCATCCCGGTATCACCGGGCGCGAACACCCCGTGCCGGTTGAACTGGTCCTGGCCATCGCCCGTCGGGAATCGGAGTTCGACCCTTCGGTGATTTCGGGTGCCGGCGCGCGCGGCTTCATGCAGCTGATGCCCGGCACGGCGCGCGAGGTGTCGGGCTGGCTGGGCCTGGACTACGACGCCGATCGCCTGTTGTCCGACCCGGCCTATAACGCGACCCTGGGCGCGGCCTATCTGGCGGATCTGTCGGCCACGTTCGACGGCAACGCGGTCATGATGGCGGCGGGCTACAACGCCGGACCATCGCGCCCGATCCGCTGGATCGAAGAAAACGGCGACCCACGCATCGGCGCCATCGACATCGTCGACTGGATCGAGATGATCCCCTTTGACGAGACCCGAAATTACGTCATGCGCGTCACCGAAAGCCTGCCGGTCTACCGCGCCCGGCTGGGTCTCGACCCGCATCCGGTGCCGTTTTCGCAGGAACTCACCGGCTCAACCCTTCTGGCGCGCGCGCCACAGGGTGAATAGCCCCGCCGCGATGATGATCGCCGCGCCGAACGCCACGTTGGGGCGGATCGTTTCGGCAAAGACCACCACGCCGATCACCGAGGCGAAGGGCAGTTGCAGATAGGCGAAGGGCTGGACCGCGCTGGCTTCGGCCACCTCGTAGCACTTGATCAGGCACCAGTGCCCCACCGCGCCGGTGACGCAGAGCGTGGCCATCAGCGCCCAATCGGATGCGGTCATCGGTTCCCAGAACCAGGCGCCCCAGGCGGTGGCGGCCAGTGCGCCGACGGTGCCGGTCCAGAAGAACGACGTCGCGGCGCTGTCGCGGCGGGCGACGTAGCGGGTGAGCAGGCCGTAAAGCGCGAACATCGTCGCCGACAGAAGCGGGATCACCGCGTAGGGCGAAAACACCCCGGCATCGGGTTGCAGGATGATCAGCACGCCGACAAAGCCGATGGCAATGGCGCTCCAGCGCCGCCAACCCACCTGTTCGCCCAGGATCGGCCCGGACAGGGCGGCGATGATCAGCGGGTAGCAGGCAAAGACCGCGTGGCTTTCCACGAGACCGAGCAGCGTGAAGGCAAAGACCATCACGTTGATCTCGGCCACCAGCAGCACGGCGCGAAAGGCTTGCAACAGGGGTTGTTCACTGCGCGCCGCCTGCAGGAACCCGCCGGCCTTGCGGGTGGCCACGGTGATGACGAAGGCGGCAAAGAACCAGTAGCGGATCATCACCACCATCGCGGTGTTGTATTCCCGCGCCAGGTGCTGCGACAGACCGTCCTGGGCGGCGAAGATCAGCGCGGTGGCGATCATCAGCCAGATGCCGAGCGGGATGTTCTGCTGTGCCATGTCAGGGCATCCGCGCGGCGGTCATGTGGCGCTTTCGTCCGTATCCGGGCCGGCGTTCCACCTTGAAACCGGCGTTTTGCAGGGCGCGACGGACATGTCCTGCGGCGGAATAGGTGGACGCCGTGCCGCCGGGCGCGGTGTGCCGCGCGACCTGGGTCAGAAGCGCGGGGTCCCAAAGCTCGGGATTCTTGGCAGGCGAGAAGCCGTCGAGAAACCAGGCATCTGCGCGCCGCTCCCACAGCGGAAGCGTTTCTCGCGCATCGCCTTCGACCAGGGTGAAGGCGAGATCGGGCAAGACGATGGATGGCTTGCCCCAATACGGAGCAAGCGCGGCGGCGACACCGGCGAGCTCCGGGAACGCCGCCTGGGCGCGGACCATGTCGGCAGGCGGCAGCGGGTAGGCTTCGAAGCTGGTGAAGTGCAGCGTGCCCGACTGCCCCGCCGCGCGCCAAAGGGCCAGTGCCGCGAGCAGGTTCAGCCCGGTGCCGAAACCCAGCTCGGCGATGTGGAAACCGTCGTGGAACCGGTCGGGCAAGCCGTTGCCCGCAAGGAAGACATGCCGCGTCTCGGCCAATCCGTTCTCGAGCGAGAAATACGGATCGTCGAACCGGTCCGAGACCGGAACGTCGCCGCGCCAGGAAAGGGGCTGTTGCTGCATGGCATCCTGCCGTAGAGGAATGCCGCAACTAGGACATGGGCGGGGCCGATGGCAAGCAGGGAAGTAACGGTGCGCGGGGCAGGGATCTTTGGCCTGTCGGTTGCCTGGGCCTGCGTGACGCGGGGGGCCCGCGTGCAGGTGGTCGACCCGCACGGCCCGGGCGCGGGATCGAGTGGCGGGCTGGTCGGGGCCTTGGCTCCGCATGTGCCCGAAAGCTGGAACGCCAAGAAGGCGTTCCAGCTGGACAGCCTGCTGATGGCCGAGGATTTCTGGCGCGCGGTCGAGGCGGCGGGCGGCGTCGATCCGGGCTATGCGCGAACCGGGAGGCTGCAACCACTGGCCGATGACGCGGCGGTTGCACTGGCACGGGCGCGGGCGGACGGTGCCGAAGCGTTGTGGCAGGGGCGCGCCGTGTGGGAAGTCGTCGAGGCCGGCGACACGGGTGCGTTCGCGCCGCCCAGCCCGACCGGGCTTGTGGTGCGCGACACGCTGTCGGCACGGATGCATCCCCGTCGCGCCTGCGCGTCCTTGGTCGCGGCCCTGCAGGCGCGGGGTGTCGAGGTGGTGCCGGACGCCGAGGACCGGGGTGCGGTGATCTGGGCCACCGGCTGGCACGGCCTTCGCGACCTGAGCGCCGATCTGGGCCGTCCGGTCGGCGACGGGGTCAAGGGTCAGTCGGTGCTGCTGCGCTTTGCGGCACTCGCGGCGCCGCAGATCTTTGCCGACGGATTGCACGTGGTGCCGCATGCCGACGGCACGCTGGCGATCGGGTCGACCTCGGAGAGGGTCTTCGACGACGGTTCTGCAACCGACCGGCATTGCGACGGGTTGATCGAGCGCGCGGTGTCCATCCTGCCCGCGCTGCATGGTGCCGAGGTGCTTGCACGCTGGGCCGGGGTGCGCCCGCGGGCAGTGACGCGTGCTCCGCTTCTGGGTGCCTGGCCCGGACGGGCGGGGCAATACGTGGCCAATGGCGGGTTCAAGATCGGCTTCGGCATGGCGCCCAAGGTGGCGCAGGTGATGGCCGACCTGGTGCTGGAGGGGCGCGACGAGATCCCGGCGGCGTTCACATTCGACGCGCTGTTGTCGAAAGGCGCGCGCTGACGCGCGCACAGGATGTCTCGGCCCCGCCTGCGGCGGAGCCTGCGGGATGACGCGTATTTTCAAAAGAGAAGAAGGTCAGTCGAACTTGCGGGAAGGGGCGAGCACCTTGGCCTCGCCGATCAGCACCGGCTTGCCGTCGACAACGCATTTGCAGTCGAGCGTCACGCGGCGCTTGGCGACGTCGATATCGGTGACGGTGACGCGGGCCGTGACCATGTCGCCGGGACGCACGGGGGCCAGGAATTTCAATGTCTGGCCCATGTAGACCGTACCGTGACCGGGAAGCTGTTCGCCGATGACCGCCGAGATCAGGCCCGCCGTCAGCATGCCATGCGCGATGCGGCCTTCGAAAATCGTGTCGCGGGCGTAGTCGTCGTCGAGATGCACCGGGTTGCGATCGGTCGACACCTCGGCGAAGAGCTCGATATCGCGGTCGGTGATCACCTTGCGGAGGTGACGGGACATGCCCATCTCGATGTCTTCGATGCAGATCGTGCCGCGCGGCATGTTGTCGAGCATCTTTCCCTCCATAGCCCTTCGTCCGGTAACAATTATACACGGAAATGGTGTTTACGGTAATTTAATTACTTTGCGCGCGCAGAAAAATCAAGCGACAACTCAACGCAGGGTACCGATGGTGAATGTGGGATTGGCCTGTTCCCGGGCGAGAAACGCCGCAAGCGCCTTGGGGTCGGGCTGGTCGTCAGTGCGGGTTTCCGCGCGCGCCAACCCGCCCGAGATGAAAAGCGAATCGATGTCTTCGCCCATCGCTCCGGCGATGTCGGTCGCGATGCCGTCGCCGATGGCGAGAATCCCGGCGTTCTCCGTGGGCTTGTCGAGTGCCGCCAGGCGGCGTCGGGCGAGATCGTAGATCGGCGGATGCGGCTTGCCGAAATACAAGCTTTCGCCGCCCATTTCGGTGTAGAGCGCGGCCAGCGCGCCGGCGCACCATTCGCGGGTTTCGCCCCGGTCGACGACGATGTCTGGATTGGCGCAAAGCAGCTTGAGCCCCTTTTGCTTGGCGAACAGGAATTCGGGCCGGTTCACCGCCGGATCGGCATGGGGATCGAAAGGGCCGCAGCAAACGATGCCTTCGGCCTGTTCCAGCGCAACCTGTGTGATCGGCACCGGGTCGTCGATCAACTTCATCGGCTCGAAGAAGCTCTTGTCGAAATCCTGACCCATGAACCAGACCTTCTGGCCGACGGCTCCGCGGAACATCGCCGCGCGCGCGCTGTCGCCGGAAGTGGCGATGGCGTCCCAGGCATCGGCCGGCACGCCCAGCCGGTCGAGCTGGCGCGCGACCTCGGTCCAGGCGCGGGGCGCGTTGGTCACCAGCACGACCGTGCCACCGGTCGCGCGGTAGGCCCGAAGGGCTGCCACCGCAGAGGGGATGGCCGCGACGCCGTTGTGCACGCACCCCCAGAGATCGACGAACATCGCGTCGTAGCGGTGGGATATCTCGGACAGGGTCTGGATGATCTGCGTCATGGGGCCTCGCTGCGGTTCGACCCCCGGTGAAGCACGAAAAAGGGCGCGCCCGCAAGCGCGCCCTCGGCATTCCCCGGATTGCGGTTCAGACCTTGAGGTTGGGGATGATCTGCTTTTTCCGGCTCATGATGCCGGGCAGGATCACCGTGTCACCGGTCACGGTGACGCCAAAGCTCTTCTCGGCCACCGTCTTGACCAAATCGTTGGGCACCAGCAGCGTTGCCTGTTCGTTGAGGATGTCGACGACGAAGAGCAGCACCTGGTCGGCGCCATCTTCCCTTGCCACGTCGACCATCGCCGCCATCAGGCTGTCCTTGCGGTCGAGCACGGTCTTCGGCGCCGTGGTCTCGAGCACGGAGACGCGGAATTCCTTGCCGTCGACGGTGTATTCCTTGGAATCCATCCGCAGCAATTCGGCATCGGAAAAGGCCGACACGTCGGACTTGGCAGCGAACATCCGGGCGGCGTAGTCGGGGATCGACACGCCCAGTTCCTCGGCCAGCGCATGGGCGACGGCCTTGTCTTCCTGCGTGGTGGTGGGGCTGCGGAATTCCAGCGTGTCGGACAGGATGCAGGTCAGCATCGCGCCCTTGATCCCGCGCGGGGCCTGGGCCAGGTCCTTGCCGATCATCTTCCACATGATGGTTGCGGTGCAGGCCAGCGGCTCGATTCGGATCTCGATCGGGCCCTTGGTTTCCAGCCCGCCGACCAGCTTGTGGTGGTCGATGATGCCGCGGATGTCCGCCTTGTTGATGCCGGCCGGCAATTCCGCGGGATTGTTGGTGTCGACGATCACCACGGGCGCGCCTTCCGACACGTCCGAGATGATCTCGGGCTTGTCGAGTTCCCAGTGCCGCAGCATGAAGGCGGCTTCGGTGTTGGGTTCGCCCAGCAGCACGGGCTTGGCGGCTTCTCCCTTGATCTGGTTCAAGTACCAGGCCCAGATGATCGGGCTGCCGGTGCTGTCGGTGTCGGGGGATTTATGGCCGAAAACCTGGATGGTCATGGGGCGTCCTTGCTGAAAATGCCGGGTTCGCGCGCCTTCTAGCGGCGCAGCACGGCCTTGTCACCCCGCCTGAACAGGCTGCGACGTCACGCCCGACACCTGCCGCTTCTTCTCTTTTCCAAATACGCAGATGACCGATTGCCGACCGACGCGACGCGCGATGCAGCGCGGTGCACGCAGTGCCGGACGAAATGTCACCGCGGCAGGGGATGGGCGCTGGTGTTGTAATCCGACCAGTCGGTGATCTCGGGGTAATACATCTCGCGCCAGCGTCGCACGCGCGGGTTCATCACGCGACGCCAGAGCGGCGGCACCATCGCGGCCATCGTCATCACCGGATAGCCGTAGGGCAGTTGCGGCGCGTCGGCCTCGGTGTAGTTCTGCAGCAGAGGAAAGCGGCGATCGGGCTTGTAGTGGTGGTCGGAATGGCGCTGCAGGTTGATGAGCAGCCAGTTCGACGCCTTGTGTGCGGCGTTCCAGGAATGACGCGGCAGGACGTGTTCGTATTTTCCGTCGCCCAGATGTTTGCGGGTCAGGCCGTAATGCTCGACATAGTTGACCAGCTCCAGCTGCCAGATCGCGACACCGGCCTGCACCAGGAACAGCACAATACCGGTCCAGCCGCCAAGCGCAAAGGCCAGAAGCAGCATGACCAATTGCAGAAAGGCAAATTTCCAGAACGGGTTCGTGCTGTGGTGCCAGGGCAGGGTCTTGCGCGCCAGCATCGCCGCCTCGGCCTGGAAGGCAGACACCAGGCTTTCGCGCAGCACGCGGGGATAGAAGCGATGGAAACCCTCGTTGTAGCGCGCCGTCACCGGGTCGCGCGGGGTGCCGACATAGCGGTGGTGCACCAGCAGATGTTCCGACCGGAAATGCGAATACAACACCATCGCCAGCAGCAGGTCGCCCAACCAGCGTTCCAGCTTGTCCTTCTGATGCATCAGCTCGTGGGAATAGTTGATGCCCACCGTGCCGGTCATCACGCCGACACCGAAAAAGACGCCGAACTTTTCCCAGCCGTTCAGATGGGTCGCGCCGCTGACATAGGCGATCAGCCCGAAAAGCGAGACGAACTGCAGCGGCACCCATGCGATGGTGATCGCCTTGTACCAGAACAGTTCGTCCTCCGAGGTGTCCAGTTCCGCGTTTTCCAGGTTCAGACCCAGGGCCGCGTCCAGCGCCGAGAACAGGTACCAGGTGGCGACGATGGGCAACAGCACCCACAACCCGCCCCAAAGCGCTCCGATCCAGACCAGCGGGATCAAACCCAGCGACATCCAGAAGGGCAGGGCGGCGGAAAACTTGGCGACATCTTGATGCGCGATCATCATGGGCTCCGGCTGTCGGTCATGGGCCTTTCATAGCCCTTGCGCGGCACCCTGACCAAGCGTGACGTCACGCACCTTGCGCCAGATCAAAGGCCTTGCGCATCACCGTGGGCAGGTCGGCGGGGCGGAAATCCGGAGCAGGGATGAAGTCGCCGCGATCGGGCGCGCGGTCCATGGGCACCAACGCGCATTTCACGCGCAGGCGCAGGTGGAAATGGGTGAAGGTGTGGCGCGCCTCTTCGGACAGTTCCTTCCACTCGGCGCGGATCGGCGGGGCATCCTGCGGGTCGTCGGCCCAGTCCGATCCGGGCCAGCCCAGCATCCCGCCCAACAGCCCGCTGTCGGGCCGCCGTTCCAGCAGCCAGGCGCCATCCACCCGGCGCGCAAGATAGGCGATGCCGAACTGGGTGGGTTTGCGTTTCTTCGGCGCCTTCTTCGGCAACTCTGCCGCGGTGCCGTTGGCCCAGGCGGCGCAGTTTGTCCGCCACGGACACAAGCCGCAGGCTGGCTTTCGCGGCGTGCAGATCGTGGCGCCGAGATCCATCACCGCCTGGGCGTAATCGCCCGGTCGTGCGCGGGGTGTCAGCGACGCAGCCATCTCGGTCAGCACCGGTTTGGCCTGTGGCAGCGGTGTGTGTTCGTCGAACAGCCGCGCCATCACCCGTTCGACATTGCCATCGACCACGGTTTCCGGGGCGTCAAAGGCAATGGCGGAGATGGCGGCGGCGGTGTAGCGCCCGATCCCCGGCAGGGTCAGCAAAGTGGCGTGATCGGTCGGAAACACCCCGCCGAAATCGTCGCGCAGGACGCGGGCGCATTTCAGCAGGTTGCGGGCGCGGGCGTAGTAACCCAGCCCCGCCCAGGCGGCCATCACTTCGGCATCCTCGGCATCGGCCAAGTCGGTCACCGTCGGCCAGCGGTCGGTGAAGGCCTCGAAATAGGATTTCACCGCCGCGACCGTGGTCTGTTGCAGCATGACTTCGCTCAGCCAGACGCGGTAGGGGTCGGGGGCTACGCCGCGCGCGCGATCGGCGGGAGCCACGCGCCAGGGCATCGCGCGGGCGTGGCGGTCGTACCAGTCCAACAGGTCTTGCGGGGCGGGGCGGTCACGCAAGGGTGAGCATCCTTTGATCCGGGCGGTGCAGTCCGGGCTGGCGCGCCCGGCTGGGGTCACTAGAATAGGGTCGAACAGGGGGATTCAAGATGGCGACCCGGCAAACCACCACCTTCGGCTTTGCCCGCACGGCGAAATTGCTGGAAAAACGCATCCGCAGCGCAAGCGAAAGCCGCGGATTCGCGCAATCGCGCCTGCTGACCCATTGGGAAGAGGTGGCGGGCGCCGATATCGCCGCGATCTCTCGCCCGGTCGAGGTGAGCTATTCCAAGGGCGGCTTCGGTGCCACGCTGATCCTGCTGACCACCGGGGCGAACGCGCCCGTTCTGGAAATGCAAAAGGAAATGCTGCGCGCGCGGGTCAACGCGGTTTACGGGTTCAACGCCATCGCGCGCATCCGTGTCACGCAGACCGCGCCCACCGGTTTCGCCGAAGGACAGGCGGATTTCACCCACCGGACCAAGCCCGCCACCCGGCCCGAACCCGGTGCCGAAGATCGGCAGGCGGCGCGGGCCCAGGCTTCGGGCATCACCGACGAAGGTTTGCGCGCGGCGCTTGAACGTCTGGGCGCAAACGTCCTATCCAAGGCGCAAACCCGGGGCTGAGCCCCGCACCAATCCACGAGGCTGACCATGACCCGTATCCTTCCCCTGGCCATTGCCGCCGCTGCCGTGCTCGGAGCCGCGCTGTGGTGGTTCGTCCTGCGCGATCCGGCTCCGCAAGTGACGCAGATCCAGCCTCTGGGCAGCGCCGAGGCCTCCGAGGCGGACGTGAACACCGATGGCATCGTCGAGATGGTGCAGGGCGCGGCCGATGCACCGGTCGAGGTGATCGAATATGCATCGTTCACCTGCCCGCATTGCGGCACCTTCCATCAGACCGTCTATCCCCAACTCAAGGCCGACTATATCGACACCGGCAAGGTGCGTTTCGTCTACCGCGAGGTCTATTTCGACAAGTACGGCATGTGGGCGTCACTGATCGCGCGCTGCGCCGGGCCCGAGAAATTCTTCGGCATCACCGACCTGATCTACAAGACCCAGCGGGACTGGACGCGCGCCGGATCGGACGCCGCCATTGCCGAAGAGCTGCGCAAGATCGGCCGACTGGCCGGAATCGACAACGCCCAACTGGATGCCTGTCTCAGCGATGCCGACACCCTTCGCAGCCTGGTCGCCTGGTACCAGGCGAATGCGCAGAAAGACGGCATCAGTTCGACCCCGTCTTTCGTGATCGATGGTCAGCTCTACTCCAACATGGCCTATTCCGAGTTTCAGGGCATTCTGAACGAAAAGCTTGGGCAGTGACGGCGGCCGTGCCCCTGGCTTGCGCGCCGATCGGAGGGATGCCGCGATGATCCGGCGCACGATACTGGCGCGTCTCGGCGTATGTCTGGTGCTTTTGGGCCTGCTTGCCAGCCCCGGCGCGCAGGCCCAGCAGTCGCTGGTGGCCGAGATGAGCCTTGGTAACCCGCAGGCGCCCATCACGGTGATCGAGTATTCCAGTTTCACCTGCCCGCATTGCGCGAACTTCCACCGCGACGTCTTCCCTCAGCTCAAGGCCGAGTATATCGACACCGGCAAGGTGTCTCTCGTTTACCGCGAGGTCTATTTCGACCGCTTCGGTCTCTGGGCTTCGCTGGTGGCGCGCTGCGATGGCGCGCGGCATTTCTTTGCAATCACGGACACGCTCTTTGCCGAGCAGAAGGCCTGGATCGGCTCGGGTGATCCGCAGGAGATCATCGCCAACCTGCGCCGGATCGGCCGCCAGGCCGGGCTTGGCGATGACCGTCTCGACACCTGCCTCAGCGACAACGAACATGCGACGGCCCTTGTGGCTTGGTTCCAGCGCAACGCGGAGAGAGACGGCGTGCGCTCCACGCCCAGTTTCGTCATCAACGGAGACCTTTATTCCAACATGTCGCTGGCAGACTTCCGCGGCGTTTTGGACGGGCTGCTTGCACAATGACGAATGCGCCGCGCGGCCCGCTCGAGGGCGTGAAGGTCATCGAGTTGGCCCGCATTCTGGCCGGCCCCTGGGCCGGTCAGACGCTGGCGGATCTTGGCGCCGAGGTCATCAAGGTGGAAAGCCAAGGCGGCGACGACACCCGCGCCTGGGGCCCGCCCTTTGTCGACCGCGATGGCGACCGTTCGGCGGCCTATTTCCATTCTTGCAACCGTGGCAAGGCGTCGGTGGTCGTCGATCTGGCCAGTGCCGAAGGCCAGTCCAGGATGCGCGAACTGGTGGCCGACGCGGACATCCTGATCGAGAATTTCAAGGTCGGCGGGCTGGCCAAGTACGGGCTGGATTTTGCCAGCCTGAGCGCCGTCAATCCGCGGCTGATCTATTGCTCGATCACCGGCTTCGGGCAGGACGGGCCGTATGCGCATCGCGCGGGTTATGACTACATCATCCAGGGCATGTCCGGTTTCATGTCGATCACCGGTGATCCTGACGGCCAGCCGCAGCGCGCGGGCGTCGCGGTGACGGATCTCTTCACCGGACTCTACAGCGTGTCGGCGATCCTGGCGGCGCTGCACCAGCGCGGCCGCACAGGCAAGGGCCAGCATATCGACATGAGCCTGCTGGACTGCGCCGTCGCGGCGATGGCGAACCAGGCGCTGAACTACCTCGCCACCGGCACGCCACCGGGCCGGACGGGCAATTACCACCCCAACCTGACGCCCTACCAGGTCTTCGACTGCGCCGACGGGCATATCATCATCGCCACCGGCAACGACGCGCAATACCGGCGGCTGTGCGGGGTGCTGGGGCTGCAGGACATGGCCGAGGCGCCGGAATACCTGACCAATGCCGACCGTGTGCAGAACCGCGAGGCGATGATCGACCGCCTGATGGGCGCGACCCGCGCCTGGGCAAGTGCCGAATTGCTGTCGGCCTGCGAGGCGCAGGGCATCCCGGCCGGACCGATCAACGATATGGCTGCGGTATTCGCAGACCCGCAGGTGCAAGCGCGTGGGATGCAGATCGCGCCCGGCGGCGTGCCCGGCGTGCGTGCGCCCTTCCGGTTCTCGGATGCCGACCTCGTGCTGGACAAACCGGCGCCCAAGCTGGGCGAGGGCTAGTCGGCGACCAGATGGGTGCGGAAGGTCGCTTCCGCCCGGCCCCAGACGCCTTCTTCGATCCGGTCCAGCGCGGCGAGATGCGGCAATAACTGATCGGCGAAATCCTCGGAGCTTTCCAACGGCAGCAGCGACGGAAGATTGTCGATCGCCATGATGTCGAGCGGCGGCTTGTCGGCGACACGAACCACCGGTTCGGCCCAGCTGGTTGCACGATCGTATAGCGGGATCGGGTTGTAGTCGCTGTCGGGATCGCAGGCGATGTCGCCGATCACCCGCAGGTGTCGCGGTCCGGCTATCGCGGATTTCGGCACGAAGACCGGGGTGCCCGGCCGGGCCAGGATACAGTTGAAGAACATCTCGTGGCCCAGGATCTCGGGGAACGGCCCGCCATGGGCGGTTTCGGCCATGTCCCATTTCGTGACCGGCACGCCCATCGCCGTGCACAGATCGGTCGCGCCAGCGCCTACGCGCCCAAGCGCGCCGACGACCAGCGCGTTCGGGCGGGGACCCGCGGCCAGCAGCGCTTGCTGAAGCTCGGCCAGCATGAGGGGGGCGCTGTTCCAGGCCGTGACCGGCGCGCAGACGGCGCCGCGGTGCTGAGCCGCCCAGGCAAACAACGACACCGCCGCGCCGGCGTAACCGGCCCAATAGCCGAAGGCGGCCACCCGACGCCCGGTTTCGTCCACCAGGTATTCCAGGTCGTAAAGCGTGCCACCGCCTGCGCGGAACCGGTCGAGCAGTGCGCGGCCTGCATGCTGCCCCTTGAAGGCATGACCGAACAGGATGTGGCGGTGATGCAGCGGGCTGCCGTCGGCGGGCAGTTCCTTGAGCCCGAAGATCAGCGCATCCGCGGGCGCCTGCCGCCAGCTTCCGCGCGGGGCGATCGTCGCGCCGGCGGCGGCGAAATCGGCGATGGGCAGGATGCGGTCGTCGCTATCCTCGACCGTCACGGCGAATCCGCGGGCGATCAGGTCACGCACGCCTTGCGGCAGGATGCCGACCCGGCGTTCGTTGTCGCGTTCCTCGGCCCGTACCCAGAGATGCACCATCGTCCTTGTCCCTCCATCCTCTGCAGGCAGGCTAGCGGGCGGCAGCGGCGGGCGGAAGGGGCTCAGATATGGCTGCGGGCGTGCTGCCGGTGCGGGTCTTCGAGATGCGGCAGCGCATTGAACTGCACCAGTGCGAGGCCGGTCGGCAGGGGCTGAAGGCGGTGGACCGAGGTATTCTCTATCGCCAGGCAGACATGCGCCATCGCGGTCAGGTCCAGCCCCATCGCAACGCGCATCGCCATACCGATCAGACCGCCCGAGGTCACCACCAGCGCCCGCCCCCGGCCCTCGGCGATCTCGGTCAGAACCGCCGTCACGCGTGCCTCGAAATCGGCGAAGCGTTCCGGCACGCCGTCCAGCCTGTCCTCTTGCCAGTGGCGGAACAGCAGCGGCAGGTGCGTGACGAATTCTTCGCGGTCTTGTGGAATGGCGATGCCGTGCTGGTCCGACAAGGCCTGCGCCATGGTGAAATACTGCATCTCGTTCAGCCGTGGATCACGGGTCACGTCCTGCGAACCCATCGCCTCGGCGGTCTCGACATGGCGGCGCAGCGTCCCGGAATAGACCCGGGCAAAGACTTCGCCCGCCTCGCGGAAATGCCCGCCCAGCCAGGCCGATTGCTGTTTGCCAAGATCGCTTAGCCGGTCGTATCCACCCTCGTCTCGGGCGGTGCTGTTGGCCTGTCCGTGCCGGACGAGGGTGACGTGTGCCATGTCGGAAAAGCCGTGTCAGCCCTGGCTGCGCTCGATATGGGCGCGCAGCTCTTCGGCCTCGGTGCGGGCTTCGCGCAGGCCGTCCATGGCGGCCGATAGCTCGGCCTCGGTCTGCGCCAGCTGGTTGGTCAACTCGGCCTCGCGCTGTTGCAGGTAGGTGATCGCCTGGTCGCGGGTTTCCTCGGCCTCGTGCAGTTCCTGGCTCATCTTCTCGAGCTGGTCGACATCGGCCTGGCTGACCCGGCTGAAGCGTTGCATGATCCAGTGCGCGAACCAGCCCAGGCAGAACGCCACGAACAAGATCGCCGCCGTCACCAGTATGAATTGCGTTCTATTCATCTGCCGTTTCCTCTGTGGAACCGGTTCCGGCCCCTTGTTGTTCCGCGTTGTCCTGCGCGGTTCCTTCCTGGTCGGTGGTCTCGGGACGGATCAGCCTGAATTCGATCCGGCGGTTCGCTTCGCGGCCCTCTTCGGTGCCGTTGTCGGCAATCGGTTGGGTTTCGCCATAGCCCTTGACCGTGTAGCTGGCGACCAGCACGCGGCGATTGCGCAGCGCATCGAGAACGGCCTGGGCACGGGCCTGGCTGAGCTCCTGGTTCATCACTTCGCGGCCCTGGCTGTCGGTGTGACCGCCGATCTCGAGCGGGATGTCCTCGCACTTCCTCAGCAACTCCGCCACCTCGTCGAGGATGTCCTTGGCCGAGGCATCCAGTGTCGCCGACCCGGGTTCGAAGCTGAGCTTGCGGTCGCCGATGATCTCGACGATCCCGCGCTCGCATTCCTCGGGGGTGGGCAGACCCAAGGTCGGGTCCAGCTTTTTCTCATAGTCGATATCGATGTCGAATTTCGCCGTCTCGCCCAGTTTCTCGATCAGCAAGGCGGCGATTTCGGTACTGGCCTGTTGTGATCCCGTGATTCCGGTGACGGTGACCGCGTCCGGCGTGACCGTGACCGACCCGTTTGCGAGTTTGGCAAGCGCTTCGATGGCCGCGACTACCCTGACCTGCCAGCCCGCCGGCACGGTGTCATCGACCCGCGTCGCAAGATAGACGGTGGACGAGCCGAACCGCGCGCGGGCCAGGCTGTCGGCGGTCTGGCGCGCGACCTCGGAACCGATACGGCCGCGCAGTTGAACCGCGCCCTCGGGGCTCAGAACGGCCGAGAACTCGATCGGCCCGGCGCTGGTATCGGGTGTCTTTGGCAGCACGGCGTTCAGCGCGAAGACGTCCGGCAGCGCAGATTCCAGTTCACCGACGATACGGTCGAAAAGCGCCTGGTCGGTGCCTTCGGCGGCGACCAGGGCGATATCGGCATTTGCGAATGTCACAGAACCCTGGCCCAGTTCACCCAGCTTGGCGATGGCCAGTTCAACGGCGTCCGGCCAGCGTTTGGATGGCACGCCCAGACCGATCGTGCAGTTGCTCTTGCCTTCCAGACCGACCCGCGCGGCCGCCCGCAGGATGCGGTCGCGACCATCTTCGTTCTGTGCGGAACAGGCATCGAAACGCGGGCCGTTCTCGTCGATGACGAAGCGCAGCGCAAACGGCGAAATCACCGGGCGCGGCGCCGAGATCTCGAGCGCAAGACGCAGGTTTTCCGGCTTGCGGCGGGCAAGGTCGGCCTCGATCCGGCGCTTGTGTTCCTCGCTGTCGACCATCGCCTTGATGGCCACGCGATCCGCATCGACCGATATTTTCGAACGCGGCAGGTCGCGCAGTGCGCCTGTGGCGAAACGCAGGGTCGCAGACCAGCCGTCGGGTTCCGGAAAATCCGCGGCCTCGAGCAGGTCGGACACGCCTGCGCCATTCGCCATGTCCGAAAAGGTTTCGATCAGGGCCTGGCGATCCGTCGTGGCGGGCACCAGGCCAATCAGCGAGATGCCCGCGTCATTGCGCAGGATTTCGATGGAAAAGCGCGGCGGCGCGATGCCCTCGGCTTCGGCCACCAGCATCTGGTCGATCAACCGCGAGGCATCGACGATCCGACCCGCGACGCTCATCGCCTGGAACCGCGCCGCTTCGTCGGGCGCGGTGCCGATCAGGTAGACCTCGAGCCCGTTGACATCGGTTTCGGCCCAGCTGAGCCCTTCGGTTTCCAAAGCCGTGTCCACCGAGATACGCGAGGCATCCTCGATCAGCCGCACCGCGAACATCGCGGCCAGGACGCAGATCACCGCGGCTGCCGAGAAAATCCCGGCCAAGGTGAAAGCTGTGGAAAGGCGCATGGGCGCAGCGGGTCCTGTCGGTTCCGGTTGTTGAGAGTGACATACGCCGGGGCGGCGGGCTGTGCAATCAAACGACGAGCGCGGCGGCGAAAAGCAGCACGGGCAGAAGACCGGCATCCCGGTTCGACCGGAACAGTGACAGAAGCCTTTCGGAATCGTCGATTTTCAGGCGCCGCAACTGCCACATCAGGTGCCACCCCATCGCCCAGGCGCCGGCCAGCATCAGGACCAGATCCTGGATCTGTCCCGGCGGTGCCGCCATGATGATCGCGGCACCCATCAGCCCGACGGTCAGCACAAGGAATCGCGCCAGCCATTTCGGGCTGTCTTCGCCGAACAGCCGCGCGGTCGAGCGGATGCCGATCAGCGCGTCGTCCTCGGTGTCCTGATGCGCGTAGATCGTGTCGTAAAACAGCGTCCACGCGATCCCCGACAGGTACAAGACCACCGCCGGCCAGCCCAGGGTTCCGGTATGGGCGGTCCAGGCCAGCAGCGCCCCCCAGTTGAAGGCGATGCCCAGAAAGACCTGCGGCCACCAGGTGAACCGCTTGGCGAACGGGTAGATCGCCACTGGCAACAGCGACAGAACTCCAAGCGCGATGGCCATGGGCGGGAACGTCAGCAGGATTGCAAAGGATACGAGGCATTGCGCCACTGCCCAGGCCAAGGCCTGTTTCACGCTCACCTGACCGGACGGGATCGGACGCGAAGCGGTGCGCGCGACAGAGCCGTCGAAATCGCGGTCGGTGATGTCGTTCCAGGTGCAGCCGGCGCCGCGCATCAACACGGCGCCGATAGCGCAGCCCACGAAGATCCACAGATCGAACAACCGCGCTTGTCCGTCGGCGATCATCGCCAGCAGCAATCCCCACCAGCAGGGCAGCAGCAGCAGCCAGGTTCCGATCGGCCGGTCGGCGCGGCTCAGCCGCAGATAGGGCCGTGCGACGGCCGGCGCGTAGCGGTCGACCCAGTTGCCACGGACCGCATCGGCGACCGGCTTGTCGACGGGCCCGTCGACCTCTGGCGTTGTGTTCGGACCGGCCATATGGTGCGCCTCATGAAGCCCAAGGTTCGCCTGTATGTAGAGCACCCGCTGGGGGCGGGACAACCGGTTCCACTGTCGCGGGAGCAGGCCCACTACCTGTTCGGCGTGATGCGGCTGAGCCCCGGCGACGCGGTGGCGCTGTTCAACGGCCAAGACGGCGAATGGCGCGCCGAGGTGGCCGAAGCGGGCAAGCGCGGCGGCGTCCTGACCTGCGCGACGCAGACCGCACCGCAATCGGGACCGCCGGATCTCTGGCTGTGCTTCGCCCCGATCAAGAAGGCGCGCACCGATTTCATTGTCGAGAAGGCGGTCGAGATGGGGGCCCGGCGGATCGTGCCCATGCAGACCGACTTCACCAATTCCGAACGTATCCGCCAGGACCGGTTGCAGGCCCACGC
Organism: Thalassococcus arenae; assembly: GCF_019104745.1. Lineage (NCBI taxonomy): Bacteria > Pseudomonadati > Pseudomonadota > Alphaproteobacteria > Rhodobacterales > Roseobacteraceae > Thalassococcus > Thalassococcus arenae. Next base: position 2,058,930 of record NZ_JAHRWL010000001.1, read on the forward strand.
GGTCGAGGCTGCCGAGCAATGCGGGGCGGTCTTCGTCCCCGAAGTGGCCGGTCTGCAAAGGCTCGACCGGTTGCTTGATGGCTGGGACGAGGGCCGGCAGATCCTGTTCTGCGACGAAGCGCAGGCCGGCGCGGCGATGGCGCTGCCCGACGAACCGACGACGCAACCCTGGGCCATTTTCATCGGTCCGGAAGGCGGGTTTTCCGATGCAGAGCGCGCCCGGCTGCGCGCCCTTCCGTTTGCAAGGACCATCGCACTTGGCCCACGTATCCTGCGCGCCGACACGGCCGCCGTCGCGGCGCTGACGCTTTGGCAGGACCGGCTGGGGGACTGGCGGTGATCCGCCCTGAAGCGGCGGCAATCCTGCACCGCTGGCGCGAGGCCTTGGCCGGTGTTGCCGTGCTGGGGCTGGGGCTCTACTGGGCGCTGTTCACGCGCGGTCCGCTGCTGGGATGGGTGGGCGTCGCCGTCGTGCTGTGCGGGGCGGCATTGCTGTTCGTGGGCTGGCAACGCGGGCGGTTCCGCACGGGCAGCGGCGGTCCCGGGATCGTGCAGGTGGTCGAAGGGCGCATCACCTATTTCGGGCCGCTCTCGGGCGGTGTCGCCGATCTGGAAAGTCTCGACGCTCTGCGCTTCGACCCCACCGGCCGGCCCGGACACTGGTTGCTGGATCAGCCCGGCCAGCCGCCGCTTGCGATCCCGGTCAATGCCGCAGGCGCGGATCAACTCTTTGATCTGTTTGCGCAATTGCCCGGGATACGCACCGAGACGATGGTTCGTGCCCGCACGAATGCGGGCGATCACGTCATCGTCATCTGGCAGGCTCCGACCGCGCGAAAACGCACAGCCCGGCTGCATTGACACCCGCGCGGTTTGCGACCATGGCTTGACCCCTGAACAGGCCGGCAAGGCAATCCGGAGGCGCGCATGTCCATTCCCCAATCCGGCGGTGGCCCGATCGAACGGCACGAACAGCTGGCCGAGTACCTCGAATCCGGCTGCAAGCCCAAGGATGCCTGGCGCATCGGGACCGAGCACGAGAAGTTCGGTTATGACAAGAAAACGCTGGCGCCGCTGCCCTATGACGGCCCGTGTTCGATCCGCGCCGTGCTGGAAGGGCTGCGCGACCGGCATGGCTGGGCGCCGGTCGAAGAAGCGGGCACGTTGATCGGACTGGTCAAGGACGGGGCCAACATCTCGTTGGAACCGGGGGGGCAGCTGGAGCTGTCCGGCGCGCCGCTCGAGACAATCCACCAAACCTGCGACGAGGTGAACGAACATCTGCGCGAGGTGAAGGATATCGCCGACGCGATCGGCGCAGGCTTCATCGGGCTGGGGGCTGCGCCGATCTGGCGGCACGAGGACATGCCGCTGATGCCCAAAGGGCGCTACAAGCTGATGGATGCCTACATGGACAAGGTGGGCGAAGCCGGCAAGGTGATGATGCGGCGGACCTGCACCGTGCAGGTGAACCTCGATTTCGCCTCCGAGGCCGACATGGTGCAGAAATTGCGCGTGGCGCTGGCGCTGCAACCGGTGGCCAACGCACTGTTCGGGAACTCGCCGTTCTTCGAGGGCAAGCCGAACGGTCACAAATCCTGGCGCGGCTGGGTTTGGCGACATCTGGACGACGCGCGCACGGGCATGTTGCCCTTCGTCTTCGAGGACGGTTTCGGATTCGAGGCCTGGGTGGAATACGCGCTCGATGTGCCGATGTATTTCGTCTACCGCGACGGGCGCTATGTCGACGCGCTTGGTCAGTCGTTCCGGGATTTCCTGAAAGGTGAACTGCCCGCCATGCCGGGCGAGACGCCGACCCTGTCGGACTGGGCCGATCATCTGACCACGATCTTCCCCGAGGCGCGGATCAAGAAATACATCGAGATGCGCGGCGCCGATGGTGGGCCGTGGCGGCGCCTATGCGCGCTTCCGGCCTTCTGGGTCGGGCTGATGTACGACCAGGCGTCGCTGGATGCCGCCTGGGACCTCGTCAGGAACTGGGACGCCGAGACGCGGCAGGCGCTGCGGATCGCCGCTTCGGTCGACGGGCTGGCCGCGCAGGTTGGCGGCATCCGCATGCTCGACCTTGCGCGCGAGTCGGTGGCGCTGGCCGAGGCCGGCCTCGCCGCCCGCGCCAGGCAGGGGGCAGGCGGATTGTTGCCGGACGAGACGCATTTCCTGAACGCGCTCAAGGACAGCGTTGAATCGGGAAAGGCTCCTGCCGACGAATTGCTGGAGCATTACCACGGCGATTGGCAGGGCGACCTGACCCGTGTCTACGGGCAATACAGCTACTAGGCCCGGGTAGGCGTCTGCTTGAGCACCTTGGTGCGGTAATACTCGCGGATCTGTTCACGCCGCGCTTGTTCTTCTTCGGGGCTGGGCACGCGTTCGGCCTCGAACAGAACGGAATAGCTCTGCCATGGATCATGTGCCTTGCCGCCGCTGCGAAGCGGGCTGCCGCCGCCGCTGGCCGGCCCTCGCGGTGCGCCCCACTTGTTGTCGTCCTTCTGGCCGGGCATCGCCAGCAAGACGTACAGGATCAGAACGCCAATCACCGGGACAAAGGATATCATGAACCAAAGCGACGAACGGCCCGTGTCGTGCAGGCGGCGCATCGTCAGCGTCAGGTTCGGCACGAAGGTCAGCAGCATCAGGACCGGCGTCATGTAGGCAAAGGGGTTTGTGGCGGGTACGTCGGATGACATCAGGGTCATCACATCCCAGACAAGGGCCGCCACACCGGCGAAGAACAGGAACAGGAAGACCCACCAGAATTCGGCGCGGCTGGCGCGCCCGGTGATGTTGAAGGCACGAAAGAAAAAGGCCTCGAAGGCTGAGATCGGTCCGATCATGGTCGCCGGTTCCCTGGACAAGACATGCACTTGCCCCAAGGGTGACGCCGCTTGTGGGCAGGAATGCGGCCGACCGGGGGAGAAAACCGGGCGTTTCAGTAGCCGATGGCGCAGCCGTCCTTCCGTGGGTCCGAAGCCCCTTCCAGTGCGCCGTTTTCGTGGATGACGATCGCCTGTGCGCCGCCCAGCGGAATATCCGGCGTGGTCACATCATGGCCCAGGGCCGCCAGTTCGGCCCGTACCGCATCGGAATAGCCGCGTTCCAGTTGCAGCTTGTCGCCCTCGGCGAAACTGCGCGGCGCGTCCAGCGCGGTCTGGGCGTCCATGCCGAAATCGGTCATGTTGGTGATCACGCGGGCATGGCCGTTGGGCTGGTATTGCCCGCCCATCACGCCGAATGGCATCGACACGCGCCCGCCGTCGCGCAGCATGCCGGGGATGATGGTGTGCATCGGCCGCTTTCCTCCAGCCAGTTCGTTCGGGTGCCCGGGTGTGAGATTGAAGCCGGCACCGCGGTTCTGGAACAGGATGCCGAATTTCTCGGACGCGATGCCGGAACCGAAACCGTGAAAGATCGAATAGATCAGCGACACCGCCATGCGGTCGCGGTCGACCACGGTCAGATAGATCGTGTCCTTGTGCACGGCCTCGCTGGCCTTGGTCGCGGAGGGCATCGCGCGCTTGGGATCGATCAGGGCAGCAAGCGCCTGCGCGGTTTCGGGGCGCATCAGGTAGTCCAGGCGCTGCATGTGATCGGCGTCGGCCAGGAACCGGTTGCGGGCGTCATAGGCCAGCTTGGCCGCCTCGGCTTCGATATGCGCGCGCTTCGCGCCAAGCGGATCCATCGCGGCGATGTCGAATTGGGCCAGGATGTTGAGCATCAGGATCGCGGTCACACCCTGGCCGTTCGGCGGATGTTCCAGCACTTCGCGATGCTTGTACGTGCCGGCGATCGGATCGCCGATGGTGCATGCTGTCGCGGCGAAATCCTCGGGCTGATGAACGCCGCCCAGGGCTTGCAGCGTCGCAAGCATGTCGTCGGCCACTTCACCGGAATAGAACGCGTCGCGGCCGTGGCTGGCGAGGCGGCGCAGCACTTCGGCCTGGCCGCGCAGGCTGAACAGATCGCCCACCTTGGGGATCGCGCCGTCTGTCAGAAAGTGTTTGCGTCCGTGGCCTTGCAGGACGGGTTCGCAGCCCTGCCAGTCCCATGCGACACGCGGACTGACGACGACGCCTTCTTCCATGTACCGGATCGCAGGTGCCAGGCTGTCGGCGAGGCCCAGCTTGCCCCATTTGTCTGACATGACGCAGAACGCGTCGATGGCGCCGGGGATCGTCACCGCCTGGGCATCGTAGAGGGGTATCGCGGAATGGCCCTTGGCGCGCAGAGCCTCGGCACTGGCGGCGGCCGGTGCGCGGCCGGATCCGTTCACCGCGATGACGTCGTCCCCTCCGGCAGGCGAAATCAGCGCGAAACAATCGCCTCCTATGCCGGTCATCTGCGGTTCGGCGAGCCCCAGCACGATCGCGGCGCCGATCGCCGCATCGACGGCGTTGCCGCCGGACTTCAGCAGATCGATCGCGACCTGTGCGGCGATCGGATGCGAGGTGGCGCAGATGCCGTTGGTGGCCAGAACGGGTGAGCGGCCAGGCAGGTGGAAATCGCGCATGTGGTGAGCCTTCCTTGTTTGAAGGCCGAGCATAGGGCGCGCGCAACGGAGGTCAATCTGGGGGGAGGACCTCGGTACCGCGCACTGGGTGGGGGCTATTGCGACGCGGCACCGAGGGAAGCCATATGCAGCTACACTGTCGTTGTGGCAGACAATACCGGCGCGATTGCGGAGCGTTTCGGACAATTTCAAGGCAGGTTGGCAGGCTGCCCGATCGCGGTCAGACCCGACCGGAATCGAGCGCCAGTTCCAGCAGAAGGCGGTTTTCGCCGTCGCAACGGGTATATTCGACATTGTCGGTCAGTGCGCGGATCAGGAACCAGCCGAACCCGCCCTCCGGCAGTTCTGCGATCGGCACGTTGGGATCGGGCAAGACCGCATCGGGGATGCGCCGGTCGGGCAGGGCCGTGCCGCGGTCGCGCAATTCGGCCCGGACACGGCCATCGCGGCACCGCAGCAGCAACGAGATCGTGCCGCTCTCGCAACCGGAAAGGGCGTGTTCGACAACGTTGTTCAGCGCCTCGGCCAGAACGATTTCCAACCGATCGCAGACCGAGACGGGGCAACCGCAGGCCAACATGGCTCCGCGCATGTCGGCCAGGGCCCTGCGCACGTCACCGGGCGTATCACCCACCGACAGACGCAGCGACATGCCCGTCTTGCCGGATCCGGCCCCGGTGCCATGAATCGTCGCCTCACCCCTATCCATGAACAGGGTCAGGCATTGTGCGCGGCATCGGCGCTGGCATGGATGACGAAGATCGAATCCATCCGCGTCATCCGGAACACCTTGTCCACGGCCGGGCTGAGCGCCGCCAGTTCCATCCGTTGCCCGTCCCGCAGCGACTTCATCACCGCCACGATCGCACCCAGGCCGCTCGAATCGATGAATTCCACTTGGGACAGGTTCAGGATGATGCGGTCCGGCGCGTCGCGCGTGAGTTCGCGCATCTGGTCCTTGAACTGGATCGCCACCGCCGCGTCGATCCGTGCATTCGCCACCGTCACTGTGCCAAGGCCCGCTTCCGTCGTAATGTCGAGTTCCATTCGCCATCTCGTCCGCCTATGTTTCGAGCACGCTAGACCGCATTCCTTACCAATCGGTATGTGCCGTCCGGCGGAGTTGGAGGACGCAGATGCAAGACGTTGTCATCACCGGTGCGGCACGGACCGCGATGGGCGGTTTCCAGGGCGCGTTTTCGGACATGCCCGCATCCCGACTGGGCGGCGCCGCGATTCGCGCCGCCCTCGATGTGGCCGGTAACCCCGGTGTCGACGAGGTCCTGATGGGATGCGTGCTTCCCGCCGGACAGGGCCAGGCGCCGGCGCGGCAGGCCGGCTTTGCCGCGGGGCTGGGCGAAGAGGTTCCCGCAACCACGCTCAACAAGATGTGCGGATCGGGCATGAAGGCTGCGATGATGGCGTTCGACCGGCTGGCGCTCGGCCATGCCGGAACCATCGTCGCGGGTGGGATGGAATCGATGACGCAGGCGCCCTACCTGCTGCCCAAGATGCGCGGCGGCGCCCGAATCGGACACGGCCAGGTGATCGACCACATGTTCCTCGACGGGCTCGAGGACGCCTACGACAAGGGCCGCCTGATGGGCACCTTCGCCGAGGATTGCGCCGAAGCGTTCCAGTTCACCCGCGAGGCGCAGGATGCCTATGCGCTGGCTTCGCTGTCACGCGCACTGGAGGCGCAGAAATCCGGCGCGTTCGCCGGGGAAATCGCCCCTGTATCCGTCGCCACCCGCAAGGGCGACATCGTGGTCGGTGAAGACGAACAGCCGGGCAACGCCCGACCCGAAAAGATCCCACATCTCAAACCGGCCTTCCGAAAGGACGGAACGGTAACGCCGGCCAACAGCTCGTCGATCTCGGACGGGGCCGCGGCGCTGGTTCTGTCCACGATGAAGGCCGCAGAGGCCGCGGGCGCCTCGCCGCGTGCGCGCGTCGTCGGACATGCCAGCCACGCCCAGGCCCCCGGCTTGTTCACCACTGCCCCGGTGCCCGCCGCGCAGAAACTTCTGGACCGGATCGGCTGGTCGAAATCGGATGTCGATCTGTGGGAAGTCAACGAAGCCTTCGCCGTTGTGCCCATGGCCTTCATGCACGAGATGGGGCTGAGCCACGACATCGTTAACGTGCATGGTGGGGCCTGCGCGCTTGGTCATCCGATCGGGGCCTCGGGCGCGCGCATCATCGTCACCCTGCTGAACGCACTGGAACGCCACGACCTGAAACGCGGCATCGCCGCGATCTGCATCGGCGGCGGCGAAGGCACGGCCATCGCAATCGAGCGGGTCTGACCTTCTCTGGTTCAAAAATATCCCGGGGAGTATGAGGGGCTGGCCCCTCATTCCCGACCGCGACGAGGCACCGACATGAAGGTCGACTACCCCACCCTCGCCAAGACGATCGCCGCATTGACCGAGGGCGAAACCGATGCCGTCGCGCTGATGGCGACGATCGTCTGCGAGGTGCATCATGCCGATGATCGTTTCGACTGGACCGGGTTCTACCGCGTGACCGAACCGGGTCTGCTCAAGATCGGGCCCTATCAGGGCGGGCATGGCTGCCTGACCATCCCGTTCGAGCGCGGTGTCTGTGGCGCCTGCGCGCGCACGGGGCAGGTGCAATTGGTGCCCGATGTCGATGCCTTTCCGGGCCACATCGCCTGCGCGAGTTCCACCCGGTCCGAACTGGTGCTGCCGGTCCGCGATGCGCGCGGCGCGGTGATCGCGGTTCTCGATATCGACAGCAACCGGCCCGATGCGTTCACCCCAACCGATGCCGACGCCCTGCAGGCGATCCTGGACGCCGTTTTCGCAAACGGGTGATGGGTGCGGGAAAGAAACGACCGGCGTTGCGCGATTTGGTCTTGCCCTAGGCGCGCCCCGACTATTTCCTTCTGATAACAGCGGATTAATGAACGGGATCTGGCGAGGGAACACCATGAAAGGCAGCTGTGCGTGCGGTGAGATCGGTTTCGCGGTGTCGGGAAAGGCAAGAAGCGCCTCGATCTGCCATTGCCGACAGTGCCGCAAGATGTCGGGCCACGCCTGGGCGTCGGCGCAGGTGCAGCGGCCCGACCTGCAGATCGAGGGCCCCGTTCTCTGGATCGCGCTTAGCGACCGCGCGCGGCGCGGCATCTGCCCGGAATGCGGGTCGTTCCTGTTCTGGCAAGGCACCGGAGAGACGGCGATCAGTTTTGCCCTGGGTGCGATCGACGGACCGACCAGCCTGACGATCGAGAAACACCTGTTCAGCGATGAAAAGGCGGACTACGAGAGCGTATCGGACGGATCGCCACAATGGGTCTGACACATGCTCGATACGCTGCTTGCGATGGAGGCCTGGACGCTGGCGGCGTTCATGGGCGCGGCGATGGTTCTGTACCTGACGCCGGGGGCGGACATGATGTTCACCATCGCCAGCGGCGTGTCGGGCGGGCCACGGGCGGGCATGGCGGCGGCCTGCGGGATATCGCTGGGCGTGCTTGTGCACACGGTGCTGGCGGCGGCCGGGCTGGCGGCGCTGATGGCGACAAGCCCGGCGATGCTGGACGTGGTGCGCTATGCCGGCGCGGCCTACCTCGCATGGCTGGCCTGGCAGGCCTGGCGCGACCGTGACGGTCCGGCCAGACGGGCGGGGCGGGCGCATGTCTGGCAGGCGTTCCTGCGCGGCTTTGTGACCAACATGCTGAACCCCAAGGTCGGCCTGTTCGTCCTGGCCTTCCTGCCGCAATTCGCCGACCCCTCGGTCGGGCCGGTGGCGCAGCAGATCCTGATCCTGGGCGTCTTGCTGGCGATCGGCGGGGTCATTACCGATGGCCTATACGGTATCTTTGCCGGGCTGATGGCCGATCGTATCGCACGCCGTGCCCGCGTGATGAACCGTATCAGCGCAGTGATTTTCGGGGGGCTGGCCGCCCGCCTGGCCTGGAGCTGAGCATGACCGGCATCACCCTTCTGGACGGTGGCATGGGGCAGGAACTGATCCATCGCGCCGGTGACAGGCCGACCCCGCTATGGTCGACGCAGGTGATGCGCGACCATCCCGGCCTGGTGCGTGCGGTGCATGCGGATTATTTCGCTGCCGGTGCCACCATCGCCACCACCAACACCTATGCGCTGCACCGCGACCGGCTGGCACCTGCCGGGATCGAGGACGAATGGCCGGCTCTGGTCGACGCCGCGCTGGACGAGGCCGCCGCTGCCCGGGTCGCGCATGGCGCCGGTCGCATCGCCGGATCCGTCGGGCCGCTGGGGGCAAGCTATCGCCCGGATATCCACCCGGACCATGCCACGGCCGTGCCGTTGTATCGCGAACTGGTCGCGGCCCTTGCGCCGCGCGTCGATCTGGTCCTGTTCGAAACCGTTGCCTCGGTCGACCATGCCCGCGCGGCGGTCGCAGCGGGGCAGGGCTGCGGCAAACCGGTCTGGATCGCGGTGACGGTGGATGACGAGGACGGGCGGCATTTGCGCTCGGGCGAGCCGGTCGCGGATGTGGTGACCGTTCTGGCGGATGGCGCCGATGCCGTCCTGGCCAATTGCTCGGCCCCGGAGGCGATGCCCAAGGCACTGGAAATCCTGATGAAAACCGGCCTTCCCTTTGGCGCCTACGGCAACGCCTTCACCCAGATCACCAAGGACTTCCTCAAGGACCGGCCCACCGTCGACGCCCTGTCGGCGCGGCGCGACATGGGCCCCGAGGCCTATGCCGGCCATGCGATGACGTGGATCGGGCAGGGCGCCACCATCGTCGGCGGCTGCTGCGAGACCGGCCCGGCCCATATCGCCGAGATCGCGGCGCGGCTGCGCGCGGCCGGACACGCCATCGTCTGACCCTTGCGCCCGTGCGTCGGCTTTGCCACATGGCGGGGATGGATGACGTCTATTCCCCACCGCAGGGCGATATCGCGGTGCTGCACGAGGATCACGAGATCCTGATCGTCGACAAGCCTGCCGGCCTGCTGTCGGTGCCGGGCAAGGGCGCGCATCTGTCCGATTGCCTGATTGCGCGGCTCGAGGCGGCCTTTCCCACCGTGCGGCTGGTGCACCGGCTGGACCGCGACACCTCGGGCGTCATGGTATTCGCGCTGACCGCTTTCGCGCAAAAGCATCTGGGCCAGCAATTCGAGGCGCGCAAGCCGCGCAAGACCTACCTGGCGCGGGTGGCCGGGCGGCTGGGGCCGTCATCCGGCACGGTCGACCTGCCGCTGATCGTCGACTGGCCGAACCGGCCTTTGCAGAAGGTCTGCCACGAGACCGGGAAGCCCGCGGTGACGGATTGGAAGGTGTTGAAAGCAAACGACGACGAGACCCGTGTCAGGCTGTTTCCCAAGACCGGGCGAAGCCACCAGCTGCGGGTGCACATGCTGGCGCTCGGCCATCCGATCCTGGGCGACCCGTTCTATGCGCCCGATACGGTCGCGGCGCATTCCCGCCTGATGCTGCATGCCGAGGAATTGCGGCTGAACCACCCCGAAACCGGCCGCGGAATGACATTCCGGGCGCCCGCACCGTTCTGAGCGGGAAAATTTCTTTGCAAAGAAATTTGCCGCGCCTGCCCGGCGGCGGGAATGGGCCGGGGCGGAAGGGATTTGTGCGTATTTGTCAAAGAGAAGAAGCAGGGGATCGCGCGCGATTTCGGCGCAATCCCCTGATGCGTCAGCTTTTTTCCGGGTCCCAGCCCGAGACCGCCTTGACTTCGACGAAGTCGTGGATGCCCCAGCTGCCGCCTTCGCGACCATTGCCGGACATCTTCATGCCGCCGAAGGGCGAGCCGGCACCGCGGTCCTGGCCGTTCATCTCGACCATGCCCGAGCGCAGCACGCGGGCCAGTCGGTTGCGGCGGGCGCCGTCGGCGGATTGCACGTAGTTGGTCAGCCCGTAGGGCGTGTCATTGGCGATGCGCACCGCCTCGTCCTCGGTCTCGAAACGCAGGATCGACAGGACCGGGCCGAAGATTTCCTCGCGCGCGATGGTCATGTCGTTGGTGACATCGGCAAAGACCGTGGGGCGCACGAAAAAGCCCTTGTTGAGCCCGTCCGGGCGGCCGGTGCCGCCGGTGACAAGGCGCGCGCCCTCGTCGATGCCTTTCTGGATAAGGTCTTGAATCTTTTGCCATTGTGTCGCGTTGACCACGGGGCCGATATGACGCCCCTCCGCGCTGGCGGGCCCGACGGCCACCTTGGCGGCCACGGCGGCCGCCTCTTCGACGACGCGGTCGTAGATCGGCGCTTCGACCAGCATGCGCGAGGGCGCGTTGCAGGATTGGCCGGTGTTCTGCATCATGTGCAGCACGCCGCGCTTGACGGCCTTTTCATCGGCATCGGCGAAGACCAGGTTGGCGCCCTTGCCGCCCAGTTCCAGGTGCACGCGCTTGAGCGTGTCGGCGGCGGCGATCGAGATCAGGCGGCCGGCGCGGGTCGAGCCGGTGAAGCTGACCATGTCCACATCGGGGTGGCTGGAGAGCTGCGAACCGACGCCCGGACCGTCGCCGTTGACCAGGTTGAAGACCCCCGGCGGGAAGCCCGCCGCGTCGACAATTTCCGCGAAAATCAACGCGTTGAGGGGGCTTTCCTCGGAGGGCTTGAGCACCATCGTGTTGCCCGCCACGGCTGCGGCGCCGAATTTCAGCGTGATCTGGTTCATTGGCCAGTTCCACGGGGTGATCATGGCGCAGACGCCCACCGCCTCGTGGATGATGCGGTCGTTGGGGGCGTGGGGTCCAAGCGGACCTTCCCAGGGGAAGTCCTTGGCCGCCTTGAGAAAATTCTTGAGATGCCAGGAGCCGGCGCCGACCTGGCTGGAGCGCGACATGTCGATTGGCGCGCCCATTTCCAGGCTCATCGCCTGGGCCAGGTCTTCGGCCCGGTCGGCATAGAGTTCTGTCAGTCTTTCCAACAGCTTGATGCGTTCGGCGACGGGTGTGGCCATCCAGCCGGGCAGGGCGGCGCGGGCGGCGGCGACGGCGGCGTCGGTATCGGCCTGGCCGCCCAGAGAGATCACCGCGCAGGGCTCTTCGGTCGAGGGGTCGATGACGGCGTGATCGCGGCCGTCGCGGGGATCGACCCAGGCGCCGTCGATGTAGAATTTCCGTTTCTCTATCATGGTTTATCCCCTTTCCCAGAGTCGCGGGCGAGCCGGTTTCCGCGCCACTCTGTCACCCCGCGCAGATCGCCGCAAGCGGGGGGATGCAACCAGGGCCGGAAGGGCTTACATCTGGACAAGAGACAGAAGACAGGAGGCGGCCATGGGTCTGCGAATCAACGACGACATTCCGAATCTCGAGGTCACGACCGATCAGGGCGTGCTGAAACTGCACGATTGGATCGGTGACAGCTGGGCGATTTTGTTCAGCCATCCCAAGGACTTCACCCCCGTTTGTACCACCGAGTTCGGGGCCGTGGCGCAGCTGGCGGACGAATGGGAAAAGCGCGGCACCAAGGTGATGGGCATTTCGGTCGACGGGGTCGAGGACCACAAGAAGTGGAAGGGCGACATCGAGAAGACCTCGGGCGCCAAGGCCGGGTTCCCGATCATCGCAGACGAGGATCTGACGGTCGCCAAGGCGTTCGACATGCTGCCCGCGGAATACGTGCTGCCCGATGGCCGCACCCCCGCCGACAGTGCCACGGTACGCGTGGTCTTCATCATCGGGCCTGATAAAAAACTCAAATTGTCAATGACTTACCCGATGACGATCGGGCGCAATTTCGCCGAGGTGCTGCGCGCGCTGGACGCGTTGCAGACCTCGGCGCGCGAGAACGTGGCGACGCCGGCGAACTGGACACTGGGCCAGGACGTGATCGTGCCGGTGGCGGTGTCGGACGCGGATGCGATCAAGAAATACGGCAAGATCGACACCGTGCTGCCCTATCTGCGCAAGGCCAAGCTGCCGGGCTGAGGCGTGGGGTCTCGGACGGCTGGTAAACGCTGCGGCCGGTGGGGAAACCCTGCCGGCCGTTGGCGTCTTGGGGGGAGCAATCCGTCCGATTCGGTGCGATTTCGGAACGGATTGGTGGGGCATTGCGCAGGCGGGATCGGGCTGGCCGGGCAGCAATCCGTCCTGTTTCTCGCGATTTCGGGGCGGATTGCCCAGGCGCGGCCGCGACCGCAGCGTGACCTTGCGTCGGAGGGGCGGATTTTTTCGGCCGGTGCGGCAATTCCGTCCAGAGGCAGGCTGCGTTCCGACCTTGTCGACCCGGCGGTCGCGAAGGGCGGGGATGTTCGCGCAGGGGCTGGTTCGGACGCCGCTGCCCACGCTGCGTATGGCTGCCCGGCGCGGGGGGCGTTGCGCGTTTAAGACGGCCCTAAACCTTTTGGCCCATGTTCGCGCCGCGCATCTCATGGCAGGCGAACGACGTGGCAACGTATATTGTCGTAGACAAGGACAAGGACCCGCTGGGTCCGAACGAGATCAACGCGGGCGAGGCGATCAGCGTCTCGGACGGCGACGTTTTCATCATCGATCCGACCGCCGATGGCAACATCACCTTTCAAGCGAGCGGCGGACTGCCCGCCGGTTTCGATATCCAGATCGCGGATTCGAACGTTCACGGGTTTTCCATCAAGATCGAGGGCGGTCTGTCGCCGTCCGTCACGATCGGCGACGATGTCGATCTGGCCGATGTCGACATCGACGCAAAGGCGGCGGATCAGGTCAGCCTGGACATCGGCGACGCCGTCACGTTGGGGCGGTTCGAGGGGGCGGTCGCCGGCCCGAACACGGTCGTCATCGGCGACGGGTTCTCCACGACATCGGACTGGGTGTTCGGTGCTGCCGACGACAGCCTCACGGTCGGAGCCGACGCGACGTTCAAGAACCTCGACGCGGGTGCCGGCAACGATACGATCACCTTCGGCGACCGGGCGACAATCCATGACGTCGATACCAAATCCGGCAATGACAGCGTCACGTTCGGCGACGATCTTGACGCCAACGACATCAAGACGAGCGATGGCGACGATACCATCCGGTTCGGCGAGAACGCCCAGGTCAACGCGGTCGATGGCGGCAATGGCACCGACACGTTCTATACCGAGACGGCAGGGCTGAATGAAAAGAACATCGAGAATTCGCAGGTGGTCTGCTACGCGGCGGACACGCTGATCGATACCCCGTTCGGGCCCCGCAGGGTCGACGATCTGCGGGTCGGACATCTTGTGGACACGATGGATGCCGGTCCCTGTCATGTGCGCTGGGTGCGGTCCGATCGCCGTCGTCTGGACCGCGTTCCGGACGACCGCCGACCTGTCTTGATCAAGGCCAATGCCCTGGGTGACGGCGTGCCGTCACGCGACCTGGTCGTTTCGCCGCAGCACCGGATCCTGGTCGGGGATGCCGGCCAGTTCGAAGATGCCTGCGACCGGGCGTATCTCGTGCCTGCAAGGGCCTTGACCGACCGGCCCGGCATTCAGGTGATGCGCGGTCGGCGGCACATCACGTGGGTGCATTTCGCCCTGGACCGGCATCATCTGGTGCGCGCCAACGGCTGTTATTCGGAATCGCTGTATCTGGGCCGGATGGTCGTCAAAGGCTTGCGGAACAGCGAGCGCCGAAAGCTCGTGGCGATTTTCGGGCCGATACCGGACGATGGTTCCGCCATGAACGGGCCCGCGGCGCGCCCCTTTCTGACGGTCGGTGCGGCGCGGCGCCTCGTCGCCCGGCGGCTTGTCGAAACAGGCCCGTGCGCGGGCAGGGATGCCGGGCAACGCGATCGCGGTCAAGCGGCGGCGGCGGGCGGGGCCGATCGCGCCGGAAAGGACCGTCTGCCGCTGCGTGCCCGGTAACGGGCCGGCCCGTCCCGCAAGGCGGCCGGGTGGTGGCCCCGGTCGAGCCGGAGCCGGGCTGCACCGCGGCGCTGCGGCTGCCCCGCTGGCTGGCGGCGGTCGGGATCGCGGGGCCGGCCGTGTTCGGCGGGCTGCGGTTGCGTCTGCAGGCGCGACTTGGCAAGAGGGGGCAGAGGAGATCGCCGATGCCGTTCACGCTTGCCACCTGGAACATCAATTCGGTTCGCCTGCGGGCGGGGCTTGTCGAGCGGCTGCTGACCGAGGAGGCGCCGGACATCCTGTGCCTGCAGGAATGCAAGTCGCCGGTGGACAAGATGCCCCTGGATCGGTTCGCGGCGCTGGGTTACGGCCATGTCGTGGCGCATGGGCAGAAGGGCTATAACGGCGTCGCCATCCTGTCGAAACGGCCGATCGAGGAGGTCGGGCGGGCGGATTACGCCGGCCTGGGCCATGCGCGGCACGTGGCGGCGCGGCTGGAGAACGGCGTGGTGATCCACAATTTCTATGTGCCCGCGGGCGGCGACGTGCCGGACCGCGCCGTGAACGAGAAATTCGGCCAGAAGCTGGATTACCTGACCGGGATGCGCGATGCCTTTCATGCCGACAAACCCGGCAAGGCGATCCTGGTGGGCGATCTGAACATCGCCCCGCGCGAGGATGACGTGTGGTCGCACAAGCAGCTGCTGAAGGTGGTCAGCCACACGCCCATCGAGGTCGAGCATCTGGCGCAGACGCAGGAGGCGGGCGGCTGGGTCGACATCACCCGCAAGGACATTCCCGAGGGCAACCTGTATTCCTGGTGGTCCTACCGGGCCAAGGACTGGGATGCCGCCGACAAGGGCCGGCGGCTGGATCATGTCTGGGCGACGCCGGACATCGCCAATGCCGGGCATTCCAGCCGGGTGCTGCGCCATGTGCGCGGCTGGGAGCAGCCCAGCGACCACGCGCCGGTCTTCGCCAGCTTCGATCTGTGAGCGGGCAAATTCCTGGCGAGGAATTTGCAAAACGCTGGTGAGCGTTTTGGCCCCGGCCGGGGCGATGCGCCCTAGCGTTGCAGGATGTAGGTGCCGGGCGCGTCGCACAGCGGCGCCAGCCCGGCATCGGGCGCGCCCATCGGCGGCGGGGCGGCGCGGTCGGCGCCGCTGTGACCCGCCAGCCAGTCCCACCACAGCGGCCACCACGAGCCGGGCCGCGCTTGGTGCCGGGCGCACCAGGTGTCGGGGTCCATGTAGCGTTTTTCGGGGGTCCTGTGGCCGACCCGGAAATGCCGGTTCCGGTGGCCGGGTTCGGACAGGATGCCGGCGTTGTGGCCGCCATTGGTCAGCACGAAGGTCAGGTCGTTCTCGGTGAACAGCGCGGCCTTGTAGACCGACCGCCAGGGCGCGATGTAGTCGGTTTCGGTGCCCAGCACGAACATCGGTGCGGTGATGTCCTTGAGCGCGACGACCCGGCCGTCGACGGCGAAGCGGCCGGCGGTGAGGCGGTTTTCGAGGAACAGGCCGCGCAGGTATTCGGAATGCATGCGGTAGGGCATCCGCGTCGCGTCGGCGGACCAGGCGCCGATATCGAAGGCCGGTTCGGGGCGGTCGAGCAGGTAGCGCTGCACCGCCTGGTTCCAGACCAGGTCGCGGGCCCGCAGCGCCTTGAACGTGCCGGCCATCTGGTTCTGGTCGAGATAGCCGCGTGCCCACATCAGGTCTTCGAGATAGGCGATCTGGCTTTCGTCGAGAAACAGCATCAGTTCGCCCGCCTCGGTGAAATCGGTCTGGCCGGCCAGAAGGGTGATCGAGGCCAGGCGATCGTCGTCCTCGCGCGCCATGGCGGCGGCGGCGATGGCCAGGATGGTGCCGCCCAGGCAGTAGCCGCAGGCATGCACGCGGGCGCCGCCGCAGATCGTCGCGGCGGCGTCGAGCGCCTGCATGACGCCCATGCGGCGGTAATCGTCCAGCGACAGGTCGCGGTGGCGTTCGTCGGGGTTGACCCAGGAGATCGCGAAGACGGTGTGGCCCTGCGCGACCAGGTGCCCGATGAACGAGTTTCGCGCCGACAGGTCGAGGATGTAGTATTTCATGATCCAGGCCGGCACGATCAGCACCGGCTCGGGGTGGACGGTGCCGGTCTGCGGGCTGTACTGGATCAGTTCCATCAGGTCGTTGCGCAGGATGACCTTGCCCGGCGTCGCGGCGATGTCGCGCCCGATCTCGAACTGCGCCAGCGCGGCGGGCCGGCTGTCGGTCAGTTCGTCGTGGATGTCGTGCAGCAGGCGGGCGGTGCCGTTGCGCAAATTGGCGCCACCGGTCTTGAGCGTCGCCTCGACCACTTCGGGATTGGCCAGCGGCAGGTTGGAGGGCGACAGGGCGTTGACGATCTGCCCGGCCATGAAGCCGACCCGATCGGCGCTGCGGCGGCGCATGCCGCGGACCTCGCGGGTGGCCTCGCACCAGAAATCCTCGGTGGCGAGATGGGCCTGCTGGGCGGCGCGGAACGGCGGCAGTGCCCAGCCGGGATGGTCGAAACGGTGATCGCCCTTGCGCGGCGTCAAGCCGCCGGGCAGGCCGAAGGCGCCCAGCGTGGCGGCCAACCCGTTGCGCCAGGCCCGTTCGGCCAGTTGCATCTGCCGGCCCGGCGACCGGGCGAGGTGCATCGCCCAGTCCGACCAGGCCGACAGCGCGGCGAAGGAGGAGACGCCGAAGGTGGCCCTGCCCGCGGCGGCGCGCACCGCGCGGTCGAGCGTGTCCGCCCCGGCGGTCAGCCCGTGCGGGGGCGCGGGCCGGGCCGGATCGGCCGGTGGCGTCGGAACGGTTGCGGGGCGGATACGTGGCTGTTCGGTCATGGTCTCTGGACTGGCGACTCGGGTGCGCCCTTGGTGGCACATCGCGGGCGCCGGGGGTTTGACCTGGCTCATTTCGCCCGGGGCCGGGTGCCGCCGCACCTTGGCAGCGGCGCCGCCGCGGTCCATATAGAGCGCAGCCGCGTCGGCATTGGCAAGGATGGCCGGCACTGAAAAGGATGCAAGCGATGATCGGATTGGATGGAACCGGGGCCGCCCCGGCACAGGATCTTGTGAAGGATGTCAGCGAGGCGCAGTTCATGGCCGAGGTCGTGGATGCGTCGATGCAGGTGCCGGTGATCGTGGATTTCTGGGCGCCGTGGTGCGGGCCGTGCAAGACGCTGGGCCCGATGCTGGAGGCCGCGGTGACCGCCGCGAAAGGCGCGGTGAAGATGGCCAAGGTCAATGTCGACCAGGCCCAGCAGATCGCCGGGCAGCTGCGCATTCAGTCGATCCCCACGGTCTATGCCTTCTGGCAGGGCCAGCCGATCGACGGTTTTCAGGGCGCGGTGCCGGAAAGCGAGATCAAGGCCTTTGTCGAACGGGTGGTCAAGGCGGCCGGCGGCGATGCCAGCGGCGGGCTGGACGACGCCATCGCGGCGGCCGAGGAGATGCTGGAGCAGGGCGCGGCGGTGGACGCGGCGCAGACCTTTGCCGCGGTGCTGGGCGAGGAGCCGGCCAATGCCAAGGCCTATGGCGGGCTGGTGCGCGCCCATATCGCGATGGATGACCTGGACCAGGCCGAGGCGATCCTGAACGGCGCGCCGGCGGAGATTTCCAGGTCGGCCGAGCTGGAGGCCGCGCATGCGCAGCTGGAACTGGCGCGGCAGGCCGGAAACGCCGGTCCGATCGCCGAGCTGGCGGCGCGGGTCGAGGCCGATCCCGACGATCACCAGGCGCGGTTCGACCTGGCGCTGGCGATCTATTCCAAGGGCGATGGTCAGGCGGCGGTGGATCACCTGCTGGAGCTGTTCCGGCGCGACCGGGAATGGAACGACGGCGCGGCCAAGGCGCAGCTGATGACGATCTTCGAGGCGCTCAAACCGAACGATCCGGTGGCGCTGAACGGGCGGCGCAAGCTCAGCTCGATGATATTTGCCTGAGCCCGGTGCTGGGCTAGGTTCGGCATATGGTGCGAAGCTTTGATCTGCCCGACATCGTCGCGGTCTTTCCCTTGCCCGGTGCGCTGCTGCTGCCGCGCGCCCGGTTGCCGTTGCACATCTTCGAGCCGCGCTACCTGGCCATGCTGGACGATGCGCTGAAGACCGAGTCGCGGCTGATCGGCATGGTGCAGCCGCACAGCGTGCCGGGGCGCACCGGCGGCACCGGGTTGCAGCGCATCGGCTGCGCCGGGCGGGTGACGCAGTTTTCCGAGACCGAGGACGGGCGTTACATGATCACGTTGTCCGGCATCTCGCGGTTTCGCGTCGCCGAGGAGGTCGAGGGCTTTTCGCCCTATCGCCGCTGCAAGGTCACCTGGGACGGTTTCGAGCGCGACCGCGCCGCCGAGGAAAAGGATGCGCGGTTCGACCGCAACGCCTTCATGGCGCTGCTGGATCGCTATTTCACCGCGCGCGACCTGTCGGCCGACTGGGACACGCTGCGCGAGGCCGAGGACGAATTGCTGATAAACTCGTTGTCGATGCTGCTGGATTTCAGCCCCGAGGACAAGCAGGCGCTGCTGGAGGCGCCGTCGCTGGCGACCCGGCGCGAGACGCTGGTGACGCTGATCGAATACGCGTTGCGCGGCGGCGAAGAGGATGTGCTGCAATGAGCGCCGAGGCATCGGGGCCGGGGTTCGACCGCCGGATGCTGGAGGCGCTGATCTGCCCGGTCACCCAGACCGGGCTGCGCTATGATGCCGAGAAGGCCGAACTGGTGAGCACCGCCGCGAAACTGGCCTTTCCGATCCGTGGCGGCATCCCGGTCATGCTGGTGGACGAGGCGCGCCAGCTGGACTGAGCCGACCGCGCGCGGCGGCGCGTGCGCCCGACCGGCGCCGAGGGTCACGCCAGCGCCAGCGCGCGGGCGTAGACATCGGCATCGACATTGCCGCCCGAGATCGTGCAGATCACCGCGTCGCCGTCGATTTGGTCGCCGTGGAACAGCGCGGCGGCCAGCGCCACGGCGCCGCCCGGTTCGGCCACCACCTTGAGATGGCGGAACGCGAGCGCCATGGCGCGCAGGGCTTCGTCGTCGGTCACCACGAGGCCCGGGCCGCAGAGGCGGTGCAGGATCGGAAAGGTGACGTCGCCCGGCGCGGGTGTCAGGATCGCGTCGCAGAGCCCGCCGGCCATCCGGTCGTTGCGCTGGATCGCGCCGGTGGCGAGCGAGCGGGTGACGTCGTCGAAGCCTTCGGGTTCGACCGGGCGGACGCGCATGCGCGGGGCGCGCGCCTCGAGCGCCAGCGCGATGCCCGAGGTCAGCCCGCCGCCGCCGCAGCAGACCAGCACATCCGCCTGGGTCACGCCCTGCCGGGCGGCCTGTTCGGCGATTTCCAGCCCGCAGCTGCCCTGGCCGGCGATGACCTCGGGTTCGTCGAAGGGTTTGACCAGGACCATGCCGCGTTCGGCCTGCAGGCGGTCGCCCAGCTCTTCGCGGCTTTGGCTGCCGCGGTCGTAGAGCACCACTTCGCCGCCGAGCGCGCGGGTGCCGTCGATCTTGGATTGCGGCGCGTCGGACGGCATGATGATGACCGAGGGCACGCCGTGGGCGGCAGCGGCGGCGGCGATGCCCTGGGCGTGGTTGCCCGAAGAGAAGGCGAGGATGCCCCTGGCCCGCCGGTCCGCGGGCAGCGCCGAAATCGCCGCCCAGGCGCCGCGGAACTTGAAGCTGCCGGTCTTTTGCAGGCATTCGGCCTTGACCAGCACGCGCCGGCCGGCGATCGCGTCCAGCCCCGGCGCGGACAGCAGGGGGGTGCGGCGGGCAAAGCCGCGCAACCGGTCCGCGGCGGCGTCGATGCGGGCGATGTCCATGGCGGGTTCTCCTTGCGTTCGGTGCAGGAAACCGATGCCGCGCGGTGCTGTCAAACCGGGATTTGTATCGATACGCAGGGGGGCGAAAGCGGCGCGCGGGCGACCCGCGGCGGCGGGGTGGTGGACCGGCTGCGGGCCATTTATGCTGGACCCCGAAGGCCCGTTCCCGGGAAAGGGCGGTGCCAGGGGAGCGCCAGCAATGCCGCAGATCGCGGATGCCCGAGCCGCGTCGGACGGCACGTCCGAGACCGGCGGGATGATCGAGAAACGCGCCGCGCCGGGCGGGGTGGCGTCGCGGGCGCTGTATTCGCCCTGCGGGGCCTATCGCTATGGGCTGGAACGGCGCTGGGCCGCGGGGCGCGGGCTGCTCTGCATCATGCTCAACCCGTCGACGGCGACCGAGGCGGCGAACGACCCCACCATCGAGCGCTGCCAGCGCCGGGCGGTGGCGCTGGGCTTCGGCGCGGTGCGGATCGCCAACCTGTTCGGCTTTCGCGCCACCCGGCCGGCAGACCTGAAACGCGCCGCCGATCCGGTGGGCCCGGCCAACGACGCGCTGCTGGCGCAGTGGACGGCCGAGGCCGACATGGTGCTGGCGGCCTGGGGCGTGCATGGCGCGCTGGCGGGGCGGGGGCGCCGGGTTGCCGCGGCGTTGCGTGGCGACGTGCGGCATCTGGGGTTGACCCGGGACGGGTTTCCGCGCCATCCGCTATACGTGTCCTACGACGTGCAGCCGCAAGCCTGGAGCCAGGAGGAGCGCCGCGCCCATGCGCAAACCGAAAACGCCTGAGCCCGTCGAACTGGACGGGATCGACCAGCTGGCGGCCGAGCTGGCGCGGCTGAACAACCACCGGTTCGTTCGCATCCACAACTCGACCCTGCGGCTTGTCTGGTTCCAGTTCCTGCGCGGACTGGCCTTCGGGCTGGGCACGGTGATCGGAGCGTCGGCCCTGGTGTCGGTGCTGGCGCTGCTTCTGGCGCAGATCGAGGTGGTGCCGATCCTGGGCGGACTGGCCACCGAGGTGCTGCGGGAGATCGAGACGACGCGTTAACCAATTGTTAACGATTCCTTAACTTTGTTGTGCGATTTCAGTTGATTGCACCTGGTGTGCGCGGGATACTGCCCTTTGGTAGTGGTGAGGCGTCGGGCGATGTTGTTTCTGGCCGGATTGATGGGTGCGATGGTGCTGGGATCGGTGGCGATCGTCAGCATGACCGACATCCTGGAACCCGATGAAAGCCCGGAAGAGGCCGAAGCCAACGCGACCGCCCGGGCCGAGGCCGAGGAGGCCGGGCTGGAGGGTGACGGCGGGGGGTCCCTGCTGGACCGGATCGCGACCGCCAGTGCGCCCGGCGTGATCGCCGAAGGCGGCGCTGGCGACGACACGCTGACCGGGACCGACGGCGTCGACCTGTTGAACGGCCGCGGCGGTGCGGACGTGATCAGCGGTGCCGCTGCCGAAGACGAACTGGTCGGCGGCGATGGCGACGACGCGATCAGCGGCGAGGGCGGCGACGACACCCTGCATGGCGAGGCCGGCGACGACGCGATGGATGGCGGCGATGGCGATGATGCGCTGTTCGGTCACGATGGCGACGACAGCATGGATGGCGGCGCAGGCAACGATATCCTGCAGGGCGGGCTGGGCGCCGATGCGCTGGACGGCGGCGATGGCGACGATGCCCTGCTGGGACGCGAGGGCGCCGACACGCTGCGCGGCGGTGCCGGCAGCGACACGCTGGCCGGCGGCTGGGGTGACGACCTGCTGGACGGCCGCGTGATCGGCGCCGACGGTGCCGACACCGACGGCATGGATTTTCTCAACGGCAATGACGGTGCCGATACGCTGATCGCCGGCAACGGCGATGTGCTGACCGGCGGTGCGGATGCCGACACCTTGGTGCTGGGCGACTGGATCGGCGCAGACGCGGCGCGGCTGTTCGATTTCGACGCGGCCGAGGACCAGGTCGTGGTGATCTATGACGACAGCGACCCGGATGCCGATCCCGAGATCGAGATCCGCGCCGCCCCCGACGATCCGACGCTGGCGCAGATCGTCGTCGACGGCGTGGTGCTGGCGGAACTGCCGGCCGCCGAGGCGCCGCCGCTGGATGCCATCGTGCTGCTGGGCGAAAGCGCCTCGGGGCTGGTTCCGGGCGCCTGATCGCCGCGGCCGCCGGTTCGCGGGCGGTCCTGCCCGGCGGCGCTTTCCGCATTCCCGCTTTACAAGCCCGGCGCGTTGGCTTATGCGCCCCCATCCGCCGTGCTGGCGGTGTTTCTCCATGGGCCCTGCTGGACGACATCCCGGCTTGCGCCATAACCCTTTTGACCCGAAAGGAGACCCCGATGTCGATCACCGCCGAAGAAAAGACCCGGTTGATGAAGGACTATGCCACCAAGGACGGCGACACCGGTTCGCCGGAAGTGCAGGTGGCGATCCTGACCTCGCGCATCGCGACGCTGACCGAGCATTTCAAGACCCACAAGAAGGACAACCATTCGCGCCGTGGCCTTCTGAAGCTGGTGGCACAGCGCCGCAAGCTGCTGGACTATCTCAAGGGCAAGGAAGAGGCCCGCTACCAGGACCTGATCAAGCGCCTGGGCATCCGCCGCTGAGGCACGGGCGCGCCACGGGGCGCGGCCGACATACCGGATGGATCAAGGGGCCCCGCGGGGCCCCTTTCGTCTTTGGCGCGCCGCCGTGGCTCAGAGACCGATCAGCGCTTCGGCCAGTGCCATCCAGAGCGGGATCGACAGGATCGCCACCGGCGTGCCCAGCCCGGTCGAGGTGCCGACATAGGCCGAGGGATTGGCCTCGGGGATCGCGGCGCGCAGGGTCGGCGGGCCGGAGATGTCGGAACTGGACGCCGCCATCACCGCCAGCAACACCACGCCGCCCGCCGAGAACCCGGTGACATGGTGGATCGCCAGCCCGGCAGCGAAGCCGAGCGCGCCGTGGATCAGCGGTGCGGTCAGCCCGTAGACCAGGTAGACATGCGCGACCTTGCGCATCTCGGACAGCCGCGCCCAGGCCTCCATCCCCATGATCAGCATCAGGATCGACAGCAGGCCCCGGAACAGCGGTTCGTAGAAGCTGTCATAGACGCTGTCGGGCCGGGCGAAGAAGCCGAGGCCGAGGCCCAGGAGCAGCGCCGAGATGGCGGGGCTGCGCAGCGTGTCGGTGAGGATGCCGCCGATCACGCCGCTGCCGCCGGTGCCGGTGCCGCCGGTGCCGCTGCCCAGCGTCAGTGTCGCGGTGCCGCCGGCGGAAGCGGTGGCCGCGATGCGCCGCGCGGCGCCGAGCCGGGCCAGTACGATCGCGGTGATCAGCGCGGCGAGGTCCATGAAGGGGTAGAGCGCGGCGATGAAGCCTTCGTAGGCGATGCCCTCGGCATCCAGCATCGCCATGCCGGCGGCCAGCGTCGAGGCCGAGACCGCGCCGAACAGCCCCGCCGTCGCCAGCCCGTCCATCCGCGCCACGCCGCGCATCCGCGCCAGCGTGACGGTGCCAAGCGCCACGATGGCGATGCCGAGCGCGGCGGCGGCCAGCGCCGGCACCAGCAGCGACATCAGATCGGCGTCGCGCACCGAGATGCCGGCGCCGATGCCCACCTTGAGCAGCAGCAGCATGACCACGAACTTGTAGACCGGTTCGGGCACGTCGAGTTTCGATCCCGCCGCGGCGAGGATCATGCCGCCAAGCAGGAAGGCGAGGGTGGGTTTCTGCACCTGCGCCACGATGGTCGTCAGGATGTCAACGGCGATGTCCATGTCTGTCCCCTGGATTGTCTGGTTCGACAGGGCAGATAGCCGGTTCGATCAACAATAAAAAATACAACATTTCGCCCGAAACGTTCTATTTAAGTGAACATGGATACTTTGAACTACCACCATCTGCGGTATTTCCGCGAAGTCGCGCGGACCGGGAACCTGACCCGCGCGGCCGAGCGGCTGAACCTGTCGCAATCGGCGATGTCGGCGCAGATCCGCCAGCTGGAGGACCGGCTGGGCCAGCCTCTGTTCGACCGGGTGGGGCGGCGGCTGGAACTGACCGAGGCGGGGCGCATCGCGCTGGACTACGCCGACCGGATCTTCGGTGCCGGGGCCGAGATGCTGGACACCCTGCGCCGGACCGGCGGAGGGCGGGCGCCGCTGCGGGTGGGCGCGCTGTCGACGCTGTCGCGGAACTTTCAGCTGCGGTTCCTGGCGCCGGTGCTGGGGCGCGACGATGTCGAGCTGGTGCTGCGTTCGGGCGGGGCCGCGTCGCTGCTGGCGGGGCTGGCCGAACTGGCGCTGGACGTCGTGCTGCTGACCGAGGTGCCGCGGATCGCCGGCGCGGACCTGTCGGCGCACCGGCTGGCGGCGCAGCCGGTGGCGATCCACGGCCTGCCCGACCTGGTGCGCGCGCCCGACCTGCCCGGACTGCTGCGCAGCGGCGGGTTCCTGGTGCCGTCCGAATCGACGATCCGGGCCGGGTTCCTGGCGCTGGCGGCGCGGCACGGGGTGGTGCCGCGGATCGTGGCCGATGTCGACGACATGGCGATGATCCGGCTGCTGGCGCGCGAGGGCGCGGGGCTGGCGGTTACGCCGCCGGTGGTGGTGGCGGACGAGCTGGCCTCGGGGCGGCTGGAGACCGCGCCCTTTGCCCTGGGCATCGTCGAGACGTTTTTCGCGGTGACGCTGCCGCGCCGTTTTCCGCATCCGGTTCTGGCGGTGTTGCTGGACGCGGCGGCAGAACCGCTGTGAATGCTTTTCAAGCGGCGGATAATCCTGTAAGTCCCGCGCATCTGAGACGTGACGCTTCGACCCCGGCGCATGGGATGATGAAGGGGTCGGCGGCAATGGGGCCGCCAATCAATCGGGAGACCCGGGATCCGCCCGGGAGCGCTCCCAAACAGGATACGATGATGTTCAACATTTCGACGAAGACGATGCAGTGGGGCGAGGAAACGCTCACACTGGAAACGGGCAAGGTTGCCCGCCAGGCAGACGGCACGGTGATCGCCACGCTGGGGGAAACCAGCGTCATGGCCAACGTGACCTTTGCCAAGACCCAGAAGGAAGGGCAGGATTTCTTTCCTCTGACGGTCCACTACCAGGAGAAATACTATGCCGCGGGCAAGGTGCCCGGCGGTTTCTTCAAGCGCGAGGCGCGCCCGACCGAAAAGGAAACGCTGACCGCGCGCCTGATCGACCGGCCGATCCGCCCGCTGTTCGTGGACGGGTTCAAGAACGAAGTGCTGGTGATGTGCACCGTGCTGAGCCATGACCTGGTCAACGATCCCGACATCGTGGCGATGATCGCCGCCAGCGCCGCGCTGACGATTTCGGGCGCGCCCTTCATGGGCCCGATCGCCGGCTGCCGCGTCGGTTTCGAGGACGGCGAATACGTGCTGAACCCGACGGTCGACGACATGCACGACCTGCGCAACAACCCCGAACAGCGCCTGGACCTGGTGGTCGCGGGCACCAAGGATGCGGTCATGATGGTCGAATCCGAGGCCTACGAGCTGACCGAGGACGAGATGCTGGGCGCGGTGACCTTTGCGCATGAGCAGATCCAGCCGGTGATCGACCTGATCATCGACCTGGCCGAATCCGCCGCCAAGGAGCCGTTCGACTTCCAGCCGCCGGATTACAGCGCGCTGTATGACGCCGTGAAGGCCGCCGGCGAGGACAAGATGCGCGCCGCCTATGCCATCACCGACAAGCAGGAGCGGGTCGCCGCCGTGGCCGCGGTCAAGGACGAGATCAAGGCGGGGCTGAGCGAAGAGCAACTGGCCGACGCCAATCTGGGCCCGGCGCTGAAAAAGCTGGAATCGGTGGTGCTGCGCGGTTCGGTGGTCAAGGACGGCAAGCGGATCGACGGCCGCAAGCTGGACGAGATCCGGCCGATCGTCTGCGAAACCGGCCTGCTGCCGCGAACCCACGGCTCGGCGCTATTCACGCGCGGCGAGACGCAGGGCCTGGTGGTGACCACGCTGGGCACCGGCGACGACGAGCAGATCATCGACGCGCTGCACGGCAATTTCCGCTCGAACTTCCTGCTGCATTACAACTTCCCGCCCTATTCGGTCGGCGAGGTTGGCCGCGTCGGTGGCCCCGGCCGCCGCGAGATCGGCCACGGCAAGCTGGCCTGGCGCGCGTTGCAGGCGGTTCTGCCGGCGGCGACGGATTTCCCCTACACGATCCGCGTCGTGTCCGAGATCACCGAATCGAACGGGTCGTCGTCGATGGCGTCGGTCTGCGGCGGGTCGCTGTCGATGATGGATGCCGGTGTGCCGCTCAAGGCGCCGGTCGCCGGTGTCGCCATGGGCCTGGTGCTCGAGGATGACGGTTCCTACGCGGTGCTGTCGGACATCCTGGGCGACGAGGATCACCTGGGCGACATGGACTTCAAGGTCGCGGGCACCGAGAACGGCATCACGTCGCTGCAGATGGACATCAAGGTCGCGGGCATCACGCCCGAGATCATGAAGAAGGCGCTGGAACAGGCCAAGGCCGGCCGCCTGCACATCCTGGGCGAGATGGCCAAGGCGCTGACCGAGGCGGGCGCGTTCAGCGTGCATGCGCCGCGCATCGAGACGATGCAGATCCCGACCGACAAGATCCGCGAAGTCATCGGGTCGGGCGGCAAGGTGATCCGCGAGATCGTCGAGGTCTCGGGCGCCAAGGTCGACATCAACGACGACGGCATCATCAAGATCGCGTCGCCCAACGGCGAAGCCATCCAGAAGGCCTATGACATGATCCATTCGATCGTGGCCGAGCCGGAAGAGGGTCAGATCTACAAGGGCACGGTCGTGAAGATCGTCGATTTCGGTGCCTTCGTGAACTTCTTCGGCAAGCGTGACGGTCTGGTTCATGTCAGCCAGATCGAGAACCGCCGCCTGAACCATCCTTCGGACGTTCTGAAGGAAGGCCAGGAGGTCTGGGTCAAGCTGCTGGGCTTCGACGACCGCGGCAAGGTGCGCCTGTCGATGAAGGTCGTCGACCAGGACACCGGCGAGCCGATGGCCGAAGAGGCATCGGAAAAGAAGAGCCGCAAGAAGGAAGAAGCCGAGGGTTGATCCCCGTCTTCCCGAGCGAGATCGCGGGCGCCCTGAGGGGCGCCCGTTTTCGTGTCGGGGGTGGGGAATTCCCGACTGGGAACCCGCCGGGGTTTTTCCCGTTATCCGTGTCGTGGCGATCGGCGATACAGCCCGGCAAGACGGGCGTGGTCATCACTCGCGGAACGACGCCGACGTTAGGGCCCCGGCGGGGACACCGGGGCCCGCTTCGTTTCCCGATCCGTTTCCCGATCCGTTTCCCGATCCGTTTTCGGGCCCGTGATCCGGCCCGTGCAAGGTGACCCGGCCCAGAGCCAGGATCGTGTGCAGTGTCATCTCTTCCAGCACCACGCGGCGCGGAGGGTCCGGGCGCGAGCGGGCGGTCATCAGCCACATCGCGTAGCTTTCGGCGAAGGCGCAGGCGCTTTCGGCATCCTGCCATTCGCACAGGTTCAGATAGCGGTGGCCGCTGGCGTCGACGCACCAGCAGGTTTCGCGCAGCCCGGGACGCCCGGCAAAGGCCGGCAGCAGCCAGCCGGACAGGCGGCGGTTACGGGCAAAGGACATGCGGGCAAGGTCGAACCGCACGGCGAAGATCGCCGGCTGGTCGGTCGGCGGCGCGGCGATGGCGAGATGGCGGAAGGCGTCGAAGCCCACGCCGTCGGCATCGCGGATCGTCGGTATGCCGGTGCCGCGATCCAGCGTCACGCGGCGGCGCAGGCGCAGGACGGTGTAGCGGAAGGCCGAGGAAAGGGCGGTGGTCATCATCGCGCTCGGGCTGGGTCGCACCAGTGTCGCGCCGGATCGGGCGAAGATCAAAGCGACAAGGATTCGCACGCGGAGCGGTGCCCGGGATCGTGCAGGATCGGTGCGGACATGTGGCAAGCCATCTCAATGGCGGATTTGAGCCCGGAGCGGACGGTGAGGGTCGGAGCAACGTAGGGCCGCGCCCTCCCTCGGGTGGGCGCTCTCGACGGCTGTTGTCGCCGGTTTATGGTCCCACAAACCTCCCGCGATTGTGCGGGTGTGCGGCGTCGCAAATGCGCCCTCCCAAGGGGGAGGGAGGGCGCGGCCCGGCGGGCTTCGCCCTTGATTCCGGGCCAAGGCACGCCTTTGCCGAACGTCCGCTTCGTCCGCAGAGCGGACCCTGAAGCAATCGGTGACGAACGGTGGCGTTGCGCCCCGGGCCGGTCCGGGCCTGCACGACACGCGCCCCGCGCGGCCAACCCGGCGATGCGCAACAAAAAAAGGCCGGGCGCAAAGCCCGGCCAGGTCCAACAGGGAGGTTGCATGCGATGACCCGCACATGCGACGGGAACTCATGAGATCCTTTTTAAAGGTGCCGCAGCGATGCCACTTTGACTTAGGTCAAGCGGCCCTGCGACAAACTGGACCGCTCAGGCCACCAGCCGGTAGCCGCCGGATTCGGTGACCAGCAGGCGGGCGTTCGAAGGATCGGGTTCGATTTTCTGGCGCAACCGGTAGATATGGGTTTCCAGCGTGTGGGTGGTGACGCCGGCATTGTAGCCCCAGACCTCGTGCAGCAGCACGTCGCGGGCCACCACGCCTTCGGTCGAGCGGTAGAGGAACTTGAGGATGTTCGTCTCTTTCTCGGTCAGGCGGATCTTGCGGTCGTCTTCGGTGATCAGCATCTTCATCGACGGCTTGAAGGTGTAGGGGCCGACGGTGAACACCGCGTCTTCGGATTGTTCGTGCTGGCGCAGCTGGGCGCGGATGCGGGCCAGCAGGACCGGGAACTTGAACGGCTTGGTGACGTAATCGTTGGCGCCGGCATCCAGCCCCAGGATGGTGTCGGCATCGCTGTCATGGCCGGTCAGCATCACGATCGGCGACTTGACGCCCTGCTTGCGCATCAGCCGGCACAGCTCGCGCCCGTCGGTGTCGGGCAGGCCCACGTCGAGGATGACCAGGTCGTAGATCTGTTCCTTGACCCGCATCATCGCGTTGGCGCCGCTATCGGCCTCGAAGACCTCGAAATCCTCGGTCATGACCAGCTGCTCGGCCAGGGCCTCGCGCAGGTCCTCGTCGTCATCCACAAGCAGGATGTTTCGCAGTTGTGCCATGCCGTGCTCCTTTCGTCTGTCAACGACACTTGGAAACAGGCTGGCGGATCGGCAAGAATTGCTGCAAGTCTCTCACGCGCTCGTGTTTGCAGCGCGCGAATGTTACAGAATTGGCAGGGGTTTGTGACAAATCCCGGCGCCCCGACACAACCGGAACATGATGACGCTGACACCCGACATCGCCGAGATCCTGGCCCGCGCCCGCGCCGATCTGCGCATGGGCGTGCCGGTGCGGCTGGACGGGGCGGAGGGCCGGGTGCTGGTGCTGGCGGCGGAAACCGCGTCGGCGGCGCGGCTGGCAGCGCTGCGCGCGGCGGGGCCGGTGGACCTGGTGCTGACGGCACGGCGGGCCGAGACGCTGAAGGCGCGGGCCTATGACGGCGACGTGGCGCGCGTGGTGCTGCCGGGCGATGCCGGGCTGGACTGGGTGCAGGCGCTGGCCGACCCGGCCGACGATCTGGGCAGCCCGATGAAGGGGCCGCTGGAGACACGGCGCGGCGGTGACGCGGGGCTGCACCGGCTGGCGGTGCGGCTGGTCAAATCGGCGCGCATCCTGCCCGCGGCGCTGGTGGTGCCGTGGGACGGCGCATCGGACGGGCTGACCGCGGTGCCGGCCGAGGCGGCGGCGGTGCAGCTGGATGCGGCGGCGGTGCTGGATCACGTGGTCTCGGCCCGGGTGCCGCTGCGGGCGGCGGAAAAGGCGCGGCTGCACGTGTTTCGCCCCGCCGACGGGTCGGAAGAGCATTACGCCATCGAGATCGGCCGGCCGGACCGCGCCGCGCCGGTGCTGGCGCGGCTGCATTCGGCCTGTTTCACCGGCGATCTGCTGGGCAGCCTGAAATGCGATTGCGGCCCGCAGCTGAACGCCGCGCTGGCGCAGATGGGCGCCGAGGGGGCGGGGGTGCTGCTTTACCTCAACCAGGAGGGGCGGGGGATCGGGCTGGCCAACAAGATGCGCGCCTACGCGTTGCAGGACCAGGGGTTCGACACGGTCGAGGCCAACCACCGGCTGGGCTTTGAAGACGACGAGCGCGATTTCCGCCTGGGCGCGGCGATCCTGCGCAAGCTGGGATTCGGCGCGGTGCGGCTGATGACCAACAACCCCGCCAAGATCGCGATGATGGAGGCCTGCGGGATCGCGGTGGCCGAACGGGTGCCGCTGAAAGTGGGTCATACGGCGGAAAACGCGGCCTATCTGGCGACGAAGGCGGCGAAGTCGGGGCATCTGTTGTAGCGGTGACCCGATTGTCGCGGCTGCGCCGCGGCCGGTTTCCTGCGCCCCCTGGCGGGGGCGGTTTTCGGGATCGGGCGCCCACCCAAGCAGCGGCATCGGAGCCGGCCGTCACCTTGGCCTTGCGTGACGCACCCGACCCGGCGCATCAAGGAAAACAGCCGTATCCCCGCCCGGGGGCGGGGCCCCGCGGCGGTTTTCCTTGACCCGCCGCGCCGGCTGCGTTCCGGGCGGCCCGGGTGACGGCCGGCTCCGAAGCAGCGGCGAGGGTTCGCGATGCGCGTCGACGACATGGTTCTGACCCGGAGAGGTCTGCGCTTTGCGGGGCGGTATTGGCCGTGTGTCCCGGGCCGCGGCGGGGTGCGGGCCGACAAGCGCGAGGGCGACGGGGCGACGCCGGTGGGTGTGCACCGGATCGTGGGGATGCTGTATCGGCCCGACCGGATGGCGCGGCCCGCCGATTGGGCGCTGCCGATCCGGCCGGGCGATCTGTGGTCGGACGATGCGGGGCATGAGGATTACAACCTGATGGTCCGGGCGCCTTATCCGCACAGTCACGAGGTGCTGCGGCGGGGCGACCGGCTGTACGACCTGGTGATCCTGACCGATTGGAACTGGCCCTATGCCGAGCGCGGGCGGGGATCGGCGATCTTTCTGCACCGCTGGCGCCGGGCGGGGTATCCGACCGAGGGCTGCGTGGCCTTTCGGCCCGACCACCTGCGCGCCATCGCGGCACGGATCACCTATGCGACGCGGTTGATCGTGCCCGACAGCCTGGGCTAGCGCAGGGTTTGCGCAAGGCGCGCCAGCATCTGGCTGCATTGTGCCAGCTGGTCGGTGGAGACGTATTCGTCGGCCTTGTGCGCCTGGGCGATATGGCCCGGCCCGCATAGCACCACGGCGGCGCCGGCCTGCTGGAACAGGCCGGCCTCGGTGCCGAAGGGGACGGTATGGGTGGCGTTGCGGCCGGTGAGCCGCGCGACCAGGTCGCGGGCGGGATTGTCGGCCTGCGGCGTCAGGCCGGCGACTTCGCCGATGGTCGTCGTCGCGATGGCGGCGCCGGGGGCGGCGCGCAGCATCGGCATCAGCGTGGTTTCGGTGAAGGCGCGCAGGGCCTCGTGGACGAAGGCGGCGTCGCCGTCCCGGACCGGGCGCATTTCCCAATCCAGTTCGGCCCTTGCGGGGATGACGTTGTGGGTGCTGCCGCCGCTCAGCCGGCCGATATTGATCGTGGTCCAGGGCGGATCGAAGGGGCTGGCGGCGGGGGCACGGGATTTCAGCGCCTCGGCGAGATCGAGCAGGCAGGCGGCGTAGCGCGCCGCCGCGGCGACCGCGTTGGCGCCCAGATCGGGGGTCGAGCCGTGGCCTTCGAGCCCGGAGAAGGTCACGCTGTATTCGCAGCAGCCCTTGTGGCCGTCGACGATTTCCATCCCCGTGGGTTCGCCGACGATGACGATCTCGGGGGCGATGTTCAGACCGGCCAATCGGGGCATCATGGCGCGGGCGCCGAGGCAGCCGACCTCTTCGTCATGGGTCAGGGTGACGTGCAGCGGCTGGCGGGATTGCGCGAGGTCTGGCGCGGCGGCGAGCACGCAGGCGACAAAGCCCTTCATGTCGCAGGTGCCGCGGCCGTAGAGCCTGTCGCCGCTGTCGCGCAGGGTGAAGGGGTCGGAGGCCCAGTTCTGGCCGTCGACCGGCACCACATCGACATGGCCGGAAAGCAGCACGCCGCCGGGGCCGTCGGGGCCGAAGCTGGCCACCAGATTGGCCTTGGTCCCGCAGGGCGCGGGCAGATGGTGCAGCCGGGCGCCGGCCCTGTGCAGGTGGTCCGCGGCATAGTCCAGCAGCGCCAGGTTCGGGCGGTCCGACACGGTGGGAAAGGCCACCAGGTCGGCCAGGATCGCGGTGGCGGTCATGGTTTGACGAACAGCTGCCGGGGACGGTCACACAGCGCCTCGGCCGGGCCGGTGTCGCGGATCAGGATGGTTTCGGTGATCTCGAGCCCCCAATCGTCCATCCAGAGGCCGGGCATGAAATGGAAGGTCATGCCGGGTTGCAGGACCGTGTCGTCCTCGTCGCGCAGGCTGATCGTGCGTTCGCCCCAGTCGGGCGGATAGCTGAGCCCCACCGGATAGCCGCAGCGCGCGCCGCGTTCGATCCCGGCGCGGGTCAGGGGGGCGGCCAGCGCGGCGGCGATGTCGCAGGCGCGGTTGCCGGCGCGGGCGGCGTCGATGCCGGCCTGCAGCCCCTCGACCAGCGCGGCCTCGGCGCGGCGGATGTGATCGGGCGGATCGCCCAGGAACACCGTGCGGCAGAGCGGCGCGTGGTAGCGCCGGTAGCAGCCGGAGATTTCGAAGAAGGTCGCCTCGCCGCGTCGGAACGGGCGGCCGTCCCAGGTGAGATGCGGGGCGGCGGCGTCGGAGCCCGAGGGCATCAGCGGCACGATGGCGGCATAGTCGCCCCAATGGCCGTCGGCGCCGCGGATCGCGTCGCGCTGCGCCTCGGCGACCAGGTCGTTCTTGGGCAGGCCCGGTTCGATGCGCGCGACCAGCCCGTCGATCACCGACTCCGATATGCGGGCGGCGCGGCGCATGAAGACCAGTTCCTCGTCGGATTTGACGGCGCGCTGCCAGTTCACCAGAGCGGTCGCGTCGGTCAGCCTGGCCTGCGGCAGGGCGGCGGCCAGCGCGGCATGGGCGCGGGCCGAGTAGTAGTAATTGTCCATCTCGACGCCGATCCGGGCGGCGGCAAGCCCGAGGTCGGACAGCCGCGCCGCGAGGTCCTGCATCGGGTGGCGGGTGGTGGATTGCACGTAGTGGTCGGCGTAGCCGTGCACGTGATCGGGCGCCATCCACACCGTGCGCAATGCGCCGTTGGCATCCTGTCGCCGCCCCCACCAGCGCGGATCGTCGTCCATGGTCAGGATCACGCCCTGGTGGACATAGAAGGACCAGCCGTCATAGCCGGTCAGCCAGGCCATGTTGGACGGATCGGTGACCAGCATGGCATCGAGCCCCGCGCGATCCATCGCGGCGCGGGTCAGGGCCAGGCGCCGGGCGTATTCGGCGGGGCTGAAGGGCAGGTCGGGCGCGGTGCGGTCGGGCATGGCGGACCCCTGGGGTTGCTGTAAGCTTCATTGGCGTCGCGGTCGACGTGCCGGTCAAGAAAAACCGCGCCGGGACCGGGCGATGATTCTTCAGCGGCGGACCGGCGAAAAGCCGTGACGCCGGCGCAAGCATGCCGGAGATTCGCCCGAACGCTGCACATATCGCGACGCTTTCGGCTGCGGGGCGACGTTTTCATGCGCGGTTGTCCCGGATGCGTCTTTCAAAGCACCCGATTCGCGGAACCCAGTTGCAACACGGGCCGCAAAGCGCTTTAGTTCGCAGTCGAGACAGCGGAGCAAATCCGCGGAGACCAGGGAGCCGATATTTGGCCGATACGGGGAATGCCGCGGCGTTCGTTGAATTCGAACGCGTGCAAAAGAGCTATGATGGCGAAACGCTCGTCGTCAAGGACCTCAACCTGACGATGCCGAAAGGCGAATTTCTGACCATGCTCGGGCCGTCCGGTTCGGGCAAGACCACCTGTCTGATGATGCTTGCCGGGTTCGAGACCGCCACCCATGGCTCGATCCGGCTGGACGGGGTCAGTATCAACAACATCCCGCCGCACAAGCGCGGCATCGGCATGGTGTTCCAGAACTACGCCTTGTTCCCGCACATGACGGTGGCCGAGAACCTGTCGTTCCCGCTGGAAGTGCGCAAGATCGGCAAGTCGGACCGCGAGGCCAAGGTCAAGCGGGCGCTGGACATGGTGCAGATGGGTGCCTTTGGCGGACGCCGGCCGGCGCAGTTGTCGGGTGGCCAGCAGCAGCGTATCGCGCTGGCCCGCGCGCTGGTCTTCGAGCCCGAGCTGGTTCTGATGGACGAGCCGCTGGGCGCGCTGGACAAGCAGTTGCGCGAGCACATGCAATTCGAGATCACCAACCTGGCGCACAGCCTGGGCATCACCGTGGTCTACGTGACCCACGACCAGACCGAGGCGCTGACGATGTCGGACCGCGTGGCGGTGTTCGACGACGGTCGCATCCAGCAGCTCGATCCGCCGGACGTGCTGTACGAAGAGCCCAAGAACAGCTTTGTCGCGCAGTTCATCGGCGAGAACAACACGCTGGAAGGCGTGGTCAAGGAAATCAACGGCGATGTCTGCCTGGTGCAGCTGGACGATGGCGAGCTGATCGACGCCAAGCCGGTGAACGTGTCCAAGGTGGGCGAGCGGACCCGCGTGTCGATCCGGCCCGAGCGGGTCGAGTTCAACAAGGCGCGTCTGCAACCGGGCGCGCACACGCTGAAGGCCGATGTGCTGGAATTCATCTACATGGGCGACATTTTCCGCACCCGGCTGCGGGTGGCGGGCAACGACGATTTCGTCGTCAAGACGCGCAACGCGCCCGACCAGGTGCGACTGGAGCCGGGCAGCCAGATCGAGATCGGCTGGCTGCCGTCGGATTGTCGCGCGCTGGACGCGTCATAGGGTTTTCGCGATCGCCGCAGCGGGGCATCGACGTTCTGCGCGGCGGTGAAGTCAGGCCCGGGTTCTTGCCCAGCATCCGGGTTCCAACATGTAACGGGCAAATAGGGAGTATGAGATGAAACTCACCAAAACGCTTCTGGCCACGTCGGCCCTGACCGTGGCCGCGGCCGGTGTCTATGCCGGCGGGCACATGTCCAGCAGCATGACGCTGGTCTCGTGGGGCGGCGCCTACCAGAAGTCGCAGGACCGCGCCTATCTCCAGCCGTACCTGGAAATGAACGAAGGCCTTTCGGCGGCCTGGGACGAAAGCTCGGCCGAAGCCGTGGCCAAGCTGCGCGCGATGAACGAGGCCGGCAACATCACCTGGGACGTGGTCGACGTGGTGGCATCGGATGCCATCCGCCTGTGTGACGAAGGCCTGGCGATGGAAATCGACGCCGACGAGATGCTGGCAGCAGCGCCCGACGGCACGCCGGCCTCGGAAGATTTCGGCGAATTGCTGGTCAGCGACTGCTTCATCCCGCAGATCGTCTATTCGACCACCTTCGGCTATCGCACCGATCTGGTGGGCGACACCCCGCCGACCAGCGTCTGCGCGATCTTCGACACCGATGCCTATCCGGGCAAGCGGTCGCTGGAAAAGCGTCCGATCGCCAACATGGAATGGGCGCTGATCTGTGACGGCGTCAGCATCGACGACGTCTACGACGTGCTGGAAACCGCCGAAGGGCAGGACCGCGCGCTGGCCAAGCTCGACACGATCAAGGACCAGGTGGTTTGGTGGTCGGCCGGCGCCGACACGCCGCAGCTGCTGGCCGATGGCGAGGTGGTGATCGGCTCGACCTATAACGGCCGCCTGTTCTCGGCGATCGAAGAGCAGAAGCAGCCGATCGGCATGCTTTGGGACTGGCAGATGTTCGACCTGGATGGCTGGATCATCCCCGCCGGCCTGCCCGAAGACCGCCTGGCCCGTGCGCTGGACTTCGTGAAATTCGCGACCGACACCCAGCGTCTGGCCGACCAGGCCAAGTACATCTCGTACGGCCCGGCGCGGGCTTCGTCGGCGCCGCTGGTGGGCCAGCATGCCGACCTGGGCATCGATATGGCGCCGCACATGCCGACCGACCCGGCGAACTCGCAGAACACCTTCCTGTTCAACTACGAGTTCTGGGCCGACTATCGCGACGATATCGACGCCAAGTTCCAGGCGTGGCTGGCGAAGTAAGAGACCGCTGGGCGGGGTGATCCCCGCCCGACGGCCAAAGCGACCGGGTAGGGCGGGGCTTTCCCGCCTTACCCCCCGACCGTCGGAGGCTCTACCATGCCCAAGGGCTACATCATCGGCCACATCACCGTGAACGATCCCGAAGCCTACAAGGAGTATGTCGAGCGCGACACGCCGATCCTGCTGGGCCACGGCGCCAGGCCGCTGGTGCGCGGCGGGGCATCGCAGACGATGGAAGGCGCCGAATTCTCGCGCCACGTCGTGTTCGAGTTTCCGAGCTACGAGGCGGCGCTGACCGCCTACAACGATCCCGAATACCAGGAAGTCATGAAGATCCGCCACCGCACCGCGACCAGCATGATCATCGTTGCGGAGGGCGCCTGACATGGCCGAGACAACCGCAATCGACGGCAACAATCCCGCCAAACCCGGCAAGCCGGCGAAAGCCGCGCCGGTGCTGGCCGCCGATGGCCGGCCGCTCAAGAAATCGCTGGGCCGCGCGCTGCGGATGCAGAAGCTGCGGGCGCTGGCGCTGATCGCGCCGCTGCTGCTGTTCGTGCTGATCACCTTCATCGCGCCGATCTTCGACATGCTGTTCCGGTCGGTGGAAAACCAGATCGTGTCGGACACCATGCCGCGCACGGTCGCGGTTCTGCGCGACTGGGACAGCGACAGCGGCGAATTGCCCGGCGACGACGCCTTCGAGGCCGCCTATGCCGATCTGTTCATCGCCGCCGAGCGCAAGCTGCACACCCGGCTGGGCAGCCGTCTGAACTATGAGCAGACCGGCGCGGCATCGCTGTTCCGCAAGACCGGCCGCGGCCTGGACGATATCGGCGAGACCTATCAGGACCAGTTCGAAACCCTGGACGAGGCCTGGGACGAGGCCGAGCCCTGGGCCCGGATGATGGGCGATCCCGACTGGCTTGAGAAACAGGCCGCCTGGAGCCGCGACGACGGGCGCCAGCCGCGATTCGTCTTGCGCGACGATATCGGCGAGGCGCTGCCGCGCACCGCCGAGGCCTATCGCGTTTTCGCCCGGTTCCAGCAGACCGACGAGGGCAAGAGCCCGCTCAGGGAAGAACCCTGGAGCTACGTGCATTACGCGCTGTATCAGGACCTGCTGCGCGGCGATCCGCCGGCGGATCTGGACGTGCCGGGCGTCGATCGTCTGCGGGCGCTGAACGCCGCCGTGGATGGCGGACAGATCGAGACCATATCGATCCGCGACGCGATGGCCGATGCCGACCGCGACTGGCTGAAGCCGGATATCTGGCGCACGATCAAGATCTACAGCCCGGCCTATACCACGGGCTATTTCCTGAATGCCGTCGACATGCAGAAGACGCCGGACGGCCCGGCCCTGCGCGACGAGCGCCAGCGCATCTACGGCATCCTGTTCCAGCGCACGATGTTCATGTCGCTGGTCATCACGTTCAGCTGCATCCTGCTGGCCTATCCGGTGGCCTACCTGCTGTCGAACCTGCCGGCGCGCTCTGCCAACCTGCTGATGATCCTGGTGCTGCTGCCGTTCTGGACATCGCTGCTGGTGCGCACGAGCGCGTGGAAGGTGATGTTGCAGCAGCAGGGCGTGATCAACGATACCCTGGTCTGGCTGGGTCTGGTGGATGACGCGAACCGGCTGGTGATGATCAACAACCAGTTCGGCACCATCGTGGCGATGACGCATATCCTGCTGCCCTTCATGATCCTGCCGATGTATTCGGTGATGTCGACGATCCCGCCCTATTACGTGCGCGCCGCAAAATCGCTGGGCGCAAGCAACTGGACCGCCTTCTGGCGGGTCTATTTCCCGCAATCGGTGCCGGGCATCGGCGCCGGGTCGATCCTGGTCTTCATCCTGGCCATCGGCTACTATATCACCCCCGAGATCGTCGGCGGCACGACCGGCACGTTCATCTCGAACCGGATCGCCTATCACATCTCGTCCAGCCTGAACTGGGGTCTGGCGGCGGCGCTGGGCACGATCCTGCTGCTGGTGGTGTTGTTGCTGTACTGGGTCTACGACCGGATCGTGGGCATCGACAACGTCAAGCTGGGGGGCTGAGCCATGGCCGTCGAAACACAGGCCCGCAAGAAGCCCCTGTCCTTCTCGGTGCCCACCGTGGCCGCGGCGGGTGCGTTCCTGGGCATCTTCGTGGGGGCCTCGAACGGCTCGACCCTGGTCGGGATCGTGGCCGGGGCGCTGGTGATGGCCACGGTGGCCTTTGCCGCGATGCGCCTGGTCGCCGAAAGCAGCGAGCGGTCGGTGCGGTGGGGGCTGATCGCCGGATTCGCCATCCTGGGTTTTCTTCTGGGGGGATTTCCCGGCCTGGTCATGGGCGCGCTGGCGGGCTGGTTCTTCGGCTGGTTCACCTACTGGGTCGGGCTGGGGCGCTACCGCGTGCCGCTGCCGCCCTACCTGACCGCCGGTCAGGTGTTGTGGCATTACGGGTTCCGGGTGATCTGCGGGGCGATCTTCGTCTTTCTGATCACGCCGATCCTGGTGGTCATGCCGCTGAGCTTCAACGCGCAGGACTTCTTTACCTTCACCCCCGAGATGCTGCGTTTCGACCCCGAGGGCTACAGCCTCAAGCATTATCGCGATTTCCTGACCAACCCGGAATGGACCAGCGCGGTGCGCAATTCGCTGATGATCGCCCCCGTGGCGACGCTGATCTCGGTGTCGCTGGGCACGCTGGCGGCGATCGGCCTGTCGCAAAGTCACGTGCCCGGCAAGCAGGCGATCATGGCGATCCTGATCTCGCCGATGATCGTGCCGCTGATCATCTCGGCCACGGGGATGTATTTCTTCTATTCCAAGATCGGGCTTGTGGGCACCTATTGGGGCGTGGTGCTGGCCCATGCGGTGCTGGGCATCCCGTTCGTCATCATCACCGTGACCGCGACGCTGGTCGGCTTTGACCGGTCGCTGACGCGGGCGGCGGCGAATATGGGCGCCAACCCGGTGACGACCTTCTTCAAGGTACAGATGCCGCTGATCCTGCCCGGCGTGATCTCGGGCGGCCTGTTCGCCTTCATCACCTCGTTCGATGAAGTCGTGGTGGTGCTGTTCATCGGCTCGGCCGACCTGCAGACGCTGCCCTGGCAGATGTTCACCGGCCTGCGCGAACAGATTTCGCCGACGATCCTGGCGGCGGCGACGATCCTGGTGGCGATCTCGATCCTGCTGCTGACCGCGGTCGAGATGCTGCGGCGCCGGTCGGAACGGCTGCGGGGCATGTCGCCGGGCTGAGGCGCCACAATCACGGACGAGAAAAAAGGCGGCCCCCGGGGCCGCCTTTTTGGTTGTTGCGAAGCGGTTGGGCGGTCGGTTCGCCGACCGCGGGGCGCTCAGCTGCGCACCAGTTTCTCGTAGCTTTCGGCGATGTCGCGGGTGATGGCGCCGACCTCGAAATTGTAATCGCCGATCTTGCCCACCGGCGTCACCTCGGCGGCGGTGCCGGTCAGCCAGCATTGCTCGAAGCCTTCCAGTTCCTCGGGCATGATGTGGCGTTCGTTGACCTTGATCTGGCGGTCTTCCAGCATCCCGATCACGGTCTGCCGGGTCAGGCCGTTGAGGAAGCAGTCGGGTTTCGGCGTGTGCACTTCGCCATCCTTGACGAAGAAGATGTTGGCGCCGGTCGCTTCGGCGACATAGCCGCGATAGTCGAACATCATCGCGTCGGAACAGCCCTTGGCCTCGGCCTCGTGCTTGGACATGGTGCAGATCATGTAGAGCCCCGCCGCCTTGGCGTGGCTGGGCGCGGTTTCCGGCGACGGGCGCTTCCACTTGGCGATGTCCAGCTTGGCGCCCTTGAACTTGGCGTCGCCGTAATAGCTGCCCCATTCCCAGGCCGCGATGGCCAGCCGGACCGGGTTGCGCTTGGACGCGACGCCCATGTCCTCGCCGGCGCCACGCCAGGCCACGGCGCGCACATAGGCATCGGTGAAGCCGTTGGCTTCGAGCACCGCCTGCTTGGCGGTCTCGATCTCGTCGACGGTGAAGGGGATCTCGAAATCCAGCTGGTCGGCCGAGAAATGCAGCCGTTCGGAATGCTTGCGCGACAGGAAGATCTTGCCGTTATAGGCGCGTTCGCCCTCGAAGACCGAGCTGGCATAGTGCATGGCGTGGGTCAGCACATGCACGTTGGCGGCCCGCCAGTCCACAAGCTGACCGTCCATCCAGATCTTGCCGTCGCGATCATCATATGCGCCGTTTGCCATCGCCATCTCCTCCGAGGCCTGTATTTTCCGAATGTTGCGCAACCTAGGTCCGCATCGGACATAAAATTGCGCGAAAACTGTGAATCGCTACCAGTTCGCACTTGGAATGTCAACAAGGCTGACTTAAAATGCCTCAAAATGCGGTTTGGTAACGGGCAGGGCAGCATGGCAGAGCCACAGGGCGGACAAATCCAGAGCGGCGGCGAATTGCTGTATCTGACCGACGAACAGCTGCGCCAGGGCATCGAGGCGATGTTCTTCGCCTATCGCGGCTTTACCGCCGATCCCGACCGCATCCTGCAGGACCTGAGCTATGGCCGCGCCCATCACCGGGCGATCCATTTCATCAATTGCGCGCCGGGCACAACGGTCAACAACCTGTTGTCGATCCTGGGCGTGACCAAGCAAAGCCTGAACCGGGTGCTGCGCACGCTGATCGAGGACGGGTTGGTGGAAAGCCGCGTCGGTCGCAGCGACAAGCGCGAACGCCACCTGTACCTGACCGAGGCCGGCCGGGTGCTGGAACGCCAGTTGTCGGACGCCCAGAGGGTGCGGATGCGTGACGCCTATCGCCAGGCCGGACCCGAAGCGGTGGCGGGTTTCAAGCGCGTGCTCGAAGCCATGATGGACCCCGAGATGCGGCGGCACTACCATGGTTTGAGGGAGGGCCGGTGATGCGCGACGCGGACGCCCATTTGCTGATCGTCGACGACGATGAACGGATTCGGGGATTGTTGCAGAAATTCCTGATCCGCAATGGCTTTCTGGTCAGTGCGGCGCGCGATGCGGGGCATGCGCGGCGCATCCTGTCGGGGCTGGATTTCGACCTGATCGTGCTGGACGTGATGATGCCGGGCGAAGACGGCATCAGCCTGACCAGGGCCATTCGCGAGACCAGCCAGACGCCGATCCTGCTGCTGACCGCGCGGGCCGAGACCGAGGACCGGATCAAGGGGCTGGAGGCGGGCGCCGACGACTACCTGGCCAAGCCGTTCGAGCCCAAGGAGCTGCTGCTGCGGATCAATGCCATTCTGCGGCGGATGCCGGAAATCGGCGCCGAGGCCGCGGCACCCAAGCTGCTGACGCTGGGCCCGATCCGCTATGACATCGAACGCGGTGAAATGTGGAAAGGCGACGACCTGGTGCGCCTGACCGCCACCGAAAGCCAGCTGATGCGGATCTTCTCGGCCAAGCCCGGCGAGCCGATCAGCCGGGCCAAGCTGGTCGAGGACCTGGGCCGCGACAAGGGCCAGGCGCAGGAACGCGCGGTCGACGTGCAGATCACCCGGCTGCGGCGCAAGCTGGAGGCCGATCCGAAAAGCCCGCGCTACCTGCAGACGGTCCGGGGTGCCGGATACATGCTGGCGCCCGATTGAGGGGGCGGAATTTGCGTATTTTCAAAAGAGAAGAAGCAGGGGGTTTTCGATGACCACGGCGCTGATCACCCATGCGGATTGTCTGGATCACGTCACGCCCGACGGTCATCCCGAACGGGTGGCGCGGCTGGAACATGTGTTGCACGCCTTGCAGGAGCTGGATGTTCTGCGGGTGACGGCGCCCGAGGTGGCCGAGGACGATCTGCTGCTGATCCACCCGGCCGAGCACATGGCGCGGCTGCGGGCGGGTCTGCCGGCCGAGGGATATGCGCAGCTCGACGCCGATACCTGGCTGTCGCCGGGATCGCTGCGGGCGGCGTCGCGGGCGGCGGGCGCGGCGGTGCGGGCGGTGGACATGGTGCTGGGGGGCGAGGCGGCCAATGCCTTTTGCGCGATCCGCCCGCCGGGGCATCACGCCGAGCGGCTGACGCCGATGGGCTTTTGCCTGTTCGGCAATGCCGCGCTGGCGGCGAAACACGCGCTGGAACGGCACGGGCTGGCCCGCGTGGCGGTGGTGGATTTCGACGTGCATCACGGCAACGGCACGCAGGACCTGCTGTGGGACGAGGCGCGCGCGCTGGTGGTGACATCGCAGCAGATGCCGCTTTGGCCCGGCACCGGCGATCCGTCCGAACGCGGGGCGCATGACACGATCCTGAACGTGCCCCTGCCGCCCCGGTCGGGCGGCGCCGAGATGCGCGCGGCCTACGAGGCGCAGGTGTTTCCGCGGTTGCGCGCCTTCAGGCCGGAGCTGCTGATCGTCTCGGCGGGGTTCGATGCGCACCAGGACGACCCGCTGGCGGAGTTGCGCTGGAGCACCGAGGATTTCCGCTGGCTGACGGCGCGATTGTGCGGGCTGGCGGCGGAGCTTTGCGAGGGCCGGGTCGTCTCGACTCTGGAAGGCGGCTATGATTTGCAGGCCCTGGCGGCGTCGACGCGGGCGCATGTGCAGGAACTGATGGAGGCGGGACGATGAGCGAGACACCGGTCGCGGAGATGAGCTTTGAGCAGGCGATGGCCGAGCTCGAGCAGGTGGTCGGCAAGCTGGAGCGCGGTGAGGTTCCGCTGGAGGAATCCATCACGCTGTACGAACGCGGTCAGGCGTTGCGCAAGCATTGCGATGCCAAGCTGAAGGCGGCGGAGGAGAAGGTCGCGGCGATCACGCTGGATGCCGAGGGCAACCCGGCGGGAACCAAGCCGCTTGATGCCGGCTGACCTGCAGGCCGCCTTGCGCAACGCCTCGCGCTGGGTGGACCAGACCGTCCGCGCCTGTGTTCCGCGCGATGCGGGGCCCGTGGCGCAGGCGATGCTTTATGCCGTCGAGGGCGGCAAGTGCCTGCGCGGGTTCCTGGTGTTGGAGGGCGCGCGGGTGAACGGCGTGGCCGAACGACTGGCGGTGCCCTCTGCCGCCGCGATCGAATGCATCCACGCCTATAGCCTTGTGCATGACGACATGCCCTGCATGGACGATGACGACCTGCGCCGCGGCCGGCCCACCGTGCACAAGGTCTGGGACGAGGGCACCGCGCTGCTGGTGGGTGATGCGCTGCAATCGCTGGCGTTCGAAATGGTGGGGCATGGCGCCGGTTTGCCGGCCGCGACGCGTCTGCGCCTGTCGATCACGCTGGCACGCGCAGCGGGATTGCATGGCATGGTGGGCGGGCAGGCCGCCGATATCGCCGCCGAAAGGGCCACCGAACCGCTGACACTGGACCAGATCGTCGCGCTGCAGAAGGGCAAGACCGGCGCGCTGATCGAATGGGCGGCGCAGGCCGGGGCGGTGATGGCCGGGGCCGATCCCGCGCCGCTGCGGCGCTACGGCGAAAACCTGGGCCTGGCCTTCCAGATCGCCGACGACATCCTGGATGTCGAGGGCGATGCCGAAACGGTGGGCAAGGCGGTGGGCAAGGATGCCGGGCGCGGCAAGGCGACCTTTGTCAGCCATCTGGGGCTGGACGGGGCGAAACGCCGCGCCGCCGAGCTGGTGACCGCCGCCTGCGACGCGCTATCGTGTTACGGCGCGGGCGCGGAAACCTTGCGGCAGGCGGCCCGCTTCGTTATCACGCGCCGCACCTGACATTTAGGCCGCCGACATGTCCAAACGCCCCGACACCCCGATCCTCGACCGTGTGACCGGCCCCGACGATCTCAAGCGCCTCAGCGATGCCGAGCTGCACCAGCTGGCGCGCGAGCTGCGCGCCGAGACCATCAGCGCGGTATCGGAAACCG
This sequence comes from Thalassococcus arenae, assembly GCF_019104745.1. Classification (NCBI taxonomy): domain Bacteria; kingdom Pseudomonadati; phylum Pseudomonadota; class Alphaproteobacteria; order Rhodobacterales; family Roseobacteraceae; genus Thalassococcus; species Thalassococcus arenae. The sequence continues at coordinate 2,103,021 of NZ_JAHRWL010000001.1, forward strand.
GTGGGCATCTGGGCGCGGGGCTGGGCGTGGTGGAACTGACCGTCGCGCTGCACGCGGTGTTCGATGCGCCGCGCGACAAGATCATCTGGGATGTCAGCCACCAGTGCTATCCGCACAAGATCCTGACCGGGCGGCGTGACCGGATTCGCACGCTGCGGATGGAGGGCGGGCTGTCGGGCTTCACCAAGCGATCCGAGTCGCCCTATGACCCGTTCGGCGCCGCGCATTCCAGCACCTCGATCAGCGCGGCACTGGGTTTTGCCGTGGCGCGCGACCTGGGGGGTGCCTGCGAGACCGGCCATGGTGACGCCATCGCGGTGATCGGCGATGGCGCGATGAGCGCCGGCATGGCCTATGAAGCGCTGAACAACGCCGGCCATCTGAAAAAGCGGCTGATCGTCATCCTGAACGACAACGAGATGTCGATCGCCCCGCCCACCGGTGCCTTGTCCAACTACCTGTCGCGGCTTTATGCCGAGGCGCCGTTCCAGGATCTCAAGGCCGCCGCCAAGGGCGCGGTCAGCCTGCTGCCCGAACCGTTCCGCGAGGGCGCTAAGCGCGCCAAGGAAATGCTCAAGGGTATGACCGTCGGCGGCACGCTGTTCGAAGAGCTGGGGTTTTCCTATGTCGGGCCGATCGACGGGCATGACCTGGACCAGCTGCTGCCGGTGCTGCGCACGGTGCGGCAGCGGGCGACGGGCCCGATCCTGATCCACGCCATCACCAAGAAGGGCAAGGGCTATGGCCCGGCCGAGGACAGCGCCGACCGCGGCCATGCCCGGGCCAAGTTCGATGTCGTCACCGGCAAGCAGCAGAAGGCGCCGTCGAACGCGCCCAGCTACACCCGCGTCTTCGCGGATGCGCTGATCCAGGAGGCCGCCGGCGATCCGCGGATCTGCGCCGTCACCGCCGCGATGCCCGACGGCACCGGGCTGGATCTGTTCGCCGAACGCTATCCCAGCCGCTGTTTCGACGTCGGCATCGCCGAACAGCATGGCGTCACCTTCTGTGCCGGCCTGGCGGCAGGCGGCATGCGGCCGTTCTGCGCGATGTATTCGACCTTCCTGCAGCGCGGCTATGACCAGGTGGTGCATGACGTGGCGATCCAGCGGCTGCCGGTGCGGTTCGCCATCGACCGCGCGGGGCTGGTGGGGGCGGACGGCGCGACCCATGCCGGCAGCTACGACATCGCCTACATGGCCAACCTGCCGGGCATGGTGGTGATGGCCGCCGCCGACGAGGCCGAGCTGAAGCACATGGTGGCCACGGCGGCCGCCCATGACAGCGGCCCGATCGCGTTCCGCTATCCGCGCGGCGAGGGTGCGGGCGTCGAGATGCCCGAACGCGGGCAGGTGCTGGAGATCGGCAAGGGCCGGATGATCCGGCAGGGTCAGGGCGTGGCGCTGCTGTCTTTCGGCACGCGCCTGTCCGAGGTGCTGAAGGCCTGCGAGGCGCTCGAGGCGCGGGGCATTTCACCGACGGTGGCCGATGCGCGTTTCGCCAAGCCGCTGGACCGCAACCTGATCCTGCAACTGGCGGCCGGTCACGATGCGCTGATCACCATCGAGGAAGGCGCGGTGGGCGGGTTCGGCAGCCATGTGGCGCAATTGCTGGCCGAAGAAGGCGTGTTCGACCGCGGGCTGAAATACCGCTCGATGGTGCTGCCCGACATCTTCATCGACCAGGCCAGCCCGCGCGCGATGTACGACGTCGCCGCGCTGAACGCCGAACATATCGAGGCCAAGGTGCTGACGGTGCTGGGGGTCGAGACGCTGGGCAAGCGGGCCTGAGCGGTCAGGTGACGCCGGCCACGACACCGGCGCCTGCCAGCACCATGACAGCCAGGACGACATAGCCGGCCAGGACATAGGCGCCGTCGCGGGTCATCAGCCCGAAGGCGATCAGCGACACCGCGCCAGCGCCAAAGGACGTCACGAAGGGCAGCAATTCCAGGAACGGCCAGGTCAGTGCGGTTGCGGCGATCATCGCAAAGGCCAGTTGGCGCAGCGGAATGCCGGTCAGAAGATGCAGCCGCGCCTGGCTGTGGCGGTCGATCCAGGCCGCCGGGCGTTGCAGGAACGCGATGGCGCGGCACATGCGGTGCGCCGAAAGGCTGCGGCGGCGCAGAACGCCGGGCAGCCACAGGTGGCGCCGTCCCACCAGCCCCTGCAACGCGCAAGACAGGATGATCAGGGCGCCCAGCGTCGGTGTCCCGGGCACGCCCGAGACCGGTGAGACAAGGATCAGCGCCGGGATCAGGATGGCCGGCGCGAATGACCGGTCGCCGATCTCGTCCAGGATGTCGGCGACGGAAACGCGTGCCTGCCCGTCGTCCGGCGTCATCGCCCGCAACAGGTCGCCCAGGCTGTCGGGCTTTTCCGCCATCGGTTCAGCCGGTCTCGTCCGCCAGCATCGCCCGCAGCCCGCTGCGGTAGTCGGGATGGATCAGCCGCACCCCCAGTTCGTCCTTGATGCGGTCGTTCCGGACACGTTTGCTTTCGGCGTAGAAGCTGCGCGCCATCGGCGTCAGGTCGGCCTTGTCGAAGGGCACTTCCGGCGGCGGGTCGACCCCCAGCAATTCGGCGGCAAAGGCCAGCACGTCCTGCGGCGGGGCGGGGTCGTCGTCGCACAGGTTGTAGACCGCGCCGGGATCGGGCCGCGCGATCGAGGCGGCCAGCACCTGGGCGATGTCATCGACATGGATGCGCGAAAAGACCTGGCCGGGCTTGATGATGCGGCGCGCGGTGCCGGCCTTGACCTTGGCGAACGGGCCGCGGCCCGGGCCGTAGATCCCCGCCAGCCGGAAGATGTGCAGCGGCAGGCCGGGAATGGCCCGCCATTCCGCCTCGGCCGCGACGCGGGCGCGTCCGCGCCGGGTGGACGGGGTCAGCGCCGTGTTCTCGTCGACCCAGCCGCCATCGTGGTCGCCATAGACGCCGGTGGTGGACAGATACCCGGCCCAATCCAGCGCCCCGGCGCGCGCCCGGATCGCCTCGCCCGCCAGCGCCAGCGACGGATCGCCGCCGTCGTCCGGTCCGGCCGAGATCAGCAGGTGGGTCGAACGCGCCAGCGCCTCGCTCACCAGGTCGGCATCCCACAGCACCGGGGTGACGTTCTGATCGGCCAGCGCTTCGGCCTTGTCGAGGCTGCGGGTGGTGCCGAAGACGTGCCAGCCCTGCGGCAGCAGGAGCCGGGTCAGCGCCTGCGCCGAATAGCCGTGTCCAAGCGAGAGCAATGTGCCGGTCATGGCGCATAGGTGACGCGACCGCCGAGGTTTTGCAAGCCCGTGGGACCCTGCGCTAGGATGCGGCCATGACCCGCAAGCCCGATCTCGACAGCGCCTATGCGCTGGATGGCCCCGAAGACAACCGGCGGCTCTATGCCGAATGGGCCGAAACCTATGACAGCGACTTCGCCGAAGCCATGGCCTACCGGTTACCGCAGGCCGTGGCCGAAGGTTTTGTGCGGACAGGCGGGCGGGGGCCGGTCATCGATCTGGGCGCCGGGACGGGCCTGTGCGGCGCGGCGCTGGCGGGGCTCGGCATCGGGCCGGTCGACGGCACCGACCTGTCGCCCGAGATGCTGGCTCGGGCCGGACGGCGCGGTTGCTATGCCCGGCTGTTTCCCGGGGATCTTCTGGATCGGCTGCCGGTGGCCGATGGCGCCTATGCCGGCGCCGTCAGTTCGGGCACCTTCACCCATGGCCATGTCGGCCCCGAGGCGCTGGACGAGGTGCTGCGCGTGGTGCGGCCCGGCGGATGGGTCGTGTTGTCGGTCAACGCCGCGCATTGGCGGGCGCGCGGCTTTGCCGATGCTTTCGCGGCTCTGGCCGACCGGATCGCCGGCCTCGGCCTGCCCGAGGTGCCGATCTATGATGCGGGCACCGGCACCCATGCACGGGACCGCGCCATCCTCGCCACCTTCCGCAAGGCCTAGCGCGCGTAGTCCGAGCCTTCCGCGTCCAGGATCGCCTTCAACTCGGCCAGGTGGCGGATATCCTGTTCGGGATAGGCGGCGATCTCGTCCGCGGTCTTGGCGGCGATGGCATCGGGCAGGATGGCCAGCGGCCGACCGGTCTGAAGGGCGCGGATATAGACCTCGCAGGCGCGTTCGAAGAAATACAGCCGGTTCCAGGTCTGCGCGACGGTCTGCCCGATCACCATGATGCCGTGATTGCCCATGATCATAACGGTCTTCCTGGGGTCGCCGAACAGCTGCGCGCAGCGCTCGCCCTCTTCCTCGAAAGCCAGCCCGCCGTAATTGTCATCGACCACCTGCCGGTCAAAGAACATCGCGGCGTTCTGGTCGAGCGGTGGCAGCACCTTGTCCTGCAGGCAGGCCAGAACCGTGGCATGGACCGAATGCACATGCATGGCGCAGCGCGCATGCGGGCAATGGCGGTGCAGCGCGCCGTGCAGACCCCAGGCGGTGGGATCGGGCGCGTCGGGTCCCTGCAGCGTCTCGGGGTCGTTGGCGTCGATCAGCAGCAGGTCGCTGGCGCGCACGCGGCTGAAATGCACCTGGTTGGGGTTCATCAGGAACCGCGTGCCATCCTCGTTCACCGATAACGAGAAATGGTTCGACACGCCTTCGTGCATGTTCAGCCGGGCGGTCCAGCGGAACGTCGCCGCCAGGTCCACTCGCTCCTGCCAGAACTCGATATTCGCGATGCCCGCCGGTGCGTTCATGTCCAGGTCCTCCTGCTTGCCATTGCGCGGCAGCGGCGAAGGTCTGTCAATCCGTCAAGCTTCATCTGGCCGAAAATATCCCGGGGGAGTCGCGGCTTGCCGCGACGGGGGCAGCGCCCCCGACGCCCGCTCACAACGGGCGCGAGGGCACCCAGGCATAGCCGTCGGGACACAGAAGATAGGCCTCGCGCAGCCCGTGCGGTTTGTCGGTGGGTGGCTGCAGGACAGTCATGCCGTGCGCTTCGGCGACGGCCGCCGCTGCGTCCGGGTCGCTGTCATACAGCCGCAATTCCGCACCCGCACCGCGCGGCGGGTTTTCTGGCAGCAGCGCCAGATAGGGATTGGCCGCATAGGTGCCGTCGCCGTGCAACTGGAACACCGCATCGCCGTAGCGCAGGATGGCGAAATCGCGGCTGACCCGATTGGCCTTCATCCCGAACACGCCCGCCAGCATCGCAACCTGCGCAGGCACGTCGCGCACCAGCAGGTTCAGCCCCATTCCGCGCAGTCCGGCGCCGAATTCCGCGGCGGAAACGGTCTCGTAATCCATGTCAGACCTCCTGACCTACCGCGCAGCTTGAACCCGCCTGCGTTCCCTGTCAACGTGCGCGCAAATCCGAGGGGCCCATGCAGCAGAACCGAACCAGCGATCTAGACGTCGTCACACCCGACCCGGTCGCGCCCGAGGGCTTCGATGCCGCGCGTCCGGCGGTCGACCGACTGTGCGCGCTTTACGACCAGGCCGTGACCTTTCTGCGCGACCGGTTTCTGGGCGCGATGGCCAAGGGCCACCCCGGAGTGCGTTACCGCGCGTTCTATCCGGAGATCCGCATCACCACGACCACCTTCGCCAAGGTCGACAGCCGTCTGAGCTTTGGCCATGTCGCAGCGCCCGGGACCTATGCAGCCACCGTCACGCGGCCGCGAATGTTCCGCCACTACCTCGACCAGCAGATCAAGCTGCTGTTGGACAATCACGGTGTATCGGTGCAGGTCGGTCTGTCCGACACGCCGATGCCGGTGCATTTCGCGGTGGCCAATTTCCCGGACATCACCGTACCGCAGGAAGGCGCGTCGGATTTCATTCTGCGTGACGTCTTCGACGTGCCGGACCTGACGACGACCAATGACGACATCGTCAACGGCGTGGCGCAGCCCGCCGCCGACGGCGCGCTGCCACTGGCGCCCTTCACGGCGCAGCGCGTGGATTATTCGCTGGCGCGGCTGGCGCATTATACCGCCACCGATCCCGAGCATTTCCAGAACCACGTTCTGTTCACCAACTACCAGTTCTATGTCAGCGAATTCGAGGCCTATGCCCGCGCCATGCTGGCCGATGAAGGCAGCGGCTATACGAGTTTCGTCAGCACCGGCAATGCCGAGATCACGCAGGCGGATGCGCCGCTGCCCGACACCCCCAAGATGCCGCAGATGCCGACCTATCATCTGAAACGGGCGAACGGCGCGGGGATCACGCTGGTCAATATCGGCGTCGGCCCGTCCAACGCCAAGACGGCGACCGACCATATCGCCGTGCTGCGCCCGCATGCCTGGGTCATGGTCGGGCATTGCGCGGGCCTGCGGAATTCGCAGTCGCTGGGCGATTTCGTGCTGGCCCACGCCTATCTGCGCGAGGACCGGGTGCTGGACGACGATCTGCCGGTCTGGGTGCCGATCCCGGCGCTGGCGGAAATCCAGATCGCGCTGGAACAGGCGGTCGCGGTCGAGACTCAACTGGCGGGCTACGACCTGAAACGCGTGATGCGGACCGGCACGGTGGCCAGCGTGGACAACCGCAATTGGGAATTGCGCGAACATTCCGGCCCGGTGCAGCGGCTGAGCCAGTCGCGCGCCATCGCCCTGGACATGGAATCGGCCACCATCGCCGCCAACGGCTTCCGGTTCCGGGTACCTTACGGCACGCTGTTGTGCGTGTCCGACAAACCCCTGCATGGCGAATTGAAGTTGCCCGGCATGGCGTCGGACTTCTACAAGACCCAGGTCGCGCGCCATCTGATGATCGGAATCCGGGCGATGGAGAATCTCCGGGAAATGCCGCTGGAACGCATTCACAGCCGGAAATTGCGCTCTTTCGAGGAGACCGCTTTCCTCTGACGGGCCTCTGACGCGGCGGAAACCGGCCAAAATGCCTTATTTTGTGGGTCGAAAGCACACCAAGTGTTGTATTTCGACGCAAGATGGGGCTATTTTCTGCCAATGGGGCCCAAGCAATGGGCAGTGAAGGAGACCATGAAATGGCGAAGCCGATGACCAAGACCCAGCTGGTGGCAGCACTGGCGGAAAAGATGGACACCGACAAGAAGACGGCCAACACCGCCCTCGAAGCGCTGACCGACCTGATCACCTCGGAAGTTTCCGGCGGTGGTGCCGTGACCCTGCCGGGCGTCGGCAAGATCTACTGCCGCGAGCGCCCCGAGCGCATGGTGCGCAACCCCGCCACCGGCGAACAGATCAAGAAAGAAGCCGACAAGCAGGTCAAGATGACCATCGCAAAAGCGCTGAAGGACAGCGTGAACGGCTGACACCGTTAGCAGGTGCTGGTTTTCGAGTTGAGGGTCGCCATCGGCGGCCCTTTTTCCTTTCTTTTCCCGAATTCAGGACGGACGCGATGAAAACACCCGCTCATGTCACCGACTACAAGATATTCAGCGACACCGATCCCGTTGCCCTTGCGCAGGCCGTCGTCTCGGCGATCCACGACGGCTGGCAGCCTTGGGGTGCGCTGACCGTCGCCGACGGCCAGGGCGATGCGCGGTATTCGCAGGCGATGGTGCGCTATGCCGAATGGGCGTGACGGGCTATCCGGCGAACACCGCTGAAGGACAGGTGTCGTAGGCGCGCATGCCCGCCTTGCGAAAGGCCGCCTCGAGCGTGTCCGAGATGAAGATCTGGCGCGGCAGCATGCGATCGACCCAGATCTGCCGCCTTTCGATGGCGTCGCCGCGCCAGGCGATGTCGGGATCGCCGGGATAGGTGTAATAGACCGGTTTTCCCCCGATCATCTTGGGTGTGACGTTCGATGCCTCGGGCACCACCCCGTCGGTCAGATCGCCGGCGACGAACAGGAAGAATTGCCCATCGATCACGCTGCCGTCCAGCAGCGTCAGGTCCAGCGGCACGAAATGGTGAGGCACACGGTCGTTGGCTTCGATCAGCGCGCGGACTCGGCGGCTGACGATCAGGTCGGAATTCCAGCGTCCGGCCACCAGGTCGGGCAGCACTCCGCCGGGTTGCAGCCGCCCGTCGCGCATGCGGTAGGGGATGGGCCCGGTCAGGGCGGGCGGTTTTCCATGCGCCTTGCCCAGCCCGGCATAGTCCGAGGTCTGCCGGTCGCGTGGCCAGACGTCTTCCCAATGGATGTGGTCGGGCTTGTAGGTGTGGACCTTCAGCAGGAATGGCATCGGTGCGTCATCGACCCCGAAGTGCCGCCAGGCTGGCTTTCTGCCGTCCCTGGACGTCGAAGTTTTCCGGCGCCAGCCAGGCCTGGAATCCCGCCTTGATCGCGGGCCATTCGCTGTCGATGATCGAATACCACGCGGTGTCGCGGTTGCGGTGCTTGGTGACCTGGGCCTGGCGAAAGATGCCTTCGAAGGTGAAGCCCAACCGCAGCGCCGCGGCGCGCGACGGCGCGTTCAGCGCGTTGCATTTCCATTCATAGCGGCGATAGCCCAGGTCGTCGAAGACATGCGCCATCATCAGGTACTGCACCTCGGTCGCGGCGACGGTGCCCTGCAGGGCGGGTGAAAAATGGATATAGCCGATCTCGATCACGCCGTGCGCCGGAGTGATGCGCAGGAAGGAACAGAAACCCGCCGGCACGCCGTCGCGCGACACGGTGTAGAACAGCGGGTCGCGGCTGGCGGCGCGGGTCTCGGTCCAGCGTTCCGCATCCGCCGGGTCGGCAAAGGGTTCGTCCTCGCCCAGATAGGTCCAGCCGGCGGGGTCGGTGAAACAGGCGAAAAAGCCCGGCGCGTGGTCCGGCACCATCGGCACCAGCGACACGGTCCGGCCGTGAAGCGGTGTGTGCGGTGGGGTGGGACGTGGAAGATCAGTCGAAACGGGCAGCCCGATGGGCTGCCCGAACGCGTTCACAGGAAAGGGCGTGTCAGCCGAAGACACGGGTCAGTGCGCCGTCCACCGCATCGACGATCTGGTCCAGGTCGTCTTTCTTGGCGATCAGCGCGGGCGAGAAACACAGCGTGTTGTTGTAGCCCGGAACCGACCGGTTGGTCGCGCCGATGATCACGCCCTGGCCCATGCAATCGGCCACGACCGCCTGCACCATCTTTTCCGGCGCCGGCGTGCGGGTGTCGCGGTCGGATACCAGCTCGGCGCCCAGGAACAGGCCCTTGCCGCGGACCTGGCCGATGACGGCATGCTTGTCCTGCAATTCACCCAGCTTGCCCAGCATGTATTCGCCCATGCGGGTACAGTTGCCCAGCAGGTCCTCGTCTTCGATGATGCGCAGGTTCTCGATCGCCGCGGCCGGACCGGCGGTGCAGCCGCCAAAGGTCGAGATGTCGCGGAAATAGTTCAGCGGATCGTCGGCATTGTCCTTGAACATCGCGAACACCTCTTCGGTGGTCACCAGACAGGCGATGGCGGCATAGCCCGAAGCGACCCCCTTGGCCATCGTCACCAGATCGGGCTGTACGCCGTATTGCTGGTAGCCGAACCAGGTGCCGGTGCGGCCGACGCCGCAGACGACCTCGTCGATATGCAGCAGGATGTCGTATTTGCGGCAGATCTCCTGCACCCGGTCCCAATAGCCCTGCGGCGGGGTGATGACGCCGCCGCCCGCGGTGACCGGTTCCAGGCACAGCCCGCCGACGGTGTCGGGGCCTTCGCGCAGGATCACCTGTTCGATCTGGTCGGCCGCCCATTCGCCGTAGTTCTCGGTCGGCGCGCCCTGGTCGGCGGCGCGGTATTCCAGGCAATGCGGCACCCGCACGAAGCCGGGGGTGTAGGGGCCATATTGCGCGCCGCGTTCGTCCTGACCGCCGGCGGACAGGCAGGAAATCGTGGTGCCGTGATAGTCGCGGTCGCGGTAGAGGATCTTGTGCTTGGTCCCGCCATAGCGTTTGTGCGCGATCTGGCGGATCATCTTGAAGGCCTTTTCGTTGGCCTCGGACCCGGAGTTGCAATAGTAGACGCGGCTCAGCCCCGGCATCTTGGCGATCAGCTTCTCGGCGAACAGCGCACCGGGCACCGACCCGGCCGAGCCTGCGAAGAAGTTGATCTTGACCAGCTGGTCATAGACCGCCTTGGCGATGCTTTCGCGGCCATAGCCCACGTTCACCGTCCAGACGCCGCCCGAGACGCCGTCGATATGTTCCTTGCCGGCCTGGTTCCAGACCCGCATCCCCTTGCCCTCGACGATGACGTTGGGGTCCTTCGTCTCGAACGGCTTGTGCTGGATCAGGTGATGCCAGATATGCGCCTTGTCGGCGTCGACCACGTGGCTCAGGTCGTTGGGTGTCAGGTTGCCGTCCATGGCTGCGCCTCCTTGATCGGATGCGTGCAGACTAGGGCAGGCGCCCCGGTTCGGGCAAGGCTCAGAGACGACTATTCGCTGGCTGGCGGCGTCGTATCCGTGCCCTGCGACGTCGCTTCGGAACTCATCTGGTCCAGCGACCGCATCACCTGCATGACCCGTTCGTCCAGCCAGACCCGTGCCGCGTCGACGGCGGCGACATACCCGTCGACATAGGGCGCGGCCTGCGGGACCGAGGCCTTGATCTGCGGCGCGGACACGTAGACCGCCAGGCCGATCACCGCCAGGACAAGAACAAGCGCGAAGCCCCGGGCAAAACCGCTGCGGCGTGGCTGGTCGACATCGCCGACGGTTTCGCGGCCTTCATCGGTGTCGATGAGCCGCGGTTCGCTGGACGCGCGCAGCGTCTGGTTGATTTCCTCGACATCCGGCAGCAGATCGCGGCGCGAACCGGCCGCTGCCGCGGCGGCCGCTTCGGCGGCGCGCCGGCCGGCGCCGGGTTCGGATGTCTGCCCCTGCTGTGGCGCCGCCTGCCCGGCTTCGCCACGCATCCGCGCCATCCGTTCGCGTGCCTCGCGGGCGCGGCGGGCGGCTTCGTCTTCGTCGGGGGCGGCCAGGCCGAGATCCGGCTGGCTTTCCAGCGCCGCGGCTTCGGCGGCGCGGCGGCGTTTCTCCAGTTCGGCCTCTTCGCGCAGAACCTCGGCCACCTCGGGGTCGAGGCCGCGTTTCTGCACCGGCGCCGTCGGAGCTGGCGTTGCGGCGTCTTGCGGATCCTGCGCCGGCGGACGGGCTTCGGAACGCGGATCGGGGCGCGGCGCGGCGATGCTCGCCGGGTCGGGACCGTCGTCCGGCTCGGGTTCCCACGACGTGTCGGGAACCCCTTCGCCCAGTTCCTCGGCCAGCGCCGGATCGTCGTCGGGGTGGCGCTGGAACCAGGTATGCCCGCAATTGGAGCACTGCACGTCGCGGCCACCCTCGGGTATGACCTCGGACGGCACTTCGTATTGCGCGCCGCAATTGGGGCAAATCAAACGCATCCTGCCGCCACCCAACCTGTTTTTCTGCCGTGATCCCTTTGTCGACAATAGGTTGCACGGGAACGGCGGAAAAGTCCAATTCTTAACCGTTTGCATTGCAACGCCGTGTCCGCTGCGGCACAACGGGGCAATTCTGACCAACCGGCGTGAGCATTCCCGTGATCGAGTTCGACAACGTTGCCTACAGCTACGGTGGCGGCGAATTGCTGACCGACATGACGATGGCGCTGGCGCCGGGGTCGTTCCATTTCCTGACCGGTCCGTCGGGCGCGGGCAAGACCACGATCCTCAAGCTGTGCTATGCGGCGCTGCAACCCACGGCGGGGCAGGTGCGGGTGTTCGGACAGGACGCGCGGGCGATGACGCGCACGGATATCGCGATGGCACGGCGGCGGATCGGCGTGGTGCACCAGGATTGCCAGTTCCTCGACCACCTGCCGGTGGACGAAAACGTCGCGCTGCCCCTGACGGTGTCCGGCCAGGCCGCGGCGGACCATGCCGAAAACCTGCTGGAATTGCTCAGCTGGGTCGGGTTGACCGATCGCGCCCGTGCCTTGCCGCCCGAACTGTCCGGCGGCGAACGCCAGCGCGCCGCCCTGGCCCGCGCGGTGATCCTCAGCCCCGACGTGATCCTGGCGGACGAACCCACCGGCAACGTCGACTGGGAGATGTCGCAGCGGCTGCTGAAACTGCTGGTGGAGCTGAACAGAATGGGCAAGACGATCATGATCGCCACGCATGACCTGGGCCTGATCCGCGCGGCCAAGGCGCAGGTGCAGGCCCGGGTTCTGCGGATCTCGAACCGGCGGCTTCAGGCGGCGGGGGCGGATCTGTGAAAACCCCCGACCTGACGATCCTGCGCGGGCTCTGGACGCGCGACAAGGCCGCCGACCGGGTGGTGCCGCCGGCGGGGTATACCGTCACGCTGACGCTGTTCAGCGCGGGGGCCATGGCGTTCCTGGCGGTCTTCGCGCTGGCCTTGTCGCTGGCGGCGGGGCGGCTGGCGGATCGCTGGGGCGATGAACTGGCGCGGGCCTCGACGATCCGGATCTCGGCGCCCGCCGGGCAGATGGCGGCGCAGACCGAAGCGGCGCTGCGGGTGCTGCAGCAGACGCCCGGCGTGGCCGAGGCCCGCGCGCTCAGCACCGAGGAACAGCAGGCACTGCTCGAACCGTGGTTCGGGCCGGGCCTGCCGGTCGAGGATCTGCCGGTGCCCCAGCTGATCGAGGTGATCGAAGACGGCGCCGGGTTCGATGCCGACGGGCTGCGGTTGCGCCTGCAGGCCGAGGTGCCGGGCGCGGTGCTGGACGACCACACGCGCTGGCGCCAGCCGCTGGTGACGGCGGCGGGCCGGCTGCGGGCGCTTGGTTGGGTCGCGCTGGTGCTGCTGTGCGGCGCGGTGGCCGCGATGGTGACGCTGGCCGCGAACGCGGCCCTGGCGGCCAATGCCCAGGTCATCGCGGTGTTGCGGCTGGTGGGCGCGACCGATGGCTACATCGCCGGCGCTTTCGTGCGGCGCTTCACCCTGCGCAGCCTGACCGGCGCTGCGGTGGGCACGGCGGCGGGCCTGGCGGCTCTGGCGCTGCTGCCTTCGGCCGACGATGCCGGCGCGGTGCTGACCGGGCTGGGCCTGCGCGGCTGGCACTGGGTCTGGCCGCTGTTCATCCCGCTTCTGGCTGCGCTGGTCGCCTGGCTGGCCACCGAAGCGGCGGCACGCCGCGTGCTGGGGGGGCTGGCATGATCCGCTGGGTGATGTCGGCGCTGTTCGTCGGGCAGATGTACCTGATGATGGCCATCATGGGGATCGTGTTCTTTCCCGCCGCGCTCGTGTCGCCCAAGGGTGCGCGCCTGGCCTGCAAGACCTATTGCGCCTGGGTGCGCTGGACCGCGCGCTGGATGGTCGGCCTGCGCACCGAGGTGCGCGGCACGCCGCCCACCGGCGAGGTGCTGATCGCGGCCAAGCACCAGTCCTTCCTGGACATCATCCTGATCTTTCACGCCGTGCCCGCGGGCAAGTTCATCATGAAGCGCGAATTGATGTGGGCGCCGGTGATCGGCCAATACGGCTTGCGCATCGGCTGCGTGCCGGTCAACCGCGGCAAGCGCGGCGAGGCGATCAAGAAGATGGTCAGGGATGTCGAGAAAGGCGCTGCGCAACCCGGCCAGTTGATCATCTATTCCCAGGGCACCCGCATCGCGCCGGGGGTCAAGGCCCCCTACAAGGTCGGGACGGCGGTTCTGTATGAGCAGACCGGCCAGCCCTGTGTGCCGGTGGCCACCAATGTCGGCGTGTTCTGGCCCAAGCGCGGCATCTACCGCAAGCCGGGTCTCGCGGTTGTCGAATTCCTCGACACGATCCCGGCCGGGCTGGACAAGGACACGTTCCTGGCGCGGCTCGAGACCGTGGTCGAGACGCGGTCGAACGCGCTGATGCGCGAGGCGGGGTTCCATGTCGAGGATTGAAACGCTGGAGCAGTTGCACGCGCTTTACGGCGATCCGGCCACGCTGGCGCTGCGCAAGGTGGCGGTGCGGCTGACCCCGCTTTACCGCGCCTGGATCGAGGGGTCGCGCTTCTGCGTGCTGAGCACGGTCGGCCCCAAAGGCACCGATGGCAGCCCGCGCGGCGACGACGGCCCGGTGGTGCAGGTGGCGGATGAAACCACGCTGCTGATGCCCGACTGGCGCGGCAACCAGCGGCTGGATTCGCTGCGCAATATCGTACGCGACGGGCGGGTGTCGCTGATGTTCCTGGTCCCGGGGTCGCGGACCATCGTGCGGGTGAACGGCACGGCCTGGCTCAGCGCCGATGACGCCCTGCGGATGCGCTTCGAACAGCGCGGCAAGCACCCCGCCACGGTGATCGTGATCGAGATCGCCGAGATCTACACCCAGTGCCCCAAGGCGCTGATCCGGTCGGGCTTGTGGTCCCGCGACGATGCCGATGGCGTGCCGGGCATGGGCGCGATCCTGGCCGAGATGACAGATGGCGAGGAGGGCGGCGAGGATTACGACCGCACTTACGAGGAACGCGCGCAGCCGCGCATGTGGTGAGCAGGGCGGCGCGGAATCAAGGCCGCAGGCCGCCGCGCATCGCCTGGCCGCCCGGACGGCACGGCGATTTGGTGGGGCCAGCGCGCCGTTCAGAGGTTTCGCGGAGCGTCGCGATAAAGCGCTTCTGGTCAAACCTCGGATCGCCGTACCGCGGCCCGACGATGCGCGGCACCTCACCGATGCTGGTCGATCAGCACCGGGTTGCCGTCGGGATCGGTCAGCACGATATGCGCGGGGCCGGTGCCGTCGGGATCGGTGGGCTCGACCGGTTCCAATCCCTTGTCGCGCAGGGTTTTCTGGATCTCGCGGATGTCGGTGAATGCGTCCAGCGGCTGCGCGCCCTGGTCCCAGCCGGGGTTGAAGGTCAGCATGTTGCGCTCGAACATGCCCTGGAACAGACCGATCACCGTCTCGCCGTTCTTCAGGATCAGCCAGCCCTGGGTGGCGTCGCCGCCCATCGCGTCGAAGCCGAGCTTTTCATAGAAGGCCTGCGAGGCGGCGAGGTCTTTCACCGCGAGGCTGACGGAAAAGGCGCCGAGTTGCATGATCTGTCTCCCTATTGATTGCGGGGAGGGTAGCATGGATTTCGGCAGGCGCTTTCGATTGAAAGGGGCGGGAACCCGGATTGCACGCCCGGCATGAAGAGTGGGCGGGAACGCGGGAAGGGCGCCTTGCATGAAGAGGGGGCGGGAACGCGGGTTTTCTGCGAAAACCCGCTGTCTCCCGCTGCGGACGGTTCGCAGAGCGAACCGCCGCTACATGTGGATCGCGCCGTCTCCGCAGGCCAACGCCGCTTCGCGCACGGCTTCGGAGAAGGTCGGGTGGGCGTGGCAGGTCAACGCCAGATCCTCGGCGCTGGCGCCGAATTCCATCGCCACGCAGATCTCGTGGATCAGATCGCCCGCCATCGGGCCGATGATATGCGCGCCCAGGATGCGGTCGGTGTCCTTGTCGGCCAGGATCTTGACGAAACCGTCGCCGGCGAACACCGCCTTGGCGCGCCCGTTACCCATGAAGGAAAACTTGCCGACCTTGTAGGCGCGGCCGGCCTCCTTCAGCTCCTGTTCCGTGGCGCCGACGCTGGCGACCTCGGGATGGGTGTAGATCACCGAGGGAATGACACCGTAATTCACGTGGCCATGTTTGCCCGCGATCACCTCGGCACAGGCCATGCCCTCGTCCTCGGCCTTGTGGGCCAGCATCGGCCCGGCGATGCAGTCGCCGATGGCGTAGATGCCGGGCACGTTGGTGCGCCATTGCGCGTCGGTCCTGATCTGGCCGCGGTTCATCTCGACGCCGAGCGCGTCCAGCCCCAGCCCGTCGGTAAAGGGCTTGCGCCCGGTAGCCACCAGCACGACATCGGCGTCGATCTCGTGGTCGCTGTCATCCTTGCGCAGCTTGTAGGCCACCTTGGCCTTGGTCTTGAGCGCCTCGACGCCCTGCACCGCCGCGCCAAGCGTGAAGGACAGGCCCTGCTTGGTCAGCAGTTTCTGGAACTGCTTGGACACTTCGGCATCCATCGTGGGCGTGATCGTGTCGAGATATTCGACGACGTGCACCTCGGTACCCAGGCGGGCATAGACCGAGCCCATTTCCAGCCCGATCACCCCGGCGCCGATCACCACCATCTTTTTCGGGACCTTCGGCAATTCCAGCGCGCCGGTCGAACTGACCACGATCTTCTCGTCGATCTCGACGCCGGGGATCGAGCTGGGCTCGGAGCCGGTTGCGACGATGATGGACTTGGCGTCATACGTGGTATCGCCGACCTTGACCTTGCCGGCCTCGGGGATGCTGCCCCAGCCCTTGAGCCAGTGGATCTTGTTCTTCTTGAACAGAAACTCGATGCCCTTGGTGTTCTGGCCGATCACGTCGTCCTTGTAGGCCAGCATCTGTTTCCAGTCGACCGATGGGCTTTTGCCCTTGAGCCCCATCTTGGCGAAGTTGTGTTCGGCCTCGTGCAACTGGTGGGATGCGTGCAGCAGCGCCTTGGACGGGATGCAGCCGATGTTCAGGCAGGTGCCGCCCAGGGTTTCGCGGCCTTCGACGCAGGCGGTTTTCAGGCCAAGCTGCGCGGCGCGGATCGCGGCGACATAGCCGCCGGGGCCGGAGCCGATGACGATGAGGTCGTATTGAGACATGGGCGGTGTCCTTTCTTTGATCGTCGGAGTGGGGGCCAGCCCCCACACCCCCGGAGTTTACCGGGCAAGATGAAGTGTCAAGTCAGCGCCAGTATGAGCATGGCGACCGTGGCAAGGAACCCCACGAACCAGATCACCGAGCGCCAGGGCGCCCAGCCGAACAGATAAGCGGGGACATAAAGGATGCGGGCGGCGAGATAGAGATAGGCGCACAGCGCGGTATAGGCGGTGCCGCGGTCGGAAAAGGTGACGACGAGGACCGCGATGGTGAACAGGATCAGCCCTTCGAAATGATTGGTGAGCGCGCGTTGGGCGCGCCCGGCATAACCGGTGAGCCGGATCGGCGTGTCGCGGGGCCCAAGCGCGGCTTTCGGACCGGCCTGCAGGTTGCCCAGCACCGAGTAGAGCACGAACTGGGCCGCCTGCAGCAGCGCGGCCAGGGTCAGGGCGGTCAATTCGGGGGTCATGAGGCGGCCTTTCGCCGGGTCCAGGCCGAGCGGTTTTCAGGTGTCAGGATGGCAGCGCGGCGCGCGGTGAACCAGTCCTGGCAGGCGCGTTCCAGCCGGGCGGTTTCGGGGTCGGCGCGCCATTCGGCCAGCCGGGCGCGGATCGCGGGCAGATGACGGTGCAGGCTGCGGTCCTCGACATCGTTGCAATTGGCCCGGAGATGCCAGCGCGAGCCCAGGTGATACTTGCCGCCGCCGGTCTTGCCCTGACCGTCGCCGCGGTCGTTCTTCATCAGGAACGTGTCTTCGGAGCGGATCGCGTAATGGTGGATCAGGCCGGTTCGTGCCCCGGCAGCGATCTCGGCGGGCTGGAACCGGCTGGACCGGGCGCGGCGCAGCGTCTTGTTCGACAGGGCTTCGCCATCGGGGGTGCAGACCAGCGGAAACTCGACCAGTGGGTCGAGCGGGTTGTGATCGGTGGCGCGGGCGAAACTGTCGACGCGGAACAGGCATTTCGACTTGGTCTCGTCCGGTACCGGCGCCGGCTCGGCGCGGATGTTGCGTTCGATCACCAGATCGCCGGGGGTCCAGTCGGTCACGCCGCTGTCGCCGAAGCTGCGCCAGACGAAGGCCACCACGTCGGCGCCCTCGGTGCGGGCCATGAGCGCGGGCAGATCGTCATCGGCCAGATGCAGGAATTCGTCGCTGTCCATGTGCAGGACAAAACCGATGCCGCGGTCCCGGCAGAGCCGCAGCACATGGTCCATGCCGGCATCCTGCGGCGGTGTGCCCTTCGGCACCTCCTGCGCAATGTGGATGACGATGCCCCGCGCCGCCAGCCGGTCGAGCAGCAGGTCCGAGCCGTCGGTGCAATCGTTGGTCACCACGATGATCGGATCGAAGCCCAGCCCGGCATGATAGGCCAGCCATTCCAGCAGGAAGATGCCTTCGTTGCGCATGCAGGCGGCGAGGGCGGGGATTACGCGTGTCATGTTCGGCTAATGCGGTAAACAATATCCGCGAAAGCCAGTAGATATCTATTTGACTGTCTCCACGAGAGGTAACAACTGCAAACCGCTGCAATCGGACCGAAAAAAAGTACCCAGTACCAATCCCAATTCACTAAAACTACCGTTGTAGTACTTGAGAACAAGTACAATAGTGCGACGCCAAATCCATCCAACACAGTAATGGAGTTCCGCGTTTCTAGGAAAAGCCTTTGAAGAAATTCATTCTTTGATGAAACCACGTATGCTATTGTCTCAGCGTCGAGACTGCCCCAAAAACGCTGCCTCATAGCTCCTCCCAATTGGATGGAAATCAGTCCAAAGGCGTATGTCATGAACACCGCTCCGAAGCCTGCGATCGCAGCAAATGCTGTTTTCATCTGCTCTGGAGTGTTGACGTTATTCAAAAACCCATGAGACGTTTCTAAATCCACTACATTACTCAAAACTGAGGCGAGCGGGATCATTCCCAAGGATGCAACCGTTCCAACTCCGAGAGCAGAAAAAGCCCCCGGAACTGGAGAAAGCAGTGCATGAGCGCTGCTCAACATCACAAATCCATCAGCAACCGCCGCGGATCCTCCAGCGCCTCTTTCACGCGCACCAGGAAGGTCACGGCGCCCTTGCCGTCGACGATGCGGTGGTCGTAGCTCAGCGCCAGGTACATCATCGGGCGGATCACGATCTGGCCGCCGACCACCATGGGCCGGTCCTGGATCTTGTGCATGCCCAGGATGCCCGATTGCGGCGGGTTCAGGATCGGCGAGGACATGAGCGAGCCGTAGACGCCGCCGTTCGAGATGGTGAAGGTGCCGCCCTGCATTTCGGCCATCGACAGCTTGCCGTCGCGGGCGCGCTTGCCCTTTTCGTTGATCGCCTTCTCGATCTCGGCGAAGGACATCCGGTCTGCATCGCGGATCACCGGCACCACCAGGCCCTGCGGCGTGCCCGCGGCGATGCCCATGTGGACGAAGTTCTTGTAGACGATGTCGGTGCCGTCGATCTCGGCATTGACCTCGGGCACTTCCTTGAGCGCGTGGCAGCACGCCTTGGTGAAGAAGGACATGAAGCCCAGGCGCACGCCGTGTTTCTTCTCGAACAGGTCCTTGTATTCGCTGCGCAGCTCCATCACCGCGCCCATGTCCACCTCGTTGTAGGTGGTCAGGATCGCGGCGGTGTTCTGCGCGTCCTTGAGGCGTCGGGCGATGGTCTGGCGCAGGCGGGTCATCTTGACCCGCTCTTCGCGCGCGGCGTCGTCGGCGGGCACCGGGGCGCGCGGCGCCGCGGCCGGAGCGGATGCCGCGGGTGCGGTCGATGCCGCGGCGACTGCCTTGGCCACGTCGTCCTTCATAACCCGGCCGTCGCGGCCCGAGCCGGTGACCTGGTCGCGCGACAGGTCGGCCTCGGCCATCGCCTTTTTCGCGGCGGGCGCATCCTCGATATCGCGGCCGGGGCCGCCGTCGCCGGCGGGCGGCGTGGTGTATTGCTCGCCCTCGGCCGCGGTGCCGTCGGTCTTGGGCGCGGCGGCGGCGGCGCCGTCGCCGGCGGCGATCACGGCCAGCTTGGCGTTGGCCTCGACCGTGGTGCCTTCGGCGGCGACGATCTCGGTCAGGGTGCCGGCGGCCGGTGCGGGTACCTCGACCGACACCTTGTCGGTTTCAAGCTCGCACAGCATCTCGTCCTGCGCGACCGCATCGCCGACCTTCTTGAACCAGGTCGACACGGTGGCCTCGGACACCGATTCTCCCAGCGTCGGCACCATCACGTCGACACTGGCGCCGCCCTTGGCGGCGGGTGCCTTGGCCGCGGGTTTCTTTTCGGACTTGGCCTTGGGGGCGGGGGCCGCGTCGCCTTCGGCGATATTGGCCAGCAAGGCGTCGACGCCCACCGTCTCGCCTTCGGCGGCGATGATGTCGACCAGCGTACCGGCGGCGGGCGAGGGCACCTCGACCGTGACCTTGTCGGTCTCCAGTTCGCACAGCATCTCGTCCACGGCGACGCTATCGCCGGGTTTCTTGAACCAGGTGGCCACCGTGGCTTCGGTCACCGATTCCCCCAGGGTGGGGACGCGCACTTCGGTCGTCATCGCTTATTTCCCTTCGATCGTCAGCGCTTCGTTCACGAGCGCTTCTTGCTGTGCCTTGTGCTGGCTGGCCAGGCCCGTCGCGGGCGAGGCCGATGTCTGGCGGCCGACATAGGCCGGGCGCTTGTGCTTGGCCTTGATGCGGCCCAGCACCCATTCGATGTTGGGCTCGATGAAGGTCCAGGCGCCCTGGTTCTTGGGCTCTTCCTGGCACCAGATCATCTCGGCCTGCGGGAAGCGTTCCAGTTCCTTGACCAGCGACAGCGCCGGGAAGGGATAGAACTGCTCGATCCGCAGCAGGTAGATGTCGTCGATGCCGCGCGCATCGCGTTCCTCGAGCAGGTCGTAATAGACCTTGCCGGAACACATCACCACGCGCCGGATGTCCTTGTCGGCCTTCAGCCGGGTGTCGGAATTGCCCTTTTCGGCGTCATCCCACAGCACCCGGTGAAAACTGCTGCCATTGGTGAACATGTCCGCATCCGAGATGCACAGCTTGTGGCGCAGCAGCGATTTCGGCGTCATCAGCATCAGCGGCTTGCGGAAGCTGCGATGCAGCTGGCGGCGCAGGATGTGGAAATAGTTCGCGGGCGTCGAGCAATTCGCCACGATCCAGTTGTCCTGGCCGCACAGCTGCAGGAACCGTTCCAGTCGCGCCGATGAATGCTCCGGCCCCTGGCCTTCGAAACCGTGCGGCATCAGGCAGACAAGCCCCGACATCCGCAGCCATTTCGATTCACCGGAACTGATGAACTGGTCGAACATGATCTGCGCGCCGTTGGCGAAATCGCCGAACTGCGCCTCCCACAGGGTCAGCGCGTTGGGTTCGGCCAGCGAATAGCCGTATTCGAAACCCAGCACCGCGTATTCCGACAGCGCGCTGTCGATCACCTCATAGCGCGCCTGACCTTCGCGGATATGGTTCAGCGGGTAATAGCGTTCCTCGGTCTGCTGGTCGACAAAGGCCGAATGACGCTGGCTGAAGGTGCCGCGGGTGCTGTCCTGGCCGGCCAGGCGCACCGGATAGCCCTCGGTCAGCAGCGACCCGAAGGCCAGCGCTTCGGCGGTGGCCCAGTCAAAGCCCTTGCCGGTCTCGAACATCTGCGCGCGGGTCTCGACCAGTCGTGCCACGGTCTTGTGGATCGGATAGCCGTCGGGGATGCGGGTCAGGGCCGCGCCCACCTCTTTCAGCGTCTTTTCCGGGATCGCCGTCTTGCCGCGCTGGTACTTGCCCTGTTTCTGGCGGTCCAGATGCGACCAACGCCCGTCCAGCCAGTCGGCCTTGTTGGGCTTGTAGTTCTTGCCGGCCTCGAATTCCTCGTTCAGATGCGCCTGGAAGGCGGCCTTCATGTCCTCGATCTCGCCCTCGGGGATCAGCCCGTCCTTGACCAGCCGTTCGGTGTACAGCGTCAGCGACGTCTTGTGACCCTTGATCTTGTTGTACATGATCGGGTTGGTGAACATCGGCTCGTCGCCTTCGTTGTGACCGAAGCGGCGATAGCAGAACATGTCGATCACCGCGTCCTTGCCGAATTTCTGGCGGAACTCGGTCGCGACCTTGGCGGCGTGCACGACCGCCTCGGGGTCATCGCCGTTGACGTGAAAGATCGGCGCCTCGACCACCAGCGCGTTGTCGGTGGGATAGGGCGACGAGCGGCTGAAATGCGGCGCCGTGGTAAACCCGATCTGGTTGTTCACGACGATATGGATCGTCCCGCCCGTCTTGTGGCCGCGCAGGCCGGACAGCGCGAAGCATTCCGCCACCACGCCCTGGCCGGCAAAGGCCGCGTCGCCGTGCAGCAGGATCGGCAGGACCGAGGTGCGGGCCTTGTCGCCCATCTGGTCCTGCTTGGCGCGTACCTTGCCCAGAACCACCGGGTTCACCGCCTCGAGATGGCTTGGGTTGGCGGTCAGCGACAGGTGCACGACATTGTCGTCGAACGTCCGGTCCGACGACGCGCCCAGGTGGTATTTCACGTCGCCCGAACCGTCGACTTCCTCGGGTTTGAAGCTGCCGCCCTGAAACTCGTTGAAGATCGCGCGATAGGGCTTGGCCATCACGTTGGCCAGCACCGACAGGCGGCCGCGATGCGGCATGCCGATGACGATTTCCTTGATCCCCAGGGCACCGCCGCGCTTGATGATCTGCTCCATCGCCGGGATCAGGCTTTCGCCGCCGTCCAGGCCAAAGCGCTTGGTTCCCATGTACTTGACGTGCAGGAACTTCTCGAAGCCCTCGGCCTCGACCATCTTGTTCAGGATCGCCTTGCGGCCTTCGCGGGTGAACCGCACTTCCTTGCCGTAACCCTCGATGCGTTCCTTCAGCCAGGCCGCCTGTTCGGGGTCCGAGATGTGCATGTATTGCAGCGCGAAAGTGCCGCAATAGGTGCGTTTCACGATGTCGACGATCTGCCGCAGCGACGCGATCTGCAGCCCCAGCACGTTGTCGATGAAGATCGGCCGGTCCATGTCGGCCTCGGTGAAGCCGTAGGATTTCGGGTCGAGCTCCGGGTGCGGTTCGGGCGCGCGCATGCCCAGCGGGTCCAGGTCGGCGGCCAGGTGGCCGCGGATGCGGTAGGCGCGGATCAGCATCAGCGCCCGGATGCTGTCCAGCACGGCGCGCTGGATCGCCTCGTCGGAAACCTCGACCCCCTTCTCGGCGGCGGCTTCCTTGATCTTCGTCGCCGCGCCCTTGGCCTCGGCCGGGACCAGCGGCATCGGGTATTCGCCGGTCAGCGCGCCGGTCAGGTCGTCATCGGGCTGCGGCGGCCAGTCGCGCCGCGCCCAGGACGGTCCCGTCGCCTCGCGTTTGACGTCCATCTCGGCATCGCCCAGCTGGCGAAAGAATTCCGCCCAGGCCGCGTCCACCGCACCCGGGTCGCTGGCATAGCGGGCATACATCTGTTCGAGGTATTCCGCGTTGTGCCCCTGCATGAAGCTCGAGGCGTGAAAGGCGTCGTTGGGGGATTGGTCGGTCATGGGATCATCACCTTTTAGACGGAAACCGCGTCATGGCGGACGCGTGCGAATAGGAATGGAACTGTGGGATCGATGTCCCATTTGGACTGAGCGGCGCGGTAGCTGGCAGGAAAAACCGCGCCGTCAAAGCGGATCTGGCTATGCCCGCGACCGCCCATGGACAGGCGGCTGGAAGCGGAATAGACGCCGCGATAATTCTCCCGGCGGCGCGATGTGCTATGCGTGCCGCGCCCGCCGATCTCGCCATTGTACCAGGACGGTTGGCGCAGGCCGGGGCGGTCCAGCAGCGCTTCGGCTTCCTGCTCGGGGGACTCTCCGGGCCATTCGCTGGCCGCGACCACGTAGAGGCCTTCGTCGATTTTCTGGCCTGATCTGTTGTCGTTTTGGTGCAGCACAAAAAGTCCCGCGTCATGTGTCCAAACCTCCGCAGGATGCGTCAGGTGCAGCGATTTCATCAGCGAGATTTCTTCATCGGCGGCAGCCTTGACGCAGGCCTGTTTGAGCTTGGGCAGAGACGACCCGGGCCGCAGGTCCTGCGGCAGGACGTGCAAGGCGTTGAACGTGTCCGAGAAGATCAGCCGGTGAAACAGACCAGAGTAAATCACGTCGTAGAGGCTGTCGATTCCGGCCGCATCAAGGGCCAGCCTCTGAAAACCGCTGCGTTCCAGACACTCCCTAATGGGAGCCTTGTCGTAACCTTGATGGTTCATCCGCAGCTCCAGCGCAATAAAAGCCACGGTCGCAGGATCGCCCTCTGGGCGACGACCGGCCGTTGGTTTTTTGGTCATGCTGAGCATCTTTGCGCTACCGATGGTGATGCGCGCCCGCAGGCATCGCGTGGGTGGCCGGGGCGCATGGACAGCGCCCCGGCGTGTTTCAGCCTTTGTCGATCGCCTTCAGCACCGCCTCGCCCAGCGTCGCGGGGCTGTCGGCGACCACGATCCCGGCGGCCTTCATCGCCTCGATCTTGTCCTCGGCGCCGCCCTTGCCGCCGGCCACGATGGCGCCGGCATGGCCCATGCGGCGGCCCGGAGGCGCGGTGCGTCCGGCGATGAAGCCGGCGGTGGGCTTCCAGCGACCCTTCTTCTTCTCCGACGCCAGGAACGCGGCGGCCTCTTCCTCGGCCGATCCGCCGATTTCGCCGATCATGATGATCGCCTCGGTCTCGTCATCGGCCAGGAACCATTCCAGCACGTCGATATGCTCGGTCCCCTTGATCGGGTCGCCGCCGATGCCGACGCAGGTCGACTGGCCCAAGCCCACATCGGTGGTCTGCTTGACCGCCTCGTAGGTCAGCGTGCCGGACCGGCTGACGACACCGACCTTGCCGCGCTTGTGGATATGGCCCGGCATGATGCCGATCTTGCAGGCGTCCGGCGTGATGACCCCGGGGCAGTTCGGCCCGATCAGGGTGGATTTCGAGTTTTCCAGCGCCCGCTTGACCTTCATCATGTCCAGCACCGGAATGCCTTCGGTGATGCAGACGATCAACTCCATCTCGGCGTCGATCGCCTCGAGGATCGAATCCGCGGCAAAGGGCGGCGGCACGTAGATCACCGATGCATTGGCCTCGGTCTTGGCCTTGGCCTCGTGGACCGAGTTGAAGACCGGCAGGTCCAGATGCGTCTGCCCGCCCTTGCCCGGGGTCACGCCCCCGACCATCCGGGTGCCATAGGCGATGGCCTGTTCGGTGTGGAATGTCCCCTGCGAGCCGGTAAGGCCCTGGCAGATGACTTTAGTGTTCTTGTCGACGAGGACGGCCATTTTGGCGTTCTCCTGATGTAGGGCGGGTTCACCCCGCCGCGTCTTTCGGGAAAGGCGGGGTGAACCCCGCCCTACGTTCAGCCTTTGACCGCCTTCACGATCTTCTGCGCGCCGTCCTTGAGGTCGTCGGCGGCGATCACGTCGAGACCGGAGCCGGAGATGATCTCCTTGCCCTTCTCGACATTGGTGCCTTCCAGGCGCACCACCAGCGGCACCTTCAGGCCCACTTCCTTGACCGCGGCGATCACGCCCTCGGCGATCACGTCGCAGCGCATGATGCCGCCGAAGATGTTGACGAGGATGCCTTTGACGTTGGGGTCGGAGGTGATGATCTTGAACGCCTCGGTGACCTTTTCCTTGGTCGCCCCACCGCCCACGTCGAGGAAGTTGGCCGGTTCCGCGCCATACAGCTTGATGATGTCCATCGTCGCCATCGCCAGGCCCGCGCCGTTGACCATGCAGCCGATCTCGCCATCCAGCGCGATGTAGTTCAGGTCGTACTTGGACGCGGCCAGTTCCTTGGGGTCTTCCTCGGTCTCGTCGCGCAGCTCGGCGATATCGGGATGGCGATAGACCGCGTTGCCGTCAAAGCCGACCTTGGCGTCCAGCACCTTGAGGCTGCCGGTCTTCATCACGATCAGCGGGTTGATCTCCAGCATCTCCATGTCCTTCTCGACGAAGGCCTTGTAGAGAATGCCCATCAGGCGCACGCATTCCTTGACCTGCCCGCCTTCGAGCCCCAGGGCAAAGGCGATGCGGCGGCCGTGGAACGGCTGGTAGCCGGTGGCGGGATCGACGCTGAACGACAGGATCTTTTCCGGCGTCGCGGCGGCGACCTCTTCGATATCCATGCCGCCCTCGGTCGAGCAGACAAAGGAAATCCGGCTGGTCTGGCGATCCACCAGCAGCGCCAGGTACAGTTCGCGCGCGATGTCGGAACCATCCTCGATATAGATGCGGTTGACCTGCTTGCCGGCCGGGCCGGTCTGGTGCGTCACCAGGGTGCGGCCCAGCATCTTCTTGGCCTCGGCGGCGGCTTCCTCGACCGACTTGGCCAGGCGCACGCCGCCCTTTTCGCCGGCATCGGCTTCCTTGAAGCTGCCCTTGCCGCGGCCGCCTGCATGGATCTGCGCCTTGACGACCCAAAGCGGCCCGTCCAGTTCGCCTGCCGCGGTCTTGGCCTCTTCGGCCCTCAGGACGACGCGGCCATCGCTGACCGGCGCGCCATAGCTGCGCAGCAGGGCTTTCGCCTGGTATTCGTGGATATTCATGGCTGGGACGGCCCCCGTTACTGACTTGCGTTTCCAGCCGTATACGCTGGTGTAC
This sequence comes from Thalassococcus arenae, assembly GCF_019104745.1. NCBI lineage: Bacteria > Pseudomonadati > Pseudomonadota > Alphaproteobacteria > Rhodobacterales > Roseobacteraceae > Thalassococcus > Thalassococcus arenae. The sequence goes on from NZ_JAHRWL010000001.1 coordinate 2,129,059, forward strand.
CGACGCGCCGTAACCGAAATTTTGCCGCAGGGCAGGAAAACCGGCAGAAATTCGCAATTTGTGATCACACGCCGAAAAAGTGTGATCACAAGGCTGCCGTCAGCCCCGGGCTTGGCAGGGAATCACCGCCCGCGTAGTTTGCACCCGGGCAGCATGGGCAGGCAACACGATGACACCAACCTGGGCGATCGTCATGACCGCGCGCGAACCGGCAGCGCTGGTCGTGGCCAATGCACGCTGGCATCTCGCCACCGGCGCATCCGAGGCGCATGTCTATCTCGACCGCGCCGACGATCCGGCCGCGGCGATGCTGGCCGCCTTGCCCGGCTGCCGGGTCACGGTCTGCGACGATGCCCATTGGTCCGCCATGCGCGGCCGCAAGGGCCGCCCCGACAGCCAGATGCGGCGCCAGAGCCTGAATGCCAACCACGCCCAGGCGCGCAGCGACGCGGGCTGGATGCTGCATCTGGATGCCGACGAATTCCTGTGGCAGGACCGGCCCCTGGCCGACGAACTGGCGCTGGTGTCCGAACTGGGTGCCGAGCTGCGCTTTCCGGTGTTGGAACGCACGATGCGGCACGGCGAGACGCAGAACACCCTGTTCGCGGGCCGCTTCCGCCGCGTCTCGCCCTCGGCCGCCGGGATCAACCGGGTCATCTACGGCGACAAGGCGCGGTTCCTGCGCGACGGCATGTTCTCGCACGGGTCGGGCAAATGCGCGGTGCCGGTGCGGCACGGCTTTCACCACTATGTGCATGAAAGCGTGATCGACGTCGACGGCAAGCGGGTGCGCCCGCCGTCCTTCCGCTCGACCGCCGCGCGGCTGCTGCATTTCGACGGGCTGACGCCGCTGCACTGGCTGGTCAAGATCCTGCGCTACCGCCGCAATCCGCCCGATGTGCAGCGCCAGATCCTGCCGGATCACCGGTTCGCGCAGATCGACTGGGCGCTCGACCGGATCGCCGATCTGCCCTCGGCCCTGGCGGCCCATGCCGCACTGCTGTGGATGACCGAGGCGGAAGAGACACGCCTGCGCGGTTTCGGCCTGATCGACGACCGGGCCTTCGACCCCGCACCGATGCTGGGCGATCTGGCGCCGGCGCTGGCGCCCGCGGCATTCGATGCGGCGCTGCGCGCGATGGAACCGGAACTGTTCGCGCTGACCGGCTGGACATGAAAAAAGCCCGGGACGGCGCCCGGGCTTTCGATCGCGTTTGCAGGGATCGGGTCAGGCCAGCGACTCGTCGATGCCCTTGCAGGCTTCCACCAGGCCTTTGACCGCGTTGACCGAATTGTCGAACATCGCCTGCTCGTCCTTGGCCAGCTTGATGTCGACGACCTTTTCGATGCCGCCCGCGCCGATGATCGTCGGCACGCCCACGTAAAAGCCGTTCAGGCCGAACTCGCCGTCGCACCAGGCCGCGCAGGGCAGCAGGCGCTTCTGGTCCTTCAGATAGGCCTCGGCCATCTCGATGGCGCTGGTGGCGGGGGCATAAAAGGCGCTGCCGGTCTTCAGCAGGCCGACGATCTCGGCGCCGCCGTCGCGGGTACGCTGCACGATCGCGTCCAGCTTTTCCTGCGTGGTCCAGCCCATCTTGACCAGGTCGGGCAGCGGGATGCCGGCGACGGTGGAATAGCGCACCAGCGGCACCATCGTGTCGCCGTGGCCACCCAGCACAAAGGCGGTGACGTCGCGCATCGAGACGTCGAATTCCAGGCTCAGGAAATGGCGGAACCGGGCGCTGTCCAGCACGCCGGCCATGCCGCAGACCTTGTTGGCGGGCAGGCCGCTGAACTTCTGCAGCGCCCAGACCATCGCGTCCAGCGGGTTGGTGATGCAGATGACAAAGGCGTCGGGGGCGTGTTTGGCGATGCCCTCGCCGACCGACTTCATGACCTTTAGGTTGATGCCCAGCAGGTCGTCGCGGCTCATGCCCGGCTTGCGCGGCACGCCGGCGGTGACGATGCAGACATCCGCACCCGCGATGTCGGCGTAATCCTGGGTGCCTTTCAGCACCGCGTCAAAGCCCTCGGCCGGGCCCGATTCCGCGATGTCGAGCGCCTTGCCCTCGGGTACGCCCTCGGCGATGTCGAACAGGACGACATCGCCCAGTTCCTTCATTGCGGCGAGATGGGCAAGGGTGCCGCCGATCTGTCCGGCGCCGATCAGCGCGATCTTGGGTCTGGCCATGGTTGGTCTCCGATGGATCGTGAATTTGCGCGTCTGCGTAGAGCTTCGGCCCGCGCCGCGCAAGAGTGCTGCACTGCGGCGCGTCGGCGCGGCGGGGCTATCGCCGCCGGGCGCCACGCGGTAAGGGTCGGAAAGAACAGTCAATAAACGGGGCGGCGGGTGGAGCTGTTCAGTCTTTCGGTTTTCGCGGTGGCGATCCCGGCGGTGATCTTTGCAGGCGTTTCCAAGGGCGGCTTCGGCTCGGGCGCGGCCTTTGCCAGCGCGACGATTCTGGCGCTGGTCCTGCCGCCCGCGCAGGCGCTGGGCATCATGCTGCCGCTTCTGATGCTGATCGACGCGGTCAGCCTGCCGGCCTACTGGCGGCGCTGGAGCTGGCCCGACGCCCGCCTGCTGCTGCTGGGCGGAGTGCCCGGCACGGTGCTGGGGGCGGTGTTCTTCGCCTGGGCGTCGCCCGACGTGATCCGCTTGCTGATCGGGGCGATCGCGCTGGCCTTCGTGGCCTGGCAACTTGCCCAGGCACGCGGTCTGGTCCGGCTGGGCCGCGCCTTCGGCCCCGGTGTCGGGCTGGGCTCGGGCGTGGGGATCGGCTTTACCAGCTTCGTCAGCCATGCCGGCGGGCCGCTGGCGGCGGTCTACCTGCTGGGCCGCGGCCTGAACAAGACGGCCTACCAGGCCACCACCGTGCTGGTCTTCTGGGCACTCAACCTGCTGAAATCGGGTTTCTATGCTGGGATGGGCATCTTCAGCCAGCAGACTCTGCTGCTGGGTCTCGCGCTGGCGCCCTTCGCGGTGCTGGGCACCTGGATGGGCATCCGTCTGCACCACCTGGTGCCGGAACGCGCCTTTTTCGCGCTGACCTATGTTCTGCTCACGATCACCGGCGCCAAGCTGGTCTTCGACGCGCTGGGCTAGGCCCGGCGCGTCGCTGTCTCAGGCATCGTTGCCCTTGGGCGGCAGGGCTTCGGCCAGTTCCTCGAAGGCCTGTCCGCTGGCCACCAGGCAGGTCATGCCGCTGGCCGTCGTCACGGTGATCGTCCAGGTGCCGGTCTCTTCCGAGGCGAACACCTCGACCACCGCGTTGTTGTTGCCCAACCCGATGCTTTGCCGGGTCTCGCCGTATTTCGTCGCCAGCCGCTCGATCACCATCTCGCGCGGTGCGCAATTGGCGGTCTGCGCGGCCGCCTGGCCCGCCATCGTGCCGCCGATCAGGGCAGCCGCCACAAGGCCTTTCACACAAGTCTCCATCGGTCTTCCCTTTCGGTCCCGGCGGCCGCCCTTTCGAACGGTCAGCGCCCCCAAGTCTTCTCCTCGGGCCGGAGCGGCTTCCTCCCGGCTGGCCCGTTCGAGGCCAGGTCCGGTCCATGCGACAAGGCTGCCCTGAAAACACTCCAGAAAAGGTTAATGCGCCGCGCGCCCCTGCACCCGCGGCACAACGGTTTGCGCGCCCGCCGCGAAAGGTTTTCTGCGATGCGGCAAATCAACCCTTGAACTTTCCGTCCGGAAATGGCCCTTTCTGCGCAACTTTGTTTCGCAGGAGATGATCATGGACATGCGCGCGCGGCCCTATCGCTCGGTGCTCTACATTCCCGGATCCAAGGAAAGGGCGCTGGAAAAGGCCCGCACGCTGCCGGTCGACGCGGTCATCTTCGATCTCGAGGACGCGGTCGCGCCCGGCGAAAAGGACACCGCGCGCGCCGTTCTGGCGGACGCACTGCGCGGCGATTACGGCAAACGCACGCGGATCGTGCGGATCAACGGGCTGGATACCGACTGGGGCCAGGCCGATGCCCGCGCCGCCGCCATGATGGATTGCGACGCGGTCCTGCTGCCCAAGGTCGAAAGCCCCGCGCAGCTCGACGCGCTGGCCGCGCTGGTGGGCGACAAACCGCTCTGGGCGATGATGGAAACCCCGCGCGGCATGCTGGGTGCAGCCGATATCGCCGCGCATCCGCGACTGGCCGGCATGGTAATGGGCACCAACGATCTGGCCAAGGAACTGAACAGCCGCTTTCGCGATGACCGCCTGCCGATGCTGACCGGGCTGGGCCTGTGCCTGCTGGCGGCCAAGGCGCATGGCCAGGTCATCGTCGACGGCGTCTACAACGCCTTCAAGGATGACGACGGGCTGCGGGCCGAATGCGCGCAGGGCCGCGACATGGGCTTTGACGGCAAGACGCTGATCCACCCCGCGCAGGTCGACATCGCCAACGCCGCCTTTGCCCCTTCCGAGGCCGAGATCGACCTGGCCCGCCGCCAGATCGCCGCCTTCGACGCGGCCGAGGCAGCGGGGCAGGGCGTGGCCGTCGTGGACGGCAAGATCGTCGAGAACCTGCACATCGTGACCGCCAAATCGACCCTGGCCAAGGCCGCGGCCATTGCGGCCCTGGCCGAATGACCGCTTAGTAGCGACGTCTGAAACAGGAGGTCGACATGCTTTTGCTGATTCTGGGACTGCTGATCTGGTCGGCGGCGCATCTGTTCAAGCGCGTGGCGCCGGACCGCCGCGCCGCGATGGGCGACAAGGGCAGGGGGATCGTCACGCTGGGCATCTTCGCCGGCCTCGCGCTGATGATCCTGGGCTACCGCATGGCGGATGGCGCGTTCTTCTGGGGCCGTCACCCGGCGATGGTGGGCATCAACAACCTGTTGATGCTGTTTTCCGTCTACCTCTTCGCCGCGTCGGGCCTGAAGACCGCCATCACCGCCCGCATCCGCCACCCGCAACTGACCGCGGTCAAGGTCTGGGCGCTGGCCCATATCCTGGTGAACGGCGACATGCCGTCGCTGGTGCTGTTCGGCGGTCTTCTGGCCTGGGCGGTGGCTGAGGTCATCGTCATCAACAAGCAGACGGAATGGGTCCGCCCGCAGCCGCCCTTCGCCCGCGACCGCGAGATCAAGGCGATCGTCGGAACCGTGATCGTCTATGCCATCCTGTCCGGCGCGCATTATCTGCTCGGCTACCCAGCATTCGGATAAGACCATGAAACTCTATCGCTTTCTGACCGAAGACGACACCTCGGCCTTTTGCCACAAGGTGACCGACGCGCTGAACAAGGGCTGGGAATTGCACGGCCAGCCCACCTATGCCTTCGACGCCGCCAACGGCGTGATGCGCTGCGGCCAGGCCGTGGTGAAAGACGCGCCCGGCACCTACACAACCGACACCAAGCTGAGCGAGCACTAGCGCGCAAGCCGCGCGGCGACAGCGCAAAAGGAGATGAATGCGATGAAGACCAATCCGGGGCGCTTCTTCGAGGATTATCGCGTCGGCGACACCATCCACCACGCCGTGCCCCGGACCGTCTCGGGCGGTGAACGGGCGCTCTATCATACGCTCTATCCCGCCCGCCACGCGCTTTATTCCTCGGATGAATTCGCCCGCGCCTGCGGCCTGCCCGCCAGCCCGCTGGACGATCTGGCCGCCTTCCATGTCGTCTTCGGCAAGACGGTGCCGGACGTGTCGCTGAACGCGGTCGCCAACCTGGGCTATGCCGAGGGGCGGTTCCTGCAACCGGTCTATCCCGGCGACACGCTGCGCTCGGTCTCCGAGGTGATCGGCCTCAAGCAGAATTCCAACGGCAAGACCGGTGTCGTCTGGGTCCGCACCACCGGGCTGAACCAGAAGGGCGAGGCGGTGATGTCCTATGTCCGCTGGGTCATGGTGCGCAAACGCGATGCCGATGCGCCCGCGCCCGACACCGTGGTGCCCGATCTCAAGCCGCATCTCGACGCCGCCGACCTGACCATCCCGGCGGGGCTGGATTTCTCGGACTACGACTTTGCCCTCGCGGGCGAGCCGCATCGCTGGGGCGATTACGCGGTGGGCGAAACCATCGACCATGTCGACGGCGTCACGATCGAAGAAGCCGAACACATGATGGCCACCCGGTTGTGGCAGAATACCGCCAAGGTGCATTTCGACCTGACCTTCCGCCCCGAGGGCCGGCTGATCTATGGCGGTCACGTGATCTCGCTGGCGCGCACGCTGTCCTTCAACGGGCTGGCCAACGCCCAGATGATCGCCGGGCTGAATGCCGGGGCGCATGCCAATCCCTGTTTCGCCGGCGACACGGTCAAGGCCTGGTCCGAGGTGCTGGACCGGGCCGAAACCGCCAACCCGTCGGTCGGCGCGCTGCGCCTGCGGCTGGTGGCCACCAAGGGCGGCGCGCCGTTCGACCTGCGCGGCGCGGACGGCAAATACCAGCCCGACGTGCTGCTCGATCTCGACTATTGGGCGCTGGTGCCGCGCTAGGACTTATCCCCAGACGGCATCGAATCGTTCCCGAATCCCGGCGCTGCCATTAGCTTTGCGCCATCGGGGGGATTCGGAACGACAAGGGACGCTGCCCATGCCGCATCACGTGCTGCCAACCGCCACCGACGAGGTGCTGGCCATTCCCAGCCAGGACGTGCCCGACACGATCCGCCACCTTTTGCGCAACCGTGCCATGTCGAGCCTCGTGGAACGCATCCACGGCGACCTGCGGTCGTCCGACCCGGCCCGCCGCGACCGTGGCGCGCAGGCGCTGGCCCATCTGGGTTTCGCGGACTGATCCGCGCCCGCGCCCTGCTCTGCATCGCTCTCGCCGGTCCGGTCTGCGCGGACCCGGACGAAGACGCCTTCGTCGCGGCCAACATCACCGGCATCCTCTATCACGAGATCGGCCACGCGATGGTCGACCTGCTCGCCCTGCCGGTCTTCGGCCAGGAAGAGGACGCCGCCGATGTCGCCTCGGTCCTGCTGGTCGAGGCGCTGCACGAAGCCGACGAGGCGCTCGATCTGGCCTATGACGCGTCCTTCGGCTTTGCCGCCGAGGCGATGGCCCGCGACGCCGAGGGCCATGACGTCGCCTGGTGGGACACGCACGGCCCCGACGAACAGCGCTTCTTCAACACCGTGTGCCTGTTCTACGGCGCCGACCCCGACGGCCGCGACGGCTTTGCCCAGGACATGGACCTGCCCGAGGACCGCGCCGAGACCTGCGAAGAGGAATTCCAGCTGGCCTGGGACAGCTGGGGCCCGGTCTTCGACGATCTCGAGGACGCCTCGGGCGACCCGATCACGCTGGTGGCCGACGGCGACAGCCTGTCCCACCGCGTGGCCGCCGACCTGACCGACCGCCTGAACGCCGTCTTCCGCTGGCCCGAACCGCTGACGCTGATCGTCGAGCCCTGCGACGAGGCCAACGCCTATTTTTACCCGGACGGGCGCGAGATCGTCCTGTGCACCGAATTCGAACCCTATCTCCGGCAGCTTTGGCGGCTTTCCGAATGATCCGGCCCGCATCCGGGGCCGCGGCGCAGAATCAGCAGGGGCCGCGCGATTCCGATGGTAGCGCCGAAACTGTGATCACGGCTTTGAGAGTGTGATCACATATCGGCCGATTTCCACCGCATTGCGCCAAAAAACCGCGTGTCCCAAGGGCAAGCACCCGTGACACCATGCAGAAAACCGATAAAACCCTGATCAGGGAACCGAAAGGACAATGCCATGGCCGACGCGAAACCGGGCCCCCGCCCGCTGTCTCCGCATCTGCAGATCTACCGCCCGCAGATCACCTCGATCAGCTCGATCCTCATCCGCATCACCGGCAACGGCCTGATCGTCGGCGCCCTGCTGGTGATCTGGTGGCTGCTCGCCGCTGCGACCAGCCCCGAATATTTCGCCGTGGCCGACGCGGTGTTGACCTCGTGGTTCGGCGACCTGGTCCTGACGCTGTCGCTTCTGGCGATCTGGTATCACTACCTGGGCGGCCTGCGGCACGTGATCTACAGCGCCGGCAAGGGCCTGGACGTGCCCACCGCGGAAAAGCTGGGCTGGGCCTGCATCGGTGGATCGGTCGTGCTGACCGTCCTGACACTTCTGATCATCTGAGGGGACGGCCATGCGTTATCTCACCGACCGCAAGCGCGCCGAAGGCAAGGGCTCGGCGCATTCGGGAACCGAACATCACTGGTCGATGATCATGAGCGGCATCGGCCTCGCGCTGATCGTGCCCGCCTTCCTGTTCATCTTCGGCAAGGCACTGGGCGGCAGCCACGAACAGGTTCTGGCGACATTCTCGCGTCCGGTTCCGGCGATCCTGACCGGGCTGGTGATCTTTGTCGGGCTCAACCACTTCCGCAAGGGCGCGCAGGTCGCGATCGAGGATTACACCCGCGGCACCACGAAAAAGGCGCTGATCATCGCGGTCACCGCGCTCAGCTACGGGCTGATCGCCACCGGCCTTTTCGCGCTCGCCCGCATCGCTCTTTAAGGACTGAACAACATGGCATCCTACGAATACGAGACGCATGACTATGACGTCGTGGTCGTCGGCGCCGGCGGCGCCGGCCTGCGCGCCACCCTGGGCATGGCCGAACAGGGCCTGCGCACCGCCTGCGTGACCAAGGTCTTCCCGACCCGGTCGCACACCGTCGCGGCACAGGGCGGCATCGCCGCGTCGCTGTCCAACATGGGCCCCGACAACTGGCAGTGGCACATGTACGACACCGTCAAGGGCTCCGACTGGCTGGGCGACACCGACGCGATGGAATACCTCGCCCGCGAGGCGCCCAAGGCGGTCTACGAGCTGGAACATTACGGCGTGCCGTTTTCCCGCACCGAAGAGGGCAAGATCTACCAGCGTCCCTTCGGCGGCCACACCACCGAGTTCGGCGAAGGCCCCCCGGTGCAGCGCACCTGCGCCGCCGCCGACCGCACCGGCCACGCCATCCTGCACACGCTTTATGGCCAGTCGCTCAAGAACAACGCGGAATTCTACATCGAATATTTCGCCATCGACCTGCTGATGGAGGACGGCCAGTGCAAGGGCGTGCTGTGCTGGAAACTGGATGACGGCACCTTCCACGTCTTCAACGCCAAGATGGTCGTGCTGGCCACCGGCGGTTATGGCCGCGCCTATTTCAGCGCGACCTCGGCCCATACCTGCACCGGCGACGGCGGCGGCATGGTGGCGCGCGCCGGCCTGCCGCTTCAGGACATGGAATTCGTGCAATTCCACCCCACCGGCATCTACGGCTCGGGCTGCCTCATCACCGAAGGCGCGCGCGGCGAAGGCGGCTATCTGACCAATTCCGAGGGCGAGCGGTTCATGGAACGCTACGCGCCCAACTACAAGGATCTCGCCCCGCGCGACTATGTCAGCCGCTGCATGACGATGGAAATCCGCGAAGGCCGCGGCGTCGGCGACGAGGGCGATCACATTCACCTCAACCTGTCCCACCTGCCGAAAGAGGCGCTGGCCGAACGGCTGCCCGGCATTTCGGAATCGGCCAAGATCTTTGCCGGGGTCGACGTGACCAAGGAACCGATCCCGGTCCTGCCCACCGTGCATTACAACATGGGCGGCATTCCCACGAACTACTGGGGCGAGGTGCTGAACCCCACCAAATCCGACCCCAACGCCGTGGTGCCCGGCCTGATGGCCGTGGGCGAGGCCGGCTGCGCGTCCGTGCACGGAGCCAACCGGCTGGGCTCGAACTCGCTGATCGACCTGGTGGTCTTCGGCCGCGCCGCGGCGATCCGCGCGGGCAAGGTGGTGGACCGCGACAGCGCCGTGCCCACCGCGCCGAAATCCGAGATCGACAAGGCCTTCGACCGCTTCGACGGCATCCGTCACGCCGATGGCGCGATTCCCACCGCCGATCTGCGGCTGGAAATGCAAAAGACCATGCAGCGCGACGCTGCCGTTTTCCGCGCCTCGGACACGCTGGCCAACGGCGTCAAGGAAATGACCGCCATCGCCGGCAAGATGTCGGATATCAAGGTCACCGACCGGTCTCTGGTCTGGAACTCCGACCTGATGGAGACGCTCGAGCTGACCAATCTCATGCCCAACGCGTTGGCCACCATCGTCGGCGCCGAGGCGCGCAAGGAAAGCCGCGGCGCCCATGCCCACGAGGATTTCGCCAAGCGCGACGACAAGAAATGGCGCGTCCACACGATTTCCCGCATCGACGGCGACAAGGTTGCGCTGTCCTACCGCCCGGTGATCGAAGACCCGCTGACCACCGAGGCCGAAGGCGGAATCGCGCTGAAAAAGATCGCCCCCAAGGAACGGACGTTCTGATGCGCAGGACCGCCCTCGCGCTGGCATGCGCCGCCCTTGGCGCCGGTTGTGCCGAACAGGACCTGCTGCAATTCCAGGGCCGGCCCGCCCAAACCGTGGACGAATGCCGCGCGGCCTACGAAGCCGCCCGGCAGCGCGGTGCGAACACGCCGGTGAACTATTCCAGCGGCGCCTCGGTGCTGGGCGCCGGCATCGGCAAGAGCATGGCGCGCGGCATGATCGATTCGGCCTACCGGTCCTGCCTGGCGCGCGTGGCCAACAATCCCGGCGCCCCGGTGCAGACGCCCGCAACGGGGCGGCAACCGGCGCGCGTCACAACCCTCTCGCGCCCGGCCGTGACCGCTCCCTCTGTCGGATGCACGCGCGGCGGCGGCGTCATGCAGGGGGGCACGGGCTATTGCGTCGGCTACTGACGATCGCTGTTGCCGCCGCGCCGCTATGGCTGGCGGCCTGCTCGCCGCAGCAGCAGGATCAGTTCGCGCGCGACGCCGCCCGGTCCGCCATCACGCCGGTGGTGGCCGAACGCTTTCCCGGGGTGCCTTTGCAACCGGCCATCGACTGCCTGATCGACAACGCCTCGGCCGCCCAGATCCGCGCGCTGGCCATCGACAGCGTCACCGGGCCGACCGAGAATACCGCGCAGATCGTCACCGACATCGCCAGCCAGCCCGAAACCCTGACCTGCCTCGCCAATCGAGGTCTGCCCGTGCTGCTCACCGGGCTCTGACCCGCTCTCAGCGCTGCCGCAGCATGTCCTCGGCGATCCCGTCCCAATACCGCGCCAGCGTCCGGGCAAAGGCCGCCTTGCGCTCCAGCAACCGCGCCCGCACCGCGCGCTGCGCCTCGTCCGAGGTCAATTGCTCGCGAATCCGCGCCAGGAACGCCGCGTCGTCGCCCTGAAACATCATCTCGGGCGTGCCGAAATCCTCCAGCAACTCGGCGTATTTGTGCGACCAGCCCACGGCCAGGCTGGGCACCCCGCAGGACAGCCCGTTGGCCAGCCCGTGAAACCGCGCGGTGACCACGACACGCGCCCGCGACAGATAGCTCTTGATATCCAGCGGATCGTCGAAGGCGACCAGGTCCGCGCCGCCGAATGCCGCCAGTTCCTCGGACAGGGTGCGGTCGGCCTCGGGTTCGTGCAGCACGATCTTCGCCGCCACGCCGCAATTGGCGATGGTGGTCAGGATATCGCGGTAAAGCGCCATCAGCCGGTCCTCGCCGAAAGTGCCCGATTTCAGCAGCATCGCGTTGATGACGACCGCGGCAAAGGGCGTATCCGGCGCCGCCACGCGCGCGGGGTCGGGCGCCAGACCCAGCGTGATGTCCGGCACGACGGTGATCTCGCGCCCGGTGCCCAGACCCTCCAGATGCGCCTGCGATTGCCGGTCGCGGGCGGATATCGATCGCGCCCCGCGGACGATATCCTGCATGATGCCGCGCAGCTTGGGGGTCTCGAACGGGCCGAAGGCCTGTGGCAGCAGGTAGGTGGGATAGCCGGCGGCGATATAGGCCGCCGCCCGCGACCGCGCCTTGCCCGCCCCCCAGCTGTCGCCATAGGCAAAGCCGGACGCATCGATGACATGGGTCACGCCGGGCCGCTCGGCCCGGGTGGCGCGCGGCCGCGCGATCCCGGGCCACAGCTTTTCCGTCCTGTGCCAGACACTGCCCTTGCGCGGCTCGAACGCCGGCATGCCCAGGGCGGCGCGGCGCGCGTCGGGCCCCTGCGCCTTGGAACAAAAGGCGATGCCGGGAATGCGCGCGCGCAATTCGGTCACCGCGGTCACCGCCATCAGCTCCGCCCCCTTGTTGGGCAGCCAGACGCCGGCGATCTCGGCCCGGATATCAGTCGACGACATGCAGCACCTCGTGCACCGGGCGTTTCGCGGAATAGGGGATCATGCTTTCCGGCTTGGGGTGGCCGACCCCGATCAGCATCACCGGCACCTGGTAGGCGGCCAGGCCCAGGATGTCGCGCAGCGCGGCGTGGTTTTCCGGGATGTCGGGCCAGTTGATCGGAACCGATCCCAGCCCCGCCGCCGTCAGCGCCTGCATGAAGGCCATGCAGGCCAGCCCGGAATCGACGAAGATCAGGTGCCGGTCGCGGGCATGCGCGTACATCGACAGATCGCCGACCACCGCGACCACCACGGGCAGGTCCGCCCCGAACCCCGCCGTGCCCAGGGGCAGGTCAGTGATCGCCTTGACCTTTTCGCGGCTGCGCGCGGCGTAAAAGCGGAACGGCTGGCGGTTGCACGCGCTCGGCGCCTGCGCGGCGCAGGCCACGGCCCGTTCCAATACCGCGGGGTCGACCGGCGTGTCGCTGAACCAGCGCTGCGACCGCCGCGCCCGGCACAGGCGCGCATAACTGTCCAGGTCGGGCAGGGCGGCCAGCTCCGATCCCACATAGTCCGGCAGATCGGCAAAGCGGTAGGGCGCGAATGCCGCGCCGTCGCTTGCCGCGCCCTGCTGCGGCGCGTTGGCCGCGTCCCACACCGCCTTGGCTTCCGCGACGAAGGCGACCGACTGGTCGACCGCGTCGAAATAGCGGCTCAGCACGTCATGGGCCCATTTCAGCTCGTCCGGTTCGGCATCTCCGGCGGCGGCCAGCTTGGCATACAGCATCACCGTGTCGGCCAGGTATTGCTCGGCAAAGACCGGCCTGCGCGGCCCGGGCATGCACAGGCCCTTCTCGATCCGGTGCACGTTGCGCCGCAACAGCGCCGAACTGCGCGACACCTGCGCCTTGCCGGCCTCGAACGCCGCCAATCCGGCCTCGACCGCGGTCTTTTCGGCCGCCAGCGCCACCTCGAAGGCTTCGGCCAGCTTGCGCGCCTTCTTTTCGCTCTTGCTGGGTTTCTTCAACAACCGCCCGAACATCTCCGCCTGTCCCTTGTGCTGCGCCCGCTTCGCCCCGGGCCGTGCCGATCCGCCCCGCCCGGCCGCGTGTGATCACAAACGCGGAAAAATCCGGGATTAGGACAATTTGCCGTATCAAACCCGGCTTCTACTCTTTGTCACCCCATCCGCAAAGCCCTATAGTCCAGTCAAAGCAGAGGCATGAGGATCTGACTCGCGATGGTTCAGTTCACACTTCCCAAGAATTCCAAGATCCGCACCGGCAAGACCTGGCCCAAGCCCGAGGGCGCGACCAATGTGCGCAAGTTCCATATCTACCGCTGGAACCCCGACGATGGCCAGAACCCGTCGGTCGACACCTATTTCGTCGACATGGACAAATGCGGCCCGATGGTTCTGGACGCGCTCATCAAGATCAAGAACGAGATCGACCCGACCCTGACCTTCCGCCGGTCCTGCCGCGAAGGCATCTGCGGCTCCTGCGCGATGAATATCGACGGGATCAATACCCTGGCCTGCATCTACGGCCTCGACGAGATCAAGGGCGACGTCAAGATCTACCCCCTGCCGCACATGCCGGTGGTCAAGGATCTGATCCCCGATCTCAACCATTTCTACGCCCAGCACGCCTCGATCATGCCCTGGCTGGAAACCAAGACGAACCGCCCGGCCAAGGAATGGCGCCAGTCCATCGAGGATCGCAAGAAACTCGACGGGCTCTACGAATGCGTGATGTGCGCCTCGTGCTCGACCTCGTGCCCCAGCTACTGGTGGAACGGCGACCGCTATCTCGGCCCCGCCGCGCTGCTGCACGCCTATCGCTGGATCATCGACTCGCGCGACGAGGCCACGGGCGAACGGCTGGACCAACTCGAGGACCCGTTCAAGCTCTACCGCTGCCACACCATCATGAATTGCGCGAAAACCTGCCCCAAGGGTCTGAACCCGGCCAAGGCCATCGCCGAGATCAAGAAGATGATGGTCGATCGCGCGGTTTGACGACCGCCCGGAACGTGGCTCGCCATGCCGGTGATCGTGACGCTGGCCGCGTTGGGTGCGCTGGCGGCCTGCGCCGTGGGCTGGACCTTTTTCGCGATACGCGGTGTCCGGCGCGCGCTTGACGGGACCGCCAGGGGCCCCGCCCCCACGGCGCTGGCAGAGATTTCCGTGCTGGCCGGCCTGGTCTTGCTGATCCGCGGAGACCCGGTGCTGGCCTTTCTCGCGCTCGGCTTTCCGCCCATAGCCCTGCTGGCCATCCCCAACCCGGCCGACCACGCGGTTTTGCTGGGCCAGGCCGTTGTCTTCGCAGTGCCGGTGGCGCTGATCGTCTTTCTCGCCTGCGTGCTCGGGTTTCCAAAAGCCCTGTTTGCCGTCATTCTGCCATCGATGCTTGGCGGTGCAACGCTGATCGCCGTGGCCGACCGTTTCGCGGGGCAAGCCGTCTGCGAAACGGCGCAGGTGCGGGGTCTGTCCGACATCCGGCGCCACTCCCTGTTCTGGAGCCTTGCCAACACGCCCCGCGAATTCCAGTTCGATCTGCACGGCCTTGCCCGGCAGGGCGACCGCCATTTCGGCTGGAGCTACTCCGAGATGGACTGGTATGTCCTGCCCGACACGTTCGGCGTCGATACCCGGGCGGGACGTCCCGTCTGTACCGAACGCTGATCCGGTTCTCCGTCATCGCCACCCGGGCGCGGTTCCCTCGGGTCCGGGCCCGGGCCGAAACCTCCGCATGCGTTGCATTTTTGCGTTTTCGGCATGGCCAGAATGCCGGCTTTGCAGAGGTGCGTCGCACCGGTTGCGCCTATCTTGCAGGGCAGGGAGGGGACCACGCCAACCCGAAAGGCGCAACCGATGACCCAAGCCCAGAAACAAGCCGCGCTCGACGCGCTCGACCAGGCCTACGCCTATTACATGCCCGAGCCGAAACAGCCCGCGCGCGACGCGGCCAACGAAAACGGCCCCATCGTCCCCTACTACCAGGCTGCCTGAACGTCACGCAGCAAGGCCAGCATCGCCGCGGTCGCCGTGTCGTCATGGCCCGCCCAGACATGGCCGCCATCGGGCAGGATCAGCAACTCGGACCCGGCGATGCGGCCGGCCAGCCAGCGCGCGTTGCGCGCCGTCATGAAACGGTCGTCCTCGGTCGACAGGATCAGCGTGGGCGCGGTGATCCTGTCCAGCGGCAAGTCCAGCACCCGGTTGGTCTGGCGGTTGTCGAACAGCAGCCCCTCGACCCGCGCCGAGATCGGCATCAGCGTGTCGATCAGCGCGTCGATCCGGGCCCGTTCGGCCGCCGGTGCCGCGCGCACCAGCGCCGGGTCGGTGGCCAGAACCGTGCCGATCAGCCGGTCGCGGGCGAACCGCGTCGCTGCCCAGAACAGCAGGTCCGACCCCAGGGCGGCGAAAACCGCCTGTTCCAGCAGCGGCGGCCAGGGCTCGACCAAAGGCGCGCCGGGTGGTTTCAGCGCCGGCACCAGCGGCAGCAATGCCGCGGTGCGGTCGGGATAGAGCCCCGCAAAGCTCAGAGCCGGGATCGCGCCGGCCGACACGCCGGCCACCGCCACCCGCTCCAGCCCCAGGGCATCCAGCAGATCGGCTATCGCCTCGGCCTCGTGCCGATGCGTCGCACCGGCGGGCATCGGCGTGCCGAGATAGCCGAAACGCGACGGCGCCACGATCCGGTAGCCATGCCTGGCAAGGCCGCGGGCCAGCAGCAAACCCTGGTCGAACCCGCCGCCGGTACCGTGCAGCATCAGCAGGGCCGGGCCCTGGCCGGTTTCGGCGACCTCGACCGGGCCGTGCCGGGTCTCGACGATCCGCGCCGGCCGCGCGGCCAGGGCCCTGCGCGCCCGGCCGATATCGCGGCGATACATCCCGGCCAGACCCAGCCCGACCGCCAGGGCAACCGCGCCCGTTCCGATCAGAAACCGCCTGCGCCCGCGCATCGCCCCCCGCCTTTTCCAGCTTGCGGAACGATACAGGCAAAACGGGCCGCTTCGCCATGATCCGGATCACCTCGGCCGCGGCCCGGCCGTTTTCGCCCCATCCCCGCGCAACGCGCGATGGCACCGCCGCGCCATTGCGTATTTTCAAAAGAGAAGAAGGGCAGGACGCGGCATTGACCCGCGCCCGTGCGCAAAAGGTCCACCCCGCCGCGCCCCCGGCCTCGATCGGCATCCCTGAAGGGCGCGCGCGGGGCTTCTCCTCTTTGCGGTCATCGGCTCGCCAGCCTGTCCCGCATCCCCGACAATGATGCGGCTTGGTTAACGCGGAGTTGATTGCCCTTCTTCTCTTTGAAAAATACGCGGCACGCCGCTGCCGCCCGCGACCAGGCTTGCGCCGGTTTCGCGCCGGCGCCCGAACCCCCCGTCCGCCAGGGCAAACCGCCCCGTCCGCCCCGGTTGCCATGCGCGCGGCTTCGTGCTTCGCTGGCCCCCGCCCAGGAGACCGCACCCCATGCCCAAGCTGCCCAACCTGCCCGACACCGCCATCCTGGCCGACCTGCTCCGCCTGCATCCCGGCCATGCCGGCGCGCTGATGGGCTATATCGACGACCTGATGCGCGGCCCCGGAGAATGGGATATCGCCGAGCGCGAGTTGATCGCGGCTTTCGTCTCGGCGCGCAACGCCTGCACCTACTGCCTCGGCGCGCATGTGCTCTATGCCGAGGCGTTCGGGATCGCGCCCGACAGGCTGCAAGCGGCGCTGGACGATCCCGCCACGGCGGGGCTCGATCCCGAACTGGCCGCGATGCTGGGCTATCTGGAACATTTCCAGACGCTGCCGCAGCGCGCCCGCCAGGCGGACATGGACAAGGTTCTGGCCGCCGGCGTCAGCGAAGCCGCGATCGTGCAGGCGCTGCTCATCGCCGGCGCCTTTCAGATGATGAACCGCGTGGCCGAGGGCACGGGCGTCACCACCGATCTGCGCACCGCGCCCCAGCGGCATGGCCTGTCCGGCCTGGACGATCCGCGCAGCCACCGGTTCACCGCCCCAAAACCGCAGGACGACACGGCATGACCGACCCCGCCGACCGCGCCGCCCACCGCGCGCTCAAGCCGGTGATCTGCTATCCCGTCGAGACCTTGCCGCGGCCGGACATGGCGCTCTACCGCGCCGCGCTGGCCTCGGCCCGCGTCACCGGTCAGACCCTGGCCGCCCCGCGCGACGCCGCGAGCTTCCGCGTCCCCGCCGGCCATTTCTTCCGCATCACCGCCGCCGAGGGCCCACAGGTGGGTGACCTGAACCTGTGGCACGCGCACGACCTGACCGAGCGGTTCTATTCCGGAAAGACCCGTGCGCTGCACGGCACCCATGTCGGCATCGGCGACCGGCTCTGGTCGTGCCTGCCCTTCCTGCGCCCGATGGCCACCATCGTGCGGGACGATCTCGACTGGTACGGCATCGACGCCGATGGGGGCGCGGTGCATGACGTGATCGGCACCCGCTGCGATCCCTATACCGGCATGCTGCTGTCGGGCACGTCGTATCACCATTGCTGCCATTCCAACCTGACCCGGGCGCTGGCCGACGCGACCGGGCTGTCCCTGGCCCAGGCCGAGCCGCATGTCCACGACGTGCTCAACGTCTTCATGTGCACCGGCTTCACCCGCGAAACGGGGCAGTATTTCATGAAGGCCAGCCCGGCCAGGCCCGGCGACAGCCTCGTGCTGTTCGCCGAGATCGACCTGCTGGGCGCGCTCAGCGCCTGCCCGGGTGGCGATTGCGGCGCCACCCACAGTTCGGACGCCGCGCTCTGCCACCCGCTGCGGATCGACATCCTGACCCCCGAACCGGGTGCGCTGCATGGCTGGACCAGCCCGCCGCGCAACGGATACGATCGCAGCCACGGCCGCTAGGGCGGGTCTAACCCGCCGCGCCGTGGACGAAATGTACCCGGTCGAAGGTCGCGCGCCAGGCCGCCACCTCTGGCGCCAGCGCCGCCGGATCGTTCGACCGCAGCGCTGCCGCGATCAGCCCCGCCAGCCGTTCCATGTCGGCCACGCCCATGCCCCACCGCACGATCTCGGGCGTGCCCAGCCGCAGCCCGTTCAGATCGCCGGGGACAGCCGGCAGCGGCAGGCCGATCCCGCAGGCCAGGAACCCGGCGGCACGCAGCCGTTTCGCCGCCGCCTGACCGCCGCCCAGCGGCGCGGCCTCCAGCGCGAACTGGTGCGACGCGGTAAAGCCCCGCGCGGCGCCGAACACAGCCAGGCCCTGCGCCGCCAGCGCCGCCGCCAGCGCCTGCGCCGTGGCGACCATCGCGCGGGCATAGTCCGCGCCGAAATCGCGCCAGTCCAGCAGGCCCATCGCCAGCGCCGCGGTCTTGGCGGCATCGAAATTCGCGGTCATGCCGGGATAGGCGATGGCCTCCAGCCGTTCGGCGATCGCGGCGTCGCCCGTCAGCACCAGCCCCGCAGGCGGCCCGCCCAGGCTCTTGTAGGTGCTCATCGTCATCACGTCGGCGCCCTGCGCCAGCGGGTTGTCCCAGACCCCGCCCGCGATGATCCCGCATTGATGCGCGGCGTCGAACAGCACGCGCGCGCCGACCTCGCGCGCCACCGCGACCACGCCGCCCACGTCATGCGGCCACAGGTTCAGCGACCCGCCCAGGGTGATCAGTTTCGGCCGCTCGGCCCGCGCCAGCGCCCGCAACCCGTCCAGGTCCAGCGTGTAGCCCGCCGCATCCACCGGCGCCTCGACGATGCGCAGCCCGTACAGCCCCGCGCAGCCCGCGCCGTGATGGGTCACATGCCCGCCGATGCATGCCGGCGGCACCAGCACCGTGTCGCCCGGCCGGGTCAGCGCCATGAAGGCGTACAGGTTCGCCATCGCCCCCGAAGCCACGCGCAGTTCCACGAAGCGCGCGCCGAAGACCTCCGATGCCAGTTCGGCGGCGATCACCTCGATCTCCTCCACCGCCTCCAGCCCGGTCTCGTACTTGTCGCCCGGATGACCCAGCGAAGGCCGGACCCCCAGCCCCGAGGCCAGCAAGGCCTCGGCGCGCGGGTTCATGACGTTGGTGGCGGGGTTGAGGTTGAAGCAGTCGCGCTCGTGGATGCGCCGCGACGCGGCCGCCAGGGCGTCGATCCGGTCCGCCACCGTGCCCGAAGCCGCACCCGCGATCTCCCCGGCTACCCGGTCGACCACGGCCTGCGTGACCGCCGGCACCCAATCGCGCCGCTCCAGCATCCGCGCCTCCCCCTGCTTCTTCTCTTTCGAAAATACGCAAGCACGCCGCGGCCGCAGGTGCAACGCCCGAGGTCGCCGCGGCGCTCCACCCGATCCCGTAGGGCGGGGTTCACCCCGCCGCCCCGTCAGCCGAAGGCCGCTTCCAGCGCGATCTCGACCATGTCGCCGAAGCTGCGCTCGCGCTGGTCAGACGGCAGCGCCTCATGGGTCAGCAGATGGTCCGACACCGTCAGAACCGCCAGCGCCCGCGCGCCGTGGCGCGCCGCGACGGTGTAAAGCTCCGCCGCCTCCATCTCGACGCCCAGCACGCCATGGCGGGTCATCATTTCGGTCAGGTCCGGCCGTTCGTCATAGAACACGTCCGACGAATAGATGCCGCCCACATGCACCGGCGTGCCCCTGGCCTCGGCCGCCGCCACCGCGGCGCGCAGCAGGCCGTAATCGGCGCAGGGCGCGAAATTCACTTCGCGGAAGAACCCGCGCGACGGCGTCGACAGGGTCGAGGCGGTCATCGCCACGATCACGTCGCGCACCGCGATGCGGTCCTGCATCGCCCCGCAGGACCCGATCCGGATCAGCGTCCTGGCGCCGTAATCGCGGATCAGTTCGTTGGCGTAGATCGACAGGCTCGGCATCCCCATGCCCGAGCCGTGGATCGTCACCCGGTTGCCTTTCCAGGTGCCGGTGAATCCCAGCATCCCGCGCACCCGGTTCACGCATTCGGCGTTTTCCAGAAAGGTCTCGGCAGCCCATTGCGCGCGCAACGGGTCGCCGGGCATCAATACGCATTCGGCGATCTGGCCGGGTTCCGCACCGATATGGACGGTCATCAGAGCGCCAGGTCGTCGATCGACTTGCCGGATTTCAGGGCATCGATCACCCAATTGGGCTTGCGGCCGCGACCCGTCCAGGTCTGCGACGGATCGGCGGGATTGGCGTATTTCGGGGCGCCCTTGCTGCCCTTGCCGCCCGCACCCATCACCTCATCCAGTGAAAAGCCGAATTCCTTGGCGGCCTTTTCGGCGGCCAGTTTCGCGGCGGCCTTGCGGCGGGCATCGACCGATTTCAGCGCCTTTTGCGCGTCGGAAATCAGTTTCTTCAGTTCTTCGCTCGAAAGGCTTTCCAGATCGATTTTCATTGATGTCTCCTGTCTTGTGAATCCGCCTTTTCAAAACGGATCATCGATTTCAAGACGCATTTTGTGACACCTGTCGAAATCAGCAGGGAAAACCGCCGGGTTTCGTGTCAGTGGCGAAATACCGCCAATTCCTGCAATCCAGATTTGTCCGGATCGCAAGAATTGACGCTATTCAGCAGCAATTGATTTCGCATCCACCAATGTCACGATATCGCGCATGATGGCGTTCAATTCGAAATCCTTGGGCGTATAGACCTTGGCCACCCCCATCGCGCGCAGGCGCGCGGCGTCGTCGTCGGGAATGATGCCGCCGACGATCACCGGAATATCGCCCAGGCCCTCGGCCCGCATCCGCGCCATCAGATCCTCGACCAGCGGGATATGGCTGCCCGACAGGATCGACAGGCCGACCACATGCGCGCCACTCTTCGCCGCCTCGACGATCTGCTCGGGGGTCAGCCGGATGCCTTCATAGTCGATGTCCATGCCGCAATCGCGGGCGCGGAACGCGATCTGCTCGGCGCCGTTGGAATGGCCGTCCAGCCCCGGCTTGCCGACCAGGAACCGCAACCGTCGGCCCAGCTTGTCGCTGACCGCGTCGACCGCGGCGCGGATGTCGTCCAGCCCCTCGGTCTTGTTGCTGACGGCCGCCGAAACCCCTGTCGGCGCCCGGTATTCGCCGAAAATCCCCCGCATTTCGCCGGCCCATTCGCCGGTCGTGACACCGGCGCGGGCCGCGGCGATCGACGCCGGCATGACGTTCTCGCCCTTGCGCGCCGCCTGCCGCAGCGCCTCCAGCGCCGCCTTGACCGCCGCGTCGTCGCGCTGTGTCCGCCAGTCTTCCAGCCGCGCGATCTGCTCGGCTTCGACCGCGGGGTCGACCACCATGATGCCGCCATCCTCGCCCACCAGCGGCGACGGCTCGCCCTCGGTCCAGCGGTTCACGCCCACGACCACGGTTTCCTGCCGCTCGATCCGGTTCAGCCGCTCGGCATTGCTGTCCACCAGCCGGCCCTTCATGTAGTCGATCGCCCCGATGGCGCCGCCCATGCTGTCGATATTGGCCAGTTCGGCCCGCGCGCCTTCTTTCAGCGCCGCGACCTTGCGATCGACCGCGGGGT
Source organism: Thalassococcus arenae (assembly GCF_019104745.1). NCBI lineage: Bacteria > Pseudomonadati > Pseudomonadota > Alphaproteobacteria > Rhodobacterales > Roseobacteraceae > Thalassococcus > Thalassococcus arenae. The sequence goes on from NZ_JAHRWL010000001.1 coordinate 2,150,635, forward strand.
TGCCGTCGAACAGGTCGTCATATTCCAGCAGGTCGGTCTCGTAGGCCAGGATCTGCTGCATCCGCATCGACCATTGCTGATCCCAGGGCCGCGGCAGGCCAAGCGCCTCGTTCCAGGCCGGCAATTGCACCGCGCGGGCGCGGGCGTTTTTCGACAGCGTCACCGCCAGCATCTCGATCAGGATGCGGTAGACGTTGTTTTCCGGCTGCTGTTCGGTCAGACCCAGCGAATTGACCTGCACGCCATAACGGAAGCGGCGGTATTTCGGGTCTTCGACGCCATAGCGGGTTTCCAGGATCTCGTCCCACAGATCGACAAAGGCGCGCATCTTGCACATCTCGGTGACGAACCGGATGCCGGCATTGACAAAGAACGAAATCCGCCCGCACAGCGCCGGGAAATCCTCGGCCGCGACGCGCGGTTTCAGCTCGTCCAGAACCGCGATGGCGGTGGCCAGCGCAAAGGCCAGCTCCTGCTCCGGCGTGGCACCCGCCTCTTGCAGGTGATAGGAACACACGTTCATCGGGTTCCATTTCGGAATATGCGTATAGCAATACTCGGCCACGTCCCCGATCATCTTCAGCGACGGTTTCGGCGGGCAGATATAGGTGCCGCGCGACAGGTATTCCTTGATCAGGTCGTTCTGCACCGTGCCCTGCAACGCGCTGACATCCGCGCCCTGTTCCTCGGCCACCGCGACATACAGCGCCAGCAGCCAGGGCGCCGTGGCGTTGATCGTCATCGAGGTGTTCATCTGGTCCAGCGGGATCTGGTCGAACAGGGTGCGCATGTCGCCCAGGTGGCAGACCGGCACGCCGACCTTGCCGACCTCGCCGCGCGCCAGGATGTGGTCGCTGTCATAGCCGGTCTGGGTCGGCAGGTCGAAAGCCACCGACAGCCCGGTCTGTCCCTTGGCAAGATTGGCGCGATACAGCGCGTTGGATTTCGCGGCGGTGGAATGGCCGGCATAGGTGCGGATCAGCCAGGGGCGGTCTTTTTGCGTGTCGGTCATTTCGGTCTCCGTCTGGGTCGCGGCGGAATCGGTTGGGCAATCTTGTTGCGTTTTTTGTTGGATACGCGAAACATTATGACCCTGTCAATTCGCCGCGCTGCGGCATGTGCGGGCGCAGCATAGCCGCGATCGGGGTGCATTCGCAAATGCCGGCACACGGTGCGCCCGGGGCATGGCGTCGCTGCGTTGCGGCACGATGACCAATCCGTACCGAACCCGCGGCTTTCGGGTCGGATTGCTGGCGGGACGCTCCGTTAACCCGTGCACACGGCCGGATTTCGGCGTTTCGGGCGCCATCGCGCCGGTTCGGGCAAGCAATCCGTCCCGAACGGTCCCGATTCAGGACATATCTCTGCCCTTGCGGGGCGTTGCGCGGCCTGTCACGGTCGTTAACCATGACCAGTCCGGTGACGCTGCCCTTTTGGCTTTTTGTGCTGATCCTGCTCTTCGCAGCGGCGTCGTTTTCGTCGAATTTCCTGTTCCCCTCCGTCCGCTGGTTCCTGCGCCGCCGCGCCGAGAAAGTCGTGGCCCGTCTGAACGAACGGCTCGAGACGCCGATCCAGCCGTTCAAGCTGGCCCGCCGCTACGACCTGATCCAGCGGCTGATCTATCACCCGGACGTCACGCGCGCGATCGTCGAACACGCAGACGAGGAAGGCGTGCGCGAGGACGTGGCCTTCGAACGCGCGCGGCGCTATGCCCATGAAATCGTGCCGTCTTTTTCCGCCTTCGCCTATTTCGGCGCGGGTGTGCGCGCGGCGCGGTTCCTGTCGAACGCGCTCTACCGGGTGCGGCTGGGCCACCACGACGAAGCCGCGCTCGCCAAGCTCAATCGCGACGCGACGATCGTCTTTGTCATGAACCACCGGTCCAACATGGACTATGTGCTGGTGACGTATCTTGCGGCCGAACGCTCGGCGCTCAGCTATGCCGTGGGCGAATGGGCGCAGGTCTGGCCGCTGTCGCGGCTGATCCGGGCGATGGGGGCGTTCTTCATCCGGCGCAAGTCCCGCAACGCGTTGTATCGCAAGGTTTTATCTCGCTACGTGCAGATGGCGACGGCCGGTGGCGTGACCCAGGCGATGTTCCCCGAAGGCGGTCTCAGTCTAGATGGAGGCCTGCAGGATCCCAAGCTGGGCCTGCTGAAATACGTCACCGACGAGCTCGATCTGGCGGCGCGCGACGTGGTGTTCGTGCCGGTCGCGATCAACTACGACCGGGTTCTCGAAGACCGGGTGCTGATCGAAGCCGGGCGCAATGGAACAAGGCGGTTCGACGCCGGGATGGGAAAGATCGCCGCGGCGGCGACCAAGCAGTTGTGGCTGCGGCTGCGCGGGCGGTTCCATCGCTTCGGCTATGCCGCGGTCAGTTTCGGTGCGCCCCTGTCGTTGCGCGACCATCCCGAGCTGGCCGCCGAACCCGAGGCCCTGGCACAGGCCCTGATGGGCCGCATCGCCGCCGTCGTGCCGGTTCTGCCGGTGCCGCTCGTGGCGCATCTGTTGCGCGACGGCCCGCTCGACCGCGCTGCGCTCGAGGCGCGCTACGCCGACACCGTCGCCCGTCTGGACGCGCATATCCACGTGCCCCGCGACGATACCCGCTACTCGGCCGAGGTCGGTCTCCGGGCGCTGATCCAACGCGGCATCGTGACCGAAGCCGACGGCCGCTTCACCATCGTCCCCGACCAGTCGCCCCTCGCCGAGTTCTACGCCCGCTCCATCGCGCATCTTTTTTGATTGCTGCGATTGCGAAGGCTATTCGTCCGATTTCCGGGGTTTTCTGCACCCGCTCGGTCATAAAATTACAAAAACGTGACCTCAGGATGTTGCATTGTTGCGTGACGGCCTGTATTCCGTGTTCAGACACGTCGCGATTCTGCGCCGCAGAAGACGTCGGAGCAAGACAAGAGGATAGGAGGCCGCCATGGCACTGGACCAGCAAACCGGTATCGCGCAATACGACGCGCCCGAGAAAGACCTCTACGAAATCGGCGAGATGCCTCCGCTCGGTTACGTGCCCAAGAAGATGTATGCCTGGGCGATCCGCCGCGAACGCCACGGCGATCCCGAGCAGAGCTTTCAGCAGGAAGTCGTCGACACCTGGGACATCGACAGCCATGAGGTGCTGGTTCTCGTGATGGCTGCCGGCGTCAACTACAATGGCGTCTGGGCCGGCAAGGGCGTTCCGATCAGCCCTTTCGACGTGCACGGGCAGGACTACCACATCGCCGGCTCCGACGCCTCGGGCATCGTCTGGAAGGTGGGCGAAAAGGTCAAGCGATGGAAGGTCGGTGACGAGGTCGTCGTCCACTGCAACCAGGATGACGGCGACGACGAGCACTGCAATGGCGGCGACCCGATGTATTCGCCCAGCCAGCGGATCTGGGGCTACGAGACCGGCGACGGCAGCTTTGCCCAGTTCACAAAGGTGCAGGCCCAGCAGCTGATGCCGCGGCCCAAGCACCTGACCTGGGAGGAATCGGCCTGCTACACGCTGACGCTGGCCACCGCTTACCGGATGCTGTTCGGCCACGAGCCGCATGATCTCAAGCCCGGCCAGAACGTGCTGGTCTGGGGCGCGTCGGGTGGTTTGGGGTCGTATGCGATCCAGCTGGCCAATACCGCCGGTGCCAACGCGATCGGCGTGATCTCGGACGAAAGCAAGCGCCAGTTCGTCATGGATATGGGCGCCAAGGGCGTCATCAACCGCAAGGATTTCAATTGCTGGGGCCAGCTGCCTACCGTGAACACGCCGGAATACAACGACTGGCTGAAAGAGGCGCGCAAGTTCGGCAAGGCGATCTGGGACATCACCGGCAAGGGCGTGAATGTCGACATGGTCTTCGAACATCCCGGCGAAAGCACCTTCCCCGTCTCGACCCTGGTGGTGAAAAAGGGCGGCATGGTGGTGATCTGTGCCGGAACGACCGGATACAACTGCACATTCGACGTGCGTTACATGTGGATGCACCAAAAGCGTTTGCAGGGATCGCATTTCGCGCATCTGAAACAGGCGTCCGCGGCGAACCAGCTGATGGTCGAGCGCCGGCTTGACCCCTGCATGTCCGAGGTGTTCCCCTGGAAGGAAATCCCGGCATCCCACACCAAGATGATGCGCAACGAACACAAGCCCGGAAACATGGCGGTGCTGGTTCAGGCCCCCAAGACGGGTCTGCGCACCTTCGAGGACGCGCTTGCTGCGCGCAGCTGACGACACCACTCCCTGTCGACGGCCCAACGCCCGCGCTCTGCCAACCCGGCATCGCGGGCGTTTCCTTTGGTGGCGTCAATCACCACAATCACTTGGAAAGCGCCGCCTCGCGATATCTGGGGAGTGGAATTTCGCGAATATTAACCGAATCCTCGATACGCTATAGTTGTGTTAAGCATCTGTTAACCATTTGAAGGCGAGGCTCGCATGGGACATGAGTGGATATTGGACGTACTGACCGATCTCCGGCGATATGCGCGTTCCAACGGCTTGATGTCTCTTGCCGACGAGCTGGAACAAACCGCGCTGCTTGCCGAGGTCGAAATCGCGTCCGCGCCCAAGGGGAGCGGCCTTGAGTTTTGTGGATCGGAAGACCGGACTGGAAGGGTTCATCGAAGAGCTGGAATCGGCTGAGGGCCATGACGGCCTGCAAAGCGCCATCGAAGCGTTGTGCAGACGATACGGCGTAAGCCACATGGTATACCACTGGGTCAGTGGAACCGGCGAACAGTACGGATGCGGCACCTATAGCGATGTCTGGGTCGCGCGGTATCTGGAACAAGGCTATCTGCGTGTCGACCCGGTGATCGCCGGGTGCCTGCAGCGGTTCCATCCGGTCGACTGGAAACGCCTGGATTGGTCCGGCAAAAGCGCCCGAACCTTTCAGAAAGACGCGATCGAACACGGAGTCGGGAACCAGGGATACTCGATTCCCATCCGCGGTCCGAACGGGCAATTCGCGTTGTTCACGGTCTCGCATTCCTGTTCCGATGCCGAATGGGCGGAATTCACCGAACGAAATCGCCGTGACCTGATCCTTGTCGCGCATTATTTCAACAAGAAGGCTTTGGAATTGCAGCCCGGTCGCGCACCGGAACCGGCGCAGCCGCTATCCCCGCGCGAAGTCGAGGCAATGACCCTTCTTGCCGTCGGCTACAGCCGCGCGCAGGCGGCCGAGACGCTGTCGATCTCGGAACACACGTTGCGGGTCTATATCGAAAGCGCGCGCTTCAAGTTGGGTGCGATGAACACCACTCACGCCGTCGCCAGGGCGTTGTCGCGCGGCCTGATCGTCGTCTGATCGCGGATTGCCGCCGTTGCGGCCATCACCGTCCGGTCTGGTTGCCGGACGTTAACGCCTGCGCGCGCAGGGTTTTCCTTGTGTTCAAACAGGGGACCCAGCGATGATCCGCTTTCTCTATGCAGACCAATTGAATGACCATCCCACCCTCGCGCGGTCGATGTTCCTCGACCGGGCCGACCAGTTCAGCACCCGCCTTGGTTGGGCCGTTTCGGTCGACGAAACCGGTGAAGAGCGCGACGATTACGACGCCCTCAATCCGCTATACGTGATCTGGCAGCGCGCCGACGGCACGCATGGTGGATCGATGCGGCTTTTGCCGACCACCGGCCCGACCATGGTCAACGATCATTTCCGCGATCTGACTGGCGGGGTGCGCATCGAAAGCCCGGTGATCTGGGAATGCACCCGATTCTGTCTGGCCCGCGACACCGACCCCGGCGCCGCGGCCGCGCTGATGCTGGCCGGGGGCGAGATCATGCAGCGTTTCGGGATCGAGCATTTCGTCGGCGTCTTCGATGCCAGGATGGTGCGCATCTACCGCCGGATCGGTGCGTCCCCCGAGGTTCTGGGCAGCGACGGCACCGGACGCGCACAGGTCAGCATCGGGCTCTGGGCCTTCTCTGCCCAGGCCCAGGCGCGGGTTGCGGAAAGCGCGGGCATTCCCGCATCGCTGACAGCGCGCTGGTTCGACATGGCATTCGGCATGGCGGGCAAGGCGCAGGCGACCGCGGCCTGATCCGGCGCACTGCCCGTCCTGGTTTTGCAGGATCAGGTCACCGCGGGATTTTTTTGCCAGACCAAGCGGGGGATGGTGTTCTTGACCGGCGCCGCCCGATAGGGTGTCGGCATGAACGCCCCCGCTCTCGTATTCTCGGACGACCAGGCCAATGCCTTTGACCGCGTGACCGAATTGTTGCGCGGTGCCGGGGTCGATCTTGACGACGGTTTGTGCCTGCCGCCGCGCGACGGCAGGGCGGCGGTCATGGCCCTGTTGGGCAAGGCCGGTAGTGGCAAGACGCTGCTGCTGGCCGAGTTGTGGAAAGCGCTGGAGACCGCCGGGGTCGAGACGATTTCGGGTGACTACGAAGGCCGCCGCCGCAAGGACCGACGCACTTTGGCGGTGCTGGCGCCGACGAACAAGGCGGCCAGCGTGCTGCGGATGCGCGGTGTGCCGGCGACCACCATCCACCGCATCCTCTATACCCCGGTCTACGACCCCGAATACGAACGCATCGCCGAATGGCTGATGGGCAATGGTGACCGGCCCGAGATCGAGGGGCTGACCGACGCGGCGCTGGACCGAGCCAAGCTGGCCTATGAAGGGCACAAGTCGATCCCGGCGGCACTGGCTGCGGCGGGCCTGCGCGGCAGCGATTTCATCACCGGCTGGAAACGTCGCGAAGAACCGCTGGACATCGGTTTCGTCGACGAAGCCTCGATGCTGGACGACCGCCAGTACGAAGACCTGCGCGAGATCTTTCCGACCCTTCTGCTGTTCGGCGACCCGGCGCAGCTTGCGCCGGTCAACCAGTCGGGTCAGATGGTGTTCGACCGGCTGGCCGAACGGCAGAAGCTGGAATTGCACCGCATCCACCGGCAGGAAGCCGACAATCCGATCCTCGATCTGGCGCATGCCCTGGCCGATCCGGATATCGGCTTTGAACAGTTCGAACGGATGGTCGAGGACCGCGCAAGCAATGACGACCGCGTTGTCTGGGGGGGGCGGGTCGAAGTCGACCTGATGGCCCGATCGCCGGTTCTGGTCTGGCGCAACGCAACGCGCATCCGGCTGATCAACGCCTTTCGCGCCGTGCACCACGCGCCCGAAACCGAACTGCTGCCCGGCGAGCCGCTGATCTGCGACGGCATCGAACTGCCGCTCAAGCACCGCAAGAAACGGCTGGATCTCGAGGCGCGCGGGCTCATCAAGGGCGCGCAGGTGATCTATCTGGGCCCCGGACGCAAGCCCGGCTTTTCACGGCTGCACGTGATGGGCGCGATCGAACCGCAGGTGTCCGCCGCATCGATCGTGAAAATCGAAAAGCCCGATGAGCAAGAGCCGTTCATTCCCTTTGCCGCGCGCATGGGCGCGACGTTTCTGCACGGCGCGGCGGTGACGATCCACAAGGCGCAGGGCAGCCAGTGGGAACAGGTGCAGGTCTTCGCACCCGACCTCTACGCCGCGGCCCGCGCGGGTCGCGTCGAGGCGGGAATCCCGCTGTGGAAGCGGCTGGCCTATGTGGCGATCACGCGGGCGTCCGACAGGCTGTACTGGGTGGTCCGCAACCGGCTGGCCAAGCCGACCGGGCCGCTTTCCATCGACGATCTGGGCGGCGATGCGGCACCCCTGGCTCTGGAGGGCGACACATGAACAGTGTTCTGGTAACCGGCGCAAGTTCCGGCATCGGCCGGGCCGTGGCCGAAGAAATGCTGGCGGCGGGCTGGCGCGTGGGCCTGCTGGCGCGGCGGCGCGACGTGCTCGAGACGGTCGCCGCAAGTCGGGACACCGCCCTGGTGCTCGAGGCCGACGTGACAGACGAAGCCGCTGTCGAAGCGGCTTTCAATCGCTTCTCGGCATGGGCCGGGCGGATCGACCTGCTGTTCAACAACGCCGGCGCCTTTGGCCCGCAGGCCGAAATCGACAAGGTGTCTCTGGCCGAATGGCAAGCCGTGGTCGGCGTCAACCTGACCGGCATGTTCCTGTGCGCGCGCGCGGCTTTTGCCCGGATGAAGGCGCAGGAGCCGAAGGGCGGGCGGATCGTGAACAACGGCTCGATTTCGGCTGACCGACCGCGGCCCGGATCGGTTTGTTATACCGCGACGAAACACGGTGTGACCGGTCTGACCAAGACGCTGAGCCTGGACGGGCGGCCCCATGACATCGCCTGCGGCCAGATCGACATCGGCAACGCCCGGACCGATCTGTTGGACGGGCTGGTGAAACGTGCCGAAGCGGCGGGAGAGCCGCCGCCACCGACGATGGATGTCGCCGATGCGGCGCGCACGGTGCGGCTGATGGCCGAGATGCCACTGGACACCAACGTGCAGTTCGTCACGGTGATGGCGACCAAGATGCCCTATATCGGGCGCGGATGATGCGCTTTTCGGCACCGACGCCAGAGCTTCCCGTGCGGGATGTCAGGGCTGCCCAGGCCCATTATCGCGACCGCCTGGGCTTTGACATCGCGTGGTACAACGATGAGGGCTGCATCGGCGCTGTGTCGCGCGACGATTGGGTGGTGTTCCTGCGCGGTACGAACGGGCCGATCGTGCCGCAAGTGTGCTGGCTGTTCGTCGAGGACGTCGATGCGGCGGCAGACGACCTGGCCAGCCGCGGTGCGGATATCGTCGACCCGGTCTCGGACAAGCCTTGGGGGCTGCGCCAGTTCACCGTCAGTGACCTGGCAGGGCACCTGTTCCACGTCTTCTGCGATCTTTGAGCAAGGGCTAGAGCGCGACGATCTGTTTGCCGGTATTGCCGCCCTGCAGCATCGCGATGAAGGCGGCGGGGGCGTTTTCCAGCCCCTGCGCCACGTCCTCGAGATAGGCGATTTCACCCTTGGCGACCTTTGGCGTCATCTCGGCCAGGAATGCCGGGAAGTCGGCCCAATGGTCGAAGATGATCATGCCCGACACGCGCAGCCGCTTGACCAGGACCTGTCGCCAGACGGCGGGCAGGTGATCGGGCCCGCCGGTGTCCACCCCGCCATACCACGCGATGGTGCCGCAGACCACGATCCGCCCGTGGACGTTCATCAGCGGCAGGGTGGCGTGCAGCAACTTGCCGCCGACATTCTCCCAGTAGACGTCCACTCCGTCCGGCGCGGCTTCGGTGATCGCGGCGCGCAGGGATCGCGCGTCTTGATGCGCGCGGTGGTCGATGGCGGCGTCAAAGCCGAACGTGTCGCGGGCCAACGCGCATTTCTCGGGCCCGCCGGCGATGGCGATGGTGCGCAAGCCGCGTGCCTTGGCGATCTGGCCCACCATCGAGCCCACCGGCCCGGTGGCGGCGCCGACGACCAGCGTTTCGCCCGCCTTGAGATCGGCGAAACTGTTCAGCCCGGCCCAGGCGGTGAAACCCGGCATGCCCAGAACGCCAAGCGCGGTGGACGGCGGCAGCGCTTCGTCAAGCTTGCGCAATTCGCCCGCCTTCAGCACCGCGTGGCTGGACCAGCCGGTAATTCCCGTGACGAGATCGCCTTCGGCGAATCCCTTGGAGTTGGATGCCAGCACCCGGCCTACGCCCTGGCCCGTCATCACCTCGCCCAGACCGACCGAAGGCGCATAGCTTTTGACGTCATCCATCCGACCGCGCATGTAGGGATCGAGCGACAGATGCGTCACGGCCACCAGCACCTCGCCATCGCCAGGCACGGGCATGTCGTCCGCCTCAAGCGCAAAGTCCTCGGGGACGGGCATGCCTTGCGGGCGGCGGGCCAGGGTGATCCGGTGCATCTGGGTCATGGGGCGTCTCCTTTGACGGTGGGTCCGGGACGATTGGCGCTTGCGCCTGTGGCTGCAACTTGGTCACCTAGATGAACGACGCAACCCGCAACGGCAAGGGGAGGGGCCAATGCAGGGCATGATGATGCATATGCCGCTCAGGATCATCGATATCCTGGGCTATGCCGCCGAAGCGCATCCGGGCGCCGAAATCGTTTCGGTCCGCACCGAGGGCGATCTGCACCGCGAAACCTATGCCCAGGCCTACAAGCGCGCCGGGCAGCTTGCGCACGGGCTTGCCGGGTTGGGCGTGGGCGACGGCGACCGCGTGGCGACGCTGGCCTGGAACGGCTACCGGCATTTCGAACTGTACTACGCGATTTCCGGCATGGGGGCGGTCTGTCACACGATCAACCCGCGGCTTTCGGCCGAACAGATGCTCTACATCATCACCCATGCCGAAGACCGCGTTCTGTGCCTCGACCTGACCTTTGTCCCGCTGGTCGAGGCGCTGGCGGATCAGTTGCCGGACGGCCTGCAGCTGGTGTTGATGACCGACCGCGCGTATATGCCTGACAGCGCGCTGGATTTTCTTTGCTACGAAGAGCTGCTGGCGGGTCGGCCCGCGACCTATGACTGGCCGGTGATGGACGAAAACGCCGCGGCCGGCCTTTGCTACACCTCGGGCACGACCGGCCATCCCAAGGGGGCGCTCTATTCTCATCGATCGACCGTGCTGCACGCGCTTTCGGTGGCGCTGACCATCCCGCGCAGCCTGCACCAGGGCGCGCGCATCCTGCCCGTGGTGCCGATGTTCCACGTCAATTCCTGGGGCCTGCCCTATGCTGCGCCGCTGGTGGGTGCATCGCTGGTCATGCCGGGGGGCAAACTGGATGGGCCGTCGCTGTTCGACCTGATGGAAAGCGAAGCGGTGACCGCCAGCTGGGGCGTGCCAACGGTCTGGCTGGGACTGCGCGCCGAGATCGAGGCGCGCGGCGCCAAACCCGCGGCGCTGGACCAGGTGGTGATCGGCGGGTCTGCCGCGCCGCGGGCGATGATCGCCTTCTTCGAGGGCCTGGGCGTCGATGTCTGTCACGCCTGGGGCATGACGGAAATGAGCCCCGTCGGCACCCACGGCCAGTTGCCGCCCGCGATGCAGGAGCTGGACCGCGCGTCGATGCTGGACGCCAAGGCCAAGCAGGGCCGCAGGATGTTCGGGGTGGAAATGAAGATCGTCGGCGAGGATGGCGCGCGGCTGCCGCATGACGGCCAGGCGGTGGGCGAATTGTTCGTGCGCGGCAACGGCATCGTGTCGGGCTATTTCGCCAATCCCGAAGCCAGCGCCGCCGCGCTGGACGCCGAGGGCTGGTTCGGCACCGGCGACGTGGCCAGCATCGACGCGAACGGCTTTCTGAGCATCCAGGACCGGTCCAAGGACCTGATCAAGTCGGGCGGCGAATGGATCAGCTCGATCGATCTGGAAAACATCGCCATGGCGCATCCCAACGTCGCCAATTGCGCGGTGATCGCCGTGCCGCATCCGAAATGGGATGAACGGCCGCTGCTGGTCGTGGTGCCCAAGGGTAACGCGCCCGCCCTGTCCGAAATCCACGCGCTGATGCTGGAACATGTGGCCAAGTGGCAATTGCCCGACGACATGGTGGTGGTCGACGAATTGCCGCTGACCGCGACCGGCAAGGTGTCGAAACTGACCCTGCGCCAAAGGTTCGGTGATCACGTGCTGCCCGATGTCGGCTGAACTGTTCCGGACGGCCTCGCCTGCCTGGTCGCGCTGGTACGTGATCGGCCAGGAGCGGATGACCGCCTTTGCCGATGTGACCGAGGATTGGCAGTTCATCCATCTCGACACCGCCCGCATGGCGTCGCAGGGTGGCACCATCGCGCACGGGTTCCTGACGCTGTCGATGCTGTCGGCCATGTCCTACGACGTGCAGCCCGATATTCCCGGCCTGACGGAATCGCTGAATTACGGCTTCGACCGTATCCGGTTCGTGCATCCGGTCCGGGCAGGGCAAAAGGTGCGGGCGCGCTTTGAATGCGGCGATGTGCGTGAAAAACCGGGTCGGTACGATGTGACCTGGCACGTGACCGTCGAGATCGACGGCCAGGACAAGCCCGCGCTGGTCGCGGACTGGATCAACACGTTTCTGGTAGAGACAGGGCAGCCCCGGGCGTGACCCGGGGTCTTGCAGGGCATGAGGTCCCGGATCGTGTCCGGGACGGCGTAGAGAAAGGTGGATGAGATGGACCTTGGGATGTCGGAGCGGGTCAAGCCGCTGGTCGAAAAGGTTCGGCGCATGGTCGAGGACGAGATCGCGCCGCTGGATGTTGAATTCCACGCCGAGGTGGGCAGGCATCCTTCGGGCGACCGGTTCCGGCACACCGAGCGGCAGCTGGAGATCCTCGACGGGCTCAAGGCCAAGGCCCGCGAACGTGGCCTTTGGAATTTTTGGCTGACCGGCAGCGACAAGGGATATGGCCTGTCCACCGTCGAATACGCCTACCTGGCCGAGGAAATGGGCAAGGTCGGCATCGCGGCGGAAGTGTTCAATTGCAACGCCCCCGATACCGGCAACATGGAAGTGCTGGAACGCTACGGCGACGGGTGGATGAAAGATCGCTGGTTGACGCCGTTGCTGGCGGGCGAGATCCGGTCGGCCTACGTGATGACCGAACCGGGCACGGCCAGTTCGGACGCGGCGCAACTGGCCTTCACGGCGCGGCGCGACGGCGACGAATTCGTCCTGAACGGCGAGAAATGGTGGATCTCAGGCGCCGGCGATCCGCGCTGCGCGCTGTATATCCTGATGGCTTGCACCGATCCGGACGCGGCCAAGCACGCGCGCCACACGATGTTCGTGATGGATGCCGATACGCCCGGCATCGAAGTGCTGCGGCCGATGCAGGTTTTCGGCCAGGACGACGCGCCGCATGGGCACATGCATATCCGGTTCACCGATGTGCGGGTGCCCGCCAGGAACATCGTGCTGGGCGAAGGGCGCGGTTTCGAAGTGGCGCAAGGCCGGTTGGGGCCGGGCCGCATCCACCATTGCATGCGCGCCATCGGCCAGGCGGAGAAAGCGCTGGAAATGATGTGCCGTCGCGGCATGGCACGCGAAGCCTTCGGCAAGCGGATCATCGAGCTGGGTGCCAATTACGACATCATCGCCAATGCAAGGATGGAGATCGAGATGGCGCGCCTGCTGTGCCTCAAGGCCGCCTGGATGATGGATACGGCCGGCGTACGCGCGGCGCAGCCGTGGATTTCCAAGATCAAGGTGGTGGCGCCGCTGATGGCGGGCAAGGTGGTCGACGAGGCGATGCAGCTGCACGGCGCCGCGGGGATCAGCCAGGATTTCGGATTGGCCGGCATGTGGACGCATATCCGCACACTGCGCTTCGCCGATGGCCCCGACGCCGTGCACCGCCGCCAGGTGGCGCGGGCGGAATTGCGCAAATACTCCAACGACCGGGGCTGACGACGCGGCCGGATTCTTGCGTATTTTTGAAAGAGAAGAAGGGGCGGGGCGATGGATCTGAACGCGGTCGCCGAATGGATGGCACGGCATGTCGACGGTTTCGCCGGTCCGCTGCGGGCGACCAAGTTCGAAATCGGTCAGTCCAACCCGACCTACCGGCTGGACAGCCCTTCGGGGTCTTACGTGTTGCGCCGCAAGCCGAGCGGGCAATTGCTGAAATCCGCCCATGCCGTGGATCGCGAGTTTCGCGTGCAAAAGGCCCTGGCCGGAACGGATGTGCCGGTGCCGAGGATGCTGGCACTGTGCGAGGACGAGGCCGTGATCGGCGCGATGTTCTACGTCATGGAGCATGTCGCGGGTCGCAACATCGCCGATCCATCGATGCCGGACGAGACGCCGGATAGCCGAGCCGCGATCATCGACGAGATGAACCGCGTTCTGGCGGCGATCCACGATGTCGACCTTGTTGCGACGGGGTTGTCGGATTTCGGCCCGCCGGGGCACTACTACGAGCGTCAGCTGGTGCGCTGGACCAAGCAATACAAGGCTTCCGAGACCGAGGAGATCGCCGAAATCGAGGGTCTGATCGACTGGCTGGGCGCGCAGATGCCGCCCGATGACGGAAACCGCACACTGGTTCATGGGGATTTCCGCATCGACAACCTGCTGTTCGCCGCCGATGGCCCGGCCTGCCGCGCCGTGCTGGATTGGGAACTGTCGACGCTGGGCCATCCCTTTGCCGATCTGGCCGGCGTCATCATGCAATGGCAGTTGCCGCCCGGCATGCAGGGGCGCGGCCTTGCCGGGATCGACCGCAAGGCGGCGGGCCTGCCGGACGATGCCGCCTTCGTCGCACGATACTGCGCCCGCCGGGGCCTGACGGTGCCCGGCAATTTCGGCTATTACCTCGCCTTCGCCTTCTTTCGGATGGCGGCGATCCTGCAAGGCGTCAAGAAACGGGCGCTGGATGGCAATGCCTCGAACCCTGAAAAGGCGTTGCAACTGGGTGCCTTCGTTCCGCATTTCGCTTCGCTCGGGCTGAAATCCCGCGACTGGCATGGATGAGCGGTTCCGCGAAGCGCCCTATGCCTTCGGCGCGCATATGGGTTGGCGGATGCTGGACTGGTCCGAGGGCTATGCGCGGTTCGAACTGCCGATCGCGCCGCATGTGCTGAACCGACACGGCAACCCGCATGGCGGCGCGCATGCGGCCTTGCTGGACACGGTCATGGGCTATGCCGGCTGCTGGACGGGCGATCCCGACCGACCGCAAATGTGCCTGACGCTGGCGCTGACCGTGCAATACCTGTCGCGCCCTCTGGGGCGGGTCTTCATCGCCGAAGGTTTCAAGACCGGTGGCGGCAGGTCGACGTTTTTCGCGGAGGGTGCCATCAAGGACGAGACCGGTGAACTGATCGCCAAGGGCACCGGCACGTTCCGCTACCGCAAGACGGCCTGATCCTTCATCTTGCCCGACAAACTCCGGGGTGAATGGCGGCTTTGCCGCCAGAGGGGCTGGCCCCTCAGCCCGCCCTGACGCTTTCGCGGATCGCCCGGATGTTGGCGCCATAGGGGGCCGGATCGCCGACGGAACCGCCACGGAACACCGCCGACCCGGCCACCAGCACATCGGCGCCTGCTGCGGCCACCAGCGGCGCGGTTTTGGGATCCACCCCACCGTCGATCTCGATATGCACGGGCCGGTCGCCGATCATCGACCGAAGGTCGGCCACCTTGGTCACGCAGGCGCCGATGAAGCTCTGTCCGCCGAAGCCCGGGTTCACCGTCATCACGCAGACGAGGTCGATGAGTTCCAGCAGCGGCTCGACGGCCGCGGCGGGCGTGCCCGGGTTCAGCGCCACACCGGCCTTCATCCCCGCGCCGCGGATCGCCTGAAGCGTGCGGTGGATATGCGGGCCGGCCTCGACATGGGCCGTCAGGATGTCGGCGCCGGCATCGGCGAAGGCGTCGATATAGGGATCGACCGGTGCGATCATCAGGTGCACGTCCATCACGGTGGTGATGTGCTTGCGGATGGCCTTGACCAGCGGCGGGCCGAAGGTGAGGTTGGGCACGAAATGCCCGTCCATCACGTCGACATGGATCCAGTCGGCACCTTGCGCCTCGACCGCGGCGATCTCGCGGCCGAAATCGGCGAAATCGGCGGACAGGATCGACGGCGCGATTTTCAGGGAACGGTCGAAGGGCATGGCGGGTCTCCTTTGGTCCCGGCTTAGTAGCCCGCCGCGCGATCCACAAGGTGCAGGAACGGCGCACCGGCCTCGCCGCGGCGGATATTCTCGGCCACCACGCGCGCGGCCGGCGCGATGCGGGTCTCCGAGGCGATATGCGGGGTCACGGTGACGCGCGGATGGGCCCAGAACGGGTGCCCGCGAGGCAGCGGTTCGGTGCGGAAGACATCCAGCGTCGCATGACCGACCTGGCCGCCATCGAGCGCCGCCAGCAGCGCCTCGTCGTCGATCAGCGTGCCGCGGCCGGGATTGAGGATGAAAGCGCCCGGTGCCAGCAAAGCCAGCCGTTCCGCGTTCAGCAGGTTCCGTGTGGCCGGCGTGTCGGGCAACAGCAGCACCACCACCTGCGCACCGCGCAGCGCCTTGTCCAACCCGTCCGCCCCGTGCAGGCATCTCAGACCGTCCAGCTGTTTCGCGGTCCGGCTCCAGCCCGTGACCGGAAAGCCCAGCCGCGCCAGCGCCTGCCCGCAGGCCGCGCCCAGCACGCCCAGTCCCAGCACCGTGACCGGCCTGTCGCTTGCCAGCGGCGGCGCCTTGGCCCGCCAGACATGGCCGGGATTGATGATATGCGCGTCCATGCCCAGGTGATGGCGCAGCGCGTGGCCCGTGACCCATTCGACCATGCCCTGTGTCAGGCCTTCGTCGTCGACCATGCGCGCCAGCGGCACGGTCAGGGTCTTGTTGCCGACCACGCCTTCCACCCCGGCCCAGAGGTTCAGCACCGCCTTGAGCCGTGGAAAGACGCTGAAATCCTGCAATTCGCTGTCGGGGGCGTAGACGATGTATTCGACGGTTTCCCTTGGCAGATCGGTTGCGAGTTCACAGGCGATCCCTGCCGCCTCCAACGCTTCGCGCAGCGGTGCTTCGTAGAGCCGCCAGCGCTTGTCGCCCGCTGCGAACAAGACCTGCGCCACCATCTCAGCGCGACCTGTGGATATGGGCGCTTTGCACCAGCCCGAAGGCGGCCATCAGCACCAGCATGGCCGATCCGCCGTAGCTGACCAGCGGCAGCGGCACGCCCACCACCGGCGCCAGACCCATGACCATCGACATGTTCACGGCGAAGAACAGGAAGAAGGTCAAACCGATCCCGAGCGTGAGCAGCGAGGCGAACCGGTCGCGGTTCTGCAGCGCCGAGGCGACGCAAAACACCGTGATCAGCACGTAGAGGATCAGCAGCGACACGCCGCCGACGAACCCGAATTCCTCGGCCAGGGTGTTGAAGATGAAGTCGGTGTGTTTTTCCGGCAGGAAGTTCAGCCGGGATTGCGTGCCTTGCATGAAGCCGCGCCCCGTCCAGCCGCCCGACCCCATGGCGATCTTGGCCTGGGTGATGTGGTATCCCGCGCTGAGCGGGTCCGAGGCCGGGTCGAGGAACACGTCGATTCGCCGGTACTGGTAGTCCTTCAACAATTGCCATTCCGTGCCGCGACTGAGCAGGACGACATAGACCGCGCCGATCCCGCCGGCGATGACGGTCGCGAAATACCCCCAGTGCACACCGGCGAGGAACATCATCAACCCGCCCGCGACCATCAGCAGCAAGGCGGTGCCCAGATCGGGCTGGGTCAACACCAGAAATGTCGGGATCAGGATGATGACGATGGGCGCCAGCACCCACAGCGGGTGCGAGGTCTTCTTCATCGGCAGCCAGTCGTAATAGGCGGCGAGGAACATCACCAGCGTGACCTTCATCAGCTCGGAGGGTTGCAGCCGCATGAAACCCAGATCGATCCAGCGTTGCGCACCTCCGCCCGACGCGCCGAAGAACTCGACCCCCAAAAGCAGCGCCAGCGTGCCCAGATAGGCCAGCAGGGACATGTTTCGCCAGAACCAGATAGGCACCATGGCGATCACGAACATCACCGCAAGGCCAAGGGCGAACCGCTTCATCTGGGGCTCGGCCCATGGGCTGAAGGACCCACCGGCGACGGAATAGAGCATCAGGAACCCGACGCTGGCCACCGCCGACAGCAAGACCACCAGCGGCCAGTTCAGGTACAGCACCTTGCGCCATCCCGACGGCACGGATTTGACGGTATATTCGAGATAGCTCATGCCCGCCCCCGCGCCTGCTCCTCGCGGGTCTGCAATTCGCGCTGCAGCCGTTCCTGCTGGGCGCTGATGCGTCCGCGGTCCTTCTCGGGATAGGCGTCCAGCGGCGGGGTGTCGCCATAGAGCGCCTGCAGGGTCACGTCGCGCGCGATGGGCGCCGCGGCGGCCGATCCGCCACCGCCATGCTCGACCACAACCGCGACGGCGATCCTGGGCGCTTCGTAGGGCGCGAAATTGACGAACAGCGCATGATCGCGGCGGTTCCAGGGCAAGTCTTCGTTGCGCGTGACACCACGGGCGCGTTCGGCGGCGGTGATGTTGCGGACCTGGCTGGTGCCGGTCTTGCCCGCCATGCGGTAGGCCTCGGCGATGATGCGCGAGCCGTAGGCCGTGCCGCGGCGGTTGTTGCTGACGGCGAACATCGCACGCTGTATCTGGCGCAGGTGGGCGGGGTTCAGCCCCAGATCCTCGCCGCCCTGTTCGGGTGTTTCCACCTCGCTGACCGATTTGACAAGACGCGGCGAAACCGACCGCCCGGTGGCCAGCCGCGCGGTCATCACCGCCAATTGCAACGGTGACGTCAGCACGAATCCCTGACCGATCGAGGCGTTGACCGTGTCGCCGATGACCCATTCGGCGCCGCGCTCGGCGCGCTTCCACGCCTTGTCGGGCATCAGGCCGGACGTCACGGCCGACATCGGCACGTCGTGCGCGACACCCAGCCCCAAACGGCGCCCCATCGCCGCGATGTTTTCGATCCCGACCTTGAGCGCGAGGTCGTAGTAGTAGACGTCGCAGCTTTCCTTCAGGCTTTGTTCGAGGTTCATGTGCCCATGGCCCGCACGTTTCCAGCAATGGAAGCGGCGGCCCCCGACTTCGAGATGGCCGGGGCACCAGACGGTCTCGTCAGGTGCGACGAGACCGGCATCCAGCGCCGCCATCGCGGTCACCATCTTGAAGGTCGACCCGGGAGGATAGGCGTCCTGCACCGTCTTTGACGCAAGCGGTCGGTGGTCGTTGTCGCGCAACGCGGCATAGTCGGCCACGGAAATCCCACGCACGAACTTGTTGGGGTCGTAAGAGGGCGACGAGGCGATGGTCAACAGATCGCCGTTTTGCACGTCCATCACCACCACCGAGGCCGATTCCGAACCCAGCCGCGCCTTGACGTATTCCTGCAGCCTGCTGTCGACGGTCAGTTGCATGTCGGAACCGGGCTGCCCCTCGCGGCGGTCAAGTTCACGCATCACCCGGCCCAGGTTGTTGACCTCGAGCCGCTTGTCGCCAGCCCGACCGCGCAGGACTTCCTCGTATTTCGCCTCGATCCCGACCTTGCCGACCTGGAACCGCGGGATCCGCAACAGCGGCGGGGGGTCTTCGTAGCGCGCCAGGTCGCGTTCCGAGACAGGGCCGACATAACCCGCCAGATGCGCGAAGGTGTCACCATGCGGGTAAAGCCGGCTGAGACCGACCTCGGGCTGCACGCCTGGCAGGGCCGGGCCGTTGGCGGCGACGCGGCTCAACTCCTCCCAGCTGATGCGGTCGGCGACGGTAACGGCCACGTCGGGGCGCGAGCGTTCGATCTCGGACAGGGCGCGATTGATGTCGTCGTCTTCCAGTTCGATCAACGCCGACAGCCGGGCGATAACGTCCTCGACATTGCCCGCGTCTTCCTTGACCAGCGTGATGCGGTAGGTGGGTTCGTTGTCGGCGATGACGATTCCGTTGCGGTCGAAGATGCGGCCGCGGGCGGGCGGGATCGCCCGGATCGAGATGCGGTTTTCCTCGGCCAGCAGCCGGAACTCGTCGGCCTGTTCGACCTGCATGTACCGCATGCGACCCGCAAGCACCGCGGCAAAGGCCACCTGCGACCCGCCCAGGATCAACCCGCGCCGGGTGATCCGGCGGGCACTGTCGGCGTTGTCCTTCGGCGTCCGTTTCATAGCGCACGTCCCATCGCGTCGAACTCGCCCGGGCTGGCGCGGCGCACGCGCAAGACCAGCCATGACAGGCCCACCACCACCGGGTAGATCAGCACCGTAAACCCGTATTGCGACAGGGCCAGAAGAAATCGCTCGGGCGCGACAATCAAGATCCCCAGCACCAGTCGATACACGATCGTGATGACAAGCAGGATGGCTGCGACGGTCAGCCATTCCGGTGCGAAGGTGCCGTCGCGCAAACGGCGTTCGCGGCGTTTCAGCCATTCTGCCGCCAGCAGCACCAGCACAGCCCAAAGGCCCGGCGGGCGCTGGAACAGCAAATCGGCCAGCAACATCAGGGCCGCTATGGCCGGGGCCGGCACAAAATCGGGTCGGCGCATCGCCCAGGCGAATGTCAGCGCGACCAGCAGGTCGGGCCCCGCGATGGCATCGGGCAAGGCGCGCAGCGGTAGCAGGTGGAAGAAGATCACCACCATTCCAAGCGCCAGGTAGACCGCCCGCATAGACCAGACCTGGCGGGGGCTTTGCTCAGCCATCGCCGCCTCCTTCGCCGGTCTCGGCAGGCGGTTCCCGATCGCTCCCGGGCAGCGCCTGCGGCAGGATCAGCGCCGAAGGCGTCGTCACCCGGCGGGCGCCGTGGTCGCGCAACACGCGCAGGAATTCCAGCCGTTCGTAATCCGCCGCCAGCCGCACCCGCAGCCGCCCGCCGGGATCGCGGGCGACCTGGCCGATCAACAGGCCTGGGGGAAAGACTTCGCCGTCGCCGCTCGTGACGATGCGGTCGCCGGGCCGGACCTGGCTGGGGTCTTCGAGGAAATCCACCGGCGGAGCCGAGCTGTTGTCGCCCACAACCAGCGCGCGTTGTCCCGAAGGCTGGATCGTCGCCGGGATACGGCTGGTCGCATCGGTCAACAGGATCACGCGAGACGTATTGGCACCGACGCCCGAAATCCGGCCGACCAGCCCGATGCCGTCCATTGTTGCCCAGCCGTCAACAATCCCGTCGCGCGATCCCACATTGATCAGGACCGACTGGCGGAACGGCGACCCGCTATCGGCCAACACCACGCCGGTGATGTAGGTCAGGCGCGGGTCGTGCTGGACGTTGTTGAGATTGCGCAGCTCGGCGTTTTCCTGTTCCAGCTGCAACGCGGCCTCTTTCCAGGCGGTCATCTGGCGCAGTTCGCGGCGCAGTTCCTGGTTTTGCTGGTAGATGTTCTGGTAGCTCTGGAAGTCGCGGAAGATGCGCACCGTTGCCGTGACCGGTGCCATCGCCCAATCCATCCGCGGCACGACGGCATCCACGACCTGCGCGCGAAACCGTTCGACCCGCGGGCTGTCGATCCGCCACAGCAGGAACAGGCCCGTCAACGCCAGCACGAGAATGGCCAGCATCAGCCGCTTCAGCGGCCCGGTGAAATCCTCGCTGGTGCTGCGATCGCGCGCCAAGGTGCCTCCCCAGTGTCATGTCTTTGATACAAGACCGGCCGGGCAGGGGACAATCACGCTTTCCGGCGGCCGAGTGGTCTCAGCTGTCGTAGTCGATCGCGTGGCGCAGCAGTTTTTCATATTCCAGCGCCTTGCCGGTGCCGAGCGCCACGCAATTCAGCGACTCGTCGGCGATCGACACGGCGAGGCCGGTCTGTTCGCGCAGGGCCAGGTCGAGATCGCCCAGCAGCGCGCCGCCGCCGGTCAGCATGACGCCGCGGTCGACGATGTCGGCGGCCAGATCGGGCGGCGTGGCCTCGAGCGCGGTCATCACCGCCTCGCAGATCGCCTGCACCGGTTCCGACAGCGCCTCGGCCACCTGGGCCTGGCTGATCTCGGTTTCCTTGGGCACGCCGTTCAGCAGGTCGCGGCCTCGGATCTGCATCGACGACCCGCGCCCGTCATCGGGCATCCGCGCGGTGCCGATGCTGGTTTTGATGCGCTCGGCGGTCGATTCACCCACCAGCAGGTTCTGCTGGCGGCGCAGGTAGTTGATGATCGCCTCGTCCATCCGGTCGCCACCGACGCGGACCGACCGGGCATAGACGATGTCGCCCAGGCTCAGCACCGCCACTTCGGTGGTGCCGCCGCCGATATCGACGACCATGTTGCCGGTGGGATCGGTGATCGGCATGCCAGCACCGATCGCCGCGGCGATGGGTTCGGCGATCAGACCCGCCTTGCGGGCGCCGGCCGACAGGACCGACTGGCGGATCGCGCGCTTTTCCACCGGGGTGGCGCCATGCGGCACGCAGACGATGATCTTGGGTTTGGAGAAGGTCGAGCGTTTGTGCACCTTGCGGATGAAATGCTTGATCATCTCCTCGGCGACGTCGAAATCGGCGATCACGCCTTCACGCATGGGCCGGATCGCCTCGATGGAACCGGGCGTGCGGCCCAGCATCAGCTTGGCATCCTCGCCCACGGCCAGAACCTTCTTGACGCCATCCTTGATGTGATAGGCCACCACGGACGGTTCGGATAGCACGACACCCTTGCCCTTGACGTAGACAAGCGTGTTGGCCGTGCCCAGGTCGATGGCCATATCTGCCGAGAAAGACCCGAGCAATCTGTCCAGTCCAAACATCCGTCTTCTGCCTTTGGTGATACTGCCTCAATGCCCCATGGGCCCGCGACTCGTCAGTCGGGACCGCTGGCTCTTATAGGCCCCCTTGCAGCCCGGTGAAAGGGCCACGTAGGGGCAAATCAGCGGGGAACCGCTTCACTGAATTGTCCCCTGGTTGCCCAATTCCTGCCCGCGTTGCGCAGAAGACTGCCGCCAGAGGCAGGAAAACGGATTGCGACGATGTTGAAAGTGGCGACCGCGGTCATTGGCGGGTTCATCGGGTTGGTCACGATGGCCGGCATGGCCGATTTCGGGTATCAATCCTACCGGGCCGGGCAGTCGCCGCTGGAATTCGGCCTGGAGGGCTGGGTCGCCTCGGTGGCCGAACGCGGTGCCGCGGCGGGAGACCGGTCGCGGGCCCAGCAGAACGACCCGGTGACGCAACTTGCCGCCCTGCGCGACCTTTTGCCCGAGGCGCCCGCCGGTTGGCAACGGCAGACCTGGAGCGCGGCGCAGAAGGATCTGTTGAAATCCTGGTCCGACGACCCCGCGCCGCCGCACGAGGAACTCGAGGCGATCGCCGCCGAGGAACAGAAACCGCGGGTCGGATTGTTCGGGGTCAGCGACCTGATGAACAAGAACAGCGTCACCCGGTCGTCCCGCGAAGAAAGCTGGGTCTACGTCCGGGGTCGCGACCGCGTCGTGTTGCGCCTGCGCCGCGTCGAACCGGCCGGTCCACCATCCACGTTGGTCGAGGCCGTCGCACTGGAAGTCTCCAACCAGTCGGCGTGGGAACGCTCCGAGATGTATTTCGCCCGCTACGGCGGGGTGGTCTACGAAGAGCACACCTCCGAGTTCGAGGCGCGCCCCTATCGCAGCTTTTCGGGCATCCTGGGGCCACGAGACGGGACGCATTTCAAGATTACCGTTCAGGCCAAGGCGTCCGAGCAAACCATCCGGACGATCCTGACCAAGATCGGCTATGGCCGCCTGCGCGCCGAGTTGCGTCCTGCAGGTCAGGCCCCTGTCAGCGCCGCCGCCGAAGCCGAATTGCGCGCCGCGCGCGCCGCAGAACAGGCGCGCATCGCCGCATTGCGCCGGGCAGAGCAATTGGAACGTGACCGGGTCGAGCGTGTCCTTGAAGGTCGCACCGGCAGCGCGCGCGACGGTCGATCCTGCACCCAGCACAAGGGACAATGGGTTTGCGGACTGCTGGATTGAGAGCCAATCCGGCGCTGCGCTGGCTTGTCGTTGCGGCGATGCTGGCAGTCGGCGTCGTTGCGTCGGCCGCGACCTATGTCCTGACTTCGCGCTATGTTATATCAGAGCTTGAGCGCGATCCCGGCGCGGTCGACCGTGCTTTCGCGTTGCTATCCTGGCGCCGGGGCGGCGCGGATCAGCCGCCGGATTTCGCTGTGCGGACCCATGACGACAAGCGGCGCCTCGCACGCCGGATCGACGCGCTGTACCCCGCGCCCGGCGACGGTTGGACCCGGCGCCCCTTCGAGGCGGCAGATTTCTGGCGCCTGCGTCCCGATCTGGCCCATTGCGACGGGCGTCACGACCGGCCCAGCATGGTAGAATACTTTCAGGGCCCCGGCGATGGCTGCCCGATGAAGCCCGGAGAGGCCGGCGCCGTCGTCTACGAACGTGGCAGCGCGCTGATCGTGCTGTCGGCCAAGTTCTCGCGCGATGGCGCGCGCAGCGGTCCACGCTATTCCAGCGGTGGTTTGCCGACGGTCATGCGTTTCAGCTTCGGAGACGACTACTACGACACCGAATACCCCGATTTCCTGCGCCATCGCGGGCTGCGCTTCGGGCGTCTGCCGAACAACGATCCGACGCGTCGCGGCCCCGTGCAGAACTTGCCGTTGCGGGTCTACGGGGTGGGGCGTGACGACGGTGTGCTGCGGGTCTTTGTCGCCGCGCGCGCACCTCAGGGTGAAGTCAAGCGCCTGCTGATGCGGATGGATGCCCGGATGATCGACGCGCTGCTGGCGCCACCGGGGGCGGCGCGACTGCAACGGCATGATTGACGCCAATCAGCGTCGCATTTCTGCCGGTTTCGAAGAAAACGGTCTTGAACAAAAAAACCAATGGATAGCGTCATGAAATATATCGCTTTTTTCCTTTTCGTCCTTGTCGCGGCAGCCGGGATCGGCGGCGCGGACTACTTCAATCAGAAACGCCTTGCGCAGGGGGATTTCGATTCCCGCAGATATGTCGCCAGTCTGATCGAACGGCTCGACGGGTCCGGCGGTGTCATCGGGATGGCGTTCCGCAAATCCTCGATGGTCACATCGGCCCTGCCGACGGCGCCGGAAGGCTGGACAGCGGTGCACTGGATGGACGTGCCTTATGGCTATGCCTATAGCGCGGCACAGGAAAAGGCGCTGGATTTCCACCTGACCAAGGCCGTCGGCAATCCGGAGATTTTCGACCGCATCACCGACGAGGATGTCGCGTTCTTCGAAGCCTACATGGCCGACACCACGCGCATCTACCAGAACGACGACAGTTACTTCGAGCTGTCGATCGACGTCGAAGGGGTCGAAATCGGCAGCGCCGTCTGGCGTGAATACGACGCGCTGGTGCAAGCGTATTTCGACAAAGCGACCCGCCGCAGCGCCTATGCCGAATTCCAGGGACTGGCCTGGACCGAATTGCACGGCCCGATCGAGGCCGCCGACAATGGTGGTCTGCCGCATCGCCTGCGCGCGTTCGAGGCCGAGATGGGCAAGGTCACGCTCTACATGGAAACCCGGGCCCCGGACGTTCTGATCGACAGATTCCTGGCTTCGATCGATCTGACCAACCTGCATGCGCTCAACGACCATGAGGCGGCGCGCGTCGCTCAGGTCGCGGCGATGGATGCGCCCGGATCGGCGGTCGTCGTCGACCGCGCCGCGGGGGGATGCGGGGCCGGACAGTTCTGTTCGGCAAGCCGCGACTGAGCGGCGCTTTTTGCCGCCCAAGTCGGTTTTGATGCCGCAAATGTCGGCTGGGCGGTGCGAAATCCGGTGCGTGCTGTAAATCTCTCGCTACCCCTGCGAAAGACGGAGCAAGCCGCCCATGAAAACCCATGTCAAAGCCCTGGTGGTCGGCGGCGGCGCCGTCGGCACCTCGATCGCCTATCACCTGGCCAAGGCCGGCTGGTCCGACGTGATGCTGCTGGAACGCGACGAGCTGACCAGCGGTTCGACATGGCACGCGGCGGGGCTTCTGCCGTATTTCAACATGTCCTACGCGACGACCCATATCCACGACTACTCGATCAAGTATTACAAGACGCTCGAGGAAGAGACCGGGCTGAACGCCGGGTTCTTCGTCGTGGGCAACCTGCGCATGGCCCAGAGCCAGGCGCGCATGGACGAATACATGCTGTACGCCACCACGGCCGAAACCTGCGGCGTGCCGTATGAATGGCTGAGCCCGGCGCAGATCAAGGAACGCTATCCGCTGGTGCGCACCGATGATCTGAAGGGCGCGATCTATCACCCGACCGACGGCTACATCAACCCGGCCGACGTCACGATGGCGATGGCCAAGGGTGCGCGCCAGCGCGGCGTGATGATCGAACGCCGGTGGCAGGTCGACGGCTATGCCTGGACCGGCGATCACTGGGACGTCACGGTGACCCGGATGGTCGAGAAGGGCGGCAACCTGGTCGCGTCCGACGAACAGGTGGTGATCCACGCCGAACACGTGGTCACAGCAACCGGCAACCACGCGCAGCGCACCGCGCGCCTTTTGGGGATCAAGATCCCCGCGATCCCGGTCGAACACCAGTACATCGTCACCGAACCCGACCCGGCGCTGGTGGAATGGCGCAAGACCAACCCCCAGCACCCCGTCCTGCGCGATGCCGACGCCAAGTGGTATGTGCGCGAGGAACGCGGCGGCTGGATCCTGGGGCCCTACGAGCGCAACGCGCCGGCGCGTTTCCTGTATGACGTGCCCGACAGTTTCCGCGCCGACCTCTTCCCGCTCGACCTGGAACGGATCGAAGAGGAATACATGAGCATGATCCACCGCATCCCGTCTTCGGAAACGGTGGGGCTGAAGGACGATTTCAACGGCCCGATCTGCTATACGCCCGATGGCAACCCGCTGCTCGGCCCCGCGCCGGGTCTGCGCAACATGTGGCTGGCCGAGGGCTTTTCCTTTGGCATCACCGCCGCCGGCGGCACCGGCCACTACCTGGCGCAATTGATGGTCGAGGGCGAGGCCGAAATCGACATGGCAAGCCTCGATCCCAAGCGCTACGGGTCGTGGATGACGACGGAGTACGCCGCGCGCAAGAACGAGGAGGCGTATGAGCACGTCTATATCCTGCACCATCCCGACGAGGAGCGCCCGGCCTGCCGGCCGCTGCGCACCGGCCCGGCCTATGACCGGCAAAAGGCTCTGGGCGCGCAGTTCGGCTGCGTGAACGGGTTCGAACGGCCCAATTATTACGGCCCGCTGGATGCGCCCGACAGCTTCGACCACGACGCCCGCAGCTTCCGCCGCGGCGGCTGGTGGCAATATGCGGTCGACGAGGCCAAGGCCGTGCGCGAAGGCGTGGGCCTGATCGACGCCACGGCGTTCACCAAGCACCGCCTGACCGGGCCGGGGGCGACCGCGTTCCTCGACTGGTTCACCTGCAACAAGCTGCCTCGCGTGGGCCGGATCAACCTGACCTATGCGCTGACGGATCACGGCACGACGCGCACCGAATACACCATCGTGCGCGAGGGTGAGGACGACTACTATCTGGTTTCGGCCGGGGCCTGGACGGCCTACGATCAGGATTTCCTTTACAAGGCCATCGCCGACAAGGAAGAGGCGTTCGGTCGGATCAACGCCGAAGACGTGACCACCCGCTGGGGCGTCTTCGCCATCGCCGGGCCGAAAACGCGCGACGTGCTGAACGAACTGGTCAAGGATGCCGATCCCGCGACGGTCCTGTCGAACAAGCGCTTTCCCTGGCTGACAATGCGCAACATCGAACTGGGCATGTGCCCGGTCAAGGCGATCCGCGTCGCCTATACCGGCGAATTGGGTTGGGAATTGCACCATCCGATCGAGATGCAGAATTACCTCTGGGACCGGTTGATGGAGGCCGGTGCCAAGCACGGGATGAAGCTGGTGGGCGCGCGGGCGCAGAACTGGCTGCGGCAGGAAAAGTCGTATCGCGCCTTCGGCACCGAACTGGGCCGCGACGCGACGCCGCTCGAGGCCGACCTGCCGCGCTTCGTCGACCTGGACAAGGACTTCCACGGCAAGGACCGCATGATCGCCACCGGCATCCGCGCCAAGTGCTGCACACTGCTGATCGACGGGCCCGACGATGCCGACCCCTGGGGCCGCGAGGCGCTCTATACGGCCGATGGCACCCGCGTCGGGCGCCTGACCTCGGGGGGCTATTCGGTGCATTTCGGCAAGTCGATCGGCATGGGCTATGTCAAACCCGAACTGGCGGTCGAAGGGACCAAGCTCAAGGTCAGGATGTTCGATCGGCTTTGGGATGCGACCGTCACCTGCGACAGTCCCTACGATCCCGGCAACGAGACGATCCGCAAGGACGGCTGACGGCGGACCGGCGTATTTGCGAAAGAGAAGAAGGGCATCGGTTGGTTGCAACCGGCGCCCCGTGCCTTAGCTTGGCTTTGAACCGCAAGGAGGGACACATGACACTTAAGGTCTACCTATCTGGCGAGATCCACACCGACTGGCGCGAACAGATCGTTGCGGGGGCCAAGGGGCTGGATGTGGCCTTTGACGGTCCGGTCACCGATCACGCGGCTTCGGACGATTGCGGCGTGGCGATCCTGGGCAACGAACCCGACAAGTACTGGCACGACCACAAGGGCGCGATGGTCAACGCGATCCGCACCCGCAAGGGCATCGCCGATGCCGATGTCGTGGTCGTGCGCTTCGGCGACAAGTACAAGCAGTGGAACGCGGCTTTCGATGCCGGAATGGCCGCGGCGATGGGCAAGTCGCTGATCGTCCTGCAGCCGCCCGAACACGACCACGCGCTCAAGGAGGTCGACGCCGCGGCGCTCGCGGTGGCGCGCACGCCGGACCAGGTGGTGCAGATCCTGCGCTATGTCCTCACCGGTGCGCTGCCGTCCTGATCTTCTTCGGTTCTGAAATATCCCGGGGGTGTGGGGGCAGCGCCCCCACTGTCCCGCGGTCTCAGCCCTCGCGCGGCGGGGTCACCAGACCCTTCTGCACCGCCGGGCGGTTGAGGAACCGCTCCAGGTAGGCCACCGCGTTGGGATGGTCGGCCCAACCGGTGACCTCGCGCGCACCGTAGAAATCCAGCGACCGCAGCCAGGGTGCCAGCGCGATATCGGCGATCGAATAGTCGCCGGCGATCCAGTCACGCCCGTCCAGCGCGGTTTCCACGACATTGAGCAGACGCTTCGCCTCGGCGACGTATCGGTCGCGCGGGCGGGGGTCCTCGATCTCCTTTCCGGCGAATTTCCAGAAAAAGCCCAGTTGCCCGAACATCGGCCCGACCCCGCCCATCTGGAACATCAGCCACTGGATGACCTGCGCCTTGTCGGCCGCTGTGCTTCCGATCAGCTTGCCGGTCTTCTCGGCCAGGTAGATCAGGATCGCGCCGGATTCGAAAAGCGCAAGCGGCGCGCCGTCCGGCCCGTCAGGGTCGATGATGGCGGGGATCTTGTTGTTGGGGTTGAGGCTGAGGAATTCGGGGCTCTTGACGTCGGCATCAGACAGCGTGACGCGGTGGGCCTCGTAGGGCAGGCCCAGTTCCTCGAGTGCGATCGACGCCTTGACGCCGTTCGGGGTGGGGAAGGAATAGAGCTGAATGCGGTCGGGATGCCGGGCGGGCCAGCGCCGGGAGATCGGGTGCGTCGCGATATCGAACATCGGATCGTTGCCTTTCGGTTGCATCTTTCAGGGGAGAGATAGGCGGATTTTCCCGGTTTCTCAGGATTTGTCCTTGTGCGATTGCGCAAAGCACATGTTTGATCATGTTCGAGCCGGGTGGGACACCGGCCAAAGCCAACACGTGGGGAACCAGTATGATTCAGGAATTCAAGGACTTCATCGCCAAGGGCAATGTCATGGACATGGCCGTCGGCATCATCATCGGCGCCGCGTTCACCGCGATCGTGACGTCTTTGGTCGGCGATCTGATCAACCCGATCATCGGTTTGTTCACGGGCGGGGTCGATTTCACCAACAACTACGCCGTTCTGTCGGGCGAGGTGGCGGCGGGCGCAAGCCTCGAGGCGGCGCGCGAAGCGGGCGCTGCGGTCTTCGCCTACGGTGCCTTCCTGATGGCCGTGATCAATTTCCTGATCATCGCCTTCGTCGTCTTCCTGCTGGTCAAGATGGTCAACCGGGTCAAGGCCGCGGCAGAGAAGCCCCAAGAGGTCGCGCCCGAAGGCGAGACCGGCCCGTCGGAACTGGACATCCTGATGGAGATCCGCGACGCGCTGAAGCGCTGAGCGCAAAAAACAAAAGCGAGGGACGGGGGCGCCGCGGCAAGCGGCGCCCTTTTTTCGTGTCAGCCTTTCAGCGCGACTTGCGGCGACACCACGTCGATCCCCAGGGCCTTGCCGACGGCATAATAGGTCAGCTTGCCGGCATGGACGTTCAGACCGTTCATCAGGTGCGGATCGTCAAGGCAGGCTTGGCGCCAACCCTTGTCGGCCAGGGCCAGCATGAAGGGCATCGTGGCGTTGCCAAGCGCGATGGTCGAGGTGCGCGCCACTGCGCCGGGCATGTTGGCGACACAGTAGTGCATGATCCCGTCGACTTCGTAGACCGGATCGGCATGGGTGGTCGCCTTGGACGTTTCGAAACAGCCGCCCTGGTCGATCGCGACGTCGACCAGCACCGCGCCGGGCTTCATCGTGGCCAGTTGCGCGCGCGAGATCAGCTTGGGCGCCGCGGCGCCGGGGATCAGCACCGCACCGATCACCATGTCGGCCTCGCGGATCAGTTCGGCGGTGGCACCGGCGGTGGAGTAGCGGTTCTTGAACTGGCGCCCGAACACGTCGTCCAGATAGCGCAGTCGCGGCAGCGAGCGGTCCAGGATGGTGACATCGGCGCCCATCCCGGCGGCGATCTTGGCGGCATGCGTGCCGACGACGCCGCCGCCGATCACCACGACATTGGCAGGGCCCACGCCCGGCACGCCGCCCATCAGAACGCCGCGCCCGCCATTGGCCTTTTGCAGCGTCCAGCTGCCCACCTGAGGTGCCAGGCGCCCGGCGACTTCGGACATCGGTGCCAGCAGAGGCAGGCCGCCGCGGTCGTCGGTCACGGTTTCATAGGCGATGCAGGTGGCGCCCGAAGCCAGCAGGTCACGGGTTTGGTCCGGATCGGGGGCCAGGTGCAGGTAGGTGAACAACACCTGGCCTTCGCGCAGCATCTTGCGTTCGACCGCTTGGGGTTCCTTGACCTTCACGATCATGTCGGCACTGGCAAAGATTTCCTGGGCGGTGTCGGCAAGGCGCGCGCCGGCGTCGACATAATCGGCATCGGTGAACCCGGCCCCGGCTCCGGCGCCTTTCTGCACGATCACGTCGTGACCGTGGGCCACTGCTTCCTGTGCGGCGTTGGGCGTCAGGCCGACGCGAAACTCCTGGGGTTTGATTTCTGTCGGGCAGCCGATCAGCATGACGAGCACTCCTCCTGTGTTGGTGTCTGAGTGCCACAGCGCGTTTGCAATTTCTGTGCAATTCTGATGCAATGAACGGGGTTTTCTGTGCGAAATCTTCGAAGATCGCACATCAAGGCGAAAGGATCGTGCGTGGCTTTGGATGAAATCGACCGGCGCATCCTGCGCGCCCTGCAAAAACACGGGCGGATGTCGAATGCCGACCTGTCCGAGCAGGTCAACCTGTCGCCCTCGGCTTGTCATCGGCGGGTTCAGCGCCTTGAGGATGACGGGCTGATCCGCGACTACGTGGCGCTTGTCGATGCGCGCAAGCTGGGTCTGCCCGCAACCGTGTTCGTCGAGATCAAGCTGAGTGCCCAGGCCGACGAGGTGCTGGACGCCTTCGAAAAGGCGGTGGCCCGGGTGCCCGCCGTGCTGGAATGCCACCTGATGGCGGGAACGGCGGATTACATCCTCAAGGTCGTCGCCGAGGATACCGAGGATTTCGCCCGCATTCACCGGCAATACCTGACCCGCCTGCCGGGTGTGGCCCAGATGCAGTCCAGTTTCGCCCTGCGGACGGTCTTCAAGACCACCGCGCTGCCAGTCTGACCGGGTACTACCTGCCTGATTTTATTTCAATTGTTCGGATTTCTTCGGCACCGGATCAGGCCAGTTTTACAGAAATGTAGAGCTCCGCGTGGCAGTGCTTGGCGTCATGGTTGCGTCATTCACCATAGAAGCGCGGGACAACGAATTCGCGGTCGCGACGGGCAGCAATGTCAATTCGTCGCCGGGACGGTCGCGTTTCGACTATCCGCCGAACAGCACCAGGGATCTGGTCATCACGACCAAGGATGGCGATCCGGATCCGCGCCTGTTCGAGGTGGGCGATGTCTACGAAGTGACGTGGGCGGGCAGTGGCGGCGGGGGGACGATCGTGAACGCGGTCGTCATCCGCAGCGACATGGCACCGGGCGGGGGCGGCGGCGCGATCGTCTTCGAAGGCACCGATGAAAACGGCGATCTGGCGCACGTGGTCTGGTCGCCGGACTTTGATCTCGAGAACTGGTACTGGACCAATTTCAACCCCTCGGCCGAACCCGAATTCTACACCACCGACCAGAACGCCAGCTACGAGCACAGCTATGTCTGCTTCGAAAGAACCGTTCCATTGCACACGCCGACCGGCCTGACCGCGGCCGGACGGTTGAAAGTCGGCGACCGGGTGTGCACTTGGGGCGGTTCGGCCCGCGCGGTGCGCTGGATCGGCCGGAAAAAGGTATCGCGTGAAGGCGGCGTTGCGGTGATCCGTTTCGACCGCGGTGCGATCGGCAATTTCGCCCCGATCAAGCTGTCGCCGCAACACCGTGTTCTCATCGCCACCGACAGCACCGCCGAATCCCACGGCAGTCGCGACGTCCTGGTGCCCGCGATCAGCCTGGTCGATGGCCAAAAGGTGCGTGCGGTGACACGCAAGCAGGTGGTGTTCGTGCACATCCTTCTGGACAGGCATGACATTCTCATTGCCGCCGGTGCCCCCTGCGAAAGCCTGTTGCTCGGGGCGCAGACCGAACTGGTGCTGGGTGCGGCGCAGACGCGGGAACTGGCGCAACTGACCGGTCCCGAGGGCATGGTGCCCTGCTATCCGATCTTGCGCCGTCGCGAGGCGCAGTCCCTGGCCGCCGCACGGGCCGTCCCCGAACGCGACGCAGCCTTGATGTAGGCGTTTGCGTGCGGTCATCGCCCGTTGCCGCCACCCCGGCAATCGGCCATGATTTGCCCGGGGAGACAGGCACATGGCCGATTGGGACCACATCATCGTCGGGGCCGGCAGCGCGGGTTGCGTGCTGGCCAAACGGCTGAGCGAGGCGGGCCGCCGGGTGCTGCTGCTCGAAGCGGGCGGGCGCGACAATTACCATTGGGTGCATATCCCGATGGGTTACCTGTATTGCATCGGCAATCCCCGCACCGACTGGATGTTCCGCACCGCCGAGGAACCGGGGCTGAACGGCCGGTCGCTGCTGTATCCGCGCGGCAAGGTCCTGGGGGGCTGTTCGTCGATCAACGGCATGCTCTACCTGCGCGGGCAGGCGGCGGATTACGATGGCTGGCGGCAGATGGGGCTGACCGGCTGGGGCTGGGACGACGTGCTGCCGTTCTTCAAGCGGTCCGAGGATTACGTTGACGGTCCGTCCGACATGCATGGCGCGGGCGGCGAATGGCGGGTCGAGAACCAGCGCCTGCATTGGGACGTGCTGGACCACTGGATGGAAGCGGCGATGGCCGCGGGCCTGCCGCGGTCGGACGATTTCAACACCGGCGACAACGAAGGTGTGGGCTATTTCAAGGTCAACCAGCGCGATGGCTGGCGCACCAATACCGCCGGCGCCTTCCTGCGCAGCACCACGGGCGACTGCCTGCGGGTCGAGACAAAGGCGCAGGTGCGGCATCTGGAATTCGACGGCCGCCGTGTCAGCGGCGTCGCATACGATTGCGAGGGCGAAACCCGCTTTGCCCACAGCGCCGGCGAGGTGATCCTGTCGGCCGGCGCGATCGGCTCGCCGCATATCCTGCAACTGTCGGGGGTCGGTCCGGGCAAGATGCTGCAGGATCTCGGGATGGATGTGCGGCTGGACGCGCCCGGTGTCGGGGCCAACCTGCAGGACCATCTGCAACTGCGCTGTGCCTGGCGGCTCACCGGCGCCAAGACACTGAACACCTTGGCCGGTTCATGGCTCGGCAAGGCGCGCATCGGGCTGGAATACGCCTTGTTCCGCAGCGGCCCGATGTCGATGGCGCCGTCGCAACTGGGTGCTTTCGCCCGCTCGCGCGATGGGCTGGCGACGCCGGATCTCGAGTATCACGTGCAGCCGCTGTCGCTGGACGCTTTCGGAGAGCCCTTGCACGATTTCCCCGCGATCACCGCCAGCGTCTGCAACCTGCGCCCCGAAAGCCGTGGCAGCGTGACGCTGGTATCGCCGGATTGCCACATCGCGCCGCGCATCGCGCCGAACTACCTGTCGACCGAAGGCGACCGTCGCGTCGCGGTCGACGCGATCCGCCTGACCCGTCGCATCATGGCGCAGGCACCGATGGCCCGCTACGCCCCGCAGGAACTGCGCCCCGGTGACGCGCTGCAGACCGACGAGGAACTGGCCCATGCGGCGGGCGATATCGGCACGACGATCTTCCACCCGGTCAGCACGGTCCGGATGGGCGTGGACCCGGACGCCCCGCTGGATGCGCAATTGCGCTTCAAGGGGTTGGACAACCTGCGCGTCGTGGATGCCAGCGTGATGCCGACGATCACCAGCGGCAACACCAACGCGCCGACGATCATGATCGCGGAAAAGGCGGCCGAGATGATCCTGAAGGGTTAGAGCGGCGGCTTACCGCTTCGGCTTGTCGTCGTATTCGCCCGACAGGATGCGGCGGGCGTCGCCTTCGGGGTCGTCGTACTGGTTCGACCGCACGGTGAAGACGAAGAACGCCAGGCCCAGACCGCCAAGGACCAGGGAAATCGGGATCAGGTAGGTCAGGATGTTCACCGGGGTCACCTCAGGCGCAGGGCGTTCAGACTGACGGTAATCGAACTGACCGACATCGCCAAGGCCGCGATCAGCGGCGAACACAGGCCCGCCACCGCCAGAGGCACGGCGATGACGTTGTACCAGGTGGCGATGGTGAAATTCTCGCGGATGCGTTTCGTGGCCTTGCGGGCCGTTGTCACCGCTTCGGGCAGTGGTGCAAGGCTTTGTCCCAGCAGCACGATATCCGACGCGACGCGGGCGGCATCCAGCGCCGAGGCGGGCGAGATCGAGACATGCGCGCCGGCCAGGGCCGCGGTATCGTTCAGCCCGTCGCCCACCATCAACACATGCGCGCCGCTTTCCGACAGCGCCTTGATCCGCGCGGCCTTGTCCTCGGGCCGCGCTTCGGCCAGCCATTCGGCGATGCCGATGCGGGCGGCAAAGGTTTCGACCGCCGGTGTGGTGTCACCGGACATCAGGATCACCCGGTGCCCCGCCTGTTGCAGGGCACAGACGGTTTCGGCGGCGCCTTCGCGCAGGCGATCGGTGAAACGGAAGGGCTGGGCGTCGGCATCACCGATCTGCAACCACGCGGCGGTTTGGGCGCCGGGCAGGGCGCCCACCCAGCTGGCACGGCCCAGCCGCACCCGGCGGCCGCGCCAGGTGCCCTGCGTGCCGTGGCCCGGAATTTCGGTCAGTTCCGCCAGCTTGGCCGGTGTGATCCCCGCGGCACGGGCGGCGGCGGTCAGCGCTTGCGAAAGCGGATGGCTCGAGCCTTCGGCCAGCGCCAGCGCGATTTCCAGATCCTTGCGGGTGAAATCGCCCAGGTTGGTCAATTCGGGCGTGCCGGTGGTCAGCGTGCCGGTCTTGTCGAACACCACCGTGTCGACCTGCGCCAGCCGTTCCAGCGCGGTGGCGTTCTTGATCAGCAGCCCGCGCCGGAACAGCCGGCCCGAGGCGGCCGTCGTCACCGCGGGCACCGCAAGGCCTAGCGCACAGGGGCAGGTGATGATCAGCACCGCGGCGGCGATGTTGAGCGAGATGCGCAAATCGCCCGACCACAGGAACCAGCCGACAAATGACAGCGCCGACAGGATGTGCACCCCCGGCGCATAGAGCTTGGCCGCTCGATCGGCCAGCGAGGTATAGCGCGACCGGCCGGATTCGGCGATGGCGACAAGATCGGCCATGCGCGCCAGCGAGGTGTCGCGCCCCACGGCCGTTGCACGGATCACCAGCGGGCCGGTCAGGTTGACCTCGCCCGCGCTGACGGCGCGGCCCGGTTCGGCCTGCACCGGCAGGGTTTCCCCGGTCAGCAAGGACCGGTCCAGTTCCGATGCGCCCTCGACGATCTCGCCATCGACCGGTACGCGGCCGCCGGGGCGCACCCGGAACAATGCGCCGACCGTCAGCTCCGATACCGGCACCTGTTCTTCGCCCGTTTCGGTCAGGCGCCAGGCACGGGGCACTTCCAGCGCGGCCAGTTCCTCGGCCGCGGACCGGGCCACCGCACGGGTGCGGTGATCCAGGTACCGCCCCGCCAGCAGGAAGAAGGTCAGCGCGATGGCGGCGTCGAAATAGGCGTGTTCGCCCGACAGCGCGGTTTCCCAAAGCGAGGTGACCAGCGCCAGCGCGATCGCCAGCGAGATCGGCACGTCCATGTTCAGTCGGGCCGCGCGCAACGCGCTCCAGGCATTGCGGAAAAACGGCTGGGCGGAAAAGGCCACGGCGGGCAGCACGATGGCGGCGGACACCCAGTGGAACAGGTCGCGGGTCGGGCCTTCGGCGCCGGACCAGACGGCGATCGACAGCAGCATGACGTTCATCGACGCGAACCCGGCGACCGCCAGGCGCATCAGCAACTCGCGCCCGGCGCGGTCGTTGGTGGTGGCCGACAGGGCGGTGGCGTCCAGTTCGTGCGCCTCGAACCCCGCGCGGGTGACCAGCGCGATGGCGTGGTCGACGCTGAAATCCGGATGGGCGGTGATCGCCACGCGCTTGCGGGTCAGGTTCACCCGCGCGGATTGCACCGCGGGATCGGCGTTCAGTGCGCGTTCGACATCGGCGATGCAGGCCGCGCAATGGATCGTCGGCAGCGACAGGGTGATCTGCGCCTCGGTCGGCAGGGCGGCCTCGGCCAACGCTTCGGCCGCGGGGGCGGCGACGCAGGCGGGGCAGGCCGAAGGGGTGGGGCGCAGGGTGGCGGTCATCGCGTCATTCCGTGACCCGCAACACCACGCGCTGTTCGAACGGCGTGCCGTCCAGCGCGGTGGCCTTCATGCGGATATTCCAGTTTCCGGGCGCCAGGCTTTCGCGGGCGACATAGGCGCGACCGTCAAAGGCGAAATCCGGCTCGCGGTCATCCTTGACATGGGTGGCGCGGCCCAGCACCGCCTGCAGCGTGCCGGCCTGAACCGGGCGGCCGGCATCGTCGGTGATCGACAGGATCAGCAACCCGCCGGTGGCGCGGGCCTCGACCGTCCAGCCAAGCGCCTCTTGCGCGGCGCGGCGGGTGTCGAAAGTCTGGCTCGCGACGTAGGAGTTCTTGGTTTCCAACCCGGGGAAGGTGCGCACCGCCGACACCGCCAGCGCGATATTGACCGAGATGATGATGGCGAAAGCGCCACCGAAGATCATCAGAGCGTGCCAGCCGGTGAATTTGCGTTCGCGAGTCATCACGGACCCTTTCCGTTGAAGTGGCTGTCCTTGTAGGCGCGGTCGCCATTGGTCAGGTCCTCGACCCAGAACCGGAAATCGGTGCGGTGCGATTGCACCGGTTCGGAGTTCGGCGGGGCGATCACGTAGACCCGCTGCAGCAGGGTTTCGTTTGCGGGTACGTTGACGGATTCATAGGGCGTGCCTTCCAGTTCGATATGCAATTGGTCGTGGCCCGTCATCGTCAGGCGGAACGGCCGATCCTCGCCATGCTTGTTCAGCAGCCGCACGTCATAGGTGTTGCGGATCGACCCGTCCGACAGGGTGACGAAGGTCGGGTTGCGCACCGCGGCCACCGTCATCTCGATATCGGGGCGGATGAACAGGGCGAAAATCAGCCCGATCCCGACCAGCGACCACAGCGCGGTGTACATGATCGTGCGCGGCCGCAGGATGTGGCGCCAGACGGGGCGCGGTTCATTGCCCTCGATCTCGCGCGGCTCGTCCGAAATGGCAAGATAGTCGATCAGGCCGCGCGGCTTGCCGACCTTCTCCATCATCTCGTCGCAGGCGTCGATGCACAGCGCGCAGGTGATGCATTCCAGCTGTTGCCCGTCGCGGATGTCGATGCCGACCGGGCAGACGTTGACGCAGGCGTTGCAATCGATGCAGTCGCCAAGTCCGTCTCGGTTCTTGCCGGTGCCGCGCGGTTCGCCCCGCCAGTGGCGGTAGCCGACGACCAGCGTATCCTCGTCCATCATCGCCGCCTGGATGCGCGGCCAGGGACAGGCATAGATGCAGATCTGTTCCCGGGCGAAACCGCCGAAGAAAAAGGTGGTCGCGGTCAGGATCAGCATCGTGGTGTAGGCGACGGGGTGGGCCTGTCCGGTCACCAGGTCCGACAACAGCGTCGGCGCATCGGCAAAGTAGAACACCCAGGCGCCCCCTGTGGCCAGCCCGATCAGGAACCAGGCGGTCCATTTCGTCACGCGCAGGCGCACCTTGCGGAAATCCAGTTTCTTCTGCCGGTGCAGGCGCAGCCGCGCGTTGCGGTCGCCTTCGATCCAACGTTCGACGGCCATGAACAGATCGGTCCAGACGGTTTGCGGGCAGGCATAGCCGCACCAGACCCGGCCTAGCGCCGAGGTGAACAGGAACAGCCCGAGCCCCGCCATGATCAGCAGGCCGGCGACGAAATAGAACTCGTGCGGCCAGATCTCGATCCAGAAGAAGAAGAACCGCCGGTTCGCCAGGTCGACCAGCACTGCCTGGTCGGGCAGTTGCGGGCCACGGTCCCAGCGGATCCAGGGCGTCACGTAATAAATGCCCAGCGTGATGATCATGATGATCCATTTCAGGTTCCGGAACGTGCCGGAGACCCGCTTCGGAAAGATCGGCTCGCGCGAGGCGTAGAGCGAGGGGGGGGTGGCGTCGGACAAGAGAGGAATCGCTCCGATGACAAATCAGCGGTTTCGCATGTTTTCCCAGCCCCGTGCGTCCGCAGCATTGACCTGAGTCAAAAAACTGAATCGCGGATTCACTTTTCGCGGATATGGGCTAGTTTTCTTGTGCAGACGCGCCGATGCCCCTGGAAACGCGCGAACAGGACGGGGCATCGGCGCTGGCCCGAGGCCCTGGGGCCTCGGGATCCGTTTATTCGGCGGGGGCTTCGCCGCCGCCGAGGCTGTGGACATAAGCCGACACGGCGCGGATTTCGGCTTCGGACAGGCGGTTCTGCCAACCCGGCATCACGCCATAGCGCGAATAGTACACCGTTTCGCGGATCGTGTCGAAATCGCCGCCGTAAAGCCAGATCGCGTCGGCCAGGTTCGGCGCGCCCTGCGTGCGGTCGCCTTCTGCGGCTTCGCCGTGGCAGGCCGCGCAATTGTCCGCATAGACCTGCGCACCGGCCTCGACCATCGAGCCATCCTGCGGCTCGCCCGATAGCGACATCACGTAGTTGACCACCTGGTCGATCTGTTCGTCTTCCAGCAATTCGTCGCGGCCGAAGGCGGGCATCTCGGAATAGCGGGCGTCGCCGTATTCCTCGTTGCGGATGCCATAGCTGATCGTGGTGTGGATCGCTTCGATATCGCCGCCCCAGAGCCAGTCGTCATCCAGCAGGTTGGGATAGCCCGCGGCCCATCCTTCCTGGCTGGACCCCGCGGCACCGGACCCGTGGCACTGCACGCACCAGCTGCGGAAGACCGCGGCGCCGGCATTCTGGGCGTAGGTCTGCAATTCCGGCGTTGCGGCGATCTGCGTCAGTTCGGCCGAGGCCAGCTGTTCGTTGATCGCGGCGTTTGCCTCTTCCACACGGGCGATGTCGGCGGCGACTTCGGCGCGCGTCGAATACCCCAGCAGACCCGGCGTCGCCGCCTTGATCCCCGGCCATGCGGGATAGGCGATGGTATAGCCGATCCCCCAGACGATGGTGATGTAGAAGGTCCACAACCACCATTTCGGCAATGGCTTGTTGTATTCCTTGATGCCGTCCCACTGGTGGCCGGTCGTCTCGTAGTCGAGATCGTCGTCTTGCTTTTTGCTCATTGCCCGGCCTCCTTCGGAGCAGGTTTGTCTTCATGTCTGAAGGGGATGTCGGCCACGTCCCGGTGCACCTCGTTGGATCCGGGCCGGAAGGCCCAGATCACGATGCCGAGGAAGAAGGCGAACATCGCCAGTAGCGCCCAGCTGTCGGCCAGTTCGCGCAGGAAGCTGTAGGTTTCCATATCCGGTCCTCCTCAGCGGCTGGCGTCGGGCGTGAAGGTCGAGAAATCGACCAGCGTGCCCAACATCTGCATGTAGGCGATCAGCGCATCGGCTTCGGACACCCCCGGCTGACCGTCGAAGTTGCGCACGTTGACCTTGTCACCGTAGCGCTCCAGCAGCCCGTCATAGTCGCTGTCCGGATCCGCCTGCGCCAGGAAGTCCGCCTGAGCGGCCTCGATCATCTCGTCGGTGTAGGGCACACCGACAAAGGCGTTCGTGGCCAGCAGGTCCTGCACGTATTTGCCGTCGATCAGCTTGGCTTCGAGATAGCCGTATTTCGGCATCACCGATTCCGGCACCACCGATTGCGGGCTGCGCAGGTGGTCGACATGCCATTCGTCCGAATAGCGGCCGCCGACACGGGCCAGGTCGGGCCCGGTGCGCTTGGAGCCCCACTGGAACGGATGATCGTATTGCGATTCAGCCGCCAGCGAGTAATGGCCATAGCGTTCGACCTCGTCCCGCATCGGGCGGATCATCTGGCTGTGGCAGACATAGCAGCCTTCGCGCAGATAGATTTCCCGTCCGGTCAGTTCCAGCGGCGTGTAGGGGCGCATGCCCTCGACATCCTCGATCGTGTTCTCGAGGTAGAAGAGCGGCACGATCTGGACCAGACCACCCACCGTCACCGCCAGGAAGGCGAAGATGGCCAGCAGCGTGACGTTGGTTTCCAGCGCCTTGTGCTTATCGAGAATTGCCATTGTCCGTCCTCCTTATTCGGCCGGCGTGGCATGGGCGCGGGCGACGTCGGCTTCGACAGCCGGGCCGCGGGTCGCGGTCATCCACAGGTTATAGGCCATGATCACGGCACCGGTGACGAACAGCACACCGCCCAGGGCGCGCACCACGTACATCGGGAACTTGGCGCCCACGGTGTCGGCGAACGAGTTCACCAGGAAGCCGTTGGCATCCACTTCGCGCCACATCAGGCCCTCCATGATGCCGGTCACCCACATCGACGCGGCGTAGAGCACGATGCCGATGGTCGCGAGCCAGAAGTGCCAGGAGACCAGGCTGAGGCTGTAGAGCCGTTCGCGGTTCCACAGTTTCGGCACCAGGAAGTAGAGCGCGCCGAAGGTGATCATGCCGTTCCAGCCCAGAGCGCCGGAATGCACGTGGCCGATCGTCCAGTCGGTGTAGTGCGACAGCGAGTTGACCGCGCGGATCGACATCATCGGGCCTTCGAAGGTCGACATGCCGTAGAAGCCGACCGAGATCACCATCATCCGGATCACCGGGTCGGTGCGCAGCTTGTCCCAGGCGCCCGACAGCGTCATCAGGCCGTTGATCATGCCACCCCAGGACGGCATCCACAGCACGACCGAGAACACCATACCCAGCGTCGAGGCCCAGTCGGGCAGCGCGGTGTAGTGCAGGTGGTGCGGACCGGCCCAGATGTAGATGAAGATCAGCGCCCAGAAGTGGATGATCGACAGCTTGTAGCTGAAGACCGGGCGTTCGGCCTGCTTGGGGATGAAGTAGTACATCATGCCCAAAAAGCCCGCGGTCAGGAAAAAGCCCACCGCGTTGTGGCCGTACCACCATTGCGTCATGGCATCCTGCACGCCCGAGAAGACCTGCACCGACTTGGAGCCGAAGATCGAGACCGGGATCGCGAGGTTGTTGAAGACGTGCAGCATTGCCACGGTCAGGATGAAGCTCAGGAAGAACCAGTTGGCCACGTAGATGTGGGGTTCCTTGCGCTTGACGATGGTGCCGACGAAGACCGCCAGATAGGCCAGCCAGACCACGGTCAGCCACAGGTCGACATACCATTCCGGCTCGGCGTATTCCTTGGCGTGGGTCGAACCCAGCAGGTAGCCGGTCGCGGCCAGAACGATGACAAGCTGGTAGCCCCAGAACACGAACCACGCCAGGTTCCCGCCCCACAACCGCGCCGCGCTGGTGCGCTGCACGACGTAGAACGAGGTCGCGATCAACGCGTTGCCGCCGAAGGCGAAGATGACCGCCGACGTGTGCAGCGGGCGCAGCCGGCCGAAGTTCATGTAGCCCTGCGCCCATTCGAAGTTGAGCGTCGGAAAGGCGAGCTGAAACGCGATCCATGTGCCGACCAGAAACCCGATCACCCCCCAGAAGGTCGTGGCGATCACCCCGGCTCGGACGACATCGTCCATGTATTCATGTTCCAGCGATCCTGCGGCCAGCGCCGGCTCGTCGGTTCTGCGCAGGGTCCAGAGAAACAGCCCGGCGGCCACGAGCATCACGATGATCGCATGCACGAGATAAGCCAGATCACGGGCGTAGTTCGCCGCGATCATCGCCAGGACCGTAATCAGACCAAGCACGATCAGCTTGATATAATTGGTCATTTTGCGTCCCTTCGTCAGTCCCGCACGATTCGAATGCCCGTGCGGGCGTTTGTCTTCTGACCCGGTTCTGCGGAAATCGATCAAAGTGAACCTTGATCTGCATCAATAGACGGACCGGGTGGGTTTGACGTTGGTCAAGGTGCGACCATTCGCGCCGGTCTAGCGTGCCGTCGAGAGTAGCAAATGCCCGAGGGAGCCCACTTCATGGCCTACAAGACAATCCTCACCGTCGTCACCGATCCCGAATTGATCGATTCGACCCTTTCGCATGCCGTCAGCATGGCCGCCGGTCTGGATGCGCATCTGGATGTGCTTTGTTTCGGCGTCGATCGCACGCAGACGGGGTACTACTATGCCGGTGCGAACGCGATCGTCCTGCAGGAAACGCTGACCCGGGCGACCGGCGAGGCCAAGGAAATGGCGGTGCGGGCCAAGGCGCTTCTGAAAGGCGCCGATTGCCGCTGGGCCGTGGATGAAGGCGTCGCGCAACTGGCCGATATCGGTCGCCACGTGGCCGGTCGCGCGCGGTTCTGCGACCTGGCGATCCTGCCCAAACCCTATGGCAAGGATCGCGGCGTCGAACTGGAACCGGTGATCGAAGGCGCCTTGTTCGAAGGCCAGGTGCCGGTTCTGGTGGTGCCGGATTCGGTGGAGCCGAAGGCAAGCCCCGAGCGCATCGTGCTGGGCTGGAACGAAAGCAACGAAGCGCTGCGCGCCGTGCGCGCGGCGATGCCGATGCTGATCGCCGCGGATACGGTTCATGTCGTCGTGATCGATCCGCCCAAGCATGGTCCGAACCGCTCGGACCCCGGCGGTCAGCTGTCGCAATTCCTGGCGCGCCACGGTGTGCGGCCGGAAATCGATGTCCTGTCCAAGACCATGCCGCGGGTGTCGGATATCCTGATGCGCCACGTCATGGACGTGAACGCCGACATGATCGTGATGGGCGCCTATGGCCATTCGCGGTTCCGCGAGGCGATCCTGGGCGGCGCGACGCGCAACATGCTGGAACAGGCCGAGGTCAGCGTGTTCATGGCGCATTGATCGCGGGATGACGGGCGCCGCTCGCCCCGGGTCAAGCCCGGGGCGTCGCCCCGCCCGCCGTCCCGCCACCCGGCGTTTTGAACGACTCGCGCAGCATGCAATGATCGTGACCTTTCAGGAGGGCACGACATGCTTCGGACCTATGACAGGACCTTGATTTCGAACGGCAACCCGATGGAGGCCATCGTCGGCTTCAGCCGCGCGGTGCGCGTGGGGCCTTATGTCTCGGTCGGCGGGACGGCCCCGGTGGGAGCGGACGGCAAGACGGTGGGGATAGGTGATGTCGCCGCCCAGACCCGGCGCTGCATCGAGATCATCCGGGACGCGCTGGAACAGGCCGGTTCGGGGTTGCACGATGTGGTGCGCACCCGCGTGATCCTGACCGACATCGCCAACTGGAAGGCCGCGATCGACGTCCGCAAGGAGTATTTCCGCGACGTCCGGCCCGTCGACACGATCATGGCCGTATCGGGTTTCGTCAATCCGGAATGGCTTGTGGAGTTCGAAGCGGATGCGGTGATCGCCGGCTGGGCCGGCGATCCGTGACGGTCAGGCCAGAATGCCGCCGTCGGTGTCGTCGCCGGCTTCTTCCAGCAGGCGACCCATGTCGGGAACGGTCACGTGGCGCTTGCCTTCCAGCACGATCACGCCGTCTTTCTTCAGCGCCGATATCTGACGGCTGACGGTTTCCAGCGTCAGGCCCAGGTAATCGGCCATCGCCTCGCGCGTGAGCGGCAGATCGAAGACGATCCTGCCCGATCCGGAGGTTTTGTGAAGCGCCGAGTCGCGCTGCGCGATGATCGCCAGAAGCGAGGCGATCTTTTCCCGCGCCGTCTTGCGACCCAGAACCAGCATCCATTCGCGCGCCGCGTCCAGTTCGTCCAGGGTCATCTCCAGAAGGCGCTGCGCGATATGCGGCGTGTTCGCCATCAGCGTTTCGAACGGTGCCTTGCGGAAGCAGCACATCACCAGGTCGGTTGTCGCCACCACGTCATAGGCCGCGGTGTCGCGTCCCGGGCGCCCCATGAAATCCGACGGCAGCAGAAGGCCGACCATCTGGGTGCGGCCGTCTTCCATCGTTTGGGTCAGCGTCGCGATTCCCGAAACGACCGAGGCGACGAAATCCATCCGGTCGCCCGACCAGATC
The DNA here is from genome assembly GCF_019104745.1 of Thalassococcus arenae. Taxonomy (NCBI): domain Bacteria; kingdom Pseudomonadati; phylum Pseudomonadota; class Alphaproteobacteria; order Rhodobacterales; family Roseobacteraceae; genus Thalassococcus; species Thalassococcus arenae. The sequence continues at coordinate 2,194,792 of NZ_JAHRWL010000001.1, forward strand.
ACCGGCTGTCCGGCTTCGAACTTGCGGTAATACTTGATCTCTTCGAGCCGATCCAATTCGTCGGACTCGCAGCGGGCGCAGACCGCGCGATGACGGATCGGGCAATCCGAGCATTCCTGCGATACGGCAAGGCTTCGTTCTCTCAGCATCGGCTGTCCCTTGTTGATCTGGGTCAAGGTCGCGCTCCCCCGATAAACCTAAGTCTAGACTTGAGGTTAAGTAAACACAACTCGCCGCTGAGGCCCTGAACCACGAAAAAGGCGCGACATGGTAACGCGAACTCAACTCGGCCGTCTCGGCCTATTCGATGCCAAGGTGCCGCGGTATACCAGCTATCCGACCGCACCGCATTTCTCGTCCGGTGTCGGCCCGGACATGTTCATGACATGGATCGACTCCATACCTGAAAACGGGCACATCTCGCTGTATCTGCATGTGCCCTTCTGCCGCAGGCTGTGCTGGTTCTGCGCCTGCCGCACCCAGGGCACCGCGACATTGTCGCCGGTGCAGTCCTACGTCGAAACGCTGCAGGCCGAACTGGCGATGCTCAAGGCGCGGCTGCCGCGCGGGGTCAAGCTGTCGCGGCTGCACTGGGGCGGCGGCACACCGACGCTGCTCAGCCCCGACATGATGAAAAGCCTCATCGCCGCGGTGCGCGACGTCGCCGATTTCGCCGATGATGCCGAGTTTTCGGTCGAGATCGACCCGAACGAGATCGATGCCGAACGGCTGGACGCCCTGGCCGCGGGCGGGATGAACCGCGCATCGATCGGCGTGCAGGATTTCAATCCCGACATCCAGCAGACCATCGGCCGGATCCAGGGCTTTGACGTGACGCGAAAAGCGGTGGACATGATCCGCGAACGCGGCGTGCGCAGCCTGAATGCCGATATCCTGTTCGGTCTGCCCGACCAGTCGAAATCGCGAATCACGGAAACCGTGCAGAAGCTGCTCAGCTTCTCGCCCGACCGCGTGGCGCTTTACGGCTATGCGCATGTGCCGTGGATGGCCAAGCGCCAGCAATTGATCCCGTCGGATGCGCTGCCCACGCCGGACGAACGGCTGGCGCTGTTCGAAACCGCGCGGCGCCTGTTCGTGTGGGACGGCTATGCCGAAATCGGGATCGACCACTTTGCCACCCAGACCGACGGGCTGACCAAAGCTCTGCACGCCGGAACGCTGCGCCGCAATTTCCAGGGCTACACGGACGACAAGGCCGATGTGCTGATCGGCCTCGGCGCGTCTTCGATCTCGCGTTTCCCGCAGGGTTTCGCGCAGAACGCTTCGGCCACCTCTGCGTATGCCGGGCTGGTGCGCGACGGCAAGTTCGCCACCCATCGCGGCCATGTCTTCAGCCCCGACGACAAGATGCGGTCGCGGCTGATCGAGATGGTGATGTGCGACTTCCGCATCGATGCCGAGGAAATCCTGGCCGAACACGACATTTCCCGCGAAGCGCTGTTCAAGATGTTCCGCGAAGCGAATGCCCGGTTCGAAAACATGCTCAAGATCGACGACGGCGGATTGACCGTCCCGAAATCGGCGCGGCCCCTGACCCGAATGATCGCGCGCAGCTTCGATGCCTATGATCTGTCCAAGGCGGGGCACAGTTCGGCGATCTGAGCGCGGATCAGGCCATTGCGGCCTCTTTCTCCAGCCACCGGATGAAGTGGCGCAGGGCCGGGCGGCGGACGCCCGGTCTTGTCACGACGTGATAGCCCTTGTCGAAATCCTGTTCATGCAGCACCACCAGCCGGCCCGCCGCCAGGTCGGCTTCGATATTGCTGCGCGCGGTCACGGCCACGCCCTGTCCCTGGCGCGCCGCTTCCAGCATCAGGTGGCCGGGCAGGGTGGTGGTGGCCCGGCTGGGCAACGCGGCGAAACTGGCGCCGGCCAGCGATGCGGTGGCCTCGGACGTGCCCAGTTCCAGCAGCCAGGGCAGGTCGGTCAAATCGTCGGGGCCGGTCACGGTTCGGCCGGCCACCAGCGCGGGCGCCGCCACGACCACCACGGGCGATGGCAGCAACAGGCGCGATTCGAGCCCCGGCCAAGGCCCCTTGCCATAGCGCAGCGCGATGTCGATACCGCCGGGCTCCAGCGGTTTCACGGCGACGCTGGGGTCGATCATCAGGCTGATATCGGGGTGGCCGGCGCGGAACGAGGCCAGCCGCGGCATCAGCCAGGATGCCGCCAGCGTCGGTGTGACCGACACCTGCAGCGGCCGGTTGTCCGACGTCGCGGTCAGATCGGCGACCGCCTGCGCGATCTGCCCGAACCCCGCCGCCAGCGCCTGCGCCAGCGCGATCCCGTCCGCTGTCAGCGCCATCCGCGCGCCAGACCGGTCCAGCAGGCTGATCCCCAGATGATGCTCCAACGCGCGCAATTGCTGGCTGATCGCGGCGTGGCTGACATTCAACGCCGCACCGGCGCGTTTTACCGAACCGGTCTCGGCATAGGCGGAAAAGGCCCGCAAGGCGGTTAGAGGGGGCAGGGCACGCCAGTCGATCATGTAAGACAGGCTAACACGATGAATAACTCGCTGTCTTTGGAATTATCACGTCACAGCGCATGATGGTTGAAGGAAATCGCCATCGAAAGGGAAATCGTGATGTTCGGAATTCTTGCAAAGTCGCTTTTCACCGCCAGCCGGATGCAACTGCGCCATGACCGCTGGACGCCGCCTTCGCAGGGCTATTGGCGCGAGGACATGCTGCTGTTCCGCGATCCGCCGGGCCGGCGGCGCTGATCACCCGGCCAGGTCGAAGGCCGCCGCCAGCAGGGTCCGCGTATAGTCGGTCTGCGGCGCATCGAAAATCTGCCGGGCGGTGCCGTATTCTACGACATCGCCCTGCTTCATCACGATGACCTTGTGGCTCATCGCGCGGATCACCTTGAGATCGTGGCTGATGAACAGATAGGCCAGATCGTGCTTGCGTTGCAGGTTGCGCAGCAGGTTCACGATCTGCACCTGCACCGTCATGTCCAGCGCGCTGGTGGGTTCGTCCAGAACCAGCAGACGCGGGCGCAGAACCATGGCGCGGGCGATGGCGATGCGCTGGCGCTGGCCGCCGGAAAATTCGTGCGGATAGCGGTGCATCGTCGCCGGATTTAGCCCGACCTCGGCCATCACCTCGGTCACAAGGTCGCGATGCGACCGGCCGTCGGGCGCGCCGTGCACCTCCAGCCCTTCGGCGATGATCTGTTCGCAGGTCATGCGGGGCGACAGGCTGCCGAACGGGTCCTGAAAGACGATCTGCATCTCGGACCGCAGGCGCCGCAATTCCCGCGTGGACCAGCCGCGCACATCCTTGCCGCGATAGGTGATCCCGCCCTCGGACGCGATCAGCCGCATGATCGCCAGTGCCAGCGTCGTCTTGCCCGACCCGCTTTCGCCCACGATGCCGATGGTTTCACCGGATCGGACCGCGATCGATGCGTCGTTCACCGCCTTGACGTAGCCCACGGTGCGCTTCAGCAAGCCGCGCTGGATCGGGAACCAGATCTTGAGATTGTCCGTCCGGGCGATTTCCTCGGCGCCCTCCCGAACCGGGTCGGGGGTGCCGGTGCTTTCGGCTGCCAGCAGCATCCGGGTATAGGGATGCTGCGGGTTGGCAAAGATGTCGCGGGTGACGCCCTGTTCGACGATCTCGCCATCCTTCATCACGCAGACCCGGTCGGCGAACTTGCGCACGATGCCCAGGTCGTGGGTGATGAACAGCAGGCTCATGTCCTCGGATTGCTTCAGCTCGGCCAGCAGTTCCAGGATCTGCGCCTGGATGGTGACGTCCAGCGCAGTGGTCGGTTCGTCCGCGATCAGCAATTCGGGCTTGTTGGCCAGCGCCATCGCGATCATCACGCGCTGGCGCTGGCCGCCGGACAACTGGTGCGGATAGGCGCCCAGGCGGCTTTCGGCATCGCGGATGCCGACCCTGGTCAGCAGTTCGACGATGCGGTCGCGCGCCGCCTGGCCGGTCAGACCCTGGTGTATCTCCAGGCTTTCGCGGATCTGCTTTTCCAGCGTGTGCAGCGGGTTGAGCGAGGTCATCGGCTCCTGGAAGATAAAGCTGATATCGTTGCCGCGCACCTGCCGCAGCAGCCGCTCTTCGGCGCCGATCATCTCTTGCCCAAGATAGGTGACCGATCCCGAAATCTCGGCCGAACTGCCCAGCAACGACACGGTGCTGAGAGCGGTCACCGACTTGCCGGAGCCCGACTCGCCCACCAGCGCCACGGTTTCGCCCTTGGCGACATCGAAGGACACGCCGCGCACCGCATGGGTCACCGCGCCGTCCTGGCGGAAATCGACGCGCAGGTCCGTTACCGTCAGAACCGTTTCGGTCATGAAAACGTCTTTCTGGGATCGAACGCGTCGCGCACCCCTTCGAAGATGAAGACCAGCAGCGACAGCATCACCGCGAACACGGTGAACGCCGTGAAGGCCAGCCAGGGGGCCTGCAGGTTCTGCTTGGCCTGCAGGGTCAGCTCGCCCAGCGACGGCGCCGACGATGGCAGGCCAAAGCCCAGGAAATCAAGCGACGCCAGCGTGGCGATGGTGCCGGTGACGATGAAGGGCAGCATGGTCAGCGTCGCCACCATGGCGTTGGGCAGCATGTGGCGGAACATGATCTTCCAGTTGCTGACGCCAAGCGCCTTGGCCGCGCGGACGTATTCCAGGTTGCGCGCGCGCAGGAACTCCGCCCGGACCACGCCCACCAGAGCCGTCCAGCCGAACAGGATCGTCAGGAACACGAGCAGCCAGAAACTTCGCCCCAGGATCGCGAACAGGATGATGATGACGTAAAGCGACGGCGTGGCGCCCCAGATCTCGATGATGCGCTGAAAGATGAGGTCCAGCCAGCCGCCGAAATAGCCCTGCACGGCACCCGCGATGATCCCGATGACCGACGCGCAGACGGTGACGATCAGGGTGAACACGATCGACAGCCGAAATCCGTAGATCACCCGCGCCACCACGTCGCGCTTGGTGTCGTCGGTGCCCAGCCAGTTCTGGTCGTTGGGCGGCAGCGGGGCCGCTCCGGGCCGGTCGACCGGCGTGTTGTAGCTATAGGGAATGACGGGCCAGAGCATCCAGCCCTTCTGGAAATCTCCCTCCAGAACCATGCCCTGGTCGACCTGCTCGATCAGACCTTCGGGATCGTCAAAGCATTCCTCCAGCCCGCCGGTGCGGATCAGGCATTTGACCTCCGGGTCGCGATAGGCGGCCTCGGTCCGAAAGTCGCCGCCAAAGGCCGTCTCGGGGTAGAAATTGAAAATCGGCGTGTAGAACTCGCCGCGGTAATTCACCATGATCGGCTTTTCGTTGGCGATGAACTCGGCGAACAGCGACAGCCCGAACAGGATGCAGAAGATCCACAGCGACCAGAAGGCGCGGCGGTTCTTGCGGAAATTGTTCCAGCGCCGCTTGTTCAGCGGCGACAGGGTGAACCAGCCGCGCTTCGGCTCGGGGATGACCGGCTTGGCGGGGGCCGGTTCGGGCCGGACGGGTTCGGGTTGCGCGACCATCGCTCAGCCCTCCCGCCGCTCGAAGTCGATCCGGGGATCGACGAACACGTACATCAGATCCGACAGGATGCCCACGACCAGCCCCATCAGGCCGAAGATGAACAGCGTGCCGAAGATCACCGGGTAATCGCGCGCCACCGTGGCCTCGAACCCCAGCCGCCCCAGCCCGTCCAGCGAAAAGATCGTCTCGATGATGATCGACCCGGTAAAGAAGACACCGATGAAAACCGCCGGAAAGCCCGCGATCACGATCAGCATCGCGTTGCGGAACACGTGGCCATACAGCACGCGGCTTTCCTTGAGCCCCTTGGCGCGGGCGGTCATCACGTATTGCTTCTTGATCTCGTCCAGGAACGAATTCTTGGTCAGCAGCGTCAGCGTGGCAAAGGCCGAAATGGTCGAGGCCAACACCGGCAGCGTGATATGCCAGAAGTAATCGCCGATCTTACCCAGCAGCGTCAGGTCTTCCCAGTTGTCCGACGTCAGCCCGCGCAGGGGGAAGATCTGGTAATACGACCCGCCCGCGAACAGCACCAGCAGCAGGATCGCGAACAGGAAACCCGGGATCGCGTAGGCCACGATGATGACCCCGGATGTCCAGGTGTCAAAGGACGACCCGTCGCGCACCGCCTTGCGGATGCCCAGCGGGATCGACACCAGGTAGGCGATCATCGTCGACCACAGCCCCAGCGAGATCGAGACCGGCATCTTTTCCATCACCAGGTCGATCACCCCGATCGACCGGAAATAGCTTTCGCCGAAATCCAGCCGCATGTAGTTCCACATCATGTTCAGGAACCGCTCGAGCGGCGGCTTGTCGAACCCGAATTCCTTTTCCAGCTCCTCGATGAATTCCTTGGGCAATCCCCGCGCGCCGATATAGCCGCTGTCCGAACCAAAGGTCTCCTCGCCCAGGTCGTTGCCGCCACCGGCAAAACCCGAAAAGACGTCACCTTCGCCCTGCATCTGGGCGATGATCTGTTCGATCGGGCCGCCGGGCACGAACTGCACCAGCGAAAAGTTGATGATCATGATCCCCAGAAGGGTCGGGATCACCAGCAGCAGACGTCTGAGGATATAGGCGCCCACCGATTTACCTCAGCGCACCGGCAGCCTTGAGCGCCTCGTATTTCTCCTGGTTGAACCACCAGAAATCGAGATAGCCCACCTGATAGGGTGGCAGGTTCTCGGGATGCTCGAAGATGTCATAGGCCGCGATCCAGTTTTCGGCGACATAGCCGCCCAGGGCGACGACGCGTTCATAGCGTAAGGCGCGGTCCAGCGCGCGCAGCGCCGCGATCTCGTCCTCGCGGTTGGTGGTGTCCAGCGCCTTGGTGATGATCGCGTCGACCAGCGGGCTTTGCAGCGTCGCGCGATTGTAGGACGACACCGCCGCGGTCTCCGACCCGTACATCTGCCGCAGGCCGGTGCCTGCCTGCAGGAACGGGAAGTAGTTCGAGTAGATCAGCTGGTAATCCTTGTCGAGATAGCGCGAGGTGAACTGCGCGGTGTCGATCTTTTCCACCGACGCATCGATGCCGTAATCGTTCAGCGTGCCGACATAGGTCGTCACCAGCGCCTCGACCGTGTCGGAAGTCGACGACGACAGCATGAATTGCAGCGTCATCACCTCGCCCGCCGCGTTGCGCAGCTTGCCGTCGTCGGCGACGTTCCAGCCCGCATCGGCCAGCAACCGCAGGGCGCGCCGCTTGTTGCGCCGGTCGACCGTGCTGCCTGGGTCGGAGGTGTGAGGCACGACCGCGTCTTCGGTCATCATCTCGGCCGGAACCAGGTCGCCCAGGCTTTCCAGAAGTTCCTTTTCCTTGCCCTCGGGCGGTCCCATCGCGGCGATCTCGCTGCCCTCGACGAAGGACGTGATCTGCGACGTCAACCCGTATTGCAACGAGTCGCGCGTCCATTCGAAGTTGAAGGCCAGTTGCAGCGCCTCGCGCACCGTGCGGTTGTCCAGCGGCGCCTTGACGGTGTTGAAGATGACGCCGGCCGAATTGGGTGGGTTGCCGTCGGGGATGACCTGTTTCTTGACCCAGCCCTTGTCCAGGGCCGGAAAGTCGTAACCGGTCGCCCAACGCTTGGTCGAGCCTTCGACGCGGAAATTGTAGATGCCTGCCTTGAACGCCTCGAACTCCGCGGCCTCTTCGGCGAAATACTCGATGCGGATGCGGTCAAAGTTATGGCGGCCCTTGTTCACCGGCAGGTGCCAGCCCCAGTAATCGGGGTTGCGTTCGTAGACCACGTAGCGGTTGATCTCGTAATCGCCGACCACGTAGGGGCCGCTGGCCATCGGCGACAGCAGGCTGGGTTCGTCCAGCCGTTCGCCGGTTTCCTCGTACCAGGCCTTGGAAAAGATCGGTGTGCCGCCGACCTGGCTGACCAGCGACCGGCGCGGAATGCCGTCGACGAAGGTGTAGCGCATGGTGTGGTCGTCGATCACCTCGGCGCCGCTGATCCGTTCCTTGACCGCGCGCGCATATGACCGGATTCCCTGTTCCAGAAACAGGTTGTGGGTGAACAGCGCGTCATGCGCGGTGATCGGCTCTCCGTTGGAAAACCGCGCCTCCTTGCGCATGTGAAAGATGCATTCGGTCTTGTTCTTGGGGTATTCGACCGCCTCGGCGATCAGGCAATAGGCGTCGGTGATGCTGTCACCGGGGACCACACCCTCGAACAGGCTGTCGGTGAACATCGCCTCGGCGACGCAGCCCGAACTGGATTCGGGCCGGCCCTTGCTGGCCCATCGGTTGAAGCCGTCGAAGGTGCCGCGGTTCGACAGGGTGATCTGTCCGCCCTTGGGCGCGTCCGGGTTCACGTAGGAAAAGTGTTCGAACCCTTCCGGATAGGCAAGATCGCCATAGAAGGAATATCCATGGGCGCGGACCAGCTCCGCGCCATGCGAGCCCGCCCAGCCCGGGCGCGGTATGCCGCCCAGGCCGGTTGCGGCGGCGGCGCCCAGCAAAACCAGCGTGTCGCGGCGGGTCGGATGGTTCTTCGGCGGTTGTTCGGACATCGGCCTTCCCTTCGTGCGCGGGGTTTTTACGCTTTTCCAGATAAAGTAGGGCGCGCGATTGACCACATTCAAGTTGAGAATGTGTGAGCGGGCGGGATCGGCGGCCGTTCCGCCGCGATTATCTCGGCTTGGTCCCGCAAAAGTGAAAAGCCGCGACCCTTTCGGGTGCGCGGCTTGACGTGTTTCGCGGTGTTGCGGCGGGTCAGCCGTCCAGCGCGTCCAGATAGACGATCAGGTTTGCGCGGTCTTCCGGCTTGGCCAGGCCGTTGAAGGCCATCGAGGTGCCCGGCGCCCAGCCCTTGGGGTTTTCCAGGAAGGCGTTGAGGTTCTCCGGGGTCCATGCCTCGCTTTCCGGCAGCGCACCGGAATAGTTGAAGCCATCGACCGCGCCGATCTGGCGGCCGACGACGCCGTGCAGGTAGGGGCCGGTGGCGTTGGCGCCGGCTTCAACCTTGTGGCAGGCGCGGCACTTGCCGAACACCTTTTCGCCCGCGCCGGCATCGGCCGAGGCCAGCAGCGTCGCGAAATCCACCTCTTCCTCGGGCTCGGCAGCTTCGGATTCGCCGGTCTCGATCACGTAGGCCGCCACTTCGTCGCCATGGCCTCCGCCGACGTGATACAGCGATTCCGCCGCCCATTTGCCCAGCAGAAAGACCAGAAGCGAGCCGCACACGCCGCCCAGCACCTTGGTGAATGTCATCGTGTCCAGCATCGCACGTCCATCTTCAATGATCCTGTTTCCGGCGCGTATCTATTGCTTCCCTTCACCCGAGGCAAGGTATAGAAGGCGCGACCAAACGCCCGCACCCCGCGGAAATCTTGGGATCGCCTTCCATGACCAGACGCATCGCCTTCCAGGGAGAACCGGGCGCCTATTCCGATCAGGCCTGCCGCGAGGCGCGTCCCGACATGGAAACGCTGCCCTGCCGCACCTTCGAGGATGTCATCAACGCGGTGCGGGGCGGCGATGCCGAACTGGCGATGCTGCCGGTGGAAAACTCGACCTATGGCCGCGTCGCCGACATCCACCGCCTGCTGCCCGAATCCGGCCTGCGGATCGTCGACGAGGCGTTCGTGCGCGTCCATATCAGCCTGATGGCCTTGCCCGGCGTTCAGATCGAGGATCTCAGGACCGTGCGTGCGCACCTGGTTCTGCTGCCGCAGGCGCGCAGCTTTCTCAAGCAATACGGCATCCGCGGCGAAGCCGCCGCCGACAGCGCCGGGGCCGCGGCCGAGATCGCGCGACACGGCCTGCGCGACGTTGGCGCGCTGGCCTCGGACCTGGCGGCGGAGCTGAACGGGCTGCATATCCTGGCCCGCCATATCGAGGACCACGCCCACAACACCACGCGGTTCCTCATCATGGGCCGCAAGGCTGATCACAGCCCGCGCGGCGAACACGGCATGATGACCACCTTCGTCTTTCAGGTCCGCAACATTCCCGCCGCGCTCTACAAGGCGATGGGCGGTTTCGCGACCAATGGCGTCAACATGACCAAGCTGGAAAGCTACATGGTCGGCGGGTCGTTCACCGCCACGCAGTTCTACGCCGATATCGAAGGTCATCCCGACGATCCGCCGGTGCGCCGGGCGCTCGAGGAACTGGATTACTTCACAGACATGCTGGAAATCCTCGGCGTCTACCCGCGCGATCCGCGGCGCGACTGACGGGCGGGGCGAACGGGGGCCGCGATGACGGAACGCATTCTTGCAACCATCGGCGCGTCGCCGGGACGGCGCCTGCTGGGCGTGGGCGCGCTGGTCGGGCTGGGCGTCCTGCTGATCTGGCTGGCTTTGACTACCGGCGCCATGCCGGCGGCGGCCGTCGCGCTGTTGCTGGTGCTGGGCATCGCCGCGCTGGCCGCCGCGCAGGTGATGTGGCGCGCCACCGCGCTCGAGATCATCCTGACCGAGGACGAGTTGCGCGACAGCGCCGGCACCGTCCTGGCCCGCATCGACGAGATCGAAAAGGTCGACCGCGGCATGTTCGCGATGAAGCCGTCGAACGGGTTCACCCTGCTGATGAAATCGCCCCAGGCGCGGGCCTGGCGACCTGGGCTTTGGTGGCGGATGGGCAAGCGGGTGGCGATCGGCGGCGTGACCTCGGGCGGCAAGACCCGCCCGGTGGCCGATATCCTGACCCACAAGGTGCAGGAACGGAAACAGGCGGGACCGAACTGATCCCGCCTGCCTCGGCTCTCTCTCGTCTTGGTCGTTCAGATCAGGATGCGCAATCCGTCTGGTTCTCGGCATTGTTGTGGCACAGCGAGTTGCCCGGTGCCTCGTCGTCGCCATTGCCCCAGCCGTTGTCTTCGCGGACCCGGTCGTTTTCGCCCAGGAAGATCACCTGAGGTGCGAAACGCGGGCGGGTGAACGAATAGGTCTTGATGTCGAAGGCGGCCAGTCCGGCGTCGAAGATCGGATCGTACCAGTCGCGCGTCTCCACCAGGATCATCTGGTCACCCGACGCCATGATCGGCAGACGGTCGGTCATGTTGGCCAGGTCGGCATTGGTCAGCTCGGCAAAGTCGCCCCGGGCACGCGACCAGACGATCTTGTATTCGCCGTTGCCGCTGTTGCCGCGGTTCCGGTAGGTCACCACGGTGATCCGCAGGTCGGTTGCCGGCGATTGCGACTTGGTCAGGTGCAGAAGCAGGTTGTAGGCATTGTCGATATAGGTCTCGTCCACCTTGTCGGTCTCGCGCGACAGCGCGTCGCCGATGGTGTAGTTGGCCTTCTGGTTGACGCTCTGCTGGCGCATCACGTCGAAATAGACCCAGCTTGCACAGAAGAGCAGGATGAGAAGCGGGAAGATGATGACCGCTTCGATGGTGATGTTGCCGTCGTCGGCGCGCGCAAAGCGCGCCAGGCGGTTCTTGATCAGGCTCGGCATCAGATCGGCTCCTGCACGAAGGCTGCGAAGGCGACGAGGCCGGTATAGCCGTGCGCGTCGACGGGCAGCGAGTTGGCGAGCATGCTGGTGGGCGCGATCGGGTTGTACTTGTAGCACGCCCGCAGCAGCATCAGTTCATTGTCCCCACCGTTGTGGAAAGTCCGCAGGGGACGAACCGGATGGGCGGCGTCGTAGCAGTCGGCAGACGGCTGCGGGCCGGTCCAGTTGCGCAGGTCCAGCGGGATCATCTCCAGCCGCAGCGTGCTGGCACAATCCGTCAGGATGGGCGCGGCGTCGCAGATCGCGGCCTTCAGCGTGTCGTGGGTGTGCTCGGTGCCGGTGTTCAACCGGACATCGCGCACCACCGAGTCGAGCCCGCGTTCCAGCGCCGTGTGGCGCATCGACAGGGCACCCATTTCCATCGTCGAGATGATGGTCAGGGCAAAGAGCGGAACCCACAGCGCGAACGCGATCGTCGAGGTGCCGTCTTCTTCCGCGCCGAACCGGCGCAGGCGGTTTTTCAGGTTCCAGGTCATTGGGTCAGCCTCAGACGGTTGATGGTGCGGGCGATCGAGGTGAACGCGTCGGCGATCTCGATGCCTTCCACCGGGAAGTAGTGGGCGGGAGACGAAGCGCAGTCGCGCATGGCGTCCTGGCCTTCCTGGGGCGCCTCGAAGCCGATGGCGAAGACGGTGATCCCCGCCTGGCGCGCCTTCTGGCAGACCGTGGACAGCCGCGCGTCGGCTTCCGGTCCGTCGATCAGGTCGTCATCGCCGGCATAGTACAGACCGGCATACTGGCTGTAGCTCGACCATCCGTCATAATACGGCTCCTGGTAGAACCGGAAGGCGGCGGCGCGGGTCCCCCAGCGGGCGAACACCTCTTCCCAGGTCAGCTGACGCAGGTTGCTGTTCGAGCTGTAGGTATGCGGATCGTCGTCATACTTGTCGTTCCACGAACCGCCGCGATAGGCCGGCCAGTAATAGACATCGTTGTTGTCGCCCGGCTGATCCTTGACGCGGATCGACGACCGGTCGTTCGACGGATCGCTGTCGTTCCGGTCGTCCAGGAAGATCGGCGACAGACCGGTCTTGTACTCGTCCTTGATGTCGTACTGGGTGGTGTTCTTGCCGTCGGTCATCAGAACGACGATCTTGAGCACCATGTCCTCGTCGAAGGCATAGGGGCGGCCCGATGCGGCGGGGACGATATGACCGTCGCCGATCATGTCGTTGACCACCGATTGCGTGCCGGGATCCAGCAGGGCGGTGCCCCACTTCATGCCCAGGTCGATCGCGGTGTTGCCGAACGCATCGAGCGAGTCGATGTGGTTCTTCAACGCCGTCTTGTCGGCCGAGTGAACCATGATCTTGCCGTAGTCGCTGGCGGCGCACCACGGGCTGGGGATCTCGGTGGTGTGCCGGTTGGTGGTCCAGCGGTCGAAATGGCTCAGCTTGTCCAGTTCGGTGTTGCGGTCGATCCCGGTCGACTGGAAGGCCGAGTCGGGGAAGATCGCGCAGGACGAATAGTCGTGCTCGTCGCTCATGGTGTAGTAGTTCTTGAGCGTCGAACCCATGTTCACCGTGGCGTTGTAGGGCACGATCGACACCGTGGTCAGGCCGGCATCGTCGTCACGGATCACCGTGTCCACGAATTCCTTGGCCGCGACCTTGAGGTTGTCGATCTTCGAGTTGCTGCTCATCGAGCCGGAGATATCCAGCACCAACGAGATCTCGATGTTGCCGATACCTTCCTGGGCGGTCGAAACACCCTCGGCGCGCAGGAAATCCTCGCCCAGCATCTGCAGCACGGCCGCCGGCATGTTCACCGACCCGTCCGCGGTCACCCGGCGCAGGCCGATGCCTTCGGTCACCTCGATGTTGCCCAGGGCATCATCAAGCTGCATCTTGTCGAAGTAATCGGTCACGACGACCTGCGGATCGATGGTCTGATCCAGGTCGGCAGCGGCCAGAACCGCGCGGTCAAGCGTGTTCTGCAGCTTGGTCCGCTTGACCTCGGCATACATCATGTCGACGCCGATGCCGCCGAAGACCACCATGGCCAGCGCACCGACCACGCCGAAATACGACAAGCTTCCCGTTTCGTCTTTCCAGAAGCGTCCGCAAACGCTGTTGCGCGCCCTGGCTAGTACCCGGCGCGCGGATCCAGGGAGATCCGTACGCAATTTGAACTCATTTTTCATCACGACCCTTCCTTCCGGGTTAGCCCGGTTTTCGGCGCAAGACGCACTTTTAGACAGTGTCTTTATGCCGGGGGATGATGGCCAAAATTGGGCTGTTGATGTCCGAAATTTTTATATTTTTCAGTGGTTTGGTGGACAATCGGCGTGCTGGGGGCTGACTGTTTCCCACACCGCGACGGTGCGTCCGGTTTGGGTCCGGATTCGGTCTCAGGAATAAACGGAAAAACCGGTTGGGGTCATAAACCGGCTATGGTTATCGTGGCGTTAAGGTTCTGCGCAAAAAATAATCACCAGTCAGCAGGGCCCCCACAGCGGAGGATCACATGTCCCTTACCCCGTCCAACGAACCGTCGTTTCGCCAGTCCGTCGACCTGATGTTCAACCGCGCGGTGGCGCTGATGGACCTGCCGCCGGGGCTCGAGGAAAAGATCCGGGTGTGCAACGCCACCTACACGGTGCGGTTCGGCGTTCGGCTGCGCGGACAGATCAAGACCTTCACGGGCTACCGCTCGGTCCATTCCGAACACATGGAACCGGTCAAGGGCGGCATCCGCTATGCCTCGTCCGTGAACCAGGACGAGGTCGAGGCGCTGGCCGCGCTGATGACCTACAAATGCGCTCTGGTCGAAACCCCGTTCGGTGGCTCCAAGGGCGGGCTGTGCCTGGACCCGCGCGACTACGACGAAGAGGAACTGGAACGGATCACCCGCCGTTTCACCTATGAACTGGCCAAGCGCGACCTGATCAACCCGGCCCAGAACGTGCCCGCCCCCGACATGGGCACCGGCGAACGCGAAATGGCCTGGATGGCCGACCAGTATCGCCGGATGAACACCACCGACATCAACGCCAATGCCTGCGTCACCGGCAAACCGGTCCATGCCGGCGGCATCCAGGGCCGGGTCGAGGCGACAGGCCGCGGTGTGCAATACGCCCTGCGCGAATTCTTCCGCCACCCCGAGGATATCGCCAAGGCCAAGCTTTCGGGCACGCTCGACGGCAAGCGCGTCATCATCCAGGGCCTGGGCAATGTGGGCTATCACGCCGCCAAGTTCCTCAGCGAAGAAGACGGCTGCATCGTGACCGGGATCATCGAGCGCGACGGCGCGCTGTTCAACCCGGACGGGCTGAACGTGCAGGCGGTGCATGACTGGCTGGTCAAGCATGGCGGCGTGACCGGCTTTCCCGACGCCGCGCATTCGGCCAAGGGGGCCGACGTGCTGGAAGAAGACTGCGACATCCTCATCCCCGCCGCTCTGGAGGGGGTGATCAACCTGTCGAACGCCCACCGGATCAAGGCTTCGCTCATCATCGAGGCCGCGAACGGTCCTGTCACCGCGGGCGCCGACGACATCCTGCGCAACAAGGGGGTCGTCATCATTCCCGACATGTATGCCAATGCGGGCGGCGTGACGGTGTCCTATTTCGAATGGGTCAAGAACCTGTCTCATATCCGGTTCGGCCGTCTGCAGCGCCGCCAGGAAGAAGCGCGCCACCAGCTTGTCGTCGACGAACTGGAACGGCTCGACCGCTATCTGGGCGATGCCTGGTCGATGACGCCGGACTTCAAGAAGAAATACCTGCGCGGCGCCGACGAAATCGAGCTGGTGCGCTCGGGTCTCGACGACACGATGCGCGGCGCCTACCAGTCGATGCGCGAAACCTGGCACGCGCGCGACGATGTCGATGACCTGCGCACGGCATCCTACATCGTCGCCATCGAACGGGTCGCCAAGAGCTATCGCGCCAAGGGATTGTGACCGGCCGCGCCCCGGGTCGCCCCGAGGCGCGCAAATGTCGAAAACCGGCGGGGCAGGGTGGCCTGCCCCGTTGCACCCTGCGGTCAAAGCTGGTTCGATCCGGCGGGAACGGACCAAGGGGGCAAGATGCGGTTTTCCGGTTGGCGGATATTCAGGGAAGGGCTGACCGGTAACAAGGGCTGGGGGCCGCACTGGCGCGATCCGGCGCCGAAATCCGAATATGACATCGTCATCATCGGCGGTGGCGGGCATGGCCTGTCCACCGCCTATTACCTGGCCAAGGAGCACGGCCTGACCAATGTCGCCGTGCTGGAAAAGGGCTATCTCGGTGGTGGCAATGTGGGGCGCAACACGACGATCGTGCGCGCCAACTATTTCCTGCCCGGCAATTCCGAATTCTATTCCCATTCCCTCAAGCTCTGGGAAGGGCTCGAGGCCGATCTCAACTACAACGTCATGCATTCGCAGCGCGGGCTGATCAACCTGTTCCATTCCGACGGCCAGCGCGATGCCTTCGTCCGGCGCGGCAACGCGATGATCAACCAGGGCGACGACGCGATCCTGCTGGACCGCGACGGCGTGCGCAAACATCTGCCCTATCTCGATTTCGACAACACCCGCTTTCCGATCTACGGCGGGCTGCTGCATCCCCGCGGCGGCACCGCGCGCCACGACGCGGTGGCCTGGGGCTATGCCCGCGGTGCCGACCGGCGCGGCGTCGACCTGATCCAGAATTGCGAGGTGACGGGCATCGACATCCAGAACGGCCGCGTCACCGGCGTGCAGACCACGCGCGGCGCGATCCGGGCGAAGAAAGTCGGCATCGTCGTCGCCGGCCGGTCGGGGCAGGTGGCGGCGATGGCCGGAATGCGCCTGCCGATCGAATCCCACATCCTGCAGGCCTTCGTCAGCGAGGGGCTGAAACCCTGCATCGACCACGTGGTCAGCTTCGGCATGGGGCATTTCTATATCAGCCAGTCCGACAAGGGCGGGCTGGTCTTCGGCGGCGACCTGGATTTCTACGCCTCCTATGCCGCGCGCGGCAATCTGCCGATGACCGAACACGTGATGGAAGCGGCGATGACCCTGATGCCGATGATCGGCAAGGCCCGTGTCCTGCGCAGCTGGGGCGGGATCATGGACATGACGCCCGACGGCTCGCCGATCATCGACAAGACCGGCGTGGACGGGCTCTACCTGGATTGCGGCTGGTGCTACGGCGGCTTCAAGGCGGTGCCGGGATCGGGTTTCGCCTTTGCCCATCTCATCGCCCAGGACCGCCCGCATGACAGCGCCGCGCGCTACCGCCTCGACCGGTTCCGCACCGGTGTCGGGCTGATGGACGAGGAGGGCACCGGTGCGCAACACAACCTGCACTGAGGAGCGTTCTGTGGACAGATCGGGTTTTGTACCGAAATCGGTCGATTCAGGACGGATTGCTGTTGCCGATGTCCGGTTCGCGACCGCATGCCGGGCCGGAAAGGGGCAGATCTGATGCGCATTCCCTGCCCGATCTGCGGCACCCGCGACCGTCGAGAATTCTACTACAAGGGCGCGGCGTCGATGCTGGATCGCCCCGCGCCCGATGCCGGCGCCGCGGTCTGGGACGCCTACCTGCACCTGCGCGACAACCCCGCCGGCCGCACCCGCGACCTGTGGCACCACGAAGCCGGCTGCGGCGCCTGGCTGGTGGTCGAACGCGATACCGTCACGCACGAGGTCTTTGGCGCGAAAACGCTGGAGCAGTTTCATGCGGATTGATGCCGCGGGGCGCATCGACCGAAGCAAAACCATTGCGTTTCAATGGGATGGAAGGGCATTGTTCGGACATCCCGGCGACACGTTGGCCTCGGCCCTGCTGGCCAACGACATCCGACTGACGGGACGATCGTTCAAGTATCACCGCCCGCGCGGCGTGTTCAGCGCCGGCTCCGAGGAGCCCAACGCGCTGGTCACCATCGGCCGTGGCGCGGCATCCGATCCGAACGTCCGCGCGACCATGCAGGAGCTTTTTGACGGTCTCGAGGCACGCAGCCAGAACCGGTGGCCGACGCTCGACTGGGATTTGCTGAGCGTCAACAACCTGTTGGCGCCGTTTCTTGGGGCGGGGTTCTATTACAAGACCTTCATGTGGCCGCGCGCCTTCTGGGAAAGGGTCTACGAGCCTTTCATCCGCCGCGCCGCCGGGCTGGGTGCGCTGTCGGGGCAGTCCGACACCGACATCTACGAAAAGGCGTTCGCCTTCTGCGACGTGCTGGTGATCGGGGCAGGACCCGCCGGTCTGATGGCGGCAGAGGCGGCGGCCCTGTCCGGTGCGCAAGTCATTTTATGCACAGAAGACAATGCCTTGGGCGGTCGTCTTCTTGTGGAAAACGAAATCGTCGACGGGATGGACGGGCATCTCTGGGCGGCGGAAAAGGCCGAGCAGCTTGGCCGGATGGACAACGTACGGCTGATGATCCGCACCACCGTGACCGGCGCCTATGACCAGGGCACCTATGGCGCGCTCGAACGCGTCGGCCACCACCTGCCGCGGCGGGACGGGCTGCCCCGCGAATGCTTCTGGCGTATCGTTGCCAGGCGGGCGGTCTTGTGCGCGGGCAGCATCGAGCGGACGGTCGCTTTTCAAAACAACGACTTGCCGGGGGTCATGCAGGCCGGCGCTGTGCGCGCCTACCTGAACCGATGGGGGGTCGGTGCGGGCAAGGCGGTCACGGTCTTCGGGAATACCGACGACGCCCACCGCACGGCGCGCGACCTGCTCGAGGCCGGCGTGCATGTGGCCGGGTTGATCGACTGCCGCCACGACGTGACACCGCAAGTGGATTGCCCGGTCCATACCGGTGCGGTCGTTTCGGCGGCCCATGGCGGGCGCGGCGGGGTCGAGGCGATCACGTTGCGCCACGGCGATGGCCGGCAAGAGCGCATCGCCACCGATTGCCTTGGCGTATCCGGTGGATGGAACCCGTCCGTCCACCTGACCTGCCACATGAATGGGCGTCCGCAATGGTCTGAAGAACATCTTGCTTTCCTGCCGACACCCGATGCCGTTCCGGGCATGTCCGTCGCCGGCGCGGCGCGGGGCGACTTTTTAACCGCCGCCTGCCTTCGGGGCGGTGCCGAGGCCGGGGCCGCCGCCGCAACGGCTCTCGGGTTCAAGACAGAGGCGCCGGCAATCCCCGAGGCCGAGGACGCACCCTACCGCATCCAGCGCCTCTGGGCCGTGCCGGGCAAGGGCCGCGCCTGGCTGGATTACCAGAACGACGTCACCGTCAAGGACGTGACGCAGGCGGCACGGGAAAACTTCCGCTCGGTCGAGCACATGAAGCGCTACACCACCCAGGGCATGGCGACCGACCAGGGCAAGAATTCCAATGTCACCGCGCTGGCGATCCTTGCCGATGCAACGGGCCGCGACATTCCCGAGACCGGCACCACCACCTTCCGCCCGCCCTACACGCCGGTGGCCATCGCCGCGATGGGAGCGGGGGCACAGGGCCACGGCTTCGCTCCGGAAAGGCTGACGCCGTCGCATGCCGCGAGCATCGACAAGGGCGCGCCGATGATCGAGGCGGGGCTGTGGTACCGTCCGTCCTATTTCCCGCGCCCGGGTGAAACGACCTGGCGGCAAAGCTGCGACCGGGAGGTCAAGATGGTGCGCGAGGCGGTGGGCATCTGCGACGTGTCGACCCTGGGCAAGATCGCCTTGCAGGGGCCGGATGTCGGGGCATTTCTGGATGTCGTTTATGCCAACACGTTCAGCACGCTGAAGCCGGGACGGGTGCGCTATGGGCTGATGCTGCGCGAGGACGGGCATGTCATGGATGACGGCACCTGTGCGCGGCTGGATGACGACCGCTGGCTGATGACCACGACGACCGCGGCGGCAGGATTGGTGATGCGGCACCTCGATTGGGTGCAGCAGGCGTTCTGCGCGAAGATGGCGGTGCGCTTCGTATCGGTCACAGATCACTGGGCGCAATTCGCGGTCGCCGGACCGAAATCCCGCGACTTGCTGAACGGCGTGCTGGACCGGCCGATCGACAACGCGGGTTTCCCCTACATGGCCTGTGGCGCCGTGTCGGTCATGGGTGTGGCGGGGCGTCTGTTCCGTATCTCGTTCTCGGGCGAACATGCCTACGAGATCGCGATACCCGCCCGCTACGGCGACAGCCTGTTCCGCATCCTGGTGGCCCGGGCCGAGGCGATGGGCGGCGGTGCCTATGGCATGGAGGCGCTGAACGTGCTGCGGATCGAGAAGGGCCACATCACCCATGCCGAGATCCATGGCCGCACCACCGCCGACGATATCGGCTTTGCGCGGATGGTGTCGGAGAAAAAGGATTGCATCGGCAAGGCGATGGCGGCGCGACCCGGCCTGTCGGGACCGGCGCGCGAACAGCTGGTGGGCCTGCGTCCGGCGGGCGCGGTCAAACAACTGACCGCCGGGGCGCACCTGTTCGAGGCCGAGGCGCCGGCGATGCGGGAGAACGACCAGGGATATGTGACCAGCGTCGGTTTTTCGCCGACCCTGGGCGAGATGCGGGCGCTGGCCTTCCTGCGCGATGGCCGGGCCCGGCATGGGCAGACGGTGCGGATGGTCGATCATCTGCGCGGGATCGAGGCGCTTTGCGAGGTGACCGATCCGGTGGCCTTCGATCCCGAGGGAGGGCGGTTGCGTGGCTGAGTTGATAGCGGTCTTCCCCCTTGGCACGGCCTTGCCGTTCGAAGCTGGCAGGGCGCGGCTGGAGGCGGTGGATCCGGGTCGTATTTCGGTTCTGGCGCCGTATCCCGGGCGCGTCGGGGTGTTTTCCGACCGGTTGCAGGCCGCGCACGGGATGGCGTTCCCGCAACCCAACCGCGCCACCGGAAAGGCGGGCGCTCGCTGTCTTTGGGCAGGGCGGGACCAGGCTTTCCTGATGGGTCCCGAGCCCGATGCGTCGCTGAGCGAAGTGGGCGCGGTGACCGATGTCACGGATGGCTGGGTCGGCGTGGCGTTGACGGGTGCCGATGCCGAAGCGGTGCTTGCGCGGCTGGTGCCGGTGGATCTTTCCGCGGAGGTTTTCAAGCGCGGCCATGTGCTGCGCGCTTCGTTGCAAAATCTGAACGTGCTGATCCGGCGCAGTACGGCGGATGCGTTCGAGATCTTCGCTTTCCGTTCGCTGGCCGGTACGCTGGTTCAGGATGTGACGGCGGCGATGAGTGGCGTTGCGATGCGGCGTGACATCGCGGATCGGTCAGGATAAGGCGGCGCCGTAGAACGGGAGACGGCTATGAATACACCGGCATGGGTCGCGGCGTTTGTGCTGGTCGCCTCGACGGCAAGCGCGCAGCAGACCGATTGCGATGCGCAGGCCGCGCTGGTGATGCAAGCGGTCGAAAGCCGCGCGACCGGCGAGCCGATGCGCAAGACACGGCGCGCCCTGCGCGAGGAACTGGGCCGCACGGCGGGCGACGCGCTGGCCGAATGGATCTATGCCCTGCCGCCCGAGCAATTGACGGATGCCGTGGGCGAAAGCTGGAAAGCCCAGTGCGAAGCGCTTTAGGGCGGGAGTGATTCGAAGGTGCGCGGGCAAGCCCGCGCGCAGGGTATCTCGGCCCCGCTTGGGGCGGGGCCTGCGGAAATGGCGTATTTCTCAAAGAGAAGAAGCAGGCGGGGCTGGCGAATCCCGCTGCGTGCCCCGATATTGAGCGGATGAGCTTGCCTCCCGGTTTCCTTGACGAATTGCGCGGCCGCACCTCGATGGCGCAGGTGGCGGGGCGCAAGGTGCTGTGGGACATGCGCAAGTCCAACCAGGGCCGCGGAGACATGTGGGCCCCGTGCCCGTTCCACCAGGAAAAGACGGCGTCTTTCCATGTCGATGACCGGAAGGGGTATTATTATTGCTTTGGCTGTCACGCCAAGGGCGACGCGATTTCCTTTGTTCGCGAGACCGAGAATGTCGGGTTCATGGAAGCGGTGGAGATCCTGGCGGCCGAGGCGGGCATGCCGATGCCCGAACGCGATCCGCGCGCGCAGCAAAAGGCCGATCGGCGGGCCGTCCTGTCAGAGGTGATGGAGCAGGCGGTACAGTTCTACCGATTGCAATTGCGGACATCCGCGGCCGCGGAGGCGCGCGCCTACCTGGAGCGACGCGGCCTGGATGCGGGTGCGCTCGAGCGGTTCGAGATCGGCTTCGCGCCGCCGGGCTGGCAGACCCTCGGCGACCATTTGCGCGGCAAGGGGGTGCCGGACGACCAGTTGATCGCGGCGGGTCTGGCCAAGGCGTCCGACAAGGGCCGGGCGCCCTATGACGTGTTTCGCGACCGCATCCTGTTCCCGATCCGCGACGTGCGCGGACGGGCGATCGCCTTTGGCGGACGGGCGATGGACCCGGGCGACAAGGCAAAATACCTGAACTCGCCCGAGACCGAGCTGTTCGACAAGGGGCGCACGCTTTACAATATCGCGGCGGCGCGAGAGGCGGCGGGCAAGGGCCGGCCGCTGATCCTGGCCGAGGGATACATGGACGTCATCGCGCTGAGCGAAGCGGGCTTCGGCGCCGCGGTCGCACCGCTGGGCACGGCGGTGACCGAGACCCAGTTGCAGTTGCTATGGCGGATGGCGGATGAACCGGTCGTCGCTCTGGACGGCGACAAGGCCGGGCTGCGGGCGGCCTATCGGGTCGTCGACCTGGCCCTGCCGCTTTTGGAAGCGGGCAAGTCGCTGCGCTTTGCGCTGATGCCCGAGGGCAAGGACCCCGACGACCTGATCCGTGCCGAGGGCGCGGCGGGCATGCAGCGGGTTCTGGATGCGGCGCTGCCGATGGCGAAGTTGTTGTGGCGCCAGGAGACCGAAGGCAAGGTATTCGACAGCCCGGAACGCAAGGCCGCGCTGGACAAGGCGATCCGTCAGCGTGTGGGGGTGATCAAGGACCCGTCGCTGCGGCATCACTACGGCGAAGAGCTCAAGGAACTGCGCTGGCACTTGTTTCGCTCGGCGCGGCCTGCGGGCAAGGGCCGCGGGTCGAGGCGGGCCGATGAGATGGCGCCGGTTGCGGGCACCAAGGCGTCGGCTCTGGTCGCCGAGGGAGAGATCGCCGAGCGGCGATTGCGCGAGACGGTAATCCTGGCGGCGATGTTCGCGGCTCCGGAGATCCTGCCGGAATTCGAGTCGCAACTCGAAGCCATGGATTGCGCGGACGGAACGTTGGCTCGGCTGCGCGACACGCTTCTGCGCCATGTCGGCGCGCCATCCGATGCGGTGCGCGATGCGGTTCGGGAAACTCTGGGGCGCGAGACCCTTGAAACCCTTTTGTCGGCACGCCATGTCGCTGTGATACCCTGCCTGCGCAAGCCGGGCGAGGTCGAATTGGCGCGACTGACGGTGGCCGAGGAACTGGCCAAACTGTCGGCCTGGCAGGGCTGGCAAACCGAACTGGCCGAAGCCGAAGCCGACTTGCAGGGGGTTGCCGACGAGGCGCTGACCTGGCGGCTGGCACAGGCGGCACAGGCCAGAAACAGTGCCGGCCGCCGGCAGGACGAGGCCGAGACGGATTACGAGATTGGCCCCAACGGGGCGCATATGGACCGGGAAGAGCGCAGCGCGCTGGACACGCTGCTGGGACAGATCAAGTTCGACAAGACGCGGCGTCGCTGACGCGATTCGCCGAAAAAGACCAACAAAAACCGCCCGGGCGGGTGTGCGTGACGCCGAATCGCGCTAATGATTCGCCCTAGCGAATCACCCGCCTTCGATCAGGAGCGTTGCATGGCACCCAAGGACACCGACGACGACAAGACCGAAGACAACGACGACGAGGTGAGCCTCGACATGAGCCAGGCGGCGGTCAAGAAGATGATCGCCGAGGCGCGCGAGCGCGGCTACATCACCTACGATCAGCTGAACGAGGTCTTGCCGCCCGATCAGGTCAGTTCCGACCAGATCGAGGATGTCATGTCGATGTTGTCCGAGATGGGCATCCAGGTCACCGAGGACGACGAGGAAGGTGACGACGACGACAACAAGGGGTCGACCGACCTGGTCGAGACCAAGAAGGGCGGCGACGTAACCCTGGCGTCGACCGGCCAGGAAAAGCTGGATCGCACAGACGACCCCGTGCGGATGTATCTGCGCGAGATGGGGTCGGTCGAGCTGCTCAGCCGCGAGGGCGAGATCGCCATCGCCAAGCGGATCGAGGCCGGGCGCAACACGATGATCGCGGGCCTGTGCGAAAGCCCGCTGACCTTCCAGGCGATCACGATCTGGCGCGAGGAACTGCTGAACGAGGACATCCTGCTGCGCGATGTCATCGATCTCGAGACGACCTTTTCGGGGCAACTGGGCGAGGATGGCGATATCGACGAACCGGTGGTCGACGCCGGGTCCGGTGACGATTCCAAGTCGCAATCCAGCGACGAACCCGAACTGGATGCCGATGGCAATCCCATCGCCAAGGATGACGACGAGGACGAGGACGAGCAGGCCAACATGTCGCTTGCGGCGATGGAGGCGGCGCTCAAGCCGAAGGTTCTCGAAACGCTGGACCGCATCGCGCGAGACTACGAAGAACTGGCCGAGATGCAGGACAGCCGGATCTCGGCGACGCTGAACGAGGACGACAGCTTTACCGACGGCGACGAGGAGCGCTATCAGAAGCTGCGTGGAGAGATCGTCGAACTGGTCAATGAACTGCACCTGCACAACAACCGGATCGAGGCGCTGATCGACCAGCTTTACGGCATCAACAAGCGCATCATGTCGATCGACAGCGCGATGGTGAAACTGGCCGACCAGGCCCGTATCAACCGGCGCGAATTCGTCGACGAATACCGGGGCCACGAACTCGATCCGAACTGGCTCGAACGCATGGCCGAGAAATCGGGCCGTGGCTGGCAGATGTTCATCGAGCGTTCGACCGACAAGGTCGAAGGGCTGCGCGCCGACATGGCGCAGGTGGGTCAGTATGTCGGTCTGGATATCTCGGAATTCCGCCGCATCGTGAACCAGGTCCAGAAGGGCGAGAAGGAAGCCCGGCAGGCCAAGAAGGAAATGGTCGAGGCGAACCTGCGGCTCGTCATCTCGATCGCCAAGAAATACACCAACCGCGGCCTGCAATTCCTGGACCTGATCCAGGAAGGCAATATCGGCCTGATGAAGGCCGTGGACAAGTTCGAGTATCGCCGGGGCTACAAGTTTTCGACCTATGCGACCTGGTGGATCCGGCAGGCGATCACACGGTCGATCGCCGACCAGGCCCGAACGATCCGTATCCCGGTGCACATGATCGAGACCATCAACAAGCTGGTGCGCACCGGCCGTCAGATGCTGCACGAGATCGGCCGCGAGCCGACGCCGGAGGAGCTGGCCGAAAAGCTGCAGATGCCGCTGGAAAAGGTCCGCAAGGTGATGAAGATCGCCAAGGAGCCGATCAGCCTCGAGACGCCCATCGGCGACGAGGAAGACAGCCAGCTGGGCGATTTCATCGAGGACAAGAACGCGGTTCTGCCCCTCGATTCGGCCATTCAGGAGAACCTGAAAGAAACCACGACGCGGGTTCTGTCCTCGCTCACCCCTCGCGAGGAGCGGGTACTGCGGATGCGGTTCGGCATCGGCATGAACACCGATCACACGCTGGAAGAGGTCGGCCAGCAGTTCAGCGTCACACGCGAACGCATCCGCCAGATCGAAGCCAAGGCGCTGCGCAAGCTCAAGCACCCGTCGCGCAGCCGCAAGCTGCGGTCGTTCCTGGACCAGTGAGGGCCGGTCGGTTTGCCGGTCGACGCAGACTGAACCGCGAACAAACAGATGCCGACACAAGAGCCGGGCTTTCGCACAGCCCGGCTTTTCAATTCCGGTGCCCGGGCGCCGGCCTATCGAGCCGAGCGCCTTGTTGCTAGACTGGGCATAGACAAGCCAAAGGATATCGACATGTCTCTGCTTTCTCGTCTTTTTGGCGGCGGCGGTGGCGCCGCGAAACAACCCGTCGCCGCGCCGGTCGACCATGCCGGATTCCGCATCACCCCTGATCCGATCCCGGTGGACGGTCAGTTCCGTCTGGCCGCATGGATCGAGGCAGAGATCGATGGCGAGGCCAAGCGCCATCACATGATCCGGGCCGATCTGGTCCGCGACCGCGACGAGGCAGTAACGGCCACACTGGCCAAGGCGCGGCAGATGATCGACCAACTGGGACCGCGCCTATTCGATGGACCCGACCGGCGATGAGCGAGTTCTGGTCATGACCTCTCCCGTTTTCGGTCAAAGCGCGTAAACTGAGCAAAAAAGGGAGAAGCGGATGAAGTTCCTGAAGTGGACCTTGGGCACGCTGGCGGGGCTGATCGCGATTTTCGCCATCGTCGGAATGCTGTTGCCGCGGCAGGTGACCATCGAACGCTCGATCAGAATCGACGCAGGCGTCGAACAGGTGTTTCCGCATGTCGCCGGGCTCAAGGCGATGGCGGCCTGGTCGCCCTGGCTGGACCGCGATCCAGACGTGCAACTGACCTATTCCGGGCCCGATACCGGCGAAGGCGCGACGCTGGACTGGGCGTCGGAGCATCCCAATGTCGGCAATGGCCACCAGGTGATCACCGGCTTCGAGGAAAATGTGCTGGTCACGACGGCATTGGATTTCGGCGAGATGGGTACGGCCAATGCCGACCTGGTGCTCGAAGAGGCCGATGGTGTGACAACGGTCACATGGACGCTGGACGCCGATATGGGGGCCGGACCGTTCGGGCGGTGGATGGGCCTGATGATGGACCGCGCCGTTGGGCCGGATTACGAGCTGGGCCTGTCGCGGCTCAAGTCGCTGGTCGAGGGCTGATCGCCGCGCGCACGCGTCGCCTGTGCAGGCACGATACCGGACAGCGCCGGCGCTCATCGACATGGGACAGACCGAGGGCGGCCGTCACGCCCTTCTTCGCCTTCGTTGCCCATCTTTCCTGACCACGGTTCGCCGCCCTTGACCCGCCAGGCCCGGACCCGTCAGGCCCGGGCCCGACCGTCGCGTGAAAGTCGAACGCCACGCGCGTTTCCCAGACGCCGAATACAGCGGTTCGCGTGGAACGCGGTGCCCGGATGCGCCGGGTGCCGTTTGCGCCGATCCTGCCGGCCTGGTTGGCCAGCCTTGGTTATCGATCGCTGTACGCGCCGACCAGGCCCGGGCCGGCGTCAGTTCAGGTGTTCGTTGAAGAAGGCCAGCGTTCGGTCCCAGGCCAGGTTCGCGGCGGCCTCGTCGTAGCGCGGGGTCGAATCGTTGTGAAACCCGTGGTTCACGCCCGGGTAGATATGCGCGGTATAGGTCTTGCCGTGCTCCTGCAGCGCGGCCTCGTAGGCCGGCCAGCCCTCGTTGATGCGCTCGTCCAGTTCGGCATAGTGCAAAAGCAGCGGCGCCTGGATATTCGGCACGTCCTCGGCGCTGGCCTGGCGGCCGTAAAACGGTACCGATGCGCCGAGTTCGGGATAGGCCACTGCCATCGCATTGCACACGCCACCGCCATAACAGAAACCGACGCAACCGACCTTGCCGGTGGTGTCTGCGTGACCTGCCAGGAATTCGTAGGCGGCGAAGAAATCGTTCATCAGCTTTTCGCCGTCGACGGTGCGTTGCAGATCGCGGCCTTCGGTATCGTTGCCGGGATAGCCACCGACCGAGCTCAGCCCGTCCGGTGCCAGCGCGATGAA
Source organism: Thalassococcus arenae (assembly GCF_019104745.1). Classification (NCBI taxonomy): domain Bacteria; kingdom Pseudomonadati; phylum Pseudomonadota; class Alphaproteobacteria; order Rhodobacterales; family Roseobacteraceae; genus Thalassococcus; species Thalassococcus arenae. The sequence goes on from NZ_JAHRWL010000001.1 coordinate 2,221,864, forward strand.
GCCCGCCATGGCCAGCCGTCGCGCCACGTCCTCGATATAGGGGTTGAGGCCGCGGTTCTCGTGGACGACCACGACCGCGGGCAGGGGCCCGGTGGCTTCGGCCGGTTTCACCAGGTAGCCACGCACGTCGCCATGGCCGTTGGGCGACGGAAAGGTGATGTATTCCGGCACGATATTGGGATCGTTGAAATTGACCTGCTGCGCGAGGGCATAATTCGGCGACAGCATGTCGAGAACCGCAATGGCGGTCAGGCCGCCCACCGTGTATTTGGCCGCGCGGTCGAGAAACTCGCGTTTCGTGATCTGGCCATGGGCGTAGAAATCGTAGAGCTCCAACAGCTTCTGATCGAAATCCGCCGCGGTCATGCGGCGCTGTGGTGTCTGATCATTCATGGCGGTTTCCTCCTTGATCGCGCGCCGGGTCGGGGCTGCACTGGCTTGGCGATGCCTTTCACGATAGCACGACGGGGGGTATGGAATAAGTGGCGCTGATGCAGACAACTTTCACGATTCAGACAAAGGGACCCGGCCTGTACGATTTCACCCGCGACGTGGCGCGGTGGGTGCGGGGCAACGGATTGCTGAGCCTGTTGGTTCAGCACACATCGGCTTCGCTCTGCATCCAGGAAAACGCCGACCCCGAAGTGCAAACCGACCTTGCGGCCTTTTTCGATCGGCTGGTGCCGCCGTCCGATCACCCTGCGATGGGCTATTTGCGGCACACCTATGAAGGGCCGGATGACATGCCCGCGCATATCAAGGCCGCGCTTCTGCCGGTCAGCCTGTCGATCCCGGTGCGGGATGGGCGTCTGGTGCTGGGCACATGGCAGGGCATCTACCTGTTCGAACATCGGACCCGACCACACCAGCGGCACGTCGCCGCCCACTTGGCGGCGGATCGCTAGGCTTATCTTGCGGTCGCAATTCGCCCCTACCCAAAGTGTCGCGGCTGACCTATAGTGCCTGTGGATAAGCGGGGAATAACCCCGCGATGAGGCAGACAGTGGAATAAAGGGGACGGCTCATGCGCTGCCCGTTTTGCGGCAATATCGACACCCAAGTGAAGGATTCCCGTCCCGCGGAGGACCATGTTTCCATCCGGAGGCGGCGTTTCTGCCCGGCCTGCGGCGGGCGCTTCACCACTTACGAACGCGTGCAGTTGCGTGACCTCGTGGTCATCAAGTCCAACGGCAGGCGCGAGGATTTCGACCGGGACAAGCTGGAGCGTTCGATCAGGATCGCGCTGCAGAAACGTCCGATCGACCCTGAGCGTATCGACCAGATGATCAGCGGTATCGTGCGGCGACTGGAAAGCATGGGTGAAACCGACATCCCGTCCAAGCAGATCGGCGAGATCGTGATGGAGACGCTGGCCAGGATCGACACCGTTGCCTATGTCCGCTTTGCCAGCGTTTACAAGAATTTCCAGGCCGCCGACGATTTCGACAAGTTCGTGAGCGAGTTGCGTCCAGAGGGCCAGAAACAAGCCGAAGAGAAGTGAGCGAGGACCACCGCCACATGGCCCACGCGCTGGCCCTGGGTCGGCGCGGTTTGGGTCGGGTGTGGCCAAATCCGGCGGTGGGTTGCGTGATCGTCCGCGACGGCCGCATCGTCGGACGTGGATGGACCCAGCCCGGCGGACGGCCGCATGCCGAAACCGAAGCCTTGCGCCACGCCGGCGCTGCGGCACGTGGCGCCACTGCCTATGTCTCGCTGGAACCCTGTGCGCATCATGGTGCGACGCCGCCTTGCGCCGAAGCGCTGGTTGCGGCGGGTGTGGCCCGCGTGGTCGCGCCTTTGCAGGACAGCGACCCGCGGGTGTCAGGCCAGGGTTTCGCGATCCTGCGCAAGGCCGGGGTCGAGGTGACGACCGGTGTTCTGGCCGAGGCCGCCGCGCGGGATCACGCCGGTTTCTTCCTGCGTATCACGCGGGGACGGCCTTTCCTGACGTTGAAGCTGGCGCTGTCTCTGGACGGGCGCATCGCCACGGCCACCGGTGAAAGCCAGTGGATCACCGGACCGGAAGCGCGCCGCGCCGTGCAAGGGTTGCGGGCGTGCCATGACGCGGTGTTGGTCGGTGCCGGGACTGCGCGCGCAGACGATCCGGCGCTGACGGTGCGGGATTTCGGCGATGTCGGACAGCCCGTGCGGGTCGTCGCCTCGCGGCTCATCGACCTGCCGTTGATGAGCCAGATGGCGCGCACGGCGGCCGAGATACCGGTCTGGATCTGCCATGGCCCGGATGCGCCGCCCGAGAAACGCGCGGCCTGGAGCGGCCTTGGCGCGCGCTTGCTGCCCTGCGCACTGCAGGCCGGTCGCCTGGATCCCGGTGCGATGCTGCACGCTCTGGGCCAGGCCGGTTTGACCCGCGTGTTGTGTGAGGGGGGGGGACAGCTGGCGGCGGCGCTGCTGACCGGCGATCTCGTGGACGAATTGCAGGTCTTCACCGCCGGAATTGCGCTTGGAGCCGAAGGTCAGCCCGGTCTGGGCGTTCTGGGGCTGAGCAGGCTTGCGGATGCACCGCGGTTGCGGCTTGTGGATATCTCGGCGGTGGGTGGCGATCTTCGGCACGTCTGGACGAGGCACGAAAAGGCTTGAAAAGCTAGGCGTTTTCAGAGTGTTGTTTTCCGAAGGCCGCGTCGCGCGATGCTGTCGAAATGCTGTGGATAGCACCAAAACACGTTTGAAACGGTCGGCTTCGCACATCATCCTCGGCCGTCGTGTCAACGCCGCCAGAGATGTGCCTGACTGGCCAGCAATCCTTGAACCTTTGACACTATGCGCAGGGCGGCGCCGGTCCTGGGGATATCCTGCGCCGCCAGCCGTTCGACGATCACCTCGGCCGGGCAGGCCAGGCCGGTGACCGGATCACGGTAGCGCGGGTAGCGGATCAGCGTCGCATGGACCAGCGCATTCAGGTCGGGACGAGGCCCGGCAAGGCGACGTTCCGGCACCGGCCCCAAGTCACGGGTAAGACCCCAGCCGGCGTAGAACGGGGCGCCCAAAGTCGTGACTTTGCAACCTCTTAGCAGTGCTTCGAACCCCGCGAGCGATGTCAGGGTCCAGACTTCGTCCACCTGCGACAGCAACGGCGCGATAGGCACATGCGACAGGGTCGCATCGGCCCAGCGTCCGGGGTCTTCGACCCGTCCCTTGCGCAACCCGGCCTCGACATCCGGATGCGGCTTCCACAGGATCACCGCGTCAGGATTGGCCGTGCGAGCCTGTTCCAGAAGTGCCGTATTGCTTCGGATATCCGGGCTGCCCCGCAGGATCGACGCGTCGTCCTCGACCTGACCGGGCACCAGGATCCGCCGACCGGTCGGCAGGACAGGCAAATCGCCGGAAAGGTTGTATTTGGACAAGTTCTCGCCGATCAGCCGCGCCATCAGTCGCTCGGCACGTTCGGATTCATCCGGGCGTAACCCTGCGGCGGATTGCCGGATCATCGTTTCCAGATCACTGGTCCGGGCAGGATCGTAATAGATGCCGGTCTTGTCGACGACCAGCGACAGCGGCGGAACCAGTTCCGCCCCCAATCCTCGCGATCGCAGGAAACCGTCTTCGATCCGCACGATGTCTTCGGCCGGATCGGCCTTGCTCGCCCAACCCATCAGCCGCCGCCCTGATGACAAGGCACGGCGGTGCGCGGCGGCACCGTCGTTTTTGAAGACCACGCCGCGCGGAGTGCCGAAAAAGCCCTGGATCGCGGGGCGTTTCCACAGCCGCATGTCGCGGGCGACCCAGCCCCGGCAATCCTCGGACCAGGCGCGCGCGCGGGCTTCGAGCGTGTCGAGAACCTGTTCGAGGGCGCATAACCGGTCGTGGTAGGGGTCGTACCACGTGGGATAAAGGATCAGCGCAGCGGCCACGAGTTGGGCGCGCGTCAGTTTGCGCTGGCGTCGTGCGACGGGGTTTTCGTCATCGCTGAGGCCCCAGCCGGAATAGAACGGCTGGCCGAAAACGCGCGGGCGGTGACCCGCGATGATCGCCTCGAACCCCATCTGAGAGGAGACGGTGTAGACAGCGGTGGCGCCCTCGAGCAAGGCGAAAGGCGCGATTTTCCCATCGAACAGCGTCACGTTTCCGTCGCCGTCGCCTTCCCGGAAATAGCCCGGGCGCAATCCGCGGGCCGTTTCCGGATGCGTTTTCAGCAAGATGCGCGCATTTGGATGCTCTTCGCGGGCGACGAACAGCATCTCGAGAAACCGGTTGCGATCGGCCTTGCTGGCGGTGACCGACGCATCGCCGCGCACCTGGTCGACGACCAACACGTAACCGGGTTCGGGCAGCACGGTATCGGGGTCATGCGCGCTGTATTTGCTCAACCGCGCCGCCTGCATCCGCGCCATCGCATGGCGTGCGCGGTTCAACAGCGCATGGTCGTCCAGCGTATGCGTGGCCAGCAGTGTCTCGAGGTCCGACGGTTGGGTCGGATCGAAATGCAGCCCTGTCCGGTCGATCAACAGCCCCAGCGGGGCATCGCCTGCCCGGCCCGGATGCAGCGAGCGCAGAAAGGGGTCTTCGATCCGCACCAGCGGCGCGCCCCGGCTTTCGGCCACGGCAATCCCGCGTTGCGCGGTGGGCGACGCACCCCAGATACCGACCAGATCGTCAGGCCCAGGCCGGCCGAGGCTGATCTGGTAGCCTGCCAGTTGCAGGATCCGCCTTACCCGCCGCTGGAACAGGAAGCCGCCATTATACACAAAAAGCCGCCGGGAGATTTCGCTCCCGGCGGTCACCTGTCCCTCGGGTTGTCCCAAGTCCTTTATCCTCCGGAGCCGATCCCGGATGCCAGCGTGTCCGCCGTGCTGACGACCGAACCGACGGTCGTGAGCGACCCGGTCAGCGCCGAGATCGTCTTGTTCCACTGCGTGAACGGCGCTTCGGTCACGTAGAGCGTGTCGCCGTCGCGGACCGAGAAATCGCGCGCCATGAACATGCCGTTCGGTTCGGTCAGGTCCAGAACATAGACCAGGCGCTGAGCGCCGATCAGGTCGGTCCGCCCCATGACCTGGTTGGCGATCTCGGCGGGTTCGTTGCGGAAGATGAAGACGCCGGTCGGGTCGGCCGCCGAAGGCAAGAGCCCGCCCACCTGCGCGATCGCCTCGATCGCCGAAAGCGTCTGTGTTTCGAACGGCACGCGCGCCTGCGTTCCGGTGGCGCCAAGCGCCGTGAAGGCGCGGCTGTCTTCCTCGACAAGGATGCGGTCTCCACCACGCAAGGCGATGTCGAATTCCGGATGCTGATACAGATCCTGGAACCAGATCTTGCCGGTCTTGTGACCGCGCAGGATCGTCACCTGGGCGATTTCGGGTTCGATGGTGATGCCGCCGGCGCGTGCCAGCATGGACGACAGCGTACGGGTCGGGCGTTCGATGGCATAGACGCCTTGTCCGCCCACCGCACCGACAAGGCTGACGGTCGAACCATCGCCGGCGACGCGGCGCACCTCGACCTGGGGGTCCGGTGTCTGGTCGGCGAGCTTGCTGGTGATGATCCGCCGGATGGCTTCGGGCGTGTTGCCCGATGCCTTGATGCGCCCGGCATAGGGGACAAAGATGAAGCCCGAGCCGTCGACCTGCACCTCTTCCAGGATGGTGGCGTTCGCGGTGTCGGTCGCCAGCAAACCGTCATCGACGTTTTCCCAGATCGTCAGACCCAACGTGTCACCGGGGCTGATCGTATCCGAGCCGACCACGCCTGCATTCTTGAAATCTTCGGTAAAGCCCAGGGCGGGAACGACAGCGGTGGCGCGGGTCACGCGATCGTTGACGGCGACGACGAATGCGTCGCCTTCACGCTGCACAGAGCCCGCGAAAATCTCGCGCTTGTTGGGGCCGACGCGCGGAAGACCGCAGGATGCCAGGATCGACACCGCAGCCAAAAGCGCGACCGCCCGTGCCCAACGGGAGGGGATGTGTTTCACTGCTCGGTCTCCTCGACCTTGTTGTTTTCTGCCTCAGGTTTTGGCGGTAACGTACCGGAGTCCAGCGGAAAAAGCCAGTACCACCGCTGGTATCCGTCAGGTCACGATGCGCAACTGTTGCCGCGGCGCCGCGGTCCCCAGCCGCAGCGCGTCGTAAGGATCATCGGGCGACAACATCATGTCGACCACCTGCCGCAGCAGTTGCCGGCGCCCGCGCGCAGAGTAGAAACCACCCGGAATTTGCGAGGTTTCCAGCAGGTAACGGCGGAAATCCCGATAGGCCCGGCTGTCGGGGCGCGTCGGCGTGGCGAAAAATTCGGGCAGCGGTTGGGTCGAGACGAAATCGGGTTTTCCATAGATCGCTTCGCCGAAGACCTTGAGCGGAATCCCGCGCCACAAAACCTGTTGGCCGGCGGTGGAATTGACCGTCACGGCGCTGCGCGCATCGTTCAAGAGCTGCGCCAGCTTGCCCCCCCGGACATAGTGGATGCGCCCCGTCAGCCCGTGGCGCCGGGCCAGATCGCGGATGGTGCGGCGCAACGGAACGCGGCCATCCTCAAGCGGGTGGGCCTTGAACACCAGGTGGTGATGCCCCGGCGCGCCGGTCGCGAAACCCTCGATCACGAGTTCGACGAACTCGGTCATCGAGCGGAAGGGCGAATGCTGGCGAAAGCTGGAATCGTGTTCGAGTTGCAGCAGCACGAGGTGATAGGGAAAGCCGCCCAGCCGGATGCGGGCGGTTTCGATCTTGCGTTCGACCCAGCTCAGCGGCATCAGCATCAGGCGTCTCAGATACAGGGCGAATTCCTGCGCCACATGCAGGTCGCGATGCGGTCGGAAATTGCGGTAATCTCCGTTCCGCACCATGACGAACCAGTGATAAAGCGCGCCGTAGAAGATGTGTTCGCGCATGTCGCCCCAGCGGGCCGGAGGAAGCGGGGCCTCCATGTCGGACAGGGCAAGCGCGGCGCGCATGTCCGCCACTTCGGTCTGCATCAGCCGGGAAAACCCGTTCGAGCCGCCGCGTTCGTAAGTCACCCAGTAGGGACGCAGGTAGCCTTCTTCGAAGACATGGATCGTCAGGCCGCGTGCGCGCGCCTCTTCGATGGCCTCGGCGTGAATCGGGCGCACATCGCCATAAAGCACGATGTCGGTGACGCCCTTCTCGGCGACCAGCGCGACGAAGTTGTCTCGCCACGTGTCGGCCGTGCCGCGATAGGGGATAAAGCTGCGGGGGTGAAACCAGAAGGCGCGGTCGCCGGCGTTGAAACCCACGCGCCAGACATCGGCGCCGGTGCGGCGCAACATCGTCCCCAAACGGTGAAAGAACGGCCCGTGCGGCCCCTGCAGGAACAGAAAGACCCGTTTGTCGCCGGTTGCCTTGCTCATGGGCGCGGATTATCCAACTCGTCAAAGCCCTGTCTTAGCGCCGGAGTCCGGCGAAAGTAAGGCTAGGCAAGGCCGGGCCGGAAAGGAAGTGACGATGTTCACCGGGATTGTGACCGATATGGGCCAGGTGCGCGCCCTTCAACGCCGTGGCGACCTGCGCGCGCGCATCGGCACGCGCTACGACACGGACGGGATCGATATCGGCGCGTCGATCGCCTGCGACGGGGTGTGCCTGACGGTGGTGGAAACCGGTCCCGACTGGTTCGATGTCGAGATCAGCGCCGAAACCTTGTCCAAGACCAACCTGGGTGGTTGGGCCGAGGGGCGGCGGATCAACCTGGAACGTGCGTTGAAAGTGGGCGACGAACTGGGCGGGCATATCGTGTCGGGCCATGTCGACGGGTTGGCCGAGATCGTGGCGATGACCGATGAGGGCGACAGCACCCGCGTGACATTGCGTGCACCGCAGCCACTCGCGCGCTTTATCGCGCCCAAGGGGTCGGTGGCGCTGAACGGCACGTCGCTGACGGTGAACGAGGTCGATGGGCGCGATTTCGGCATCAACTTCATCCCGCATACCAAGGCGGTGACGACCTGGGGGCAGGCCAAGGTCGGTGACATGGTGAACCTCGAGATCGACACGCTGGCGCGGTATGTCGCGCGGTTGGCCGAGATGTCCTGACCTTCATCTTGCCGGCAAACGCCGGGGGGGCTCCGCAAGGGCAGGGGCAGCGCCCCCTCCGACGCGTGTGTCACTCCGCCGGCTGGAACCCCTCGATCAGCTGACGCAGCCCCAGGGCGGCCCCGACGAATATGGCGGCGAAGGTCAGCGGTGCCGACAGCGCCAGCACCGAAAAGGCCGACAGCCCCTGTCCGATCGAACAGCCGAGCGCGATCACCGCGCCGGCGCCCATCAGCGCGGCACCGATGATCTGGCGGCGCAGTTCACGCGGGTCTTCGCAGGCCTCCCAGCGGAAATGGCCCTTGATGAGCGAGCCGGCGAAAGCGCCCAGCCAGACACCCGCGACCGATCCGACGGCAAAGGACACCGGACGCGCCGACCCGGTCATCCACCACAGGATGGATTCCCCAAGCGGCGCGGCGAAACTGTGGGATACCACCGGCAGGCCCTCGAATCCCGTCGTGGCGACCCAGGTGGTTCCAGCCCATCCCGACAGCACGGCCAGCGCCACAGCGGCGGACCAGCCGACCTGCTTGGGCTTGGCCCAAAGCGCCCGCGACATGGCGGAAAAAGCGAAGATCACCGCGCCGAGCGTCATGCCGATCACCGGCACGGGCAATCCTGCCGCGGCGCCGATGCCGTGCGCGATGCCAGGCGCGGTGCCAGTGGATTCGACCTGCGGAAACAGCGCCGCGCGCAATGGCGCCAGGGGACCCGACAGCACGACATAGGTCGACACGCCCATCACCAGAACGATAACGAAGCTGCGCAGGTCGCCGCCACCCAGCCGGGCGATGGCGCCGTATCCGCAATTGCCCGCCAGCGCCATTCCGTACCCGAAAATCAACCCGCCGATCACCGCGGCCACGGGCATGAACCGGATCGACAGGTAGTAGGTATCGCCGCCGTCCAGCCAGCCCAGTCCCATCAGGGCGAAGCTGCCCATCACCGCCAGGCCGATCGCGACGCCCCACATGCGCATTCGCACGTCCGAACCGCCGTAAAGCACATCCTCGATGGCGCCCAGCGTGCAGAAGCGGCCGAGCCGCGCAGCCAGGCCCAGCAGCACGCCACCGAAAAGCCCGACGAGGGCGACAAGCACATGGTCGCTGAACAGATCTGTCATCGGTCCGGGCCTCCTCCCTGCCCGGGCCTTCACTATGCGAAGGTATGCGAATTATCGCAAGTGTCGGATCAGTCGTCCTTGCAGAACAGCTCGTAGACCGTTTCCAGCATTTTCCGAGGCCGGTCATCGGCGAGGCGGTAATAGATCGCCTTGCCCTCGCGCCGGGGCACGACCAGCCCTTCCAGCCGCAGACGCGACAATTGCTGGCTGACCGCGGCCTGACGAGCCGACAGCAGTTCCTCTAGCTCGGTCACGGATTTTTCGCCGGTGACCAGATGACACAGGATCATCAGCCGGCCTTCATGGCTGATTGCCTTGAGAAAGGCCGAGGCGGTGGTCGCCTTGTCGACGATGCTGTCCAGTTCTTCTTCGGTCAGGTCGTCGTGCAGAACCGGCAAACCCATGGGGGCCTCCTTCAATTCGTGGCCGGCATGAGATCCGGCTGATAGTCGGTGTGGCGCTCCAGCAGTTGCGCGAAGAGCGGCCAGAAGAAATCCTCGCCCGGATAGCCTTCGATCCGGCCCAGTTCCCGGCCCTCGTCGATCAGGATGAAGGTCGGCGTGAATGTCACGCGGCGCGCATAGGCCACACCCTCGGGCGCGCCGTCGGCGATATCCACGCGCCACAGGGGCGCGAACTGTCCTTCGGCGGTCTTGGAATAGGCCGGAGCGATCTGCCGGTCCCAGAGTTCGCAATACACGCAGCCTGGCTGGTCCACCATGACCAGACGGGGCTCTGCCGTGGCGGGCAGGCCGATCGACCCGATCAAGGTCGCGGCGGACAGAAGAACGGCACGGATCATGTCAAACCGATTGACGTTGCTTTGATGAACAACTTAATCTGAATATGTGAATTGATCAAGGAAAGGCGCCCGGCATGTTGGATATTTCCTTCGCGGGTGCGGCTTTTGCCGGGCTGTTGAGCTTTTTCACGCCCTGCATTCTGCCCATGGTGCCATTCTACCTGTGTTACATGGCCGGAATATCCATGGCCGAATTGCGCGACGATGCGGGTATCACGCCCGGCGCGCAACGGCGGTTGATCGTTTCGGCGCTGTTCTTTGCCGCCGGGGTGACGACGATCTTTGTCCTGCTGGGGATGGGCGCAACGGCAGTCGGGCAGGCCTTTGCCGATTGGCGGCGGCCTTTGTCCTATCTTGCCGCGGGCATCCTGCTGGTCTTCGGTCTGCATTTTCTGGGCGTGATCCGTATCGGCTTTCTTTATCGCGAAGCGCGGATCGAAAGCACGGCCGAGCCGACGACGATCCTGGGTGCCTACCTGATGGGGCTAGCCTTTGGTTTCGGCTGGACGCCCTGTGTCGGACCGGCCCTGGCGTCGATCCTGATGATCGCGTCCGGCATGGGCGATATCTGGCGCGGCGGGTTGCTCTTGCTGGTCTACGGCGCGGCGATGACGGCGCCTTTCGTGATCGCCGCGCTGTTTTCCGGCCCGTTCCTGCGCTGGACCGCGCGGCACCGGTCCAAACTGGTCTACGTTGAAAAAGTGATGGGCGGGATGCTGATCCTGTTCGCTATACTGATCGCAACCGAAAGCGTGAACGTCATCGGGCAATGGATGTTGGAGACCTTTCCCGGCTGGGTCGCGCTGAGCTGAAACAAGGGGGAATGCCATGAAACACTGGGTGATCGGCGCGCTGATGGCAGCGATGGCGCTGCCGCTTTCGGCGGCCGAGATGGGCGATGACGGGCTGCACAAGCAGCCGTGGATGCGCGACACGTTCAAGGACTTGCGCGAGGATCTCGCCGAGGCCAATGCCGAGGGCAAGCGCCTGGTCCTGTTCTTCGAACAACGTGGATGCATCTACTGCACCAAGATGCATGAAGAGGTGTTTTCGAACGCCGTCATCAGCGACTACATCGCAGAGAATTTCTTCGTGGTGCAACTGAACCTCTACGGTGACGTCGAGGTCGTCGATTTCGACGGGGAATCACTGCCGGAAAAGGAGATGGCGCGGAAATGGCGCGTGATGTTCACGCCCAACATCGTGTTCCTGCCCGAAGAGGTGCCCGAAGGGATGACGGCCGTCGATGCCGCCGTCGCCGTCATGCCGGGTGCATTCGGCAAGGGAACGACGAAGGACATGTTCACCTGGGTCGCCGAAAAGCGCTATGCGCTTGATAACGGAGAGGATTTCCAGCGCTACCATGCGCGGATGATTCAAGAGCGCAACAACGGCAACTTTGATTGAACCGGAAAAAACCCACGTATCAATTCACATCCGTGAATTTGTTGTTGCGTAAAAGGTGTACGGTAGCCTACGGTATACGAAGTCAAGCGCGCCGGGCCTCGGCGCAGCCAGACAGGGAGGGATCATGAGGCTGACAATCATCACGGCGGCACTGGCGCTGAGCGGGGGGCTGGCAATGGCCAACCCGGTCGCACCGGGCGACGTCGCATTCGACGACTATGGCGCGATCGAAGCGTCGCTGACCGGACAACCCGGCAATCCCGACAACGGCCGGGAAATCATGATCGCGCGCGGCAAGGGGAATTGCCTTGCCTGCCATGAAGTGACCGCGCTCAAGGACGCGCCGTTCCACGGCGAGGTCGGCCCGATGCTGGACGGCATAGGCGCCAACCGCACCGAGGCGGAACTGCGCGGTATCGTCGCCAATGCCAAGAAGACGTTCGAAGGCACCGTCATGCCGGCTTTCTACAAGACCTCGGGCTTCGTGCGCCCGGGCGACGGGTATACCGGCAAGGCCGCCAAGGAAGAAGACCTGATGCCGATCCTGACGGCGCAGGAGATCGAGGATGTGGTCGCGTTCCTGCTGACATTGCAGGACGGCTGACCGCCTAGCTGAGGAGACAAGACATGGATTTCACACGCCGTGAAACCCTGGCCATGGGGGCGGGCGCCGCGCTCGTGACCGTGCTGCCGTTCCAGGCGAATGCTGCCGTGGACGACCTGATCAACGCCTTCACCGGCGGGGCCGCCACCGGCGATGCGGGCGTCGAACTGACTGCGCCGGAAATCGCCGAGAACGGCAATACGGTGCCAATCGCGGTCGCCGCCGAAGGCGCGTCGGCGATCATGGTCCTGGCGGCCGGAAACCCCACGCCGCCCGTGGCCACGTTCAATTTCGGCCCGCTCGCCGCCAGCCAGTCCGCAAGCACGCGGATCCGCCTGGCAGGCACGCAGGACATCATTGCAGTGGCCAAACTGGCCGATGGCAGCTTTGCCCGCACGTCGAAGACCGTGAAGGTCACGATCGGCGGCTGTGGCGGCTAAGGGAGAGGAGTTCAAGACATGGCATCCGATGTGAAACCCCGCGTCAAGGTCCCGAAGAAAGCCGCAGCCGGAGAGGCGATCACCATCAAGACGCTGATCAGTCACAAGATGGAATCGGGTCAGCGCAAGGACAGCGACGGCAACAAGATCCCGCGGTCCATCATCAATCGCTTCACCTGCGATTTCAACGGACAGAACGTGATCGACATCACGCTCGAGCCGGCGATTTCGACCAACCCGTACTTCGAATTCGAAGCCACCGTGCCCGAAGCCGGTGAGTTCAAGTTCACCTGGTACGACGATGACGGGTCGGTCTACGAAGACGCCAAGGCGATCGAAGTCTGAATGGCCGCGCGCCTTGCCCGGGCTTGCCGGGCAAGGTTGCACAAAGGGAGGGAAACTATATGAAATTCAAGGCAATGACGGCGATCGCCGCCTTGCTGGCCGCACCGGTTGTCTTTGCCGGCGGCCCTGATGACGACACTCTCGTGATCAATGGCGAGACAGAGATGGTCACCAAGACCGCAGCGCCCCCGGCAATGCAGGAGGCCGGGATCGAGGAGGTCATTTCGGGCTGGCATTTCCGAACCGATGAAACCCAGTCTCTGCAGATGGACGATTTCGAAAATCCGGCAATGATCTTCGTCGATCAAGCCATGGATTACTGGCAGACGGTCGACGGAAGCGAGGGCAAGTCCTGTGCGTCGTGCCACGAAAGCGTCGAGCAATTCGCCGGCCTCACCGCCTCCATGCCCAAGGTAATCGACGGCAAGCTGACGACGATGGAAGACCTGCTGAACGATCACCGGGCCAGCGCGATGGGCGCCGAGCCATGGAAATGGTCGAGCGACGAGATGCAGGCGATGGTCGCGTTGATCGCGCTGCAGTCGCGTGGCATGCCGGTGAATGTGGACATCGACGGAGAAGCCCGGCCCTTCTGGGAGAAGGGCAAAGAGATGTATTACACGCGGTATGGACAGCTCGAACTGTCCTGCGCGTCCTGCCATGAAGAGAATTATGGCAACTACATCCGCGCCGACCATCTTAGCCAGGGTCAGATCAACGGCTTTCCGACCTACCGTCTGAAGCAAGCCAAGCTGATCTCCAAGCACAACCGTTTTCGCGGCTGCATCCGCGACACCCGGGCCGAAACCTTTGCCGAAGGATCCGACGAATTCCGCGCGCTCGAGTTGTATGTCGCTTCGCGCGGCAACGGCCTGAGCGTCGAAACTCCGGCGGTCCGTCAGTAACCCGAAACCCCGCGTCGGGCGACCGACGCGGGGTTTTTCGTCCATTTCCCATGCACACATGCGCATGTGTGTCGAGCAACAGAAAGACGGTCCCATGATCTCACGTCGCGATTTCCTGCAGGTGTCCATGGCGGCTTCGGCGATGGTCGGGGCCAGCGGGTTTGGCAACTGGGCGCGTCTGGCCGCGCAGCAAAGCCTGACCCAGGACCAGCTCTTGCAGTTCGACACGTTCGGCAATCTCAGCCTGATCCACGTGACGGACATACACGCACAACTGATGCCGATCTATTTCCGCGAACCCTCGGTGAATATCGGTGTGGGGGAAAACAAGGGCGCCGTGCCGCACATCACCGGCGCCGATTTCCGCAGGCTTTACGGAATCGACGATGGCAGTCCGTCCCACTACGCGCTGTCCTCTGGCGATTTCGAGGCATTGGCCCGCGCCTATGGCCGCGTCGGCGGGATGGATCGGGTCGCCACCATCGTGAACGCTATCCGTGCCGACCGTCCCGATGCGCTGCTGCTGGACGGCGGGGATACCTGGCACGGTTCCTACACCTGCTATCACACGGCCGGGCAGGACATGGTCAACGTCATGAATGCGCTGAACCCCGACGCGATGACCTTCCACTGGGAATTCACGCTGGGGTCAGAGCGGGTCCAGGAGCTGGTGGAGAGCCTCCCCTTCGCCGCCCTGGGCCAGAACATCTTCGACGCGGAATGGGACGAGCCGTCCGAGCTGTTCCCGCCCTACAAGATGTTCGAGCGCGGCGGCACCAAGATCGCCGTCATCGGTCAGGCGTTTCCCTACATGCCCATCGCCAACCCGCGCTGGATGTTCCCGGAATACAGCTTCGGCATCCGCGACGAAAACATGCAAGCGATGGTGGACGAGGTGCGCGCCGAGGGCGCCGAGCTTGTCGTGGTGCTCAGCCATAACGGCTTCGACGTCGACAAGAAGATGGCCAGCAAAGTCTCCGGGATCGACGTTATCCTGTCGGGACACACCCATGACGCGCTGCCCGAACCGGTGTTGGTGGGCGAGACGATCATCGTGGCCAGCGGATCGAACGGAAAGTTCGTCAGCCGCGTCGACCTGGACGTGCGCGACGGCCGCATGATGGGGTTCCGTCACAAGCTGATACCCGTCTTCTCGGATGTTATCGCGCCCGACCCGGCGATGGCCGCGGTGATCGAGGAACAGCGCGCGCCCTACAAGGATGCGTTGGCCGAGGTGATCGGCCAGACCGACAGCACGCTGTACCGCCGCGGCAATTTCAACGGCACCTGGGACGACCTGATCTGCGATGCGCTGATTTCGGAACGCGAAGCCGATATCGCCTTGTCGCCGGGCGTCCGCTGGGGCCCGTCGCTGATCCCCGGCGACCCGATCACGCGCGAGGATATCTGGAACGTCACATCGATGACCTACGGCGAAGCCTATCGCACGGAAATGACGGGCGAATTCCTGAAGATCGTGCTTGAGGACGTGGCCGACAACATCTTCAACCCCGATCCCTATTACCAGCAGGGCGGGGACATGGTCCGCACCGGGGGACTGGGCTACCGGATCGACATCGGCCAACCGCAGGGCAGCCGGATTTCCGAGATGACCCTGCTCAAGACCGGCGAGGCGATCGATCCGTCGAAATCCTACGTGGTCGCGGGATGGGCGAGCGTGAACGAAGGCACCGAGGGACCGCAGATTTGGGACGTGGTGGAAAGCCATATCCGCAAGCAGGGCACCGTCGTGGTCGCCCCGAACAATTCTGTCGAGGTTGTGGGCGCCTGACGCCCGCTGATGGAGGATGACATGAGCAATCAGAACAAAGGGGCGTCGCGCCGCCAGTTCCTGACCGGGGCCGCCGCGCTTGGCGCGGGCGCTGTCGCAGGGGCAGCCAAGGCGAACACGCCGGATCCGCTGATCACCGAGGTGCAGGACTGGGCCGCGGGCCTGGGCGACGGTGTGGATGCCACTCCGTACGGCCTGCCCATCGACTACGAATCCGACGTGGTCCGGCGCAATGTCGAATGGCTGACCGCCGACACGATCAGTTCGATCAACTTCACGCCGATCCACGCGCTGGATGGCACGATCACGCCGCAGGGCTGCGCGTTTGAGCGCCACCATTCCGGTGCGATCGACCTGCCCAAGGACGATTACCGTTTGATGATCAACGGTCTGGTGGATACGCCGCTGGTCTTCACCTATGCCGATCTGGAGCGCTTTCCGCGCGAAAATCATGTCTATTTCTGCGAATGCGCGGCCAATACCGGCATGGAATGGGCCGGTGCGCAGCTGAACGGCGCCCAGTTCACCCACGGCATGATCCACAACATGGAATATACCGGCGTGCCGCTGCGCACCCTGCTGAACGAGGCCGGGCTTTCGGGCGACATGTCGGGCAAGTGGGTGTTCGTCGAAGGCGCTGATGCGTCGTCGAACGGCCGGTCGATCCCGATGGAGAAGGCGCTGGACGACGTGCTGGTGGCCTTCAAGGCCAATGGCGAGGCGCTGCGCAAGGAACACGGCTATCCCGTGCGTCTGGTCGTGCCGGGCTGGGAAGGCAACATGTGGGTCAAGTGGCTGCGCCGGATCGAGGTCATGGACGGCCCGGTGGAGAGCCGCGAGGAGACCAGCAAATACACCGACACGCTGGAAGACGGCACCAGCCGCAAATGGACCTGGGTGATGGACGCCAAGTCGGTCATCACCTCGCCCAGCCCGCAATCGCCCATCGCCCATGGGCACGGTCCGCTGGTGATCACCGGTCTGGCCTGGTCCGGTCACGGGGCCATCACGCGAGTCGATGTCAGCAAGGATGGCGGCATCACCTGGGAGACCGCGCGCCTGGCCAAGCCGGGCGAGAAAATGGCGCTGACGCGGTTCTACCTCGATACCGATTGGAGCGGTGAAGAGATGCTGCTGCAATCGCGCGCGATCGACGAAACCGGCTATGTCCAGCCCACCAAGGCGCAATTGCGCGAAGTGCGCGGGCTGAACTCGATCTACCACAACAACTGCATCCAAACCTGGCACGTGAAGCCCAATGGGGAGGCGGAAAATGTCGAAGTTTCCTAAGCTTGTCACACTGACTGCCGCCGCGGCGCTGTTGGCCGCCCCTGCGATGGCCGAGAAATACGGTCTGGGCCGCCCCGCGTTGCCCGAGGAAATCGCCGCCTGGGATCACGACGTCAGTCCAGATGGAACCGGCCTGCCGCCGGGGTCGGGCTCGGTCGAGGATGGCGAAGTGCTGTTTTCGGACAACTGCGCGGTCTGCCACGGCGAATTCGCCGAAGGCGTCGACAACTGGCCGGAACTTGCGGGCGGTTTCGACACGCTGGACGATGACGACCCGGTCAAGACCGTGGGCAGCTACTGGCCCTACCTGTCGACTGCCTGGGATTACGTTCACCGCTCGATGCCCTTCGGCAATGCGCAGTCTCTGTCGGATGACGATGTCTATGCCATCGTCGCCTACATCCTCTATTCCAATGACCTGGTGGATGAGGATTTCGTGTTGTCGAACGAGAACTTTCTCGAGGTCGAGATGCCCAACGCGGATGGTTTCATCATCGACGACCGTGAAACCACGGAATACGTGAATTGGCGGGCCGAGCCCTGCATGACCGGATGCAAGGACAGCGTCGAGATCACCATGCGCGCGACGGTGCTCGATGTGACGCCGGATGTGGAAGGCGACGAGGAAGCGGCGATGGAGCCGGCCGAAGAACCCGTCGTCGTGGCAGCCGTCATCGACGAAGCGCTTGCGGCCGAGGGCGAGGCCGTCTTCAAGAAATGCAAGTCCTGCCACCAGGTCGGCGACGGCGCCAAGAACAAGACCGGCCCGCATCTGAACGGTGTCATGGGCCGCGCCATCGGCGGCGTCGAGGGCTTCAAGTATTCCAAGGTCATGGGCGAGGCGGGCGGCGTCTGGGACGATGCGACGCTGGCCGCGTTCTTGGCCAAGCCGCGCGAGGCGATGAAGGGCACCAAGATGTCCTTTGCGGGCTTGCGCAGCGACGAAGAAATTGCTGCTGTAACGGAATACCTCAAGACCTTCACGGAGTGAACCTGGTGAAACGGTGGGTGGCATCGGCCCTTGTTGCGCTGTCCCTTTGCGGGGCGGCGCGCGCCGATGAGACAGCTGTGCCGATCGGTGATGCGGAACGTGGCGCCGAGCTTTTCCAGAAATGCAGCTCCTGCCACCAGGTCGGACCGGGCGCGGCCAACCGCGTCGGCCCGCACCTGAACGAAATCTTCGGTCGCCGCGCTGGCAGCATCGACGGTTTTCCCTATTCGAAGGCGATGCTGCGCGCCTATGGCGATGGCCTGGTCTGGGACCTGAGGCGTCTCGACGCTTACCTGGAAAACCCGCGCACGCTGGTGACCGGAACCCGGATGTCGTTTCGCGGCCTACCCGAGAAAAAGGACCGCGACGATGTTCTGGCCTATCTGCGCGGCTATTCCGCCAGCCCGCAGAACATCCCCGAATCCGCCCCGACCGCACGCAAGCTCGAGGTCGACCTGCCGCCCGAGGTTTTGGCCATCGCGGGTGACGTGGCCTATGGCGAATACCTGTCGTCGGAATGCCTGACCTGCCACAAGAAAGACGGCGCCGACGAAGGAATCCCGTCGATCACGCTTTGGCCGCAAGAGGATTTCGTGGTGGCCATGCACGCCTACAAGCGCAAGATCAGACCGCACCCGGTCATGCAGATGATGGCGGGGCGATTGAACGACGAAGAGATCGCCGCCTTGGCGGCATTTTTTGCTACGTTGAACGAATAACAAGCCGCCGGTTCCGAATCCTGCGCCGGCGATCGATTAAGGGTACAGGGAGGAGACCCAAATGACCTTGAACAGAAGACGCTTTCTGGGAACGACAGTCGCAGCGGCCGGGGTGCTTTCCGCACCGATGGTGATGGGCCAGGCCCGTCCGCGGGTGGTGGTGATCGGCGGCGGAGCCGGCGGCGCGACCGCGGCTCGGTATGTCGCCAAGGACAGCCAGGGCGCGATCGACGTGACCCTGATCGAGCCGACCCGGCGCTACTACACGTGCTTTTTCTCGAACCTCTATCTAGGCGGCTTCCGCGAGATGGAGAGCCTGGGCCATTCCTATGCGACGCTGGCCGCCGAATACGGCATCAATGTCGTGCATGACTGGGCCACGGGCGTCGATCGGGATGCAAAGACGGTGGCCCTGGCCGGTGGCGCAGCGGTTCCCTATGACCGGCTCATCATGAGCCCCGGCATCGATTTCGTCGACGGCAGCGTGCCCGGCTGGGACCTGTCGGCGCAAGGCGTGATGCCGCACGCCTACAAGGCCGGCACCCAGACGGAGCTACTCAAGCGCCAGATCATGGCGATGCCCGAAGGCGGCACCTTTGTCATGATCGCTCCGCCCAACCCCTATCGTTGCCCGCCGGGACCGTACGAACGCATCTCGATGGTTGCTCACCTGCTCAAGGCGAACAATCCCACGGCCAAGATCATCATTGCGGATCCGAAGGAGAAATACTCCAAGCAAGCGCTGTTCGAGGAAGGCTGGAACAAGCATTACGGCGGCATGATCGAAAGGCTCGGGCCGGATTTCGGCGGCGGCAATGTCAGCGTGAATCCGGCCACGATGGAGGTCGATATCGATGGCGAGGTCATCAAGGCCGACGTGGTCAACGTGATCCCCGGTCAGAAGGCCGGGGCGATCTGCGCCGCGGCGGGTCTGACCGAGGGCAACTGGGCGCCCGTCGACGGCCATTCCATGGTCAGCCGGATGGACGAAAACGTGTACATCCTCGGCGACGCGACCGACCAGGGCGACATGCCCAAATCGGGCTTCTCGGCCAACAGCCAGGCCAAGGTGGCGGCGATGGCGGTGCGCGGTGCGCTGACCGGCAGCCGGGTGTTCCCGGCGAAGTATTCGAACACCTGCTGGTCGCTGATCGCCACCGATGACGGCGTCAAGGTCGGCGCGGCCTATGAGCCGACCGATGAAAAGATCGCCAGCGTGTCGAGCTTCGTCAGCCAGACCGGCGAAGATGCCGCGATGCGCAAGACGACCTTCGAGGAAAGCATCGGCTGGTATTCCGGCATCACGTCCGACATGTTCGGCTGATCGGTACCGGATGCATAATGGGGGCACGCCGCAACGGCGTGCCCTTTTTCATGCCGCGCGCAAGCCGTGCAAGGTGCCCAGCAAATGCGGGATACGTTCGCGGAACTTGAAGAAACCGTGCGTGGCGGAAGGCCAGGCATTGGCGTCGAAAGGGCGCAGCGGCTGAACGACGGGCATGCCGTCGACGGCGCGCAACGCTTCGGCCACCGGCCCGATCGGGGCGTAGCTCGTGACGATCTGTTCGGCACCCAGAGACCGCGCCCAACCGGTCATCGCGGCGGGATCGGACAGCGCCTTGACCGGGCCCAGCTTGTTCGACCAGCGCGCGCAGACATCGTCCATCGCTGCCGATTTGAACGCCGCGACATGCGGTGCGGGCTCCAGCGGCGAAAGCCGTGCCGAAACGTCAAGCCGCGCGGTACCGAGCGGATTGAGACCGAGGTCGAACAACCAGCCGGGGGCTAGATCGTCTTCGTGCAGCAGCAACACCGTCGGGCGGGTCGGATCGAAACGATCGCCGGTCGGGGGTGCCATCCGTGCCGGGTTGTCGGGCCCATCCACCGGCGGCGCTTCGCTGGCCAGCTCGCCGGCTGCGGGCGAGAAACGGCCGTCAGTGTATTTCGCGATGTTGGACGGCCGTGCCAGATAGGTCTTGCCGCGGGTGTGTAAACCACCGACCCAACGCCAGCTGAGCGTGTTGGACGCCGGATCGCCATCCAGCAGATGACGCAGGAAGAAATCCGCGCCCAACTCCCAGGGCAGGCGCAGCGTGAAGATCCAGATCGAAGCGAACCACATCCGCGCGTGGTTGTGCAGATAACCGGTTTCCACCAATTCGCGCGCCCAGGCGTCGAAGCATTCGATCCCGGTCTCGCCCTTGCAGGCAGCTTCCCACCGGTGCCGCAGACCCGATTGCGTGGCGATGTCATCCATCAGCCGCAGCGTGGCTTTGCGGTAGCTGTCCCAAACGCCCGGCCGCATTTCCAGCCAGCCCTTGAAATAGGTGCGCCAGAACACTTCCTGGATGAATTTGTCGGCGCTATTGCGCGAGTGCCGGCCGAGAACTGCCTGCAATACCTCGTCTTCGGTGATCAGCCTGTGGCGGACATACGGAGACAGGGTGGATACATGTCGATGCCGGCCCGGCCCGAGATCGTGATTGCGCAGCGCGGCGTAGTCCTTGCCCGCATGCGGAACAAACGAGCGAAGCCTGTTCAGCGCTTCTGTCCGTGTCGGCGGAAAACTGTCTATCGCGGGCATGGCATCTCTCCCTTGGCCACTGACCTAAGTACCGGCCGGCAAAAGGCAAGCTGTGCCGAAACGCCCGGTTGCCCTTGCAGCCCCCCAGTGCCGACACTAAGACTCCGGTAACCCCTTTGAGGTTAGGCATTCGCAAAACAGGCAGGCAGGTTCCGATGAAAGATCCCCTTGACGTATACATGAACACGCTGGTGCCCATGGTGGTCGAACAGACCAGCCGCGGCGAACGCGCCTACGACATCTTCTCGCGCCTGCTGAAGGAACGCATCGTTTTCCTGAACGGCCCGGTGCATGACGGCATGTCGTCTCTGGTGGTGGCGCAGCTTCTGCACCTCGAGGCGGAAAATCCGTCCAAGGAAATCAGCATGTATATCAACAGCCCCGGCGGTGTCGTCACCTCGGGCCTGTCGATCTACGACACGATGCAGTACATCAAGCCCAAGGTTTCGACATTGGTGATCGGACAGGCCGCGTCGATGGGATCGTTGCTGCTGACCGCCGGCGCGCAGGGCATGCGGTTTTCGCTGCCCAACAGCCGCATCATGGTGCACCAGCCGTCGGGCGGCTACCAGGGCCAGGCGACCGATATCATGATCCACGCCGAAGAGACGCTGAAACTCAAGCGCCGGTTGAACGAGATCTACGTGCATCACACCGGTCAGGCGCTGGACAAGGTCGAGGCGGCGCTGGAACGCGACAATTTCATGGATGCCGAACAAGCCAAGGAATGGGGCCTGATCGACGAGATCGTGACCAACCGCGCCAAGGAAGACGACGCTTCCTGAGCCCCCGGACGGCCACCATTTTTTGCATTGTAGAGCCGGGGGGGCTGGCCTAAGCTTGCCCGGACGGACGGAAAGGGCGGCTGGTCGTCAGGTCGCGGCGCGGTAACGATGGGTCATACGGGCCCGGGAAAGGTGCAGAATGGCTACGAATTCTGGCGGAGACAGCAAGAACACCCTCTATTGCAGCTTCTGCGGCAAGAGCCAGCACGAAGTGCGCAAGCTGATCGCCGGACCGACCGTGTTCATCTGCGACGAATGCGTCGAATTGTGCATGGACATCATCCGCGAGGAAACCAAGGGCGCCGGCCTGAAATCGTCCGAAGGTGTGCCGACCCCGCGCGAGATCTGCGACGTTCTTGACGACTATGTCATCGGCCAGGCCAAGGCCAAGCGGGTGCTCTCGGTCGCCGTGCATAACCACTACAAGCGCCTCAACCATGCGCAGAAATCCTCGGACATCGAGCTGTCGAAGTCGAACATCCTGCTGATCGGCCCAACCGGCTGCGGCAAGACGCTGCTGGCGCAGACTTTGGCGCGGATCCTGGATGTGCCGTTCACGATGGCGGACGCAACGACGCTGACCGAGGCGGGCTATGTCGGCGAGGATGTCGAGAACATCATCCTCAAGCTGCTGCAATCGTCGGAGTATAACGTCGAACGTGCTCAGCGTGGCATCGTCTATATCGACGAGGTCGACAAGATCACCCGCAAGTCGGAAAACCCCTCGATCACCCGCGACGTGTCGGGCGAGGGCGTTCAACAGGCGCTGCTGAAGCTGATGGAAGGCACCGTGGCCTCGGTGCCGCCGCAGGGCGGCCGCAAGCATCCGCAACAGGAATTCCTGCAGGTGGACACCACCAACATCCTGTTCATCTGCGGCGGCGCGTTCGCCGGATTGGACAAGATCATCAGCCAGCGCGGCAAGGGATCGGCCATGGGTTTCGGTGCCGACGTCCGCGATGTGGATGCACGCAATGTCGGCGAGGTATTCAAGGATCTCGAGCCCGAGGACCTGCTGAAATTCGGTCTGATCCCGGAATTCGTCGGCCGCCTTCCGGTCATCGCCACGCTCGAGGACCTGGATGAAGACGCGCTGATCACGATCCTGACCCAGCCCAAGAACGCACTCGTCAAGCAATACCAGCGCCTGTTCGAGATGGAGGATGTCGAGCTTTCGTTCACCGAGGACGCATTGAGCGCCATCGCGAAAAAGGCGATCGCCCGCAAGACCGGCGCGCGCGGCCTGCGCTCGATCCTCGAAGGCATTCTGCTCGACACCATGTTCGAACTGCCGGGCATGGAGAACGTGACCGAGATCGTGGTCAACGAAGAGGCGGTCAATTCCGACGCCAAGCCGTTGATGATCTACGCCGATCAGAAAAAGGAACCCGCCAGCGCGGGATGAACCGGGCTGCTGATCACCGGTAGGGCGGGGATTTCCCCGCCTTTCTTTTCGGAGACTTGCGACATGATCCGGCGCATTTCATCGGCCCAGCCATTCGAAAAGCAGGCCGGCTATTGCCGCGCCGTCGTGGCCGGCGGTTTCGTGCATGTGGCGGGAACGGTCGGGCAGGGCGACACCGTCGTCGAACAATGCCGTTCGGCGCTCGGCATCATTCAGACGGCGCTTGCCGAGGCAGGCGCCAGCTTTGCCGATGCGGTGCGCGTGACCTATTACCTGCCGGACCGGGCCGAGTTCGCGGCCTGCATGCCGATCCTTGCCGAAACCTTCGGAGCCGATCCGCCAGCCGCAACGATGCTGGAATGCGGGCTGATCGAAGAAAAATACCGGATCGAGATCGAGTTGACCGCGCTGCTACCGACCGGCGGCTGAACGTTTCCGCACCGCTGGTTTCTGCATTGGTTCGACGAGGACCGCGCGGCCAAGATCTTCGCGCTGGCCCAGCGTCTCGGCAAGTTCCAGCTGTGCATCGAAGGGCTCCATCGACACCCAGGGCCGGTCCATCCCGACGAAGCCGCCGGCATGCAGGATCTGTTGCAGCTGGACGAAATCCAGCTCGCCACGGGCAAATTTCTTGCGCACCTGGTTTTCCGGCATCCATTCCCGCAGGATCGCTTCGGCCATGGTTGGCGTCTGTCCGGTGAAGGACGCCACGTGCTTTTCGATCAAACCGGTCGCTCCGGACCGTCGCCGTATCACCACGGCCAGGTTCTGACCGGGCCGTGCGACCATCGCGAAAAGATGCAAAGCCGAGCCTTCGGTGGCGATCACCTGCCGCGCCGCCTTGTAGCGCGCGATCTGGGTCGTGATGTCATGGGCCTGGGGATGAAAGATCTCGTAGCCTTCGCGTTCGAGATAGCTTTCCAGCCGCGTCTCACCCACCACGGTGCCGCGGGTAGGCCCCAGCTTGCTGCGGCTGATATACAGCCGCTCGGGGCCGTCCGGCGCAACGTCTTGCCCGAAACGTCGCTGCACGTAATCGCGGAAATACCGCGTACCCGAGGCGATGTCGCCCAATCCGAAACCCTGTCCCGGCACGATCAGCCGTTCGACTTGCGTCGGTCGCGCGGCCTGGTGGATCTGCGCGCCGTCCAGACCGAAATGCCGGAACAGATCGGTCTGGTAACCGGTCATGCCTTCGGCGTTGTTTGGACGCTTGGGAATGAAAAGCACGCCGTCGACCGGGTTCTTGACATGGTCAAGCGCCCAGAGACGGCCCAGGCTCTCGGTGATGAAATGACCGAAATGGCGCCACAACACGCCCCCCCACAGCCAGGTGCCGGGCAGCTTTTCCGTGTTGTCCGGCATGTCGGGCTGCACCGTCAGGGCGCGCGCATTCCGCCATAGCGCACCGGACGGGCAATAGGCGCCGTTCGACCACAACACGCCGGCCTTCTGCACGAAGCCATTTTCCGATGGTGGTACGACGATGGCATTGCCCAGCCCGCCCAGGCTGTGCGACCAGCCCCGTTTCGGGTTGGGTGGCCGGATCGCCGGGGGCAGGGCAGGATGGCTGGTCACCGCGCGCCCCGGCTCAGTGCAATGTGCGGGTGCAGGTCCAGACGGTGCGGGTGCTGTGTTCGGGCACTTTCTCAAACCCCGCCGCCTTCAGCCGCGCCTTGCAGGCACGCATCCCGTCGATGCCGTAGACGCCGGGGTGAAACTCGATCACGATCGCGCGGATGCCGTCCAGATCGGCATTGTCCAGCAACTCCTTTTCGCCGCCCTCGATATCCACGAGCATGACGGTCGGAGCGAAATCGCGGCGCACGGTCTCGAAATCCTCGACCGAGACATCGACCGGCGTGGTCTTGCGCGCCGGCGTGTCGACCAGAGACGAGCCGAGAAAGGAATTGTGGACGTGAAAGGTCACGCTGTCGGGTTGGTCCGGGGTCGACAGAAGCACGGCGTTGCGCACCTTGGCCCGGTCGGCCAGGTCGTTGCAGGCGTAAAGCGCCTCGATATGCGGGATCATCGCAGGGTTGGCCTCGAAGGACAACAGCGCTTCGGGCTTGGCGTTCAGCGCCGTGACGCCGCCGACGATGCCCAGACCGGCGCCCAGTTCCAGCACCCGGTCGCCTTCGCGCACGACATGCAACGCGCCGGCGATTTCCTGGCCTTCATAGCGCGCCGCCTCGATCCGGCGGATGCGGGTTTCGTTCAGGAAGGGCGATTGCGGAACGGACAGGCCCATGCAGCGGGCGGCGATTTCGGTGCTCATTGACGATGCCTCGGCTGTGTTTTTTCGTTTTTATCAGGGAAGGGCCACGCAATCATGGCCAAAATGAGGCAGGCTGACCATTTGCCGGACGATTTGCCGCGAAAGGACGGGCAGTGTTTCGCCTGTGCCCTCTGGACCACGTTTGCGCGATCGGTCATAAGTCGGGCCATCAGACAGGAGGCCCCGCATGGGTATTCTCAACACGGTTCTGCGCGCCCTGACCTGGTGGAACGGCCAGACCCTGAACACCCAATTGTACACCTGGCGCAAGGGCGTGAAGGTGGGTGAGGACGAGCAGGGTAATGTCTATTACGAAACCCGCGACGGCAAGCGCCGCTGGGTGATCTTCAACGGCGATATCGAGGCAAGCCGGATCAGCGCCGACTGGCATGGCTGGCTGCATCACACCTACAAGGAACCGCCGAAAGACGGCAAGCTGGCCCGCAAGACGTGGGAAAAGCCGCATCAGGAAAACCTGACCGGCACCGCGATGGCCTATGCACCGGCAGGATCGTTGCGCCGCGAACAACCCGCGTCGCGCGCCGACTACGAGGCGTGGAAGCCCGAATGACCCACTCCACCACCGAGGTGCTGGTCGGCGGCGGTGTTCTGGCCGCGGCGCTGGCCTTCGGGTTTTACGCCGTGCAGGCGACGGGATTGTCACTGGGCGGAGACACCTATCCGCTGACCGCTTCGTTCCGCTCGCTGGAAGGGATCACCGTTGGGTCCGACGTGCGCCTCGCAGGGGTCAAGGTCGGCACCGTGACGGGTATCGAATTGAACCCCGAAACCTATCGGGCCGATACCAGCATCGCGATCCAGAAAGGCATCGAAATTCCCGATGACAGCGCCATCGTCATTTCCTCCGAAGGGTTGCTTGGGGGCAATTTCGTTGAGATCAGCCCGGGCGGGTCGCCTTTCTACTATGCCGAAGGCGACGAGATCCTGGACACCCAGGGCGCCGTCAGCCTGGTGTCACTGCTGCTGAAATACGTCGCCGGAGACGGCAGCGAATGAGGCTTGTGTCGCTGGCGTTGGTTCTGCTGGCCGCGACCGCAAGCGCGCAGGAGGCCGTCAACACCGGCACCGGCGCGATTTTGCGCGGTCTGGACAAGCTGAACGCCAAGGTGGCGGATGTGACGATCCCCAATGGCGGGACGGCCTCGATCGGCCGGGTCGAAGTGATGCTCAAGGAATGCCGCTATCCCGAGGGCAATCCGTCCGGCGATGCCTATGCCTATCTGACGGTGCGCGAAATCGGCGTGGCCGAGCCGGTATTCAGCGGCTGGATGGTGGCCTCGTCCCCCGCGCTGAACCCGATGAATCACCCGCGCTATGACGTCTGGGTGATGCGCTGCACGACAGAGTGACCGCTGTCCGCAAGGGGATGTGAAAGCAGGTCGGCCTCTCGGGTCAGCGCGTCTTCCAGCATCATCTTGTACCGTGCGCGCGACACCTCGATCCCGCCAAGCGACGCCAGATGCGCCGTCAGGAATTGCGTGTCGAAAAGCGTGAAGCCGCAGCGCCGCAGGTGATCCACCAGCCATGCCAATGCGATCTTGGACGCGTCGCGCCGGCGCGAGAACATCGACTCCCCGCAAAACGCCGATCCCATGGCCAATCCATAGATGCCGCCTGCCAGCTGGCCGTCCATCCACACCTCCAGAGAATGGGCATGGCCGCGTTGGTGCAGCGTGGTGAAAAGTCTCAGGATTTCTTCGTTGATCCAGGTCTCGTTGCGGTCGGCGCACCCCTCCATCACTGCCGCGAAGGCGCGGTTCAGCGTGACCTGGTAATCGTCGCGCCGCAGCCGGCGGGCCAGGCTGCGGGACAGGTGGAAACCATCGAGCGGGATGATGCCGCGCCGCCGCGGATCGACCCAGAAAAGGTCCGGGTCGTCGCGGGTTTCGGCCATCGGAAAGACGCCCGAGCGATACGCGTGCAACAAGAGCTCCGGCGTCAGCGACATTCGCCGCCTAGCCCTGCCTGAGCGCGCCGCTTTCCAGCCACTTCTCCAGCCAGTGGATGTTGTAATCGCCGCTGTGGATGTCGGGCTCGGCCAGAAGCGACCGGAACAGCGGGATCGTTGTATCCACGCCATCGACGATCAATTCGCCCAGGGCGCGGTTCAGGCGTGCCAACGCTTCGGACCGGTCGCGGCCATGCACGATCAGCTTGCCGATCAGGCTGTCGTAATAGGGCGGAATGCGATAGCCGTCGTAAAGCGCCGAGTCCATCCGGACACCCAGGCCGCCGGGTGCGTGATATTGCGAGATCCTGCCGGGGGATGGTGCGAAATTCGGCAGCTTCTCGGCATTGATGCGCACTTCGATGGCATGCCCGTTGATCGTCAGATCATCCTGGTCGAAGGACATCGGCAGCCCTTCGGCGACGCGGATCTGTTCGCGCACCAGGTCGACGCCGAAAATCGCCTCGGTCACCGGATGTTCGACCTGCAGGCGCGTGTTCATTTCGATGAAGTAGAACTCGCCGTCCTCGTACAGGAATTCGATCGTGCCGGCGCCGGCATAGCCCATCTCACCCACGGCCTTGGCGCAGATCGCGCCGATCCTTGCGCGTTCTTCGGGGCTGATGCTGGGTCCGGGGGCCTCTTCGAAAACCTTCTGGTGGCGTCGTTGAAGCGAACAATCGCGTTCACCCAGATGCACACCCTTGCCCTTGCCGTCGCCGAAGACCTGGATTTCGATGTGGCGCGGGCGCTGCAGGTATTTCTCGATATAGACTTCGTCATTGCCGAAGGCCGCCTTGGCTTCGGAGCGCGCAGTGCGAAAGGCGTTCTCCATCTCGGCATCGTTGCGCGCGACCTTCATGCCCCGGCCACCGCCACCGGCGGTGGCCTTGATGATGACGGGATAGCCGAAATCCGCGCCGATCTTCTTGGCGTCCTCGACCGACGCTACCCCACCTTCGGAACCGGGAACCACGGGAATGCCCAGGGCCTTGGCCGTGTCCTTGGCGGTGATCTTGTCGCCCATGATGCGGATGTGTTCGGCCGAGGGGCCGATGAAGGTCAGGCCGTGATCCTCGATCACCTGAACGAAACGGGCGTTTTCGGACAGAAAGCCATAGCCGGGGTGGATCGCTTGCGCACCGGTCACTTCGCAGGCCGAGATGATGGCGGGGATCGACAGGTAACTGTCGACCGACGGGGCGGGGCCGATGCAGATCGTCTCGTCGGCCATGCGCACATGCATCGCGTCGGCATCGGCGGTGGAATGCACCGCAACCGAGGCGATACCCATTTCCCGACAGGCCCGCACGACCCGCAGCGCGATCTCGCCCCGGTTGGCGATCAGGATCTTGTCGAACATGCGCGTTACTCGAGGATGACAAGCGGGGCGCCGTATTCCACCGGCGCGCCGTCTTCGACCAGGATGCGCTTGACGGTGCCGGCGCGCGGAGCGGGGATGTGGTTCATCGTTTTCATCGCCTCGACGATCAACAGCGTGTCGCCTTCGCTGACTTGCGATCCGACCGTGATGAAGGCGGGCGAGCCGGGCTCGGCCTGCAGGTAGACCGTTCCCACCATCGGCGAGGTCACCGCACCGGGATGGGCGGCGGGATCTTCGGGCAGCGCGGCCGGCGCAGCAGCGGAAGGCGCGGCACCTGGCGCGGCCGCCGGCGCGGCGACGGGCACGTGAACCGGGGCGACCGGTGCGGCTTGCTGCAGAACCCGGGCGACGCGCACCTCGAGGCTGTCATCTTCGCCGTAGTCGCGGCGCACTTCCAGTTCGCTCAGATCGTTCTCGCGCAGAAGCTCAGCCAAAGCCTTGATAAAGGCGACATCCGCGTCGTGGGAATTCTTGCTCATACCAACCTCGCCCGGACTTTGAAGCGGCGCCTGGGCGCCACGGGTGGCGCGGTTATAGGCCAAGCGCGCGGCAGTGAAAAGCGGCGCTCTGCGCCTTTTCCTGGGCTGGACCAGTGGACCAGCCGATTGATGCGACGCGCGCTTGGTCGACGCGGGGCGGTGCGGCGGTGTCATCGCGGAATGGTCGATCCGGAAGACCCGGGCGCGACGGCCCGGTCGCTGCGGCTGGTCCGCGTTATGGGTTCGGGCGTTCGACCGCGTCGCGAAGCCAAGAGTTTGGCATTCGGCGTGTGACATGTACGACGCCGCGTATGGATGCCGTTGCGGCGGTAACGCCGGTCACGGCCAGGCGGCATCGGTGCGACTGGCCCATGTCGTGCGGGGCGCGGGCGCGGCCAAGGCCCGGAACGCAGTGCCTTTACAGGATCGCCCGGTTCAGGCGACCGGGCCGTCGCGTTCGGCGCGATGCTCATCGAAGGACGGGGGCTGCGCGGTATCCCGGACAGCTTCGCGATCCAGTTTCGACAATTCCGCATAGGCGGGCAGGGTCTGCGGTGGCCTGGGCAACGGATCCGGCGCAGGCCGGTCCTGAAGCTGGGCCGGTGCCGGTGCAGCAAGCTGTTCCGCAAGCATTTCGGTGATGCGGATCTGCATGATCGACGGCGGTGCCGTCTGGCTGTCGGGGTCGGGCGCGCCCTGTTGGCGGGCTTTCCACTGCGGTGGCAACCAGGCGGTCTGCAACCCGGTATTGGCCATGTCACGTTGCTTTGGCGGCTGGACCCGCGACGCCGGTGCGTGCCGGAACGCGGCCGGAAGGCCGAAAGGATGCCCGGTGGACCACGGCGCGGTCGAAACGGGTATGACGGGAAGTTGCATCTCAGGCACTCCGCGTTGTGTGCCCCCCGGTTCAAACCTTAGCACGGAGTGACCGGCGATACATCCAAATGCCTAGACTTGTTCGGAAAATTCGCCCGATTGGTTAACGGGAAAGGGCGGGCGGACGACCGCTCTTTCCCCGGTGGTGTGCGGGTCAGCCCCTGTTCATTCTGTTTTCGATGAGGTCGTCGACGACGGCGGGTTCGGCGAGTGTCGAGGTGTCTCCGAGGGCGCCGTAGTCGTTTTCGGCGATCTTGCGCAGGATGCGGCGCATGATCTT